>CAVOWP010000031.1:0-524649 GCA_963700185.1 uncultured Alphaproteobacteria bacterium
ACTCTTGATCCTAAACTCGTCATTCGAGCGAATCATGATGGCAATCGACATCATGAAACGCATTGGATCTTCGTCGAGGCTTTTTTCCGAATAGACCTGTTCATCACCTACCGTGACGATCACCAGACCGGCAAGGATCAGGTCTGAGAACAATCGGTGCGCCCGCCATGCAACTCTCCGGCTCAGCCTGTCTAGCGACTCGACGAGTAACGGTGTGCCGTGCGGAAACTTTCTGGCTTGAGCCGCATTCAGCAGCCGCCGCAAATCCCCGAGATCACCATTCGTTCCATCATAGGCGCTAACCCCGGCATCGAGGTAGGTGTCCATTATGCGAAGCCCATGGACGCTGGCGTATTTCGCTTCGAGGTCATTCTGACGTGAGACGCTGTTGCCTTTGCCCTGTCTGCCGCTTGAGAAACGCCTGTAGCTGATTGCTTCGACCACATCGAAGGTGGGGGCAAGCATAAGGGTTCTCCCTTTGACCGGATGGCATGCCGAAAGGGTTTACGCCTCGAAAGGAATTGACTCAATCGAGATGTCGATCCCCCAGCCCATCGGCACCAGCGCCAACCCCTCGAGGCCGAACGGCATCAACAGGCAAGTCACGACACCCCAGGGCAGTGTCCACATCGCGCTCAGTGGGACTGCGATGACATTGGCCAGTGGCGAATAAAGCGCCAGATGGTGGAAATGGTAGATCGAATAGGGGTAGGTGCCCAATGTCGCGACCACGGTCGTAACCGCCACACCACCGCAATAAGCCAGCACCTTTCCCGATACCGAGCGGCTGTGCAGCAGCCGGCCGAGTCGCTCACCATAGGTCTCGTACACGGCAATCAGCGCGACAACCGCGCCGAATGACATCTGAAAGCTCACCCCGACGAGGATGGAGGGGTCGATGACGAGCACGACCATGGCGGCAATTGCGCAGACTCGCATCGAGATCCGCAGCCGATCGATGATGATCGCGCCGAAGACGAGGCCGTTCATGACAAAGGCCCGCTGCGTCGGGATAGCGGCGCCCGAGAGCAGCAGATAGCAGGCGAGCACAAAGAGCGTGGTGCAAGCGGCGATTTTCTTGATCGGATATCGCAACGCGATCGGCGGGATCAGCGCCAATCCGCCACGCGCGGCGAAGAACACAAACGCGCCGACGAGCCCGAGATGCAAGCCGGCGATGGCCAGCAGATGCGACAGACCGGTATCACGAAAGGCTTGTTTGACCTCTTCTGTGATCGCGCCGCGTTTACCGGTAATCAGCGCCGAAGCCACGCCGCCGGTCGAGCCAGGAAGGACGGTGGCGATCCGCCGCGTCATTTCGGTACGAAGCTGCCGCAGGCTCTCGCGCCACCCGCCTTCGGTCTCCGGGCCGGCGACCCAATGCGCGCCGCCAAAGGTGTACCCGACCCCGCCGATGCCGGCGAAATAAAGCTCGCGCTGGAAGTCGCGCCCACCCGGCAAGATCTGCGCGGGCACCGGATAGAGCATCGCCTTGAGGCTGACGCGGTCGCCCGGATTGAGTTCGTCGCTGCTCGGCGGGATATGCAGGCGCAGACGTCGCGGTTGGTCGGCGGTATCGAGCCCGGGCAACGGATCGGCCTCGATGATGATCCGCCAGCCCTTCTCCATCAGGTCGATATCGACGACCCGCCCGGTGACGGCGATCGGCCCGAGGTGGCGCTGCAGCATCGGCGTGTTGCGCTCCCAGGCGGTCTCCCGCATTAGCGCAAAGCCGGCGGCGAGGGCGGTGAACGCCAGCATCACTTCGCGCCATGCGGGATAAATGCGCAATGCCCAGGCCGCTGCGGCACCCGCGACCGCCGCGGCAATACCGGGCCACAACGGTGGCTCGACCTTTAGGACGAAGTAAATGCCGAATACCGCCGCCGAAAAAAACCAGCAGCCATAAGAGGCGCCGCTCACCTTCGGCGGCGAGCCTGTCGGCAAGGCCGCCGAAAAGCCGGGCGCGCCATTCCGACAGCGGGCCGGTCCTTCCGCCCGCAAGCGCCGCATCCGCCATCTTTGCTCCGCCGCTCGCGCATTACGAGCTTAGCGGGGTCAATGGTTAATTTATAGTGGTATCTCCGCTAATTTTAGCGGTTTCGCGCGAACCGCCCGGGCTCAATGAAACCCGGCCTTTTTCAGCCCTTCGAGCATTTGGTCGCGGGCCTGCGGCGTCCCGAATTGTCCGGCGCCCGGTTGCGGGCGCCGCCGGCACCAGCGTGAAGGGCTTTTGGGGTCGAGAGGCGCAGACCTGGAGGCGAGAGGTACGCCTTGACGGAGGTAAAGCAGCACGTTCTGGCGCCGCGCGGCAGGCGACGCTCGGATTTCGCTGCCCAGACCAGCCGTCATGGTCGACGCTTGTTGCGCCGGCGGCCCAAAAGCGAGACCGTAGCCCTCAAGGACCCGAGAATCTGGGGAATGTCGGATAAAAACACGCGGAGCTATTCGGTCTCGGCCCAGAGGGCCAAGAGAGATGGGGGCGTGCGCCGCACCCCCGACAATCGCAAGCGCGGCGCATCGGCTGGCGCGATGTTATTGGGTGGCGACTGCGGCGTCGATCTGCTTCTTGAAGCTTTCGAAGTCGTAAGCCGTGCCGTTAAGCACCGTGCTATTTTTTCGCGTGAGCGCGGCTGCGGCTATGGCCTCTTTGATCTGCGCGTCGGTCGCGCCAAGCTTTTTGGCCATAGCAGTGTGACCGTAAACGCAATATTGGCATGGGATTTGCGCCGCCACCCCAAGCGCAATCAACTGCTTCGTTTTGCCGTCCAAGGCTCCCTTAGGATTCATGACCGCCTTCTGTTCCTCCAAGGCAGCGTTCAAGGCCTCCTCGGGAAACGTCTGTTTCATCCACTCCGGCGCCCCCTGAGCATTGGCGCGTTGGATCGGCACAGAAGCCAGCACCATGGTCAATGCCAAGCTTACAAATAAGCTTTTCATCAGTTCCTCCCGTTTATTGTACCCCGGTCAACGTCGGCGCACCGGGTCAGTCGTTGGCGCAGATCAAATTCGGCGCTGATTGCCGAATGAGGTCCGCGACACCGAAGGTGAGCATCGCCGCCGCACTAAGTCGACCGATGCTTGCTCCGGAACCTTACGGCATTGGCCAAGCCCGTCAAGGGGGTGTCATCGGCTTGCTGCACGGCAGCTGGGTAGGGCGGAAAAGCGTAGCGCCCTCCGCCATCTGCTGCTGAAACGCCCGGGAATGCCGCGACGGAGCCGGCGCAATGCGCTTTCGCTTTTCCGCCCTACCGGCTGAATGCAGCTAAGGACTAAATCTCGCCTTCCTGTTTCAGCATGCGCACAGTGTTGCGCAGCGCCTTCACGGTGTCCTCGATCTCGGCGTCGCCGTGGGTGGCGGAGGTGATGCCGCCTGGACTGCCGTTGAAGTCGACCCCGCTGGTCATCATCGCCAGCCGCAATTTGTGCACCACCCCGGCCTGCCGATTGCCAGCGAGGGTCTCGGCCGGCTCAGCCAACGGGTCGAAGCGGGTCGGGACGATCACTCGGTGGTCGGGGTTGGTGAAGATGTGGAAATTCGAAAACATGCGGTAGGCAGCCCACGGGACGTGTTCTTCTTCAAAGACCTCGTTGATCCGGCGACACAGGGTATCAGAGTAGCGATTAGCGCGGGCGCACGCATCGGTTGTGCCGACGATTTCGAGCGCTGCGACCCCAGCGGCGGCCGAGAGCGGATTGGCGTTGAATGTGCCCTGATGAGAAATCTTCTCACGGTCGGAAGCCTTGGTGACCTGAAAGTCGAGCAGGTCGAGGATGTCCTTGCGGCCGGCGACTGCGCCGCCCGGCAACCCGCCGGCGAGGATCTTTGCCAGCGTCGTCAGATCCGGCCGGATGCCGTATTCGGCCTGTGCGCCGCCCGGCGAAACGCGAAAGCCGGTAACGACCTCGTCGAAGATCAGCACCACGCCGTGCTGCTTGGTCAATTCGCGCAGAGCGGTCAGGAATTTCGGATCGATCGGCAGCTGTGCGCCGTGGGCGCCGGTCGGCTCGATGATCGCGGCGGCAATGTCGCCATTCGCTTCGAGCAGGCGGGCGAGCCCCTCGGCGTCGTTCTGCTCCGCCAGCACAAGACCGCCGGCGACCCCCGACAGGACGCCCGGCGTCGGGCTGCCGTCGAAATGGCTCGCATAGCCCGACGTCATGTGATCGTGCCAGCCGTGGAAGTGATGTTTGAAGCGGATCAGCTTCGACTTGCCCGTGAAGGCGCGGGCGAGCCGCACGGCCATCAGGGTCGCCTCGGTGCCCGACGAGGTGAACCGCACGCGCTCGGCCGAGGGGACGAGCTTCAGGACCCACTCCGCCCAGGCGATCTCGGTTTCGTGCGAGGCGCCGAAATGGGTGCCGCGCTCGATCTGCTGCTTGACCGCCTCGACGACCTTGGGATGGCCGTGGCCAAGCAGCAGCGCGCCGTGGCCACCGAAATAGTCGATATAGCAATTGCCGTCGACATCCCATTTCCGCGGCCCCTGCGCGCGCGTAACATAAAGCCCGTAGGGCTCGATATAGCGCGAATCATGGGTAACGCCGCTGGGGAAGAGCCGGCTCGCCTTCTCGGAGGCGGCGGCCGAACCCGGCGTCGCGGCGCGATAGGCGGCGATGATCGGCGAATTCGTCGTCAGGGTGTCGGGCATGGCAGTCGCTCCTCGATCGGCAGAGGCTTTGACGATGTTAGGCCCGATGGCAACCTGGGCCAATGAGAAAGGCCGCCCCGAGGGGCGGCCTTTCCGTTAACCGATAACCGGCGGCCAATCACGGCCGCGAGCCGTCGCCCTCAGGCGAGGACCTCCAGCTGAGTGGGGATCCTGGTCACGGCAGCGGATGACCGCGGTTTAGGTATAGACACAGGATCACCTCCTTTCAGTTGTTGCGACGAAGAGTTGTAACCTACGAAAAACACCGCAACACGACAAGCGATCTTATTCTCAATCGCACCGTTCGCCGCGCGCCAGTTTCGCGCTACACTCGGGAAACCTAGGGATTCAGCCAAAAAGGAGTGACAATGCGCCGCAGCGAAGACCGCATCCTGACAACACATACCGGCAGCCTGCCGCGCCCGCCGGAGCTGACGCGTCTTTATGTGCGCCGAGCGAAAGGAGAATCGGTCGACGCCGCCGATATCGACAAACTTGGCCAAGAGGCGTTGCGTTCGGTCCTGCGCAAGCAGGCCGAGGCGGGGGTCGACATCGGCAACAACGGCGAACAGCAGCGCGAGGGCTTCTTCCTCCACATCCGCCACCGCATGAGCGGCTTTGGCGGCTCGTGGCAGCGCCGGACGAGGGCCGATGCCCTGCGCTATCCGGTCTTCAAGGCAATGATGGAACAACAGCTCGCCGCCAGGGAGGCGGTCAGCAACATGGGCCCGCCTAAGGCGATCGGCGAGGTTCGCTACCTCGGGACCGCGGCGATCGACGCCGAATGCACCGATCTTCGGACGGCCCTCGACGAGACAGACACGCATTTCGTCGAGCCGTTCGTGACCGCGCCGTCGCCGGGGATCATCGCCGGAGCGATGAAGAACGAGCATTACGACACCGAGGAGGCCTATCTCCACGCGCTCGGAGCGGCACTCAAGCCGGAGTACGAGGCGGTCATCCGCCACGGATTCCTGTTGCAGCTCGATTGCCCCGATTTGGCACTCGAGCGCCACCTCTCGTATCAGGACCGCCCACTCGGCGATTTCCTCGGATTTGTCGAGCGGGTCGTCGCGACGATCAACAAGGCGTTGGAAAACATCCCGCGCGACAGCGTTCGGCTGCATGTCTGCTGGGGCAACTACGAGGGCCCGCACGATTGCGACGTGCCGCTGGCCGACATCTTGCCGGTCATCAAACAGGCCAATGTAGGCGCCTTCTTCTTCCCCTTCGCCAATCCGCGGCATGCCCATGAATACCGCGTGTTCGAAAAATTGCCGCTCGCCGACGACCAGATCATCATCGGCGGGGTAATCGACAGTCTGACCAATTTCGTCGAGCACCCCGAAGCCGTCGCCGATCGGCTGGAACGTCTCGCGGAGGCGGTCGGCGATCCGTATCGCGTCATGGCCGGCACCGATTGCGGGTTCGACACCTCGGCCGGAATGGGCCGGGTCGCGGAGGACGTCGTCTGGGCCAAGCTCAAATCGCTCGCCGAAGGCGCTCGCATCGCCTCCAAGCGGCTGGGGATGCAGTGAGATTATGTATGCGCTGAATGGGCGGGTCGGGCTGGTCACCGGTGCGGGCGGCGGCATCGGACGCGCAATCGCGCGGCGCCTGACGCGCGAGGGTATGGCGATTGCCGTGCTCGACCGCGACGGCGCAGCCGCTGAGGCCATTGGGGCGGAAATGGGCGGTCTCGCCGTGGCGGCTGATGTGACCTCCGAAGACGAGGTCGGTCGTGCCGTCGAGACCGTCCTGGCGCGTCTCGGGCAGATCGATCTGCTGGTCAACAATGCCGGAGTGGCCTGGATGGGGCCGGCGCTGGAGATGCCGCTCGGCGCATTGCAGGCGATGTTGCGGGTGAATGTCGAAGGCGTGTTCATTGTCAGCCGCGCCGTGCTGCCGCACATGATCGCGCGCCGCTCGGGCTCGATCGTCAACCTCGCCTCGTGGGCCGGCAAGACCGGCAATGCTTATTTCGCAGGCTACAGCGCCAGTAAATTTGCTGTCATTGGCCTGACCCAGGCTTTGGCGCGCGAGATGGCGCCGCACGACATCCGGGTCAACGCGATCTGCCCGGGGATTGTCGTCGACACTGCGATGCGCACCGCGATCGAGGCGCAGCAGCGGCAATACGGGCTTCCCGAAACCGCGGAGCGGGAGAAGTCGATCCCGATCGGGCGCGTTTCGGTGCCGAAAGACGTGGCGCGCGTCGCCGCCTTTCTCGCCTCCAACGAATCGTCCTATATGACCGGCGAATCGATCAATCTTTCCGGTGGCTTACTGATGGATTGAAGGCCCGCCGCGGCACGGCGGGGCCGGCGGCAGGGCGACCTACGGCAAAGACGCTCGGCCTGACGATCCCCGAATCGATCCTGGCGCGGCGCATCACGAAACAGGCGGCGGAATAGGTAACCGCGTTGCGGGCTGATAGAATGCGACGAGCAGCCTCACGGAGCGAACAGAAATGCCCGCCGACAGCAAGACCCTGATCGAGAAAATCGAGGCGCTGCCGGCCGAGCGCATCGCCGAGATCGAGGATTTCGTCGATTTCATCCGATTGCGCGAGCAGGAACGGGCATTGACCCGCGCTGCCACTGCCGCGAGCGCTCCGGCCTTTACCGCGATTTGGAGCAATCCCGAAGACGACGTCTACGATGCCCTTTGAGTTCGGCGATGTCGTCCTGGTGCCGTTTCCGTTCACCAGCCAGAGGGCGTCGAAGAAGCGGCCTGCGGTTGTCGTCAGCAACCGGGCCTACAGCACCGCCCGGCCCGACCTGATCGTAATGGCGATCACCAGCCAGCTGCGGCCGAATCCCGGGTTGGGCGACGCATGGATCGGCCATTGGCAGGCCGCGGGGGCTCCTCAAACCCTCCGTTGTCAAACCGGTGTTCGCGACCCTCGAACAACGGCTTGTCTTGCGCCGGCTCGGCGCGCTCGACGACGCCGATCGAGCCGCGCTCAGGAGGGCGATCTCAGAGATTATCGGCTGAGAAAGCAGAAGCACATGGCCCGGTCGGTGAGAAACACGGAGAAGACGCTCGGCCTGACGATCCCGGGATCAATCCCGGTGCGCGCCGACGACGTTATCGAGTAAGCGCGGTCCGCTCGCGGGAACGCTCCGTCACCGTCACGTGAGCCCAGGTTAGCTTCACGGGCCGGCGCGCGCACTGCCGATCACCGCATGCGCGTACGCGATGCAGGCCCGGATGGCCGCCGGCTCCAGTTCGGGGTAATCGTCGAGGATAGCCTCTACGCTCTCGTCTTGGGCACGCAGGCTCAGGACCGGCTCGACCGAAACGCGCATACCCCGGATGATCGGTTTGCCTCCGAGGATTTCCGGGTCAGCGGTGATCCGATTGAGAATGGCCGCATCCATCTTCATTGCGCCCGAGGCAAGAGCCAGAAGAATCTGCAGGACGGTAAAGGCCAGTTTGCGTCGAAGTCGTCTTCGGCAATCCAGAACCACATTCAGGAGCTCATCGCCCTCTACGCCATGATCAGTAGGATGCGGGTCCGGTGCTCGCCGCGGACAGTCGCGTGTGCCGAGAAGATCATGCTCGCAACGACCGACGCCTACGCCGCGCCGAACAAGACGATCCCGAGTTGCACCAACTAATGAAGAGCGGGGTGGGGATCGCTCCGCTGAAGGACTTCGCCGAGGCCGCGCGCGAGGAGTTGCGGACGTTCTCCTCGCTATAGGGCGACGATTACCATACTCGGCCACTGGTGTCGGTCGTTGTACAATTTAAGACTTGTGCAACAGCCGGGCAGCCTCGACAGACCAAGGACTTGCGTGTTGCACAAGTCCGTTGCATCAAAGACCCATGCAGAAGCCCCACCCCTTCGCCGTCGCGCCCCCTGATAAGGCCAGAGTGCGCGCCGCCGCAAAGCCCTATGTTGTCACCATCTACGGCTATGCCCGCGTCTCGACGGACGGCCAGAGCGTTGACGCCCAAATCCGCCAGCTTCGCAAGGCCGGCGCGGGCAAGGTATTCCGCGAAGTAGCGAGCGGAGCCAAGACCGACCGGCCGCAGCTTCGCCGGCTTCTCTCCGAAATCGCCGCCGGCGACGTGCTGATGGTGACGCGGCTTGACCGGCTGGCCCGATCAACCCGCGACCTGTTGAACACCCTTGCGGCGATCACCGAGAAGAAAGCCGGTTTCCGATCACTCGGCGACGCATGGGCCGACACCACCACGGCACACGGCCGCTTGATGCTGACAGTTCTCGGTGGACTGGCCGAGTTCGAGCGCGAGCTTATCCGCATCCGTACCGGGGAGGGCCGCGCGCGCGCTAAGGCAAACGGCAAAAGTCTCGGCCGCAAGCCCAAGCTCACTCAGCACCAGCAGCAGGAAGCGATTCGCCGCCGCGACCAAGGCGAAGCCGTCCGGCAAATCGCGCGCACCTACAATGTCAGCCCTAGCACGATTTCGCGGCTGACGGCCTGACTAGCAGATGCCGCCGGGCGATGAAAATAAATCGGGTGAGGGATTAGATGAAATTCTCCGAACGAGAGGGAATTGTACCTGCGCGAACCGCATTCCAAATCAATTCTGTGGACAACGCATTAAAAAACAGCCTCTGGAATGTTATCCACGGATGGATAATCCGACCAATGTCGGACGGTTTGTATGGTGATAATCATAAATTCTTAGATACCCTCTGGGTATTTCACTACAAACTTCGCAGGGATGAAGCGCCAGAGGATGAAATTGGGTATTTTGACTATTTAGAGAAACGCATTTTCGAAGGAAAATGGTACGAAATTTACGATTTTATTGAGTTTTGTTTGACGAATTTCCCGGAACGACATTTAATGACCGATACAGACGCGCTCACATCTGAATATTTTCGAAGCGCTTGCAACAATTGTCTCCAACGCGAAATGTCCGCATGGCGCGTTGTCGGCAGCCGAGTGACGCGCCTCACATCCCCCGAGGAGATCAAAGCTGTTGAAGCCGCGCAGGTGCTCGTGGACAAGTATGAGCCAGTTGCCACCCACATCTCCACCGCGCTGAAGCATTTGTCTGATAGGAAGTCGCCTGATTATCGTAATTCTATCAAGGAGGCAATTTCGGCCGTCGAAAGCATGTGCCGTATCATTACCAACAACCCAAAGGCGTCAGTTGGGGACGCTCTGAAGAATCTTGAAAGATTGGGAATCAAACTCCATCCATCTCTCAAAATCGCCTTTGGCAAGCTTTACGGTTATACTAGCGACCAAGGGGGCATCAGACATTCTCTCCTCGATCAGTCGGACGTCGATTTCGAGGATGCGAAGTTTATGCTCGTGTCGTGTTCTGCGTTTGTGAATTTGCTAAAAGCAAGATCGGTCTGAAACGATTTTCCAGAATCGCTGTTCTTCCGACTTCGCTATATTTTTGGATGTAGAAAACTTGAGAACTGCCGCAGTCCTCCGTGCTTATCCTTTCGGGGCTTCGGCTTATCCTTTCGGGGCCGAGAGGGCTGCGGCGACTTAAGGAATATCGGCGACCAATTAATAAAGGATGACTCCGATCAGCCGAGCTTGAGTGGCGCGCCGCAGCGCCCTTGCCGGTTTTCATCGTTCTGCGACGGACGCCGCCCGCTCGACCCTCATCAACCGCTTATTGATCCCGTTTGCGCATAATCCGAGATCTCGATTGCATCCACGCCGAGCACCGGCGCAGCACCGTAACGCGAAAGAACCGAACCGATGCCAACTAGCGGCCTTATGATGCTTCTGTGTTTGATTGGCCTCTTGACCTCGATATATTTCATTGGCAGTTTTATTGACTTTGTGACCGATTATTTTCCCAACTTTATATTGTACGTCATCGGTGGTGGCATCGCGGTCTACGTCGTCACAGTCTGGACTCAACACTGGCTGGAGTTGCGGCGGCGGCGCTCGACCCGGACCGGCTAAGTTTCCATATGAGCCGCTTATGCAGCATCCGTCCCGCGCTCAATCAACCGTCAATCGTCAATTTTCCAGAACATGGAATATGCGACAGAAATCGAAATTGTAGCGGGAGTTCTCGGCGGGGGTTGACAAAATAGACAATCACGTAATTGCCATATTCGTATCGTACCCTCGCGGGCATCGGCGCCCGTGAGCGGGTGCGGGATTGCGATTGAATGAGTTGCCGATGCCTGATCTCGACCAGATAAAACAGAGGGAACAGGGGGCGTGGGACTGGCGCGAGCGGCTTCCCAAGGGCAGGTCGGGCCCGGCCGCGCGGTCGCCGCGACCACGTCAACCGCGACGAGGGAGGGAGCGGGATGCGGTTTGCTTCAGATTCGCTGCAAATAACGGCGAGACCAGCCGGGGTGGGGGCGGAACGGCCTCGATCGGCTGGCCTCCCACCAGCTAGAGCAGATTTCGATCAATTTGGTGCTGTCATTGCGAGGCGCGCCTTGCTCGACGAAGCAATCCCGACCGATCGAGCGCTCAGTGGCCCGAGATTGCTTCCCCGCGGGTCAAGCCCGCGGGTCGCAATGACGATTGGAGTGAGTGATGCAACCTGATCGGAATCTGCTCCTGGACCAGCTGGTTGGCTTCACGATTTCCCATTCCTTTGATACCGCCGACTTCCTGAGAATAACAGCGGCGTGCCGCAGAAACGCTAGCTTCTTGCGACCCCTCACTGAAGACAGCGGCGGCCGGTTCGAAGGGCACGCGGAGAAGGTCAGAACATGCCGAGGCCGAGGATGCCGTCGACCGGATCGAGGCCGGCCAGCACGCGCTTGCCGATCAGGTCGCGCAGGGTCTCGGTCGTGCCGCCGCCCAAGGTGCCGTAGCGGGCACCGCGCCAGAAGCGCGAGACCGGGAATTCGTCGGTGAAGCCATAGCCGCCATGCACCTGGATCGCCTCGCTGGTGACGCGCAAGGCCATCTCGTTGCAATAGGTCTTGGCGACCGCCGCCAACAGCGGGTCGGGGAACGGGTCGGCGCTGGCGCAGGCGCGGTAGAGCATGCTGCGGCCGACCTCGATGTCCTTGTACATCTCGGCGATCTTCCAGCGCATGCCCTGAAACTCGCCGATCGCGCGGCCGAACGCCTTGCGCTCCTTGGCATAGCGCACCGCCTCTTCGAGCGCCCCCTCGGCGAGGCCGAGCGAGATGCTGGGGTTGAGGCAACGCTGGGTGTTGAAGGCCGACAGCAATTTCTTAAAGCCGTCCTCGCGCAACACCAAATTCTCCGGCGGCAGAATGCAATCCTCGAAGCGGATCTCGTGCAGGTTCTCGCCGCCCATCGTGTGGTACGTGCCGGTGACCGAAAAGCCGGGGGTGCCCCGCTCGACCAGGACGCAGCCGATCCCCTCGCGGCCGGGCAGCCGGTCGACCCGGGCGAAGACGACGAACATCTGCGCTTCGTCGGCCCGGCTGATCAGGGTCTTGACGCCGTTGAGCCGGAGCGCGTTGCCGGTCGTGTCGATATTGGTCTGGTAATTGGCGACGTCGGTGCCGGCGTCGGGCTCGGTCATGCAGATCGCCAGGATGGCGTCGCCGCTGCACACCGCCGGCAGAATGCGCGCCTTGATCTCCTCCGGCGCGTAGGTCGCAATGATCCGGGTCTGCACGCCGACCTCGCCGAGCACCGCCATTGCCGTCACATAGCAGGTCTTGGCGATCTCCTCGAGGACGAGCGCGGTGTCGAACACCGGCAGCCCCAGCCCGCCGTATTCCTCCGGCACCGCCATGCCGAGGACGCCCAATTCGGCGAGCGCGCGCATGTTTTCCCACGGAAAGGTGCCGTCCATGTATCGCAGTGCGTGTGGCCGGAATTCGCTCTGCGCCAAGTCGCGGACAGTCTGCACAAAGCGGCGCTGCTCGTCCGATAGGCTCACAAACATGCAATTGCTCTCGCTCAGACTTCGAGGACACCGATATTACCGGCGATCACCGGTCCGCGCTCAAACGCTTTTTATCGACCGGAGATCATAATCCAAGCACGCAAACCATAAAGTTAGATATATCCTAAACCGATCAGATCTCACGAGTTCGTAAAATGTTAAGGCAATTTTAAGAGAAAGATCTTTCCCGATGCTTTCTTCACCTGGATTTTGACGGCTTTCTGACGATCGGGCGGGCAAGTTAAGAAGGCGTTAACCAGATGCTCCGGTAGCGCCGCGACATTGGAAAATCGGGTCGATTACGATGCCTGGTCTCGCTCCCGAAATGCTGGACGCCCTCTGCTATGTGGGCGCTGTTGCCTGGCCGGTGCTCGGGCTTCTGGCCGGCCTTCTCGTCGTCCGGCTTTGGTGCGAGCGCAGCAGACGTGCGGCTGTCGAACGGCAGCTGAGAGAGCGCGAGAGCCGGTATCGGGCGATCTTCGAGACAGCGGTCGACGCCATCATCGTCAGCGACCAGCACGGAATTATCCAGGAATTCAGCAAGGCGGCCGAGGCCATGACCGGTTACCGGGCGGCGGAGCTGATCGGCCAGAACATGCGGGTGCTGCTGCCGCCAATCAAGCGGCAGGAGCCCGAGCGCCATACAGCACGCTATTTGTGGACGGTCCGGGAACTCGAAGTCTGCCGCAAAGACGGGTCGGTCTTTCCGGCGCATCTGTCGATCGCGGAATGGTGGGCCGGCGGCCATCGGCATTTTACCGGCATCTTGCGTGACCTCTCCACCCAGCACCGCGAACAAGGCGAGCGGACCAAGCTCGAGGCGCAACTCCATCAGGCTCAGAAGATGGAGGCCATCGGCAATCTGACTGGCGGCATGGCGCATGATTTCAACAATATGCTCGGCGTTATCATCGGCAATATCGACCTGCTGCGGGATCTGAAAGGGGATGATCCCGATATCGACGAGCTGACGCGCGAGGCCCTCGACGCGGCATTTCGCGGGGCCGATCTGACGCGCCGCCTGCTGGCCTTCGCGCGCCAGCAGCCGCTCCGGCCGCAGCATGTCGATGTCAACGAGCTGGTCTCCGGGATCACTCGGCTGCTGCGCCGAACCATCGGGGAGGACGTCGAAATCTCGCTCGACCTCGACGCGGAGCTATGGCCGGTCGTCGCCGACCCAGCCCAGCTCGAAGCGAGCCTGACCAATCTCGCCACCAATGCGCGCGACGCGATGCCCGATGGCGGGCGTCTGATGATCGTGACTGGTAATCGGACGCTCGACGCGGATTATGCCGCACAGCACGCCGAGGTCGCACCGGGCGGCTATGTGATGCTGGAAGTCAGCGACACCGGATGCGGCATGACCCCGGAGGTGATGTATCGAATTTTCGAGCCGTTCTTCACGACCAAGAGCCGCGACAAGGGCACCGGCCTCGGCCTCAGCATGGTCTTCGGCTTCATCAAGCAATCGGGCGGTCATATCGGCGTCTACAGCGAGCCCGGGATTGGTACGACGTTCCGCCTTTTCCTGCCGCGCATGGCTACGAATGTGCCAGCCATCGAGGAAAGCGTCGTAACCGCGCTGCTGCGGCACGGCAGGGGCGAGTCGGTTTTGGTGGTCGAAGACAACGAGGCATTGCGCCGCGTCGTTACGCGACAGCTAGGCGAGCTGGGTTATCGGGTGCTCGCGGCCGAGAATGCGGCAGCAGGTCTCGAGTTACTGGATCGGCGGAACGTCGATCTGCTGTTGACCGATATCGTGATGCCGGGCGGCATCAACGGCCGCGAATTGGCGCGGCGGGCTCGCCAGCGTTGGCCGGAAATCAAGATAGTCTTCACCTCGGGGTTCTCGGAAGCGCGGCTGAACGGCGACGCGGGTCAGCTGGCCGCCTGCACGCCGCTGCTCAGCAAACCCTATCGCAAAGAAGATCTGGCGAGCGCGGCACGCGAAGCGCTTGACCGGTTGGCCTAAGTGCCGCATCAGTTGCTAGCATGAGTGGTGTCAACGGGCCTGATATCGCCGCCGTTTATCAGCTGCTGACGCAAGTCGCCCGCACGGTGACGGGGCATGACCGTAAGCTCGACGATCTCTCGGCCGAGGTCGTTGGGCTGCGCGAAGTTGTCGCCGCGCACGACCGCAAGCTCGACGACCTCGCCGCCGGTCTCGCCTCGCTCCGCGACGCCGTCACCCCACTATCATTCAAGCGTGCTGGGCCACGGACTCCTGATCAGCGAGCTGGACGAACGGGTGCGCCGTATCGAGCGGCATCTAAAGCTCGAGCCCGCCGGCGGCTGACGCGGCCGGCGTCTGCCCTCAAATCAATCCGAGGTCGCGCAGGCTGCTGTGTTGGCCGCGGCCGATGATCAAGTGGTCGTGGACGGTCACCCCGAGCGGAGCGGCGGCCTTGACGATGTCCTTGGTTACGGCGATGTCCGCCTGCGAGGGGGTGGGATCGCCCGAGGGATGGTTGTGCACCAAAATCAATGCGGACGCCCCGAGCTCGAGCGAGCGTCTGACGACTTCGCGGGTATAGACGGGCGTATGATCGACCGTGCCGCGCTGCTGCCGCTCGTGCTTGATCAATGCATTCTTGCGATCCAGGAAGAGTATGTGGAACTCCTCGATTTTGCTGTGAGCGATTTGCGCACTGCAATAGTCAATTAGTGTGTCCCGCGATGCGACCAGCGGGCGCTTATGCAATTCTGCCCGCATAAACCGAAGCGCCACCTCGCGAACCAATCTGACTCCGGCAATTGCGGACATGCTCAAACCCGCGGCGGCCAGCGCCTCAGGTTCGGCGCTCAATACCTCTGCAAGGCTGCCAAATCTATCGAGAAGCTCTTCTGCCAGTGATTCGGCGTCAGCTCTCGGGTTGTTGGTAAAGAGCATGACCTCGACAAGTTCGTGGTCTAACAGGTTCTCCGCGCCCGCCAGGATCAAAAATTGACGCAACCGGTCTCTCCGACTCAAAGTGCGCGATATATTTCGGGTAAGGGCAGTCGAGGCGTCCAAGCTCTTTGCCGTGCTTCGCTTCGATTAGGTTCCGCTCGAACATCGCGAATGTAAGGATTCTGCTGCCAGCTAAATGAGTGTCTCTTGCATACCGCGGGACTGGTTAAGAGCTGGCGAATAAAAGCCCAGGGTAGTTTAGGCCCTCAGGCCGCCGAGATGCGCAGTTCCGCCAGCGACGCCTCGATCTGCCGACGCAGGTCGGAGGGTCGGAACGGCTTTCTGACGAGCGGGTGCGGCAACCCGTCGTCGGCGATACCCGCCGGGTCGGCGTAGCCCGAGATAAACACGATAGGCAGGCGTGGCTGCGACAGGCGCGCGCGGCGCGCGAGTTCCGGTCCGCTCATGCCGGTCATCACGACGTCCGTGAGCAGGACATCGATCATCCCATCCTGGTTCAACAGCTCGAGGGCAGCTTCGCCGCTCTCGGCCTGCAGCACGCAATAGCCCAGGCCTTTGAGAATATCCGCCGTGGTGTGCCGAACCGCGGCGTCGTCATCCACGGCGAGCACCACCGCCCGGCTGGCCTTTTGTTCTGCAGCCTCGGCAGGTCGGGCGCTCGGGCGTTCAATCCCGGCGGAGGCGCGAGGCAGGAAAACCGAAACTGAGGTGCCCTTGCCGGGTGAGCTGTCGATCTGCACATCACCGCCGGACTGCCGGGCGGTGCCGAAGACCTGAGACAAGCCGAGCCCCGAGCCGGCGCCCGGTCCTTTGGTGGTGAAGAACGGCTCGAAGGCTTTGGCCTGCACTTCCGGCGTCATGCCTGTACCGACATCGATAACTTTGATGACGACATAATCGCCCGCTGCCGGTTCTTCGGGCCGCGCCGGCGTGTCACGGTGGCAGTTGCTCGTCTCTATCGCCACGATGCCGCCGTTCGGCATGGCGTCGCGGGCATTGATCGCCAGGTTCAGAATGACAAGCTCGATCTGCGTCGGATCGACCATCGCCGGCCATAGTCCGGACGCGAAGCGCGTTTCCATTTGCACGCGATGGCCGAGCGCGCTCTGCAGCAGATCCTGCATGCCGGTGACGACCGCATTAAGATCGACCGGCCGGGGCAACAAGGGCTGCCTTCGTGCGAAGGCGAGCAAATGGCTCGTCAGCACGGCGCCGCGTTCGGCCGCGGCGTGCATTGCCCGGAGCCGCTCGCTCAAGCCCGGATCGAGCGTGGCGGCGCCCTGGATCAATTCGATATTGCCGATCAGTACGGTCAGCAGATTGTTGAAGTCGTGCGCAACACCGCCGGTGAGCTGGCCCACTGCTTCGACACGCTGGGCCTGACGCAGCGCAGCCTCGGCGCGCTCGCGTTCTTCCATTTGCTCGAGCAGCCGCTTATGCGCCCGCTCGGCCTCTTCCTTGGCAAGTTGATATTCGCGAACCAGCGACTCGACTTGCCGCGACCGCTGGGCGAGCACCAGAAGCAACCCGGCAATCGCTACACAAGCGCCCAGAGCCACCAACGAGAAGGTCCAGGTCTGACGCCGCCAGGATGCGAGCACCGCGCCTTCGGCCACCGATACGTTGACCGCCAGCGGGAACGCCTTTAACGCACGAATCGCAAGCACCCGGCGCGCAGCCGTCGATCGGGCTGTCCATCACGACCGTGCCGGCCATATCGCGCGAGAGAATGTCTTTGAACGGCGGCAGATCGGCATAAGTCTCGGCCGACAACGGCATCGTTGTGCGGATAGCGGGCGAGCACGGTCCCGTCCCGCAAGTGAAGCAAGATAGCGCCCTTTTCGCTCAGCTCGACGGCCCTATAGAAATCTTCGAAATAGCGCAGATTGAGATAACCGACTGCGGCGCCATCGAAACCGCCGGCTCGGGTCGAGATTCGGCGGATCATCAGCGCCGTCCATTCACCATCGGTCCCGCGCACCGGCTCGCTGATCTGCAGGCCCGCTTCGGGATGTCCGGCCTGTGCCTCGATCAAGGCGCGCGCCGCCGCCGGGAGCTCGCCCGGGGGACCGTCACGCGATGAATAAAGGATATGGCCGGTGCTATCGGTAATGGCGATTTCGGTCACCTGCCGCACGCCCTGGATGCGTCTCCGCAGCAGCTCCTCAAGCGCGCGGCCGTCGACCGGCGGACTGGCTCGCAACGTCTGCAAAGTCTCGATCGTGTTGCGCAGGATGAAGTCCACCGTTTCGACGGCGCGACCGGTCTGCTCCGCGAACACCATATCCAGCCGCGACATCTGACGCTCGGTGTCGCTGATGATCGCCGAGCGCACGGTGAGCAGCTGCTGCGCGGTCGCGCCGACGATCACCACCAAAACGATTACGGCAAGCACTTGCAACGATCGGCTGACGGAAGGGAGGCGGCTCCGCCGATTGCCCAATTCCTCACTCATCGCATGACTCGCACCAAGCGCCACCATTGCGCTCCGATCGGCGAAGACAATGATATTAAGCATTTTAAACGGTTCTAGGACGTCAAGAAACCGTCCCGGGCGGAGTAGTTGCGGTCGGAGCCCCGCGGACGGCTTACCGACTCTGAAACTCGAGCGAGCTGCGTTCTCGCTCCCGCTTCAGATCAGCCCGAGGTCGCGCAGGCTGCTGTGGCGGCCGCGGCCGATGATCAAGTGGTCGTGCACGGTCACGCCGAGCGGAGCGGCGGCCTTGACGATGTCCTTGGTCACCGCAATGTCCGCCTTCGAGGGGGTCGGGTCGCCCGAGGGATGGTTGTGCACCAGGATCAAGGCGGACGCCTGGAGCTCGAGTGCGCGTTTGACGACTTCGCGGGTGTAGACCGGCGTATGATCGACCGTGCCGCGCTGCTGCCGTTCGTGCTTGATCAGCACGTTCTTGCGGTCGAGAAACAGAATGTGGAACTCCTCGACCTTGCCGTGGGCGATGTGCGCGGTGCAGTAATCGATCAGCTTGTCCCACGAGTTGACCACCGGCCGCTCGTGCAGTTCCGAGCGCATCAGGCGCAACGCCGCCTCGCGCGCCGCTTTGAGCGCGGCGATGCCGGCGAGACCGAGGCCGGCGCCGGCGAGCGCGTCGGGCTCGGCGCTCAGCAATTCGGCAAAGCCGCCGAAACGCTCCAGCAGATCCTTAGCCAGCGGTTTGACGTCGGCGCGCGCGTTGCTGGCGAACAGGATGACCTCAAGCAGCTCGTAATCCGGCAGATTGTCTGCTC
The DNA here is from genome assembly GCA_963700185.1 of uncultured Alphaproteobacteria bacterium. Lineage (GTDB taxonomy): Bacteria > Pseudomonadota > Alphaproteobacteria > ATCC43930 > CGMCC-115725 > AP-15. The sequence goes on from CAVOWP010000031.1 coordinate 18,652, forward strand.
CAGCCGCGATCAGCCGCTGGCGCAGCCGCTCTCGATGCCCGTAATAATGCGGGTTATCGTCGGACGCCTCGGCGAGGCGCGACTGTCTGGGGCGGCGCTTGTCGTTCATCAGGCCGGTCAGGGAGGCGATCGACGCCGGGCTCGCAATTCGGCAAGCATCGCGCCCGCCATGCGCGCCGGCTCGTCCGTGTCGTAGGCGCTGACGAAGCAGTCGATCCCGCGCTGCACCGCGGCCGCGGTCGGCAATTCCTCCCAATCGAGGATCAACGATTTCTGCAAGCGGATCGCGTTGGGGCCGGCCGCGAGGATCGGCCGCGCGAGATCTTCGACCGCCTCGTCGAGCGCCTCCGGCGGCGCCACGACATCTACGAGACCCCAAGCGAGGGCCTCGGCAGCGCCGATCGTCTCGCCGGTCAACAACAGCCGGCGAGCTCGGCCGTGGCCGATCAATTTCGGCAGCAGCGCCGCCTCGACGACCGAGGGGATGCCGATCCGGACCTCCGGCATGCCGAATAGGGCGCGCCCGCTGGCGACCCGCAGGTCACAGGCGCAGGCGAGTTCGAGCCCGGCGCCGAGCGCGTAACCGTCGATCCGCGCGATGACGGGGACGGGCAGGCGGCGGAACGCATCGCAGCAACGATGGACCAGCGTGATGAACTCGCGCGCGCTCTCCCGATCCAATGCCGCGATCTCGCCGATATCGGCGCCGCCGACAAAAGCACGCTCGCCGGCGCCGGTCAGGACGACCAGCCGCAGCTGCGGGTCCGCGGCGAGCCCGTCGGCGGCTTCGATGATCTCGGCCATCAGCGCGCGATTGAGGCTGTTCAGCTTCGACGCATTGTCGATCGTCAGTCGCGCGAGACAGCCGCTTTCGCGCCGGTCCTCGCGCTGCACCATCACACTCATTGCACGCCCCTGCCGCTCCCCGAGTGATACCCGCAACAGCGGCCAAAACCAAAACAAAAGCGCTGGCTATTGCTGGAGCTTTTGCTGACGCTCATGCATAGTGACGCCGTATTGACGGAGGCGGGCATGGACGTCGTTGAGGATGTCGAGGAGCTGCGCGAGCTTTATGGAGCGCCGAGCGAGCGATCGGTCAAGAAACAGCTGAGCCGGTTCGACAAACACTGCCGAGCGTTCATCGCGCGCTCGCCATTTCTCGTCATGGCCTCTTCGGATCCGTCGGGGCGCTGCGATGCATCGCCAAAGGGCGATGCGCCCGGCTTCGTCCAGGTCCTCGACGACGAGACGCTGCTGATCCCCGACCGGCTGGGCAACAATCGGGTCGACACGATCGGCAACCTGCTGGAGCGGCCCGGCGTCGGATTGATCTTTTTCGTGCCGGGGCTCAACGAGACCTTGCGCGTCAACGGCCGGGCGCGCATCACCACAGATCCCGCTTTGCTCGAACCTCTCGCGGTCACCGGCAAGGTGCCGCGCAGCGGCATCCTGGTCGCGGCTGAAGAAGTCTACTTCCACTGCGGCAAGGCGCTGATCCGGTCCGATTTGTGGAACCCGGAAAAGCAGCTCAGTCGATCCGAATTTCCCTCTCTCGGCCGTATCCTCGCCGACCAGATCGGCGGAATATCCGTCGAGGAGTCGGAGCGGGCCACCGCAGAGAGCTACAGGACCCGTCTTTACTGAGCGAGACTAGGCCGTCGCCTCTTGCGGCACAAGCTTGGTATAGAGGTCGTGGAGCAGCGGCTTGGTCGTCGTGAGGCTCTCGCTCGATTGCCGAGCCGGCAACCGGGGTCATCGCCACCGCCTTGTGTTTCTTTATCGTCTGCTCGGCGAAAAACCCCCACCGGATCAAGTTGCCGACGCGCTCCTTGATCGCGAGATGCCCGAGCCGCAGCGCGTCCCACATCCTGCTGTTGATCTCGTCGATAACGAGGGCTGGCGCGTCTGGCCGACCGCCGCCGAACGGGCTCGCCGACCACAGCAGCATTACGATCGCCCAATACTGGTAGGTGACCAGATGGTCCATCGCGTCGTTGGCATAGGCCGGGGTCAGCCCTTTCTTCCTGACCACGAGCTCGCAGGTAGCCCGCCATTTCTGCTCATAAGAATTGAAAAAGCTTAAAATCGCGGAAATCGTAGCCCGGTCGCAATCGAACTCAGGTGAGCGCCCGCTCTCGCTGTGTCCGAGAGCTTTGCAAAGCGCTTCGATCGTCTCGCGGCAGTGGCGGCCGAAACCCTCGCGCAATTTACCGGTGGCGGCGATCAGAGCTGTGGGAGAAGCATTACAAGGTTGGCCCGACGCGTCGAGGACTCGGATGAAGCCGTCGTTCTCGCAATCCTTTATCCGCTCAACGCAGGTTCGGATATCGGTACCATACAAACCGTAGAGCGCTCGGTGGATCGAGCGGCACGAGACGCCTTCTTCTGGGCTGCACCTAGCGGAGAACATGACATGCCAGTGCGCACGCTTGTTCAAGCCGGGAAAATAATTCTGCCAAATTTTATGATACCCGTAGAGAAACCGCGCAACGACCTGTTCGGCGGCTTCAGCCTCGGCAACATCGGTGTTCATCGCAACCACCGCCTTCAGATTTTTCCGGGCAGTTCAGTGTAGTCCGATCGGTGACGTCAGAAAAGGGAATCTTCCGGGAACTTGCGGGAGTTGCCATGAGGCCTTTGGGACATACTTCCGTAGCATTCCTGTCGGCGAGGCGGGCGGCAATCGATGGCTTGACCGCGGTGGTTCGCGAGAAGAGGCTGTGGGGAAGCGTCGAACAGCCACTTCCAGGGAGTTGCGAGATGAACCGGGCAGAACAGGCGCAGCAAGCGGAGCTGTTTCGCAACAAGCACCGCGGGCCGCGGTTGCTGCTGTTGCCGAACGCCTGGGACGCGATGAGCGCGAGGGTCTTTGCGGCCGTCGGGTTCGATGCGATCGCGACGACCAGCGGAGGTGTGGCGTGGTCGCTCGGTTATGTCGACGGCGAACAGACGCCATGGGCAGAAGTCGTCGCTGCGACGGCCCGCATCGTGCGGGCGGCGCGGGTGCCGGTAACCGCCGACATCGAGGCGGGTTACGGCGAGACCCCCGATGCGGTGATGCGCTCGGTGGCGGAAATCATTGCGGTCGGCGCTGTCGGGGTCAATCTCGAGGACGGGACGCCGGACAACTCGGTCCCGATCCGCACCCCGGCGGATGCCGCCGACCGGATCCGCGCGGCGCGCGAGGCGGCCAAGGCGGCCGGTGTGCCGATCGTCATCAATGGCAGGACCGATCTCTATCTGCGGAATATCGGCGACGAAGCGGCCCGTTTCGACGAGACCGTCGTGCGAGGTCGAGCCTATCTGGCCGCCGGGGCGGATTGCGTCTATCCGATCGGGTTGCGTGATCCCGCGACGATCGGACGGCTGGTGAAGGCGCTCGGCGCGCCAATCAACATTAATGTGCGCGCCGGGTCGCCGAGTGTTGCCGAACTCGAAGCGCTCGGCGTCGCCCGCGCCAGCACCGCCAGCCAAATGGCACTGATGGCGATGTCGATGACGCGGCAGATCACCGATGAGCTGCGGGCGACGGGCCGGTTTGACACATTAGCTCCGGCAATGTCGCAGGCCGATGCGCAGCGCCTGTTTACCGGGCTCTCGTGACCATGGCGCGCGTTCGCAATATTCCTTCTACGGAGCTGCCACCCGATCTCGCCGCGATCTATGAGCGGTTCGCCGCGGCATATGGCCCGTTCCGCAATCAGGCCGCGGTGTTCGCGCACGTGCCGGTCGCGCTGCGCCATTTAATGTCGATGCTGCTCGAATTGCGCGAGGCCGCGACATTGCCGAAGCGCGTCCTCGAAACGGCGATCGTCACCGTCTCCAAACTCAACCAGTGTGATTATTGCGTCGCGCACCACACCCCGTTCCTGATCGTCGAGGGTGTCACGCCCACCGGGGTGGAAGGCATTCTCGATTACCGCGATCACCCGGAGTTGAACGAAAGAGACAAGCTCGTCGTCGAATACGCGATTGCCGCGTGGGAGCGGCCGAACCGCATCCCCGACGCGCTGTTCGCCCGGCTTAAAACGCATTTCAGCGAGGCTCAGCTGGTCGAGCTGACCTTGCGCATCACGCTCTGCGGCTTCTTCAACAAATTCAACGACGCGCTCGGCATCGAGGAAGAGCCCGAAGCCGTTCAGCGGCTGACGGCGCTCAGCGCTTCCGCAGAATAGCGATGTGCCGGCCCTCCGGCTTCAGCTCTGCGGTAAAACTGAAGTCGTTGTACCAGCCGAGGAACTCGAACCGTCCGCTGAGCTCTACAAGAGCCAAAAATTCCTGCGGAAAAAATACCTTGGCGGGAACCCGGCCGTTGATGACCAAGGCCTTTCCATGGTCATCGACGGTGAAGGTCAGACACTCGTCATAGGTTTGCGCCACCGGATCGGTCAGCTCGGCGCGGTAGCGGGTACGTACGGTCACACCGCCTTTGCGCCGGGTCCAGCTTCGCTTGTAGTCGTGAAAAATCCGAAACCAGACAACGCTGTCCAATAAATATAGGCCGCCCGGCGCGAGCACGGCGGCCATGCGGTCGAGGTGACCGTGGAACTCGCCGTTGGATCGGGCGTAGAGCGAGCCGAGCAGAACATAGGCGAGGTCGAAGGGCCCGAGACCGCGGTCGAGGTCTCGCATGTCGCCTAGGATGAATGCGTCCTCAATGCCCAAGCGCCGCGCCTCATCGCGGCCAAATTCGATCATTGCCGGGCTCAGATCGAGCCCGCAATAGGCGTAGCCCCGCTTGTGCCATTCCTCCAGATAGGGCGCGGTGCCGGCGCCGAGTTCGAAAACCCTGTTAACTTTGACTTTCGAGAACCGGTCGATTGCGGCTTCGAAGAAATCGATCTCGCGCCCGGGGTCGCTCGGGGCTAAAGCGATCGCGTAATATTGCGGGTATTGGTACGCCTCCATTGCACCGTTCAGGCCGCCTTGGCCATTCGCCCACGGTCGTGCGGGGCGGAAAAATCCAGTTCGGGACCGAGCGGGATAATGCCGCTGGGATTGAGGTTGCGCATGCCGCCGTAATAGCCGAGCTTGATCGGCGGTATGTCGACGGTGTCCGCAACCCCCGGCATCTGATAGATGTCACGGGTGTAATTCGACAGGTTGTGATAGTCGGCGAGCCGCCGCAGATTGCATTTGAAATGGCTGTAATAGACCGCGTCGAACCGCACCAAGGTCGGGAACAGCCTCAGATCGGCCTCGGTGAAATGGTCGCCCACTAGGTAGCGCTGGCGGCCGAGGCGCTGCTCGATACTGTCGAGTGCCGCGAACAGTTTGCGAAAACTTTGTTCGTAAGCCGCTTGGGTTCTGGCAAAGCCGCAGCGATAGACCCCATTGTTGATCGCGTCGTAAACAAAAGAATTGGTCTCGTCGATCGCACCGCGCAGTGCCTCGGGGTAGAGGTCGAGCGCCGCATTGCCGAATTCATTGAATTCCGAGTTCAGCATGCGAATGATCTCGGAGGATTCGTTGTTGACGATCGTGCGCGTCTCGCGATCCCACAATACCGGGACAGTGGCGCGGCCGGTGAAATCGGGGCGTGCGGCGCTGTAGACCTGATGGACGTGGAAAACGCCGTCGATCGGCCGGAGATCGTCGAAGCCGCGCGAATAAGCCCAGCCCTGCCCCTTGGGAAGGCCCGACTGCAGGATCGGGATTGTGTCCTCCAGCCCCTTCAGCTTGCGCATCAGCACGGTGCGGTGCGCCCACGGGCAGGATGGCGCGGTGACCAGGTAGTAGCGGTGCGCCTCCGCCTTGAACCCGGATGACCCATCGCGCGTCACGCAGTCGCGAAACCCCGACTCGAGCCGCACAAAGCTGCCGTCCCCGCCCACCGTCGGCGGATCCTCGTCTTGCCAGACGCCATTCACCAACATGCCCATCTGCCGCTCTCCGCCATTGCGCCACGTCACGCATAAATGACCGACAGCCGGTGAGGCTTCAACCTCTTTTGGTCGTGCACCTGCCCTTGACCGCATATGGTCGGCCGAGATACCTGAACCCGCCCTGACCGCCGGGTCGCCGTTAATTGGGGTTACTCCGAAATTGTCAAACCCACCGCCGATCCTGGCCGGTAAGGACTTTACGGCCCGCTCGGTCTTCGAGCCGGAAAATTTGTTGCGGGAGGCGCGGCGGCAGAAAAACCTGCCGGGCTCGGCAGTACCGGAGATCTGTCTGCTCGACCCGGACGGCGATATCGTCCGGGCGCTCGCCAAGAGCGGTCGGAGCCGCCGCTCGGCTGGCTGGGCGTGTTATCACACCGACCTCTACGAATTCGAGCACGAGGGCGAACATTTCGGCATCATCGGCTGCGCCGTGGGCGCATCCTTTGCGGTGTTGCTGGCCGAGCAGCTCTTTGCCTCCGGCTGCCGCTTGCTGATCAGCATGACTTCGGCCGGACAGATCGTCGAGCAGGGATCGCCCCCCTATTTCATCCTGATCGACCGCGCTCTGCGCGACGAAGGCACGAGTTACCATTACCTGCCGCCGTCGGAGTTCGCGGAGGCCGACCGAGAACTGCTCGAAGCCGCGATGAATGCGTTTGCCGCCGCGCGCCAGCCGATGCACCGCGGCGCCAGCTGGACGACCGATGCGCCGTTCCGCGAGACCGCCGACGCAATCGAGCGCTGCCGCCAGCGCAATATTCTCGCCGTCGAAATGGAGGCGGCCGGTCTTTACGCCTTCGCCAATGCGCGCCGCAAGCCGGTCCTGTGCTTCGCCCATGTCACAAACCAGATGGCGGTAATCGAGGGCGATTTCGAAAAAGGCGAAGCCGACGGCAGTTCGGCCTCGCTGTCCGTGGTGGCGACTGCGGCGCGCGCCTGGCGCCGATTGGCTTCTTGAGCGCTTCGGAGCCCGTCTCGAGCGAAGTTTCCTCACATCCGCTCGTATTGCATGTTCTCACCCGAACTCGAGCCACAGTACGCCGACGCCGATCGTCAGCACCGTCAACGGCGCGCCTACCTTGAAATATTCCCAGAACCCGATTTCGACATTCTGCGCCCGTGCCCGCTGCACCACGATTAGATTGGCCACCGACCCCACCAGGGTTAAGTTGCCGGCGAGGGTCGAGGCCATTGCGACAGTGAGCCAAGCCTGCTGCTGGGATTGCAACTGCGCGATGAACGGTTTCAGCACGAGCACCGCCGGGACGTTGCTGACGATGTTCGAGAGGATCGCGGTGATGCCGCTCAGAACCGGAATCTGATCGAGATGCAGGCGCCCGACCGCGCCGATGACCTCGGGTGAAAGCACGCTCTGTTCGAGCCCGGCGACGACGATGAACAGGCCAGCGAACATCAATAGCAAAGTCCAGTCGATCTCGGCATACACCTTTTCCGATTTGACGCGACGAGTGAGCAGTAGGATGGCGCCGGCGACGATCGCGACTTCGGCAGGCGGAATACCTGCAAAGAAACCCGCGACCATGGCGAGCGAGACCGCCACCGACTTGGCGATAATCGGCCAATCGGCATGCGCCGGCTTGGCCTCGCTCCGGAGCCGCTGACGCGTCCAGAATTCGGAGCGATAAACAAGCGCGATCAGCCCCAGAGTGAGCACCAGCCCGATCCCAGCAATCGGGGACAGCGCGGCGGTGAAAGTGCCATAGGAAATATGTGACAGGCTGCCGATGATCATGTTTTGCGGATTACCGGTGTTTGTCGCGGTGCTGCCGATATTCGACGCCATCGCGATCGCCAGTAAATAAGGGACGGGGTTGCGCCGCAGACGGGTCACGAGATCGAGGACGAGCGGCGTCAGGACCAAGCAAACCGTATCGTTCACCAGAAAGGCCGAGAAGATACCCGAGACCAGGACGATCGAGGCGAGCAGCACGATCGGATACCGGGCACGGGTGACAACCCAGCCACTGACGAGACGGAAGAACCCCGAAAGCCGCAGATTGGCGACGACGATCATGACGCCCAGCAGCAGGATGATCGTATCGAAGTCGATCGCCTTCGGCGCTTCCTCGAGCGGCAGAGCGCCGACCGCCACCATCAGGCTCGCCCCAACCAGCGCGGCGCCGGCCCGGTCGAGCCGAAAACCGGGCAGCCGCCCGATCGCCACGACCAGGTAAGTCATCGCAAAGATGGCAATGGCAGCAGCCTCGGGGACCAGGCTGAAGAAGCGCGCCATATATCAGCCGGCGGGTGCCGGGGCCTTCGGGCGGTTCCGCTCCGCCACCGGCGCAGCGCTTCCGATCACTGCCTGTGCGGCGGCAACGACCCAGAAATTCGGGAACAAAGACATTGCAACCGAGCCGACCGCAACGGTTACCGCGGCAATGACGATCAATGCCCGCTTCCACCGCGTCCGGTCGATCAAGGCACCGAAGGGCGCGCGGGCCGCCACCGTGGCGATGCCGGCTATCATCATGACCACGCCGATCTCGCCGGGATTCCAATGGCGGCTCGACAGCAGATAAATCGCGAGGAAAGGTCCGAGCCCATCCTTGACGTCTGCCAGGAAGAAATTGAGCCAATCAAGCGGCCTCTGCGACTTCATCACGATCCTTCACAGCTCGTTTCGGGCGATCAGGGGGGATGGCGACCCGCGGATCACCAGACGACTGCACCCAGCAAGCGCTTTGACCGCCTCACGAACAGAGGACAGCCGCAGCTCCGTTCCATCGATGCAGGCCTGCGACAAGTCGCTCGCTTCTGCCGGCCACCGCGAAACATTTTTCCGGTCTGGCCTCTCTTCGCGCCGTTTCGGTGTTCAATCGCTATGGTGTTCAATCGCTATGAAGCTGTCGGAAAAAGTGAAGATCGCGCTTGAGGAAACCCGGATACTGATCCTCGGGGCGCAGATTCTGCTTGGATTCGGGTTTCGCGGGGTGTTCAGCACAAGGTTCGACAAACTCCCGGAATGTGCGCGCTACGCCGACGGGGTTGGGCTGGGGCTCCTCGTCTGCGCCACCGGTCTGCTGATCGCCCCCGGTCCCTATCATCGCATCGTCGAGAGAGGCCCGGACAGCGGCCGACTGCATCGCTTCGCGACGGTCATCGCTGATCTGGCGCTGCTGCCCTTCGTGCTGGCGCTGGGTCTTGGTCTCTTTGTCGGCGCGGAGGGGATATTTGACGATGGCGCCGTCTCGATCGCGGCGGGCGCGATAGGAGCCGGTCTGTCGCTGGCTCTCTGGTACGGTCTGCCGCAGCTGCGAAAGAGATTTGTCGGGGAAAGGGAACGCATGATCACGCGCGGCCAATCGAACGAACGGGCTGACACGCCGCTGCAGGTCAAGATCGAACAGTCGTTGAGGGAAGCGCGCGTCGTTCTGCCCGGCGCCCAGGCTCTGTTCGGCTTTCAGCTGGCTATCGTGCTTACGCGCGCCTTCGAGCAGCTGCCGAAAGTCTCGATTGTCGTGCATGCCGCGAGCCTGTTTCTGGTCGCGCTGGCCGTCATGATGCTGATGGCGCCGGCCCCCTATCACAGGATCGTCTATGCCGGCGAAGATACCGAAGACATGTAACCGAGTCGGCCTCGCCCTAGTAACAGCTGCGACCCCGCCGCTCGGTTTGGGACTGGCGGGCGATGTTTACGTCGTAATCGCGAAAATCTCCGGGTCTTTCGCGATCGGGTCATTTACCGGCGGGCTGGCTTTCGTGCTGCTCACTGGGCTTTGGTACCTATACCCGATCATTGTGGCGCGCCGCAGCAAGTAGGAGCCTACTCGCGAACTCGGAACACCGTCAAAACGTCATCTCCGACCGTTTCCGTCGATAGGCGCGCAAAGCCCGGCGCCTCCGAGAGCATTTCGAGCCCGAATTCGGCGATTGCCGGAATGCCGTCGCCGCCGATCAGCATCGGCGCGTGTACCCACACCAACCGGTCTATTAGACCAGTACGCGCGAAAGCAGCCGCCAGCTGCCCGCCACCTTCAACAAGCAGCCGGGTGATGCCGCGCTCGCCGAGCGCGGCGAGAGCGGCTTCGAGGCTGCCGTCGCCGTCGGGACCGGGATCGATGTCGATCACCGTCGCACCGGCGCAAAGGAATACTTGCCGTCGGGCGGGGTCCGCCGAGGGCAAGGTCAGGACCCAAGTCGGAACCGCTCGGGCATCGGAAATCAAGCGCGTCGTGGGCGGGATCCGCAAATGCCGATCGACGACGACACGCACCGGCGAACGGCCGGCCAAGCCCGGGAGCCGACAGGTGAGCTGCGGATCGTCGGCGAGGACCGTTCCCGTGCCGACCATGATTGCATCGTGTGCGGCACGCAATGCGTGTGCGCGCTCTCGTGCCGGCGGACCGGTGATCCATTGGCTTTCGCCGCGCCCGGTCGCGATGCGGCCGTCGAGCGAGGAGGCGAGCTTCAGAGTGACCAGCGGTCTGCCTTTGCGGAGGCGGCAGAAGAAACCAGCGTTGATTTCGGAAGCTTCCGGCTTACAGAGACCGGTATCGACATCGAGACCCGCAGCGCGCAATCGTCGCACGCCCTCGCCGGCGACGCGGGGGTCGGGGTCCTCCAAAGCAACCACGACCCGACGTATCCCTGCAGCGATCAGTGCATCGGTGCAGGGCGGGGTGCGGCCCCAATGGCAGCAAGGTTCGAGACTGACAAAGGCGGTAGCGCCGCGGGCAGCTTCACCGGCCCGGCCGAGCGCCTCGGTCTCGCCATGCGGTCGCCCACCCGGCTGCGTCCACCCGCGCCCCACGACGCGGCTTTTGTTGACGATCACGCAGCCGACTGCCGGGTTTGGCCAGACCGCGCCGAGCCCGCGCCGCGCCAGCGCCAACGCGGCGCGCATCGAGCGCAGGTCGAAAAATCGATCGCTTGGGGAGGTCGCTGCGTCCGCCGGGGGCTCAGTTGCCATCCGCGGCGATCCGCCCGACAAAATCCCCGAAATCTTTGGCCTCGCGAAAATTGCGGTACACCGAAGCGAAACGGATGTAGGCGACTTGGTCGAGGCTGGCGAGCGCCTCCATGACGAGGCCGCCGATCACGTCGCTCGGAATATCGGTTTCGCCCGAACTCTCCAGCTGGCGCACCAGCGAGTTTATGATGCGCTCGACCCGATCCGGCTCGACCGGCCGCTTGCGCAGGGCGATGTAGATCGAACGGGCGAGCTTGTCCCGATCGAAGGGCTCACGTTGCCCGTGCTTTTTGATGACCGTCAATTCGCGCAGCTGCACGCGTTCGAAGGTCGTGAAGCGGGCCGCGCAATTCGGGCAGAAGCGCCGGCGCCGGATCGCGCCGCGATCGTCGGTCGGCCGCGAATCCTTGACCTGGGTATCGTCGGCTCCGCAAAACGGACAGCGCATCTCCCCCTCCGGTTCTAGTCGCCCAGGTTCCTCGCCCCGCTCTGCGCGCCGTAAATCGGAAAGCGGGCACAGAGAGCGCGGGCATTCTCTCGCACCCGCGCCTCGGTCGCCCCATTGTCGGCCGGCCGTCGCGCAAGCGCGCGCAGCACCTCGACGATGTAGCTCCCGACCAACCGGAACTCCTCGGGGCCAAAGCCGCGGGTCGTAGCAGCCGGCGAACCCAGGCGAATCCCGGAGGTCACCGTCGGCTTTTGCGGGTCGAAGGGGATACCGTTCTTGTTGCAGGTGATGCCGGCGCGCTCGAGACTGGTCTCGGCGTCGCGGCCGGTCAGGCTTAGCGGCCGCAGATCGACCAGCATCAGATGTGAATCGGTCCCGGCGGAGACGATCTCGAGCCCGGCTTCGACCAAGGTCGCCGCGAGTATTCTGGCGTTCTCGACGACCGACTTGGCGTAAGACTTGAACTCGGGCTGCAGCGCCTCGTGCAGAGCGACCGCCTTGGCGGCAATCACATGCATCAGTGGCCCGCCCTGCAGAGCTGGAAAAACGGCCGAGTTGATCCGTTTGCCGATCTCCGCGTCATCGGTCAGGATCAATCCCCCTCGCGGCCCGCGCAACGTCTTGTGCGTCGTGGTTGTGACCACGTGGGCATGCGGCAACGGGCTCGGATAGACGCCGCCAGCGACGAGCCCTGCGAAATGCGCCATGTCCACCATCAGATGGGCGGCGACATCATCGGCGATGGAGCGAAACCGGGCGAAGTCGATGATCCGTGAATAGGCGCTGCCGCCGGCGATGATCAGCTTTGGTCGATGCTGGCGGGCGAGACTTCTCGACTTCGTCGAAATCGATGCGGCCATCGTTCGCGCGGACGCCATAGGCGATCGCATTGAACCATTTACCGGACAGATTCGGTCGCGCTCCATGCGTCAGATGTCCCCCCGCGGCGAGCGCCATTCCGAGGATCGTGTCACCCGGCTCGAGCAGCGCGACGAACACGGCCTGATTGGCCTGCGCGCCGGAATGTGGTTGCACATTGGCAAAGCCGCATCCGAACAGCCGCTTGGCGCGCTCAATCGCGAGCGTCTCGGCGACATCGACGAATTCGCATCCGCCATAGTATCGGCGGCCGGGATAGCCTTCGGCGTATTTGTTCGTCAGCACCGAGCCTTGGGCTTCCAGCACCGCCCGGGAGACGATGTTCTCGCTGGCGATCAGTTCGATCTGGAATTGCTGGCGTTCTAGTTCTCGATCGAGGGGCGCGGCAATCTCCGGATCAACCTCCGACAATGTGTCACAAAAGAAATGGTCGACAATGCCTGCGTAGACAGAGGATTGAACTGAAGGCATCAGAGCCACTTGTTGTCGGAAACGGGATAAACCAGCACCCGGGACACCTCAATTGGGGCCCGTTTCCGGTCACGGGCAAAAATTCCCGATCGCCAATTTGAGCGCCGGACACCTTATCGGCTGCACCCTACCAGATCTCGCTCGATAATGCCAGCCGCCTACCATGAATCGCGGTTTCGCACCGAGACCCATGGTTGAGTTGGGCATTAGGACAGATGCCGTACAGCTCGATCCCGATTGCGAGATCCATCTCCTGACGAGTTGCTATCCCATAGAACCAGATCCGTGACGATCCGGTGCTCGGCAAGTCGTTCGGTGCCCGCAGCAATGCTGATTACTGTCCTCCCGCTAAAGTTTCGGTTGACACAAGAAATTCGTGCACCAATTATGCGAGCCAATTCGAATTTTAGGACTTCCCGGGGCGGAAAATGGCAGAACCGGCAGCGCCAAAGATGGCAGAGGAGGAGTTGCTGCGGATGACCGCCGATGTTGTCGCAGCCTATGTGAGCAACAATACATTGCCGACTGCGCAGTTGGCCGAAGTCATCAACGCGGTTTACAATTCTCTCAAATCGCTCGAAGGCCAGCCGGCGGAAGCTCAGCCTGAGCCGCTCAAACCTGCGGTGCCGGTCCGGAAATCGGTTACTCCCGATCATCTGATTTGCCTTGAGGACGGTAAAAAACTCAAGATGCTGAAGCGGCACCTGCGCTCGACTTATAATATGACGCCCGACGAATACCGGGCGAAATGGGGGCTTCCGGCGGATTATCCGATGGTGGCGCCAAACTATGCTGAACAACGCTCAGAATTCGCCAAGAAAATCGGGCTCGGGCGAGGCACCGGACGCCAATCCGCGCGGCGATCGTCAGGAAACGGCGCTGGCGCAAAAAAATAGTAACGAGCGGCTCAACTCGCTGACACGGCTCAACTCGCTGACACGGCGCGGCGAGCCTTGAGGGCGGCCGTCAGGGTGCCGTTGTCGAGATAATCGAGTTCGCCCCCGATCGGCACTCCCTGGGCGAGGCGGGTGATCCTGACATCTCTGCCGGCGAGGCGGTCTGCGAGGTAATGTGCCGTTGTCTGCCCTTCGACCGTCGCGTTCAGCGCGAGGATCAATTCCTGGCCCGGTCGAAGGCGGGCGAGGAGTCGCTCGACGTTGAGATCATCCGGGCCGATGCCGTCGAGCGCCGACAAGGTTCCGCCCAGCACGTGATAACGTCCGCGAAACGCCCCGGTTCGTTCGAGCGCCCAGAGATCGGCGAGATCTTCGACGACGCAGATGGTCGTCGTGTCCCTCTCCGGATCGCGGCAGATCGCGCAAGGTTCGACCGTATCGAGATTGCCGCAGATCGGGCAGGGGCGGATTGCTTCGGCCGCTTTGGCCAACGCCGCCGCCAGCGGTTCGAGCAGGCTCTCGCGCCGCTTGATCAAATGCAGCGCGGCACGCCTTGCCGAGCGGGGGCCGAGGCCGGGCAGCTTGGCGAGGAGCTGGATCAAGGTGTCGAGTTCGGACATTGGGTGCCGAATATCGCCCTACCCTCCCGCTTCGCGGGTCCCTCCCTCCGCCGCGCGCGGGGGAGGGTCGGGGTGGGGGATATCTGCGCGACGTGTCGCTAGTGCTCGGACGCGTTCAGATGATTTAACACGGCGTCTCACTCCTTCGTCTTCCCGTAGGCCTTCAGCCCACGGACTTGTTCCGCGGCGAAGGCCGGGAACTCATTTCCGCGATGGGCACCGGCCCCCTGTTCTCTGCCAGGGGCAGGCTTCGCCGGTGTGGCGGAGTTCTTTGGTGATAGCATTGTTCCGGGGTCAACCTATGAATTGTCTGAATGGATCTGAACACTAGCGCGCGTTCCGATCAAGTTGCGTCGCCTCCCAAGAGCGTCATCCGCGGGCTTGACCCGCGGATCTCTGAGATGGCCGGGCCAAGCCCGGCCATGACGAGTACACGAGGCAATCGCATCTGATCGGAAACCGGTCTAGAACGGCAGCTTCATGCCGCCCGGCAATTGAAGGCCACCGGTCAGCTTTTGCATTTCCTGTTCGGCGTGGGCAGAGACTTTTGCGCGGGCGTCGTTGAACGCTGCCACGATCAAGTCTTCCAGCACATCGCCCTCTTCAGGAGTGAGCAGGCTCTTGTCGATCTTTATCTTCTTTAAATCGCCCTTGCCGTTCAGGGTCAGCTGAACCATTCCGCCGCCGGCCGCGCCGGTCATCTCAACGGCTTCGAGCTGGGCCTGCACCTCGGCCATCTTGGTCTGCATCTCCTGAGCCTGCTTCATCAGCTGGCCGATGTTCTTCATGCTCCGTCCTCTCCTGTATCGGCTTCCTCTGCGGGGTCTTCCAGAGGTGTTTCATCCCCATCGGATTCGGCCGCCGTAAACCGCTCTCGAACGGCGGCGATAGTCGCCCCTGGAAATGTCTCGAGCACCGCCTGAACCAACGGGTGACGCGTGACCTCGTTCCGCAGGGCGCGCTGGCGGCCCTCCTCCTGCTCACGCAGGGTCAGGTCTCCTGCCGCCTCGGAAACGGCGATCAGCCATCGGCTTCCGGTCCATTCGCTCAGCAGCTGGCCTAGGCGGTTGGCCAGATCACGCGGTGCGCTGGAAGCCGGACGCAGTTCGATACGCCCCGGTTCGAAATGAACCAGATGGATGTCCGACCAGAGGTGTGACCGTAGCAGCGCCTCGCGCCTTTTGTCGAACAAGGCGATGACTTCGGCAAAGCTTTGGGGCATCGAGTCGTGCACAGGCTGGATGCTAGGGCCGGGAAGTGCGGCGGGGAGCTCGGCAACGGCTCGCAACGCATTCCCGGCGGTCGGCCTCGAAGGCAAGGTTTCCGGGTGCTGCGCAACGGCTACAGGGGACGAAGCGGCAGACGTGTTCGACGCCCTGGCCGCGCCGGCGCCGTTGCCCCGGCTTCCTGCTGGATCCGGGGCTGCTACGACCGAGCGGACCAGCTCGGCCGGTGCCGGCAGATCGGCGACATAGGCGAGACGCACGAGCACCATTTCGGCGGCCTGGATCGGGGAGGGTGCGACCTGCACCTCCTCGAGGCCCTTCAGCAGCATCTGCCAGGCCCGGGCGAGCACCGGTATCGTCAGCTTTTCGGCAAGCGGCCCGGCCCGCGCGCGGTCGCCTTCGGCAATCGGATCGCCGGTGCCGGCCTCCGGTGCAAGCTTTAGCCGGGTCACGAAATGGCTGAGGTCGAGGAGATCTTGCACGACCATCAGCGGGTCTGACCCGCCCTGATAGAGGTGACCCATCTGTGCGAGCGCAGACCGCGCATCGCCGCGCAACACGCTCTCCAGCAAATCGAAGGCGAGCCCGCGATCGGCGACCCCGAGCATGTCGCGCACGGCGGCCTCCGCAACCCGCCCGCCCGAGAGAGCGATCGCCTGGTCGAGCAAGGAAAGCCCGTCGCGCACCGAACCGTCGGCGGCGCGGGCGATCAGCGCGAGGGCCGCCGGCTCGACTTCGACACCCTCCGCCTCAGCGATCCGGCGATAATGTGGGATCAGCTGTTCGACCGGGACCCGGCGCAACGAGAAACGCTGGCAGCGCGACAGGACTGTGACCGGGACCTTGTTGATCTCGGTCGTCGCGAAGACGAATTTCACATCGGGCGGCGGCTCTTCGAGCGTCTTCAACAGAGCGTTGAAGGCGTTTTTCGAGAGCATGTGCACTTCGTCGATGATGTAGACCTTGTAGCGCCCGGAGACCGGCCGATAGCGCACCCCCTCGGTCAACTCGCGGATGTCGTCGACGCCGGTGCGCGAAGCGGCGTCCATCTCCATCACATCGACATGGCGGTCGTCGGCGATCGCCAGGCATTGTGCGCACTGACCGCAGGGTTCTGCCGTCGAGCCGCCCGAGCCGTCGGGTCCGACGCAATTGAGGGCACGCGCCAGAATTCGGGCCGTTGTCGTCTTGCCGACGCCGCGCACGCCGGTCAGAATGAAGGCGTGGGCGATCCGCCCCGTCGCGATCGCGTTCGACAGGGTGCGCACCATCGCCTCCTGCCCGATCAGCTCGGCGAAGGTCGAGGGCCGATATTTGCGGGCGAGGACGCGATATGCCGCCGCCGAATCGCTCATTCTCGAAACCATGTCGAGACAAGGGAGACCGGACGAACGACCCAGATCGGGGCTCGTTACGGCTGCTTCCTTCCGGACCTGACCGGGTTGGCGAGGGACCTGTCCGCCGCCGGCCTCCCCCGACACTATATCAGCTGTCGGCGATGCCGGGGCAAGGATCGCCTTCTTGGCGAAGCTCTCTTCCCCCCTCAATGGCGCATGAAATAGACGCGATGGAGCTGGTCGCGGAAGCTTCGGCTGGAGGCGAGCGCGGTCTCGAAATCGGTCTTGCCGAGCACATAGGCGTCGACTTCGTCCTCGGCGACGACTGTGGCGTTGCGCGGCTCGCCGCTGATCAGCGCAACCTCGCCGAAGAAATCGCCCGGCCCCAACCGCGCCACCTCGTGATCGGCACGCATCACCTCGACTTGGCCATCCGAGATCACGAAGAACTCTTCCCCGGGCTCCCCCTCGCGAATGATCGTCTCGCCCGCGGCGAAATGGCGTTTCTTGACGTGCTCCGCGACATCGGAGAGCTGCTGCGGGGTCAGCGCCTTGAACAGATCGATCGGGCGCAGGAACTCGCAGATCCGCAGCGCATCGTGCAGCACCACATCGGACATGATCCGGCCGTCCACCATGTGGACCAGGCGGTCGGCCGAATCGATGATCCGGTGGTCGTGGGTGACCATCATCACGGCCGCGCCGTAATCGATCGTGGTCCGCTTGAGCAGATTGATGACGTTCATCGTCGAATCCTTGTCGAGCGCCGCGGTCGGCTCGTCGGCGAGGATCAGCCTCGGCTGATTGACGAGCGCGCGGCCGATCGCGACCCGCTGGCGCTCGCCGCCCGACAGGAACCTCGGCTTGTGGTCGATGCGGTGGCCGAGCCCCAGGCGCTCCAGCATCCCGGCGCAGCGCTGCCGCATCTCGCCGAGTGCACCGTCGCCGAGCTGCGCCGCCATCTTGACGTTTTCGTAGGCGGAGAGCGCATCGAACAGATTGTGCATCTGAAAGATGAAACCGATGTCGCGCCGCACTTCGACGAGGTCGCTGCCGCCGAGTTGCGACAGGTCACGGCCGAGGACGTCGATCCTGCCTTCCTGCACCGAGCGCAGTGCCCCGATCAAGGTTAACAAGGTGGTCTTGCCGGCCCCCGAGGGGCCGGTCATCACGACGAGCTGACCCGCGGGAATCTCGATCGAGTTGCCGAACAGGACCTGGTTGCGCGCTTCGCCCTCACCGTAATAGTGGTTAAGCCCGTGGACCCGCACGGCCGGTTCCGGTGCGGCAGGCCGCGCGACCGGCGGCGCCTCCGCCCGCTCGGCGACGAGAGCGGCGCACATCAGAACACCTCGGCCGGGTCGGCCATGATCACCCGCCGCACGGCAATCGCCGCCGAGATCAGGCACATGCCCAGGGTCAGGCCGAGGCTGACGAGCGTCAGCCGCACGGTCATGTGCAGCGGCAACAGCGCCAACCGACCAATGACGTAATAGAGTAGGAGGCTCAGCAGCAATGCCGGGACCCACCCCGCCAAGGCATTGAACGCCGCCTGTTCGAAAACCACACGCAGCAGATAGCCGGTTCGATATCCCATCGCCTTCAATGTCGCATATTGCGGCAGCTGGTCGGAAAGATCGGTGTAGGTGACTTGATACGAGATCAGCATTCCAACCACAAAGCCGACAATCGTGCCCATCGCAAAGATCGGTCCGGCCGACGACACGTCTGCTTGAAACTTGCGCTCGAACTCGATCAGCTGCGGCTTGGTGAACACCGCGATCGTGTCGGGCAATGCTTTTCTCAAGGATTGCTGGACGGCGGCCGGATCATCGCCGGACTTCACCTTGACGACCCCGACATCGACGGCAGCGGGATCGCCGGCCGGGCCGCGCAGCAGGCTCGCGAAGGTGCGGTCGCTCATGATGACCGTGCCGTCGCTCTGGAAATCGGGGCCGAGGGCAAAACCGCCGACGATCTTGACCTTGGCGCCGTTGAGCTCGGCTTCCGTCGCATCGCTGTCCATGCCGAGAAAGCGACGGGCGCGGCGGTCGACGAGCACGGTATTCGGTTCCTTCAATTTGTCGCGGTCGGCGTTGACGTCGGCGAACGAAAAGACCGGCGCATCGGGATCGAAGCCAAAGGCGCGGACGAGAAAAACCTTGCCGTCGATCGGGTTCTTCCAAAAGAAGTCGAACCAGTCGGCGTAAAGCGCCCGCGCGCTCGCGACACCCGGCACGTTGCGCGCCTTGTCGAGATCGGCGCGGGGAAACGGGTCTCGCGTAGCAAACTGATATTTATGGGCGCTCTGCAGCAGAATATCGCCGTCGAGGCCGCGGATGACCGCGAACGCGCTCTCGAAAAAGGCCTGTTCGAAGCCGAGCTGCATCAGCATCAGCAGCACCGCGAAGCCGATGCCGCCGGCCGAGCGCAGCAGCCGCGACTTGTTCGAAACAAGATTGCGCCAGGCGAGCGGGACCGAGCCCGGCCGCGCCGTGGCGGCGAGCCCTGCGGGAGGGTGTCGGAGGGGAGCGGAGGTAGCCGACAAAACGCAGGCCCTCTCAGAACACGTCCGCAGGCGCGGCGCGGCGCAGAATGCCGACCGAGAGCAGCGCCGAAATCAAGGCCATGGCGACGGCGGCGGCGAACACGGCGAGGAGGCGCATCTCGCTCATCGTCACCGGCAGCAACGTCTCCTGGCGGATGACCGAGTAGAGCCCCAATGCGGCACCCAAGGCCGGAATGAACCCGGCAATGACGATCAGCAGCGACATCACGCTGACCGTGCCGGCCAGCGACCGGTCGGGATAGCCGATCGCCTTCAATGTGGCGAATTGCGGCAATTGCCGGCTGACCTGCGTCGAGACGATCTGGTAGACGATCATGATCCCGACCACAAAGGAGATCAGCAGCCCCGATCCGAAGATGATCCCGACCGAGGTGCGGGTCGTCCAATACGCCGTTTCATGCGCGTCGAGCGCTTTACGCGTGAAGACCTGGAGGCCGGAGCCGACCACCTTGCGCAAATCGTCGGCGGCGCGACCGGGATCCACCCCGGGCTTCAGCTGGATCGCGCCGAGATTGACGATATTGAGGCCCCGTTGCGGAAATAGCCGGGCAAAATTTGCCTCGCTTGCCATCACGACCCCGAGCCCCATGAACCCTGTGCCCAGCACATATTGCCCGCCGATCGTGACCTTGCGGTCGCCGATTTCGACGATCCGGCCGGTGTCGAGCGGCCCGAACATCGGGCGGGTGGTGCTGTCGACGAGAACCGTGTCGGCCCGCTCCAGGACACTCGTCTGCCGGTTGATGCTGTCGGGAATGAAGACGTGGCTCTCCGGGTCGAAGCCGATCACGAAAACATCCGGCCACTGGCCCCCTTCGCCACTCTTCCATTTGGCAAAGCCGAAATAGATCGGCGTCGCCTTCTCGACATCGGGCGAGGAGCTGTACCGGGCCCAGTTGGCTGAGCGGAAAGGCGCCAGGCTGAGCCTGATACTCGTATTCGTTCGAGGCAAGCAGCAGGTCGAACCTCATATTGTCATAGAGCAACAGGCCGCCCTGCGGCACGGCGTAGAAAAAGCCGAGCTCGACAAAGACGAGGAGGATCGCCATGAAAATCCCGATTAGCGCGAGCCCGGTCCGTCTCTTGTCGTAGGTCAAGATACGCCAGGCGAGCGGAACCCTCGGACGGAGATAGAACGGGGCGATCATCGCGGTTCGTTTGTACGCGAGCGGGTAACGATCATCAACTTCCCGGTACCGGAGATTTAAGGATCCGTACAAAAGGGTGATTGGGATGAATGGCGGCCGCCGCCTATAATCCACGTTAGCACTCTCCCGGAGAGGTGCCGGCAAGCCGATCAAGGAGTAGCCAGATGCCCCGTCTCATGATCAACGGACAGACGCGAGAGGTCGATGTCGATCCCGACACCCCGCTGCTTTGGGTGCTGCGCGACACCTTGGGTCTGACCGGCACAAAATTCGGGTGCGGCATCGCCCAGTGCGGCGCCTGCACGGTCCATATCGACGGGGTGGCGACCCGGTCTTGCTCGGTGCCGGTCAGCGCCGCCGAGGGGACCCAGATTACGACGATCGAGGGCTTGCCGGCCAACGGCGCTCTGCATCCCGTGCAAAGAGCCTGGATTGCCCACGATGTGCCGCAATGCGGCTATTGCCAGAGCGGCATGATCATGGCCGTGGCGGCTCTCCTCAAGGACAAGCCGCAACCGACCGACGCCGAGATCGACGCGGCGATCACCAACATCTGCCGCTGCGGCACCTACGCCCGCATCCGAGCGGCGATCCACACCGCCGCGCAGGCGTGAGGCGGAGGGAGACGCGATGACACACATGTCGCAGATCAGCCGCCGCTTTTTCCTTAAGACCACAGCCGCCGTGGGCGGCGGGCTCGCGCTCGGTTTTCACCTGCCGGCCGGCACTGGCGAGGCCGCAGCCGCGTCGGGCCCTGCCGAGGTCAATGCCTGGGTGGTGATCCAGCCCGATGACGCAGTAATCATCCGCGTCGCCCGTTCCGAAATGGGGCAGGGCATCACCACCGCGCTGCCGATGCTGGTCGCCGAGGAGCTCCAATGCGATTGGAGCAAGGTGCGCGCGGAATTCCCCTCACCCGAAGAAAACCTGCGGCGGAAGCGCGCATGGGGCGACATGTCGACCGGCGGCAGCCGCTCGGTGCGGACCTCGCAGGAATATCTCCGCAAGGCAGGCGCGGCGGCGCGCGAAATGCTGATCGCCGCCGCGGCGGCGCAATGGGGTGTTCCGGCGGCCCAGTGTCAGGCGGCAAACAGCCTCGTCACCCATAAGCCGACCGGCCGCACCTTCCGATACGGCGAGGTTGCGGAGGCCGCCGCGAAACTGCCGCCGCCATCCGAGCTGAAACTGAAGGACCCGAAAGAGTGGACCTTGCTCGGAACGCCGCAGAAGCGTCTCGACACTGTCGACAAGGTGACCGGGAAGCCGCTCTATGGCATCGACGTCCGCGTGCCGAACATGGTTTATGCCGCGATCGTCCAATGCCCCGTGTTCGGGGGCACGCCCAAATCATATGACGAATCGAAAGTCCGCGGGCTCAAGGGCGTCCGGCAGGTGGTGCGGTTGCCGAATGCGGTCGCTGTCGTGGCGGACAGCTGGTGGCAGGCGAAGACGGCAATCGATGCGCTGCCGGTGACCTGGGACGAGGGGCAGAACGGTACAGTGTCGAGCGCCAGCATCGCCGAGTTCCTGCGCGGCGGGCTCACCGCGCCGGAGGCGGCGGTGGTCCGAAAGGAGGGCGATGTCGATGCGGCGCTCGCGACGGCCGCAAAACGGGTCGAGGCCGAGTACGGGGCGCCGTTTCTGAGCCATGCGACGATGGAGCCGCAGAACTGCACGGCCTCCGTCACCCCCGACAAAGTCGAGATCTGGGTGTCCACCCAGAGCGGCGAAGGAGCGCTGGCCGCAGCGGCCGCCGCGGCCGAGGTGCCACCGGAGAAAGTCGTCGTGCACAAGACGATGCTCGGCGGCGGCTTCGGCCGGCGCGGCGCGGTGCAGGACTATGTCCATCAGGCGGTTCTGATCGCCAAGGCGGCCGGACAGCCGGTCAAGCTCCTATGGACGCGCGAAGAGGACATCCGCCACGACTTCTACCGTCCGACGGCGATGGCCAAGTTCACCGCCGCCCTCGACGCCTCGGGGATGCCGATAGCATGGCGGGTGCGGGTCACCGGCCCGTCGATCCTCGCCAATCTGTTTCCGCAGCGGCTGGCGGGCGGCGTCGATCAGTCCTTCGCCAATGGCTTCACCGACGAAATGGCCTATGCGGTGCCGAACTACGAGGTCGGCTACGCAATGCGCACGACGCACGTCCCGGTCGGCTTCTGGCGCTCGGTCAACCACTCGCAGAACGGCTTTTTCCGGGAATCTTTCATCGACGAGATGGCGCTCGCCGCCGGCCAGGATCCCTACCAGTACCGCCGCAAATTATTGAGCAAGGACCCGGTGCGGCTCGCCGTGCTCGATGCGGCGGCGCAAAAATCGGGCTGGGACAGTCCGGCGGCCCCTGGCGTCTCCCGCGGTATCGCGCTCGTCGAGGCATATGGCAGCCTGTGCGCACAGGTCACCGAGGCATCGGTCGACGGCAAGGGTGAGATCCGCGTGCATCGCGTCGTCGCGGCGGTCGACACCGGCCACATCGTCAATCCCGAGATACTGCGGGCGCAGACCGAAAGCGCAATCGTCTATGGATTGACCGCGGCGCTCTACGGCGCGATCACGATCGAGAACGGCCGCGTTCAACAAGGCAATTTCGACGATTACGAGATGCTGCGTCTTGCCGACATGCCGGCGGTCGAGACCGTGCTGGTGCCGAGCGGCGGGTTCTGGGGCGGCGGCGGCGAAATCGGCGTGCCGCCGCTGGCCCCGGCATTGTGCAATGCAATCTTCGCGGCGACCGGCAAACGCATCCGCTCGTTGCCGCTGAAGGACCAGGACCTGAAGCCGGTGTGACTGGGTCCCGTCGCCGCCGAGCCCCCACCCTGACCCTCCCCTGCAGGCGGGGGAGGGAGTGGGAAGGGGCAGCATGGGTGACAGCCGTCTGGTTGCTGATGCTGCCGGGGCTTCTCGCCTCCGCCGTCTCTGCAGCGGAGCCGCCACCCGGCGCGTCTTCATGCTCGGGCTGTCATCCGCCGACCGCCTTGGCGGAGACCAAGGTGCCGCCGCTGCGGGGGCAGAACCCGGCGGATATTGCTGCCGCGATGCAAGGCCTTCCGCTCGGGCGAGCGCCCGTCGACGGTGATGGGCCGAATAGCGAAAGGGTTTTCCGACGGGGAGATCCGGGCGATCGCCGCCTGGGTTGCGGAACAACGGTGATCAGAACAACGAGACGAGCCTTTCTGACCGGCGCTGCGACCGCGGTCGCGCTCTCGCCCAAGCTGTCACTGGGCCAAGCGCGACCGCGCATCATCGTCCTCGGCGGCGGGTTCGCCGGGGCGACCTGCGCGCGGGCGCTGCGTCGAGCCGATCCGCAATTCGAGGTTACCCTTGTCGAGCCCAACCCGATCTTTACCGCTTGCCCCTTCAGCAACGCCGTGATCGCCGGGCTGCGCGACATCGAGGCGCAGCGCTTCGGGTATGACGCGATCCACAACGAAGGCATCGCCGTCGTGCCGCAGCAGGCGACGGCAGTCAACGCCCAGAACTCGGCGGGTAAGGCTCCGCGACGGGTCGGCCCTCGACTACGATCGGTTGGTGCTGGCGCCGGGGATCGCGATCCGCTGGGATGCGCTGCCCGGCTACGATGAGGCCGCGGCCGCGGTGATGCCGCACGCCTGGCTGGCTGGAGAGCAGACCCTTTTGCTGCGCCGCCAGCTCGAAGCGATGGCCGATGGCGGGACGGTTGTGATCTCGGCCCCGGCCAATCCGTTCCGCTGCCCTCCGGGACCTTACGAGCGGGCCAGCTTAATTGCCTATTACCTGAAGAAGGCGAAACCGCGCTCGAAGCTGATCATCCTCGATGCGAAGGACAATTTCTCGAAGCAGCGCCTGTTCCAAAACGCCTGGCAACAGCTCTACCCCGAGCTCATCGAGTGGGTGTCGCTGTCGAATGGCGGGAAGGTCGTGTCGGTCGATGCCAAGACCCGCACGCTGGTGACCGATTTTGCCTCCTATAAGGCCGACGTCGCCAATGTCATCCCGCCACAGCGAGCCGCGGGGATTGCGCAACTCGCGGGCGTGGCCGACGGCACCGGCTGGTGCCCGATCGACCCGGTAGCCTTCGAGTCGCGCCTGCAGCCGAACATTCATGTGATCGGCGATGCCGCGATCGCCGGCGCGATGCCGAAATCGGCCTTCGCCGCCAACGCCCAGGCCAAGGTCTGTGCAGACGCGGTCGCCGCGATGCTGCACGGCGAGACGCCGGCCCCGCCGAAGCTGATCAACACCTGCTACAGCCTGGTGGCGCCCGATTACGGGATCTCGATCGCCGGGGTCTACCATCCGGCAGGCGGGCAGCTCGCCGATGTCGAAGGGGCGGGTGGGGTCAGTCCGATCGATGCGCCGGCCGACTTCCGCGCTCTCGAGGCGGCTTATGCGCAAGCTTGGTTCCGTACGATCACGGCGGAAACGTTCGGCTGATGCAGTGGTCGCGGCCTTGGCGGCGCTGTTGACGTCGACCGGCGCCGCCGCGCCAGAGGAGCTGCGCCACTACACGATCGTCGGCGACGCGATCCCCGCCTCGCTAACCGGGGCCGCCGGGGACTCGATCCGCGGCCGTTCGGTCGTGGTGGATCGCCGGCTCGGCGCCTGTTTGTTGTGCCACACCGGCCCGTTTGCGGAAGAGAAATTCCAGGGGAAGCTTGCGCCAAATCTCTCTGGGGCCGGTTCGCGTTGGTCCGAAGGCCAGTTGAGGCTGCGTCTCGTCGACCCGACGCGCCTCAACCCGGACACGATCATGCCGGCATATTACCGGGTGGAAGGACTAACTAGGGTCGGCCTGGCGTGGCGCGGCAAGCCGATCCTGACCGCCGAGCAGATCGAGGATGTAATTGCGTTTCTGGCGACATTGCGCGAGTGACGGAAGGGCTCCCAAAGCTATCCTTTCATTACCGGAAGCCGGGAAGGGGCGCCGGGCGCAGCCAGATGGCGAACGAGGTCGCGGGCGTAGATCGGGAGATCGGCCTGCCTGCGGATGCAGATCGTCAGGTTGCGGCGCGCCCAGTCGTCGGTCAGTTCGATCCGATGGATCGACATCGTCTTGGCATGGCGCTCGGCGGTGGTCGCCGGAACGATGCCGATCCCGACATTGCATTCGACCAACCGGCAAACTGCATCAAAGCTGCGCAGCTGAACGCGCAGTTTGAGGCGGCGGCCGATCCGTTCGGCCTTGTCGGAGAGAAAGCGCTGCAGCGCGCTCGTCCGGTCCAGCCCAACAAAATCGAAATCGAGCACTTCGGCAAAGGGGATTTGCCCGACCGTTGCCAACGGGTGTTTGGGTGCGACGACCAGGACGAACCGGTCGGTGCGAAAGGGCAGGGTTTCGAGACCGGCGACCTCCACCGTGGCGGCGACGATGCCGATATCCGCCGTGCCGTCCGCCACGGCAGCGACGATCTCGTCACTGAGCCGCTCTTCCAGATCGATGTTCACCTGCGGATGGGAGGCGAGGAAATCGCTGAGCGGCTCGGGCAGGAACTCGGTCAGCGCATTGGTATTGGACAACAGGCGCACCTGTCCCTTGACGCCCTCGGCATACTGCGCGAGCTCGCTGTGCATGCGCTCGGCCTGCTGCAACAGCATGCGCGCGTGATGAACGAGGGTGCGGCCCGCCGGCGTCGGCTGCACGCCTTGGCGCTGGCGGTGCAGCAAGGGAGTGCCGAGCGCAGCCTCCATGTTGCGGATGCGTGTGCTCGCCGCGGCGATGGCCAGATGCATGCGCTCGGCGCCATGCGTGATGCTGCCCGCTTCGACCACATTGAGGAACAGCCGCAAATCGCTGAGGTCGAAGCGCATGGGAACGGCCTTCGGATTTAACGAAGCAAGGCTACGCCGAATGCTGATTGTGTCAACTCAGGAGAGGCATCAGAATTCGGCAAACACGAAGGCGAGGAATTCATGAGCACCGCCTATCCGATCGAGCATCACACCTACGATGTCGTCGTCGTCGGGGGCGGCGGCGCCGGTCTGCGGGCGACATTGGGGATGACCGTTGCGGGGCTCAAGACCGCCTGCGTCAGCAAAGTGTTCCCGACGCGCAGCCATACCGTTGCGGCGCAAGGCGGCATCGGCGCCGCGCTCGGCAATATGGGCGAGGACGACTGGCGCTGGCACATGTACGACACCGTCAAGGGGTCGGATTGGCTCGGCGACCAGGACGCGATCGAATTCATGTGCCGCAACGCAATGGAAGCGGTCGTCGAGCTCGAGCACTTTGGCGTCCCATTCTCGCGCACCGAGGATGGCCTCATATATCAGCGGCCGTTCGGCGGCCACACTGTGCAATGGGGCAAGGGTTTGGCCAAGCGCGCCTGCGCCGCAGCCGACCGGACCGGGCATGCAATGCTCCATACCCTCTACCAGCAGTGCCTCAAGCACAATGCCGAGTTCTTCATCGAGTACATCGTGCTCGACCTGGTCATGGATGAAGGCCAATGCCGTGGCGTTGTTGCCTGGCGGCTCGAAGATGGCACTCTGCACCTGTTCCGGGCGCAGATCGTCGTGCTGGCGACGGGCGGCGGTGGCCGCGCCTATTTTTCGACCACCCAGGCGCATATTTGCACCGGTGACGGCTATGCCATGGCACTGCGCGCCGCACTGCCATTGCAGGACATGGAGTTCATCCAGTTTCATCCGACCGGGATCTATGGCGCCGGCTGCCTTATCACCGAGGGGTCGCGCGGCGAGGGCGGCTATCTGACGAATGGCGAAGGCGAGCGCTTCATGGACCGCTATGCGCCGACGACCAAAGACCTCGCCTCGCGCGACGTGGTCGCCCGCGCCATGGCGATCGAGATCCGCGAGGGCCGCGGCTGCGGGCCGCAAAGCGACCACATTCTGCTGCATCTCGAGCACCTCGATCCCAAGGTGCTGCATCTGCGGCTTCCCGGTATTTCCGAAACCGCCAAGATCTTTGCCGGGGTCGAGGTGACGCGGCAGCCGATCCCGGTATTGCCAACGGCGCATTACAACATGGGCGGCATTCCGACCAATTTTCATGGCGAGGTGTTGAACCCAACTCCCCATGACCCCGAGCGCATCGTGCCGGGGCTGATGGCGATCGGCGAAGCGGCCTGCGTGTCGGTGCACGGCGCCAACCGGCTCGGCACCAACTCGCTGCTCGACCTGGTGGTGTTTGGCCGTGCCGCCGCGCAGCGTGCGGCCGAGATCGTCGAGCCGGGAGCGTCGCGCAGCGCTTTTCAATCCTCGGCAACAGACTCGGCGCTCGCCAGGTTCGACCGCATGCGTCATGCAAAAGGGCGGCTGAAAACCGGTGAAATCCGGGTCGCGATGCAGCTTACAATGCAAGACCACTGTTCGGTCTTTCGCACTGCCAATGTGCTCGAGCAAGGGCTGCGCCGGATGACGGCGGTTACCGACACGATGAGCGATCTCGCCGTTGCAGACCGCTCGCTGATCTGGAACACCGACCTCGTCGAGGCGCTCGAACTCGACAACCTGATCGGGCAGGCAGCCGTCATCCTCCATTCCGCCCTATTCCGGAGCGAAAGCCGCGGCGCCCATGCCCGCGAGGATTTTCCGGAGCGCGACGACCGCAACTGGCTCAAACATACTCTCGTTTGGCAGAATGGCGACGGCAGGGTGCGTCTCGGCGACCGCCCGGTGCACCTCCATACCCTGTCGAACGAAGTGCAGGCCTTCCCGCCCGCCGACCGCGTGTACTGAAGCAACCCGGGAATCCAGTGTTGAGGCGAATAGCGACGATCAACTCAGGGTCCCGCGAGCCACAATTATAAATTGTACCTGAAATGGTCCTCCGCTGCATCTGCAGCGAGTTTGCAGCAAACTTCCTCCTTTGGTTGTGCGCTCGTAGAGTTTGGCCTTCCAAGTGCGCAGCCGTTCTCATCATCTCGGCCGCCCAAGCATCCTCTGCGCTTCGTCGATTGTGATCATCAGCGTCATCGGATCCCGAAAGCCCCAATGCTCATAGAAGGCCTTGGCCACATCGGAAATCGCGTGCACGAACAGGGCACGCACGCCAATCGTCCCGGCGGCGCCGACCACCCGGAGGACGGCGTCGCGGAGCAGCGCCGCGCCGAACCCACTGGACTGCCAGCCCCGGTCGATCGCCAGCCGTCCGAGCAGCGCGACGGGTACCGGATCAGGCATATTGCGGCGTACACGTCCGGTCGCCGCCTCGTGCAATACTGAACCTGCCGCCAGGCTGTAATAGCCGACGACCCGCCGGACCTCGGCGATGACGTAGGTCCGCGACGCGCCGCTCGCTTCGTTTTGCCGGGCCCTGCGTTTAAGCCAGTCATCAAGCGGTTTGGTGCCACAGCCAAATCCGTCGAGCTCGTGTTCGGCCGCGAGCGGCGCCGGTGCCGTCAGCGCGCTCTTTTGACGCGCGCTCAGTCAGAATCCCATGGGGCTATAGTTTTGAGCAGCTTGCGCAGATGCGGGTTATCTTTTGGCGGCGTGTCGAGCGCCGTGATGAACGCGGCCCACTGTACCTCATCGAGCTGAAACACGCGCCGGTCCGCCAGGGTGTCGAAAGCCGCCGACAGACTGCTGTCCAGCAAAAATTCGCTCACGGTCTTGTTGCTCACCGCCGCGGCACGCTGCAGGGTGCGCTTGGCCGTCGGCGTCATCCGAAGGTCGACGCGTTCCGATTTCGGTTCTGCGATGTCCGTCATCGAGACGCCTCGCTGCGGATAGCTGATCCGCATATCCAACGATATAGCACACGTACATTGTCAGGACAAGGATTAAAATCACTATAGCATCATTGCGCTACAGTTTTTACAATGCTCATCGCAGTTCTTCGCAGATGAACCGCTGGGGGTGATTTAGCCAGTAATAGGCCCCAATAGGCACAGATAGACACCCGGACGGCGCTGTACTTGAACGAACTCGGACCGGCGCTGCCATAAAAGTATCAGCCGATTAGACCGGTTTCCGATCATATTGGTTCGTCATTCCCGCGGAAGCGGGAACCCAGGGGCAAGCGACCTCACGGTTACCCTGGACCCCCGCTTTCGCGGGGGCGACGAGGGCCGACGCAACCTCATCGGATGTGCGATTTTCGATCACTGCCATTCGGGTATCTGCTTGATGCCGGAAGACGCTGCGCTTTTGCCCCCTACAGTCGCGGCGCGTATCCCTTGCGGGGGTATTCCTCCCAATACTGGCGGAAGCCGCGATGGGTGGCTTCTTGGTGCGGGTGGGCGCGGAGTTTGTCTACATCGATGTCGATGCCGAGCCCGGGAGTGGTCGGCAGATCGATCCAGCCGTCTTGCACGTTCAATGATGCCGTGGCGATTTCCTTGCAGAGGTCCTGGAAATTCACGAAATATTCGGTGATCCGGAAATTCGGGATTACCGCCGAGAGGTGAACTGTCGCGGCGAGGCCGACGAGCGTGCTGTTGTAATTGTGCGGCGACATGACGACCGCTTGCGGCTGCGCCATCGCGGCGATGTCGAGCATCGCGGTGATGCCGCCGACGGCGCAGATGTCCGGGTTCAAGATGTCGGCAGCACGTTTGGCCAGGCATTCGAAGAAGGCTTCCTTCGAATAGATTGCTTCGCCGGTGACAATCGGGATCGGCACGGCACGCCGCACCTCCGCGACGAGGTCGATGTTCTCCGACAGACACGGCTCCTCGTACCAGTCGATGCCGAATTCGGCGAGGCGATGGCCGATGCTGATCGCATGCGCCGGCGCGAACCGCCGATGCGCCTCGATCAAGAGCTCGAAGTCGGGCCCGAGCGCCCGGCGCATGGCCCGGACATAGTCGATCGCGAAATCTTCGTCGCGCCGATCGACAAAGCTGCGCCAGGGGCCGGGGAACGGATCGAACTTGGCGGCGGTAAAGCCCATTGCCTTGACCTTCAGCCCGCGTTCGACTCCCTCCTCGATCGTCGTCCCGCGCGACCAGCCATTGGCATAGACGCGCACGCGTTCGCGCGACGCACCGCCGATCAGGTTGTAGACGGGCAATCCGGCGCGCTTGCCGATGATGTCCCAGGAGGCGATTTCGATCGCGCTCCACGCCGCCATCAGCTCCAATGAGATGCGGCGGATCGCGAAATCCTCGAACATGATCTGACCGGTGTGCCGGATGTTGAAGGCGCTGCGGCCGATCACGTGCCGCGCCATCGCCTCGATGCAGTCGGCGACGACTTTCTCCTTGCCGTGCGTGACATAGGCCTCGCCCCAGCCATAGAGACCGTCCTCGGTCTCCACGCGACAAAACAACAGATCCTTCGAGCTGCCGGTCCCGAGGATAAAGGTCTCGATGCGCGCGATCTTCATTTCCACCCTCCTCTTCAGATCAAGAGCTGAGCCGGCTTGGCATCCAGTGCATCGCGGATCGCGCGAGCCAGGGCAGGAAGCTGATAAGGCTTGCGCAAGATAGGAAAACCGGCTTCGAGCGGGTTTACGGCCTTTGCATAACCACTCGTCAGCACGACGGCGATGTCCGGGTATTCCTCCTTGACCCGGTGCGCCAACGCCAGCCCGTCGAGCTCTCCCGGCATGACGATATCGCTGAACACCAGATCAATGGACTCCTCCGACTCGAGAAGTCGCAATGCGACCGCCGCCGATTGGGCGCGAAATACCCGGTAACCGAGCCGATCCAGCAACATCCCGGCAATTTCCTCTACTTCGGGATTATCCTCGACCAGTAAGACCGTTTCACCCCCTCGCGGCGGCTCCGCGTCGGGGGTCGGCGGTTCGCTGAGGGGACGATGGGTACGCGGTAAATACATGGTCACGATTGTGCCATTTCCCGCTCGGCTGGCGATCGTCACGGTCCCGCCAGACTGGCGTGTCAGACCATAGACCTGCGACAACCCCAATCCGCTGCCCTTGTCCGGCTGCTTAGTAGTGAAGAACGGCTCAAACACTTTTTCGAGAATTTCAGTGCCTATTCCCCAGCCGGTATCCGTCACCGTCAGAGCCACAAACTCACCGCGTAGCCCATCCGGCGTGTCTTCCGGCTGCAGCTGGACATTCCTGGCAGAGATGGTGATCGATCCGCCGTCGGGCATCGCATCACGAGCATTGACGACCAGATTTACCAGTGCGAGCTCCAGTTCATGGATATCGACAGCGACTGGCCATACGCTGCGGCGAATGTCGATTGCGAGCTTGATGTCTCCGCGGGCGGAACTGGCGAGCAGTTCGCGGAACCCGGCGAGAAGGTGGCGCAAGTTGACAACCATCGGGTTCAGGGCCTGGCGGCGGGAAAAGGCGAGCAGCTGTCGCGTCAGATTTTCACCGCGCGCCGCCGCGAGCTCGATCGCTTCGACCGAGCGCAGATTTCTTGCATCCTGCAGCCGCTCCTTCAGTATCTGCGCATTGCCGCTCACTACCATCAGCATATTGTTGAAGTCATGCGCAATGCCGCCGGTCAGCTGGCCTAGCGCCTCCATCTTTTGCGACTGGGCGAGTTGCAGCTGGGCGCGCTGCAATTTGGCTCTCGCTTCATGGCGCTCGGTGACGTCGCGCATGATATTCGCGAACCCGATGAGTTTGCCTTCCTCGTCGCGGATGGCGTCGATCACGACAGCCGCCAAAAACACAGATCCATTTTTGCGAACACGCCAGCCGTCGTGTTCATAGGTTCCCGAGTTGGCGGCCATTGCAAGAGCGCGTTCAGGGGCGCCGGCCGCCCGATCTGCCGCTGTATAGAAACGCGAGAAATGGCGGCCGACGATTTCCGGTTCGGCATAGCCCTCTATCCGCTGTGCTCCGGCATTCCAGCCCGACACCACGCCATTCGCATCGAGTTTGATCAGGGCGTGATCGGTCGCGGCTTCTGAGAACAAGCGGAACTGCCGTTCGCTTTCGCGTAACGCCTCCGCGGCCAGCTTATCGGCAGTCACATGACGGCCAATCAAATAGATCAATCCGTTCTCTGCCGTCATTGTCCAGTAAATCCATCGGCAAGATCCGTCCTTGTGGCGAAAGCGGTTCTCGATGCGCACGGTCGGAACCCCTTCGGCGAGCCGCCTGCGGCCAGCCATCGAATGGGCCGCATCGTCGGGGTGTCTCAGCTCGCTGACATGTAGCCTCTTGATCTCGTCCTCGCTCCAGCCGAGCAGCGCTGTCCAGGCGGGATTGACGTTGGTGAAATAACCTTCGAAGTTGGAGACGCCGAGCAGGTCTTCCGACACTTGCCAGATGCGATCGCGCTCCCGGACGCGCTGTGCTATTTCGGCTTCGAGCCTGTCGTTGAGGAGACGCAGAGCCTCCTCTTTGCGGACGCGCTCGGTCGTTTCGATGCAGGTCGTGAGAATGCCGCCTATCCCGTTCGGCGCCGCCTCGTCCGGGATCGGGCTGTAGCTGATGGTAAATCGAGCGTCCTCGACAATCGCGCCTTGGCGGCGGGTGGTCCACGGGTGATCTTCGGCAAAAAAGGCTTCACGCTCGCCGCGCAGGATCGCTTCGTTCAACCGCCCGAGCTGGGGGTAGATTTCCGACCAGACCTCACCCAACGAGCGGCCCAATGCCTCCGGATGCCTGTCGCGCAGGATGGGTCGATAGGCATCGTTGTAAATGAGGACCAGCTCGGGCCCCCATCGGATCGCCATCGGAAACCCCGAAGCGAGTATCGTTGCGATGCTGAGCTTCAAACTTTGTGGCCAAGCATCTCTTTCGCCGAGCGGGGTCGCCGACCAGTCCATCTCGCGGATCCGTCGTGCCATCTCTCCCGGCAGGTTGGCAAAGGCGCGGACGGTCATCGGACGGAGTTGAAGTTTCCTCGCGGACATAGGACACACGGTAACGCCGCGTATGTCCAGCCCCACCTATTGTGGTAGAAGTCGCCTCGAGCGGGCTCGTTTCTTTCACAGGAGGCTACGGCAATGAGGACCTTTGTTCGCTGCGGTCAGCTCTTCTCCGGGCGCGAGGACGATGCCCGCAAAGGCGAAATTCTAGTCTTCGATCGGCAAGGCGTCATCGAATACGCCGGCGCCGAGGCTGGATCGCCGCGGCGCGCCCGCAGCGACCAGGTGCTCGATTGTTCCGACGGTTTCGTTATGCCCGGGCTGATCGACGTCCACACCCATCTCGCCTATGGAAACGCCAAAAGCGAGGAGGACATCGACCTTTACAGCCCGCTCGAGTTCCGCACCCTGCGCGGCATGTTCTTCGCGCAGAAGGTCGCGGCGGCCGGGTTCACCGCGATCTGCTCGCCGGGCGACGCCGGCCAGATCAGCCTGTCGATCCGCAACGCGATCCGCGCGGGCCTTTTCGATGGGCCACGCGTCATGGCGGCGGGCCGCTATGTGACCACCCATCAGGGCCTGACCGATTGGTACCCGAGCTGGATCGGCGCGCCCGAAACCTCGATCGGCAAGCTGGTCACGACCGTCGCCGAGGCGATCGAGGAAATCCGCCGTCAGGTCAAGGACGGTGTCGATTGCGTCAAGATCGCGCTCGACGGCATCCAGCGGCGCGACAATGGCGAGCTGGTCGCCGCCTTCACCCACGAAGAGACGGAGATCATGGTTCGCGAGATCCACCGCCTCGGCAAGAAGGCGGTGGCGCATGCCCGCGGCCGCGAGGCGACCCTCTATGCCGCGCGCTCCGGTGTCGATCTGATTTTTCACGCCAATCACCTCGACGATGAATGCATCGCGGCGATGCTGGAGACCGGCAGCACGATCTCCCCGACACTGACGCATCCGCGCAATACGATCGACTTCACGCAGCCGCACGAACCGGCTTTCCTCAAGGGCCGCCCCGAGCATGCGCAGCGCGAATACGAGATCGGCTGCGCCAACTGGAAGAAGGCGCGCGCCGCCGGCGTGCCGTTGCTGACCGGCACCGATACCGGTTTTGCGGTTACCCCCTATGGCGAATGGAACGCTCGCGAGCTCGAGCTTTTTGTCGAAGATCTGGGCTTTACCCCGGCCGCTGCATTACGGGCGGCGACCGAGGTCAATGCCGGTTTCATGACCGGCGGCGACCATATCGGCGCCTTGGAGCCGGGCCGCGCCGCCGATTTCATTGTGCTCGACGCCTCGCCCCTCGCCGACATCCGCGTGCTGCAGGACAATAAGCGCCTGCAGGCGGTCTATATCGCAGGCAAAGAGATCCGCATCCTCGATCGCCCGTATGACCCGCGGCAGGTCACCGACTTCGCGCTGTCGAACTGGACCGACCTCTACACCCGCGCGCGGGTCGCCGAATTGCGCCGTCAGAGCCCGACCCTGGCCGCGGCGGAGTAGGATAAAGCTGGCTTCGCCAAGCCGAACGGTCATCGGCGCGCCCGGAAAAAGCCGCGCAGCAACTCGCCGGCGCGCCGCTCCTCGATGCCGCCGTAAATTTCCGGCCGGTGATGGGTGGTCGGCTGCTCGAACAGTCGCGGGCCGTGCTCGATTGCGCCACCCTTCGGATCGTAGGCTCCGAAATAGAGCCGGTGCAGGCGGGCCAAAGCAATCGCTGCGGCGCACATCGCGCAGGGTTCGAGCGTGACGTAGAGATCGCACTCGGCGAGCCGCGGGGTCTCGAGGTGCTCAGCGCCCGCACGCAATACCAGCATCTCGGCATGCGCGGTCGGATCGTGGTCGGCTTCGACGCGATTGCCGGCGGCGGCCAGGACTTGGCCGTCGCCATCGACCAACACGGCGCCGACCGGCACCTCGCCGCGCGCCGCAGCCGCCTCCGCTTCGGCGAGGGCCAGCAGCATCGCCGAGGGATGCCGGTTCATCCGCGGTGCCGCAGGCGAATGGGCTCGGGGATCGCGATCGGCCGGCGAGTGGAAAGGCGCATGAAGAGGCCCTCCTGCTCGGCCTCGGCATGCACGGCCTCTTTGACCCTGAATTCGGCTGCGAGACGCCAGCGCACTCGGGTCAGACCGGCAACCCGCATCCGACCGACGAGCGGGTCGGCGATCGTCACCGGCCGCCGGTAGCTGATTCGCGTGGATAAGAGGATCGGCGCGATATCCTCGGCGAGCGCCCGGATCAGCGGATAAGCCTGGTCCAACAGCCCGAGCCGCAGATCCTCGAGCCAGCGGATGAACACGATGTTGCTGACGATCCCGGCAAAGTCTATGTCGTAGGTCCGTACCGGGAGCGGCTGCTCGTAATACTCGCTCATCGCATCAACCCATCCCGGGCGATTTTGATTGGATTTGTAGCATGGCACGGCCGGTCATTGGTCTCACCCTCGATCACGAGCCGCCCGGGGGGTATTCGAATTTTCCGTGGTATGCGATCCGTGAGAATTATTGTCATGCTGTGCGCCGGGCTGGCGGACTGCCGATTCTATTGCCGCACGATCCCGAGACCGCCACGGCTTATCTCGACCGGATCAACGGCTTGATCGTCACCGGCGGCGGCTTCGATATCGACCCTGCGTTGTTTGGTGAAGCGACCCGCCATCCCACCGTCAAGACCAAGGACCGCCGGACCGCCTTCGAGCTCGCCGTCGCGCAAGGTGCTCTCGCGCGAGACATGCCGGTGCTCGGGATCTGCGGCGGCCAGCAGCTTCTGAATGTCGCGCTCGGCGGCACGTTGATCCAGCACATCCCGGACGAGATCCCGGATTGTCTGCCGCATCGTCAGCCAAACCCGCGCGATGAGCCCGGGCACACCGTTCGGGTTATCGCCGGCACTCTCCTCTACCATATCACCGGGGTGGACAGCCTCGGCGTCAACAGCGCGCATCATCAGGCGGTGAAGGCTGCGGGGCCGGGGCTCGTCATCGACGCCGTTGCCGAGGATGGAGTCGTCGAGGGGATCGAGGATCCGCGCCACCGCTTCTGTCTCGGTGTGCAATGGCACCCCGAATTCGAGATCAGCGAGGCGGATCGCCGGATATTTCGGGCCTTTGTCGAAGTTTCCGGTGGATAAAATTTCGGTGCATCGATAACGAGAACGCCGGCCGGTTGCTGAGGGTACGAGAGTATCGCCGCGGTAATTTCGGGAATAAGGAACTCCGCCTGAACGCGCCTGTTGAAGGGGCTAAATGCCGTTTCCGGAGTAATCATGATGCTTCGCTTACTAACCACGACTGCAGTCGTTGCTTTCGGACTGCTCGCGGCGCCTCCGGTTTTTGCCCAAACCGGGCAGCCCAGCCACGCCGCTGCGACTTCCGCTAAAGATGCGCTGGACCAGGAAGACAAGACCTTTGTCAGGGACGCCGCGATCGGCGGCATGGCGGAGGTCGAGCTCAGCAAGATCGCTCAGAAATCGGAAAATGCCGACGTCAAGCGTTTTGCCGAGCGGATGATCGAGGATCATACGAAGGCAAATGAGCAATTGGCGTCGATTGCGACCGGGCTCGGCGTCGAGGTGCCCAAGACGCTAGATTCAGCGCATGAGCGGATGCGCGAGAAGCTCCAGACGATGCACGGCAAGGCCTTCGATGACCAGTACATGCGCGACATGGTCGAAGACCACAACAAGGCGGTGAAGCTCTTCCAGCAAGAGGAGCGCTCGGGTCACGATACCGAGCTAAAGCAATTTGCGCAAAAGACCTTACCGGCGCTCGAAGAACACCAGAAGATGGCGCTCGAATTGTCGCACAAGTTCTCGCAGACCGCCGCTCGATAAACCGCCAAGCCGCAGCGATATCAATTTATAAGGCCGAGCCCGCGGATTTTCTCGAACGCCGGTTGGATCTGGACCCGGTATGCCGCGGACCCGGAACGCGAGAGCCAGAGCTGTTCAAACGCGCGCGTCCGGTGCTGCGGGTACAGTCCTCGGAATTTCGCTGCGGCTTCGGTTGCTTCCTTGTCCCGCCCGCTCGTAGACAGCGCAGCCGCCAGGAATAGCTGGGCGCTCCCATAGCTGGGATTGCGTTCCAAGGATTTGCGTAGGAGGGAAATCGAAGCTTCGGTTCGCCCGCGGAGGAGTTCGGCAAAGCCGCCGAAGAACAGCCAAATGCTGTGCCGTCGATCCGATCGATCGAGGCTCATTGCGCGCTCGATCGCCGGCACAGTCTCGTCGACGCGGCCGAGAAAAGCGGCATTGTATCCAGCGAACCCGTGCGCAGTTCCCTCGCCTGAATCGGTTGCCAGAGCGCGTTCGAACGCGCCGCCCGCCTCATCCAGTTGTCCGGCAGCCGAATACAACATGCCTTGTACACAATGCGCGGCGGTGTGCCCCGGGGCGATCGAGAGCGCGATCGCCGCCGCTTCGCGGCCCAGGTCGGAGGCGGTCGCCACGACCCGCGGCTCGGCCCACCACGGATTGCTGACCAGATGCTGGCAGGTTATCGCCAGACCTGTCAGAGCCTCGACATTTCGCGGGTCGCTCGCCAGCGCTGTTAGATACCAACGCTGTGCCTCGGCCGCCAACTCCGCGCGCATACCTTGTTGCAGCGCACTTGCTGCCCGCGCCAGCGATTCGGTTACCCCGTGCTCCATGCCCGCGTCGAAAAACGCGCGCCGGCTCGCCGCCTGGAGCAGCAGTACGTGAAGCTCCCGGGATATCCGCCGAGTGATCCTCGTTTGGATCGGCGCGAGTTCTTCAAGACGGAACTCATGTCGCCCCGCCCACACGAACTCGGAGGTCGCGGCATCGACGATCCGCATATTCACCCGCAAAGTTTCCGGATTGCCGCACTGCGCGCTCCCGGTAACGATATAGTCATAGTCACGCTCTGAAGCCGGCGACCGCGCGAGCTTGCTCATTGTAGGGTGCTCGCCTTTCAACGGTTTGAGCGAGAGCCCGCGGCCCTGTCGAAGGAGGTCGGTGACGAGGTCGTCGGTAAAGGCTTCCGCGAGGCGTTGTCGATCGGGGTCGCCCGTCAGATTGCGCATCGGCGCTACTGCCACGGCAATGCTCGGCAGCAGGCATGGCCATTGCGGTTTCTCGGACCCGGGCGTCGGCCGCTCTTGCGATTGAGGGCGGAGGCTTTCAATCACGCGGTCGGCCATTGCGCTCAAGGCGGGGCGAGCCTGATTGCTCGATGCACCACTTACGATATGGCCGCCACCATGACCGTCACCGCCCGAACGGGCGATCGAACGCGCCAGCGCCTGGGTTTCCTCATCGGGCGTAACGCTCAGCTCGCGCTGCAAAATATTGGCGCAACTCTTGTACTGGCGGAGAGCTTCACCGCGGCGGCCGCCACGCGCGTAGGCGCGCATCAGAGCGCGCTGCCCTGAATTCGGATAGCGGTTCGAGCGTCACCAACCGGCGCCCGGACTGGATCGCGAATTCGTAGTCGCCGGCGGCGTCTTGCAGCGCGATCAACCGTTCCAGGATGTCACAGATCGCCGCAAGCGCGCGGTCTCGGGCCGCTGCCAACCATTCCTGGAACGGCTCTGATGCGATATAGAAATCAGCTAGGAAATCTCCGCGGTACAAATCGGCTGCTGCCTGCAGCTCGCGAGGGTCCGGTGAGCGCGACAGCCGCTCGAAATCATCGAGGTCGACAATGGCGTCGTCGATCCGGCAGTTGGCGAAGTCGGCCGCCAAATCAGAAGCTGCTCCCCGCCCGAGCGCCTTGCGCAGTTCCAACAGGCAATTGCGCAAGCTGTGGCGGCCTTGCTCCGCCCCCTGGTATGGCCATAGCAAGTCTGCCAATCGCTCTCGGCTCACCGCTTCGCCGTTTTGGGCCGCAAGAAAGGCGAGCAGGGCGCGCGCCTTTTTAGGGAGCTTGTCGAGCCGGCAGTAACCACTCTTGATCACCAAAGGTCCGAGCACATGAATCGTCAAAGGCATCTTTTAATATCCCAATAATGGCTAAGGAAAACTCTCGACCGGTAGTTTTACTGAGCCACGCATCGGCTGCCCGGTGCGGTGGTGCGGCACAAACCAGTCACCACCATTGGCCCCGTTTCGACTGCCATTCAGGACGGTGGCGTCGTGTCGGTCGCGCTGTCATACCCATGGGGAACCACGTGCCGGGTGGGAGCTTGGCTCGACTGTGTTATTATCGTACGAATTATGGCAAAATTACGTCCATTCGCGACCGATTGTTTCAATTAACCAAATTAGGCCGGATTTTCGCCTCCTTTGATATATTCGCCTGACGTCATCGACGCCGCTAGAACCCGCTACATGGGCAAAATAAGGACTAATTAAGCCCAACCTTTTTGACAGCTCTCAGACGTGGAAATGACGTTCGCCTGACATGGGCCAGCTAAGATCAGACTACGCGGCGGGTTGCGCCTCCACTGCAATGCTTAAAGCGAGGCGACGTGAAACGAACTGGCACCACGAACGGGATTTACGCCGCGCAGATACAAGCTCTCTACCAGCACATCCCGATAGTCCTGCTCGTCAACGTCGTCAACTCCGCTTTGGTCGCGATCGTGCTGGCGTCCTATAAGGGACAGACTTGGTGGCTGGTATTTCTCGCCTTGACCATTGCCTTAACAGCGGTTCACGCATTCGGGTGGGCCCGTTACCGGCAGACCAGGCAGTCGGTTGAGTCCACGAGCCGATGGGCGGCGGCGGCAACCGTCGGATCGGGGCTGTCCGGATTGCTGTGGGGCGTCGGCAGCGCGCTTTTGCTTCCCGATAACCTGGTCGAGCAGACCTTCGTTGCCTTTGTCATCGGCGGGATGTGCGCCGCCTCTCTTGTCGCATTTTCCAACTATCTGCCGGCCTTCATTGCCTACGTCCTCCCGGCATCGTTACCGCTGGCGGGCCGCTTCTTCCTCGATGGTTGGACCGTACACGGCGACATGATGGTGGTGTTCGCAGTGACAATAAGCCTTGCGGCCTGCAATTCCACTCGCGGCTTTGTGCATGGATTGCGTTTGAACTGCGATCTGACCGAGAAGACCAAGGAGGTGGTTTCGGCAAATCAACGACTGCACTTGGAGATGGAGCAGCGGAAGGTCGCAGAGGACCAGTTGCGGCAAATCCACAAAATGGAGGCGGTCGGCCAATTGACAGGCGGCATCGCGCACGATTTCAACAACCTGCTCACCATAGTCGTCGGGCAACTCGAGATTGCGCTGGATCGCGTCAGCGCCGATCCGCGCACCGTGGCGTCGTTACAGGCAGCCCTTCGTGCGGCGGAGCGTGGCGCTGCGCTGACTCGGCATCTGCTCGCCTTTGCGCGCCGACAACATTTGGATCCGAGGCCGGTCGACATTCCCGGCGTGTTTAACGCCGCGGAGAGATTGCTGGAGCAGACAATCGGTCCGGGAATCGCGCTGGTGATGCGCTCAGAGCTTGATCTACATCCGGCATGGATCGACCCGAACCAGCTGGAGCTCGCAATCTTGAACCTCGCCCTAAACGCCCGCGACGCTATGCCGGGAGGCGGAGTTCTGAGTATCACTGCGGAGAACCGACAGAGAGACGGTGGCAGCCTGCCGTCCGAGCTCCGGCCGTTCGACTATGTGGTAATTTCGGTAGCCGACACCGGCATTGGAATGAATAAGGAGACCCTCCGACGCGCGTTCGAGCCATTCTTCACGACGAAGGAGGCGGGCGGAGGCTCGGGGCTGGGGTTATCGATCGTTCACGGCTTTGCGGCGCAATCGGGGGGAATGGTCGAGATAGCCAGCATTCCCGATGAAGGCACGAAAGTGGATTTGTGGCTGCCGCGCGCCGCGAGCAAAACGTCCCAATGCGTCGCTCGCGATCCCGGTCCCTCCGTATCGGAACCGAGCCACGCGAGAATCCTGGTTTGCGACGATGATTCGGGTGTGCTGACCCTTGTCGCGACCGTTCTGCGCGACAATGGTCACGTCGTGTGGGAGGCGGACACCCCTTCCGAGGCCCTCGCGATCGTCGAGAGGGAGCAGCCCCTCGATCTTCTATTGGTCGATTACGCCATGCCGGGAATGAACGGCATCGCCGTCATCGATCGAGCGCGTGCCTTTCAGCAGGAATTGCACGCGATCCTGATGTCCGGCCACCCGGATGTACTTCGCTCGGGTGGGGCTTCAGGGATCCCTCTTCTCGCAAAGCCGTTCAAGGTGGCTGAGTTGCGGCAGCGTATATGCGAAGTGTTGTTGGTGGGTTCACCAATGCCGGTTTCGGCTTCCCCGTAACACAGCATTTCACCGCCTCCCACTGACCCGAGGAGGTCGGACGGTGACGGTCTCGCATCGCACAGCGGGTTGGCCGACCAAACAATGCCCATTGGGCGTCGAAAGGCAAAAAT
The DNA here is from genome assembly GCA_963700185.1 of uncultured Alphaproteobacteria bacterium. Taxonomy (GTDB): domain Bacteria; phylum Pseudomonadota; class Alphaproteobacteria; order ATCC43930; family CGMCC-115725; genus AP-15. Next base: position 60,113 of record CAVOWP010000031.1, read on the forward strand.
TCAGATTATCGGGACCGTCACGCTGCTGATCAAATCGAGTGGTCCGTACGGTAGAAGCTGCGGTGCGATGAAATCGAACGAATGGCTCGCGCAGATCGTTACCTTGGCTGGGGATGTCGTCGTGTCGACCGCAACTGAAACGGTGATGGCGGGGGCCTGGTAAGCGGCCAAAATCTGCCGGGCATACCAGGCGGAACAATTTGCGAGCGGGGTATTCGACAAGGCTGGGCATTGCGCGGCCTGGGTCTGAGCCATGCAAGTCGCCGGCGGACGGTGATTGTAGATCATCGCATAGCGGCCGGCCTGCTCGACCGCCATCAGCATCGTGTTGTAGGTCCACAAGGCTCGCGCGGTTTCGACGCTGCCGATGACACCTACCAACAGCGCAGACATTATGATGGCGGCCTCGACAGCCACCGTTCCTGCCTCGGCTCCGCGCCGGGGCTCCTCGGGGCTCTTCATTGCAGCTGCACCTCCATGGTGGCGGTTAACATTGCAGGAATGCCCGGCCACGGCACCAGCGGCGTAAAAAGTTGGTTTGCCGAGATCCGAATGAACACGCGATTGGGCCCGGGACGGCCGACAGTGGCACACGACTCGCTGCATGCAATCGGCGTCTTGTCATCGCATTCGCAGCTCCACGGAAAGCTGGCCGGAAAGGTTAATGCGGGCGCGACGCTCATCGCGCTTTGCATAGCATTCTGAATGCCGCTGGGGTCGTTCGGGTAAGTCCGCGCGTATTCTGCACCGATGCGTGCGGTTGCGGCCAGTCCCGCGGATCTGGTCGCGAGCATGCCAAAATCGGCAATTCCGGCCGCAATCAGAACGATTATCGGCGCCATTAGGGCGAACTCGGCAGCTACGCTGCCATTATCGTTTCGGCACTTCCAGGCGATTTCTCCTCGTTGCCGACTCCAATCTTGATTGAACCTTTTGGGCATCTTCACTCGGCGACAGCAACAGTACGGATCGAGGGAAGATTGCCGAGGCCAGCCCTTGCGCATCCGCTGGTTTCGAGACGCGACGCAGCATCGATGTTGAGGGTTCCGACCACGAGCAGCAAGCATTCCGGGCCGGTCGCGCTTGGTGCTCCGTGGAAGGTCATCGATGTGTTGGGAAAGTAGACTAGCCCATTGAGCATCGCCCCCGGCGTGCCGCCGATTGTGCTTTGGTTCGACGTGTAGGTCGTGCCGAGTGGCAAGCCGTTGGAATCCTGAATGATCGCAAGGCCGGCAAACGGCCCTGAATTCGGCGCGTTGAGCGTCAATGTGGCATTGGAGGCCACCGATACCGCCCCGATCTTACTGGTCTGCGCGGTCACGATGATCGTAACACCCGTACCCTTTGTATTGTCGCAAGTCGAGCACTTGAGCACAGCGCGCGACTGAAGGGTCAGATTGCCGGTAACCCAATAGGTGCCGGGCGATAGGTCAATCGTCTGTCCAGACGTGATCTTCCAGGATCCGGATATCCGGGTATTCGGCGATAGAAGAATTTGTGGAGCAGTCAGTGACCTTCCCTCGATTGCGCAATTGCCGGCATAAGTTGTTAAATAACCGGAAGTCTTGGATATACAAGTCGGCGTCGTCGGCATGCCGGTGATAAGAAACGTATGGGTAAGGGTACCAACATAAGGATCGGCTACGCTCGGCGCACCGATCATCGCGGGTGACGATAGCGCGAATTCCGGCGGCGGTGCCGCCGGGTCGATAGGGATCCCCTGCAACGATATTTCGCCGGCGGTAACCAAAGTTGCCGCAGCTACGGTACTGGTGCTGCCGCGGAGCTCGATCGCGGTACTGCTGATTGAATTCGCGGCCACGGAACAGTCCGGCATGTCGAGCTGGGTAGAAGCGGCGATTTCCACATCCGTGCTGTTCGTGCCGAGTGCCAGAATGCACGGGTTATCGAGCGCCTCGATTACCGCAACAGCGGTATTAGCTATTGTGATGCCGGACAAAAACATCGCAGCGAGCAAAGCTCCCTGGGATTGTTGCAGCGTAACCGCTATGCCGTCGGTGACGACCCCGTCGCTATAGGGAGTAACGACAGCCGGCACACTTCCCTTGTAGCCGTTCTGTCTGGATGCTTCGTCGGCGGCGGCGGTCAACCCGCCGGTCACGTTGGTTTTCCCCGCGATCACCCCATAAGCCGCGGAAATGGCGGCGGCGTCGGCGGCGGACTGGTTCTGTAATTTGATTGCGAACCAAACGCCGGTTTCGACGCCGAGCGCACTCATCCCTATCAGACCGGGAAGAGCGATGGCCACGATAGTTGCAGTAGCGCCAGTCCTGTCGCGAAAAATACGCGCGAGCGCGCCGCAGAGCGATCGAACGAAGTCAGGCGACATGATCATCGCAAATCGCAACAGTTCGGCGGCTGGGTTCTCTTCTGCCAGCAGGCCTTGTTCAACCAAGAAGAAATAGCTCGTGTTCCGTCACGGACCCCTCGCTAGCATGTCGATGATCCGCAGCGCCAAGGGCGTGCCTATCACGATCATTAAAGATGGCAAAATAAACGTCATCAACGGCACAGTCATAAGGACAGGGAGGCGCGCCGCACGCTCTTCGAAGCGCATCAGACGTTCGGTTCGCATCTCAGCTGCCACGGCTCGCAGCGATGCGGCAAGTGGTGTCCCGAACCTGATCGATTGGTTGAGCGCGGCAACGATGCCTCGGAGGCTCGCGATACCCGCTCTCTGCGCCAGATTGTCAAATGCTTGATCACGGACGGCAGAAATGCGCATCTCTGCGCCTGTAGCGGCGAACTCCTCGGAAACCACCGGATTGGAGGAGCGGAGAACGCGCGCGACCTGCTCGATCGCGTGGTCCAAGCTGAGACCAGCCTCGGCGCATATAACGAGTAGATCAAGCGCGTCGGGTATCCCAGTTTCGAGACGCACGCGCCGCCTCGCCGCTAGCCGGGAGAGGACCACGTCGGGACCGCGCCAGCCGAGGATAGTGGCGCCAACCAGCAGCGCCAACCTAATCGGGGTAGCTCCGACGAAGAAATGGCGCCATTCGAGCACCAGCCAACAAAGTGGCGAAAACACCATGGCGCTGCACAGCTTGGCCGTGAGCAGGGCGGCCAGGTGGCCATGTCCTTTTATCCCCGCTGCGACGAGCGCGGCTAACAACCTCTCTTGGGCTGCCGTGCCGATGACCCGAGTTGCCGCCACCGTCGCTCCAAGCCATTGATACCAGGGCAGCCGGGGCGCAAGTGGGGGCTCAGCGAAGTGGTATCGGCGGCGGCCCAGCGCCTCGAGAAGGCGGCTCAGACGACCCTCCGACTGAGCGATCCGTCCGAGATTGAGCGCCGACAGCACGGCCGCCGTCAGAGCGATTGCAAGAGCGCAAGTATCAGGGGACCTGAACTGCATCTCGCCAAGACGGATCGCGAGATAAGTATCGGCGACAGAGGTCAGCCATTCGAGGGAGGCCTCGTACATAGCTAGCGCAGATTTCTCTTTATTAGAGCGCGCATCCCAGCAATCCCCGTCAGCAAGCTGGCGATAGCGATCCCGAGCATGAACCGGCCGCGCGGGTCAAAAAACAGAACCGTCATAAGATCTCGGTTGATCAGGAAGAGACCCACTCCCGCGACAAAGGGAGTGGTCGCGACAATCGCAGCGGAGGCATGTGCCTCGGCGGTCAGCGCGCGGGCTTTCAGGCGCAGGGCCTTTCGTTGGCGAATAATTCCGCCGAGATTGGAAAGGGTTTCAGCGATGCCGCCGCCAGTCTGGCGTTGCAGGAGCAAACTGACGGCAAAGAACCGGAAATCCGGCACACGGATCCGGTCGGCGGCGTGCTGCAGCGCTTCTTCCAACTCGGTGCCGATGCGCAGCTCGTCCACTAGTTGCCGAAACTCGGTGCCGACCGGCGGTCGAACTTCGCGACCTACGAGTTCGATGGCCTCGGGTGCGGGTAGACCGGAGCTGACAGCGCGGACGATCAGATCGAGCGCGTCCGGAAACATGTCCAGGAATTGCCGCTGGTATCTGCTTTGTGCAAACCGGAGCAGCAGCGCCGGAGCACCTGCCGCCGCCGCGCCGTCAAGAGCGACGGCGAGTACCGGATGGACCGACACTGCGACGGAGAGCAGCCCGACCGCAGCGGCGGCGGCAATTCCCACCGCAAGGAGGTGCGGCGGTCCGATGCGATTACCAGTCGCCCCAAAGGCAAGGTCGAGTCGGGTTGTCAGGACAATCGGCAGCGCTTTGCGCTGCGGTCTCGATCGCCGCAGCGAGACGACGGGCCCATCAGCGCTGAAGGCGGTCATTGCGATCGCACTCAGACGGGACTCGAGATCCGCTCTGCGGCGCTCCGCGCGCAACACTAGAAGAAGCGCGCAGCCGAGCAGAGCCGTCGTGAGCAGAGCGGCGAGCAGAATTGGATCGAACAATTCAGGTCTCCCCAATACCGAGCGCGTCGAGGAGGTCTCTTTCCAGGCCGAAGCGTGCTGCGCGCACAATAAAGTCGGGACGCATCCGCATCGACTCGAAGCTGCCCTGGATGCCGCTGGCGAGCCGCTCGCCGCGATACTGAAAAGCGAAGAGCTCTCGGGTCGTAATGACCTCGCCTTCCATCCCTGCGATCTCGGCAACGCTCTGCACCCGGCGGATGCCGTCCTGCATGCGTTCGATATGCACGATCAGATTGACTGCGCTGGCGATCTGCATGCGGATCGCCCTGAGCGGCAGGCTCAGATTGGCCATCATCACCATGTTCTCGACCCGGTAGAGCGCGTCGCGCGGCGAGTTGGCGTGCACTGTCGACATCGACCCGTCGTGCCCGGTGTTCATCGCCTGCAGCATGTCGAAGGCCTCGGCGCCGCGGACCTCGCCGACGATGATGCGGTCGGGGCGCATGCGCAGCGCGTTGCGCAAGAGCTCGCGCTGCGCGACCTGACCGACTCCTTCGATGTTAGGCGGGCGCGTTTCCATCTGCACGATGTGCGGCTGCTGCAGACGCAGCTCAACGGCGTCTTCGACGGTGATCACCCGCTCGTCGCAGTCGATGTGTTGAGACACCGCGTTCAACAATGTCGTTTTGCCGGAGCCGGTGCCGCCAGAGATCAGCATGTTGAGGCGTGAGCGTGCGGCGATCTCCAAAAGCCGCGCCACCTCGGGCGACAAATTCTGCTGCCGGACCATCATGTCGAGCGTCAGAGTCTGCTTCGGGAATTTGCGGATTGAAATCGACCCGCCGTTCAGCACTAGCGGCGGCAAGACGATGTTTACCCGGCTGCCGTCAGCGAGCCGGGCGTCGACCATCGGGCTCGCCTCATCGATGCGCCGGCCGATTGCGGTGGCGATCCGCTGCGCGATGCTGGCAAGATGTTGCGCATCGCGAAAGCGGGCCGCGGTCTTTTCCAGTTTTCCATTCCGCTCGACATAGATATCAAACGGGCCGTTTACCAAAATATCGGTAATTTCCTCGTCGTCGAGGAAAGGTTCGAGAGGGCCGAGCCCGACCATGTCGTCGCTGAGGTCAGCGGCGAGCGCCATTTCCTCCAGCTTATTGAGTTGAACACGATCCTCCGTCGCAATCTCGTTCACTAGCTTGGCGATCTCGCGGCGCAACGCAGCACGCGGAATTCGGCCTGCGACCGTCGGGTCGATCCGCGACATCAGAACCGTGCGAATTCGCTCCTTCAGCTCGCTCAATGAGGCTAAATCGACGACCGGCGGAGGGAATTCCGTAGCGCCGTCGGGTACTAGCACGAGACCCGCGCGCTGCGGCGGGGGAGCATTGCGCCCAAAGCCGGTCGTCATCATTTGGCGAACCTCCACCACCGCTTGCGTCCTATTGCGCGGCCGGAAATTTCCGCCGCAAGCGCTGCAACCACCTCTGTTAAAGCACCGCGCCGCAACGGCCCTGGCGCCGTGAACAGTCTCGGCCGAAACGGGATTACAAAATTCGGCTGCAGTTTGACTTTGGCCATCTCTGCCAAGGTCATTGCCCGGCGACCGCCCTCGCCAATCCGGTTGACGACGAGCATGTTGGAGTGCTCGGCACGACCTGCATTGAAGGCCTCGCGCAAGCGCACCGTATCGCGGACCGAGCGCAGCGTCTGGTCAGCCACGATTATCCGAAGATCGGCGGTGTCGAGCGCCTGCCAACAAGGTGAGGCAGGGATTCTCGGCACATCAGCTACAATGTAGTGAAACTGCGTGCGCAGCACCCCGACCAGCTTGTCAACCGCCCCGGCGGTAAATTCCGCGTCGACGCGCAAAGGCTCTTCCGCGCTCAGCACAAACAGCCGCTCGCCGTAAATCGCCATTGTCCGGTCGAGGAAGACGCTGTCGATGCGCAGCGGGTTGGCGAGCGCTTCGCGCAAACCGGGCGTGGGCTTGAGGTTCAACGCGAGGGCGCAGTCACCGGTGTGCAAATCTAGGTCGAGGAGCATGACCCGGCGGCTCTGCTGATTGGCCAGATGCAATGCCAGATGGATTGCCAGAGTTGTCGCGCCGACACCGCCGCGGGAACCAACTACAGCGACGACTTTTCCGAGCTTTCGGCTGATTGGGCTTCCTTCGCCCGAGGCGACCGCGCCATTCAATGCCTTAGCCAGCAGTTGGGCAGTTACCGGCTTAACAATGTAGTCGCTGACTCCTGCCTGCACCAGGTCACGATAAAGGCCAACGTCGTTTCGGTCGCCTATCGCGATCACAGTGACGCCAGGCTCGCAAAGCTCGGCGAGCTCATGGATTTGCGAGGCCGGCATTTCCGCCCCGCTGATATCGACGATAATACTCTCGGGCGATCGTTCCCCGCCGAGGTACCGAATAGCGCCTGCGAGGCCGCCGCGCCTTATCGTGCCGGAAACCGACAGCTGCGCAAGGTATGAGCTTAACCACGCCTCGCTCTGTCCGTCCAAGACAAACGCCATCAAGCGGACCCGGCCCGCCGGTTGCGTGACCGGCTTCTCGATCGGCCCGGGGGTCTGCAACGGGCTCTTCAAGGTCTGGAGGGCATTAATCACGCAGCTATCCCCGAGACCGTTCCATTAAACGAAAGGATTCGCCGCTATCCGGAAATTCTGCCGGCGGTCGGACATCACTGCAGTTTCACCGACACGGTTTTGCTTCCGTGGATGACCTCTACGATAGGCTGCTCGACAATGACCGTCTTCGTGGGGCCGGCATCGCCCAGCGCCGGCGAAACATCGCCGGCCCAAATCGGTTTAATCGCCGCAGTTTTCGTAAAGCCGACTGACGAGGGCACGACCACGTTTGTTGCGCTGATACTGCGCAATGTCAGCGAGAGTTTGCCGAGCTCGGTGGCGACATTGACCCTTTCGGCCTGCTCCGGTGTTACTTCCAAAGTCACCGTCCGGCCAAAGCCGTTCGCTGTGCCATTTGGCCGAGATTCGAGCGCGTCAATCGCTAAAACCCGCAAATTCTCAACGACAGTTTCGCCTACCGAGCGACGCGCCAGAGGCGGGTCGTTCTTGAAGGTCTGTGTCAGGATCACGTCGACCCGATCACCCGGATATAGGATGCCCGTGCTCGCACCGCCCGTTGTCACTGGTATTGCGATGGCTCGCGCCTGGGGTGAGAGCACGACCTGCAGAAAGTCGCGGTCACCTGGCTTCGCAATGGCGGTGCGACTGACCGGCTCGCCAGCCGTGACGCTGCTGCGCAGCGCGGCTCCATACACTTCGGCGCGCGCCTGCTGATCGAGTTCGAGATTGGGGCTGCCGGCTGCAGTGCGAGGACGCGCGATCTGCCCCAGCTCGGCGCTGCCGCTAATCTGCTGCCAAGTCACGTCCTTGGCACGCAACAATGTGCCCAACTGCAGCGTTGTTGCAGCGACAAGTATTTCCTCACTTGTTCCAGCTGTATCGCCGTTCAACCGCTGCGGCAGTGCGCGGAGCGCGAGGATTACAACGACGCACAGCGAGACGAAAAACAACAGAGTAAGTATCATTTTCGCAGGCATTGGCCGTTCACCTTGCGGCTATCAACGTAATTACGCCAGCAGTAGCGACAGCGACGCCATAAGGCACTGTCGACCTTTTTGATGCTACTCGACCTCGGTCGCTTTGGCCGGTTGAGGATACGTGTGCCCCCCGCGGCAAACGTCTGAAAGACCGATCGAGCCTCTCCGCCGCGAGCGTGGCGAGGGCGAGCACTCCGCCACAAAGGCTCATCAAAAAGAGAAAGCCGAGCAACTCTCGATAGCCGATTAGCAGTACTGTAGCGGGTAGGATCTTGGCGTCACCGCCGCCGATCGCGCCACGCTGAAAGAGAGCAAATGTGATGGCGAAGACGATTATCGCCGCGGCGAGCGTGGAGCCCGCGTCGATCACCTCTGCGGCGAGAGCGATGCGAGCTAGGCCTAGCCCGGCAGTCGCGAGGGAGAGCGCATTGGGTATGCGCCTCGTTCGCACATCCTCATAGGCGACAATAACAAGAATGCCCACTGCGACGGCCAGGACTGTCGAATGCATGATCCACTCCCCATTCGCGGTCACGTCTGCGCAGGCCGGTCGGAAACGGAGAGCCGTTGCCGACCGGTTGCGGTATACGGCGCCTAGGCCGGGGGCGTCGGAATAACGACGCCAGTAAGGGCGGTACCCGCCCGTGTGAACAGGTCGGTGAGAGCGGTGCCGAACGCTTGCGCCCCGACCGCAATTGCAAGCGCAACGAACACGATCAGCATGGCGTATTCGGTAGCAGTGGCGCCGCTCTCGTCGCGACGAAAGCGACTGATCAGATTGTGCATTTTAACTTCCTTCTTCAGGGAGGTGACCCTGTGGCCAGTGTGGGCCAGAGGCGATCACAGTCGCCACTCAGCCAGTAACCAGACTAACCCAGTCGCTGTCAGTGGCCAGTCAAGCCGCCGTCAGAAAAGCGCCTTTTATGATTATTTTATTAGATTGCAGGGCCAATGAGGATACAGTTCGGCAGCGGGGATGCGGCGTCCGGCGCAGTGCTGCTTTAGTTAAGATTTAGATCGAGAGATGGGCGGCAAAATCGCCGTCAAACTCGGTAAATCGTCGCCGTTGCTTTAACGTGCGTATGGCGGTCAGGTTCCCACCCCGAGACTGCGGATTGTGTCGAATACCGGAAGGATCTGGGCTCGGTAAGTTTCGGATCGCGAACGTGACAACCATAACTGCTCGCAAGCGCCTGCGGCGCCGTCGGGGTATTGCTGACGAAACGACGCCGCGGCTTCGGCTGCTTCGCGATATTGGCCGCTAAGCGATAAGGCGGCGATCAAGAACATCCGTGCACTGCCGTAACTGCGATTGCGTTCCAAAGACTTCCGGAGCAAGGCAATCGACGCGTCGGTACGCCCGATGAGCAGTTCGGCAAAACCGCCAAAGAAAAACCAGATGCTGTGCCGCCGGTCGGCTAGGTCGAGACGCATCGCACGTTCGATCGCCGGCAGCGTATTTCCGGCGCTGCCGAGGAAGGCGGCATTGTAAGCGGCGAAACCGTGGGCGATGGCCAAACCCTGATCCATCTCCAGCGCCCGCTCGAATGCAAGTGCGGCCTCGTCCAATTTGCCGGCCGCAGAGTGTAACATCCCCTGGACACAATGCGCATCGGCCGCCCCGGGAGCGAGGTTCAATGCAATCGCTATCACTTCGCGTCCGAGATCGGAGGCCACGGACGCGGCTAGCGGGTCGCCCCACCATGGATTGCGACCAGCTCCTGACAGGTTCTGGCCAGACCGACGAGCGCCTCCACGTTCCGTGGATCGTCGGCCAGCGCGGCCAAGTACCATCGCTGTGCCTCAGCAGTGAGGTCTGGCCGCAGCTCTCCCTCGAGGGCAGTCGCCGCGCTGGAAAGACATTGGTTGAGCTCGTGACCGGCGCCCAATTCGCACACGACTCGTCCAACTTCCTGTTGGAGAAGCAGAATATGCAGCTCTCGAGAAATCCGCCGGATGATCACGGCCTGCGCCGGCACGGCCTCGTCGGCGCCAAATTCGAAGCGACGGGCCCAAAGATACTCGGAGGTCGCCGCATCGGTGATCCGGACATTGATGCGTAGCGCCCCGCGAGTAGCGCGCTGGGCGCTGCCCGTTACAAAATATTTGACGTCGGACTCGGGTCGCTCGGCAGGGTTGGCCGGCTCCTTGGCCAAGCGTCGTAGTGAAAAACCACGACCGTGCCGCGTGAGGTCGGCGGCGAGGTCGCTCGTGAACGCTTCCAGAAGATTTTCTTGGTCGGCATCGCCGGTCAGATTGCGCAACGGCGCTACCCCTACGGGAATGCTTGACAGCAAACACGGCCACGGCATTGCCGCGCGTTCGGTCCTTGGCGCCCCGCCGTCTCGCCGCGGCGATGATCGAGCTGGCAGATACCGAGCCGCGGTGGCGTGTTCTGCCGCGCGGGAGTTCTTCGTGTGAGGAAGGAGTCTTCGACGGCTCATGGGCGAGCCTCAGTTCGCCACACCGAGTGTCCGAATTCTTTCGAAAAGAGGGTGAATTTGGGCGCGGTAGGTCGAAGAACCGGAGCGCGACAACCAAAGCTGCTCGAATGTAGTCGTACGGTAATCCGGATATCGCTGGCGGAACGATGCGGCGGTCTCGGCGGCCTCGGCTCCACGACCGAGCAAGGATAGCGCCGCCATTAAGAAAAGTTGTGCGGCGCCATAGCTGGGATTTCGTTCCAAGGACTTCTGAAGCAGCTGGATAGCGGTTTCCGCCCGGCCTAGCAGCAACTCGGCAAAACCCGCAAAGAAGAACCAGATGCTGTGTCGTCGATCGGTCTGATCGAGGCGCATGGCCCGCTCAATCGCCGGCCACGTCTCATCGGCACGACCGAGAAGGGCAGCATTATATCCCGCGAATCCATGCGCAGCTCCCAACCCGTGATCCATTCCAAGGGCCTGCGCGAAAGCGCGTTCCGCAAGTTCCAAGTGCCCTGCCGCCGAGTAGAGCATCCCTTGGATGAGTTTCGCCACGGCGTGACCAGGTGCCAGGTCCAAAGCGATCGCGACCGCCTCGCGCCCAAGATCGGACGCTGCTGCAGCGGCGCGGGGATCACCCCACCAGGGGTTGCTGACCAAATTCTGGCAGGTCAGCGCCAAGCCGGTAAGCGCTTCTACATTGCGCGGATCGTGGGCCAGCGCACTGAGGTACGATGTTTGGGCTTGGGCGGTGAGCTCCGGCGTAACCTTGCCCTTCAGAGCACTCGACGCCTCGGAGAGGCACTCGGTAATCCCGAGATCTAGGCCCGATGTAGCCAAAGCCCGGCGGCTCGCTGCCTGAAGGAGCAGCACATGGAGTTCTCGCGAAATCCGCCGGGTGATCCTCGTCTGGATCGGAGCGAGTTCCTGGGGCTTGAACTCATGCCGGCCCGCCCAAAGGTACTCCGAGGTTGCCGCATCGGTTATTCGCATGTTCACCCGCAGCAACCCGGGCGCGCTGGTTTGGGCACTGCCGGTGACAATGTAGTCATAGCCGCGTTCGGATATCCGGCTGCCGTTGTCTGGGGGACCACGCTCATCTCCCAACGGCTTCAGCGAAAGCCCGCGTCCGTGCCGAAGCAGGTCGGTGACGAGGTCGTCGGTAAAGGCTTCCACCAGATATTGTTGGTCGGGATCCCCGGTTAGGTTGCGCACCGGTGCAACGGCTACGGCAATGTTCGGCAACAGGCAAGGCCAGCGTGGTTTCGCGGTGCCTTCGCTTGGAGCATCGACCTGCCGTGGGGCGCGACGCCAGGGCGAACGATCCGACGCGCCGACGCGCACCATGGGATCGCGATCTTCTGCCGGGAACCCCGGTGAATTGTGCTCCCCAGCAGTGCTCGAACGCGAGATTTCATTCGCCAACGACTGCGTCTCGACGTCCGGTGCGACGCCAAGTTCGCGCTTCAAGGTCTCGGCGCAGCTCTTATACTGGCGGAGCGCTTCACCTCGGCGTCCGGCGTGTGCATAGGCGCGGATCAGCGCGCGTTGTCCGAATTCCGAGAGCGGGTCGAGAAAAACGAGCCGGCGGCCGGACTGTATTGCAGCCTCGTGCTCGCCAGCTGCATCCTGCTTCGCGCTCAATCGATGCAGGATATCGCAGACCATTGCGAGGGTGCGGTCCCGCTCCGCCGCCAACCATTCCTGGAACGGCTCGGAATTTATGTCGAAATCAGCGAGGAGTTCGCCGCGGTAAAGATCGGCGGCCGCCTGCAGGTCGCCGCGCTGCTGCGAACGCGCCAGCCGCTCAAATTGATCGAGGTCGACAATGGGGTCCTGGATCCGGCAATTGGCGAAGTCGGCGACTAGGTGGGCGTCTGTGCCCCGCCCTAGCGCCTTGCGCAGCTCCAATAGGCAATTCCGTAAGCTGTGGCGGGCTTGCTCCGACCCCTGGTACGGCCACAGCAGGTCGGCCAATCGCTCGCGAGTGACCGGCTGGCCCAGCTGGGCCGCAAGAAAGGCAAGCAAAGCGCGCGCTTTCTTCGGGACTTTCCCGAGCCGACAATCGCCACTCTCTATCACCAGAGGCCCGAGAATGCTGATCGACAACGTCATCGCAACCGTCCCAATATGCTGCTAGCCGCGCCGCGGAAACGGGGTATGAAGTAACGATTCATCTTCGAGGCCGCCCCGATCTTAACCATCCTGAGGCAGGTCCGGGTTACGATATCCGTATCCTCCCCGGTACGCCTTGATTTTTTTCTCGAGCACCTCGCAAAGCGCCGCAAGCCCGCGAGCCCGCAGCGGTGCCAATAGATCCTCGTAAGTAACTGCTCGGTCGCCGACCGGCCCGAGATTGTTCCACAGCTCGATCGGGGTGAGGCTCGGGCCGAGCGTTGCAGTTGCCTCGACCCCTGCGGCCAACGCCTCGAGACGCGTGCGCAAGCATTTTTCGCAAACCCCACAGTTCAGTTCACTGCCCGGATTGCTCGGACAGACCCGCAGCGCGGCAAGCGCGGTCGGCCAACCTGCCAGCTCGCGCACCTTCTGAAAGCGAGAATGGCGCGCCCCATCATGGATGACGGTGATGCGTTGGCTGGAGAAGAGGCCGTCCACTGCGGGATGCGATCCGATCGGGACGGGATTGGCGATGTCATGCGAGGCCCCGATAAACAAAAAAGCTTTTCCGAAGATTGCCGCGTGACCAACAGCAGCTAATGCCGCCCCGTTGTGGCGATAGTACCAGAAATCAGGTTTCGAGGGCAGATGGCGCAGGTTGGTGCGACACGAGATTAGTCGCAGGCCGGCTTCTGCGGCTAGTGGTTGCAGATGCCGCAGAGCCGTGCGAAAGCGCTCGTCCTCCGGGTCCCGCGCACGCTTCCCAATATCAAACCCATGGATGAATAGAGCGTCGCGGATGTATGCCGGATCCTCCCGTCGATAAAGCCGATGGTTGCGCATCAGCATATGAAGGCTGTCAACACCGCCTGAGAGAAATGCAACGCCACGCGGATCGTCAGTGCATCCCCTGCGAACCACTCGACCGGAAGTTTCGATCGAGGGCATCGCGGATGGCCCACCCCAACTTGTCCACCAAGCGTGAGCCGTATAAAGGCCCTCGACCAGCATCGGGCAGGGTTGACCCTTGATTAGGACCCTCGACTCTCCGTGCGCTGCAGCCAGAGGAAAACACGCGGATAAGAAGGCGTCTGCGCAAGGCTCGTCAGCCGCGTGATCGAGCCCGTCATCGCGCGTTTCGAAGATGAGTTCCTGTTCGGGGTAGTCGCAATCCTCCCAGGATACTGTTGCGAAAATGACCCTCGCGTCACTATTGGCAATCAAGCCAAAATCGCGAATGATCATCGAGTATCCTTTCGCCTCGATAAGGTGCAGCAGATGCCAGGAAAGCGTTCGCGAACGTGAGTCGGGCACACTCCCTCGTCACTTAAGGTTAATCCGACGCGCGTCAAAAAAACGTCATTCCACTCCGCCGCAGCGATTTCTTAGCAAACCGTTAGGGCAAGAGCGCCGCTCCCGACTATATCTGCCCGATCGGTCGACTTGCGCACCTCCGACAGTTCCGACCTGTTGCAGAGCAGCACCTCCTCGGCGATCCCCCGAGTCTGGAGATTCACGAGTTGCTGAGCCCCTGACGAGAGAGTTCGCTTGTTGAATTTCCTCGGCACCTGTCTCGACGAAGGAAACGAGTTTACCAATGCGAACCGTCGCCTTCTATTGCTGACCTTGACCATCACCTGCTCCCTGGGGCAGGTCGCTTCGACTATCTACGTGCCGTCCGTCCCGGCGATCGCCAGCGCACTCGAGACTTCGGTGTCCGGCGTGCAATTGACCTTCGTCGCTTATCTCGCAGCCTTCGCAGTGAGCATGCTTGTACTCGGGCCGTTATCCGATCGCTGCGGGCGGAGACGAACGATGATCTTGGGCATCTCCTTGAGCGCGCTCGGCAGTCTCGCCTGTGCCGCAAGCCCAACGATCGACTTCCTTATCGGCGCCCGCGTCTTGCAGGGGATCGGTCTCTCGGGCGGGTTGGTCGTCGGCAGGGCTACCGTTCGCGACCTCTACGGCGAGGACGGCGCCGCTCAGATCATCGCAGGGCTATCCATCGTCCTTACTCTCTTACAGGCCTTGGCTCCGATCCCGGGCGGCTATTTGCAGGCATGGATCGGTTGGCGGGCGAATTTCGCCGCTGTCGCAATCCTGGCCGTTGTGGCTCTGGCGCTGATCCTTAGATATGTGCCGGAGTCATCCCCTCGGGAGAGGTCCTCTCGATCCGAAACCACGGCCTTGCTCGCTAGGACGATGCGGGCCAGCTATCGCAGTTTGCTCCAAACCCGGCGCTTTGCGGCGTATGCGCTTACCGCCGCAGGTGCCCATGCGGGCTTTCACATCTTTACCGCCGGCGCGCCGGCGGTGTTGATCATCGGCCTTGGCATACCCCCGCAAGATTACGGCTACTACGCTTCGCTTCCGCCGATTGGGTTTCTCGTCGGCAGCTTTCTGTCCAATCGGCTGACGCGCCGCTTCGGCGTCGACAATCTTATCGCCATCGGCAGCGCGGTGCTGATCCCCGCCGGCTTCGCAATGGTGGCCCTTGCAGCGCTACGCTTCGCTAGCCCTTATGCGATCGTCGGTCCGATGATCCTGATTTGTTGCGGCAGCGGCCTCATCACACCGAACGCAGTTGCCGGCAGCCTTGGGGTCAAGGTCGGCATCGTGGGCGCGGCCTCGGGTCTGGCAAGCTTTGTTCAGATGATCGGCGCCGCCGGGGCAACCGCCGCACTTTCTCTCGGAGGCAATGGGAACCCGCTCGTGTTGGCAGTGGTCATCGCCTCTGCCGGGCTTTTCGCAGTGGCGGCGTTCGGCTCGCTGGCTCAGTTTGCCAGGCTGCCCGTGAAGACCGGGGCGCAGGCTCCGGTCTAGCGAGCCTTCCGATCCACCGTCTGGTCGATCCGGGCCAGCAGATCCGGCGGCAACGGGCCGGCCTCAGCCGCGGCTACGCACTCTGCGAGTTCCTGCCGGTTCTTGACGCCGAGCACGAGCGTGTCGATGTCGAGCGACAGCGCATAGCGATGCGCCAACAGGGCCGGAGTGACACCCAATTCTCCGGCGAGCCGCCGGAAGCCAGCGGCTCGCACATAATCGAGCATCTCGGGGTGGTCCTCGGGCAGCGGCCGATCGATAGCGCTGGTCAGCGCCCCGGCCTGCACCGCGCGGATGCCCATCACGCCGACCCCGTTAGCCCGCGCCGCAGCCATCACGGCGCGGGGTTTCGCCGGCCCGTCGAAGAACTTCAGCCCGCCCGGCGAATCCAATAAATTGGCGATGCACTGCACTGCCGACGGCGCCGGGCGCTCGCCGAGCAGCTTGATAATTGTGTCCGGATGACCGATCCCGGTCAGCCCCCAAGCAGCGATCAGACCTTCGGCCACCAGTCGCTCAAAAAGCGGACGCACGTGGTCGACAAAGGTCCCGTATAGTGTCATCCGGCTGGCGGCATTGGGCCGGCGCGCCATGTGGTCCGCGTCCGGGACGACGTTCGAATGGAGAAAGAACAGGTCGAGCCGCGACAGCCGCAGACGCTCGAGGCTTCGTTCAATCGATTGCCGCACCAGCGGTTCGATATCGGCGGAGGACGGGTCTCCGACATTGCACTTGCTGGTGACCCGCACGCCCCCGGGCAATCGGCCGGCGAAAGCCTCGCCGACCACCAGCTCGGCCTTGCCGTCGCCGTAACGCGGCGCGAGGTCGATCCAGTTGATCCCGGCATTGACCGCTGCGTGCACGGTGGCGACGCACTCCTCGAAGGTCGTTTCGCCCCACACCATACCGAGTCCGCCTCCGCCGAGGGTTAGCAGCGAGACCGGCGGGAGTTTACCAAAGCTCTTTTGCTGCATGTGCGGGCCTACAACTCATGATTGTGTGAAATATTTCATCTCGCTGCTTCTGCAGCGGATCTGCAGCGGGAGCTCTTCCATTGGTTGTAGCAGTCATCAGATCCAAACCCCGATCGATGTAAGCTTGCTCTTATAAAGAGGCGATTTTAAGGTGACCAGCGGCGCCGTGCTGGGCGGCGCCGCTGGGCTTCTTGCCGGTATCGGCGCGTTGGCAATTCCTGGGGTAGGGCCGGTGGTGGCCACGGGTGCGCTTGCTGCGACCCTTGCTGGCGCCGGGGTTGGTGCGGCGGTCGGAGGACTTGTCGGGGCGCTGGTCAAGGCGGGCATTCCTCGCGAGCACGCGGACATCTATGCCGAGGCGATTCGCCGCGGCGGGACGTTGGTGACGGCTCGCACTGATAACGCCTTGAGCGACCGGGTGTCGGACATCCTCAATCGCCACTCGCCGGTCGATATCGAGGAGCGCGCCGAGAGCTGGCGGCAAACCGGCTGGAGGGGCTTCGACGAGCGTGCCAAGCCCTATGCCGCATCGTTCCCCGTGGATCGATCGGCCGCTGCGACATCCGGCGCCGTGGCAGACCGACCGGGCGAAATGCAGCGGGATTGGGAGGTGAGGCGGGATCCCAGCGAAGTCCGCCATCAGACCGGACGCAATTACGTCCGCATCTACCCGCCGGTCGAAGCGCCCCTAAGCGACAAGCGCTGAGCCCATCAGCATAGAGAAGAAGTGACCGGCGCTCCGGATGGAGCGCCGGTTTGCCTTTGAGGTCATCAAAAAGCGCATTACTCGCGCAACCTTTTACCATTTACGCTGCTCGATGAGGAGGCCGCGCACTTCGTGACGATCAGCCTTATCCGACAGAGGTCTCGCCCGGGGCCTACGAACAGATCGGCTTCGCGGGGAGCCTGGCTGATGCTCGGCGGGGCGTTCGCCGCGTTCACCGTCAGCGCCGGCATCATGCATTCCTACGCGGTGTTCCTGCTGGCCTTCATCGAGGAGTTCCGGTGGAGCCGCGCCGAGACCTCGATCGCCTACTCGGTCTCGCAGCTCGTTGCCGGCGGGAGCTCGCCATTGGTCGGTGCGATGGTCGACCGGCTCGGGCCGCGCCGCCTGCTGGTGCTTGGCGGCGTCCTGCTGTTTGCCGGCCTCGTCGGCAGCGCGCTGATCTCCGCGCTGTGGCAGAATATCCTGTTCTACGGGATCGTCATGACGATCGGGGCCAACTGCCTGGGTCTCGTTGTCTTCGTGCCGTTGCTGTCGCGCCAGTTCGTGCGGCACCGCGGGATGGCGATCTCCATCGTCCAGTCGGCCAACGGCTTCGGTCGGGCCACGTCGGCGCCGCTCGTTCAATTCCTGATCTCGACGATCGGATGGCGCGAGACTTTTTGGGCGCAGGCGGCCTTTATCGCCGCTGCCGTCCCGCTGCTCGCCGCGCTCTTTCGCCGTGCCGCCCGCTACCCGGTCGCGAGCGGACCCGCCACGATCGACCCCGGCCTCGGCCGAGACGCTCCAGCCGGCCGACAACTGGACCCTGAGCGCAGCAATCCGCACGCCGCATTTCTGGCTATTGTTCGCCGTGTATCTGTTCACCGGTCTTGGCAGCTTTCTCGTCTCGCTGCATCAGCTCGCCTTTGCCGTCGATGTCGGGTTCGACAAGCTCTACGCGGCCGGAGTGCTCGGCATCGGCAGCTTCCTCGCGATCGGTGGAACGATCGTTACCGGCACCTTGTCGGACTATATCGGCCGCGAATGGTCGGCGATCCTCGCCTACGGCATCTCGATCATCGGGGTCGTCTGCGCGTTGCTGATCACCAGCCCCGACCAGCACTTGCTGTTATGGCTGCACGCCTGCTTTTTCGGCCTGACCTGGGGCGCCCGCGGCCCGGCCATCACCGCCAAGACCGCCGATCTGTTTCCCGGCGGCCGCCTCGGCACGATCCTCGGCGTCATCACGATCGGCAGCGGCATCGGCTCGGCCGCCGGGTCATGGGCGGCCGGCTGGATCTTCGACGTGTCCGGCAGCTATCGGGTCGCCTTCATGCTGTCGATTGCCGCCTATCTTTGCGGCTGCATCGCCTTTTGGGCCTTGCGCCGCCCGCCCGTTTTCAGGCCGCAAACTCGATCAGCTGGCGCACCGGCGCGCCGCATTTGAGCTCGTTCCCCCTGCGGATAAGGCGTGGCGCTACGAAGACGGCGCGAGGCCGCCCTCATTGCTCCGGGAAACCGATGCGGCGCAGGCCGTCGTTCAGTGTCTTGTCCTGTAGTGCCCAGAACTGCGGAGCGTTACTCTTGCTGGTCCAAGGCAGATACGCGTACCATTGTGCCAGCGAGTTGACATCCGGTTTGAGTTTGAGCGACTCGGCAAGTGCCGCTTTTGCCCCGTCGAGGTCGCCCTTGAGGGCCAAGGCTCCGGCAAGCCCGAAGGAAAAAAACCAATCCCGCGGGTTTGCGGTACGCCCCTTGATGAAGCAAGTCTATTGCTTCATCCACGTGGTTCAAGACCAAATGGCAAAAGCCCAATAGCTGTAACGCGCTGATATATTCGGATTGCGTGGGCTCAACCGCAGGCTTTTTTCGCCCAGACTAATAGCGTCCCTGCATTCGCCCAGGAACATCAGCGTCCAACCGAGCTGTATGTTTGCCCACTCGAAATTGGGATCGAGCATGAGCGCCTTTTCGAGCGCTATCCGTGACTCGGCTAGCCGACTCTGCATTCGCCGCAGGAGCCCAATGGTAGCGTAAGCCATTGGATGGTTCGAATCGCTCTCAATGGCTTCAAAGAGCAGCTGTTCGGCTCGCGCTACATCTTTTTACATTGCATCTTGTTGAAACGAGCCGCTGCTCCATCCGTTGGCCAGATTCCCAACGAGAGCCCTTGCAACTCCGATCCTGGCGTCGATAGAGCGCGGGTCGATCTCCAATGCGCGCTCGAATGCCCAGAGGGCCTCTTGCCCGGCGGCTACGGAAGCCGGCCGATACCACCAGGCCCAGCCGCGCATAACCAGATCCCGCGCGTCGGGATTGACCGCGTTTTCATGCTCGATCCGGCGGCTTGCATCGCTGAAGAGCTCAAGATTGAGGGTCCACGCGAGGCGGCCGGTGATCTCGCTCTGCGCCTCCACGAGATTTGCACGATTGGTATCGAACCGGTCGGCCCAGAGATGGGCACCGCTTTCGGCATCGATCAGCTGCGCGTTCACTCGAACCTGGTCGCCGGTCCGCCGTACGCTGCCTTCGAGGACATAGAGGATGCCGAGCTCGTGGCCGATCTGCTTTGCGTCGTTCCGTTTGTCCTTGTAGGTAAAAGCGGTACTGCGAGCGATTACAAAACTTCCGGAGATCCGTGATAGATCGGTCGTCAGATCGTCGGTAATCCCGTCAGCGAAATATTCCTGGTCCGGATCGTTTGACAGATTTGCAAAAGGTAGGACTACGATGGACAGGCGCGGCGCCGATTTGGCCTCGGAGGCGCGTGGGGTTTTCGGGCTCGCAGCTATAGGTTGTGTTTGCGCTGCAACAAGCGGCGTCGCCGCCACTGCAGCCGCACTCATTGCATAGGCGTGGACCGGCTGTGCAATGTTTTTGACGCTCTGTTCTCCGATGTCCTAAAAAGTGTATGGAAGCCTGTCGCCGGTATGGTCGCGGACCGTGCGTGAGATGCAGATGCCGCCGGGCTCCGCCAATCCCTCCAGCCGTGCCGCGATGTTGACGCCATCGCCATAGATGTCGTCGCCGTCGGCGATCACGTCGCCGAGGTTGATCCCACTCGGAAGATGATCCGCTTGTCCTCGGCAGTCTCGGCGTTGCGGTCGGCCATCGCCCGCTGGATTTCGACCGCGCAACGCACCGCATCGACTACACTCGGGAATTCCAACAGCATGCCGTCGCCGGTGGTCTTGACGATGCGGCCGTGATGCCCGCTGATCTTCGGCTCGACGACCTCGCGGCGGTGCGCCTTCAGGCGATTGAGGGTGCCCTCCTCATCCACCCCCATCAGCCGCGAATAACCCGCCACATCGGCGGCGAGGATTGCCGCAAGACGGCGCGTTGCGGTCGAGGCCAGACCCTCAAGTGACCCTCCGCTCCGCTCGTCGAATACGCGCCCGTAGGCCATCCTGTCCGCCCCGCTTTTTAGAGGCACATCGGAATTAACTAAGAGTAGAGGATCAGCAGAGCCTCGTCACGCTGGTCTACTCGCGGCTAGTGTTCAGATCGGTTCAGACGATTCGTTTGTCGACCCCGGACCAGCTACCACCAAAAAACTGCGTCACACCGGCGAAGGCCGGTGCCCATTGCGGAAATGGATCCCGGCCTTCGCCGGGAAGACGAAGAAGGAGACGCGGCATTTTGAATCATCTCGATGCGCCCGAGCACTAGCCGGCGGCGAAGTCGATCAATTGGCGCACCGGCGCGCCGGATTTGAGCGCGGCGAAGCCGTCGTTGATCTGGTCGAGCTTGATGCGGCCGGAAATCAGGTGGTCGAGCTTGAGCCGGCCCTGGCGCCACAACGACAAGAGGCGCGGCATGTCGACCCGGAAGCGGTTGCCGCCCATCGAGGTGCCCTGGATCTTGCGGTCGCGCAGGAAATCGAAGCCGTGCAATTCGATTTTCACGCCAAACGGCACCATGCCGATGATCGTCGCGGTGCCGCCGGCGCGCAGCATCTGAAACGCCTGCTCGGCGGTGGTCTTGGTGCCGAGCGCCTCGAACGAGTAGTGCACGCCGCCGCCGGTCATGTCCCTGACCGCTTTGACCGGGTCGGCGTTGCTGACGTTTAGTGTGTCGGTGGCGCCGAGTTCGCGCGCCAGCTCGAGTTTCGCGGCGACCGTGTCGATCGCGATGATGCGCTCGGCGCCGGCGAGCGCGGCGCCGTTGACCGCCGACAGCCCAACCCCGCCGCAGCCGATCACCGCAACAGTCGAACCCGGCTCGACCTTGGCGGCGTTGAATACCGCGCCGACCCCGGTCATCACGCCGCAGCCGACCAGCGCCGCGCGGTCGAGCGGGATGTCGGGGTCGATCTTCACCATCGCGTTCTCGTGCACCAGCATCTGCTCGGCGAACGAGGACAGGTTGAAGGCCTGGTTCAGCTGCTGTCGGTTCCAGGTCATGCGGCGAGCGACGCCGGGCAGCATCTTGACCTCGGTGTTCTCGCACAAATTCGGGTGACCGGTCAGGCATTGCGGGCAGGTGCCGCAGAACACCGAAAGGCAAGTGATCACGTGGTCGCCCGGCTTGACATAGGTGACCCCGTCGCCGACTGCCTCGACGATCGCCGAAGATTCGTGACCGAGCACGACCGGCGTCGCGATCGGATACAGCCCCTCGATAAAATGCAGGTCGCTGTGGCACAGCCCGGCAAAGGCGGTGCGCAGCAGCACCTCCCGCGGCCCGGGCTTGTTGACCGCGACCTCTTCGATCGTCATCGGCTGGTTCGCGGCATGGAAAACGGCGGCTTTCATTGGCGCGTTACTCCTGGAAATTGAGGCGCAGGCCGGGCTCGGGCCAGTCCATCGCGGCCAATTGGCCGGTGCCGGAAAGGGTGATGTAGGCGGTCTTCATATCCCTTCCGCCAAAGCAGATGTTGGTCGGGTAGACATCTGGCATCTTGACCTGCCGCACGACGCTGCCATTCGGAGCGATGACGGTTATGTGGCCGGTGATCAGGGTCGCGACGGCGATATTGCCCGAGGCCTCGACCGCAAGGCTGTCGAAGCGCTGAAAGCCTCGCAGACCGCAGACGAGCCGGCCAGTGTAGGGCGCCGGGAACGGCTCCTTGCGCAAAACGCCGGGCTCGACGATGTCGAACGCGAACAAGCGCGAGGTCTCGGTATCGGCGACATAGACGGTCTTCTCGTCCGGCGACAGCCCGACCCCGTTCGGGCTCAGCATCGGATGGACGACCTCGACGATCTTGGAGCCGTCGGGCAACGCATAGTAGAGCCCGCCATGGTCGCGGTCGCGCGCCCGCCGCTTGCCGAGGTCGGTGAAGTAAAACCCGCCCTGACGGTCGAACACGATGTCGTTCGGCGCCGATAATTTGTGCCCGTTGCATTGGCTATAGAGAATGCGAGTCTCACCGGTGCGCGGATCGATCCGCTGAACGTACCCGCACTGGTAATCCTTGGAGGGTCCGGTCGACAAAAACCCGCCTTGCGCATACTCGTTGCCGCCATTGTTGCATAGATAGAGCGCCCCGTCGGGGCCGCGGGCGAGCCCGTTCGGCCCGCCGCCCGCCGACCCGATCGCCGATTTGCTGCCGTCCGGAGCGACGCGGGTAACCGCGCTGCCGGCGATCTCGCCCAAGATGACCGAACCGTCGGCCATTGCCACCGGCCCCTCGGGAAACCGCAAGCCCGTCGCCATCACCCGCACATCCGCCATCGCGCCCTCCTCGCTCTCGCTCTGCGCCGGAATTCTGTCGCCACGCTCACCCGGGCGTCAAGCGGCCGCTCATGATCATTACCACTCCCGCTTTTCTGGGAAATAAAATGCCGGCTCGGTGAAGCAGGTCACAGGTTTTCGGGTATTGGTGGAGTCTTCGTCACGAACAGACCGGCGTGATGGCGTCGGCATCGGCGTCATAAGCGCCGGAACGCTCGACAGCCGCCGCAGAACGGCGCCGTCGTAACCCTGCATCGGTCTGCCCGAGGCGGAGCCGGTCAGAGCGGAGAGCAAATTAATTGCAACGGCCAGTGAGACGGCTCGCAGTGTGCGGGTCGACGCACCGCGAAAGTTATCTCGATATTTCGATGACGGCGATCGCTGGCCCGATCATCGTGCTCGCCGTGGTGATCGCGCTCGGACCGTTTGTGGGTTCGTTCTGAGCTTGCGGGCTCTACGTGCTGTTCCAGTCTCTACGGGAGCGGTTCAAGAGGCTGTCAAAATCCGGGAAACCCGTGATACCTGAGCGCGCGTACCCGACAAGGCTGCCGAATGATGCCGCCGCTCGGGTCGGTATCCTCGCGTTCGGTGTCCAATGATCAGTCGCTTCCGTACATTTCTGGCCGGGTTTTTCGTCCTGTTGCCGCTCGCGGTGACGATAACCGTCATCGTGTGGGTCGGTACGTTTATTTACGCCTATGTCGGTCCGGACAGCGCGATCGGGCGCATTTTGCTCTCGATCGGGTTTCGCTTGTCGGACTCGCCGATCGCAGCTTATGTGCTCGGTGCGGTCGTTGTGATCGGGCTGATCTATCTTCTCGGGCTCAGCGTCGAGTCCCGCTTGGAAAGCCGGGTTCGTCTTCTCATCGATTCCTTGATGGAACGCATTCCGTTCGTTCGCAACCTGTACGACGTCACCAAGCGATTTGTCGCGATCATGGACAGAAAGGACCAGGACGGGCTGAAGAGCATGAGCCCGGTCTGGTGCTTCTTCGGCGGCGACGGCGGCGCCGGGGTGCTGGGGCTATTGCCGATGCCGCGACCGATTCTGATCGGCGGCGAACGCTACCATGTGGTCCTCGTCCCCTCCGCACCGGTGCCGGTTGGGGGCGCGTTGATTTATGTCCCGGCCGCATGGGTCAAGCCGGCCAATATCGGGGTGGAAACCCTGATGAGCATCTATGTATCGATGGGGGTGACCTCCCCACAGATCGTGGAGAGTGATCCGGAGCGTGCGCCGCCGGGCCATTGATATCGGGAGCTTTCGGCGAAACTCGACAACTCAGTATGGGGTGCCGTCCCGATGGACGAAAACGCGTTCGCCGTTCGGGGTGAGCGCTCTGCCAATGTCGTCGTCGGGATAGATGACCGTATCTCCGGGATGGCGGTCGCCGATCTCCAAATAGAGTACGTCGCGGCTGCTGCGATTGATCAGATGGTGGGCGTCGCCGGAGCCGGCTTTGAAACCGGCGCACATGCCGGGGCGTAGCGGCATCTCGCCGGCATTGGTCACGAGAACGGGTTCGCCCTCGACAATGTAGATGAATTCGTCCTCGCGCATATGCGTATGGCGCAACGCCGACATGCCGCCCGGCGGCAACCGCGTCAGGTTCACCCCGAAATTGGTTAGCCCGAACACGTCGCCGAGCGCCCGCCTTTCGCGTCCTGCGACACGTGCGGCGAAGGGCTCGGGGTAGCCGCGGGTGGCGCGGGCGGGCGGCACGGCCGCGGCTTCGATGGCGGCCGGCTTGGTTGCTTCCGACATGGGTCTCCTCCACATCTGAGTTTCCCCACAGGATTATGTGCTAGGCTGATGCATGACTCAAACAACGCGGATCGCCTGGGGTGGCAAGACGCTGTACGGCGCGAGCGTCGGCATCCTGATGCTGGAGACGCGGTTTCCGCGCATCCCCGGCGACATGGGAAATGCCGAGACTTGGCCGTTTCCGGTTCTCTACAAGGTTGTCCCGGGCGCCTCGCCGCGGCGCGTCGTCTGCGAAAAGGCCGAGGGCCTGCGGGATGAATTCCTCGCCGCCGCGGCTGAATTGGTCCGTCTAGGCGCCGACGGAATTACCACGACCTGCGGGTTCCTGTCGCTTTATCAGCGGGAGATCGCCGCCCATGTCGGCGTGCCGGTCGCGACCTCGAGCCTGATGCAGATCCCGTTCATCGAACGCGTGCTGCCGCCCGGCAAGCGGGTCGGCGTCCTCACGGTAAGTGCCGCGAACCTCACCGAGGAGCATTTGAGCGCTGCGGGTGCCGATCCAGCGACGCCGGTGGTCGGCACCGACGGCGGCGGCGAGTTCAGCCGCGTCATGATCAATGATGAAGAGCAGCTCGATGTGGCCGCGGCCGAGCGCGACATTCTCGCCGCCGGCGACAGGCTCGCCGCTAGCCACGACGGCATTGGCGCGGTGCTCCTCGAATGCACCAACATGGTGCCCTATGCCCGTGCGTTGTCGCAGCGTTTGCGTCTTCCGGTGTTCAGCATCTACACCTTTGTGACTTGGTTCCAGTCCGGTCTGATCCCGCGTGAATTCGGCCAGTCTTTAGGCTGAGGAGTTGCCGATGACCATTCGCAGCGATTATCGGCGCCTGCCCGCCGCCGGCGCCGCCCTCGGTTGCCTGCTGCTGACGGTCTGCGCCGGGCAGACCCCGACAGCGACAAACTGGGTCAAGGCGGGCGCGGACGATCAGACGATCGCCCGCGAGCTTGACGACTGCAATGCACAGGCCAATGCGGCGCTGGCCAGCGAGCAGGGCATCAACGCCGACATCAACGCGACGCTCGGCCGAAACTGGCAACTCGGCGGAACCCAGACGATCGAAGCGCAGTCGATGCGCCGGCAGGCCGCCGGCCGTGCCGACCAGGTTCTCAACAACTGCATGCGCGCCAAGGGGTTCACCAAAGAAGGCTGATCAGGGCCAGCCCCAGGGGCCCCAGTCCCAGTCGTTCTGGTTCATAATCGCGGTCATCTGGGCTTCGTCGGCGAGTTGCTGAGCGAGAACCTCCTGCCGATATGCCGCCCAGTTCTGCTGTGTGCCGAAATAGACGCAACGGCAAACCAGCGGGTCGGCATACAAATACACCGGCTGACCGTTCACCACGCGGGTGACGAATTTGTGCGGCGGCAGGCTGCGCATCGCCGCCAGGCGATGCGGGCTGTCGGCGATCCTGATCTGAAAACCTGCCGCAGCGAGGAGGTCTTCTTTCTGTCCGACCAGCTGCTGTTGGCTGGCGCAGCCGGCGACAGCCAGCAAACCGGTCAAGGCACAGAAGGCGATCAGCTTTGTCACGGCGATATCCCCAGTAGAAACACTGCTGACCTTAGCCGATCGAAACCGCGCCACGCAACCGACCCGCTGCTACAGATCGAGCCCGTAGATCGCGCGGGGCTCGCGAACCCCGCGCAG
The DNA here is from genome assembly GCA_963700185.1 of uncultured Alphaproteobacteria bacterium. Lineage (GTDB taxonomy): Bacteria > Pseudomonadota > Alphaproteobacteria > ATCC43930 > CGMCC-115725 > AP-15. The sequence continues at coordinate 86,193 of CAVOWP010000031.1, forward strand.
CCGATGATGGCCGAGGGGCCGGAGCCCATTGCAGCTGCCGGCCGCGGCGGCAAACTCGGCCGAGACCAGCACCTTGCGGCCCAACGGTTCGCACAGAGTTTCAATGCGCGCCGCCTCGTTGACGGCCGGCCCGATCACCGTGAAATCGAGGCGATCGGCAGCGCCGACATTGCCGTACAACACTTCGCCGATATGGAGCGCGAGATCGACCTCGGCGGCTGGCCTCAATGCCTCGGCCCGCGCGCGATTGACCCGGTCCACCGCGTACATTGCCTCCCTTGCGGCATCGATCGTATTGCGGCAGGTCTCGGCCTGCGTCTCGGCCAGCAGCGGAAAGATCGCGAGCATGCCGTCGCCCATAAATTTCAATACTTGTCCGCCACGCGACCGCAGTGAGGCGGTCAGTGCCTCGAAGACCTCGTCGAGCAGCTCGATGACCTCCAGCCCCGCGGTGCTGTCTGCGAGTTTCGTGAACCCCCGCATGTCGGCGAACCACAGCACGGCGCGGATGCTCTCGACCGAGCCGCGCTCGACCGCGCCGGCATGGACCCGCCGCCCGGCATCGCTGCCGAGATAGGCTTCGAGAAGCCCTGAGGCGATCGTGTGGCCGGCATGCGCCATCATTGCGAGGGACAGGGCCGGCAGGACGGCCCGCAGCAAGGTGAGGTCATCCTCGCTGAAACCGTCTCGGCGGTCGGTCGTAAAAGAGTAGGCGATGCCGGTTCCGCGCGAGGCGTCGCCCTCCGGCCCGAAACGGACGATTTGGGCGAAATAGTCGGTGCCGCCGTCCCCGGCGAGCTCTTCGAGCACCGGAAAATCGAGGAGCGCCTCGGGCCCGGTCAAATGCCGACGCAAGTGCAGCCATGGATCTCCGTGTCCGGGGAGGGTTTGCGCCTGGGCTACGAGAAATGCAAACGGACTGGTCAGCCAAACTCTACGACGCTCATTGCCGCGCTCGAACTGCAAAGGCTCGATAGCATCGAGGTCGCGGCGCCAAGTATAGCTGTAGCCGCCCCACTGCGGATGCAGTGTCCGCGTTGCCGCGGAGGCGCGCCACAGCGGAACCCCGGCGAGAGCCAGGCGCCGGCAGAAGCCCTCGAACAGTTCCGCTGCGCCAAGGCCCAGCAACCCCTGGCGCACCGCCCAGACATGCAGCTCGATGATCTGCCGCCGGGGCGCGCCGTCGTAGCTGATCGCAGGCGGCGGGTTCGGCATGCGAGCGGCTAAACGCGGCGCCGGGCGCCAGCCTTTTCGAGCAGCTGCGCCAAAGTCTCGTAGGGCTGCGCGCCGACGACGCCGTAGCGGGCCGCGACAAAGGTCGGGACTCCCGTCACACCCCATTGCCGCGACTTCGCCCAATCGGCGTCGACCGCCTCTTTGAAGCGGCGTTCGGTCAGGACCGCCCGCGCTTCCTCGATCGAAAAACCGACTGATTGCGCGATGTCGAGCAATACCTCGCTGTCCCCGATATTACGGGCATCGACGAAATAGGCCCGGTACAAGGCGTCGTGAATTGCTTCACCGCCCGGCTGCGTGTCCGCCCATTTGCCGAGCTCCTGCGCGAGGCGACTGTTATAGGTGCGCGTGCGATGGCCATAGGGTAGCCCTTCGGCATCCATCAGCCCTTTCATGCGCTGATACATCGCCTCTGGGTCGACGTTTCGCCCGGCATAGAGCTCCGCCATCGAGCGGCCTTCCGCGGGGGTTTCCGGATGCAATGGGAAATGCACGAGGACGGTGTCGATGTCGAACGTCTGCTTCAGTTTTTCAATACGCACGGTACTGAGATAACACCAGGGTCAGACGTAGTCGGTGAAGATCTCCAGATTGATTGGCTCTTCCATCATGCTGTTCTCCTTTCTAGTCGTCGCCCCCGCGGAAGCGGGGGTCCAGAGCGGCAGCACCCGATCCCTGCCAACCTGGATTCCCACTTTCGCTGGAAAGACGGCGTTAAGTGTGCAATGTGTTTATTCGTGATCCTCTTCCCAATCCGCTCTTTCAAAGGGTCAGGCCGCCGTCGACGATGATCGTCTGGCCGGTGATCATCGCCCCGCCGGCGCACAGGAAGAAGATCGTCTCGGCAATGTCCTCGGGCTTGCAGGCGCGCTTGAGCGGCGTCCGCTCGATCGAGGCCTCCTTGCGGTCGGCGGGCCAGTCCTTGTTCCATGGGCTGTCGACAAAGCCCGGCGCCACCGCGTTGACCCGGACCTCCGGCGCCAATGTGCGCGCGAGGCTGCGCGTCAGATTGATAAGGCCCGCCTTGCTTGTCGCATAAGGAATGCTGCTGCCGGACCCCTGAACCCCGGCGATCGAGGCGGTGTTGCAGATAGCGCCGCGCGCCGCCCTCAACGCGGGCACTGCAGCATGGGCGCAACGGAACGGACCGATCAGGTTCGTGGTCAGGATCTTCGACCAGAAGTCTTCGGTCAGCATGTCGAGATCGGAGAACGGGATCGGCGCCGGGGTGTTGGGAGTGCCGGCGTTATTGACGAGAAAATCGAGCCGGCCGAGCGCGTCTACGGCGCTCGTCACCATGCGTTCCGCGTCGCCCGGCTGCGAGACGTCGCCGGGGGCGGCGACGATTTTCCGGCCCTCGGCCTTGAAGCGTGCGACCTGGTCCGGCCCGCGTGGGTCGTCAGGCAAATGGTTGAGCGCGACCGTAGCGCCGCAACGCGAAAATATCTCCGTCGCGGCGAGCCCGATCCCCGAAGCCGCCCCGGTCACCAGCACCGTCTTACCGGCCAGATCCGCACCGATCATCTCGCGCCTCGGCTGAAATCGAAATCGAAACCGTCAAGCAAACATGCGCCGGCCGCGCCGCCTGTCAAGCCGCCCAGCTGCGGACCTCTTCGAGCTCCTCGACAGCGCCGTAGTGGGAGACCAGCAGAACCTCGTCGAAGCCTAGCTGCTCCATCCGCTTCAACCGGCGGCGCGCCTCGTCCGGCGGGCAGACCAATGCCACGTCGGTAGCCGCAGCCAGGTCCGCCGATCCGGGCCGGTCGGCGAGGTCGACGGCGACGTTGGCGAGGACGGCGTTGGTGCCGCCCGCGTCGCGATAGATGCGCATGCCGGCTTCGAGGTCGTCCCAGCTACTGTATCGGCCCGACGGGGTCCAGCCCTGGCACTCTTTTGCGGCATGGGTGATCCAGCGCGGGCTGCGCCAGGCGCCCATCAATATCGGTGGTCCGCCCTCGCAGCCGGGCCAGATCGACAAAGTGCCGCCATTGATCGGCTCGCCGCGCCACACCCGATGCATGGTGTCGAGCGAATTGCGCAAGGTACGGAAGCGGTGGTCGTAATCGCCGCCGAGCAACTCGAAATCTGCCCGCGTCGAGCCGCTGCCGACGCCGAGGCGCAGCCGGCCACCCGACAAGGCCTGCACCGACTGCACGCGATGAGCGAGCTCGATCGGATGGCGCAACGACACCTGCAGCACCCCGATGCCGAGCTCGACGCGCTCGGTCACGGCGGCGAGCGCCGCCAACGCGGTCAGCGGATCGAGCGTCGGCCGGCCCCGGCCCATCGAATCCCCGACCCAGATACCGGGAAACCCGCTGGCCTCGATGCGGCGGGCATAGTCGGCCATGCGGCTCACCAATCCGGTGTGCGGCTCGGCGCCGGGGCTGAGCCGGATCATTGCGCTGACTTTCACGGCATTTCCTTAGCTGCGAACGGAAGATCGCCGCGAGCATGCATCATTTTGTGGTATCGTCGCTGAAATTTTGGATCAGTAAGACCATGGGAGGGTTGAAATGGATACGATCGAGATCGCCCGCGCAACCGAAAGCCAGGGGCTGTTGTCGAAGCTGCCGTCGCGCCTGCATCACAACGCCTTTGTGGTGAAGGAACATGAGGTCAACCGCCGGTTTTTCGAGGATCTCCTCGGGATTCCTCTGGTCGCGACCTGGTGCGAGAAGAACTTCAGTGCGGAATTGCAGCGGGAGGTCGAGTTCTGTCATACCTTCTTCGCCATGGCCGATGGCGGGGCGCTCGCCTTCTTCCAATTCGCCGACCCCGAGCTCTACGAGATGACCCAGGCCAAGCAGCCGCCGAAGATCGGCCGCTACGACCACATCGCCTTCAAGGCCGAGCCACAAACTTACGATGAGCTGAAGCAGCGCCTGGAACGCGGCGGAGAGAAATACCGCGAGACCAACCACGGCTACTGCAAGTCGATCTACGTGTCCTCGCCCGACGGGCTGATCGTCGAATTCACCCAGGACCCGGAAGACGCCGCCGAGATCGACGCGATCCGCCGCGCCGACGCCCACAGCGAACTTGCGCGCTGGCTGTCCGGCGACCGCCGCACCAACAACGATTTGCGCGGCCGCGCGATTTGAGCTCAGCCCCGAAGGTCCTCCCTTAGTCAGCGGCCGTCCAGTCCTGCCAGGAAAGACCGCGTACCCGGGCGAATTCCGACACATTCGCGGTGACGAGCGTCGTTCGGTTTCGCAAAGCCTGAGCGGCGATCAACAGGTCATACGGTCCAATCGGCGTTCCCGCTGTCTCCAGCGCTGCTTGCAGTTCGCCGGCGGCGACTGCGTCCTCTTCCTCGAACGGAACAATATCGATGTGACCCGAGAGGAACACACGCAGCCGGTCAGCGTTCTCGCGGCGTCGCTCGCTACGTGCCACTCCATACCACAATTGGTACAGCACGACGGAAGGCACGGCGATCAAGCCGCCTTCCGACAACGCCTGGCGTAACCGGTTCCGCACGCCGGCGGGACGGCTCCTAAGCAGCGCGACGACGGCGTTGGTGTCGAGAAGGTAATTCACCCGAACAGGTCCTCGGGCGGCGGCATCGGCGGTTGCTCGCGGCCTTCTTCCATGAACGGCACATCGGTAAAGCGGTCCAGCGCTGCGAACCAAGCGTCGATATCCGTCGCCATCGGCTCGAGCAAAATGCCGTTTTCGACACGGCGCACGCGCACGGTGCGGCCGGGCAAACGGAACGCCAAAGGCAAGCGCACAGCCTGGCTGCGGCCGTGCATAAAGATTTTGGCAATGCCGGTGTGGGACATGAATCACCTCACGAAGATATACATCATTAATGTATACCAAAAAAGACACGAAACAAACCGGCGCTGGGATCGACGCCCAACGCCGCGCCGACGCGCACCAGGAATTGGCGCCCTGGCTCAGCGGCGACTGCCGCACCGACAACGAATTGCCCGGCCGCCATATCTGACCAGCTTATGTCCACCAAATACTCGGAGCCCTGTTCTGCCTGTTTTATCAGGTTGAGATTCGGTATCCGCGCTCCTTCAATAACAATCCCGCATCGAAGCGCGTTGCTCCCACGCCGCGAAAATATAATGCGATAATGGCAATTGAGTGATTGTCGATAGCGACATGCCAGCGTAGCCGCGGCGCGAAGGATTCGGGGTCACTCGTCCGGCATTCCCGCCTTGCGCAGGCCGGCGAAATAAGTGGCTTCGTACAGGGCACGGATCTTCGGCACCCCGAAATATCCGCTGGCCTTGACGTGGGCGATGCTTGAATAAAGATCTCCGTTTAGTCTCCGGGCTTCGGCCAGTTCGGCGGCGGCACGTTCACTATCGCCTCTGAGGGTATAGGCGGCGGCGAGACGGCTGTGGAAGACCGATACGGCAGGCATGCCGCCGCGCCCTTTTTCAAGCCAGACGATCGCGTCGTCGGTGCGCGATTGAAGCAAATGCACAGTCCCGATTAAGAGGTACCGATAGCCGATGTTGGGATCGCGAGGACTGAGGCGAATGGCTTGCTCCTCGAGCGGGATCACCTCATCTATCGACCCGGTGTAGAGCTTGCACCAGCCGAGACCCTGTAATGTGCCGACCGAATTCCGATTGAGCGTGAGAGCGGTCTCAAATTGGGGAACGGCCTCCTCGCATCGGTTCTGCGCGCGCAGCACGGTGGCCTTGACGTAATACGCATACCAGAAGGGGGGCGATGCCGCCAAAGCTTGGTCGACCAGCGTTTCCGCACGTGCGAGGTCGGCCGCGGCAGAATCGGTCATGGAAGTGACCACTCGGATCGCCAGTACGCCCGCCAAATAGGCCTGTGCCTCGACGGATTGCGGGTCGAGCGCCAACGCGTGCGCGAAGAGGCTGAGCGCCTCCGCAAAATTTTCACGCGACAGCGGCTTCCCGAAAAACAAGGCGCGTCCGCGAAAAATGTAGTCCAGCGCGTCGGGATGCTCAGTCGGCCGGGCGGCCTCGGCGGCCATCAGCTCGAGGTTGAGGGTATTTCCGATCCGGCCGGTAATCTCGTTTTGCAGGGCGAACAGATCGCCAATGCCGTGGTCGAACCGCTCGGCCCAGAGATGCGTGTCGGTCGCGGCATCGATCAGCTGGACGCTGACGCGGACCTCGTCACCCGAGCGCTGGACGCTCCCTTCGAGCAGATAGCGGACGCCCAGCTCGCGGCCGATCTGCTTTGAGTCGATCGCCTTGTTCCGATACGTGAACGCGGTATTGCGCGAGATCACCAACATGTGCAGACGCCGCGACAGATCGGTCGTCAGGTCTTCGGTGATTCCGTCGGAGAAATATTGCTGCTCGCGGTCGTCGCTAAGGTTGGTAAACGGCAGCACGACGATCGACGACAGGCGAGGTGCGAGGTGCTCCTCGCCGAACCAGGGCGAGTGCAAATTCCAGCCAGCCACCGCGACGCCGAGGCCCAAAGCGCCAACGAGCGCGGCCACGATGCCAGCCCGAGGCCAGTGCCGCGCTCGCAACGCCTGTGCAGGCGGCGGGGCATCGATCTGGCCCATAACGCCTGGACCCTGCAGTCGCTCGTTCTCGACAATCGGCCCGCCGCTCCCATTGCCGGAGGGTCGGATGGACCCTGAAGAAGGCGTGGGGTCGCCCCGGGTCACCGGTACGACAAAACGGTAGCCGCGGCCGGGGATTGTCTGGATGCAGCTGCCCTCGGCTCGGCCGTCGTCGAGGACTCGGCGAAGCGCGGCGATCTGCATGTTCAGGTTGGCGTCCTCGACCACCGTCGCCGGCCAGACCGCAGTCGATGATCGCGTCCCTGGAGACAAGATCGCCTGGCCGCTCGACCAGCACCGCGAGAACATCGAGTGCGCGCGAGCCTGTCGCCATTGGGACGAAATCACCACGCTCGTCTCGCCGGAAGAGACCGCCGCCGCGCCGATCTAGACGGAAGCCATCGAACAGAAAGACGTCCCCAGCGGCGAGCGCCTCCATGGCTGCGTCTCCCACACGCATCGAAATTTTCGGGAATTTACCACAATTTAGAATTTTTTATCGCCACCTCATGGCGCGCACTCCGTCGAGCAGGGTTGGATCGCCTGTTCGAGCCGAACCCGGCGCCGCCGGGCGGCTCTACTCTTAATCGATGAGGGGTGCTGCGATGAAGCGCATGGGATTATGGCTGATGGGGATAGGTCTGACAGTAGTAGGCGTCGCCACCGTGGAGCTTGGTTATGCAGAGGAAAAAGAACACGCAACGACGTGCTCCTTAGCTACGGTGAAAGGGCGGTATCCGTGGGCCACAAGCGGAACGATTTTCCCGCCCGCAGTGTCACAACCGATGGTGTTCGCTCGCGCCGGCGTTCACATATTTAATGGTGACGGTACGGGGACAAATTTGGCTACGACTAGCGTAAACGGGGTGATAACCGTCACAGATAATCTCAGCGATCTGACCTACACGGTCAACGAAGACTGTACGGGGACCTTTAAAGTACTAAGCATACCGATCCCCGGGCCCACCGCAGAGATGTTCATCGCCCCGAACGGCGAGCAGATGGTCGTCATCGAGACGGGTCAGGCCCAGTCAGACGCATTTACCAGCTGGCGGGTGGGGCCCGAATAGGTTTCCCGGGTCGGTGGGGATCGGCGACTGCAAGGACCCGGAATGCACCGCAATCGCCGGCACCACCAACACGGACTTGACCTGCCGGGGTATCAGCGCCCCCGTTTTGATCAGCGGGAATGGCGCAATGCTGACATAGGAGGAAAAAGATGAGATCCACGTTCCTGAGAATCATTTCCGGCTTGGCGTTGGCGACCGGAATTGCGTCAGTCACGCAGATTTCGGTGTTCGCACAGTCTGCGCAAAAGCAGCATGGGATCGAAGGCATTTGGGATGTGAGCGTAACAATTGTTGGGTGCGCTACCGGCCAAGCCATAGGCACCGGCCACGCCATCCTGATGTTCAGTGACGGCGGCAGCCTGACACAGATTTCCACCAACTCACTGTATGGCACTGGTTTGGGCACGTGGCGTCATCTCCGCGGGGAAGACTACACCGCAGTCGACAGATTCTACGAATTTAAGACTGATGGCAGTTTCGCTGGAACCTCAGTCATCACGCGGGACATAAAGCTCAGCGGAAATGCCGACGAATTCACAGCGACCGCTACTACCGATTTCTTCAACCCCGCCGATCAGTTAGCCAACACCAACTGCGCCACCACAATAGCGACGCGCCTCGACCAGCAATCCGACTAACAAGGCATCGGGCTCGACGGAGTGCTGTTCATGGGCGACGGGCTTCAATTGACGCCCCTCAGACTGATTTCGCTCTGAAAGGGCAAGAAACGGGCACCTATGCGGTCAATTCCGACTGCACGGGCAGCATGGTTGGATGCGCGCGGCTTCGCCCATGCCGGCGCGGGTCTCAACCTCGTAGCAGCTGCGGCGCCAGCTTATTGGTACCGCGTAGGGCACGGTCGCGCTATCGCGTATTCTTCTCGTCATGCGGGTTCGTCCCTTGGTGGGTCAGCGCGCTGAGGCGCGGGGCCTGGTTGCGCCCGGCCAGTACTTCCTTCCGCGCTCTCTTCTCGGCATAGTCTGGTCGGCGAGCGGCGAGCATTTATCGTCGCTCAGCGGATTGGAGGACGCTAGCAATGGGCCAGGTGGACGGCAAGGTCGCGATCGTTACCGGCGGGGCATCGGGGATTGGCGCGGCTTGCGCGGCGACGCTCGCGCGAGAAGGCGCCAAAATCGTGGTAACCGACCTGGACGATGCCGGAGGTCAGGGGGTGGCGGAGAAGATCGGTGATGCCGGCGGCGAAGCGATCTATCTTCAGCAGGATGTAGGTGTGGAGGAGGGCTGGCCGGGTATAATCGAAACCGCCGAGCGGCGCTTTGGACGTCTGGACGTGATGGTGGCCAATGCCGGGATCGGCATTTTGTGCAACGCGGTCGAGATGTCGTTGGCCGACTGGCGGCGGCAAACCGCAGTAAACCTCGACGGTGTGTTTCTGTCGGTAAAGTATGCCGTGCCGGCAATGCGCCGCGCCGGCGGCGGCTCGATCGTCATCATGTCGTCGGTAGCCGGTCTCAGGGGATCGGCCGGCTTGGCCGGCTACTGCGCCACCAAAGGAGGCGTGCGTCTGTTCGCAAAAGCGGTCGCAATGGAGTGTGCGGCAGCGGGCGACGGGGTTCGGGTCAATACCGTCCATCCGGGCGTCATCGACACGCCGATTTGGACAAAGATAGCGGGCTCGGCTGGCCGTAACACACCGCTCGATCCGAACGCGATTGCGAAGGCCGGGGTTCCGTTCGGGAGGGCCGGGGCACCGCAAGACATCGCAAACGGCGTGCTCTTTCTCGCCTCGGAGGCGTCCAACTACATGACGGGCGCGGAGCTGGTGATCGACGGCGGGATGACGGGTGGCGCAAGGCCGCGCTGGAGCTGACCCCTCGAAGCTGGAGAGGTGGCTCCGGCCGCTTCTCGGGAGATGCGATCTTCTTCAGCAGCGGTTTATCATTCCTCTGCCCCTTGCGGCGTGCAGCGCAGAACCACGCCAGAGACGGAGAAACTCATGCAACTGATGTACTTCACCGAGCAGCCGATGTCGGCCTATCCGGCCGAGGAGGGTCTGAAGTTCGGCGCCACGGCGCTGATGTTTTCCAACAAATACTTCGACCCGGTGGCCGGGAGCCGGCTCTATAACGAATATCTCGAGCATTACATCTATGCCGAGGAGATGGGCATCGAAGGCTTCATGCTGAACGAGCACCACAACGCGCCGTTCTGCATGCAGGCGAAGTGCAACGTCTTTGCCGCGATCCTCGCCGCGGTGACGAAAGAGGCGAAGATCATCCTCCTCGGCAACCCGCTGCCGCTGGCCGACAATCCGGTGCGGCTCGCCGAGGAATTGTCGATGATCGACATGATCTCCAAGGGCCGGCTGGTTTCGGGCTTTGTGCGCGGCGGTGGCCAGGAGCAGCTGGCCGCCGGCGTCAACCCGGCCTTCAATCGGGAGCGCTTTCAGGAGGCGCACGATTTGATCGTCGCCGCGTGGACGCGCGAGGGGCCGTTCCGCTGGGAAGGCACCCATTACCAGCACCGCGTCGTCAACCCGTGGGCCGTGCCGTTGCAGAAGCCGCATCCGCGGGTGTGGATCCCGGGTGTCATCAGCCCCGAGACGGTCGTCTGGGCGGCACAGCGCGGCTATCCCGTATGTCGCGCTCAACACGCCGATCGATCGCACGAAGCGGATCTGGGAGATCTACGACAACGTGGCGGCCGAGGCCGGCTTTACCGGCGGGCCGGACTATCACGGGATGTTGAAGCAGATCCACGTCGCCGAGACCGAGGAGAAGGCGCTCGCGAACGCCGCCCAATTCAGATGGATGCAGGGCGAATTCACCGGTCTCGCCCACCCGGTGTGGAGCACGCCCTCGGGTTACGGGAGTCCCGAAAACCGCCGTGCCTTTGTCGAGTTTGCCTCCGGCCGGTCGAAAAACCCTCGGTACCGCCCTGAGCTGGAAAAACAGCTCGAAGATCTGATGATCATCGCCGGCACGCCAAAGCAGGTGATCGCCAAATTGCGCATCCTGCTCGAAGAGACGCGGCCCGGTATTCTCGGTGTCTGGGGGAATGACGGCAACGTCACGCACGAGGACGCCAAGACCTGCATCCGCCTTTTGGGGCAAGAGGTGTTCCCGGCGGTGCGCGAGATGGCCAAGGAATTCGACCTCAAGAGCCCGTTCGAGACGAACCAGCCCGTCAGCGTCGACTACATGAACGGTATTAAGGAACCGGCGCGGGCGGCGGCCGAGTAGAGGCAACCACCGCGGCAGGATCGGTGTTCGGGTGGCGATGAGCCGCACCAGGTCGGCGGATCCAGGGATTATACTCCGCCGTTCGCGAGATTAACCGCTGGTCAAGACGGGAGGCTGCCATTTCGACGGAAGTCGAACTCAAGCTCGCTGCTCGGTCAGAGGATCTGCCCGCACTGAAGCGCGCGCTCATGACGATGGCGCGGGTCAGCACACAAGAAAGGCTGATCAGCACCTATTACGACACGCCGGATGCGGCGCTCAAGCAGCGGGGGCTGACCCTGCGGGTCCGCGATCAGGGCGGGCATTTCTTGCAGACCGTCAAGGAGGGAGACCTTGCTTCGGGGGATCTCCTGTCGCGCGGCGAGTGGGAAGATGCGGTCGCCGAGGAGCGACCCGACCCCGATGCGGCGCAGAGCGGCCGGCGCTTGCCGGAGGGTGCGGCCGCCGATCTGCGGCCGTTTTTCGTGACCGAAGTCACCCGCACGATCTTCGCGGTCGAGCCGCTGCCGGGAACGGCGATAGAGGCGGCGGTCGACGAAGGTGAGATCCGGGCCGTCGACCAGCGACAGAGCCGAACCGATCAGCGAGGTCGAACTCGAACTCAAGAGCGGTGACGCCGCCGCTCTCTACGATCTCGCCGCGCAGCTGCTGGAGGTGGCCCCGCTTCGTATCGAGACGCGCAGCAAATCGGAACGGGGCTACCACTTGGCGGAGTGTGGCGATGCGGCCCCGTCGGCGGTTCACGCAGAGCCCGTCATCCTCGATCCCGATATGACGGTCGAGGCCGCTCTGCAAAAGATCGGCCGCAGCTGCCTCGCGCAGCTGTTGCGCAATGAGCCCGCCGTGCTCTCGGCCGAGCCGGAGGGCGTTCACCAGATGCGGGTGGCCGTGCGGCGCCTCCGCTCGGCAATTTCCTCGCTGAAGAAGATGCTTCCGCAAGAGGACGTCCAGTGGGTCACCGAGGAGCTTCGTTGGCTCGGCGGTACGCTCGGGCCGGCCCGCAATCTGGATGTATTCGCAGCCGAATTGTTGCCGGCGGCCCGCACCGGACTTCCGGACGAGCCCGGTTGGGACGATCTCGCCGCCGCACTCGACCGGCTCCGGGCTTCCGCATACGACCAGATCAGGGAAGCCGTTCTATCGCCGCGGTATACCGCCAGCATGCTGCGCCTCTTGCGGTGGTTCGAGGGGTCCGGCTGGCGTCGGCATTCGGCATCGGATGAGCCGGATCCGATGACCTCTCCGATAGGTGAAATAGCGCCCGATGTGCTCGATCGGCGCCGGCGCAAAGTAAGGCAACGCGGCAAGGGGTTCGGCAGTCTGGCGCCCCGAGAGCGGCACAAGCTGAGAATTGCAGTCAAGAAGCTTCGCTACACGGTCGAGCTTTTCGGCAGCCTTTTCGATAACGATGAGTTAGAGCAGGTTTGTCGGGAGGCTGAAACGCCTCCAGAGCGACCTCGGCTATGCGAATGACGTCCGCGTTGCGCACGAGTTTGTCACCGAACTCTTTGCCCAGATCGAGCCGCGAAGCCCCGCCGCCCACGCCTGGGTTGCCGTGCTCGAAGCGCACGACCAAATGCTCGCCAGCGGCGAACGAAAGCTTCGCGGACATCGGCGGCGGCTGAACGATGCGGCGCCGTTCTGGCGCGGCTAGGCGGTTTTTCCCGTGGGCTAGAAGGTCTAAGCGGCAGCGACCGTCGCCGGTATCGGACAGGTGACGCCGGTGCCGCCGAGGCCGCAATAGCCGTTCGGGTTCTTCGCCAGGTATTGCTGGTGATACCCTTCGGCAAAGTAGAAGGGCGGAGCATCGCGGATCTCGGTGGTGATCTTGCCCAATCCTGCCGCCGCGAGCTGACCCTCATAGGCCTGCCGCGAGGCCTCGGCGGCGGTCTGCTGCTCCGGCGAGAACGTATAGATTGCCGACCGGTATTGCGTCCCGACGTCGTTGCCCTGCCGCATGCCCTGGGTCGGGTCATGGCTCTCCCAGAACAGCTTGAGCAATGCCTCGTAGCTCGTGAGTTTCGGATCATAGACGACGAGCACGGCTTCGGTGTGGCCGGTACGGCCGCTGCACACCTCCTCGTAGGTCGGGTTCGGGGTCGAGCCGCCGGCGTAGCCGACCGCGGTGACCCACACACCCGGCGCCTGCCAGAACACCCGCTCCGCACCCCAGAAGCAGCCGAGCCCGAAGAGAGCCTTCTCCATGCCGTCGGGATAAGGTCCGGCAAGCGGATGGCGGTTGACGAAATGCTGCTCGGGGAGCGGCATCGGCTGGCCCCGTCCAGGCAGACAGTCCTCGGGCCGGGGGACGGCCAGCTTATCACGCATGAACGGCCACATCTTGCTTCGCCCCTTCTGCGAAATTCGCTAAGAATGTAGGGAACCCACGCGCTTCCGCCAACGGTTACCACGCAGCCTCGTCAAAAAACGGTCAAAGCCGATAGATTTACGGTCCGTTAATTCCGAGTGCCCGAACTTCGGCTTTCGCGCTAAGATCATCCTCTCACTTGGGGGGTTCAAAACGACATGATGCGCCGTTCCCTTCTGACCGGTCTCTTCCTCTGTTTCGCGACCGCATCCACGGCAGCGCCACCAGTGGTCAATCCTGCCGATGCTGTGGCCTTCATGAACACCCTCTGGGATCGTGCCGTAGAGGTACTAAACAACAAGACTGATCCCGCGATGAGGGAGACTCGCTTCCGCGAGTTGTTCCACACCGATTTCGATTGTCCGGGCATCGCCCAATTCGTACTCGGCCGTTACTGGCGGACCGCAAGCGAGGAGGAGCAGCAGGAATTCGTAAAGTTGTTCGAAGATTATGTTGTTTTCGTGTACACGGCGCGACTGTCGAATTTCGGCGGCGAGGCTTTGAAAGTCCGCGGCAGCCACAGCGACGGCGATGGAGTCATCGTCTCGACCAACGTGGTCACCCCAAGTGGCGCTTCACCAATGAAGATCGATTGGCGACTGGTGGCCGAGAACGGGACCTACAAGATCAGCGACGTTATCGTCGAAGGCATCAGCATGATGGTCACTCAGCGCTCCGAATTCGCCTCCGTCGTGCAGCGCAACGGCGGCCACGTGGGCGGCCTCATCGCGATGATGAGGGAGAAGACGGCGAGCGCCGCGCGTTAATCGCATCTCACCACCAAGAACTACAGCACCAGTCATGCTGTGTCTGGATGAGGAACGCGTTCGGGCGCTCCTGCATTGGGATGAATTGATCCCGGCAGATGGAAATTGCCCTCGCCGAGTTCTCGCTCGGGCAGGTCGTGCAGCCCGTGCGCAATATGCTTACGGTCGAAGAAGGAAAGCGGTATCTCGGGATCATGCCCGCGGTGGCGCACGAGGCAATGGGGGCAAAGCTCGTCAGCTTCTACCCAGGTAATGAGGAAAGCGGCACAGCGACGCATCACGCCATGATCTTGCTCTTTCGCCCCGACACCGGGGAGCCGTTGGCGGTCATGGACGGCCGCCTGATTACCGAGATGCGCACGGCGGCCGTCTCGGCGGCGGTTACGAAATATCTCGCGACCCCCGGCGCACGCGTCCTGGCACTGCTCGGCAGCGGAGTGCAGGCAAATGCCCATCTGCTGGCGCTCTCGCGGGTGCGGCAGTTCGACGAAATCCGCGTGTGGAGCCGCACCGCCGCCCATGGCGAGCGGTTTGCCGAACAGCATAACGCCAAGGCGATGCCCATCGCCGACGCGGTGCGCGGCGCAGATGTGGTTGTGACCGCCACGAACGCGCTCCAACCGATCCTCGAAGGGGATTGGCTCAAGCCGGGAGCGCACGTGAATGCCGTCGGCGCGCCGCGGCCCAATTGGCGGGAACTCGACGACCGGGTGATGGCCAGCATCCTTGTCGTGGATTCGCGCGAGGCAGTCCTCAAGGAATCTGGCGACGTGATCCTTTCCGGGGCGCAGATCTACGCCGAGGCCGGTGAGATCTTTGCCGGAACAAAAGCGGCTCCGTCGTCCGAGACGACCGTGTTCAAGTCCGTGGGGCTCGCGATCGAAGACATCGCGGCGGCGAAATTGGTCTACGACAACGCCGCAAAAGTCGCCGCTGCCTGAGGTGGTTCAGCGCCCAGCGCGGGAGAGGGCTGGGCGGGTGAGTTCGTCACACCCCAATCGGGAGCGCTCTATCAAGCAGGCGTCGCCATATGAGAAGAAGCGATAGCCGCGAGCGATCGCGTGAGAGTAGGCGGATTTGATACGTTCGAGCCCGGCGAGAGCGGCGACCAGCATCAGCAGGGTCGAACGCGGCAGGTGGAAATTGGTCAGCAGCATGTCGATCGCGCGGAAGCGGTAGCCCGGCATGATGAACAATCGGGTGTCGCCGGCAAAGGGCCGCACATCGCTGTTCTCGGCTGCGGCGGTTTCGAGGAGGCGCAGGCTGGTGGTCCCGACCGCGACGATGCGCCCGCCCTCGCGCCGCGCCGCGGCGATCTGTTCGGCGGTCTCGGCTGAAACAACTCCCCATTCGGCGTGCATCGGGTGATCGCGCGGATCGGTGACCTTGACCGGCAGAAAGGTGCCGGGCCCGACATGCAAGGTCAGTGTGGCCCAGCGGATGCCGCGACGGGCCAGCGCATCGAGGAGGAGGGGGGTGAAGTGAAGTCCGGCGGTCGGCGCCGCGACGGCACCCTCGGTGCGGGCGAAGATCGTCTGATAATCCTGGCGATCGCGCGCATCGCCGCCGCGCGGACGCTTGATGTAGGGCGGCAGCGGCATCGAACCATGGCGGGCGAGCGCCTCCCGAAAAGCAGCGGCATCGAGATCGAACCGTAAGGTCACGTCACCCGCGGGGTGTTTCTCGCCGACTATCGCGAAAAAGTCTTCGGCGAAAACGAGGCGGTCGCCTGTCCGCAAGCGTCGAGCGCCCTTCGCGAAAGCGCGCCATGCGCCGCAGCCGAGGTCGCGGTAGAGCGTGACCTCGATCGCCGTCTCGCCGCGCCGCCCGGTGAGCCGCGCCGGGATCACCTTGGTGTCGTTGAAGACGAGAAGATCACCGGGATGCAACAATGCCGGCAGATCCGAAATCCGCCGGTCTTCGAACGCTCCCGATGCGGGGATCACCAACAGCCGCGCCGCATCGCGCGGCTCGCACGGATGCAGCGCAATCCGCTCGCGCGGCAGGTCAAAATCGAAATCGTCGATGTGCATAGCCCTGGCGGCATAGCTAGTGGGCCGGAGATGTGGTGCCCCAGCACATCTCTCGTCAATCGGAAGCGCGGCCCGGCGCAGTTTTTGCTATGATGTGAGGTCAACTCGGGACGGCGGAGATAGGGATGGCTCACCGGCTTACACGACGCGAATTCGGGATCGGAGCGGGGGTGGCAATGCTCGCCGCCTCCGGCCACAAGGCACGGGCTCAGGGAAGTGGTGCGAAGACCTTGCGCTTTATCCCGCAAACCGATGTGCAGGTGCTCGATCCGATCTGGACCACGGCTTACGTCACCCGCAATCATGGTTACATGGTGTTCGACACGCTATTCGCGATCGACTCGAAGTTCAAGCCGCACCCGCAAATGGTCGAAGGATTCGAGATCTCGCCGGACAACCTCAACTACAGTTTCGTGCTGCGCGGCGGGCTCAAATTCCATGACGGGCAACCGGTGCGCGGCGCCGATTGCGTCGCCTCGATCAAGCGCTGGACGGCGCGCGATGCGCTCGGCCAGACGCTCGCCACCGTGATTGCCGAAATGAAGGGCGGCGACGACAAAAACTTCTCGATCCACCTCAAGGAGCCGTTTCCGCTGCTGATCGACGGGCTCGCCAAGGTGTCGAGCCTGGCGCCGTTCATCATGCCGGAGCGGCTGGCCAAGACCGACCCCTACCAGCAGGTCACCGAGATGGTCGGTTCGGGACCATTCAAATTCGTCAAGGAGGAACACCAGCCTGGCAACAAGGTGGTGTATGTCAAAAACACCGATTACGTGCCGCGCAGCGAGCCTCCGGACTGGGCTTCGGGCGGCAAGGTGGTCAAGGTTGATCGGGTCGAGTGGATCGTCGTGCCGGACGTGGCCACGAAGACGGCGGCGCTGCAGAACGCCGAGGCGGACTGGTGGGAGAACCCGCCGGCCGACATCTGGCCGGTCCTCGACGGCAGCCCCGATATTTACATGGTGCCTATGTCGATCCGCCCATTAGGTTGCGTTCGCTTCAACTGGCTTTATCCGCCATTCGACAACATAAAGATGCGGCAGGCGGTGATGATGGTGGCGAGCCAGCCCGACTACATGACCGCCTTTGTCGGCGACCAGAAGTATTGGGACGTCTGCGCCTCGTTCTTCACCTGCGGCGGGCCGATGGCCAACAACGCCGGCTCGCAGATCATGACCGGCAAACGCGATTACGAGGCAGCCAAGCAGCTGATCAAGGAAGCCGGGTACAAAGGCGAGAAAATTGTCCTGCTCGATGCCGTCGATCAGCCGCTGATTCACGCCGAGGCGCTGGTGACAGTCGATATGCTCAAGAAGCTCGGCCTCAACGTCGAATACGTAGCGGCGGATTGGGGAACGGTCGTCACCCGCCGCGCCTCGAAAAAGCCGCCCGCCGAAGGCGGCTGGAACATTTTCGAGACCGGCTGGACCGGCGCCGATCTGCTCGACCCGTCAACCAACGTCATGCTGCGCGCCAATGGCGATCAGGCTTGGTTCGGCTGGCCGAAGGACGACCAGCTCGAAGTCGTTGCGCAGTGAGTGGCTAAAGGCGAAAGATTCGGAAGAACGACAGGAGATTGCAGCCAAGATCCAGCAGCGCGCTTTCGAGGTCGTGCCTTATATCCCAACCGGGCAATACGAGTTCAAAACCGCCTTACGCAAGAACCTCAAAGGCTACATTGAAGCCCCGGCATTCTTCATGTGGAACATCGAGAAGACCTGAGCGCGTCATACCCTGCCGAACAACGTAGCGAGCCAATGCCCGACTGCGACGGCGATGAGGCAGGCCGCGACCGAGAGCACGACATTAGCGCCGGCATCCAGTAGTCGAGCGGCGCGCGCGAGTTCCAATGTCTGCAGGCTGAAAGCCGAGAACGTCGTGAACCCGCCGCACAGGCCGACCATGACAAAGGCCTGGGCTTCGACGGGAACCACCAGGCGCCCGCTCGGGCCAGTCAGTGTCGCGACAAACCCGATGACCAGCGAGCCGATGATGTTGACCAGGATAGTGCCCCAGGGAAACGCCATCCCCGTCAACAAGGCGACATGTAAGCTCAACCACAACCGCGCCATGCTGCCGATCGCGCCACCGAGGGCGACCCAGAAATAGGTCAACATCGGCGGTTCCTGGCCGCTCTCGGCAGCGGGTCTGTCATCGCTGCTCCTTCAGATGATAAGTCTCATTGACCGATCGAACGGCAAACTCACCTGCCGAGAACTCGATCTCGTTGATCGCGCAGGGGTCCTGACCGAGCCGCCGATAGCGCGACAGCGGCAGATCGAGCGCGTGCAACAGGATGATGCGGTTGACGCTGTCGTGCCCGACCACCACGACCGTCTCCTTCGAATGCCGCCCGATCACGTCGCGCAGTGCCGCGACTGCGCGGGCGAGCACATCCTGCAGGCTCTCGCCACCCGGGATCGCCGTCCAATGCGGCGCCCGGTACCAGGTGTCGAGCGGCTCGGGCCATTTGCGTCGGACCTCGTCGGGGGTCAGACCTTGCCACTCGCCGTAGTCGATATCCATCAGGCCCGGGACCAGGGTCGGTGTCAGGCCAAACAATGCTCCGATCGCCTCCGCGGTGGTGCGAGCCCGGCTCAGCGGGCTGGCATAGAGCGCAGCGGGGGTCCAGCTCGCCTCGATGCGGCGTGCGGTCGCCTCCGCCTCGCGCAGGCCTTCCGGGGTCAACGCCAGATCGGCGCGGCCGCGAAACCGTTCCGGCGAAATGCCTTCGACATGGCCGTGGCGAACAAGGATTAACTTGGTCATGCCATCGTCCTTTCGAGACCGCCAGGTTAGGGTTACCCTGGCACGGTCATTTTGCAGGGAGCCGCCGCATGCCCGCCGATCCGAACCACGTCATTCTGACAGGCGAAAACCCGTTCATCCGCCTCAGCGCCAAAGACGGCGATGCCTTTACCACCAATGCGAGCTTCTGGCGCATTATTACCTGCCCGGCGGGGCCGGGGCACGTGCTCTATCTCAACAGCGAACTGACCGGGAACCGCTGGCGTATCTACGCCGACAACATTGCAATGGCGCGTTGGCTGCAGTCGACGGTGCAGGGCATGCTCAATCCGGAAACGGCCGACACGTCGATCCCGGTAATCGACGCGCAATTCACTAAATCGGGCGACCCGCGGTATTTCTGGACCGAGGGGGTGAAATCGCGGGACGAGGAGATCGGCCTCACCTGGTACCAGATCGGCGAGCCGCTGCTGATCCATACCCAGCCCAACACCGAGCCGGGCCGTCCCTATGGGGTGTGCACCTTGCTGATCCCGGCTCTCGGCGCCCGCCTCACGCGAAACGGTGTCGAAGCAGCCGGCCGGCCATGGCCGCGGGAGCGCGAAGGGCGGCCCTTCAGCACCTGCGCGCTGGCCTTCTCCGAGAGCTGGACCGAGGCTCGGTAAGATTGCGTCCTACGCCGCAGCGATTCTTTTTCGCGGGGCTCAAAATTTTCCTCGGACGCGTGCGGGGGAGGGGGCCATCGGGTGATTTGGCGTCCTTAGATATCGGCGTAGGTGTGGGTTTCGGCGCGGGCGCCGGGGTGAGTGACGGCGCCCTTCTCGGCGTCGCCGACGGTCTGGGCGTATTTCCATAAGGTGCCCGACTGATAGTCGGTGCGCCGCGGCGTCCACGCTTGCCGGCGTTGCGCCAGTTCGGCCTCGCTGAGCGCGACATCGATGGTGCCGGCGACCGCGTCGATCGCGATCGAATCGCCGTCCTTCAACAATCCGATGGGCCCGCCGACCGCCGCCTCCGGCCCGACATGGCCGATGCAGAACCCGTGCGACGCGCCCGAGAATCGCCCATCGGTAATCAGCCCGACCTTTTCGCCGACACCCTGGCCGACCAGCGCGCCGGTGGTCGACAGCATCTCGCGCATGCCCGGCCCGCCCTTCGGACCCTCGTAGCGGATGACGATCACGTCGCCGATTTCGTAGTCACGGTTCTTTACCGCGGCGAATGCATCCTCCTCGCAATCGAAGCAACGTGCCGGCCCGGTGAATTGCAGCCGCTGCATGCCGGCGACCTTCACGATCGCTCCTTGCGGCGCCAGGTTGCCCCTGAGCACGACCACGCCGCCGGTCGGCGAGAAGGGGTTCGAGGTCGGGCGGATCACGTTTTGCTTCTCGGGGAAGGCGATGTTCTTCAGATTCTCGGCGATGGTCTTGCCGGTGACCGTGATGCAGTCGCCGTGGAGATAGCCGCCATCGAGCAGAGCCTTAATCAGCACCGGCACGCCGCCGATGTCGTAAAGGTCTTTCATCACGTATTCGCCGCCGGGCTTGAGATTGCCGATATAGGGTGTGCGGGCGAAGATTTTTCCCACTTCGTGCAGGTCGAAATCGATCCCGGCCTCGTTGGCGATCGCCGGCAGGTGCAGGCCGGAATTGGTCGAACCGCCCGCCGCGGCAACGACGGTCGCGGCGTTCTCCAATGATTTCCGGGTCACGATGTCGCGCGGCCGCAAATTCAGGCGCAGCAATTCCATTACAGTCTGGCCCGAGGCCTCGGCGTAGGCGTCGCGTGAATCGTAAGGGGCCGGCGCGCCGGCCGAACCCGGCAGCGCCAGCCCGATCGCTTCCGACACGCAGGCCATCGTGTTCGCGGTGAAGAGGCCACCGCACGACCCGGATGAGGGGCAGGCGACGCATTCCAGCTCATGCAGATCCTCGTCGCTGACGTCGTTGATGCTGTGCTTGCCCACCCATTCGTAAACATCGCCGATCGTCACGTCGCGGCCGCGGAAGCGGCCGGGCATGATCGAGCCGCCATACATGAACACTGACGGCACGTTGAGCCGCACCATCGCCATCATCATGCCGGGCAACGACTTGTCGCAGCCGGCGAGGCCGACCAGCGCGTCGTAGCAATGGCCGCGCATCGTCAACTCGACGGAATCGGCGATGATCTCGCGGCTGATCAGCGACGATTTCATCCCGGCATGGCCCATCGCGATGCCGTCGGTGACGGTGATCGTCGTGAACTCGCGCGGCGTGCCGCGTGCGGCGGCGACCCCCTTCTTCGCCGCCTGCGCCTGACGCGCGAGCGCAATGTTGCACGGCGCCGCCTCGTTCCAGGTCGTCGCGACGCCGACCAACGGCTGGGCAATCTGCTCTTCGGTCAAGCCCATCGAATAGAGGAACGCGCGGTGCGGCGCCCGCTCAGGGCCGACGGTCACATGCCGGCTCGGCAGGCGCGACTTGTCGATCGCGGGGCGGCGGACATCGTCAGGCATTATCGGATCTCCCGTGGCGGCCTTGCGAAAGCCGCCACGGTACCGATCCCATGGCGCTCGATCAATGGCGCCGGAATTGCGGCGAAGCCCCCCACCCGCCTCGCTGCGCTCGGCACCCTCTCCCGTAATGCACCGCGGGAGAGGGGGGACCGAGCCCGAAGGGCTTGGCGGGTGAGGGTTACGACGAGCCGGCGGGTTTGACGACGATCTTGCCAGTCATATACGGATGCATAGAGCAGAAATACTCGTATTCCCGGCGCGGCGAGGCCGCCTGCCATGCCGCCTCTACCTCAACGAAGCCGATTATCGGTCGTCGGCGTCGCGCCCGGTCGACGCATTCACCGGGGGATTAACCAGCACCTGAACGCCCGATAAGACCCACGCGCGCTGGCTCGGGGCGAAACGCGGCGCCAACAGCCCATCATTGATTTCCCGGGTAACGGCGAAGCGGTTGAACACCGTCGGCGGCAGGAATAGGCGTTCGTTGTTCGGGAAGCCGTCCGTGGCGGTGTCGATGTCGCCTCGAGCGGCTGTGATGATACCCTCGTCATTCTCGGAAACGCGTCGGACCTCGGCGGCATACGCATCGAACAACCGTTGCTGAAGATTTCGGACCTGCGGTTCGAACGACGCCAGCCGTTCGTAGACATCGAGATAAATCTCGTTGGCGAGGCCGCTGGGAACGCCGCGCTCGCGGAATTCGCGCTGTGCGTCGACATCGCCGTCAAACTTGTCGGGATCCCGCGGAAGGTTGGGGTTGTCGCCGACTTCCTGCGGTTTGTTCTCCTCGCCGCTTGGTCCCGGGCCGGGAACGATGGACTGCAGCTTGCCGATCTCGCCGTCCTGGAATGCGTCGGGAGCTTGCCCGAAATTGTCCGGGAAGCCACCTGTGAATGGGAGCTCATAAAGCGGGTGAATCCAGTTCGTCCCCAGATAATTGAACTCCCAATAGGAGTGGACGTCCGATTGCTGGAAGGCATTGTACGCCCCCATGCTTTCGTTGATGGGAACGACATTCGTTTGTTTGTCGGGGAAGTGGTCGGAGGCGCTCGGGAAATGAGGAGCCTGGCCGTCGACCGTGAAGATGTTTCCCGCCACGTTGTTGCCGGTGCCCATCCTCTTCAGGATGTCGGCGTCGCGTTGCGTGAGCGTTCCGAATTGCGCGTGACTGTCCTTGCGAGGAGCGGCGACATTGGGGACGGTGATGTCATGGATCATCCACCCTTCGTACCAGCCACTCTCGTTGTTGATGACGAACAATGGCGAAATGTCGGTGAAGACATCGTTGAAGGCGCGCGGGTTGTTTGGATCGGTCGGGAGCCCGGGCTTGGGTTCCAAGACCACACGCACAGCACCGACGGTAGGCAGTCCGCAATTCCCCCCCGTGGCGGTCAACTGCACGTTGCCGTCATTCACCCCGGGGATTACGGCGGTAAAGACGTTGGGTTGGAAACCGGTCGTGTCCAACAAGTAATACTGGAACAGCTGGCTGGCTCCGTCTGCTTCGTTGAACACCTGCGACGGCAGATAGGTATGTGGCCGGTTGGCCAACTGCGCCAACCGATCTTGCAGCTCGCCAGGTAGATTAACGATATCCCCGCGGCTGCGGATCGCAGCTTCATCCGATGCAGCAGTCGGGTTCGGGTGGCACGGCGGCGGTGGTTGTTCCGCTCTGGCTCGATCAATGCTCGAAACTGCTGGAACCGTGAGTGCCAACACAGAGCAGAACCGGACGGTTCGTGCCCCGTTCATTGCTTGTCTCCACATGACTCCTTCCTCCATTTCCTGTGATGGACAGGGGCGAACGCTCCCCGCTCGGTCGCCGAGGAGCACACGCCTCTGCCTAGGTCTGTAGGACTCGGCAGACGCTCCTTTATTCCGGAAGAAAATTTCGTGAGACGCGTGCAGCCGCTGTTCAGTGCGGCTGCCGCGAGGCGGTCAGCGAGAACCCGGCG
Organism: uncultured Alphaproteobacteria bacterium; assembly: GCA_963700185.1. Classification (GTDB taxonomy): domain Bacteria; phylum Pseudomonadota; class Alphaproteobacteria; order ATCC43930; family CGMCC-115725; genus AP-15. Next base: position 109,591 of record CAVOWP010000031.1, read on the forward strand.
GGTCATCGCTCGCCGTGGATCTTGTAAAATTTTCGTGAGCGGCCAGCCAATCGAGGCGGATGCGCGGTTGCAAGTGCCTCCTCCCGCGCCGTCGCAGCGAGCGACACAGGGTTTCGTCACTCAGATATTTGACGCCGTCCGTCCGGACAAGGGCGGTGATTTGCCGGTCAGCCGGCGGGCTCGCAACCCGCCGCGGGGCGGCGGGTTGCCCACCGATTTAGTTTGACAATATTTTGCCCTCCGGGCGAACGACGATTTTCCCGGTCATATACGGGTGAATCGAACAGAAATATTCGTATTCACCCGGTGTAGTGAAGGTGTGGGAGAAGGTGTCTTCGGTGTCGAGCGCCGCCGATTTGAACGTCCCGTTATTGTCGCCTATCCGGTGAGGGCTGTCGTCGTCGTTCTTCCATGTCACCGTCGTGCCGGTGGTGACGGTGAGGGTTGCCGGCGCGAAGGCGAAGTTGTCGATATTGACGGTGGCCGTGCTCGCCGCAGCCTTGGCCGCCTCGCCAGCAAGGACCTGGGTGAGACCGGCAAGCAACAGTAAACCCAGCGCGACCGCACAGAGCAATACTGCGTCACGCGAGGGCCACGGCGGTCGGTCAAAAATCATAGACATGGCTCTGCCTTTCAAGCGACGAGCGTGCTGTCGATCAGGGCGGGAGCGCCCTTGCCGCGGACGTAGTTGACCGTCCTGATGCCGAGGTATTTGTGCAGCTCCCCGGCCGGTACTTCCTTCATCGGGCCGGGTGCGGGAGCGGCGCCCGGCGCCGGTTGCGGGAATGCCGTCGACTGTGCGGTATGGAAGGTGACGTTGCCCTCGACCTTCTGGATGACCTGGTGGATGTGCCCGTTGAGCACCGTCACCGAGCCGAAGCGCTTCAAATAACCGAGCGCGCGCCCGGCGTCCGCGGTGCCCCAACCCCACTGCTCGTAGATCGTCCACAATGGCAGGTGGGCCATCAACACGATCGGCGTACTGGCCGAGAGCCCTTTGACATCCTTCTCCAGCCATTCGAGCTGCTCGTCGCCGATCTTCGCGAGGCCGGCGGATTTGAAGCCGGGTTGAAATTCGAACACGTTGATCAGGCCGACGAAATGCACGCCGGCCATGTCGAAGCTGTACCAGCCCTTGCCCTTGGTGTTTTTGCCGTAACGCGCGAGATAGGCCTTGCCGTTGTCGGCATCGGCGACGTCGTGCTCGCCCGGTATGTAGAACACCTGCTTGTTGGCCGATTTGATGATCTGATCAGCTCCGTCCCATTCCTCTTCCTTCGAGAGGTGGCTGATATCGCCGGTATGGATCAGGAAGGCCGGCTGCGTCGGCATTGCCTTGATCTTGTCGATCGCCTCGGTGAGCGTGGCGCGCGGGTCGGGGTTGGGCGGCAGGTGGAAGCCGATATGGCTGTCGCTGATCTGCACAAAAGTGAGGGCGCCTTGCGGCGCCTCGGCGGCCTCGGCCCCGCCGATCAGGCCGAGCGTGCGCGGCACCCCGCCGCTTAGCGTCCAAACGACGCCGGTGCCCGCCCAGGTCATGCACTTCAACAAGCCGCGGCGGTTCATGTTCGGCCCGCTCAACAACTCCTTCTCATCACGATCGGCCATATCTCTCTCCTGATTGGCGTGGTGTGTGACGCCGATCCAGACCGCTCAGCCTCCGACTTTATTCCCGATGCATGTCACTCCGCTCTGCGCCCCGGTCGCCATCCTCCGATTCCGACAAACCGCCGCCCGACCCAGTCGGAATAAAAGTAAGGGGCAGCCGGTCTCTATGGGTGCCGGATCGACCGGTTTGAAACTCACACTCACATCAAATCGACTGAGGTCCTGACATGAAAATCTTTTTGAGCGCCACGGCTCTGGCGCTGGTCGCGCTTACGAGCTTGTCACCGGCGATGGCGGACGGGCCGAGGCCTTCGGGCGGTAACACTTGGCACGGCATGTCGCAGCCGGCCGATACAAATCCCGTCACGGCCAGTCCGCATTACGAGCTGCAATACCATTACGCAGGCCACCATCCCCGGTGGGTTGGGCAATGGGTGCTCGTCCGATAAAGGTTCCGCAGCCAGCACGATGCCGATGGGCTGGCCGGCTCCCGGCCGGCCCATCGCGCCCGATTTCATTTGCAGGGGAGCTCCGATGAGCTTGGACGCAGAAATCAGGAGTACGGCCGAAATGGCTGCCCCGGCCGATAGCTATGACCGCATTGCGAAGGCGGTTCACTGGACAACATTGCTGCTGATTGCAGCGGTATGCGGGGTGGTCTGGGTGAGCCACGCGGTGGGAAGCAGAGAGCAATCTGCGCAGCTTGTGCAGCTGCATCGCTCGGTGGGGCTCACCATTCTTGCGCTGACGCTGTTTCGTTTGGCTTGGCGGTGGAGAGCCCGGATCCCGCCGCTTCCGGCCGAGTTGTCGCTTTTTCAGAAGTTGGCGGCGCGGGCCACCGAATATATTCTTTATCTCCTACTGTTGCTTCAGCCCGCCTTCGGTCTTCTGAACACCAATGCACGGGGGCGGCGCGTCGACTTCTATTTTCTCGGCGAGTTGCCGCCGGTGGTTGGCCCGGACAAGATTTTGGCCAAACAGGCGATGGCGGCGCATGAATTGGTCGCTTATCTTCTCGTGGCGCTTATTACTCTGCATGCGGCCGCCGCGCTCTTCCACCACTTTGTCCGGCGCGACAACGTGCTGAAAGCGATGCTGCCGGGCCGTCACTCATGACCCGTCACTCATGAGCCCTGGCGCGCTCTATCGGATCGCCCGAACGCAATCCCCCTTGCACGGCAGGATCAAGCTTTTTAAAGGACAAGGCTTCGGTGCCGATGCTCAGGGAAGAATGTGATGCGTTATGTGGCGTGGCTTGCCGTGTTGCTGCCGCTGGCGGCATGCGGCTCGGTTGGCGCGGGCCAGTCGGCTACCTTGATCTTGAATAATCCGACATGGGACCGCGTCAATGTCGAGGCAGTGATCACCACGAGTCCCAATTGCGACAATCGCGATGCCTACGTCTCGACCCAGGAATTCGTGATGACCAAGGACCGGACGCAACGGATCGAGGCGCCAAAGGCCGAGAACATCTGCTGGCGCCACGACAGCAATCCGAACAACCCGATCGCCGGCGTCTGGTCGGGGTGGAGCCGGGCCACGATGTTTCCCGGTCAGACGTACGAAACCGAATTATAGGGTTCGACTTCCTCCGGCCCGAGCTCGATCCCCAAACTCCATTAAGGCGCGCAGGAAAGATTGGTCCCGGCCAGGAAGGGTTGCATTCCCGAGGATCCGGATGGCGGGCACAGCACCCACGCCGGAGCGCTGCTCGAAGGTGCCGTCGTTGCGCTCCCCGAAGACCCGCCGGAAACAGCGCGAGAGGCCGATGTAGTCCCGGCATTGCGGAGGCTGCTCGATTGGCTGCCCGTCGTCCCGCCGGCGGAACCGCCGCTCCCGGCGGATCCGGTTGCCGAGCCACCCGTCGTTGTGCTTGGAGTCGCCTGAGTGGCCGCAGTGGGGTTGACATTTGTCGTCGCAGCCGCCGTCGACGCGGAGGTCCCCGTACCGCGTGTCACGATGCCGTTGCTTGTGACGCCTCCCGGTGTGGCCGCAGTTTGCGCCAATGCCGGAAAAGCGGTCGCGATCGAAACCAGCACTGCGTAACGAACTGCAAATCTCATGGGCGCCACACAAGCGGCATCGTGCCCGGCCCCAACCCGCGGGTCAAGCCCGCGGGGATTGTGGATCGTTCATGATTGGCTACTGATGGCGGTTTCGGCTTTCGACCGCGGTCGCGTACGGGGCGGCGTCCCAGAACCTCGATTTTGGCAGGCCCTCCGGGGCGTCGAGTTGGAGCGGTTTCCACCTCTCGGAGGCAGACGCATCGATGATAGTATGAACGCGGCCTTGCGGAGCGAGCAGCAGCGACAGGGCTTGAATCTCCGAATACCAGGTCATTTCTTTCCAGAGAAGAGGATTGCGCGGGGCCGCGATTTCGAGCGCTGTCTGCCACGGAACCCGCCCTTCTCGTCGCTCGATTATCCGCGTTACGGTGCCGAGCGTAGTGGCCCATTGCCGCGTCATCATGATCTGGGCGACACTCTGAGTAAGCAGCAATCCAAACAAGACCAGAAGGGTATGCTTTGAAAGCAGGAATTCCGGTTTCACACCGTTTCTCCAAGCCGCCCACAACCCAAACGAAAGCACCGTTGTGCCAAGCACGGGCAACCCGCGCCCACTGAATTGAGAGACGGGAGTAACGGTCCATTCCGGTATAAACGCCAATAACGCAGCAACAAGGACGAAAAAGCTAACAGAGCTCAACAGAATAGGCTCGGTTATTTCGCCTTTGTTTTGTGCGCGCATGATCCAGAAAATGCTGACGAATGAGACAATTGTAGCGACTGCGGTGAGGTTTACTGCTTGTAGCTCGACAAACGCGAGAGCGAGAACCCCAATCAGGAAATCTCCAACATTTACTGGATCGCGGGGATGTAGGATGACTGAAATCAGGTAGCAGGCCGACCATATTGCGGCGACGGAAATCGCGAATTGCGTCAACCACTCTGCCACCGAGCTACCACGCATGCGCATGAGGGCGATGGCGGCAATCCCGACGAAGAATATAGCTGCAGATTCGTGAGTTACTGCTCCCAACGCCGTCAGAGAAATGGCGAGAATCGCTCCCCAAATGCTGCGCGTCCGGAATAGTACCAGGAAAAAAATTATCCACAGCAAACAGGACGCAATCATGCCTTCACCGATGGCCGCGAGGCTGGTCATTGGGCAGAGGGCCACTAGGTTGATCAGAGGACCGATGATCCATCCCTTTTCTTCACGTGGAAGAATCAGCCAGCAGCTGCAAGTCAGAATAATGGGCCAACCCAAAGCTCCCAAAGTGAAGAGACGCGCAAGGGTCGGCAAGTCCGTGACGCCAGCTTCTATCCCGAGGATTAGAAGCGACTGCTGCAGCAGTTGAACCAGCTTTCGTGCGGGTTCCAGGAGATAAAAATCTTCAGAGGCAAGGATATGGACGATGTAGTTGGAGCCGTCTGCGAACATCCCTCGCATTTCGGATACCGAATACAGCATCGTTGCCGCTGAAAAGATAATTGCCGACACAAATACATTTCGAACGGTCACAAGGGTGAAAGCGCTTGGCAGCGTTGACTGTGTACTGAGAACGATTTGGAGGTTTGGCACCAATCCCCTCCTCTGGTGCTTTTACTGAGCTCTCGTTTGGATGATTTGGCTGCGACGATCCGAGTTTAGCACACCGGCGAAGGCAGCGCGGCCAGCATTGTCAGATCAAGTTATCTCAGGCAAGAGAGGTATGGAGCAGCGCCCGGGCTCATCCCGCCGTAATCGCCGTTCGCCATCAAGCGCATGTTCTACGGTATATATACCGGGGTGAGGAATCCCCGCTCCATTCTAATCACCGGTGCGAGCAGCGGTATCGGCGCCGCCCTGGCTCGGGCCTATGCCGCACCACGAATCCATCTAGCGCTTTGCGGTCGAGACGCTGCCCGGCTCGCCGCGGTGGTTAATATGTGCCGGGAGGCCGGCGCCGAGGTGATCGAGGCTTGCCTCGATGTTACCGAGCCATCGGCCCTCGCCGCCTGGATCGACAACGCCGACCGCGCCTCGCCCCTCGAGCTGGTGATTGCCAATGCCGGGGTTCAGGGCGGATTGTGGCGGGGCGGCGCCGGCGAAACGCTCGACGAGTTGCACCGCGTGATGGATGTCAATTTCGGCGGCGTCTTGAACACGCTCCATCCGGTGCTTCCGGCAATGCGTCGCCGCCGGCGCGGCCAGGTTGCGCTGATCTCCTCGCTGGCGGCCTTGCGTGGGATACCCTTCTCGCCCGGCTATTGTGCGAGCAAGGCGGCAATAAGGATCTACGGCGAGGCGCTGAGGAGCTGGTTGGCGCCGGAGGGGATCGGCGTATCGGTCGTCTTGCCGGGTTTCGTCGAAACGCGTCTGTCCCAGACGGTTGCCGGACCCAAGCCGCTGATATTGCCGGCCGAACGCGCCGCCCGGATCATTCGGCGCGGCTTGGCTAAGGGGCGTCGCCAGATCGCCTTTCCCTATCCCCTCTACCTCGGCATGCAGCTGATGCGAGCGCTCCCGGCCGCATTGGTCGACCCTATCCTGCGCCGCGTCGCTGTCGATATCGGTCCTTATGCGTGAGTATCTCGTCGGGTAACGCCATCAATTTCGATCGCGAGTTCATCCGTACTTCCGACCTCGAGTCGTGCTCCGCCGGATCGTCCCCAGTTGCGCAGGGCGCATTGCACCGCGTCGCCCGGTCTGCTCATTTTGCGCCAGGAAAAATACCGCCGACGCCGGTCGCTGAACACCCGCGGGTCCCTGAGGGGGAGCAAAGCGATTTGGATCGCGATGCGACGAGCCCCGTAGATGCCGTCGAGCACGACATTCCGGACGCGACCCTTTGGCGACAATGAGTGAACGCGATAGCCGAGCTTGCGCTGCTCTGTCCCCGCCAGCCAGGCGAACCGCGTGAGCCGATGAGCCGGCCATGACTGCGCTCTCGCCAAGGGATCGAATGATGAATCCTTGGGCACCGGACGCCAATGGACCTCCTCTCCGTCCGCCCGGCCAAAGCTCGATGAACCGAACACCGGAATTTCGTCAACCCGGTTGAAGGGGTAAAGTGCCGGGTCGAGGCCCAGGAATGCGAGGACCCGCGCAATCTCACCGGCCGGATCGGCTGTCAGATCTTCAAACCGGATAGGCTGGCAGCGCGGGCCGTCAGCGCTCGCAAGAAAGGACAAAACGCGGCGGGCGGATTGGCGCCAGGCCAGCATGGCCTCTTCATACGGCCAGCTAAAGCTCCTGCGCCCCGAATTCGACGGTCGCCGGCCCGTCCCGCACCAGGACCAGCACCCGCGCATTCGGAAACAAGGTGGCGGCGGTCGCGATCCCCTCGGTTGTGGGAGAGCGTAGGATCAGACGGAAGTCGCCTATCCGCCCCTCCTGATCCGGGCCAGGGTCGGCAAAGCGCAGAAGCGCCGTGCCGATATGCATCGCTAAGCGGGATGCCCCGCCCAGGCGCCGGAGCCACCAATCGTCCCAGCTTTCGACAACCGATCGGCAAAAATTCAGCAGTGTCTCACTGTTGGCGAGGAAGAAATCCTCCGGAACCTTGGATTTCCGACACTGCGGATGCAGCAAGAGCAGGTTTTCCAGGTAGTTCGATCCGCTTCGGGGGCATGCGGACAACAGGATTATCGGATTGTGCCGCTGAGACTTGTTGTGCTCCGGAAGGCGATCTTCAGGCCGCTCGCGATCGTGAAGATCCACGGCGGCGGGCGGATGCAGCCCTGATGACATTTGCTCCTCAAATCGCCCACAGGGCTGACAACCTCTAGCGAGCGCTGCGCCAGAGCTCGCTGAGGCTGGCGGCCAACCCGTACCCGGCCGTTCGGTGATACGGCGAGCCCTCCGGCAACATCCCCATCACCCGATCATGCGCCGCAGCCAAATTATGATATGGGATGCTGGGAAACAAATGATGGATGGCGTGAAACCGCAGCCCGACCGGCGCCCATAGCGGGATCAGCCAGGAACGCCGCGGATAATTCAACGAATTCGAGCAGTTGCTGGGTTGCCGTCATGGGATCACCGGCCGAGCGATAGCGATGCGCCACCAATGTGCGCAGGCTGTTCAGGAGCAGCCCGGCGGCGCTGATCAGATACAGGTGCACCAACGCCTCCGCGTTTATCAGCCCTGTAACGAGGGCACCGGCGATCGCGAGGAGGTAGGTGAACACGCCGGCTTCCTGGAGGCGCCAGGCGCGTGCCTCCTGCTGCGATGACGGGTCACGACGATAGCGCGGGTCGACAACCAGGGACGAGGCGTTAGCCGCAACCCATTCCCGAATCCTTGGGTTGAACCAGGAGAGCGGCCCGAGTATCCCGAATCTCACCGCGCCCGCGGGCAGCCCGAGTAAGCTGGAGGAGGCGAACATCACTATACCGATGCGATTGCCGGGGAGCCCCCATGGCATGTATTCCCCGTCGTTCGCGGTGCCGTAGGCGCGTCGCGCGTGGTGGTCGCGATGCGACCCATAGAGAAAGCTGGGCACCAGCAAGGGGATGCCGCACAGCAGGTTCCACGCGATTTGGAACCCCGGGACGCGGCCCGGCGACAGGTGCGCGACTTCGTGGATGAATACGACCGCCCGATACAAAGAGAGCACCGCGACCACGGCGCCGAGAAACTTGAGCGGGTTGTTCAGCGGCATGAGGACACTAGCCGCAAACCCAGCGTAGAAGCAGGTTATCGAAGCGAGAAAATCTATCCAGTAGAGAGCGGGTCTTGGAACCAACAAGTCGTCAAGCGCTCGCCGGAGCTGTCTGATGGGCACATCGCCCTCAACGACTTCAGGCTGACCCGGAGATGCCGCGAGCACCTCAAGAGCTCTGGAGGGTTCAGAACGCGTCATCGAGCGGGGGTGGGACGGGCGTGGCACAAGCCCTTCTTGGAATCTCGGTTTTCCGATACGGTCCGACCTCGAATAACATAGGGCGGCCGCCGTTCGGCGGCGGACCTATCTCCAGTTTGGCTGCTTCTTCGCTCCGATGCTGATGAATAGCGCTCGCACTCTCGATGCACCAGATACCGCGTACGCCGGCCCCACGCCCGAGCCGGCTCCGGCGAGAGGTAGCCCGATCGAAGTGACCGCGCTCCGCGGCCGGCGCGACCGCAATCGCTTTGTCGACCTGCCTTATCGCCTCCATCGCGATGATCCGAACTGGGTCCCGCCGCTGCGTCGCGATATGCATCGGGTGCTCGACCGGCGTCGGAACCCGTTCTTCGATCATGGCGAGGCCTGTTTCTGGCTGGCATGGCGCGACGGGATACCCGTCGGGCGCATCAGCGCGCAGATCAATCACCTCCATCTCGAAACCCATCGCGACGAAACCGGCAATTTTGGCCTGCTCGAGGCGATAGACGACCAGGCCGTCTTTGCTGCGTTGCAGCGCACCGCCGAGAATTGGCTGCGGGAGCGTGGCATGCGTCGGATCCTGGGTCCGTACAGCTTGTCGATGAACGACGACATCGGCGTTCTGGTTTCCGGTTTTGAAACGCCGCCCATGGTCGGCATGCCGTATACACCTCCCTATTATGCCCAACGCCTCGTCGCAGAAGGGTATATCAAGGCCAAGGACCTGCACGCGCTGCGGGTCACGCTTGCCGATATCGTAACAAGGCACCTCCGCCAGCTCGAACGCGTCACCGCTCGGCTTCGTGCGGAAGGACGAATCGCCGTGCGCCCTCTCGATCCCGCCCGCTTCGCCGAGGAAATGCGGCTGGCTCTCGATATTTATAACGAGGCCTGGACCCAGAATTGGGGGTTCCTGCCGGTAACCGAGCGCGAAGCCAAACAGATCATCGACCAGCTGGCGCCGGTTCTTCCGCCGCAAAGCGTGGTCTTTGCGCTTGCCGATGGTGAGCCGGCAGCGATGCTGGTCGCCCTCCCCAACCTCAACGAGATCGTCGCCGATCTCGACGGCAGGCTGTTTCCGATCAACTGGCTCAAGTTGTTATGGCGGTTGCGCTTCCGCAAACCAAAAACGGCGCGGGTGATGCTGACCGGCGTGCGACAGCGGTATCGCAGATCGGCATTGAGCATGGCGCTCGTCACGTTGATGCTGGGGGAGATCCTGGACGCCGCGCGCCGGGCAAATATCGAGATGGTCGAGTTCTCATGGATCCTGGAGGATAACAAACCCTCGCTCGAGGGCTGCCACGCCATTGGCGCGCAGCTCGACAAGCTCTATCGAATCTACGCCAAGGCTCTGTAAGGACCCCACACCGAGTTGCGACCTATGCGGCGGAAAGAGCTTTGTCCTCGGCTGGCGCCGGTTGCGGGGCGTTCCAGAGACCAAGGTCGATATCCCCGATCTGCCGATCAATTTGGGCGATCACTTGGCGCGAGAAGGGGCCGTGATGCAAATAGAGGGCGCTCATCATCACCATAAATTGCAAGGCCCGCGGGTTGTGGATGGCGCAGTCGAGCACGCTCTTCCAGAATTGCCTCGCCGTGCCAGGACCCGCATCAGGTAAGCGCCAAACCAGTCGACGGAGCAAGCGCAGGTCACGCAACACCTGCGGCATCGGTGGCTTGAACCGGCGCTTCCCGCGCCTGAGCATGCGGCCAACACGTCGCACGCGGCCGAAATAGGCAGCCGGATCATATACTGCCTTGAGCACCTCCCGGTAATCCGCCAGCACGTCGCGGCGTGGGCGCTTTGTTTCGAAGTTCAGACCGATCGTGCATTGATCGCCCGTATCCTGCGGGCCGGGCGCGTCAGCACCGGGAAAAAGGCGCCCCTCGCGCAACAGGCGCCGCCCCAATTGCGTTGTGGGCAGTGCGTACAGCAACCCGACCGTGCACACTGGGATCGCTGTATCCTCGATGCACTCGATCATCCCTTCGGCGGTATTGCCCTTTTCGGTGTCAAAACCCACGATGAAGCCGGCGAATACGAAAATGCCGGCATCGTAGATTTTGTGAACACTCTCCTGCAGGCTGCGCCGGGTGTTCTGCTTCTTTCGCATCGAGACCAGAGTGTCGGTATCGGGACTCTCGATCCCAACGAAGATTCCAAAGAAATTCGCTGCTGCCAAGGCGCTGAGCAATTCGGAGTCGTCAGCAAGATTTATCGACGCTTCGGTGGAAAATTCAAACGGGAAGTTCTTCCGGGTCAGCCACCTCTGTAAATCCGGCAGAAATTTCTTCAGAGCCTTTTTGTTGCCAATCAGGTTGTCGTCGACAAAATCGATATGGCCGCGATAGCCGAGCGCGTACAAGGCGTCGAGCTCGGCCAAAACCTGCTCGTTCGTCTTGGTTCGCGGCACTCGGCCGTACAGCTCGATGATGTCGCAAAACTCGCAATTGAACGGACAGCCACGCGAGAACTGGATACCCACATGGAGATAATGCTCGAGCTTTAACAAATCGAAACGCGGAGTCGGGCTTCTCGTGACGTCGGTCTGCCCCATCGGCGCCTCAAAAACGCCTTCCTCGGCTCCGCTCCGCCACGCAGCGACGAAATCCTCCATGATCTCCTCGGCCTCCCCGAGAACTCGGAAGTTCGCGCTGCGATAGTAATTCGGCGTCGAGGTAACATCGGGGCCGCCGACCACGACCGGCTTCTCCCGCGCGCGGCACATTTCGATAATGCGGAGGGTATCGGGCTGCTGAAAGAGCATTCCTCCGGTCATCACCAAATCGGCCCATTCGAGGTCGGCCTCGGCGAGAGACTCGGTGTTGCGATTGACGAGCCGCACCTCCCAGGATTGCGGGAGCAGGGCGGCGACGGTAATCAGGCCAAGCGGCGCCGCCGGATAACGCGCCCCCGTCAATTCGCATGTCGCCCGGTAATTCCAAAACGAATCGGCATTGAAGCGCGGAAATATCATCAGCACCTTGCAGGCGTCGATCGTCATCTCCGAACCTTTCAATGCCGAGATCGTGCAGCCGGGCCGCTCACGCCGGTTGGCCGCGAAACCGGCGCCACTCTTCCTCGACGATGCCGATCGTCCATCGGATCTGGTCTTCGGTGTGGGTACTGTTGATGAAAAATCGCAACCGCACCGCGCGCTCCCTCACCCCTGGATAGAGGATCGGCTGGACGTCGATGCCACGTTTTAAGAGGGCGTTGGTCAAGGCAACGCATCGCTTCGTATCGCCGACGATCAGCGGCACGACCGAGACACCCTTGCTGGAGCCGGTCGGCAGCTGCCTTTCGCGTGCCAGTTCCAGGAACAGCCCAGCGCGCCGGCGCAGCTCCGCGACCCGTTCGGGCTCGGCCGCCATCACCTGGAGCGCTGCGAACGCGGCCGCGGCATTGGCCGGAGAAAGGCCGACGCTAAAGACAAAGCCGGGAGCGTTGAATTTGAGATTTAGAATCAGCGCGCGGGAACCGGCGATATATCCACCGCAACTGGCGAGCGACTTGCTCAGCGTGCCCATCCAAATGTCGACATCGCTGCCGGAAAGCCCGAAATGCTCGCGGATGCCGCGTCCCCTTTCCCCCAATACCCCTAGCGAGTGCGCCTCGTCGATCATCAGGAAGACTTTGTGGCGTTCGCGCAGCTCGACGAAGCGCGGCAGGTCGGGGAAATCCCCATCCATGCTGTAGACACCTTCGAGGATCACCACGACGCGCTCGTAGTGGTGACGATGACGTTGCAGCAGATCGTCGACCATCTGCCAGTCATTGTGCCGAAAGGCGATGCGTCGGGCGCCGGAGAGCAGGGCGCCCATTTGAATGCTGTTGTGGACCAGCTTGTCGTGCAGGATCAGATCCTTCGGCCCGAAGAGGTGCGCGATCGTCGTGACGTTGGTTCCGTGCCCGCTGACAAAGGCGAGACAGGCCTCGGTGTCGAGAAGCTCGGCGAGCGCGCCTTCGAGTTCGATATGGATGGGTCGTTCGCCGCCTACGATGCGGCTCGCCGAGACCGACGTGCCGTAACGATCGAGCGCGTCGGCGACAGCCGCCTTTAGAGCAGGATGGCCGGACAGCCCCAGGTAATTGTAGTTGGAGAAGCTGATGTACTCGCGGTCGCCGATCCGGGTGGTATCTCGCACGAGGCCCTGGTGAAGGCGGAAATAGGGAACCCCGCTGATGTCGGGCGGCTCGAGCTCGGCCATGCGCGCCAGCAGGTTCAGATAAGCCGGATGCTGATCGAGGCGGTAATGCGATTCGGGAATCGCAGCGTCCCCGAGGGCGGTCGGGTCTGATATCGGCTCGAGAGGCGCACGGGCGACACGCTGGCGCATCATGCGATTCGCCAACTCGCGCTTTTGGTCGGAGGAAGAGTACTTGAGCAGTGCCGTTGCAGCTTTGGTCAAAGGGCGCGTTCCTTTGCTCGATCGAGATCATCTTCCAAGAGCCGCCCCAGTGCAGCGACGAACTCAGGCTCGGCCGATGGTTGGAGTTGGTCCCGATCGGTGACGGGACGGGCCGCCGTTGGGGTTGTGTCGATTGCCAGCCCGATTCCCGAGTGATCGATGATGCGCTGCGCGAGCTTCGCCACAGTCGTCGCGTCCATCAGCTCCAGCGTCGGGATGACGATCCCGAACTGCTTCTCCAAACCCAGCTGCAGCTCTACCAGCATCAACGAATCCATGCCCAGATCCAGCAGCGACCTGTCGGCCGTCAACTTCGCCGGGGCCATCTCGACGATGCCGGCGACGTGCTTGATCAGGAGCTGCTCGGCGATAGAAATTGCCTCACCGTGCGGGAGCCCCGCAATGTGCGCCCGGAACTCCTCGATGTTTCCGCCGGCGCCCTCACCCGTCAGGTCGTTCAAGAACTCTCGCACCAAGGAGAATTTCGGAGCTTTCGCCACTCCCGGCAGAACCGCGAGGCGCGACCAGCTCATCTCGGCCAGCGCAACTTGTGGCGCCCCGGAGCGGATCGCCTGCTCCAACCGGTCGAGCGCACGCGCCGGTGTAAGCTGCTTTACGCCGAGCCGCTCAGCAAGCATCCGGGCCACGACAGTGTTACGCGCCAAATGCCCTACATCGCCGACCGCCCCCCAGGCAACCGCCAAGGCCGGCAGGCCGAGCCCACGCCGATAGTCGGCCAGAGCTTCCAGATACAAATTGGCTGCGACGTAGTTGGCCTGTCCCTCGTTGCCGAACAGGGTCGTCGCCGACGAGTACATGACGAAGAAATCCAGCTTCCCGTCGAGCGTATGGCGATGCAGGTTCCAAGCCCCGGCGATTTTGGGTCGCAGGACGTCGTGGAACTCCGCTTCCGTCATATTGACCAGGCTCGAATCCTGGATCACCGCCGCGCAGTGCATGATGCCGCGCAGTGGCGGCATTTCGCGCTGCATGTGATGCAGGAGGTCGGCAACCTGGTTCGCATCAGCAACATCGACGGCAAATTCGTGAACCGCGGCGCCGTCTTGCCGCAAGCGATCGAGCGCTGCGGCTGCATCGGGTGGGGTGGTCTCGCTGCGCCCGACGACCGCGAGATGACGGGCACCCTTCCGGACAAGCCACTCAGCGGTTGCAAGGCCGAACCCGCCCCGCCCGCCGGTGACGAGGTAGCTGGCTGTCGGTGACAGTTGCAGCCCGGTTTCGGGTCGGCGCGGGGCTATCGCAGAAGGATCGACCCTGTCCATCGCCAGAACGATCTTGCCAATATGGCGCGAGTGCTGCATGCAGCGGAACGCCTCCACGGCTCGGGCGACCGGAAAGACCCGGTGCGGCAGCGGCACAAAAACCCGTTGATCGAGGAGCGGCGCAAGCTCGGCGAAAAGCTGTTTTGAGAGAGCCGGGCGCTCGACCAACAGCCGATCGAGATCGACCCCGAAAAACTGGATGTTGTTGCAGAAAGGCTGCAGCCCGAGTTTGCTATTGGCGTAGAAGTCGCGCTTGCCGAGCTCCACGAAGCGTCCGTAGGGCCTGAGGATCGAAAGGCCTTTGTGGATGGCATCCCCTGCCACCGAATTCAACACCACGTCGATACCCTCGCCGCGGGTAATTTCGCGAATGTCGTCGGCGAAGGCGAGCGAGCGAGAATCGACGATGTGGTGCGCTCCAATCCGGCGGAGAAACTCGCGTTTCTCGACCGAGCCGGCGGAAGCGAAAATTTCGGCGCCAACCCACAGGGCATATTGGACGGCGGCCAAGCCGACGCCGCCGGCGGCCCCGTGAATTAGGATCCGCTCGCCCTTCTGCAATCGGGCGAGGTGGTGCAGCGAGTAATAGACCGTCAAGGCGGCGACCGGGAGCGTCGCAGCCTCCTCGAAGCTCGTCGATGCCGGTTTTTTGAACAGGCCGTTCGCGGGCGCGGCGAGATGGGACGAGAACGCATCACGGGCGATGCCGAACACTGCGTCTCCAGGGCGAAGGTTGTCGACGCCGTCACCAACCGCAATGACTTCGCCCGCAAACTCCATGCCGAGCGTCGCACCCGCGAACCCACCCTCAAACGCTTCCTCCGGCAGCAGCCCGATGCGCTGCAGGACGTCCCGGAAGTTGAGGCCCGCTGCCCGCACTCGCGCTGTGACCTCTCCGGCGACGGGCCGCGGAATCACGATCCCTTGCAGGACAACGCCCTCCTGCGCTTCGCCTTGCGCAAAGGTCAATCTGAACCCGGTTTCGTCGTCCTCCTCACGCGCGGCGGGCTCCGCCATTCCCCGCGTCAGTCGCGGCAGATAGCGCGCCCGACCGCGCAACACGACTTCATCCTCGTCGTCGCGGTGGAGCAACTCTTCGACCAGCGCCTCACCCGCCGCGGCCGCGCTCCCGTCGGAATCGAGATCGATCAGCCGGCAAGAGATATCGGCCCGCTCGTTGATGATCGTGCGAGTGAGGCCCCAAAGCGGAGCTTGCCAAGGGCGTACGCATCCGTCCGACCGGTCCGGCGTCGGCATCGCGCCCGACGTGACGACTGTCAGCCGCGCGGACGCCGCCAGCCCCGCTGCGATCATCGCCTGCACCGCGACCAGCAGGTCGAAACTGCCGTGCCGCTGTGCCGCCAGCGGGTCTGACGGCGCTGCCTCGGCAGTTCCCCGCAGGTGCAGAATATGAAGCGGGCTGATGCTGTCTGCTGCGAGGATGCGGAAAAGCCGCGCATAGGCGTCCGAGTCCCCAGACGGAACATCGAACCGGTCGAGGCCGAGACAATCGAAGGAACGACCGGCCTGAGCGATCACAACGCGCTGCCCCATTTGATCGAGCGCGCGGATCACCGTGGCCGTGGGATCGGAGGCAATGTCATCCGCGAGCAACAGCCAGGTCGCCGGATCGATCTCGCGTCGCATCGACAAGCGCGTTGCCGGCGTTGGCTTGCGTGCAATCAGCACAGCCCGGGCAGCGATCGGGTCGTCAGCGCCGAGAGAGACCACCTCCTCAAAGCAGGCGTCGAGGACGGCCCTCTCCCAATCACTCTCGCCTGGGTGATCGGAGGGCATCCCGAAGACGAGATCCTGAAAACCGCCCTCTTTCGGGACCATCAGCAGGAGAAGCCCGCCTGGTTTGAGCAACATGCGAATGGCGGCGAGATCCCGGTCAAGATCCGGCCACGCGGCGGGCCCCATCCCGGCGACAATCAGATCGTGTTGCTCGTCGTTGAAACCTTGCTCGGTAATATCCGCGCCGAGATCGAGCACCGCACAACGAACACTAGACAGGCCTGCGAAACGGGCCTCTGCCCGCGCGACCGCCGCCTCGCTCGGATCGGTGAAGACGTACTCGATGCGATCGGAAGGTACGGCCGCGAGCAACGCCGCCGTGAGCCCACCCGTCCCACCCCCGACCTCGAGAATACTCAGCGGGCGGGTGCGCGGGATCATCTGGTACAGTCGCCGCACCACCCCGGCCGCGATATCGTTCGGCCTGCGGAAGAGCGGGTCGGAATCGTAGAACTGCTCGACCGCGTCGAAGCCCCGCTCGACAGAAACCAAATCGACCGGATCGATCTTTGACCGCACGATCCCGGGAAGCGCCGCACCGTATCGCGCGATCAGCTGCAAGCTCGCGAGGTAAGAGGGATGGCGGGCAACCGCCTCGCGCCAGAGGCATTCCGCCGGCGCGGCAGAACTAATCTCGGCGAGGCGCCACTCGGTGTGGTCGCACTCCGCGATCCCCGCCCGACGGGCGAACGCAAGAACCTTACCGAGGTAATGCTCTTGTTGGGATGCGATACGCTGCTCAGCGATAAGCTTCGAAACAACGAACCGACGGCGGCCAAAAGCGCTCGTCAACGCCTCTGCAGCACAGGCCGCAGCAACGCGATCGAGGAATGCGCGGGTCTCTTTATCGCGCTCGCGCTCACCGCTTATTGCCGCAAAAGGCACCGCTAGCGTCGCCGGTCGGGGCAAGTCTGCGGCACCATCGGCATACAGCGCCGAAGGCCGCAATTGATAGCGCCACTGATAGGCTGGGATTTCACTCGGAGCACCCAGATCGACACGACGCAGGCGCAGGCCGTCGATCTCGGCGATCGTTTCCCCATTGGCGCCAAGCACCAAATAATGGCCGACAATCGAGCGAGCCGCGGACTGAACCAGGGTCATATGGCACCAGGCGATCCGTTCGCCGCGGCCGTAGAAACGGATCCGCTCCGCCTTGCTCGGGACAAAGACGACCCGGGCCTCCTCATCCAGCTGATCGGGAATGGTCGCAAGGGTCACCTGGAGGCAGGCGTCGAGCAGGGCCGGGTGAATGCGATACTCGCGGAGTTCGGTCACTATCGCCGCGGGCGCGACGATGCGTCCGAGCGCCTCATTCTCGCCGGCCCAGACCTCCGCGACGCCCTGGAAGGCAGGTCCGTAGATCAGACCATGAGCAGCGAAGCGACGGTAGAGATCAGCGCCATCGACCCACTTGCCCATTCGCCCCTGGATCGCCTCGACGGAGGTGGTCCGCCCCGATGGGCCGCTCGGCAGGGGCACCGCACGGGCGACCGCGACAGGGGGCAGCGTGGTTTCCGACGTGTCGCCGCTTCGCAAACGAAACGCGCCGTCCTCGATCGACAGACCCACCTCGACCAAGGGCATCGCGCCGGCGCCAATCAAAACCGGGCGCCTGATCTCGAAGCCCTCGATCTCAACGCCGTTACAAGCGTGGTTCGATAAAACCGCCGAGATCGCCATTTCGATATAAGCTGTTCCCGGCAAGACCATGCTGTCTTGAACGACGTGATCGGTGAGCCACGAGAGCAGGGCCGGATCCAGACGGTTCTTCCAGGTACCGTCGGCGGTAGCCAGGCGCTTCCCCAATAGCGGGTGTTTGCGCGTGCTAAGTGATGCTCCGACCTCATTCTCGTCCTCGGAAAACCAGTAGCGCTCGCGCTGCCACGGGTAGGCAGGAAGCGGCACGAACCCACACCCGTCAGGGCGGAGGGCATGGTAGTCAATCGCGACACCGGCGGCATAGCAGCGCCCGAGCGCCATCCACAGCGCATCGCACTCGCGCTCGTGACGTCGCAGGGTAGGTACCGAAATCCCCTCTCCGCCGGCAGCCTTCAGGCATTCGCGGAGATACCTGTCGAGTATGGGATGCGGGCCGATTTCGAGATAGACATTGAAGCCCTCCGCCTCCAGTGACGCGATCGCGGGCGCAAACTGAACAGGTTTGCGGATATTGTCCCACCAATACGCCGCGTCGAGCTGGCGCCCCTCGATCGTCGTGCCGGTAACCGTAGAGACAAAGCGCAGCCGGCCGTCTCGCGGCGCCAAGCCGTCGAGCCGGTCCAGCAGCTGGTCGCGGATCGGGTCCATGCAGCGACTGTGGAAGGCATAATCGAGGTCGAGGGGACGAAAGAAGATCTGGTTCGGCTCGAGTTCCGCACCGAGCGCGCCGATCGCAGCGGCGTCACCGGCAATAGTCACCGAGTTGGGGCTGTTGACCGCGGAAATCGTCAACCGATCGCCGTAAGGGCCGATGGCCAAAGCGGCATTCTCGGGCGACAGCCCGACGGCGGCCATCCGACCGGTCCCGGCGGTGCGCCCTTGCGCCCTGCTGCGCTCGGCGATGACCCGGCAAGCTTCGGCGAGCGACAGAATACCCGCCGCGTAAGCCGCCGACACTTCTCCGACACTGTGGCCGAGCACGGCATGGGCTTCGATCCCGTGCGCCGCCAACCATTCGAGCGTCGCTACCTGCACCGCAAAGAGCGCCGGTTGCGCGATCTCGGTTCTATCGAAGAGGTTTGCCGGTTCCGCCGATTGCAGGATGTTCGTTACCGACCATCCGACGAGTGGGCGGAGCGCGGCATCGACCCGTTCGATACACCCAGCGATGAACGGATCGGCGAGCAAGTCCCGCCCCATCCCGCGCCATTGCGCGCCGTTTCCCGAAAACACCAGCGCCAACCGAGCCGGCGTGGCGCGAGCATGCCCGTGGGCGAGTAGCGGGGGCGAATCGCCGGCGGCATATGCCTCGAGCCGGGCAGCGAATTCCTCGTGGCTGCGGCCGAAGGCGGCGAGCCGATGCTGGTGATGGGTCCGCCGGGTGGCGGCGCTGCGACACAAAGCCCGTAAGGGAGGCGCCGTCGGCGATCGCAGCAGTTCGACGTAGCGCAGCGCCAAGCTCCTGAGGGCCTCCGCATCATGCGCCGAGATCAGCAACGGCCGGATCTCTCGGTCGTCTGTCGCCGCACCCCGGCGCACCGGTGTGGAAGCAACGGGCTCCGGGTTCCGAATAACGACATGGGCGTTGGTACCCCCGAACCCGAACGAATTGACGCCCATCGTCAAGCGGCCCGTGGGCAGTTCCGTGTATTCGGCAACGACGGAGAGATTGAGTTCCTCGAACGGGATCTGCGGGTTGGGGTTGGTGAAATGCAGCGTGCGCGGGATCGCACGGTGACGAAGCGCCAGAACGACCTTGAGGAGCCCGGCAAGCCCCGAGGCAGATTCGAGATGGCCGATATTGCTCTTGACGGAACCGATGCGGCAGCGATCGCCGGGCGCCCGCGAAACGCCGAGCACATTTCCCAACGCAGCACATTCGATCGGGTCGCCGACGCTCGTGCCGGTCCCGTGCGCCTCGATATAAGTGATCTCGCCCGGGTCGATCCCGGCGTCGCGATACACTTGCCGCAGCAATGCCTCTTGCGCCGCTTGGTTCGGCATCGCCAACCCTTTGGTGCGGCCATCAGAATTGACGCCCGAACCGACGAGGACCGCGTGTACCGGATTATCCTCGGCGATCGCCTGAGCGAGCGGCTTTAGAATGACGACCGCTCCGCCTTCCGACCGAACATAACCATCTCCAGCCGCGTCAAAGGGGCGGCATCGCCCGGTTGGCGACAGCATGCGGGCCTTTGAAAAACCGATGCCCGCCGACGGCGACAGCAGCGCATTGACCCCGGCCGCGATCGCCAGGCTCGATTCGCCCCGCCACAAGCTGACACAGGCTTCGTGCACCGCGACCAGCGACGATGAGCAGGCGGTGTCGACAGCGAAGCTCGGACCGTGCAAGTCGAAAACATACGATATTCGATTCGCCGCGTTGCTGATCGCGCTGCCGGACATCACGTAGGGGTCGACCTGGTTCGGTTCGTCGCGCTGCATCGCGGCGTAATCGGACAGCGAGATGCCGACAAAAACACCGGTCTGCGATCCGGCGAGTCGCTCAGGAACGATGCCCCCGCTCTCTAGCGCTTCCCAGGTCAGCTCCAAAAGTAGACGTTGCTGCGGGTCGATTCGCCGAGCTTCGCGCGGAGAAATCCCGAAGAACCCGGCATCGAACTTGTCTATGTCCGCGATGAACCCGCCCGCGCGCGTATACATCTTGCCGGGCTTGGCCGGGTCGGGATGGAAGTACGCGTCGACATCCCAGCGGTCGTCGGGTATCTCGCCGACAGAATCCCTCCCCGCTTTGAGCAAGCGACCAGAATTCTTCCAGGTCAGCAGCACCCGGCAACCGACACGCCAACCCGACCAGGGCGACGGGGAAAGTTTCTTCCACGTTGTTACTCTCCGTAGCCATGCAGTCTGGAGCTCCTTGGTAATTCGTTCGCTTCTTAAGGGTTGGACATGATAGCACCCTGCGGTTTTACGTAGGGGTCGGATCGAAACTCCCCGGCGATCAAATCTAACGCAACAAAAAGATCACGTCCGTCAAGCTGGTGGAGATTGGAGACTAAAGCTGAGGCGCCACGGGTGCGGCGCTTGGTGGAATCGGCTGCGGTGCATGCACCGCAAGGGTGGGCAATCGACGGCGTGGCGGATTGTGCTTCGGCCCCCGATGACCGGCTCTACCACTTCCGCCTGGTTTCGTCGCGTCAGGCCTCGACGACACGCTGGACAGCCGCGGTTCCCCCATCCCGGTGTGTCCGTTCCCGACGCGACACAGACTTGTACCGGGGTGATGTTGTCAAGCTCGAAATAATCGGCCGTGCGTCAGTGCACGTCGCATGCCCGCTCCGAACTCGAGATGGCGGCGCCGGTGCACGGGCAGAGATCGACCCGTCGGCGCGCAAGCCTTCCTCGAGCGCGACACCGGCATTATGCGTGGAGGCGTGCTGTCAAATCGAGCAACGCGCGCTCGGCAAAGGCGGGAGCGATCAACGAAACCCCGAAGGGGAGCCGGTTCTTGCGAAAACCCGCAGGAACCGCAATCGCCGTCAGATCGAGCAGGTTCACGAAATTCGTATAAAGACCGAGATTGGCGTTGAGGCCGAACGGGTCGGCGTCAACCGCAGCTTTCTGGTAGATCGTGCCGGTGGTCGGCAGAAGCAGCACGTCGATCGATCTGAATGCGAGATCGGTCTCACGCTTCAGCCGCGCCAGCTCGTATAGGGCGCGATAGGCGTCTAGCGCGCTGTAATGCCGGCCCTTCTCGATGATCGAACGGGTCACCGGGAGAATTGCATCGGGATCATTTTCCAGAAGCGCTTGCGTTGCGTGCAGGCGCTCGGCCAACCAAGGGCCACCGTAAAGGAGTCGGCCGGCATCGCGAAACGGCGCGAAATCTGCCTTCACCCGGGTTCCGCCGACCTGCTCGAGTTTGGTTATCGCTGCCGCAAAGAGAAATCCGGCTTCGCGATCACCAAAGAACTCGAGATCGCCCGGCGGTGGCACGCCAAATCGGGGCTTCGGGCCAAAGCTCCGCAATTCTGCAGACGAAGCCTTGCGGGCGAGAGGATCGTGGAGATCGAAGCACGCCGCAACATCGAGCACCGCGCCGGCGTCCTGCGCCGAAAGCGCAAACACCGAGACGCAGTCGAGCGACCTGCAAGCCGGGACAACGCCGCGGGTGCTGAGCACGCCTCGCGTCGGCTTCAGCCCGACGATGTTGTTAAAGGCTGCCGGAACGCGTCCCGAGCCGGCCGTATCGGTGCCGAGAGTAAAGCTGACGAGCCCGGCGGCCACCGCCACCGCCGAGCCGGAGCTCGAACCGCCGGGTATGTAAAGCGCATTGAAGGGATTGCGGGGCACGCCGTAGGGCGAGCGGGTGCCGACCAATCCGGCGGCAAACTGATCGAGGTTGGTTTTGCCGACCAGCACGGCGCCCGCAGAAACCAGTTGCCGCACAACCGGGGCGGTTTCCGATGGGGTATAGGCGAAGGCCGGACAGGCAGCGGTCGTGGGCGTGCCGGCGACATCGATATTGTCTTTGACGGCAAATGGGATTCCGAAGAGTGGCAGGCGCTCGATCAAATCGGGATCTGCGGCTGCCGCAACGTCGAGTTCAGCTGCGCGTTGCCTCAGCGCGGCATCGCACGTTCGGGTAATCCACAGGGCCGGATCGTCCCATTTTGCGATGCGCATCTGCACCCGCTCGATCAGCTCGCTTGCCGAAAGCTCGCCGCTGAGAAAGGCGGTCCGCAGCCGCGCGATTTGCAAAGGCTCTTCAACCATCAATTAGACGCCATACTCATTGGCACAGCATTTGAAACAGGCGGGATCGCGCGTCAACAAATGGATGGGGTGATGGCCGAACAGTATGTGGCGGCCGACCCGTATCCCTGGCCTTTCAATGGGGATCTGCAGCCCGAGAATACGGCTCTCATCGTAATCGATATGCAAATCGATTTTTGTGGCATCGGCGGCTATGTCGACCGGATGGGGTACGACCTGTCGCTGACCCGCGCGCCGATCACGCCGATCGCGGCGGTGCTGTCCGCGATGCGGCGCGGCGGGTTTCATGTCATGCACACTCGCGAAGGTCATCGGCCGGACCTTGCCGATCTGCCGGAGAACAAGCGCTGGCGCTCACGGCGCATCGGCGCCGGCATCGGCGACCCTGGCCCGTGCGGCCGCATCCTGGTGCGCGGCGAGCCCGGCTGGGAGATCATTCCCGAACTGGCGCCCGTGCCCGGCGAGCCGATCATCGACAAGCCCGGCAAGGGCTCGTTCTGCGCCACCGATTTTGAATTGATGCTGCGGCTGCGCGGCATCGCCAACCTCGTTCTGACCGGGATCACCACCGACGTGTGCGTTCACACCACGATGCGCGAGGCGAACGATCGCGGGTTCGAATGTCTGCTGCTGGAAGACTGCTGCGGCGCGACCGACCGGTCGAACCATGAACACGCGATCAAAATGGTCAAGATGCAGGGCGGGGTGTTTGGTGCGGTCGCTGACTCGGCGGCCCTGCTCCGGCTCGTCGGGTGAGCCTCGGGGGCGCAGCGCGACGTACTGGCGCCTGTTTTTCTAGCATTCGCCTAAATTAACGACACTGGAGTAACGGCCCAGAGGGCCGGCGCCAGAAAAAGGCACTCTTCGCGTGGCACGTGGTTTGCTCAATGTCATAGCCTAATATTTGCTGCCGGTTAAGGGTCTAGATCCCAGCACCAACCGGCCGGCCGTCGTGAGGACTGAGAGGGGTTATGACGGCGATCGTCGCGGCAGAGCCATACCCCTTCGATTTGGTGGCGGCCCATGCGGGTCTTGTCATCATCGATATGCAGAGGGATTTCCTCGAACCCGGCGGGTTCGGCGCAGCGCTCGGCAATGACGTGTCGCTTCTGCGGCGGACGATTGCGCCGACCCGGCGCCTGCTTGAGGCGGCACGAATGGCGGGGCTGACCGTCATCCACACCCGCGAAGGGCATCGTCCCGACCTCGCCGATCTGCCGCCGGCTAAGAAGGCTCGCGGCAGACTCCCAAACGGTATTGGCGACCCGGGCCCAATGGGCCGGATCTTGGTGCGCGGCGAACCGGGACACGACATCATCCCGGAACTCTACCCGGTGCCCGGCGAGCCGGTCGTCGACAAGCCGGGCAAGGGCGCATTCCACGCCACCGATCTCGATGCGATGCTGAAGAACCGCGGCATCACCCAGCTCATTGTCTGCGGCGTGACCACCGAAGTCTGCGTCAATACCACGGTCAGAGAGGCCAATGACCGCGGGTACGAATGTGTGGTCGTGGAGGATTGCGTCGGCTCGTATTTCCCGGAATTTCAGGAGATGGGCCTGCGGATGATCAAGGCGCAGGGCGGCATCTTCGGTTGGGTTGCTTCATCCGAAGCGGTCATCGCGGCGCTCCCGACATGCGGCTCGTGAGGAGAGGCCCATGAATACGTCGTCCGACGCGCCGCGTTGGTGGGTCCCCGGCGATTGGAACGGGTTTTTCGGTCTGTTCACCAATGTCGTTCTGAATGTCATCGTGCTGACCGGACTTTGCCTGCATGTCGTGAACCTGCCGGCGGATATTGTCTACGGTCGGATCCTCCCCGCTCTCGGCATCGCATTGCCGCTCGGCAACCTGTACTATGCCTACCTCGCTTGGCGGCTCGCCAAGAACGAAGGGCGCAATGATGTAACGGCAATGCCGTACGGGCCGAGCGTGCCCCATATGTTCATCGTCGTCTTCCTGATCATGTTGCCGATCTATTTGAAGACGCACGATCCGTTGCTCGCGTGGCAGTCGGGATTGGTATGGTGCCTGGTCATCGGTGCCATTGTACTCTTGGGCGCCTTCGTCGGGCCCACAGTGAGAAAATACACACCCCGTGCCGCAATGCTCGGCACCCTTGCCGGCATTTCCATTGCCTTTATTTCGATGCGGCCCGCATTTCTCGGCTGGGAGGACCCTTGGCTGTTCATGCTGTCGCTGACCATTGTCCTGGTCAGTTGGATGGCCGGCATACGCCTACCCTATGGTCTTCCGGGCGGCCTTGCCGCGGTGGTGTTGGGGACGGTGCTTGCGTGGCTGGCCAAGCTGGTTCACCTCGACGATTTGATGCAGCCCGCGGAAGTCGTCTCTGCCTTTAGTCAGTTTGGTCTGCGGCTGCCCTATCCGTCGAGCGACTTCGCCAAGGCAATCGGCGACATCGGCCCGCTGTTGGTTACGGCCGTACCACTCGGCATCTACAATTTCACCGAGGGCATGAACAACGTCGAGAGTGCGGCCGCCGCAGGCGACGATTACAGCCTGCGCCAGATTCTGCTGGCAGACGGCACGGGCGCGATTGTTGGGGCATTGCTCGGCAGCCCATTTCCGCCGGCCGTGTATATCGGCCACCCCGGATGGAAGGCAGTCGGCGGGCGGATCGGGTATTCGCTGGCGACGGGTGTCGTCATCGGCATCGTCTGCTTCCTCGGGCTCACAGCACTGCTACTCGCGGTCATCCCGTTGGTAGCGATCCTACCGATCCTGCTGTATATCGGCCTGGTCATCGGCGCGCAGGCATTTCAGGCGACGCCGTCACGGCATGCCCCGGCGATCGTGCTGGCGATCCTGCCGAACATCGCCGCCTGGGCACAGACTTTGATCGACGGAGCGCTCGGCGCGGCAGGCACTTCAGCCGAGCAAGTTGGCATGGCCAAGCTCGGCGCCGCCGGGGTCGTCTATCACGGGATGGCTCTGCTCGGCGGCGGCGCGGTGCTCGCCGGATTGATCCTGGGCGCCATTGCCGCCTTTATCATCGACCGGAAATTCGAGTGGGCCGCTCTGTTCGCCGGCGCGGGCGCCGTGCTCTCGTTCTTCGGCTTCATCCACGGCACATCGCTGGGCATCGGCAATTCGGGGCCGGTGGCGCTCGGCTATCTGATCGTCGCCGGCGTCTGCTACGCACTCAGCAGGCAGGATTACGTGGAAGCGGTGGTTTCAGCCGAGGAGGCTGCACACGCCGTCGGAGAGGACTGATCGCCGCGCATTGCGGCATGAGCCGCGGAATTTAGCGCAGGTTTCGATCGGATCGAACCGCCGCCCTCGGACTGTCATTGCGAGCGCAGCGAAGCAATCTGAGCCCGCTGAGCGCTCGCACAATCCGTCAAGATTACCGAGAGATTGGTCACCGCCGCAATGTTCGCTTGATCAACCCGACAGCCGCAGGGCGGGAACCGGCATGCCATGGTGCGATTGCTGCCGGGGCGCCGTCGTTCAGTCTTGCGATTTGCCTCAAAAGCAAGTGCGCGAATGTCAAAGCTCAAAAGATGGGCACGTGGTTGGCCCCGTAGCCCAACCACCAAGAGCGGGTCGGGCGCCCGGCTGACGCAACAGCCGTTGCCCCGCGCTACACTGCAATATAGTCTTGGCCCTCGCCCCGTTTCCGTTACCACGAGATGCGGAGATCTTCGGTGACGCAAGACCGGACGCCAGATCGGACGAATGGGCCGCCCAGCCGCTGGGAGCAGCTCACACGGACCGGCGCCGGGACGCCGATGGGCGATCTGCTGCGCCGCTATTGGTGGCCGATCGCCGGCGCCAGCGAGCTCGACCGGCCGGGCACCAAGCCGGTGCGGCTGTTGGGCGAAGACATCGTGCTTTACAAGGATCTCGGCGGGCGCTGGGGCCTCGTCGACCGGCATTGCCGGCATCGCCGCGCCGATCTCAGCTATGGCTATGTCGAGGCGCACGGATTGCGCTGCAATTACCACGGCTGGCTCTATGACGAGGCGGGTCGCTGCCTCGCGCAACCCTATGAGGATGTGGCGCATCCCGACGCGCGTCTCAGGGACGCGGTCCGTATCAAGGCCTACCCGGTGGCCGAATTGGGCGGCCTCATCTGGGCGTATCTCGGGCCGGAGCCGCGGCCCTTGGTGCCGGATTGGGAATTCTTCTCGTGGCCGAACGGTTTCCGCCAGATCGTCAAGGCCGAGATCCCGTGCAACTGGTTCCAGTGCCAGGAGAACTCGATCGACCCGGTGCATTTCGAATGGACCCATTCGAACTGGAGCGTGCGGCTGAACGGCAGGACGGGCCCTTACGCGCCGCGCCACGTCAAGGTCGATTTCAGCGAATTCGAGTACGGCTTCCAGTACAAACGCATCCGCGTCGACACCAGCGAGCACGACGAGCTGTGGACGATCGGCCGCGTCTGCCTGTGGCCGAATGCTCTCTTCACCGGCAATCACATCGAATACCGCGTGCCGATCGACGACGAGAACACGCTCAGCATCAACTGGACCTTCAGCCGCGTGCCGAAAGAGCGCGAGCCCTATGTGCAGAACCGGATCCCGACCTGGCAGGGGCCGATCGCCGACGAAAAGACCGGGCGCTGGATTACCAGCCACGTGATGAACCAGGATTTCGTGACCTGGGTGGGTCAAGGGCGCATCGCCGACCGCAGCCGGGAGTATCTCGGGCCGAGCGACGGCGGCATCGTCATGATCCGCCGCCGCTTTCTGCGCGACCTCGACGCAGTCGCGCGGGGCGAAGACCCCAAGGCGGTGATCCGCGACCCGGCGCGAAACCGGGAGATCCGCCTGCCGGTCGCCGACCGCCGACCGCTGACCGATGGCCTGACGCGCGCCGAGATGCTGAGTGATCCGCTCAGCCGGCGCGGCCTCGAAGGCTACATCTTTCAGACCGGCCAGCCGCCGGAAGTGCGGGACGCATTCCTCGCCGCGATGGGCTTCAACGGAGCGGAATTTGCGCCGCCCGACGACCTCTTCGACCTGCTCGCCCCTGCGCCGCGCTGAGGTGAACTCTGCTATTTTTGCCAGACGAAATCATAGCTGCAGGAATTGCTTTTCTGGCGTGCCCGTGCCGTGCCGGCGCCGTCGACATTGCCGCCGACGCTGATCTCGAACGGCCGGTAGCCGCCGCCGCTACTGGGCGGCCCGACCAATCGCATCGCCAACTCGCCCTGCGGCCCGACCCTTCCTTTGAGCTTGCTGCCTGTGGCGGTCGTGTAATGCGCCTGACCCCCAAAAATGGTGAGCGGCCCCGCTCTGCGGTTCGGACATTGGCCCATCTGCCCTCCCCTCGTCACGTAAGTATCATCGACTCTCGCCGAAGAGACAAACCGATAGGTACCGTCAAATGACGCTCCGGGGACCGAAGACGGAGTTTGCGCAACCGCCGCACCAAGCAAACCGAAAAACCCGACGATCCCCAGCAATGCAATCTGCCTTCGCATGGGCCTGCCCTCCCCTTCCCGCATCGCAATCACATTGATACGTCATTACCCTATTGGTCAATCTGGTCAATTCGAGCGAAATGCCAGTGGGACGTGACCGAGGCGCGGCAATGAAGGGATAGTCCTCGGCACTCACGATCGCATGATGCGACCCTCCGGCCTCGCGACGCTCGGCGTCGAATAAACCGCGGCTGGCTCCACCGTTTACCCCCGCTACGGCGAAGGCCCCGGCTGCGGGCCCATGCGCAGGCGATTATGCTCGATCGCGAAAATGTGGCTGTAGAGGGTCGCGGTCCATTGCTTACCCTCCATCGTCATCTCGAGGTAACGCAGCGCCTCGCCAATATAGCGCTCGACCTTGTTCCAATAGAATTGCGGATAGTGGTCGACCAGGTCGGCAGGACTGCGATAGCCGAGCTTCTCGTGAACGCCGGTTTCGGCGAATTCGTAGTAGAGCGCGTTGAGCTTGCACGGGTAGAGCGGATCGCCCAATTGGCCAATTAGATCGCCGGCCCTCACCAACGCCGCTTCCGTATCGGTAGCGGCGTGGTCTTCGTCCTCCGGCACGGGGAAGCGCGTGAGCTCGATGGCCCTGGCGATGCGCTCTTCATCGATGTAGGGAACGGGCGCGAAGCGCTCGCGGACCACGATCTTCCCCCGTTCCACGTGATAGGGGGTCAGGAAGGCGTCGGAGGCGCCGCGCGGCGGCGTAACCGTATTGCCGGCGGCATCGATCACGAAATGCTCGGCCGTGTCGCCGGCGCACACGCCCCGCACATATCCGATGTCGTGGGCCAGCGCCGCCAAAATCGTGTGGCCCCAATCGATGGGCGTGACCACCCGCTCGAGGCGACGCCCGCGCAAGATGTCCTGCACGCAAAGGGTCACGAGCGCCGTGTGCTGGCAGTCGTGGTAGAGCGCATCGCTGCTGCCGATGCGCTCGATGACGAGCCGGGCGGCTTCGTCCAGACCGGACGCAATGTGCGGTTCCTGGTCGCCGAAGATTCTGCGGTAGGTCTCGGCCAGGTTCCGACCCAACGCATCAGCCAGAAGGCTCGTCGGGTTCAGCATGATCGCCTCCTCAAACGGCCGATGGGTTCGACCGAGCATGCCAATTATGTTGGGTGAGGAAGGCGGATTTGGAGGCTAGGTTCTCGCCAGCCCTGGAGCTCGAGCTTCTGGTCGACGCGTCCGGGTCTAGAGCCGCGCCTCCAGGATCATGTTGAAGGGCGTCTCCGCGGCGCGCCGCACCGTGGCGAACCCGCCCGCCTTGATCACCTCGCGCAACTTTGCTTCGCCCGCCTGAGCGCCGAGGGCGGCGCCGACTTCCTGCGACAATGAGGTCGGAATGCAGACCATTGTCGATGCGGCGTAGTAAAGCCGACCGACCGGGTTCAGGTTCTGTTCGAGGCTATCGCCCGCGATCGGCTCGACGATCATCCACGAGCCATCCGGCTTCAGCGAGTTGCGGACATGGGCGGCGGCACCGGTCGGATCGCCCATGTCGTGTAGACAGTCGAAGAAGGTCACGAGGTCCAACCCGGCCGCGGCAAAATCCTTTGCCGTGCCCACCTCGAAACACGCGTTCTCGGCCACGCCATGTGCGGCTGCATGCGCGCGGGCCGCGTCGATCGAGCCTGGATGGAAGTCGTAGCCGATGAATTGCGAGTTCGGGAACGCCTTGGCCATCATTACGGTGGACCAGCCGTGGCCGCATCCGACATCGGCCACCTTGGCGCCGCGGTTCAGCTTTTCCACCACCCCATCGAGAGCGGGGAGCCACGAACCGATCAGGTGGTTGTGGTAGCCCGGCCGGAAGAAACGGGCCACCGCGCAGAACATGCAGCCGCCCTGCTCGCCCCATTCGACCCCGCCGCCGGTCCGAAAGGCCTTCTCGACCTTTGGCTGATTGTCGAGCATCGCAGCCATCAGGTCGAAGCCGCCCAGCATGTAGACCGGGCTGTCTTGCTCCGCGAAGACCATGGCCTGCTCGTCGGGCAACGCAAATTCCCCAGTGAGGGGATCATAGGAGAGGTAGTTCGAGGCCGCCTGATGCGAGAGCCACTCGCGTAGGTATCGCTCACTGACGCCGACCGCAGCAGCGAGCTGCGCGGCCGTCGTTGGCCCTTGGGAACGCAGAGCTTTGTAAAGCCCGAGCGAATCGCCGATCCGAACCATCGCGACGCTCGACGCGCCACCGAGGTCGGACAGCATCTGACCGATAAACTGGTGTAGCTTCGTCTGATCGACCATATTTGCCTCCATAATGCGGTTGCAGTGGAGCAGGCAGCGGCGAGTCGCTAACTGTCCATAATCATTTCGAGATGTTTTTATTTACTTGATATATATGGCCGGATTACTATATGCGCCAGCAAATTGAATTCGACGAACGGGCCCGGACCATGTCCCTAGACCGAACAGATTTCGGCATTCTGACCCTATTGCAGAATAATGCGGGCCTCTCGAACAAACAGATCGCCGCCGCGGTCGGCTTGGCACCGTCGAGCGCCCATGAACGCTTGAAGCGCCTGCGCGACGACGGGGTGCTGCGCGGGTCGCACGCCGAAGTAGACCCGAAGGCGATGGGCATCGGGCTCGAGGCACTGTTCCTGATCGAGCTGGCGAAACATGACCGCGGCGCGGTGGACCGCTTCATGGCCGAAATCGTCGAGATCCCCGAGGTGCGCTCCGCGTTCCTGATTACCGGACGCTACGATTTCATCGTGCACGTCGTCGCCCGCGACATGCAGCACCTGAAGGATCTGGCCCTCGACAGCTTCACGAACCGACCGGGAGTGACCCGCATCGAGACCTCGATCATCTACGAGGCCCGCGCCAGACACGAGCTACCGCGATTGCAGGAAGCGCCTGGGTTCGAAGCGCGGAAGCTCCGAAACGGGTCTTAGCCGATAGTCAGGAAGGATGACGACGACAATGGAAAACCTGCTGCACCCGGGCCTTTCGGTGTGGCACGACCGCATAGAACCGCTCGGTCTGACGATCACCGAGGCCGCAGAGGCGTTGGGCGTGACGCGGCAGACCCTCAACAATCTGGTCAACGGCAAGAGCGGCATTTCGGCGGAGATGGCGATCCGTCTCGACAAGGCATTCGGCGGCGCCGCGGAAACGTGGCTCCGGCTGCAAATGGCGTACGACCTCGCGTAAGCCCGCCAGCACAAAGCCGACATCGACGTCAAGCCAGAAGTCTCGGCGCAAGCTGCACGAACCGCACCCGTGACAGCGCCGGTATACTGGCAACCGGCTCAAGATCCCGATGGGATCACCGCTGAAGTGCGCGGTCGTCGGTCGGGTGGCTCATCATCGTCGCCCGGACGAAGAGGCTCGGCTCGAAGGCCTCGGTCGGGGCGGGCGCCGTCGCGGTCGAGATTGCGCCGCAATCGGCGTCCATGAAGACGTAGGAGCCGCATTGACTTGGTATAGACGCCGCTCGCCGATTCGAAACTCGAAGGTGCCGGCCTCGGTGACGGTCGGGCATTCGATGCCGCCTATATCTTCGGCCTAGCTTCAAGAATGACGAATGCAAGCGCCATCGGCGGCTCGTCGGCCAGCGACAAATGTAAGGCAAATTCGTGGCCCTTCGGGATGAGCCTGCGGGCCCGCCGCAGCGCGCCGCCCGTCAGGCGCAAGAGCGGTCGACCCTTCGGTCCATTCAATATCTCGAAGTCTTGCCAGCCAACTCGTTCCGTGATGCCCGATCCGAGCGCTTTGGCGCAGGCTTCTTTGGCCGCGAAGCGCCTGGCAAAATAGGCGGCCGGCTCGGGCCGTTTCGCGGCTGCAGCCCGCTCAGCATCCGTGAACACTCGAGCCAGGAACCGGTCGCCCCGCCGCTCGATAGCGCTCGCGATCCGCTCCATGTCACAGCAATCCGTTCCGACGCCAATGATCATCGAACCATCAATCCAGGGTTACACACACCGGAGACATAAAACCGGACAATAAATGTTTGATTTTCGGACATAGGTGGCTATATGATGGTCAACGTCAGGAGCTGACATGGCCAGCACGACCGCGCCGATCACGCAGACCATCCCACCTTATCCGGCCACCGTCGTTGCGGCGGTGATGCAGGAAGAGTTGCTGCGCGCAGTACGGTCGCGCTTTCGGCGCAAAGGCCAGCCGCTCCTTATAGCCGATGACGAAGTAGTTCTCCTTACCATCGAAATCGACTCGCTCACCGTTGTCGAGCTGCTTTCGAACCTCGACGACATTCTGCCCTTCAAAGTGACGGAGTCCGTAGTCAAGGC
Organism: uncultured Alphaproteobacteria bacterium; assembly: GCA_963700185.1. GTDB lineage: Bacteria > Pseudomonadota > Alphaproteobacteria > ATCC43930 > CGMCC-115725 > AP-15. The sequence continues at coordinate 141,665 of CAVOWP010000031.1, forward strand.
GGGCGGATACGGTTCGATCGAAGCCGCCGTGAAACATGTCGTGAGCCGGATAGAGACAAAGTGGAGCAAGTACCACAAAGGAGGGAAATCATGACGACGCCCAACCTTCCCGACAACGAGGCCGAACGACACCGTCTCGGCGAGAAGCTGCGCCAGGCCAGAGAATACTTGGGTTTTTCCCAAGATGAGGTCGCGACCTTCCTCAAAGTACCGCGAACCGCAATCACGAATATCGAGAGTGGCCAACGGAAAGTCGAGGCGCTTGAGTTGAAGCGACTCGCGGAACTCTATCGCCATCCTGTCGGCTATTTTACGGGCGAGGACGAAGCATCGGCCTCGCTACCCGCCGATGTGGCGCTTCTGGCGCGCCAAGCGGCCAAACTCTCGGTTAAGGATCGCGAGGAGCTCGGCCGCTTCGCCGAATTTCTTCAGGGACGCGCAACATCAGGGGAGCAATGATGGCCGATTACGCCAGCGCGATCCGCAAGGCAACACTTGAAGCCACGCGGCTTCAGCGCGACCTTGGCATTCAGGCCAAGGTCGTGCGCGATGTTGGTCGCGTCGACGTTTACGACACGATCGCCCGGCTTCGTGTCCCTCTCATGTTCACCGGCCTCGACGGGCTACTCGGCGCCTATTATCGCGAGCCGACCCCGGGCGTCCTCGTAACGACGAAACGGCCGCTTAATCAGCAGCGTTTCACGGCGGCGCATGAGCTCGGGCACCACCATTTGGGCCACACGCCGAGCCTGGATGACGAGAGCATCCTTCGACGCGCACCGTTCCTGGCACGCGCTGGCGACAACCTCCAGGAAGTAGAAGCGGAGGCTTTCGCTGCGGCATTCCTCTTGCCGCGCTGGCTACTCGATTGGCATTGCGAGCGGCAAGGCTGGACAGACACCGATCTTCACGATCCGGCCCTGGTTTATCAGCTTGCACTCAGGGTAGGCACCAGCTACGGAGCAACAGTCTGGACGCTGCACCGCTACGACGTCTTCGACCGTGCGACGGCGCGGTTGATGACCAACATCGAGCTAAAGAAGGTCAAGGAGAAGCTTCTGCGCGGATATTCCCCAGCGAATTTCCGCGGCGTTGATGTGTGGCTAGTCACGGAGCATGACGCCGATTTGCGCCTTTACGGGGGACCGAAAGATCTGTTCGTGGTCCAACTCCCCGAGCATAGCGGCGCGGGCTATATCTGGCAGGTCGAGTCAATAGACGGCGAGGCATTGGCGATTGTCGCTGACGGGCGAGAGAACCTCGATGGGGAAAGCATCGGCGGCCCGACAATGCGACTAATCACGGTCGCAGCCCGCGACCGCCGCGACGGCGAATTGCGCCTCACCGAATGCCGCCCTTGGCAACCGGCCAACTCGCTCCAGACCTTCGCGGTCCAATATAATCTGACGGGAGCCGAGCAACAGGGCTGGTACAGAGACCAGCGTCAGCAGCATCGCCAAGCGCTTGAGGCCGCCTGAATGACGATCGACACTCTGTGTGATATCAGACCTCGGTTCGGTCCAGCGCGTGACCAGGGCGCGCGTCCAACTTGTCTTGCTTTCGCCATCAGCGATGTGCACGCTGCGCTGCGCGAGCCGTGGACTGCGCTCTCATGCGAGTTTATTTTCTATCACGCGCAGCGGCGGGCGGGGCGGCCTCCGACGGCTGGCGCCCGCCTCCCCGAGATGCTAGCGACGTTGAAGGAGGATGGGCAGCCGCTTGAAAGCGACTGGCCGTATCTGGCTAGCCTGCCGAGCGACCTCAACTCCTATGTACCACCCGAGAAGGTGGTCGTGTTCCGCCGAGATGGCGAGTCGCGACCCGTCGGCGTCGACGAGATCATCGCTCGTCTCGATGCAGATAGCCCGACTGTCATGCTAATGATGCTGTCCGATGCGTTCTACGTACCCGACGCGCTTGGGGTCATCCGGGCGGCCGTAGGTGAATGGCCCGACCCGGCGCGACGTCACGCGGTAATCGCGGTGGGCTATGGTATGCTGGACGGCGCGCGCGCCGTCCTCGTTGTGTGCCGGGCATGCTCAATAGCTCGGAGGTGAAAGTCCTCTACCCAACCTGATGGAGGTGAAGGGTTAGTGATGCGCAAGGGCTATCGCCGCGAGGCGGGGTCTGAAGGAAGCGCGAAGCAAAGGTGCGAGCCGATGGACAAAAACCGGATACGAGGCGCAAGCGCCGGACGAGCGGGCAACGTATCGCGAAGTCCATATCCATCAACGGCGCGAAGCGTAGATCCGGCGGTTGTGCACCGAAGGCGATTGAGCTTACCCCGGGAGATCTGCCCCGTGTCGCCTTTGCGGCGACTGAGACGGCCGAGAGACCGTCTGACCGCGGGTCAGAAGTCAGCAGACGGCATAGTAGGCCAAGCCGTCGGCAAGGCTAGTGAGGCACTCCAAAGCCGAAAGGCGGAGCAACAGATAGGCCGAGCCGGAAACGATGGCCGAAGGCCCGAACGATTGGGAGTGGCAAGTAGGACTAGGAACTCATGAATGGAATGCGGCAGAAGATTCAGTACTCACTGGCTTTGGAGCTGGTGGTCCAGGGTGAAACCCCGGTCAGCAGTTACCAAGGGGCCGAACCATTCGTGGCGAAGCTAGCACCCGAAAGCCCGGCTTTGACGGAACAATTAATGGAGGAGGTATGTGAGCGAGGGAATCTCGTAAGAGCGTGGAAACGCGTTCGAAGGAACAAGGGTAGTCCTGGCGTGGATGGGATGACCATCGACGACGCTAAGGACCACCTGCGTGAGCACTGGCCGAGCATCCGGTCTCAAATGCTCGAGGGAACCTACCAGCCGCAGCCGGTCAAGCGGGTCGAAATCCCCAAGCCGGACGGCGGGGTCAGAAAGCTCGGCGTGCCTTGCGTCGTCGACAGACTGATCCAACAAGCCGTGCTGCAGGTTCTCCAGGAGCGATGGGACCCGACGTTTTCCAAGCACAGTTACGGCTTCCGACCGGGACGCTCCGCCCATCAGGCGGTGGCCCAAGCGCAACGATACGTTGCCGCGGGCTACAGTGTCGTGGTTGACATTGATCTCGAAAAATTTTTCGACCGGGTCAATCATGACAGCTTGATGGCGCGCGTCGCCGCGCGGGTGACCGATAAACGTGTGCTCAAGCTCATCCGGGCGTTTCTCAAGTCCGGAGTGATGGAAGACGGCTTGGTCAGCCCGGTGGACGAGGGGACCCCGCAAGGCGGCCCGCTCTCGCCCCTCCTGAGCAATCTCGTGCTCGACGATCTCGACAAGGAGCTGGCCCGACGGGGTCACCGCTTTTGCCGCTATGCGGACGACTGCAATATCTATGTTCGCAGCTGCCGCGCCGGTGAACGGGTCATGGCCTCGGTGAGCCGGTTCCTGACCAGGAAGCTGCGGCTGAAGGTCAACGAGGCGAAAAGCGCGGTGGCGCGACCGGAGGAGCGCAAGTTCCTGGGGTTCAGCATCTCGAATGACGGGAGCGAGCGGCGCGTCGCGCCAAAAGCCTTCGACAAATTCAAGGCGCAGATCCGGGACATGACCCGCCGGACACGGGGGATCAGCCTACAGCAGCTGATCGAAGACCTCACGCCATACCTCATCGGATGGCGCGGCTACTTCGGCTTCTGCCAGACCCCGCGTGTGCTCACCAACCTGGAAGCGTGGATTCGCCGAAGACTACGTTCCTATCTTTGGCGGCAGTGGCAGAACGGGCACAACCGCTTCAACGAACTGCGCCGTCGCGGCGTACCGAAGTTCAATGCAGCGGTCGCCGCCGGTTCGCCGACGGGGTTCTGGCGCATGTCAGGACACCCCGCGGTCCAACAAGCCCTGCGCAACCGCTACTTCGACTCACTCGGTCTCCCCCGACTGCATGTCTCTGCTCAAGCTTAACCCGGTCGAACCGCCGTGGTACGTGACCCGTATGCCCGGTGGTGTGGGAGGGGTGGCACCGCGAGGCGTCCCCCTATCCCGATCGCAACAGCTGGGGTGCCGGTTGGGGTCTGGACGGCCACGCATGGCTTCCCGAACCTTTTGTCGCGCCGCGTCTTACGGGCATAGCGCTATTGACGGAGGAAGTAAATGTTCCTGCCCAGGGTCTCGCAGCCTAGCTGCAGCAGCGCATGGCTGGCCGCCTCGCAGGCGGTGTATGGGCTAGCTGGGCACGAGGGCCACCATGTCGTGATCGACATCGATAATCCAGTGGCCTTGTCCGAACAGGATCTAGCGGTCGTGAACGCAGTCGATGCTTTTCTTGCCGAGCACGGCGAAAATAATCCTGTGCGGACCGTAGCAAACACAATCTTCCCACAAGCGACTTACGAGGCGCACGGGTCGCCCGCATTCTACGACGTCTACATCAAAAAAATATTCCCACGGATAAAGCGATCGCGCGATTGGGGCCGGTATTTCGAGCGAATGATGGCGTATCCAAGTCCTGATGGCACGGACAACCTGCTTGCAGACCTCGTTGCTGAGATGAAACGAAATCTAACTGCCGGTCGTACCTTCCGAAATATCTATGAATTGCCAATTTACAATCCGACGAAAGACCGCGCCGGATCACCGATGGGAAGACAATGCCTCAGCTTCATGAGCTTCAAATTAGACGACGACAATCGCTTGTTGCTGTCCGCCGTATACCGAAATCACTTTTATACGCATAAGCTGCTCGGGAACTTGATTGGTCTCGGTCGACTAATGGCGTTCGTGTCGGAGGAGGTGAAGGTCAAACTCGGGCCACTATCCGTGCTGTCAACCCACGCAGAAGTCGACACTGCCGGCGCAAGCCAAGCGCAGCTTAAGGCGCTGCATGCGCATTGCGCGAAAATCCTGAGCGCGTCGCCAAAGGTACACGCGGCATGACCCGAGAGGATATTGGGGGAGGCTGCGACCACTCAATTCTGTCTGCCGTACACCGCTATTAACAATGCGCGCGATTAACGGCACGCTTCTCGTCCGCAGAGTCGCCGCTCGTCATCCGTCATCGGTTCGAACCAAATGCGCCGCTGCTCCATATCAGTAACGACGGCACCAAATCTTTTTTCTGTAAGCTCGCGGAATACTGCATAACCCTGCAGGATTGCCAATTCCCATAGCCACATCGGCAACTCCTCCGCTTCATATCCACGCACGAACCGCTTCACATTCTTCAGCAAGTCGAAGCCGAGCTTCGGTGTGTTCGCGAAAAATCGGTACTGCTTAGCAGTCTCAAAAATCCACGTGGTGAGACCTTCTTCGATCAGGATCGCGTGCGCACCGTCCTGGTTCTCGTCCAGCTCCCTTTGGCTTTTGCGTTTAAGTTTTAGGAGAGCGCGGGTTGTTGGCGACCATGCAAGCACCGCGGCATGAGCGAAGTGGAAGACATCGTGAAAGCGGTAGTCGTCTGGAGGTAAGTGATTGTCGGTGAGCCGATCGCCCGCGAGCACACCACCTATTTTCTGAAACACAAATTTGGTGTCGTTCACCTTACGCTCGTAGATCAGGACGCGCATCTTGCGCGGCAACTGCTCATCGATATGGAGACCCTCGTCGTTCGGTATTGGAAACACCCGGACGGTCGGCCAACGATCCTCGGTCTTGCGAATATTGTAGAGGGCAGCTTCTTCGAGCCGAACTGCCTCGGCGCTTGCGGCTTGCAAAAGAGGTCGAAGTAATTTGACGAGATCCCCACGAAGAGCATTTACATTTTGTTTATATGCGCCCTCGGCAAACCGCTTGGCTAGATCACCGGCTTCGCTGGCGAGACGAAGCAACGCGCTTTCATCAGCACTGTCAGACGTAGTGAAAGCATCAAAATGCAGCAGCTCAGAGGTGTTGCCTGTAACATAACCGAGAACCTCGGCGAGCGATGTCCCCCCGTGCTGTGCAACCCTTGACATGTACCATAAGACGTCACCTAGCTCCTCGACGACTGCCTCGTGATAGCCGAAGAAAGCATCTGTATCGCGACGCTTTTTTTGAACGCGCTTAGGAGGCTCCCGACCTCTCCCACTAAACCGAGCAGAGGCGTGTCCGAATCGTCAGGATTTTGATCGGTCGTGGCAGCTTGCGCCTCAAATTCGGCTATCGTGACTCCCCCCGTCTCTTCCATTTTGTCGCCCCTTCTAGACCGCTATTCCTAGTCCGATGATCCGCGTCCCGCTTCCTTAAGCCCTTTTGGATGCGTAAACTATTGGAGGGGGAACTTCTGATCTATGAAAACCGTTGATTTTGCGGCAAGTGGTGCCGCGTGATCGCCACAACAATTGCATACGAAACCTACTGGCGATTCGCCGCCGAACGCCTTACCATATTGTATCGTCGTCGCCGCGATCCGATCGGTCCGTGGACCTCCGATCCGATATTGCGGGCTTACCGGTTCACAAACGTTTACCGTGCTACCGACCGCGTCAGTCAGTACCTCATGCGTGAGATCCAGTACCGGGGTGACCGCTCGCAGGATCCGCAAGAAATTTTCTTTCGCACCATTCTCTTCAAGATCTTCAACAAGATCGAGACATGGGAGGCGTTAGAGTATTTCCATGGACCATTGTCTTGGCAGACGGTCGACCTCGAGGCAGTTGATCGCACTCTCTGCCGCTTGCGAGCCAGCGGACAGCGTATTTACTCGGGCGCCTATATCATGCCCGCTCCACCTTTCGGTCGTGCAGGAAAGCACTCCAATCATCTCGCGCTAATCGCTCTTATGATGGCCGATCGCCTGGCGGACCGATTGCGACAAGCACCTAATCTGAGCGCGGTATATGAGCGCATCCGGGGGTATCCCGAACTCGGCCGTTTCCTCGCTTTCCAATATGCGATCGATCTCAATTATTCGACTTTGCTCGATTTCGACGAGGCGGACTTCGTGGTCGCCGGGCCTGGCGCGCTCGATGGCATCTCCAAATGTTTCAGCGCGACAAACGGGCACTCCGCGGAAGACATTATCCGGTGGGTTACCAAGCGGCAGGAGATTGAGTTCACACGCCGCGGCCTCGACTTCAACGGATTGTTCGGACGCCGGTTGCAGCCGATCGACTGCCAAAATTTGTTCTGCGAGATATCTAAATATACTCGGATCGCGCATCCGGAGATTCAGGGGATCGCAAACCGGCATCGTATTAAGCAGGCGTACAAGCGCAACGATCGAGACCTTCCGGTTCTATCGTTTCCGCCACGGTGGAACCTCGCCACCAAGGAAGAAGATGAGAGTCATTTGACGACTATCGATCGTCAACTTGAATTACTTTAATCCCGATGGGTCATGCGCCAAACGAAGGCGCCATTTCGTTGTTGGCCTTGCCATGCTCTTTCGCGCGACTGCGTCAAGCGACGAGCGTCAATAAACCGCGCCCCTGGCGGTGATCGGCCAAAGCTGTTCGACGCGGCCCGCGCGAATGGCGACATACCAGTCGTAGAGGTTGACGGTCGGGTCGCAGTGGCCGGGGACGAGGCGGATCTTGTCGCCGATTTGCAGGCGATTGGTGGCGCCGGAGATGTCGAGGCGGCCGTGCTTGTCGGAGGCGCGCTCGTAGGTGGCGGCGGGCTCGTCGCAGACGAGCGGCGGGCCTGAAGTCGAAGGCGAGCGCCTTCAAGCCGGCATCGACGATGGCGCGGTCGTCGGTTGGGCGGCTCATCACCGTCGCCCACACGAAGAGGCTCGGCTCGAAAGCCTTGGTCGGGGCGCCGTCGCGGTCGAGGGGGGAGGTGATCGGCGAGAAAACCGCATCGCTGCCGTTTGGTCATGAGCCAACTCGCCGAATGCGGCCAGGATCGACCGCGTCGAGAGCGGAGAGGATAGAGGGCACGAGTGGCCTCGGATCGTGCATGCGGTTGGATCGGGCACGGACGAGCACGATGCCAAAAGGCAATCTCGAGATGCACTGTTGGAACTCGATGCTGCGGTCCATGGTGACTAGTACATCATAGTGACCGGTCATTCGGCGCAGCAATTCGCCGTTCTTGATCCCGGTCCAGCCGCGACCGGAAACAGTGTCGACCGCATGACCATGGAGTTCCGCAGAAAGGCCTATGGGTAGGTGCTCGTCAAGCAGCAGGCGCATCGGCCGCGAGGGTTTCGCGCGCAAGGTCGAGTAAAGCGATGGCCTGCTCCCGTTGCACTGACGGGAATTGGCGCAAAAACTCGTCGAGGGTGTCCCCTCCTTCCAGGTAGTCGAATAGCGAACGAGCCGGCACTCGCGTACCGCGGAAGACCGGCGTCCCACCCAAAATGTCGGGATCCCTGTGTACGATTTGCTCAAGTTGCATCATGGCGATCGTTCCGCTCCTAGGTCGGAAGCCAAAGGAATGGCCGCGCTCCGATCAGTAAACCGCGCCTCGGGCCGTTATCGGCCAGAGCTGCTCGACCCGGCTCCCGCGGATGGCGACGTACCAGTCGTAGAGGTTGACGGTCGGGTCGCAATGGCCGGGGACGAGGCGGATCTTGTCGCCGATTTGCAGGCGATTGGTGGCGCCGGATATGCCGAGGCGGCCGTGCTCGTCGGAGGCGCGCTCGTAGGTGGCGGCGGGCTCGTCGCAGACGAGCGGCGGGCCCGAGTTCGAAGGCGAGCGCCTTCAATCCGGCGTCGACGATCGCGCGGTCGTCGGTCGGGCGGCTCATCACCGTCGCCCACACGAAGAGGCTCGGCTCGAAGGCCTTGGTCGGTGCGCCGTCGCGGTCGAGGTTGCGGCCGTAATCGGCATCCATGAAGATGTAGGAGCCGCATTGCAATTCGGTGTAGACGCCGCTCGCCGATTCGAACTCGAAGGTGCCAGTGCCGGCCCCGGTGACGGTCGGGCACTCGATGCCGTGGCGCGCCAGGAGGTCGCGGGTGCGCCCGGCCTTGTCGGCGGCCTGGGTGATCGCCTGGCGGCGCTCCTCCCAGCCGCGCAGATGCTGCGCCGAGCCGTGATAGGCCTGCAAGCCGCCAAAGGTTAAATGCGGGGCTTGCGTGATCTGCCGAGCGAGGGCGAGCGCCGGCTCGCCCGGCTCGACGCCGCAGCGGTTGCCGCCCATGTTGACCTCGACATAGACCGGCAAGGTGACGCCGGCCTCGGCGGCCGCCTCATCGAGCGCGCGGATCTGGCTCGGATCGTCGGCGCACACACCGACGCGGGCGATATGCGCGAGCGACGCGAGGCGGCGCAATTTCTGGCGTCCGACCACCTCGTTCGTGACGAGCACGTCCGGGACCCCGCCCTCGACCATCGCCTCGGCCTCGCTGACCTTCTGAACGCACACGCCGACGGCGCCGAGCGCGACCTGTTTCAACGCGATGACCGGGCATTTGTGGGTCTTGGCATGCGGCCGCGCCCTGACGCCGGTGCCGGCGATGCGGTCCGGCAGGCGACGCAGATTGCGCTCGAACGCGTCGAGATCGACGATGAGGGCGGGTGTGTCGACCTCGTCGAGGGTCATGCCGATCTCGGCGGGCGGGCGGGTGGTCATGGGCGGAACCTCCTCGAAGCTCGGTTTTCGAGGCTCGCGCAACCGGGGCCAAATTGCAACCGGCCCGGCCCGAAAGGGACGGCCATCAAATTGCCGGATTCGCATGGTAACGTATGAGCATGGACGATTCGCGAAGACATTTGTCACCCTCGCGAAAGCGGGGGTCCAGAGCCTGCCCTTGGCTTGAACAGGGGGGGCGATCGCGCGCGCCTTGCCCCCCTGGGTCCCCGCTTACGCGGGAATGACGAAGAGAGAGCGGTCAGAGGGACGCTCGTAATGCCGGCCTCCTGTTATTTTTCTGCAGAAACAGGAGGTACGGGTTAGGAGCGGTCTGCCAACTTCGCGCGCAGCGAACGGGCGTCGGCCGGGGCGCGGACCTTGGCGTCATTGTCGAAATACACGTAGACGTCGCGGGCATTGCGGCGGGGCGGCCTGGTATCGGGGGCGATCAGCCGCGCATCGTTGGGTTCGAGGCCACGGGCCCACAACTTGATCCGCGCTGCCCAATGATCCAGAGCCTCGTCCGAATAGCCGCTCGCGTAGAGTTCCTCGGAGCCGTGCAGGCGCAGATAGACGAAGTCGGCGGTGAGATCCTCGGCATAGGGCCAGGCCACCGAGTTCGGCGAAGGCGAGCGCCATCCGATGCCGGCGCAGCAGCGCGACAAAGGCGGGGTCGAGATAACTCGAGTGGCGGATCTCGATCGCGTGCCTCAGCTCCCGCCGGCGTTCGGTCCGCGTCCAGCCGCGGCCGGCGAGCCGGTGGTCGTGGCTGCGGGCGAGCGCGGCGGCCGCCTCGGTGTCGCGCGGCAAAATAGAGAGGAAATGGTCGAGACGCTCGGCGTCAAATTTGAAGCGCGGCGAGAATTGCCACAGGAAGGGGCCGAGTTTCTCGTCGAGGCGCAATACGCCGGAGGCGAAGAAATTGGCGAGGGGCGTCTCTATTTCTTTCAGCTGTTTGAGGTGGGTGATGAACCGGCTGCCCTTGACAGCGAAGACAAACCCTTCCGGCGTCTCGTCGCGCCACCGGGTGAAGGATTCGGGGCGCTGCAGCGAATAATGCGTGCCGTTGATCTCGATCGTGTCGATTTGCCGGCTTGCGAAGGACAACTCATCGGCATGCCGCAAGCCGCGCGGATAAAAGGTGCCGCGCCAGCCGCCATAATTCCAGCCGGAGATGCCGATGCGGATGGCGCCCGCTCCGCTCATCGCCGCACGCCGCGGCGCTGTGCTAAGAGGTCCCAATGCTGACCTTCTCGGCCGTCACATACCGCATCGGCGGGCGGACCCTCATCGACCAGGCGAGCGCGCAGATCGCCGAGGGCAGCAAGGTCGGGCTGGTCGGGCGCAACGGCGCCGGCAAATCGACCTTGCTGGACCTAATCCGCGGCGCGCTGCAGCCGGACGGCGGGGCGATCGAGCTGCCACGCGGGTATCGGATCGGTTTTCTGGCGCAGGAAGCGCCGGGCGGGGCGGTGAGCGCCCTTGAATCGGTGCTCGCCGCCGATCATGAGCGCGCCGGCCTGCTCGCCGAGCGGGAGGCTCGGGCAGACCCGCTGCGGGTTGCCGAGATCGAGACCCGGTTGGTCGAGATCGACGCCCATTCGGCGCCGAGCCGGGCCGCGCGCATCCTCGCCGGGCTCGGCCTCGACGATGCGATGCAGCGCCGGCCCGTCGCGGATCTGTCGGGCGGCTGGCGGATGCGGGTTGCGCTCGCGGCGATCCTCTTCGCCGAGCCCGACCTCTTGCTGCTCGACGAGCCGACCAATCATCTCGATCTCGAGGCCGCGCTGTGGCTCGAGCGCTTTCTGCGCAATTATCGCCGCACCCTGATCCTGGTCAGCCACGATCGCCGCTTCCTCAACGCCGTGACGACGGTAACTCTGCATCTCCAACACGGAAAACTGACGGTCTACTCCGGCGGCTTCGACGCGTATCTGCAGGCCCGCACCGAAGCGGCGCAGCGGCTCAAATCGTTGGCGCGCCGGCAGAGTTTCGAGCGGCAGCGGATGCAGGCTTTTGTCGACCGCTTTCGCTACAAGGCGTCAAAGGCGCGCCAAGCCCAGAGCCGGCTCAAGGCGTTGGCGCGGCTGGAGCCGATCGTTCTTCCGGCCGAGGAGACGCCGGCGCGCATCGCCTTCCCTGATCCACTGCAGCTGAACCCGCCGCTGATTGCGCTGGAGGGGGCCGCGGTCGGCTATGTCCCGGGAAAGCCGGTGCTGTCGCGGCTCGATCTCCGGCTCGATCCCGATGACCGGATCGCTCTGCTCGGCGCCAACGGCAACGGCAAGACGACGCTGGCGCGTTTGCTTGCGGGGCGCTTGGTGCCGATGGCGGGACGCGTGATCCGGTCGCCAAAGCTTGCCTGCGGCTTTTTCGCCCAACATCAGATCGAAGAGATGCGGCCCGAGGAATTGGCCTTCGATCATCTTGCCAGGCTGATGCCCGACCATTTGCCGGAGGTGATTCGGGCTCGGCTCGGAAGGTTCGGCTTCGGCCAAGAGAAGGCGTTTGTTGCAGTGAGCGAGCTCTCCGGCGGAGAGCAGTCAAGGCTGAACCTCGCCCTCGTCACGCATCATGCGCCGGCTCTTTTGATCCTCGACGAGCCGACCAACCATCTCGACATCGAGGCTCGCGAGGCGATGGTCCATGCGATCAACGACTTCCCCGGGGCCGTGGTGCTGGTGAGCCATGACTGGCATCTACTGGAACTCGTTGCCGACCGCCTCTGGCTGGTCGAAGGCGGGACGGCCCGGCCCTTCGAGGGAGATCTCGAGGATTACGAGCGTCAGGTGTTGGACGGCGCGAGATCGGCGAATGGGACCCGTTCGAGCGAGCCGCAATGCGGCAGCCGCCGGGCAGCCCGGCGCCTCGCCGCGCAGCGCCGGCGCGAGCTCGAGCCGCTACGCCAAGCCGCGCGCCGGGCCGAAGAAAAAATCACCCGGCTGACCGAGGAACGCGAGGCTCTCGATCGCGTCTTGGCTAAACCGCCAGGTCCGCGGGATAACGGGGTTGCGCTTACCGCTGCCCTGAAGCGCCGCGCCGAGTTGATGCGGTTGATCGAGCGGGCGGAAAGCGACTGGCTCGCTGCGGAAGAAACCATAGAGCGGGAAGCCCGATGAGACTTGGGTCACAGTCCCTGCCTCATCGTGGCGATTCTTCGGCCGCAATTGGACTTTCGGTTAAAAGATCATGATTAAGCGATGCCAGGCGGGAGGCTCGCGGCCAAAGGCCGCAGAGTTCGGTCATCCTCTGTTACACTTTGACAAACTCGGCTGAAACGGCCTATCCACTTTACTCGGAGACGGGAGTTCTCCTTAGGGCGTGGACCCGCAAGGAGACGAGACCCTCATCCGAGTACCGCCTTCCCAAACCAGGTTTCGCCATGGCCGACACTCCCGCGATCACCGATCGGAACCTCGAAGCGACAACGAATATTTCCTTGAAGCGAGAGCCGGCTTGTTTCGCCTTTCTGTCGCCGCGCTCGATCTCGCCGCCGATGCCGATCGATTCGATCAACCTCGATCTTGCTTCGGCCGATTATTTTGGCGGACGCGCTTCGCTTTGGGCCGCTCTCGAGATGCGCTCTTTGGTCAGCGATGAGCGTCCGACGGCGATTCTCGGCTTCGACGAAACTTTTCTGCGCCCCTTCGCGCGGGCCCTGATCGAGGCGGCGACGACGCGCGCAGCTTACCGAATGTCGATACTGCAGGAGTTGCGCACCTCCGAGCGTTGTCGGGTGGTTGAATACGTGACCGGTCCCGGCAAGGCGCTCGAAGAACTGATGCTCCAGCCCTTTGACAATGTAGTATTGATCAGCGCGGCGAAAGGGAAAGACGGTGACGAGACGCTCTTCCAGTTGCCGCGAACCGACACCTTTCTACGCGCCTTTGCCAAAATGGCCTATGTTGCCGATCAAGCGCTACACGATTTGCTCGAGGAGATGGAGCGGGTGGCTCGACAGCGTAAACCCGTCGCCAACACCTGACAGACGCCATTTTGAAGCTGTAGGTTCGAGTGCCGCCAACCCGGCCGGCTAACAGGCGAGATGCGGGGCAGCAGCAAGGGGATTATACTCCCCTTGCGATGCCGTCAGACCTCGGCGCAACTGCCAAGCGGGTCGACGCGTTATTGCATGGTCCCGTGCGGGGTCGTGCGCGCCCCGCCCGGCTGCCCAGGGGGCATCATGCCCGGGGGCGGAGGGGCCGACGGGTTCGAGAAGTTCCCCGCCTGCAGCCGCTGCAGCTCTTCCTGGTTCAGCTGGTTGGCGCTACTGCTGCTTACTTGCGTACCCTTCCCGCGATGATGCCCGGCCATCTTGGCGTGCGAAGCATGGCGTGAGGCCCGGTGCTTTGGCGGCATCGCCGAGCTGGTATCGGACATCGAAGACGGCGGCATCGCCGAGGGAGCCACTGCCGCCGACGGCGCCGTGCGCGGACCCGACAGCGCCGCTCCGCCGGGGTTCGGGCCCGAGCTGTACGGTGTCAGACCCGGTCCGCCGGGGTTCGGACCCGGCAAGCCCAATGCGTTGCCACCGGCTGGACTTTGCGCCCAAACGGGCGCCGAAAACGCGAGCGCGGCGACCACCGCCACACCAGTCAAAAGATGATGTTTCATGTCTGCGATCCTCTCTCTCGGTCCTCAGTTGCACATGGTCAGGCGATTAGTGTGGCTGCCGTAGGTCGAGGTCCTCTTCACTACCATCAGATGGTATTCGCGATGCCGCCATCAACGGCTGCGGCCCTGCGACTGAGTCCTTCTCGCGCGAAGGTCGGGGCGGGCGGCCGCATTAAACATCCGATTGCAACCGGGAGAGTTCCTGCAGGTTTAAGCAACAGATCCTCCATCCTTTGGAACCCTATTTCGCAGCTCCCTCGCGAAAGCAAAGAATTCCACCCGTTTTTGCAGCTCGGCTGATATAAACGACAGAGCACATCGTTATGATCCTCAGGCCGCAGTTTCCAGCCTCATACTCCGCTCGGTTGGTTCCCATGATACAGCGGGAAGCTCGTCTTGGCAAGCGCAACAGTAGCCTAGCAACTGGCCGAATAACCGAAAAAGCGAAACGAATACCTTGTGTCGAGTTAAAAGCGCGGCGGTGACGCCCAAGCGTGCCCTGTCAACACGGCGCCGCGAAGCCTTTAACCCAAGCCGCAGCCCCTCCCCTCTTTCAAGTCTCAAACCCGCGAGCCGCTTGCCGCCGTCGCGCCGACCCTGCCGGGTGAACGTCGACGGCGGCAATGCGAAGCGTCGGAGACCCAGTGTCGCCACGCCTTCGTAAACGAGAGAGCCGCGTAGGCTTACACTATGGCGAAGACCTTGTCCGGCTCAGCTCGTCTGAGCTGTGGATGACTTCTTCGACTTCTTTTTGGCATGATGGGACTTTGAGGATCTCTTCTTCTTGGTCGTAGTCGTCGATGCAGTTGATGTCGCGGTGTCGGGAGCCATTGTCTGTCCAGTCCCGGTGGTCTGAGCATAGCTTTCCACCGGCAACGCGGTACCCGCAACAAATGTGAACAACGCAAACGCTGAGATGAGCGCCTTCATCAGGGAACTCCTAAGCCAAAATAACGACGCGCAGCTTTTCTCGCACTCTTGAGGAGTGCTGCCAAACATTACCGCCGCAATAGTTGCGACCCTCCGGCCGCACACTTACAATATCACATATTGGTTGGTACGCGGTAAGAATTATAGAAGAAACGCCCGTAAATGTTTGCAGTTGGCGCAGCGATCTGGTCGAAAACATTGCGTCGCTTCGCGGCGCGGTGACCTTCTTAGTTCGGGCCGACGCCTGGCCATTGATCTGCCGAAGGTGTCTGCAAAAGAAAACCGCCGCGGTTATCCGCGGCGGGTTGCCGGGGGTCCCAATGGGGACTCCCCGGAACTTGCAAGGGTTGAGGCTTCTTTTACGGGAAGACGATCTCGACGCGGCGGTTCTGCGGCTCGCGTACGCCGTTCGGGGTCGGAACGCGTAGATCGTTTTGACCGCGGCCGGCGACCACCATGTCGCTGCGTGGTACACCGAGGCGTTCGAGCGCTGCGGCGACGGCGTTGGCGCGCCGTTCGGAGAGCCGCTGGTTGTACCCGGCCGATCCTGATGTATCGGTGTAGCCGGTCACCTGGAGCGTCACGTGCCCTCCTGCGTGATACTGGTTCGCAGCAAGCTGGATGATCTGCTGGCCCTCAGGAGTGATATTGTATTTATCCCAGTCGAAGAACACCAGATACACCTGATGAGTTGGCGGCGGCGGCGGGGCCGGAGGCGCCGGCGGCGGGGGAGCCGGCGGCGGCGCGCCGAACTTCATCGTCAGGCTGGCGACGATGTTCTGCGTGTTGTACCCCGTCGTATATCTTACGGTGCGCGACGGCAAACCGAACGGCGGGAATGGGGCTACCCCTTTGTTGGTGAAGCTCGGATCCGTGCTCGCGAGGTAGCGGTAATCGACGTCAAAGGCGAGCAACGGATTGATGTCGTAGCGGAAACCGGCGATCGCCTGATAGCCGAAAGTCCAGGTGCTGCCCTTCAGGAAAGTCCCGCCGATAGTCGGGTTCGGGAACGGCGTCCCTGCCCCGATCACACCAATGACACCTCCCGGTCCGCTCACCGTAGTCCTTGGCAGGCCCGCGAGAGTGACCGGGTTGAGGGAGACGGAGTTTATGTTGTCCACCGCGCCGATGCCGAACCCGATATGCGGGGTGACCGGCCAGCCTATGGTGAAGTCGTAGATGAAGTTGGTCATAATCGAGTGGGTATTTCGGTTCCCGCTAAATAGCGTATTGCTATTGGGACCGAAAAACGCGCCAAAACTCGACAGCCCATTGTGCCGATAACTGTACTCTTCTTCGACGCGCAGCGGGCCATACTGAATACCCAACCGGCCCCCAGCATTGAAGCCGCTGTTATATCTGGCGCTGCCGCTAAAGTTGTTGAAGAAGGGACCGTTTGGAGGGACAACAACTCCGGTATCGACCCTGAACGGCGTCGTCGTGATCCTGTCCCTCTGGTTCGAAAGGCTGGTCCATCCGCCCTCCGGTCCGACATAGTAGGTCACCGGATAGGGACCCCCCAGCCAAGCAAGTTGCGCATTCGCCTCGGCGCATCCGAACGCCACGGCAAGCGCTGCGCCAGCGCCTAGCAGATAGCGACTTTTCATCCCTTACCTCCGGCCACTAAATACGCGTGTGACGATGGTCGTCGCGCCACCGATGGCCGATCTTCGCCATCCACCGATCGGTTGGCAAACGGTTTTTGGCTCAACGAGACCGCTTGCCGCCAAATCTGTGCAGAAGGGCGGATGATGCGGCATTTCCGCAACAGTTTGGCCCTAACCCAGCCAATTTCCATCCATAGCGCCGCGTCTTTTCCGCAACACCGCGCGATAGATCGCCCTGGCGGATGAATTGAAAGGAACTCGCCGGGAATGCGAGGAGCCACGCCGGCGTTGTCGCTGCTTCGGTTTCTGCAACTGTCTGAGTATCCCGGCTAATTCAACGTGCGGTAAAACCGTCGGGGTTGGTTTGTTGAGATGGATACTTGGGCCAGCGGGGCGCCTCCCGGTCCTAGACGTCGATGAGGACGCCGGGATTGAGCAGTCCCTGCGGGTCGACTGCGCGCTTGGCGGCGCGCAAGGCCGCCGCGA
The DNA here is from genome assembly GCA_963700185.1 of uncultured Alphaproteobacteria bacterium. Lineage (GTDB taxonomy): Bacteria > Pseudomonadota > Alphaproteobacteria > ATCC43930 > CGMCC-115725 > AP-15. The sequence continues at coordinate 158,721 of CAVOWP010000031.1, forward strand.
AAAGCTCCGGCCGCTGCTTGTCATACCACGGGCGGTGGTCGCGGCCGACCGCATGATGATGCGTGATCGTCCCGCCCGCGGCGATCAGCGCCCCGCTGGCGGCGCTTTTGATCGCGTGCCACTGCGACAGCAGCTCGCCATGCCGCCCCAGGGCGTGGAAGGAGAAATACGGCGCCGGTCCGTCGGGGTAGACGTGGGTGAACCGGCAGGTTACCTGTCCAGGCCGCCCAGTGGCCTCGCGGATCGCCGACTCGGTCGCGGTCTTGACTGCATCGTGAAAGGCCTCGAAGCGTTCCCAAGTAATCGCGGTCTCAAAAGTGTCCGCGATGATCGCCCGACCCACCAGGCGCTCGCGGGCATAGGGCATGCGGATAAAGGCGTACCGCCACATTCCTGCCGCCCCTTCGCGATGCGCATCGGCCTTGTCCGGGTGCTCGGGCGTGCCGCCATGATCGGCGCAGCATTCCAAAGCGCGGGCGATCCACGCATCGACCGGGTGGTCGCCCGACTCGAAGGCCAATACCAGGATCGCCGCCCTCCCGTCTCCCGCTCCGGTATTGTGCGCCTCCTGCGGGTCGAGGATGCGGCAGTTCGCGGGGTAGAGGCCGGCTTGGGCGATTGCTCTGACGGCGCGGGCAGCCGAGAAGAAGTCCGCGAATTGCACCGCACCGCCGGCGCGGAAGCGCGGCCGGTCCTGGAGCCGCATCCACGCCTCGGTGATCACGCCGAGAATGCCTTCCGACCCGATGAACAGCCGGTCGGGGCTGGGGCCGGCGCCGGAGCCGGGAAGGCGTCGCGTCTCGACAAGGCCGCGCGGAGTGACGACGCGCAGATTTTCGACGAGATCGTCGATGTGTGTGTAGAGGGTGGCGAAATGGCCGCCCGACCGCGTCGCGATCCAGCCCCCCAATGTCGAATATTCGAAGCTCTGCGGAAAATGCCGCAGGGTCAGGGCATGGGGTTTGAGCTGCGCCTCGAGCGCGGGGCCGAAGACGCCGGCCTCGATGCGCGCGGCGCGCGAGGTGCGGTCGACTTCGACGACGCGGTCCAGATGCCGCAGATCGAGCGAGATCGCCGCCCGGCATGCGGTGCCTTCGATCGCCGGCTCGACGCCGCCGACGACGCTGCTGCCGGCGCCGAACGGGAAGAGAGCGGCCTGAGCGCCGGCCGCCCAATCCGCGACAGCGATGACCTCTGCTTCGTTGCGCGGGTAGGCGACGACATCGGGCGCGTTGTCGTACTGACCGGCGAGCCCGCGGACGTAGTCCGAAAAAGACTTGCCATAGGTGTGGGCGACCCGGTCGTAGGGTTCGCTCGAGCAGTGCGGCGCCAAGGCCGGCGGCGGCGCGATCCGCGGCGGCCGCAAAGCGATATCGGACAGCGCGGGCGGGCTGCGCTCGTCAAACCGGTCGACGGCAAACAGCCGGCGGCAGCGGTCGAGAGCGGCAGCCTCCTCTTCGGCTGTCAGACCCTCGCCTTCACGACCCCATCCGAAATGTTTGAGCCGCCGTTCCGCCATCGAGCCCTCCCGCGTGCGAATTCAAACAATAGCGCTAGGCCACAAACTTACTTCCCGGTCACACCTGCAAATCGTCGGCCTTTTTGTTGAGCGAGTTGATCAGACCGTCGATGCCGCTGGTGCGCAGGATGTTCGCAAAATCCGATCTTCGCGTCGCCAGCTCGCTGATCGAGCCGGAGAGGTAGATATCGCGAATTTGCCAGGCATTATCGTTGTCGTGGACGACATAGTTGATGGCGACCGGTTCACCGTTCGACTTGATGATGTGGGTTTTGATCAAGGTGCCGTGCTTGATCTGCTGTTGTCCGAGCACCTCGAGTTTTTCGCCGGCATAGTCGTCGAACCGGGTGGCGTAAATCGCGGCGATGTAGCGGCTATAGGCTTGTACGGCGCGCCGCTTCTGCTCTGCCGTCAAGCCCCTCCATGTCGGGCCGACCGATAGCCGCGCCATGAACGGCACATCGAACGTCCCGCGCACGACCGGCTCCAGTTTCTGGTAGCGGCCCTTCGGTCCCAAGGGCGCAGCATGCTGCATTACGTCGAGCAGCACGCCGTAGAAATTCCGCACCACATCTGTCGGCGCCCCCGTCGTTGCCGGCGCTTCGGATAACGGAAAGACCAGCCAGGCGGCCAAGAGGAACCCGAAGCGGACGGCTTTCCAGGGCCCCGACGGTCGGCATCTCGACATGTTCACCCCCTAGTTTCACTCAGCGGCCATACCAGCTGACCGCGTTTGCGGCCTTCTCAGCATCGGCATTTTCCAATATTTGCAGCCGCCTGTCGAAGTCGCTGGTTTCGATCGCCCGGACAAAGGTGTCGATCATCTGGCTCAGCTTAAACGCCTCGTCGGGCGTAATGGTGCCTTGCGCCGCCGCCTTGACGATCGTCCCCATCGCCGCCGCGATGTCGGAGGCGCTGCGGATCGCCGGCACGGCGAGCTGGATCGGCCGCTCCCGGCGCGGCGCTATGATGCGGTCGAGACAGATCCGCAGCGCTCCCTCGCTGCCGCCGAGAGCGAGCTCGACCGCCTTCCGGCTCAGTGCTTCGGCCTCGCTGTCGAAGAGCGCTTCGGCGGCGAGCGTTGCCTTATTGCGCGCGCCGTGAGGGCGCCCCGCCGGATTACCCGACTTGCCCTTCTCGAACGGCCGCCCCGGCCCCCTTGCTGGCTGTTTCTGCAGCGAATTTACAGCCATGCCCATCTCCTCTGTGGCAAAGCGTCCCGTCGCGGGCCGCCATCTCGCCGCAGAATACGGTAGTAATTTGGCAATTTTATGGTCATTCATTTCCGATAAAAGCAATCAATGGTGATCCGGCAGGAACATGAGGCGCCGCACTGATCATCTCTTCCTCACGCCACACTGGGCTGGCCACGAATTAGCTTGAACGGCGCCACAAGCGCAGCACCCTGCGTCTCAAACAAAATCGCGGCGTCCGTGGTGTGTTGTAGAAATGAAGAGTTGTGGATTTGAGCCACCCGGAACAGTTGTGCTATAATAGGACCACATGACCCCCAGCGAACCGCAAAACACGTGTGCTGTAATCGGGTGAGGAACCGGAGGCGTAGATGACACTGTCCGCGTCGAGCCGCTTGCAACTCACCCCCGACCTGGACATCTGCCGCATCCTGAATGGAATGTGGCAGGTCTCGGGTGCCCACGGCCCGATCGACCCGAGCCGCGCCATCGAAGAGATGTTTTCTTATCACGATGCCGGGTTTACCACCTGGGACCTCGCCGATCATTATGGCCCGGCGGAGGATTTCGTCGGGACCTTCCGTCGCCAGTTTGCCGCCCGTTACGGGGTCGAGCGGCTTTCTGAAATCCAGGCGTTCACAAAATGGGTTCCGCATCCCGGCCGGATGACGAGGCGGGTCGTCGAGGATGCGATCGCGGTCTCGCTCTCGCGAATGGGCGTGGACCGCCTCGATCTCCTTCAATTCCATTGGTGGGATTACCGCGACCCGAGCTACCTCGACGCGCTCATTTCGAGCATCCCCGTGCCTCCCGCTGCGGCGATACCTTCGCGCCGGGAGAAGCTGTAGGGTCGTTCGAACGGTCTTCTAAGGCGTGGCGCACACGCTCGGGTCGTGCGCAATCACAGTGAGATATGCGCGCGCTGGGTGGTCAGGCTTCGCGCGGCCTTGTTCCCAGTCTCGCAAAGTACCGATGGGAATGTGATAGCGCCCCGCAAATTCCTCCTGCGTGAGGCCAAGCGCGCGGCGCAGCGACCGAGCGCGGGGCACAGGTTTCATCCGTGCGAGAGCTTCGTCGGTGAGCGGTCGGGCGTCCGGGTCTTTTGAGGGCCGCCGTATGCACTTCCCCGTCCGCCAGCGCGTCGAAGCGACGCCAGTCATGCCTCTCGGTTTTCCTCATGGTATTTCCGTCACGCTTAGGGTTCGGCTTTGCGGGCTGAGATGATGTGCGATCGCGCACTCGCCGGAGTCGATCGGTGGGGCGCGGCTGCCGGTTCATGCCACCATGCGCGCGTGCGCGATTTCCCTCGCTCGCACGGGACGCACCGCCTCAGCCGGCACGGTCACGATCGAGACCGTTTCGCCCGCCAAGGTTATAAATTCGATCTCGTAACCGGCGCCTCCCGCATGGATAAGCACAACCCAGCCAACGTCGCCCGCTTGTAATCCCTGTTCCGGCAGGCTCTGCGTCAGAACAACAGGGTCCAATTCCTTGATCATCGCTCTACTCCGCCTACAGCGTAGGCCGTAATCAACCTCGGCGCCACCTCGCCGGTCGCTACGAACCAAATTGCTCGAACCTGCGGCTTTCGACCATCGGGCGCCGTCAACCGTCCTTCCAGCGTATACTTTCTTCCAAATTGGATCTCGCTGACCGCAACAATTCGAGCAGATCGCAAGTGCCCATGCAATGCGTCGCGCAAAGTCTGCCACTGTGCTGCGCTAAATCCGAATCGCTGGAAGAAAGCGGCCTTGGCGCGCCCGGCGGGATGGCTGCTTGCCAAAAGATATTGGGTCAATTTCCGCTCTTCAATGATCGCGAGATCGGCCCCCGGCAACCGCCGCCGCTTCAATGTCCCTCGCGGGATTTCGCCGGCAGTGGGCCGAAGGCGGGTGGGGGGATGCGGCGCTTGGAGGTGGCTTCGTAGGCGGCGGCGATACGCAACACGACGTCTTCCTTGCCGGGCTCGGCGCGGAAGACGAGCGAGAACGGGAGGCCGGGCGGCGGCAGGGTGGTCGGCGTGTCGGAGGGGACTGAAACAAAACGTGTGCCGTCGGGGCTGAGCGCGAAGACCGGGTCGTAGACGGTCGTCACGTAACCTGCCGGGATCAGCACTTCGGTCAGGCCGGCGTTGGGGCCGTAGAACGATTCGGGGCGCAGGTTGTTGCGCCCGCTCAACGGATCGTTGGCGCCGCCGATCTTGGCCGGCGGCAACGGCGTGTGCAGGCGCACCAGCGCATCCAGGCGGTTCTCCAGCAGCACCATCATGTCGAGCCGGCGCAGCAATTCGCGCAGCATGATGCGCTCGGCGACACCCTGACGCCCGCCCAGCGGATTGCGCGGGTCGGTGACCTCTTCCCAGTTCTTGAAGCCGGCGCTGCCGTCGTCGCCCCAGAATTTGGAACGCGCATTGAGCGAGGCGAAATTTGCAAGCGTCTCGCTAAAGCCGCACGCCCGCCAATCGGCGGCGCGGCGCGACAGGTATTGGTTGACATGGAAGCGAAAAGACATCGCCAGCTCCTGCTCCTGGATCGTGGCGATGTCGAGATTGGCGGGCGGCGTGATCCGGCCTTCGGCCAGCTCGACGCCATAGTCGATGGGCGCCATTGTGCCCGTGCCGAAGACCTTGCCGGCCAGGAACTCGGTCGGGCGGATGGCAGCCGCGAATTCTTTGAAGAGCGGATGCCCATCCGGACCCAGCCGGAACAGCAGGTCGGGCATGAAAACCGGCAAGAGCCTCGCCAAGCCCTGCCGGAAATCGGGGCTCATCTGGTCGATATCGCGGTCGCGCTCCCACAGCGGATCGGAAGACTCGACCAGAGTCGCGCCGAGCTTCTCCCAGAGGATCGCTTTGATTTCCGCGGCTGCGGCCGTCGCGATCGGCTCGGCGGCCCTGTCGCCGGGCCGGACCAGCATCAACTCGCGGATGACCCCGATACGTATGCCACTGAGCGAACCCAGTGCTTTGGCATGACTGGCGTGGGGCGTCGCCAGGACCGAGGAGCGCGGCACCGTCGTGTAGGGATCGCGCGGGTCGTAATAGCCTGCCTCGGGGTCCTTCAGCGCATCGAGCACCTTGGCGGCGTCGCCGATCGTGCGGGCGAGGATGCCGGTGCGGTCGCAATAAATATCGGCGCCGATTGCGCCGCCATTGAAGCCGAGCATCGCCTTGTGCGGCAGGATCAAGGAGACCGCATTGTGATTGGCCGGTCCGCGGGTCGAGGCGCGGGTCTCCTCGCCGAGGCTCACCATCACCAGATTGGCGCTGACCGAGACCCCCGACCCGGAGCTCGAGCCCAATGAGGCGGCGCGCGTCGTGTCGTACGGGTTCGCCGGGTTGCCGCCCCAGCCGCTGCGTTGATACCCCAGAACCGAGGGCAAGACCTTGTCGGGCTTGTGCCGGCCGCCCGGATCGCCGGCGCGGCCATTGTATTCGGTGCAGACCGCCTTCGCGAAGATGATCGCGCCCTTCTTGCGCAATTGTTCGACGAGGATGTGGTCGCGCGCCGGAAAGTCTATGTCATAGGCCGCATCGCCCCCGGCGGTCGTGCGCATGTCCTTCGTATCGAACGGGTCCTTGAACGAAAAGACGACGCCGTACATCGGCATCTTGTCGAGATCGGGGTTGCGCCCGTAGGCGGCGTCGAGCTCGGCGGCGCGTTCGAGCGCGTCGGGCCATTGGCGGAAGTGTTTGCAGATCGGCGGCGCGCCCGGCGGCGGCGGTCCCTCGGAGGGGCGCCGGTCGAACTCGCCGCGGCAGGTCACCGACCGTTCGCCCCTGATGTTGAGTGTGGCGAGCGCATTGAGCTGCCCGGCTTCCGGGACGCCGGCGATCATTCCGTATTGCTGCTGCACTGAAGGATCGGAAGCAGTCGGCTCCATGCGGCCGAATTCGAGCGGCGGACCCTTGTACTTGTCGAGATCGGGGAAAATCGTCGAGGCCTTGATGGTCTCGGTTGGGAAGCGCAGCGGCGCCTCGGCCCGAACCGCGCCAGCCACCTCGGGGACCGGAGCTCCATCCTCGGTTACGAGGACGCTGCACACCCCGTTATAGGCTCGCGCCCGCTCGATATAATGCTGAACGACCGCGACGCAGGTCGTCCGGCCAGCCCTGATTGCCCTGTGCAACTGATCGATCGTCGCCTCTTCGAGAGCGAATGGCTCGTCGTCGGACATCGGCTCGCCCCCTGCAGTTTTGGATCGTAGTTGGCGTCGTACCACCAGGCCTGCCAATCGGCATAGGTCAAGCCGCGGTGGTCGCAATATTGCACGTTCTGACGTAAGCTGGTCCTTTCGAGCCGGCAGCACCGATGCGGAGAAAGGCGACCATGTCCGAATTGCACCGTTTCTTCGACGAGGCGCGCGAGTTGCTGCCGGCTGCCGTCGCGCTGCGCCGGCGTATTCACGCCGAACCGGAGCTGGGGCTCGATCTGCCGCTAACCACCGCGGCGGTGCTCGAGGGGCTGCAGGGCCTCGATGTGGAAATTGCCCGCGGACCGTCGACCTCGGGTCTTGTGGTTTCGCTGGCCGGCAGAAAGCCTGGGACGCAGACCGGCCGCACGATCCTGTTGCGGGGCGACATGGACGCATTGCCGATGCCGGAGGAGACCGGGCTCGATTTTGCCAGCAAAATTCCCGGCCGCATGCACGCCTGCGGGCATGACGCGCATACCGCGATGCTGGTTCAGGCTGTGCATCTGCTGCACCGGCATCGCGACGAGCTGGCCGGCACGGTCAAATTCATGTTCCAGCCGGGCGAGGAGGGCCATGGCGGCGCCCGTCTGATGCTCGCGGATGGGCTCATCGACGCCGATCCCAAGCCGGACGCGGCGTTCGCGTTGCACATTTGGCCGGGTGTCCCGGCCGGCGCCATTCTCGGCAAGCCCGGCCCGATGATGGCTTCGGCCGACTATTGGACGATCACGGTGAAGGGTCGCGGCGGTCACGCCTCGATGCCGCAAGACGCGGTCGATCCGATCCCGGTCGCCTTCGAAATCGGCTTGGCGCTGCAGACAATGGTGTCTCGCCGGATCGATGTGTTCGACCCGGTCGTGTTGACTTGCGCCAAAGTGACTGCCGGCACGACAAACAATGTCATACCCGAGAAGGCCGAGATGATCGGCACCTTGCGCGCGACCTCGGAGAGAGCACGCGAGAGGGCGCAAGAAGGCCTTCGGCGCGTCGCGGCCAATGTCGCCGCCGCACACTTGTGCGAAGCCGACGTCACGGTGAGACGCGGTTATCCGGTGACGGTCAACGATCCCACCTTTGTCGATTTCGCGCGAGGCGTGGCCACGGAGCTGCTCGGCCCGGAGAATTATATCGACCGGCCGGCGCCGATCATGGGAGCGGAAGATTTCTCCTATGTATTGCAGCGCGTTCCCGGGTGCATGATGTTCCTCGGCGTCATGCCCGAAAGCCATCGCGGGCATGATCATGTCGCGCCCTGCCATTCCAACCGCATGATGTTGAACGAGGACTGCATGGCCGCCGGCATCGCGATGCACGCCTCGATCGCTCACCGCTTTCTGACGCAGAGCGGGACCGGCTGACCATGCTGCAATCGGGACGCGTCGCGTTTGGCGCCGTGGAGGCGGTGGTGTTCGAGAAGCCTGTGGCCGAAGCGCTCGCCCAGGAGGCAGGGCGGCCGGTCGAAATCATCCCGCTTCGCCAATCGCCACGCGAAGGCCCGACAGAAACAGCTCGCGGTCCGCGGGGCGCCGCAGCTGTGCGGCACTCGGCACCAGGTCGAGGCGTAATGCTGCGCAGCCTCGCGATGATCGCGCGCGCTTCGTCGAGCCGCCCCATATGGACGTAGCACGCGGCGAGAACGCGGTATGAATGCGGATAGCCCGGATTTTCTTGAATTGACAGGAGCAGCTTCGACGCCGCTTCGTCAAACTCGCGTTTGAAGAAATGAGCTTCGCCGATCAAGCTCAGCGGCGTACCCGTTCGCTCGCGCGGGCTCAGCCGCAGCGCAGTCTCGGCATGCTCGATCGCGAGATCGTGCTGACCGGCCCACAGCCTCAGGACACCACTCAAAAACCAGCCGCGGGAGAAGCTCGGGGTGAGCGCCAGGGCGCGGTCGACCAGCGCCATCATGGCGCCGATATCCTCGCCGAAATTGGCCAGAACAAAGGCGGCGTTGGCCAGGATGCCCGGGTCGTCCCCCGCCACCTGGAGCGCCTGCCGGGCAAGATCGACCGCTTCGCCGGCGGTCTCCGGCTCTTCGGCCCAGCCCTCTCTGACGAGCCGCATCTGGCACATCGCCGCCAGGGACAGCGCCGGACCGCAGTGCCGGTCGATCGCTATCGCCTGATGGAGCAATTCCAGAGCCTTGAGAAGCCGCTCTTTGGTTATTGGATAATAGGTCGCAAGCGCGCGCAGATAGAGATCGTAGGCAGTGAGGTCATGCGTCGGACGGGCGGCCGAGCGGCGCGACTTCAGCGGCTTGCAATGCCGGCTCGATGACCCCGGCGACGTTGACCGCCACCCTGTCCTGGAGGTCGAAGACATCTTCCAGGGAGCCGTCGAAACGATCGGCCCAGAGATGGGCGCCGGTCTCGGCCTCGATCAACTGTGCGGTGATACGCACCCGGTTCCCACCCTTGCGCACCGAGCCTTCGAGGACGTAGCGGACACCGAGCTCGCGCCCCACCTGCTTCACGCCGACCGATCGTCCCTTGTAGGTGAAGCTGGAATTGCGGGCGATGACGAACAGCCAGCGGATGCGGCTGAGCGCGGTGATGATCTCCTCGACCATGCCGTCGGCGAAATATTCCTGCTCCGGGTCGCCGCTCATATTCTGGAACGGCAGAACCGCGATCGACGGCTTGTCGGGCAGCGGCAGCGGCGCTCTCGCTGCCGAATCCGGGGTCAGGGTCATTGTTTCTCCGGCCATATTCACATCGAATACGCGGACCGGGCGCGCGATGTTCTTGACCTGCTGCTCGCCCCTGTCGTCGAAGGCAAAACCGAGCTTGTCGCGCACCTGGTCGCGCACCACGCGGCTGACGCAGATGCCGCCCGGGGTCGCCAAGGCTTCGAGGCGGGCGGCGACATTGACGCCATCGCCGTAGATTTCCCTCCCGTCCTTGATGATGTCGCCGAGATTGATGCCGATGCGGAACTCGATCCGCCGATCCGCCGGCAGATCGGCGTTGCGCAGAGCCATCTCGCGTTGGATCTCGACCGCGCAGCGCACCGCGTCGACGACGCTCGCGAACTCGACCAAGAGGCCGTCGCCCATCGTTCTGACGACGCGGCCGCGGTGCTCCTTGATCTTCGGATCGGCAACTGTGCGGCGCAGCACCTTCAGCCTTTCGAGCGTGCCCTCCTCGTCCTCGCCCACGAGCCGCGAGTAGCCCACGACATCGGCCGCCAGGATCGCCGCCAAGCGCCGCTCTACCTTCCGTTCACTCATTATCCGGCCTGCCCAAAAAGGGAGCCTCTCGCAGATTAATACGTCGCGAAAAACCACGCAGGCTTTTCCGGACTTCCCTGCCAAACAGGGAAACTGCGGAAAAAAGCGGTGTTCCGGCGCAAATGGGACCAACGCAAATCAAATAGGTTCCGGCCGCCGGATTCGCGTGTTCGGACGGTCTCTTGACCGTCTATTCGTAAGGTCGATTTGTCGCTAAAATGCGAGCCAAACGCTACCGAGCATGGCACCCTCATGTGGAATCAACCGTTGGTTAACCATCGTGAGCGACAACCAAGAAACGGTGGGCGGAACGGCACGTGTCCGTCGACCGTTCCCAAGGGGCGATGCGCTTCCCGGCTTCCCTGGAGCGCAAAAGTCAAGAGCGATGACGCCGCGGTCAGGCGGAGGTCGCAGGAGCAGATGGAAGACGGACGACGGCAGGATCATAGAGCGTGACTATCTGCATGATATTGTTGAGGTGTACGATTCCTCTGGCCGAAGGCATCTCGGCGAGTTCGATCCTTGGGATGGCCGACAGATAGGCGAGCCTGATCCGACGCGTTCTGTGGAGCCCTGAGATGATCTATCGCATTGTGACATATGACAAAACTACCGAGCGGATGAAAGGAAATCTACCCATCCCGTCAAGCGTTCTCGACCAAGTTAAACGCATTGCGGGTTTCGGTCCCAAGGACGACGGACTCGGCGAATATCCTCTGGATGAAGCTCAGACGCGACAGGTTGCTCGGATCTTGGATTTCAACCCCGAACCAGATCGTTTCTATTACTACGTCGAACCCTACGAGCCGCTCGAGGATGATGACGGGTTGCAACGGATCGCTAAAGCCGCAGAATAGCTGCTCAGCTTTGGACCAGGAAGCCCCATCCGCCCATTTCCATGAGCCGTGTCTCCATTCAGTCGTGAGGACGCGATAAGCGCCGAGCCGTTGCCGGTTCGACCTTGATACCACCTTCGCCCTTATAAACTGGTCGGCGATGACGGGTACTCGCACACTCCGAAGTGACGAACCGCTTGCCGTCGAGCTCACGGCGGCACTCAAGCAAGGCGAGGTCGACCGGCTGCGTCGGCTGCTCGCAGCCAATCCTGGGCTCGCCCATTGCGTGGTCGAGAACGCTAAAGGTGGCGGGCGAACGCCGCTGCATCTTTTCGCCGATTGGCCGGGGCACAATTCGAATGCTGTCGACGTCGTCCGCACCCTCGCCGCGGCTGGCGCCGACGTTGATGCGCCGACGGTCGGGATGCGGCACCGCGAGACGCCATTACATTGGGCGGCGAGCAACGACGACGTGGCGCTGATCGATGCGCTGCTCGATGCCGAAGCCGATATCGAGCGCGCGGGCTCGTCGATCGACGGCGGCTCGCCTTTGTCCTGCGCCGTCGGCTACGGGCAATGGGCAGCGGCGCGGCGTCTGGTCGAGCGCGGCGCGCGTACGCTTCGCTGGCACGAAGCGGCGCTGGGACTGATGCCGGCCATCAGGCAGCGGGTCGAAGCCGATCCGCCGCCGCAACCCGAAGAGCTTTCAGGGCCGTTCTGGAACGCATGCCGTGGCGGGCAGCTCGCAGCCGCTCAATACCTGCTGGCGCACGGCGCCGATCTGAACTGGCCCGCGCCTTGGTCCGGGCAAACGCCGCTCGACATCGCGGAACAGGAGGGACGGAGCGACATCGTCGCCTGGCTGATCCGAAGGGGCGCGATCCGCGGCTCGCGATAAACCATTGGCCCACAAACTCTAACGATTGCTTGAGAGCCCGACCAAAAATGAAGTGATCATTCTCAACCTGTTAACGTTGCTAGTCGTCTTTCCCGCGAAAGCGGGAATCAGGGTTGCAAGGCCGCAGCGGTTGCCCCTGGACCCCCGCTTTCGCGGGGGCGACGATAACCCGTTGTGAAGGCCGACTTCATTTTTGAGCCAGGCTTTGAGAATGGCCAAACATCGGCAGCATATAGAACACACGGAGGTGAGAGATGCAGATACAAATGCGCACATTCACGGGCTACGCCCTCGCTGTCCTTGTCGTTCTGCGATCCTGAACGGCACAGCTTGGTTTGTCGGGGCGCCGCGGCGTCACGGCCTGGGCGTATTTTCCGCTGGCTTTGCCCTAGGAATGCTCGGGATGTACATCGCGGCTCATGAGTTCCGGTCATATCTTACGGCAAACGTAACCCCTCGATCGGGCAGGGCAACCAAAATCTGCCGAAATTCTTAATTTTTGAAACGCAGCGGATCGAAGCTGCGATCGTTCGAGAAGGACCAGGGCAGCTCGGCCGGTCCTGTTCAACCGCCCGGCGGCGGAGCGCAACGGGACGGGTGAGGCAGATTTCCAGCGGCATTACCAAACGCCGGGAAGCAATCGCCAGCGCACCTGTTGGGCATATTCGGGGTAGCCAGGCAATTCGGCGCGCAGTGTGCGGTCCTCGATGATTGTTCGCCACAGGAGGAGCGGCACTCCGAGGGCGCCGAGCGCCGTTGCGAGCCACGAGCAGAGGGACATGCCGCTCGCGACGATTGCGGGGATCGCGCCGGCATACCCGGGATGGCGCACCCAACGATAGGGGCCGGCGGTGACGGTTTGGTGCCCGCGCTCCTGTTGTATCCGGACGACCGAGGAGAAGAACCGGTTCACGTGCATTGCCCAGATGAAGAGCGCCAATCCGGCGGCGAAGACCACGAGGGCTGCGATCCGCAACGATAACGGAACCGTATCGGACCAGTGGAACCGGCGATCGAGACCGGCAATCGTCCAATGCGCAATACACAGCAGGAAGATGAAGTAGAGCCTCAGCCCTGGCGGGTGGCCACCCGGCCGCATGCGTTCTCGAGCGAGGTCCTCATCGATCAGAAAGAGGGCGGCTACGGATACTGCCGCGAGGACCCCGAGGTAAGCCCAGAACATCGGGATGTCGATCCGGCCGGCAGCTCCGAATAAGACGACGGCAACGAGCAGGATAAACCCGAGCGTCTGGGCGACCATCGGCCGCGCCGGTTTGGTCACGCTCGCAACTGGCCGCCGGTCGCGTTTTCGACTTGCGTGATCAGGCGCTTCGAGAAGCCCTCGATTTCGGCCTCAGTCAGGGTCCGCTCCTGCGGCTGCAGCACCACCGTGATCGCCAGCGATTTTTTGCCTTCCGGCAGACCCGTCCCTTCATAGATGTCGAACAGACGGATCTCGGAGACCAGCTTGCGGTCGACGCCACGGGCGGCGCGCAGCAGGGTGTCGGCCGGCAGGCCGCGGTCGACGACAAAGGCGAAATCGCGCTCGATCGGCTGGAATACCGACAGACGCAGCGGCGGTTTCGCGCGCGCTGCACGCGGCGCCGGCACGGCATCGAGAAACACTTCAAAGCCGGCGATTGGCGGCCGTGCATCGAGCGCTTCGAGGACCGCCGGATGCAGCTCGCCAAAGGCTCCGAGCACCGTCGGCCCGAGCCGCAAAGTACCGGCCCGGCCCGGGTGGAACCAGGCGGGCGGGTCGGCGGTAACCTGGATGTTCTCCGCCGGCGCACCCATCGCGGCAAGTGCAGCGAGCGCGTCGGCCTTGATGTCGTAGAGATCGGCCTCGCGGGCTGGCATTCGCCAGTGCTTCGGGCCGGCGCGCCCGCTGCGCACGCCGGCGGCGGCGAGCACCTGGCCACCCGTGGTGTCGTCGCGATAGAGCGGTCCGAGTTCGAACAATGCCACTTCGGGGAAGCCGCGGTCCGCGTTGCGGCGTGCCGCCGCGATAAGCCCCGGCAACAAGGATGGCCGCATTGCATCGAGATCGGCACTGATCGGATTGACGAGACGCAATTCCGGCTGGGCGCCGCCGAACAGCTCCGCCTCGCGCGTCGAGACGAACGAGAACGTCACCCCCTCGGTCAGCCCGCGTTCGGCGAGGGTGCGGCGGACCAGCTCGGCCCGACGCTGTGGCGGCGCCAGTGCCGGCCGAGACAGCGGCGTTGCCCGTTCGAGCGGGACCGCCGGGATCTGGTCGTAACCTTTGATGCGCAGCACCTCCTCGACGAGGTCGGCCTCGCCGACGATGTCGCCGCGCCATGAGGGCGGCTCGACCGAAAGATCGCCGCCCGCGAGGGTCTCGACCGTGCAGCCGAGCGCCGTCAGAATCGCGGCACTCTCCTGATGCGGCACGTGGAGCCCGCCGAGGCTTGCCGTCCGTTCGGCGCGCAGCACATATCGGCGCCGCCAATCGGGGACGGCGCCGGCCGTGATGACCTCGGACGCCTCGCCGCCGCACAGCTTCAGCACCAGCCGCGTCGCGATCTCCAGCCCATCCCGGACAAATTCCGGATCGAGGCTGCGCTCGAAGCGATAGCGGGCGTCGCTCGCAATATTGAGCTTGCGGCCGGTCGCCGCGGTGCGGACCGGATCGAAGAGCGCCGCTTCGATCAGCACCTCGGTGGTCGCTTCGGTGCATGCCGTCGCCTCACCGCCGATCACGCCGCCGAGGCTCTGCACGCCAGCACGGTCGGCAATGACCGTAATTTCCGGATCGAGCGCGTATTCCTGGCCGTTGAGGGCGAGCACGGCTTCGCCCGGCCTCGCCAAACGAACCGTAAGATCGCCTGCGAGCCGGCCTGCATCGAACACATGCAGCGGCCGGTCGAGGTCGAAGGTCAAAAAATTGGTGATGTCGACGAGGGCCGAGATCGGCCGCAGCCCGATCGCTTCCAGCTTGTTTTGCAGCCAAGCCGGGCTCGTCCCGTTGCGGACGCCGCGAATGTGCCGCCCGAGAAACAGCGGGCAGGCGGTGCGGTCCTCGATATCGATGCCGATCGGCGAACGGAAATGCCCAGGGATCGGGCTCGTGTCGAGCGGCTTCAACTGCCCGATACGGGCGGCGGCGAGATCGCGGGCAATCCCGCGGACGCCGAGGCAGTCGGCGCGGTTCGGCGTCACCTTGATGTCGAGGACGGTGTCGGCAAGGCCGACGAGGTTCGCGTACGGCGCGCCGACCGGCGCATCCTGCGGCAATTCGATGATCCCTTCGTGGTCGTCGCCGAGGCCGAGCTCGTAGGCCGAGCACAGCATCCCGCGCGAGGCGACGCCGCGAATCACGGTTTCCTTCAATACCGCACCGGTGCGCGGGATGACGGTGCCGGCAGGTGCGAACACCCCCTTCATCCCGGTGTGCGCGTTGGGCGCGCCGCAAACTACCTGGACTTGCCCTTTCCCGGTATCGACCACGCAGACTTTCAGCCGATCGGCATTGGGATGGCGTTCGGCCGAGATGACCAAACCTGCCGTGAAGGGTTCGAGACCGGCGGCGCGGTTCTCTACCCCTTCGACGTCGTGGCCGAGCATGATCAGCCGATCAACGATAGCGGAGAGCGGGGCCTCGGTTTCGAGATGCTCCCTCAGCCAGAAGAGGGTCGTCTTCATGCTACTTCGCCGGCTATTAGGGGCAAGCTAGACAGCGACAGCCGCATGTTCGCGCCCAGCGATTTTGTTTCTCTTTCATGCCGCATCCGCACCGGCGGGTTGCGGAATCGGTCGGCCGTCCTCCTCAGCTGCCTCGATCCAGCAGGCAATCGCGTCCATAACGTTCTCGACCGCCTCTTGCGGCGTCTCGCCGTCCGACATGCAGCCAGGGAGATCGGGAACCTCGGCGAGCCAGCCACCTCCGTCCGCAGTACTGAGTGGACGCAACGTGATTCGATAGCGATAGGTCATTTATCTGTTCTTCCTTCACGGAAACGATCGGCCAGCGCGACGAGCGCGCGAATGTATATCGCTCTGATCGGTCGGCGCGCCGGAATCGTCAGAGTTGTTCCGCTCGTTGGATCGCGGACTTTATAGTGCGAGCCGCGGCGTGGCGCTGTTATCGTCAAGCCGCACCCTCGGCAGAGACGCTCGACGTCGATAATCGTCCAATCCGCCTGTGGGTTCGCACGCATTCGCTCCAAAAGGTCGACCGCCCTTATCGCCTACTTCCACGCGATGATCGCCGCGAGACGGCGGATGAAGTTCATGCCGCCCCTCCCGGCAGCGGCCCGCGCACGAGCGAGGGAATGTCGAGCGGCAGGAAGCCGTAGTGCCGCAACCAGCGCAGGTCGGAATCATAGAATGTGCGCAGGTCCGGGATGCCATATTTAAGCATCGCCACCCGCTCGATCCCCATGCCAAAGGCAAAACCCTGATATTCGGCCGGGTCGATGCCGCAGTTCTTGAGCACTTGCGGGTGGACCATGCCGCTGCCCAGTATTTCGAGCCAGTCGCCTCCTGCGCCGATCTTGAGTTCGCCCCCGGTACGGGAGCAGCCGATGTCGACCTCGGCCGAGGGTTCTGTGAACGGGAAATAGCTCGGACGAAAGCGTACCGGCAGGTCGTCGACGCCGAAGAAGGCGCGGCAGAACTCGATCAGACAGCCCTTCAGATGCCCCATATGGGTCGTGCGGTCGATCACCAGCCCCTCGACCTGGTGAAACATCGGCGAGTGCGTCGCATCGTGGTCCATTCGGAAGGTGCGGCCGGGAACAATGATGCGGATCGGTGGTTTCTGCGCCAGCATTGTGCGGATCTGCACAGGCGAGGTGTGGGTGCGCAATACGAGCCGGGAGCCATCCGGCCGCTCCGGAAGATAAAAAGTGTCGTGCTCCTGCCGAGCCGGGTGCTCGGGCGGGATGTTGAGCGCGGTGAAATTGTAGAAATCCTCCTCGATATGCGGGCCTTCGGCCACTGCGAAGCCCATTTCGCCAAAGATCGCGACGATCTCGTCAACCGTCTGGCTGATCGGATGGAGCCGCCCGGCGGTGGCGAAGGGCACCGGCAAGCTCACATCAGCGCGTTCGGCGGCGAGGCGCTGTTCGAGCGCAGCCCGCCCGAGCCGCGCCGCGGCCTCGGCGAGCGCCGTTGTGATGCGGTCCTTGGCGACGTTCAACGCGGCGCCGGGGCGCCGCCGCTCTTCCGGCTCGAGCCCTCCCAATTCGCGCATCGCCAGGGTCAATGACCCGCGCCGCCCGAGCACCCTGACGCGCAGCTCTTCGAGTGCCTCGGGCGACGGCGCGGCGGCAATCTCGGCGAGAATTACATCGGTCGAAGGGTCCACATCTGCCATTAGCTCACTCTCACAAACAAAAGGACCGATCGCAGCAAGAGCCTCACCCGCCTCGCTACGCTCGGCACCCTCTCCCGCAGTGCGGGAGAGGGGCTACAACGCATTGAACTCGAAGCTCCTCTCCCGCAATGCGGGAGAGGGGGGACCAAGGCCGCCAGGGCTTGGTGGGTGAGGGTAGCATCGCCGCCCAGGAAGCTCGCATCAGTTTCGGGAGAGATAGTTGCTACACAAGCTGATGGAAACTACCGTGGCTGCACGAGCGCGCGCGCAGGAGAAAACTATGGAAATCGGCGTCTATCATGAATTTCACTGCCGGCCGGACCAGACCGCGGCGGCGGCGTTCGAGGAGGCGCTGGGACAAATCGAGGCGGCCGACCGCTGGGGGCTCGACGCGATCTGGCTGGCCGAAATTCATCAGCAAGCCCGCCGCTCGGTGCTGAGCGCGCCGCTGACTGTCGCCGCCGTGATTGCAGCGCGAACCCGGCGCATCAAGATCGGCACGGGCGTGCAGGTTCTGCCCCTTTGCCATCCGCTGCGACTTGCCGAAGAGACCGCGACGATCGACCAGATCAGCAAGGGCCGATTGCTGTTCGGCGTCGGGCGCAGCGGGAATCCGCGATCCTATGTCGCCTATGGCGTGCCCTATTCGGAGAGCCGCGAGCGCTTTCTCGAGACGCTCGAGATTGTCAAACAGGCATGGACGCAACCGAGCTTTTCATATGAGGGTAAGTACTACAGCTTCAACAACGCCTCAGCCGTGCCGAGGCCCTACCAGCAGCCGTGTCCACCGATCCGCGTCGCCGCCGCCAGCGAGGAGACTTTTCCGTCCCTCGGCGAGGCGGGATACCCGATCTTTGTCGCGGTGCGCAGCGGCTCCCTTTCGGGATTGGCCCCAGATCTCGCCGCCTACCGCAAGGCTTACCGCGAGGCCGGACACCCCGGCGGAGGCGAGGTTTATCTGCGGCTGACCCTGCATATCGCCGACACCGACCGGCAAGCGCAGGAAGAAGCCGAGGAGAGCATCATGTCCGGATATCGGACCTTGAGCACGCGGCTCGAAAATTCGCCCAATCGCCGCCGTGCGGCAGAGGCGGCGACGGTACGGACGATCTCCTACGAAGAGGTCATGCGCGACAAAGTCATCATCGGCAGCCCGGAAAGCGTCGCCGACCGGCTGCACCAATTACACGATGAGCTGGGATTGGACGGCATCCTGGCGGAGCTGAACTTCGGCGCGCTGATCCCGCCGGAGCCGATGACCCGCTCGTTGCAGTTGCTCTGCGAGAAGGTCATGCCCCGCCTTGAATAGCCTAAGCCCAGATGAGGCTCACGACGAAACGCAGGGATGCGGCAATCAGAAACAGCCCAAAGCCGATTTCCAGCCGGCGCCTCGGCAGCGCATATGCAAGGCGGGCGCCGAACGGGGCGACCCAGCTCGAGATCGGCGCGATCATGACGACGCCGATCACCGAGACGAAACCGATGGATAAGGGTGGCAACAAGGCTTGATGAGGCAGGCCGGCGATCAGGTAGCCGAGCGTGCCGGCGATCGTGATCGGTACGCCGAGACCGGCCGAGGTGGCGACCGCGTTGTGGATCGGCACGCCGTAGAGCGTCATGACCATTGTTGCGAGCGAGCCGCCGCTGATCCCCATCAGCGACGATGCAAGTCCGACGAGAAAGCCGTACCCGGTCATCGCGGCAGGTCCGGGCAGGCTCCTGCCCAGCACCCAGCTTGCGCGGCCGACGAGGAGCTTTGCCGCGATGACGCCGGCGATCACGACGAAGGCCATTTCGAACACTTGCGCTGGTGCGAACGCGGCGGTCACCGACCCGGCCGCAACGCCGATCACAGCCGGCGGAGTCCAGGATCGCAGTACCATCGGGACGACCAGACCCTTTGCTCGATGGACCCGGTAAGACCGGACCGTCGTCGGGACGATAATCGCGAGGGAGGTTCCGACGCACAGCTGCATGCGGGCCTCCTCGGGAACACTGACGAGGCGGAATACCTCGAAGAGCACCGGCACAATAACTGCACCGCCGCCAACTCCGAATAATCCGGCGAGCAGGCCGGTGACAACCCCGGCGGCCATTACGGCGATGGCAAGCCAAACCAGCTCGGCGATCGGCACCCCGGCCATGGCTCAGTCGCAGCCGAAGCGGCGCAGCGGCTCGGTCAACTCGGCAATGCTCTGCCAGTCCTCACAGCGATCTACGGCATTCTCGACGGCAGCTACCCCTTCCGGGACGAGGACGACGCCGGCGAGTTGCCGGAACTTGTCGCGGATCTCGGATTCGGCAAAGGGCTGCTGAAAATCGCCCCTGTGGCTCTCTCGCGAATGAGTGCTGTGGCGGCCGTCCGTCAGGGTCACGGTGACGCGGGCCGGCCTCAGCCGCGGCCCCACTGCGGTCATCGCCGGGTCTTCCGTCACGTCCACGCGGTGACGCAGCGCCGTTATTACCGGATCCCGCAGAGCGGAATCGTCGAGTGCGCCGTAGCCGGCACCGCCTCGCACTACCATCACCGCGGCGGCATGAGGCAGGGAGTATTTGGAGGCGAAATAGTTAGGCGGATCCGAGCTGCGCATCACCGAAGCAAACCGGTAGGTCGCTATGTCGATCCGGTCGATCTCGTCCGGCTGCGCGTGCAATTCGGCCAGCGCCTCCTCAAGGCAATCGAGCGCGGGGTGGATCGGGTTGCAACACGCATAGAGCCGGAAATAATTGCGCGTGATGTGCCAAACCGTGCCGAGGTCTTCGAGCAGGCGTTCGGGCGTGAAGCCGCTTCCGACGAGATCGCCCAGCGCCTGCTCAATGGCATCGTCCTGCGCTGCGAAACCGGCACGCGCCAATTCGGGCGCTAGGGCTGCGGCAAAGCCGCTCATCCCGCCGGCGACATTGAGGGCCGTCGCACCCGCCACTGCGTTGGTATAACTCGGCGTCAACAGCAACGTCGTCGCAATGCGAACGGCACGGCTGATGCCGGCCGCATCGAGGCCGCACAGCCGCGCTCCCGCAGCTGCCGCGGCCAGCAGCGGCACTTGCCCGTTCTGGTGCGCCAATGGTCGGGGCGTGAAGCCCCCGGCCAGCCGGGCGGCGACATCATAACCGAGGACGAAGCTGGCGAGCATGTCGCGGCCGGTGCTTCCCCGTTGCTCGCCGACGGCCAGAACTCCGGGCAGCACCTGCATCGCCGCCTGACCCGAAACAAAGCGCAGCCCCTCGCACAGCTCGATGGACCGCCCGGCAATGCCGTTCAACAGCGCAGCGGTGCGCGGATCATGGGTCGGCCAGCCCCGCGCAAATACCGTCGCCCCGGTTCCAGCTGTACCGGCGAGAGCGTCCCTCAACGCGCGCACTTCGGGACGTTCCGCGCCCGCCAGGATGACCCCCAGGGTGTCGAGCACCACCAGCTTTGTATGGCGCTGCACGGGCTCTGGAATATCTTCCCATTGCGTCTGCGCGACAAACTGCGCCAGGGCTTCAATCTGCATACCCATTCCTTAAGCGCTCCTGCGATTTCGTGTTCAAACTACTTGAGCACTCTAGCAGGTGATCGGAATTTTGGGCTTGCCTTTGCGGCAGCAGTCACCTACATCACCGGCTCGGGGTTAAGCAGGCGCCCCGTCAGACGGCCTATCGTCCAAGCTCTGCGCCACTCGCTACGCGAGGAGCGCGCGACCATGGACGAAGGCCGTTTTTTAATATCCGCATCCGATTTGTACCGCCGGCACGGCACTGCCGCAGCGCCGCTGCTGATCGATGTCCGCCTAGGCCCTGTATTCGAAGCCGACGAATGGATAATTGCCGGCGCAGTCCGCCGCCCGCCCGAAGCCATCGAGCGATGGGGCCGCGAGATCCCGCCCGGATCCCCGGTCGTCGTCTATTGCGCGCAGGGCCACGAGGCCAGTCAGGGCGCCGCCGCGATCTTGCGCGAGATCGGCGCGGCGGCGCGCTATCTCGAAGGCGGCATCGCAGCGTGGGCAGAAGCCGAGCTGCCGCGACGCCATAAGCTCGCACAGAGCTCGGCCAGCTGGGTCACTCGCGAGCGCCCGAAAATCGACCGCATCGCCTGCCCGTGGCTGATCCGCCGCTTTATCGACCCTGAAGCGTCCTTCCTCTACGTCCCGACCGAGCAGGTGTTCGACGTTGCGAAGTCGACCGGCGCCGTCGCTTATGACATTCCCGGCGCCGAGCCGTTCTCGCATGACGGCGAGCTGTGCAGTTTCGATGCGTTTCTCAAAGTCTATGGGATCAGCGATCCGGCGCTCGACGCTCTCGCGCTGATCGTCCGGGGGGCCGATACCGCACGCCTCGATCTCGCGCCGCAATCGCCGGGGCTGCTGGCGCTGTCGCTCGGGCTCTCGGCCAACTTCCCGGACGACCATGCGATGCTCGAACACGGCATGGTGATGTACGACGCGCTTTACGCCTGGTGCCGGTCGCTGCAGGCCGAGACCCATGGCTGGAACCCAGAGCTCGGAAGATGACGGCGGCCCCGGATCAATCGGCGCCTATGCCGGCGGCGCAGCGCCGCCCCATACCGGAAATCGTCCTCTATTTCCTGCGTCTCGGCACGATCGGTTTTGGCGGCCCGGTTGCACTCGTCGGGCAGATGGAAAAGGAGCTGGTCGGCGAGAAGGGGTGGCTGACGAAGGAGGAGATGCGCGACGCGATCGCAGTCTCGCAATCGCTGCCGGGGCCGCTCGCGATCCAGGTCGGAATCTTCATCGCCTATCTGCGCGGCGGATTCTGGGGCGCCTGGGCCGGCGGCTGGGCCTTCATCCTGCCGAACTTTCTGATCGTCGCCGCGCTTGGCGCGCTCTACGTCTATTTCGGCGGTCTGCAGCTGGATGACCGCGATCTTCTACGGCGTCAGCCCGGCGGTGATCGCGCTGATCCTCCACTCCTGCTACCGCCTCGCCAAGCTCGGCATGGAGGACTGGCTGCAATGGGTAATTGCCGCCGCCTGCTTCGTCGTCACGATCCGGCTTGAGGCCGAGGTGGCGATCCTGTTCATCGGCGCCGGCATTCTCGGCATCCTCTATTACGGCTCGCTGTTTCGCGGCGGCGGCGCATCGACGCCTTTGCTTGCGCTCCTGCCAGTAGCCATTCCCGCGACCAAGGCGCCAACCGCCTCGATTCTCGGGCAACTGGCCGCCTTCTTCCTGAAAGCCGGCAGCCTCACCTTCGGCAGCGGTCTGGTCATCGTCCCGTTTCTTGAGAAGGGGCTAGTGCAGCAATACGGATGGCTCAATGGGCGGGAATTCCTGGTCGCCGTCGCGGTCGGCATGCTGAGCCCTGGTCCGGTGGTCATCACCGCGACCTTTGTGGGCTTTCTGGTGGCCGGGTTCTGGGGTTCTCTGGTCTCGACGCTCGCGATCTTTCTGCCGTCCTTCATCCTGATCCTGGTCGTGGCGCCGATCCTGATACGCCACCGCGCCAACCGGAACGTGCAAGGCTTCGTCAAAGGCGCCTATGCCGCCGCGATCGGCACGATCCTCGGCGCCTGCGTCCTGCTCGGCAAGATTGCCATCGGCGACTGGCTCACGATCCTGATCGCGCTCGGCAGCCTCGGCATCCTCTTCCGCTGGAAGGTCAACAACCCGCTGCTGGTCGGTGCGACGGCAGTCATCGGGTTGATCGCCTTCCCGCTGCTTCAGCCTGCCTGGGTCATGGTGAAGTAGAAGGACGCGAACGTGTTCACAGGATCTTCCCGGCTCGGCTCGGCGCTGACCGGCGTACTTGCAATAGCGATAGGAGGCGTGCTCGTGTCGACTGTTTCGGTTGCCCAGAACACACCGACCGAGATCGACACCTCGGCGATGCAGCCCGGCGGGGAACCGGAGGACTTCACCTTCGGGCGCACTGGCCAGGGCGAGGGCGGCAAGTGGACCGTCGTCGCCGATCCGACGGCGGCGAAGGGCCGCGCGATCGCGCAAATAAGTAAGGATCGCACCGATTACCGGTTCCCCATTGCTATTTACAAACCCTACTCGGGTAAGAACCTCGAAATCTCGGTGCGGTTCAAACCCGTAGCGGGGACGGTCGACGAGGCCGGCGGTGTCGCTCTGCGTTTGCTGACGCCGGACGATTACTACGTGGCCCGTGCGAACGCGCTCGAAGACAATGTGCGATTTTATCGGGTGGTCAAAGGCAGTCGGCAGCAAATCGCCGGTGCCAACATCAAGGTCTCGGCGAACCAGTGGCACACGCTGGCGCTCAAGGCCGAGGGAGACCGCTTCACGGTCTCCTTTGACGGCAACGCACTGATCTCGGCGCAAGACGGGAACTTTTCCGGCCGCCGCCATAAGAACGAAGGAGACAGCATGAACACCACGGTCCGCGTGCGTCCGCTCCTGTTCAAGCCACACCGCTTGAACGGGCTTTCCGAGCGGCTGCTGGTCAGCCATTACGAAAACAATTACGGCGGCGCCTTGCGCCGCCTGAACGCAATCGAAGAGCGTCTGGCCGGCTACGATTGGGCGCGCGCTCCGGTGTTCGAGACCAACGGGCTCAAGCGCGAGGAGCTGATCGCGAGCGGCTCCGTAATCCTACACGAGGTCTATTTCAGTGGGCTGGGAGGCACTGGCGGCGACCCTCCCGTGGGCAGCGCCATTGCGCAAGCAATCGAGCGTGATTTCGGCAGCATAGGGGCCTGGCGCTCAGAGTTCACCGGCATCGCCAAGGCACAAGGAGGAGGCTCCGGCTGGACCCTGCTTGTCTGGTCGGAGCGCCTGGGGCGGCTTGTCAATCAGTGGGCCGCCGATCATGCACATGGCCTTCCGGGTGCAGAACCGATCCTTGCCCTCGATATGTATGAGCACGCCTATCACCTCGATTTTGGGGCCACGGCCGCTTCCTATGTCGACGCTATCATGGCGAACCTGCATTGGGAGCGGATCGACGCTCGATTTCGCGCAGCTATGGGAGAAGAGAGCAATGCGGATGATCGGTTCCTGCCCGCGGGCGCGCCGACAGAGGCGGATGCGCGGGTCGCCGTCGAGGAGCTTCAGCGGGTCCTTGCCCTGGGCGATGGCGCGCGGCCGCCGTATCTGCTCGACGTCTGCCTTGCGATCGACTTGCCGCGGCGCACCGACATGCTCCTCGGAGCGGTATTGCGCGCGCCGGACACGATAGATGACTGGGCCGAGGAGCTCCCCCGCGACCGGCCGATCGTCGTCTGCTGCATTTGCGGATTTCAGGTGAGCGGGGAAACGACCATTGAGCTGCGTCGGCGCGGATATGACGCCCGCTCCTTGGCGGGAGGCATCGCCGCCTGGCACGCGATCGGGGGCGCAACGGTGCCAATCGACACCGGGACCTACGCCAGTGCCGCCTGAGAGCGCATGACGAACGCAGGTGGGCAAACTGTGAAGGAACATGGCGCGCGTTCTCTGGATCGAGGTAGAGGAAAAATCCCTGTTCGGAGGAGGAATGGAGTCATGACGTCAAGAGCATTTCAACTGCTATCGTTTATCGCCGCGATCGGCTTTTGGACCACGGAAGCGGCTCCCGCCCGGGCCGAGGGCAGCGACCCCGCGGCATTGGCCGCTGCTATGAAAGACGCGACCGCGACCTTGCAAGGCGGGCTCAAAGCCAGCGAGCCGGAGGGGGACCCCGATCTCGGCCAAGTTCGAGCTGAGATGACCCTGCTGCAGGGGACGAGTTTGAAGAAAGTGACAGAGAAGCTCGACTGAGAGCGGCGGGTTGGGATTGCCCGTCTGACCACTGAAGGAGGATGACAATGAGATTCCATCTGAGACAGTTTGCGCTCATGGCTCTGCTTGCCGGAGCGCCCGGTGGTGCCTTTGCGGCCGATGACGCCTGGCAGGCACAAGTCGGCGCGGCGCTTGGAAAAACCGGCTCGGCGGCGCCGGGTGGCATCTACCGGGTCGGCCTACCGCGTACCGATCTCAAAGTCACGCTCGACGGCGTCGAACTGAAACCTGGCTTCGCGCTCGGCGGCTGGCTGGCTTTCGAGAAAATGGGCGAAGAAGGCATGGTGATGGGCGATCTCGTGCTGACTATGGACGAGGTCAACCCGATCATGACAAAGCTCGCCGCGGGCGGCATCGAGATCACGGCACTGCACAACCACCTTCTGCGCAACCAGCCGTTCACGATGTATATGCATGTGCAGGGAAACGGCGATCCGGTGAAGCTCGCCGCAGCACTTCATGCGGCGCTCGCCGAAAGCAAGACGCCGCTCTCTGCTGCAGCCGCCCCATCGCCCACGCCGCCGCCGATCGATCTCGATACCGCGGCTATCGATCAGGCGCTCGGCGCCAAGGGGACCAATAACGGCGGCGTTTACCAGTTTGGCATTCCCCGCGCGGAGCCGATAAAGGACGGCAGGATGGACGTCCCGCCGCCAATGGGCTCGGCCAATGCGATCAATTTTCAGCCCACGGGCGGCGGCAAGGCGGCGATCACCGGCGATTTCGTGCTGATCGCGAAAGAGGTGAACCCGGTGCTGAAGGCATTGCGCGAGCACGGAATCGAAGTTACGGCGATCCACAATCACATGCTCGACGACCAGCCGCATCTTTACTTCATGCACTTCTGGGCCAATGACGACGCCAGGAAGCTTGCCGAAGGCCTGAAGGCAGCGCTGGCGCAAATCAATATCGCGAAGAGCTGAGCATGTTGGCGCGGTCGATCTTGCTGGCGGCGGCAAGCTTGATGTGGCCCGCCACTGTGGTGGCGCAGACGGCGGGCGCGCCTCTCGTACTCGAGACGAAGATCCCGCTGGGCCAAGTCAGCAACCGCATCGACCACCTGGGCATCGATGTGAAGCGCCAGCGGCTGTTTGTTGCCGAGCTCGGCAACAACAGCCTGGGCGTCGTCGATCTGGCAGCCGGGAAGGTGCTGCGCACGATCGCCGGCTTGAGCGAGCCCCAGGGCGTCGCCTATGTCCCGTTCGCCGACAGCGTCTTTGTGGCGAATGCCGGCGACGGCTCGGTGCACGTACTGCGCGGCGACGATCTTGCGCCGATTGGACGCATCGAGCTCGGCGAGGATGCCGACAATGTGCGGGTGGACACTCAACGCAATCGGGTGCTGGTGGGTTACGGCAACGGCGCGCTCGCCGTGATCGATCCGGCAACCCGCACCAAGGTGTCTGATATCCGTCTCAAGGGACATCCGGAAAGTTTTCAGATCGACGAGACCGGGACCAAGGTTTTTGTCAATGTGCCGGACGCGCGTGATGTCGAGATGGCGGATCTTGCGTCCGAGGCGAACCGATCTTTGCCGATGCAGGGCGCAGGATCGAATTTTCCGATGGCGATCGACCGCGACGCGCACCGGGTTCTCGTCGTCTTTCGCAACCCGCCGACGTTGATGGCGCTTTCCAGCGAGGACGGACGCGTCGTCGCCAAGATCGGGACGTGCGGCGACGCCGATGACGTCTTCGTCGATGCCAAGCGCCGCCGCGTTTATGTGAGTTGCGGCGAAGGGGTCGTCGATGTTCTCGAGCAAGTCGAGACCGGCTACCGGCGCCTCGCGCGCGTGCCGACGGTATCGGGAGCGCGCACTTCGCTCTTCGTTCCCGAATTGGACAGGCTCTTTTTGGCGGTGCGGGCGAGGTCAAGAGAACCGGCGGCGATTTGGGTGTTCCGGCCGCTACTGTGAAATCGGTCGAAGGCGTCGCCGCAATCGCATCGGCGGCCGCGCTTGCCTGCTGGTGCGGCGCCGCGCAGGCCTATCGTCCATTCGACGGCACGGATGCAGCCGTGGCGGAAACTGGGGAGGTCGAATTCGAGCTTGGCCCAGTCGAGTACCTTCGCGCTGGAGCCGATCGCACACTGCTCGCCCCCAATGTAAGAGTCAATTACGGCTTCACACCCGGCTGGGAAGCGGTGCTCGAGGGTATACTTTCGCACGGTCTTACCGCTGATATCCCCGGGACAAGCCTGGTTGAGAACGACGCCTTTCTGAAAGCGGTGCTGCGCGAGGGCAGCCTGCAAGAGAAATCCGGGCCCAGCATCGCAACCGAATTCGGCGTTCTGTTGCCGGGGATCAATGACGAACATGGCACGGGTGCGAGCCTTGCCAGTATCGTGTCGCAGCGCTGGGACTGGGGAACGGTGCACCTCAATGCTCAAATTGAGCTTACCCGCGAGCAGCACGCCGATTACTTTCTCGATACCATCATCGAGGGCCCGCGCGACTGGGTGGTGCGGCCCGTCTGCGAAATCTTTTACGAACGCGATGTCAGTGTGTTTCGCACGCGTTCCGCGCTGATCGGGGCGATCTGGCAGGTGCAAGACAACATTGCAGTCGACTTTGGACTGCGGGGAGCGCATGTCAACGACCACACCGTGGGCCAGATTCGCGCCGGGGTGACCCTTGCCTTCGGCGTCACCAAGGGGCCCGATATTTTGTCGCGCCTCGTCGCGACGACGCTGCACGGAGTGCACTAATGCGGGGGCGATGGTCGACCGGTGACGAGTGGTGGCGGCCAATGCCTCCCGGGGCCTCGGCCGACGCGTTGCGTGTATTGACGGCGCGCGGCGTGCGGGCGTTTGGTGATGGCTTTGTCGCCCTGCTCTTGCCGATCTACCTGGTCGAGCTCGGGTTCAGCGCGCTGGCAATCGGTGCGATCGTGACCAGCACGCTGATCGGTACGGCCATCCTCACGCTCGGGGTCGGGTGGATCGCCAACCGATATTCCCGGCGGTCGCTTCTCCTCGTAGCGGCGGTGCTGATGGCGGCGACCGGCGCCGGCTTTGCACTGATCACCGATTTCTGGCCGCTCATCGTCATCGCCTTCGTCGGCACAATGAACCCGACTTCGGGGGATGCGAGCATTTTCGCGCCCCTCGAACAGACGGTGCTCACTCAGACGATCGAGCCGCACCGCAGAACTGCGCTCTTTGCGCGTTACAGCCTCATCGGCTCCGCCGCGGCCGCGCTCGGCGTGCTGGCGGCGGCGCTTCCCGACGTCATGACGATATGGACCGGCTGCACCCGGACGGCGGCCATGCAGCTGATGTTCACCCTTTATGCGGCATTGGGATTGGTCGCCTTCCTGGTCTACCGGCCGCTCTCGCCTGCGGTCGAGATTGCCGACGAGGCGCCAAAAGCGCCACTGCAGCAATCAAAGATGCTGGTCTATGGCATGGCCGCTCTCTTCGGCATGGATTCATTCGGCACCGGTTTTTTGGTGCAATCGCTGCTCGCGCTGTGGCTTTATCAGGCATTCCACGTTTCGGTTGCGACCGCCGCAGCGATCTTGTTCTGGAGCAGCCTTTGTTCAGCACTGTCCTATCTCGTTGCGGTGCCGATCGCCGCGCGGATCGGGCTCATCAACACGATGGTGTTCACGCATCTGCCGTCCAACGTTCTTTTGATCCTGCTCCCGTTCGCCCCCAACCTTGGGACCGCAATCGGCCTGCTGCTTGCGCGCAGCGCGCTGTCGCAAATGGATGTGCCGACACGGGCCTCTTACGTGATGGCTGTGGTAACCCCGCCCGAGCGGCCGGCGGCGGCCAGCATCACCGCGGTCCCGAAGACCTTCGCCTGGGCGGCGGGCTCGATGATTTCCGGCTATTTGCTGACGCTTTCGAGCTTCGGCTGGCCGCTCGTGATCGCCGGCGTCATCAAAGGCGTCTACGACATTCTGCTGCTGATCAAGTTTCAGAACGTGCGCCCTCCCGAGGAGACCGCCGCCCTATCGGCACAGTGAAACCCGTGCAGTGAAACTGGAGAGATCCGATGACGATCGAACTTGAAAGAAGGGCTTTTGTTCATGCCGGCGTGGCGCTTGCCGCCGGAGCCGCCGCGGCTGCCGCGGTTGCGCCCGCCGCGGCGCAAACCGCGGGTCCGGCTGCGGCTGGGCCAAAGCCGATGACCTTCGACGTCAAACCGATGCCGTTCGACCCGACGAAGATCAAAGGCTTGTCGGAGAAGATCCTCACCAGCCACTACGCCAACAACTACACCGGCGCGGTCAAACGGCTCAATCAGATCACCGAGCAGCTCGCCGGGCTCGATTACGCCAAGGCGCCCGGATACCTGATCAACGGGCTGAAGCGCGAGGAATTGATCGCCACCAATTCGATGATCCTGCACGAAGTCTATTTTGCCGGTCTCGGACCGGAGGAGAGCCGCCCGGGCCCGGCGCTCGCCGAGGCCCTCGCCCGTGATTTCGGCTCCTTCGAGTGGTGGCGCGGGCAATTTGTCGCGATGGGCAAGGCCGAAGGCGGCGGCTCGGGCTGGGTGATCCTGACTTGGGACCCCCGCGACAAGCGGCTGATCAACGCCTGGGCGGCCGACCACACAACGACTTTGGCCGCCGGCCAGCCGATCCTCGTGCTCGACATGTACGAGCACGCCTATCAGATGGATTACGGCGCCAAGGCGGGCGACTATGTCGAGGCCTTCATGAAGGCGATCCGCTGGGCCAACGCCGACAATCTCTACGCACAACACGCCCGCAGCTGATAGGCTCGGTCCAAAGCATCCGAGCGAGGCGAAAATGGCAGTCGTCGAAACCGAGCGTCACGGACAGGTCCTTGTTGTACGGATGAACCGGCCCGAGCGCCTCAATGCGCTCAGTCATGAGATGCGCACGCGGCTCGCCGAGACCTGGACCGAGTTCCGCCGCAGCGACGAGCTTGAAGTGGCGATCTTCACCGGCGCCGGCCGGGCGTTCTGCGCCGGCGAGGACATGAAAAAGTCGCTGCAGCACGGCACACCGGGCGGGCGGCGGGCGGCGATCGAAGATCCCTTCATGTCCGGAGCCTTGGAGAAACCTGTCATCGCTGCGGTCAACGGCTATGCGATGGGCGGCGGCTTCATGCTGGTCGAGCGCACCGATCTGCGGGTCGCCGCGCGAGGTGCGGTCTTCGAGGTCTCCGAGGCGAAGCGCTGGCTGCTCGGCGGCTACAACCATGGGCTTGTCGCGAACCTGCCCTATCCGATCGCAATGGAAATGGCGCTCGGCTTCCAATTCACCGCCGAGCGCTTCTACGAGATCGGCTTTCTCAATCGTCTGGTGGACGCCGACCAATTGATCCCGACCGCGCTCGCGATGGCCGAGCACCTCTTGACCCTGCCGCCGGCCTCGCGCGTCAACACCGTCCATATGATGCGTCAGATGCGCCCGGTCCCGTCGGCCGAACAACAGCGCCTCGCCGCCGCGTTGCACGAGCACGGTGCCAAGAGCGATTTGATCGAGTCGCGCGCCGCGTTCGCCGAAAAACGGCCGCCCCAGTTCAAAGGCTGGGACGACCCGGAAGACCGCTACCGGCTGCCCTCGCTCGACGCCTCGAAAGACTGACCGCTTCTTGCTGGTCTGCGCTAGGCGCTGCGCTCGGTCGCGAACGCGGCGGCTTCGATCAGCGCCCGCCGTTCCGGCCCGTCGGGAAATACCGACAGCGCGTCGATGGCGTTTGCGGCATAGCCGCGTGCGCGGGCCAGGGTCTCGGCAAGAGCGCCGTGTCGCTCGACGAGCGCGGTCGCGTGTTCGAGGTCTTCGGGGCACTGATCCATGTCCTCGAGCGTGCGGCGCCAGAAGGCGCGCTCCTCCTCGCCGCCGCGGGCAAAAGCGAGAAGGATCGGCAGGGTCACCTTGCCGTCGCGGAAGTCGTCGCCGATGCTCTTTCCGAGTTCGGTCTGCCGGGCCGAAAAATCGAGCATGTCGTCGACCAGTTGGAAGGCGATGCCGAGATCGCGGCCGAACCGATCGAGCGCCGCCTCCTCCTCGTCCGGCCGTTCGGCAACGACCGCGCCGATGCGGCTCGCCGCCGCGAACAGCTCCGCGGTCTTTGCCCGGATCACCTCCAGGTAGGATGCTTCTGTCGTCTGCAGGTTGCTTTGCGTCATCAGCTGCAGCACCTCGCCTTCGGCGATGACCGAGGAGGTGCGCGACAGGATCTCGAGGATACGCAGGGATCCGTCGGCCACCATCAGCTCGAAGGAGCGGCTGAACAGAAAATCGCCGACGAGAATCGCCGGCTGGTTGCCCCATACGGCGTTGGCGGTCTCGCGGCCACGGCGCAAATCGCTCGCATCGACGACGTCGTCGTGCAGCAAGGTCGCGGTATGGATGAACTCGACGGCCGCGGCGAGCGCGACGTGCCGTGCCCCGCGGTATCCGCAGAGCCGGGCGCAACCGAGCGTCAGCATCGGGCGCAGGCGCTTTCCACCGCTCGCGACGATATGCCCGGCGAGCTGCGGTATCAGCGCCACGGGGCTCTGCATGCGATCGACGATCAGTCGATTGACGTGCTCGAGGTCGCTTCCGAGAAGCCGGGACAGCGGGTCGAGAGACGGCTTGTTTACCGCCTCGTGCTGATCGACACCCGCCAAGAGCGCCACCCAATTCTCCTGCCTGTTCCCGTCGACTACCTGTCGATCGGCTTGACGCGTCTGAATGCCAGCGAGCATAGATTGACCGGAAGGCCGGTCAAGCGCCGCGCCCTCGAACGCCGATCACAGCCTCGCGAAACTGAGGATCATGAAGGAGCTGCTGCGCACCAACGATGCTGTTCGCCTGTCGTTCCTGCAGTCGTTGCTGAAGGATTCCGGCATCGAATGCCTTGTCCTCGACCACTATACGAGCGTGGTTGAGGGGAGCATCGGTGCTATCCCGCGCCGTCTGATGGTCGCTCAACAGGATTACCGTCTCGCCTGCGAGGTCCTTGCGGCGGCCGGCGAAGCCGAGCGATGAGCGAGAACCCGGCAGAAGAGCCTACTTTCACCGAGGACCGTCTGCTCGGCGGCCGCATTCGCCTGAAGCAGCCTGCCGCGGGATACCGCGCGGCGATCGATCCGGTGTTCCTCGCCGCTGCGATCCCGGCGGAACCGCATCAGCTGGTCCTTGACGTCGGTTGCGGGGCGGGCGCTGCGATGTTGTGCCTCGCCGCGCGGGTGCCGCATTCGCGCCTCGTGGGCCTCGAAATGCAGCGCGATCTCGTTCGCCTGGCGGGCGACAACATAATCCTGAACGGGCTCGAGGCTCGCGCCTCGGTGATGATCGGAGATTTGCTGCATCCGCCGCCGCGCCTCTCCCCGGGGGCATTCGACCACGTCATGGCGAACCCGCCATTTCATCGGCGCGGCGATGCCGAGCCCGCCGCAGCATCCGGAAAATCGGCGGCGACGATCGAGGGAGACGCCAATCTCGCAGACTGGGTGCGTTTTTCGCTCGCAATGGTGCGCTCGAAAGGCACGGTAACGTTCATTCACCGGGCCGACCGTATCGACGCGCTGCTCGGCCAAATCGCCGGACGGGCAGGCGAAGTCGTGGTTTTCCCGTTGTGGCCGGGCGAGGGGAGGGCGGCCAGCCGCATTCTGGTTCGCGCACGCAAACAGGTCGCCGCTCCGGCGCGGCTCGCCGCCGGCCTCGTATTGCACGATGCCGACGGCCAGCTCTCGGCCGATGCGGAGGGGGTGCTGCGCGAGGGCAGGGGGATCGAGTTCTGATCCCGGTGGTTGCGGCCCTTGGGAATCCCCATTTGGGATCGCATGAGGCTTCGCGACCAATTCAATCTGGAGCGTCTGTGGCGCCGCCGGCCGGTCGTTTCGGTCCTGCGTTTCGAGGGGGTCATCATGCCGCGGCAGCGGCGCGGCGGCTTGTCGCTGGCGAGCCATGCCGCAGCGATCGACAGGGCGTTTCGGGCCTCCGGGCTCGTCGCGGTCGCCATTGTGGTCAATTCGCCGGGGGGATCGCCGGTTCAATCGGCCCTGCTCTACCGCCGAATCCGGCAGCTCGCCGAAGAAAAGCGCGTCCCGGTTATCGCTTTCGCCGAGGATGTGGCGGCATCAGGAGGCTATTGGCTGGCGCTTGCCGGCGATGAGATCTTTACCGAGGAGACGTCCCTGATCGGCTCGATCGGCGTGATCAGCGCCGGGTTCGGGTTCTACCAGCTGCTCGGGCGGCTCGGGATCGAACGGCGTCTCCACACGGCCGGGGAGCGGAAATCACTGCTCGACCCGTTTCTGCCGGAAGAACCGTCGGATGTCGCCCGGTTGACGCAGTTGCAGCAGGACATCCATCAATCCTTCAAGGACCACGTGCGGCGCCGGCGCGCCGGCAAAATCGACGAGGCCGACGAGACGCTATTCACCGGCGATGTTCTGACCGGCCGCATGGCGACGGACCGCGGCTTGGTCGACGGCATCGGCGAGTTGCGCACCGTCATGCGCACCCGGTATGGCGACAAGGTAAGGCTGCGTCTCATTTCTGCCGACAGGCGGCGTTTGCCGTTCTTGAGTCGTCTGCCGTTCGTCGGCCGCGAACCCGTCTCGCTGGTTGCCGAACTTGTCGACTGGTTGGAGACGCGCCTTCTGTGGGCCAAGTTCGGATTGTGACAACCCTCACCCCCCTTCCGAGCTGTCGATAAACCGGCGGTTATGTTTGCATTTCCGAAGCTCGTTCTGCTCATTCTGGTGATTGCCGCGGTGTGGATCGGCTATCGCTGGCTGAACGGGCCGGCGCGCGAGCTGCCGCGGCGCCGCCGGTCGTCGCCGCGTCCGGCGCTCCATGCCGAAGATCTCGCGACGTGCGGGGTTTGCGGCGCCTATGTTGCCGCCGCGGCACCCGGTTGCGGCAGACCCGATTGCCCGCGGCCGCGGTGACTCAACTCCTTGTCAGGCGCCGGTCTTGAGTTTCCAAACGCTGATCCTCGACCTGCAGAACTTCTGGGCGAAGCAGGGGTGCGTCATCCTGCAGCCTTACGATGTCGAGGTCGGGGCCGGCACTTTCCATCCCGCGACCGCGCTGCGGGCGCTCGGACCGGAACCCTGGCGGGCCGCCTATGTCCAGCCCTCGCGCCGGCCGACCGACGGCCGCTATGGCGAGAACCCCAACCGGCTGCAGCAGCATCACCAGCTCCAGGTGATCCTTAAGCCGGCGCCGGCAGACAGCCAGGATCTCTATCTCGCGAGCCTGGCGGCGATCGGCATCGATTTCCGCCTGCACGACATCCGCTTTGTCGAGGATGACTGGGAGAGCCCGACCTTGGGCGCCTGGGGGCTCGGCTGGGAGGTCTGGCTCGATGGGATGGAGGTGAGCCAGTTCACCTATTTCCAGCAGGTCGGCGGGATCGAATGCGACCCGGTCTCGACCGAATTGACCTACGGGCTCGAGCGTTTGGCGATGTATGTCCAGGGGGTCGAGAGCGTCTTCGACCTCGACTACAGCGGCGCCGGCGTCACGTACGGCCAAGTCTTCAGACGCGCCGAACGTGAGTTCTCGGCCTACAATTTCGAGCTCGCCGACACCGCGCGTCTCGTTGCTCATTTCACCGATGCCGAGGAGGAATGCCGCCGGCTCGTCGACCACCGCTTGGCGCTCCCCGCCTACGACCAGTGCCTAAAGGCGAGCCACCTGTTCAATCTGCTCGACGCCCGCGGCGCGGTCAGCGTGACCGAACGCGCCGCCTACATCCTGCGGGTCAGGGCGCTCGCCAAGGCGTGCTGCGAAACCTGGCTCGCCGGGTCCAACTCTTGTGAACTGCCATGACTAGACACGATCCTTTGCTGTCGTCCATGCGGCCGCTTGCCAATTCGTCACCCCCGCGGAAGCGGGGGTCCAGGGGCGACCATTGGCTATCAGCCGATCTCGTTGGACAAATCGCGCCAGGCCGGGTTGGATTGCTCGATCAGCATAATTTTCCAAGCTCTTCGCCAGTTCTTGATGCGTTTTTCCCGCCAAATCGCTTCAGCCACGGTCGTGTGGAATTCCGCGTAGACCAGCGTGTGAAGGCCATACCTTTTGGTGAAGCCGTCGGTTACCTCCGCCTTGTGTTCAGACACGCGGCGGCTCAAATCGCTGGTTACTCCGACGTAAAGGGTTCCGTTCCGCCGGTTTGCGAGGATGTAGACACAGGGCTGCATTGTTCCTGGATCGACATACGAAGTTGGCGGCCCCCCTGTTCAAGCCAGGGGCAGGCTCTGGACCCCCTTTTTCGCGGGGGTGACGAAGTGAGCGTACGGGTTTTTTCTTGCCGTAGAATTGTCAACGCCGGATGAGCTCGGTCGAAGAAACTATTTGCGCGCCCACTAAGCCAGCGGGCCGGGGAGAATTGCTTCTCGAGCTGGTGTCGGAGGA
Organism: uncultured Alphaproteobacteria bacterium; assembly: GCA_963700185.1. Lineage (GTDB taxonomy): Bacteria > Pseudomonadota > Alphaproteobacteria > ATCC43930 > CGMCC-115725 > AP-15. Next base: position 193,998 of record CAVOWP010000031.1, read on the forward strand.
GATCCCGGCGGGAATGCAGCGCCGCGCGATCGCCGAGTTCACCGAGCTGTTGCGCACCAAGCTCGGTGCTGCCGAGCTCGCGGCGGCTGAGGTGCGCGGGTATGTAACGCCGCGCCGTCTCACAGTCATTGCCTTGGGGATTCCGGCGGCGCAGCCGGATCGCTCGGAGGAGCGGCGCGGGCCTCGCGTGGGGGCGCCGGCGCTGGCGATCGATGGCTTTCTGCGCTCGGCCGGGATCGCGTCGATCGAGGAATGCGAGATCCGCGGCACCGGCAGGGGCGAGTTCTATTTCGCGATGATCAATCGGCCGGGCCGGCCGGCAGCCGAGGTGTTGCCGGACCTCGTAAGGTCGGCGATCTTCGAACTGCCGTGGCCCAAATCGATGCGTTATCCGGCTTCGTCCCTGCGCTGGGTTCGGCCGCTGACCTCGGTCGTGTGTCTGTTCGAGGGCGAGGTCCTCCCATTGCCGCTCGACCGGGTTCCGGTCGGACGGACCACTCGAGGTCACCGTTTCCTGTCGCCGGGCGAGATCTGCGTCGCCAACGCGGGGCAATACCTGGAGCGCCTCGACGAGGCTTGTGTCGTACTGGATCAGGAACGCCGCAAGGAAATCATCCGGAAGGATCTCGAAGCGGCCGCTGCGGACGGGGGGTTCGTACTCAAACCAGATCCCGGGCTGCTCGACGAGGTCACCGGCCTCGTGGAGTTTCCGGTTGTGCTCGCCGGCGCAATCGACGCCGAGTACATGACGCTTCCCCCGGAAGTCCTGGCGACCGCGATGCGCACGCAACAGAAATATTTCTCCTGTCAGCAAGCCGACGACACGGCTGCGCCACAATTCCTGTTCGTCGCCAACAATATCGGCGCGGATCATGGCAAGACGATCATTGCAGGCAATCAGCGGGTATTGCGGGCACGGCTAGCCGATGCACGCTTTTTCTGGGAGCAGGATCGCAAGGTCCGTCTGGAAGACCGCGTCGAAGCCCTCAAAGACCGGGTGTTTTACACTAAATTCGGCACTGTGCTGGCCAAGACGATACATGTGGAGCAGCTCGTTGACCTGCTCACCGGATACGTTCCGGACGCTGATAGGGGGCTGTCGCGGCGCGCGGCCAAGCTCGCGAAGGCCGATCTGTCCACCGGCATGGTCGGCGAATTCCCCGAACTGCAGGGGATCATGGGGCGCTATTACGCTTTGCATGACGGCGAAGACCGCCGGGTCGCAAATGCTATTGCTGAGCATTACAAACCTCTCAGCTCAAATGACACGTGTCCCACTTCCGCAGATAGTATTGTCGTCGCGCTCGCGGAAAGGATTGTGACACTTGTCGTATTTTTCGCTTTTGGAGAAAAACCCACTGGATCGCGGGATCCGTTCGCGCTGCGTCGTGCTGCGCTGGGAGTGATTAGACTTATTCTTGAGAATAGGCTTCGAATACCTTTAGGATCAATCTTTGACGCGACCGCAAAGTTGGGAGACTGGGACTTGCCAAGTCCAAGGCAGGAGCTGCTCGTCTTCATTGCCGAACGCCTAAAGTTGCATTTGCGGGATGCGTTTGTCCGCCACGATTTGATCGCGGCGGTTTTTGCGCACATTCACGAGAGCGAAGGCGATCTCCTCCCGCTGCTGGGGCGGGTCGATGCGCTTCGCGTCTTCCTGGAGCTGGAGGATGGCGCCAATTTGTTGACGGCTTATCGCCGCGCCTCGAATATCGTCGCCATCGAAGAGCGCAAGGACGATCGCCGATACGACGGAGATGTCGATCCGGCGTTGCTGCGCCAGCCGGAGGAGCAGGCGCTCGCCGCAATGCTGGCCGAGGTGGACAGCAGCGCGGGAACTTTCCTGCAACGCGAACAGTTCGAGGCGGCGATGTCGGAGTTGGCGCGGCTGCGCCGTCCGGTTGACGATTTCTTCGATAAGGTCACCGTCAATTGCGATGACGCTGCGCTCAGGGAAAATCGGCTGCGCTTGTTGTCACGCATCCGGGATACCATGAACCAGGTCGCCGATTTTTCGCAGATCGAAGGATGAGCGGCGGATGACGAAATGGGTCTACTGGTTTGGCGACGGGGCCGCCGAGGGCCGGGCCGACATGAAAAACCTGCTGGGCGGCAAGGGTGCCGGTCTCGCCGAGATGAGCAGTCTCGGCCTGCCGGTGCCGCCCGGCTTCACGATCACCACCGAGGTCTGCACGTACTTTTACGCACACGAAAAATCCTACCCCGCCGAGCTGCGGGATCGGGTGGCCGACGGGCTCGCTGCGCTCGAGCGCTCGCTCGGCGTGCGGTTTGGCGATGCGAACAATCCGTTGCTCGTGTCGGTGCGGTCGGGAGCTCGGGTTTCGATGCCCGGGATGATGGATACCGTGCTCAATCTCGGTCTCAACGACCAAGCGGTTGTCGGGCTGGCGCGCAAGAGCGGAGACGAGCGTTTTGCGTATGACAGCTATCGGCGGTTCATCCAGATGTACGGGCAGGTCGTGCTCGGTATCGACCACCATCATTTCGAGGAGCTGATCGAAAACCATAAGCTCGAGACCGGCGCCAATCTCGACACGGATCTTTCCGCCGAGGACTGGACGACGATCGTCTCTAGTTTCAAGGACGTCGTTAGCCAGGAATACGGTCATCCTTTCCCACAGGACCCCGAAGAGCAGCTGTGGGGCGCCATAGGCGCCGTGTTTGGTTCCTGGATGAACCCGCGCGCGGTCACCTATCGCCGATTGCACGACATCCCTGCCGATTGGGGGACTGCGGTCAACGTGCAAGCGATGGTGTTCGGCAATATGGGGCCGGATTGCGCAACCGGTGTCGCCTTTACCCGCGACCCTTCGACCGGCGTGAACGCATTTTACGGCGAGTTTTTGGTAAATGCGCAGGGCGAGGATGTCGTCGCCGGGATCCGTACCCCACAGCATCTGACGATCGCCGGCAAGGAGGCGAACAACTCGGCTTTGCCGGCGATGGAAGAGGTTATGCCCGAGGTGCTGACTGAACTGCACAAGGTGCGCAAGACACTCGAAGACCACTACCGCGACATGCAGGACATCGAATTCACCGTTCAGCGCGGTAAATTGTGGATGCTGCAGACGCGCACCGGCAAGCGAACCGCGCAGGCCGCGCTGAAGATCGCCGTGTCGTTGGTCGAGGAGGGCGTGATCGACCGGGAAGAGGCGATCCGTCGGGTCGAACCCGGGTCGCTCGATCAGCTGCTGCATCCGATGCTCAACTCATCGGCGAAAACGACGGTTCTCGCCCGCGGACTGCCGGCGTCGCCTGGGGCTGCGTCGGGCAAGGTCGTGTTTTCCGCCGATGAAGCCGAAATCGTTCGCCGCGCGCGGCGAAGCGGTGATCCTCGTCCGTATCGAGACGAGCCCGGAGGACATCCATGGGATGCATGCCGCGAGAGGGGTGTTGACGACCCGCGGCGGGATGACCAGCCACGCCGCGGTGGTGGCCCGCGGCATGGGGCGGCCTTGCGTTGCCGGCGCCGGCGACCTGCGGATCGACTACGAGGCACGCACGATGACGGCGCGCGCCACTTTGGTGAAGGCGGGCGAGATCATCACGATAGACGGGTCGACCGGCGAGGTGATGGTTGGAGAAGTTCCGACGATTCAGCCGGAGCTGTCGGGCGATTTCGCGACATTGATGGGCTGGGCGGACGCGATCCGCCGTCTCAAGGTGCGCGCCAATGCCGAAACCGCGATCGATGCCCGTGCTGCCCGCCGGTTTGGCGCCGAAGGCATCGGGCTCAGCCGCACCGAACACATGTTCTTCGAGGCCGACCGCATCGGCGCGATGCGGCGGGTGATCATGGCCGAGGACGAGGCCGGACGCCGCGCCGGGCTCGCCGATCTGCTCCCGATCCAGCGCGAAGACTTCGCCGAAATATTCCGCATCATGAAGGGATTGCCGGTCACGATCCGCCTCCTCGATCCGCCGCTCCACGAATTTCTGCCGAAGACCGAAGCGGAGTTCGGCGAAATGGCGCGGCTTACCGGTAGGGAGGTCGCCGCAATCCGCAATCGCGCTCTGGCGCTGCACGAGACCAACCCGATGCTCGGCCACCGCGGCTGTCGGCTCGGCATCACCTATCCCGAGATCTATGAGATGCAGGCGGCGGCGATCTTCGAGGCCGCGGTGATTGTAGTTAAGGAGACGGGCGAGGCGGTCGAGCCCGAGATCATGGTCCCGCTGATCGCGACGAAAAAGGAATTCGACATCCTGAAGACGATGATCGACCGCGTCGGCAAAGAAATCATGGCACGAGAGGGCACGGTCGTGCGTTATCTCGTCGGCACGATGATCGAGTTGCCGCGAGCAGCGTTGCTCGCCGCCGAGATCGCCGAGACGGCGGAGTTCTTCAGCTTTGGTACGAACGATTTGACCCAGACGGTCTTCGGTCTGTCGCGCGACGACGCCGCGAGCTTTGTCGGGACATACCAGCGGCTCGGGATATTCGAGCACGACCCGTTTGTTACCCTGGATGTCAAGGGCGTGGGCGAACTGGTGCGCATCGCCGCCGAGCGCGGGTGTGCAGCCCGGCCCGGGCTGAAGCTCGGCATTTGCGGCGAGCACGGCGGCGATCCGGCATCGATCACGTTCTGCCACGAGATCGGGCTCGATTACGTCTCGTGCTCGCCTTACCGAGTGCCGATCGCCCGCCTTGCTGCTGCGCAAGCGGCATTGCTGGGCGAGTCGAAGAGTGGAACAACATGAGAGCCAACATTGCGGGTGGCGTGGCAGCTGCGCTGATCGCGCTCGCGGGCGCGGCATTCGCGCAAAAAGGGGGAATGCCGGTGCCGACGCTGGGCCCGACAATCTACTCGGCGCCGACGCCGGCCCCGCTGGCGCCGCCGATCAACCCGGGGCCGGCTACCGTGCCGTCGGCCGGCTTGTCGCCGTTGCTGACCGAGCCCGGGCCGGTATACCCGACCCCCGAGCAGGCGATGCCGGCCTATCCGGCCACGCCACTGCCCGGCCCCATCGGGCAGCAGAATACCCAGGCGTACCGCAATGGCCTGTTGCGGCAGCAATGGGAACGCGACCGCAGCGGCGTCAACCCCGGAAGCGAACGCAGCCGTGAAATCCAGCAACAGTTGAACCAGACGGCGCCGCGCTGACCCCGTCTACCGAGTTGAACTGGGGCGCCGCGCGTCCAAGCACGCCCGCAGCCAAACGGAGATCTCGGTCCACAGCGTCTCTGGCGCGCGCGCTGCCGACATCATGCCTACGTGCCCGAGCGGTGGCCGCAATACGGCCGCGCCGCCGAGCGCGGCCGCCAGCGCCTCCGCCGAACTCGGAGGAACGATCCGGTCGCGGCTCGGGACTACAACGAGAGCGGGCGAGCGCAACTGCTTCGGATCGACCGTCTCGCCGCCGATTTGCCAAAGGCCGCGGGCCGGTTGGTTCTCGCTGTACCAGGAGCGCGCACAATCGCGCGCCACCGCTGCCGCCAGCGGTACCCCGTCATTGACCCAATCTTCAAGCGCGACAAAAGCGCGTGCTTTGTCGCCATTGGGATCGAGCGCCGCGAAACGGGTGAATTTGCGCTCGGCGCTGAACGGATCGAGCATGAAAAACAGGCTCTAAATCACCTCGACCGGGAGCGCTCCCCGATCATCGCACAGGAGCGGCAGACAATCGGCGATCAAACCGAAGAATCGCGCGGGCCGCGCGCGCTCGGCATGAAAATCCCATGGCGTCGCGAGCACTGCCAGGCAGGCCGTCTCGTCGGGGCGGCGCAGCGCGAGGGCGAGCGCGAACAGCCCACCCATGCAGTAGCCGGCGACCCCGATCGGCGCGCCGGCCAGCTGTAAAGCGGCATCGAAAACGCTTTCGAGTCGTCCGGCGACATAGTCGGTCAAGTCGAATTTGCGTTCTTTGCTGCCGGGCGCCCCCCAATCCACCACCAGCGGCCGCAGACCCCGTCCGGCCAGATGCCGCAGAAAGCTGCGTTCCGGCAGAAGGTCGAGAACGTAGAAGCGGTTGATCAAGGACGGCACAACCAGAATTACCGGGCCGTCGCCGCCATAATCGAGCAGGCGGGTCGTGCCTTTGCGCCACAGCACCGGCGGGGCTTTGTTACCACGGCGGTAAGGATGCCGACGATAGGCTTCCAGGCCGGCGAGATAGGATTTGGCGCGGCGCGCGATCTCGAGGTCGAGCGCCGCGGCGACGCTATTCGGCCCGACCGCGTCGATCTCGGCCGCGAGGCCGCGAAGGCCCGCGACGAGCGCGGTCGACGGCAGCGACGCGTCTTTCAAGAAGGGCAAGACGGTCCGCGAGCTCGACCACAGCATCATTGCGCTCGCCAGGTGCGCCGCCAACGGGCGCGGCGCCAGCCGGCGGTCCAAGCGCCGCTGATCGCGCGTCGGCCGCGCCTTCACGTGAACTGGAATCACTGGGGACCGCGGCGGTGGCACTCGAGAAGAGCGCAGTCAGGTAATCCTCCCATACCGCTAAAAAGCGGCGGGCGAGGTCCGCGGCATCGGTCATTCCGATCAATATAGCCCGCGCTGCAAGATGGAGAAGCGATTCGCCAGCCGATGGCGCGTGTTTGATAAGGCAATCCCGCCAAAAGCCTGTATTCTTGCTGCCGAGGGACCCTCTCCCTGAGGCGAGACACCGCGCACATGAACACCCCGAGCCGCGACAACTCCAGTGGAGCCAAACCGGTCGTCGTCAAGAAATACGCCAACCGGCGTCTCTACAACACCGCGACGAGCAGCTATGTCACGCTCGACGACCTCGCCAAATTGATCAAGGAGGGCGGCGATTTTGTCGCGCATGACGCCAAGACCGGTGAAGACATCACCCGCTCGGTGCTCACCCAGATCATTGTCGAGCAGGAGCAGAAGGGCGGCCAAAATCTCTTGCCCACCAGCTTTCTGCGCCAGCTGATCAGCTTTTACGGCGACAGCATGCAGTTCCTGGTGCCGGGCTATCTCGAACAGGCGATGATCGCCTTTGCCCGCAACCAGGAGCAGATGCGCAAGAACCTGCAGGCGACATTCGGCATCTTTCCGTTCGGCCAGTTCGAGGAGATGGGCAAGCAGAACATGGCCCTGTTCGAGCGCGCTCTGAAAATGCTTTCGCCCTATGGCGGCGACGAAAAATCGGCCTCGGCCGAGACCGAGAAGGCAGAGGCAAAGCAGAAGGAGGGCGAAGATCCCCGCCTGAAGCGGCTGGAAGCGCAGATCGAAGCGCTTACTCACCAACTCGAAGCGCTGGGACGCGATCGCCAGGACCATTAGCCAGGATTATTGGGTGGGGGCCCGACCGGCGCTGTCGGATCAGGCCCGACCGATGCATGTCCAATTGATGCGTGTGCAGTTGGCTTCGCCGCGGTTACAATCCCGCGCATGCGCGTTCTCTATCACCTGTGGCTCTCTCCCTTCTCGCGCAAGGTGCGCGTCGTGCTCAGGGAGAAGAACCTCGATTTCACGCTGAAGACCGAGAAGGTGTGGGAGAGGCGGCCGGAATTCCTCGCCCTCAGCCCGGCCGGCGAGGTGCCGGTTTTGATCGAACCGGACGGGACGGTCCTCGCCGACACGACGGCGATCGTCGAATATCTCGACGAGGTTTACCGGGAGAAGATCCTGATCGGCATCAACCCGGTCGACCGTGCCGAGGTCCGGCGCCTCACCGCCTGGTTCGACATCAAGATGAACCTCGAAGTGACCGAGAATTTGCTCGGCGAAAAGATGATGAAGCGGCTGACTGGGCTCGGCCAGCCGAACTCTCTCGCGATTCGCGCCGGGCACGCAAATCTCCCCTACCACCTCGATTATCTCGGGTACCTCGTCGAGCGCCGGCGCTGGCTCGCCGGCGATCATTTCTCGATCGCCGACATCACCGCCGCCGCGCAGCTGTCGAGCCTCGATTATCTGGGCGACGTTCCCTGGGATGCACACGAACCGGCCAAGGAATGGTACGCGCGGATCAAGTCGCGCCCGAGCTTTCGCCCGATCCTCGCCGATCACGTCCCGGGCGTCCCTCCGCCGAAACACTACGCCGACCTCGACTTTTGAGCGCGGAGGCGGAGTGTGCCCCTCGACCTCTCTGAGAGACCGACAGCATAGGATGCGCCACGCCTGTCTCTGGGTTCTTGTTCTCGCCGCGTGGTTCGGCTGCTGCAGCGCCTCGGCGCAGGACACCGCAACGCAGGAGGCGGCCCACCGGGCAACGGTGCTCGCGCAGTTGCCGCCCGACGCGGCGAAAGTCCGGTTCGGGCGCGAGGTCACGCCGGCGGCAGGGCCGGCACAGGCGATCGGCGCCTACGAGCGCGGATGTCTCAGCGGCGCGGTGGCGCTGCCCGCCGACGGGCCGAATTGGGAGGTCATGCGCCCGTCGCGCCATCGCGCTTGGGGCCACCCGGTGCTGATTGCGCTTTTAGAGCGACTGGCGGCGAAGCTTCCCGCCGATGCCGGCTGGCCCGGGCTTCTCGTCGGCGACATCGCGCAACCCCGAGGGGGACCGATGCTGACCGGGCATGGATCGCATCAGATCGGCCTCGACGCGGATCTCTGGTTGACCCCGATGCCGGACCGGCGGCTCAGCCCGAGCGAGCGCGACGAAATGTCCGCGACCGACGTCGTCACCGCGGACAAGATGGGGGTCGATGACGCCTGGACGCCGCAGCATCGCCGATTGCTCGAGACCGCCGCGCGGGAGCCGGCGGTGGCACGGATCTTTGTCAATCCCGCGATCAAGCGGGCCCTGTGCCGTGAGGCGGGCTCGGACCGGACATGGCTGGCGAAGATTCGGCCGTGGTGGGGCCACAATTACCATGTTCATGTCCGGATTTCCTGCCCGAGCGGCGAGCCGGAATGCCGCAACCAGGCACCGCCGCGGCCGGGCGATGGCTGCGGTAGAGAGCTCGATTGGTGGTTTACCGACGAAGCGCTTCATCCGGCGCCGTCCCCGCCCCCCAGACCCCTGCGGCTGGCGGATTTGCCGCGCGCTTGTGCCGCGCTGGTCGCGGCACCAAGTGGTCAGGTCCTGCATGTTCCGACCGGGTCGCGGTAACGCGACCAGAGCAGAACGCATGGTTGGTTGACCGGATGACACATTCGCCGCTCGACAATCCGGACCGCATTGCGCTTTTGCATGGACGGGCCGGCGAGCGGCGGCGACTGGCTCGCTTTCGTCGCATTGCTGGGCAACGTTCTGTTGCCGGCGACGCTCTCGATCTTTGTCCTGAAGCACCGGGTCGCGATGCCCTCCTTTGCGGTCAATGGCGGGCGATGCACCAGGGGAAGGCCAAGCCCGGGCTGCTTCTGCAGCATTGCCCGTTATGCGCCGTGCCGGCTGCGCCGCCGCCGAGCATCGTGGTTCCCGGCAAGGTTGCCGATCAGCGCCAGCTGCGGCTTCTGACGACTATCTCGGTCGCTCCGATCCGGCAGGGTCGGGTGCAAGCGCGGGCTCCACCGTCGGCGGTCTAAGCCCACACCCCAATCGTAACCATAACGATCCCCGCGGCCGCCTCTTCGGGCCCGCGATTTCAAAAGGAATTCTGATGTCTATCAAGATTATCGCTTTTGCAGCGGGTCTCGCCGTTGCCAGCGCCGCGCTCGCACAACCAACCCAGCTCGAAGTCGATAACGCCTGGGCCGGAGCGACCCCAGGCAAAGCGGAAAATGGCGCCGCGTATGTGACAATAACCTCGCCCACTGCCGATCGGCTGGTCTCGGCCTCTACCCCGGTCGCAAAGAAAGCCGAGCTGCACACGATGTCGATGCAGGGCATGGTCATGAAGATGCGGCCGATCTCCGGAGTCGATATCCCCGCCGGCCAGCCCGTCAGCTTGAAGCCGGGTGGCGAGCACATCATGCTGATGGGCCTCAACGAACCACTGCGCGAAGGGCAATCCTTCCCCCTGACCCTCGATTTCGAGAAAGCCGGTCCTCGCACCGTGACCGTGACCGTCGAGAAAGCCGGTGCCAGAGGCCCCGGTCCCGCCGCGGCGCAGCACTAAGTCGAGAAGGAGCGCATCATGGCCCGCACCCCTGCGACCGCCCAGGCACGCAACTCGCCGCCAAGCGGCTCACGCCGCTTTTTGCTGATCGCCGCCGTTCTCGCCGGGCTCGTCATCCTCGGGACCGGCGCCTTTCTCGCCTTGGCCTTGCGGGATACCCCGCGAGGGGTGGCCGGAACGGCGTTCGCCACTGCGATCGGCGGGCCGTTTCAGCTGGTCGACCAGAACGGCAAGACGGTCACCGACGCCGACCTCAAAGGAAAGTGGTCGCTGATCTATTTCGGCTATACGCACTGCCCCGATGCCTGCCCGACCGCACTCAACGACATCTCGATTGCGCTCTCCGAGCTCGGGCCGAAGCGCGACGCGGTTCGTCCGGTCTTCATCACGGTCGATCCCGAGCGGGACACGCCTGAATCGCTCAAGACCTACGTAACGAGCTTCGATGCCCCGATCCTGGCGCTGACCGGGACCGCCGAGCAGGTCGCCAAGGCGGCAAAAGGCTATCGGGTCTATTACGCGAAGCATCCGGAGGCCGGCGGCGACTATTCGATGGACCACAGCTCGGTCATCTATGTGATGGACCCGGACGGGCGGTTCACCGCCAGCTTCACCCACGAAAGTGCTCCCGAGCAGATCGCCGAGAGGCTGAAAAAACTGATCGGGTGAACCCCGCCGGCCGGGGGAGCAACCGTCCGGCTCACACCCGTTCGAAATCGGTGCGCTCGGTGACGGGGAGGCCCTGCAGGTAGCGGCGCAGGCAGTCGAGGCCGAGCTCGACGGCGCCGAGGCGGACCCAGTCGCGGCCGCCATAGATGCGCGAGCGGCGGGATTCGACGCCGTCCTCTGCGGCGATTGCGAGATAGATGCTGCCGCCGAAATCGATGCGGTCCGGGCCGTCATCGACTTCGATCAGCAGGGCGAGAGCATGGCTGGCGCCGGTTTCCTCGCGCGCCGCTCGGGCCACCTTCTCGGCCGCCTCGCGGCTCAATTCGCCGGCGATCAGCCCGCCGTCGAGGCCGAGCGTGGCGGCGATCTCGGCCGGGTCGCGGGCGACGAGGCCGCGGCGGAAGACTTTTTCCGCACCGGGCAAATGGGCGATGCGGGCGGCGATCTGGCCGGCGGTGAAGGTTTCGACGACCGCCAGTGTCCCGTCGCGCTCGGCGAGGGCCGCCAGCACGACGCCTTCGAGCGTCTGATCGTCTTCCCCGAGGATGAAGTTGCCGAGCCGCCGGCGCACCTCCTCCTCCACCGGCGCCAGCTTGCGCCCGATGTCGTCCATGTCGGCGCCCCGCACGGTCAGCTTGGTCTCGATCTGCGGGTAATGCGTCCGGAAGCCGAGCTTGACGCTGCCGTCCGGGACGAGTTCCTCGACCCCGGTGAGCAGCTGGTCGACATGCAACTCGCCGAGCCCATAGGAATGAAAGCGCTTCAGATGGATCGCGGTCGGCGTGCCGCCGCGCGCCAGGAGGCGCGGGATGATCTGTTCTTCGAGCATCCGGTGCAGCTCGCGCGGGACCCCCGGCGTAAAAAAGAACCGGGCCTTGCCGATGTCGAGGGCGAAGCCGCAGGCGGTGCCGATCGGGTTGTCGAGGATCTCGGCGGTCGCCGGCAGCATCGCCTGCTTTCTGTTGTTCGGCCGACATGACGCGGTTGCGACGGCGGAAGAAATCCTCCATGCGCTGGAGCCAGTCCTCGTTGAGGACGAGCTCGACCCCGGCGGCGCGCGCGGCGATTTCTTGCGACAAATCGTCGACGGTCGGCCCGAGGCCGCCATTGACGATGACCGCATCGGCACGCTCGCCCGACAGCCGGAAGGCCGCGAGCAGTTCCTCCCGGTCGTCACCGACGATCGTCCCCCAGCTCACCGACAGCCCGAAATCCTCGAGCTTCTGGGCCATATAGCTGAAATTGGTATTGACGATCTTGCCGGTCAGCACCTCGTCGCCGGTGCAGATGATCTCGATGCGCATGTAGTCCTCTTGCCTGAATGCTGTTCGTCATTCCCGCAAAAGCGGCTGAGGAAATGCTTCTTGTAACTTCTCTATTCGTCTCCCCGGCGAAGGCCGGGGTCCATCGTTCCGTCGCATGACCATGTCATCGTTGGCTGAGGAATTGCAATTGCTTGATGGGTTCGAGGCGACGGGTCTATGGGTCCCTGCCTTCGCCGGGATGACGAGAGGAGATTTTCATTCCAGTGCTTATACGAATTTCCGCAAATTTGCGGACGCGAGAGTATTTTTCATTGAGACCGCGGCAGATAGCGCACCGCCTACGGCGAGGGCGAAGTAGGAGCCCAAGCGACCGCGCAGAGCGAGCGGATCAGGCCGTGGTCGGCGGCGAACCGCTGCCAGGCGGTTTCGCAAGCGTCCATGATGTGTCCCAGGTCGCGAAATACCGAGTTGGCGAGCCAGTGACTGCGCAGATAGTGCCAAATCCGCTCGACCGGATTGAGCTCTGGGCTGTAGGGCGGCAACTGCAATAAGGTGATATTGCCGGGCACCACGAGCCCTTGGCTGCGGTGCCAGCTGGCACCGTCGAGGATCACCACCGCGTGGGCATCGGTGGTGACTTGGCTGCTGATCTCGATCAGGTGGTGGTTCATCGCCGCGGTATTGCAGATCGGCATGATCAGTGCCGCCGCCTTGCCGGCCGACGGGCAGACCGCGCCAAACAGATAGGCCGAGGCGAAGCCGAGATCCTTCGGTGCAACTGGCCGGCTGCCGGTTTGCCCCCACACCCGGGTCAGACTGTTCTTCTGGCCGATCCGGGCCTCGTCGGCAAACCAAACCTCAACTCGCGTACCGCGTGCTTGCGCCGCCCGGACTCGCTCTAATTGCAATCCCAGAGTTGCGAAAACTCCGCTTGCGCCGTCGCGTCAGCCTGCGGGTGGCGCGGACGCGGTGCCAGCCAGCTCAACTGCGTCCGATGCAGCAGCCGATAGGTGCTCGAGAGGCTGCAGTCGATATCGAATTCTTCCTTCAATATTCGTTGGGCGTCGACCCCACGAAACGCCACCACCCCGTCTCGCTCCAGATCGGCGCCGGCGACAATCCGCTCCTTGAGCCGCGCCGTCGTCAGCGCGTCCACCCGGGGCGGCCGACCGGGGCGCGGCCGGTCACGCAATCCCTCAATCCCGGCCTCTTCATAGCGATTATGCCACTGGTAGGCCGACGACCGGCTCAGCCCAGCCAGCCGTGCCGCTGCCTCATGCTCCATCCCCTCCAGCATGTTGGCGATCATCAGAACCCGCTGGCAGACACGCCCGCTCTCGTGTCGTGCCAAGCGCCGCAGCTCCGCCGCCCCCAGTTCCGTGCGAAAAAAGTAGACCGCCATCTGCCCCCCACCAGAAGATGTACATCAGCCGCACCTCTCTACCACATATTGAGATTAGCGGAACCCCGTATTATTTGTCGAACGCGCGTTTGATGCGCGCCCAATCTTCGATCGCGCGCTCCTCCCCGGGGGCGATTGCGACGACGATAAAGCGGCTGGCGTGAGGGTCAAGCAAGCTTGATCGATTTCCCGTTCCGTCTATCCATCGGAATCTCCGAAACTCAGCCCTTGCCCAGCAAACACAGCCGCAGCAGGACGAGAAATCCTTCGATGAGAGCACGGAAGCGGATGATCATTGGACACCAAGAGCGAAGACATCGGAATTGGCCTCATTCGGCGGCCTTGTCGGGAACTCCATGCTCGGGGATCTCAAGTCTCCGACGACCATCGAGGCTCTTGACCCGCTCCCGCAAGCTCTGGAACAGAACATAAAGGCCCGGGATCACAAAGATCCCGAGAAAGCTCGCGGCCACCATTCCGCCGAACACCGCGGTCCCGACCGCACGGATCGTCGCTCGGCCCGCGCCCGTCGCGATGACGAGCGGCACCATTCCAGCGATAAAGGCCAAGGACGTCATCATGACCGCGCGGAACCGCAGTCTGGCGGCTTCGATAGCGGCTGCGGCGATTTCCTGGCCTTCTCGCCGCTGCTCCATCGCGAATTCGACGATCAGGATCGCGTTCTTGGCGGCGAGCGCGATCAGCACGACGATGCCGATCTGCGCGTAGATGTTGTTGTCGAGCCCGAACAGCTTCAAAGCCGCCATTGCCCCGAACAGACCGACGACGACCGACAGCAGCGCTGCAACCGGGATCGTCCAGCTCTCGTAGAGGCCGACGAGAAACAGATAGGCGAAGACGATCGCCAAGCCGAGGATCGGGCCGGTTTGCCCCGCGGCAGCTTTCTCCTGCAGCGCCGTGCCGGTCCACTCATAGGAAAAGCCGTGGGGCAGGCTGGCGGCGGCGACCGCCTGCATCGCCGAGATCGCTTGCCCCGACGAATAGCCGGGAGCCGGCCCACCGTTGATCGTCACCGAGCGCCGGTTGTTGTAGCGAATGATCGAAGCCGGAGCGGTGATCAGCTCGACATCGGCCACGGTGCGCAATGGGATGAGATCGCCTTGCGCAGTACGGACGCGCACGCGGAAGATGTCATCGACGGTCTTGCGGTCGCGGGCGTCCGCTTGAACCTTGACCTGCCAGGTGCGGCCAAAGCGGTTGAAGTCGTTGACGTAGGTACCCCCCATCGTGGTCTGCAGCGCGCTGAAGATACTGCCGATCGAAACTCCCAAGGTCTCGGCGCGCTGGCGATCCAATTTAAGGTAGACCTGCGGCGTCGAGGCTCCGAAGGTCGTGTAGACGCCGGCGAGCGCCGGGTTCTGGTTGGCGGCGATGACGAGGCCGTCGGCGACGGCCGCGAGATCTCGAGGTTCTGCGCCGGAGAGGCTCTGCAATTGGAGTTCGAACCCGGCAGCGTTTCCGAGACCCGAGATTGGCGGCAGATTGAAGGCGATGACATTGGCGGCGGCGATCTGCCGGAACGACCGATTGAGCTGCGCCAGTGCCGAAAAGACCGACAGCGATTTGCCTGCTCTTTCATCGAACGGCTTCAACCCGACGACGGCAAGGGCCTTGTTCGGCAGCGCAAGACCATCGATCAGGCTGTAACCGCTGACGGTCAGCACGTTCTGCGTCCAGGGTCCGTCCTGGATCATTTTCTCGACCTGGGCCACAACCGTGTTCGTGCGGTTCAGCGACGCGGCGTCCGGCAATTGGATCTCGGCAAAAAAGGCGCCCTGATCCTCATCGGGCAGAAAGCCAGTGGGCACAATCTTTCCCAGCCAGCCGGCCGCCAGCGCAAAGGCTATCACCAACCCCGCCGCTATCAGCGCCCGACGCGTCAGTGGCCGGACCAGTGCCACATATCCGTCGCGGCTCTTGTCGATGCCGCGCTGGAAAAAGGCGATGAGCCCTCGTCGAGGGCCGCGGTGTCTGAGCAGCAACGCACATAAGGCGGGCGAGAGGCTGAGTGCATTGATCGACGAAATAACCATCGACACCGCCACCGCCACCGCAAATTGCTGGTACAGCTGGCCCGTGATCCCGGGTACGAAGGCCGTCGGCACGAACACCGACAGCAGGACGAGGGTGGTTGCGATGATCGGTGCGGTGACCTGCGACATCGCTTTTTCCGCTGCTTCGGCAGGTGTCAGTCGAGGTTCCGTCTCCAGGATGTGTTCGACCGCCTCGACGACGATGATGGCGTCGTCGACAACAATGCCGATCGCCAGGACCAGCGCCAAAAGCGAGATCGTGTTCGCCGAGAAACCCAGGGCCAACATGACCGCGAAGGTGCCCACCAGAGCGACCGGCACCGCGATGATCGGTATCAGGGTCGCACGCACACTCCCGAGAAAGATGAAGACGACGATGCCGACGAGGACAAACGCTTCGAGCAGTGTCTTCTCCACCTTGTGGATCATCGCCTCGACGAAGACCGTCGTGTCGTACATCACGTCATAGGCGACGTCTTCAGGCAGGAGAGGCTCCATCTCCTTAAGCGTTTTTTTGACGCCGGCAGCCACGCCAATGGCGTTGGCTCCCGGCGATTGGTAGATGGCGATCCCCTCGCCGGGCCGCCCATTATAGCGAACGAGGGAGTCGGCCGATTTCGAGCCGAGCTCGGCGCGGGCGATGTCCTTGATGCGCACGACGCCGCCATCGGGAGTTGCGCGGACTATGATGTTGTTGAACTCCTCGACCGTAGTCAGCCGTCCCTGGGTGGTGATGTTGAGTTGGAATTCGACCTCGGGGACGAGCGGCGCCGCTCCGACACGGCCGACTGCGGCTTGAGTGTTCTGCGAGTTGATCGCGTTGACGACATCGTCAGGCGTGATGTCGAGGCTCGCCATGCGGTCGAGGTTAAGCCAGATCCGCATCGAATATTCGAGGTCGCCCCACTGGGCCGCATCGCCGACGCCCGGCACCCGCTTCAGGGCGTCCACCATGTTTATCTTGGCGTAATTCGACAAAAACAGCGCATCGCGGGTCCCCTTCGGCGAGTACACCGCAACGACTTGCAAGAGCGAGGTCGACTGCTTTTTGGTCGTGACGCCGTTGCGCTGGACCTCGGGGGGCAACTGCGCCAGCGCCTGGTTGACCCGGTTGGTGACATTGACCGTGTTGAGGTCGGGGTCGCTGCCGACCGCGAAAGTAACATTGAGGACGTAGCTGCCGTCGCCGCCGGAGGTGGATTTCATGTAGATCATCCGGTCGACACCGTTGACCTGGGCCTCGATGACCTGGGCGACGCTTTCTTCGACCGCCGCTGCCGAGGCGCCGGGATAGACCGTGCTGACCTGCACCTGTGGCGGGACGATTTCCGGGAACTGAGCGACCGGAAGCGCGCGAAGGGCGATCACTCCCGCGATCGAAATGACGACCGAGATGACGATCGCAAGCCGCGGGCGGTGGATGAAGACGGAGGAGATCATCGAGGTGTTGCTCCCACCTCAACCAGCGGGCGAGGAGGCGAGCTGGGGCGCTACGGTCATTCCTGCGCGGATGCGCTGCTGCCCCTGAACGACGACACGCTCGTCCGGTTTTAGCCCATCCTCGACGACCGCGAGCCCCTCTCGGCGGGTGCCGAGGCGCAGGCGGCGCTGCTCGACCTTGTCGTCCTGGCCAACAACAAAGACGTAAGGCCCGGTTTGATCGATCGCGATGGCGGTTTCCGGGATCACCAAGACCTTGTCGCCGCCCTTCTCCTCGATGATGACGCGAACCGTCTGGCCGCTGGTGAGAATATCGTCCGGATTGGGGAACATCGCGCGGACCATCTGACCGTCGGTTCGCGGGTTGACCTGGACATCGAGAAAATCTATTTGCCCCCTCTCGCCATAGAGCGAGCCGTTGGCCAGTCTGACACGAGCCCGCACCTTCCCGGTCACCTCGGAGTCGCGGGCTTCCAGCATCTCTCGCTGCGTGACCGAAAAGAGCACCTGCATCGGATCATCTTTAACCACCGTCGTGAGCACACCCGTATCCGGCCCGACCAGATTGCCGGGCGAGACGACGGGGCGCCCGATCCTGCCGCTGATTGGTGTCTTGATCTCGGTATAGGACAGCTGGATCTGCGCATCGCGAAGGTTCGCCTCGGCCTCCATGACAGCAGCCTTGGCCTGACCTTGTTCGGCGGTCCGCTGATCGAGCTGGGCGACCGGGGCATTGCCCTTGCGGGTCAGCTCGGTGGTGCGCGTCAATTGCTGATCGGCATTGGCAAGGGTCGCCTGGGCGGAGGCTAGTTGGGCTTTGCGCTGGTCGACCGCGGCTTCGAACGGCTCCTTCTCGATCGTGAAGACGACCTGCCCTTCTTTCACGGCGTCGCCGTCCTTGAAGAGGCGGGAGCCGAGGAAACCCGTCACCCGCGCCCGCAAATCGACTTTTTCGAGCGCCTCGGCGCGCCCGACGAACTCGGATTGCTTAGTCATCGACCGCAGCTCGGCTGGTTGGACCAGCACCGCCGGCGGCGGACCGACTTGTTGGGCATATGCGGGCAGACTGGCCAATGCCGAAAACGCGAAAAAAGCAAAGGAAAACCACTTGGGTCTCATCACGCCCCCCACCAGCAAGCTTATGTAGACTACTCCAACCCTGCCGCTCCGTCCCGCCAATACTGCGGTTGATCGAGGCCGCTTAATCCAGGATAGTGACCTTGCCGGATGACAAATCGTAATACCCCGCGACGATTTTGAGTTGATTCTCTTTTATGTGATCGGCCAGAACCGGCGAGGATTGCCGCAGCAATCCCGCCTGGATCTTGGCGTTGGCCTTGATCGCCGCCTCCAGATTGGACCCGGCCTGGTCGACCGCTGGGCGGATATAGGGGTAAAGGGCGCTGATCTGGCCGGGAACCGCCTTTGCCTCAATCGAGGCCTTGACCGCGCCACAGTTGGCATGCCCCAAGACGATGATCGCCTTGGTGCCGAGGACCGCAACCCCGTATTCGAGGCTGGCGATGATCGCCGAGGTCGCGATGTTCCCGGCGACGCGGGTGACGAACACATGCCCGATGCTCTGGTCGAAGATGAGCTCGACCGGCACCCGCGAATCCGCGCAGGACAGCACGGCCGCAAACGGCTCCTGTTTGTCGACTGTCTTCGCCTTCAGGATGTCGAGGTCGTCGCTGAACGAGGTCAGGCGGCCCTCGGCAAAGCGCCGGTTGCCGTCGATCAGCTGCTGCAATGCCGCCTCGGGGCTCGACGTAGTCTGCGCCCGCATGGCGGTTCTCGGGATGAGCCCCGAGACTCCAGCTGCCGCAGCCGATGTCAGCGCTTTGCCGACGAATTCACGCCTGGAATGGATCATCCTTGAACCTCATAAGCCGACCAGCCGCGCACTTTCCTCCCATAATCGCCGAGCGAGCCGGCTGTCGAGCGCCGCTGGGTCCGGCTGGGTTAGGACTTTGCGGACGACATAGCCGCCGTGGAAACGTTTGGGGTCGGGCATCGTGGCGAGAAATACCGGTGTCTCGGCGCCCTTCTCGGGACTGAGCATAAACGGCTTCAACACCCGCCACCCCAGCTCGAGGAGGCCGCCCCGCTGGCCGATCCGGGTGGCGACCATCCCCGGATGGAGGCAGGTGGCGACGACCTCGTCGGGGTCGAGCCGCGATGCCAGCTCTCGGGTGAAAAGGATGTTGCAAAGCTTGGAGCGGCCATAGCCCCGCGACATCGTCCAATCCCGCGGGCGTGTTAGGTCGTTGACATCAATGCGGTTGCGGCGGTGCGCTTCCGACGCGACCGTGACGATGCGCGCCGGCGTCGACGCCTTGAGGCGCTCGAGCAGCAAGTTGGTCAGCAGAAAAGGCGCGAGATGATTGACCGCGAAGGTCAGCTCGAACCCGTCCGCCGAAAGCCGGTAGTGCGGCGAAAAGAGGCCGGCATTGTTGACGAGCACATCGAGCCGGTCGTGCCCGGCCAGGATCTCGTCAGCCAGCCGGCGCACGTCGCCGAGCCGCGAAAAATCGGCGAGGGCGATGTCGACGCGATCCGACCCGGAACGCTCGCTCACCAGCCGGCGCGCCGCCTCGGTCCGGTCCCGGTCGCGGCCCGCCATGACGACCCGCATCCCGGTGCGGGCGAGGCCGATCGCCGTATGCAGCCCGATGCCGGAGCTCGCCCCCGTGACGATCCCTAAGCGTTGCGACAGGCTCTCAGCCAAGAATACCCTCGCCCACTATCGCTAGCACGACGGTCCCCTTCCGCCGCGGCGCACTGCGGGAGAGGGTGCTGAGCGGAGCGAAGCAGATGAGGACTCTCACCCCGCCCGCATGTATTTCTCCTCGAGCGCGCGCCAACGGGCGGTGCCGACGGCGTCTTCGCGCTCCTGGAAGGTGGCGAGATCGCCTTCGATGCGGCCGATGTCGCCGTCCTTCTTCAATGCCGCCAATACCTTTTGCGCCGCGCGGATTGCGGCGCGATGGGTCTGGGAGGGGTAGATGCCGAGGCGGAACCCCATCGCCTCCAATTCGCTCGCCGGCACCATCGGCGTCTTGCCGCCCTCGAACACGTTTACCAGAGCGGGCCCTTTTACCTGGTGCGCGACGATCCGAAGTTCCTCGATATTCTGCGGCGCTTCGACAAAGCCGACATCCGCGCCGGCTTCCAGATAGGCGTTGACGCGGTCGATCGAGGCCTGCAGGCCCTCGATGGCGCGCGCGTCCGAGCGGGCGATGATGACCAAATCGGGGTCCCGCCGGGTATCGACGGCGGCGCGGATCTTGCCGACCATCTCGCCGAGGCTGATCACCTCCTTGCCCTCGTAATGCCCGCATTTCTTCGGGCTCACCTGGTCCTCGATGTGGAACGCGGCGACCCCCGATTTCTCGTACTCGCGCACCGTGCGGATCACATTGACCGCGTTGCCGTAGCCGGTGTCGGCATCGGCGATGACCGGGATCCCGACCGCCTCGACCGTCAGTCCGATAAAGCGGACATTCTCCGACAAGGTGAGCAGGCCGAGATCGGGATAGCCGTTCGCCCGCGAATAGCCGCCTCCGGTCAGATAGACCGCATCGAACCCGGCCTGCTCGACGAGCCGGGCCGTCAAGGTGTCGTAGGCCCCCGGCGCCATCGTGTAGCCGTGGCGGGCAATCAAGGCTCTCATCCTCTGTCGTGGTGTCATCGGGGCGCTCCTTCAACTTTTCGTCAGGCATCTGATCCTTCAGGCGAAGCCGCTTTCTTTTCGGCGCGCTCTGTGGCCATAAGGGGTGCCATTTGGCGTGAGTGTAACCACAGCACGCCTTGCCGAAGCCAAACCACAACAGCCGCGCCTGGGAGGAATGATTATGATCAGCGGAGTTCAATCGGGAAAGCTCGACCGTCGGAGTGTCATCAAGGCGGTGGCTGCCGCCGGTGTCGCGCAACTGGCAGCGCCCTTCGCGATTACCGCTCGCGCCGCCGACGAGGTCAAGTTCGGCCTCAACGATCCACTGACCGGCACCTATGCCGAGCTCGGCAAAAACGAGCAGATCGGCTGCCAGTTGGCGATCGACCAGATCAATGCCAAAGGCGGAGTTCTCGGCCGCAAGGCCCAGCTGCTGGTCGAAGAATTCGACGAGCGCCGATACCGGCATTGCGGTCCAGAAAGCCCGTAAGCTGATCGAGCGCGACAATGTCGATTTCCTGCTCGGCAACGTCAACTCGGCGATGGCCATCGCGCTCGGTCAGGTATCGAACGAACTTAAGAAATTGCACATCGTCACTGGCGGCCACACCGATTCGGTCACCGGCAGCGATTGCCACTGGAACGTCTTTCGCGTCTGCAACACGACGCGGATGGAGACCAACTCGGTATCCAAGACATTGTTCACCAAATACGGGAAGAAGTGGTACTTCATCACTCCCGATTACGCCTTCGGCCACACATTGCAACAAGGCTTCGAGGCGAGCCTCAAGCAGTTCGGCGGCACCGAGGTCGGCGCCTCTTTGACGCCGCTCGGCGCCACCGATTTCTCGTCCTATCTGATCCAGGCACAGGCGGCGGGTCCAGACGTCATCATCTTTTTGCTCGCCGGCCAGGATATGGTCAATGCATTGAAGCAGGCAGTGCAGTTCGGCCTCGACAAGCGCTTCCACATTGCCGGCGCACAGCAGGAACTGGAGGTGCTCGAAGGTCTGCCGCCCGATGCGCGCATCGGCGCCTGGGTATTCGAATGGTATTGGGTGCAGCCCGAGGTGCCGCACGTGAAGGAATTCGTTGCCGACATCCGGAAGGTCAATGGCGGTAAAGTGCCGACGGCGCGCCATTGGTTCGGCTACGTTGCGGCCTGGACCTGTGCGATGGTTGCCAACGAGCAAAAGACATTGGACCCGGTCAAGCTGGCCAAGGCGCTCGAAAATTTCAAATTGCCGCCGGAGATCGCCCTGATGCCGTACGACACCTTTTATCGCGCCGGCGATCACCAACTGATGCCGACCCTCTATGTCGGCAACGCGATCGAAAAGGGCTCGGATCCCGAGGATCTGTTCAAGGTCGACGAGCTGGTCAAGGGCATCGACGCCGCCTTGCCGGTGGCCGAGACCGGCTGCCGTCTGAGCTGGCCGGTCTGAGAGGGGTGATACCCTCACCCTCCCAGCCCGGAGCCTGTCCTCGGGCCGCGCTTCGCGCGGACCCGTGGGGGCCGGGCCCCTCCCTCTCCCGCAGTGCAGGAGAGGGGCTTAAAGTTCTGCATCTCGTGGCCCCTCTCCCGCACTGCGGGAGAGGGTGCCGAGCGCAGCGAGGCGGGTGAGGGTCGGCGCAGGCTCGCATCGATGACGCAGCTCCTGCTTTTCAACCTGTTCAACGGGCTGATCATTGGCGCGTTCTACGCGTTGATGGCGCTCGGTCTGTCGCTGATCCTCAACCTCTCCGGCGTGATCAATTTCGCGCATGGCGGGTTTTTGGCAATCGGCGGCTATCTCGCCTACACGTTGATCCCCCATATCGGCTTCTGGGGCGCATTGGCGGTCGCGCCGGTCCTGACGGCCGCCCTCGGCCTCGTCGTGGAGCGCGTGTTGATCCGCCCGCTCTACGGCCGCGATCCGTTGTACAGTCTGCTGCTCACCTTCGGTCTCGCCTTCATCCTGGAAGATGGCACGCGCTACATCTGGGGTGCGGGCACCTTGCCGTTCACGATCCCGGGCTGGCTATCCAGCCCGCTCAGCGGCACCCTCTTCTTTCTGACCGGCTACCGCGTGTTCATGGTCGGGCTGGTGGTAGCGGCGGTGGTCGGGCTGTTTCTGATCCTCAACCGGACCCGGCTCGGCATCCGCATCCGCGCGGGAACATTGGACCTCGAGACGGTCTCCGTCCTCGGGGTCAACACCCGGATTTTACGCAACCTCAATTTCGGGCTCGGCATTTATCTCGCCGGCCTGGCCGGGGTTCTCGCCGCCGGCATGCTCGGGCTGCAGCCGACGATCGGCAGCACACTGATCATGCCGAGCTTTGTCGCGATCATCATCGGCGGTCTCGGCAGCCTGCCGGGCACGCTGTTGGGTGGCTTGCTGATCGGGGTCGCGTCCGGGATAACGACGGTGTTCTTCCCGTCGGCGAGCGAGGCGGTGATCTACGTCCTCATGGGACTTGTCCTGCTGGTGCGGCCGCGCGGCTTGTTGGGTGAGGAAGGACGCTTCTAGTGAGCATGCTCGGCAGGCGGGGCCCCGATATCGCAGTCTGGGTGCTGCTGCTCGCGCTGCCCTATTGGCTCAACTGGGTGGGCGGTTACACCTCACTGGGAAGCCGCGTCCTGGTATTGGGCCTCGCGGCGATGTCGCTCAATTTTCTATTGGGCTTCACCGGCGTTCTGTCGTTTGGCCACGCCGCCTATTTCGGCCTCGGCGTCTACGGCGTCGGCCTCACGATCAAATATCTGGTGCCGAGCACATTGATCGGGATGGCAGTCGGCGTGATCGCCGGCGCCATTGCCGCAGCACTCATTGGCCTGTTGATCGTGCGCCTGCGGGGCATCTATTTCGCGATGGTGACGATCGCCTTTGGCCAGGTCTTTTACTTTATTGCCTATCGCTGGAACTCGGTCACCGGCGGCGATGACGGGCTCTCCGGCTGGCACCGCATGCCGATCGATCTGGGATTTACTACTGTCGACATTCTCGGCAATGACAAGGCCTTCTATTATCTGGTTCTGGTCTCATTCGCGGTGGCGGTCGCCATCATGGCGGCACTGCTGCGCTCGCCCTTTGGCCGCACCTTGCTGGCGATCCGCGAGAACGAGCGGCGCGCCCGCTTTCTCGGCATTCCCGTGGACCGGCACATCTGGCTGTCCTGGGTCATCTCGTGCCTCTTCGTCAGCCTGGCCGGCACCCTCTACGCATTGCTGAACAATTTCGCCGATCCGCACGATCTGCGCTGGGACCAGTCGGGGGATTTCGTGATCATGGCGGTTCTGGGCGGCATGCGCGCCTTCTGGGGGCCGCTGATCGGCGCGGCGATCTTTGTCGTGCTGCAGGATTATCTTTCGAGCGAGACGGCGAACTGGATGTCGTTCATCGGGCTGTTCTTCGTGCTCGTCGTGCTGTTCTTCCCACGCGGTGTGCTAGGCATCATCCAGCGCAGGGCCGCACCGTGAGCCTGCTCGACGTCGAGAACGTCTCGCGCCACTTCGGCAGCCTGGTCGCCGTCCGCAACGTGTCGATGTCCGTCGAGGACGGCGAGTTGCGGGCGGTCATCGGGCCCAATGGCGCGGGCAAGACGACCTTCTTCAATCTGATCAGCGGATTTCTCGCCCCGACCTCCGGCCGCATCCTGTTCGACAAGGAGAACATCACGAATTTGTTGCCGGCGCGCCGCGTCTGGCGCGGGATTGCGCGTACCTTTCAGGTCACCGAGGTCTTTCCCGAGCTGACGGTGCGGGAAAATCTGCGCATCGCCGTCGAGGTTGCGGCGGGTTACCGGCTGCGGCCATGGATCTCTCGCCACGCCGACGCCGAGATCAGCGCACGCGTCACCGACCTTTCCGACAAAGGCGGGCTCGCCGACAAGGAGGACCGCCCGGTCGGCGAGCTGAGCCACGGCGACCAGCGGGCCACCGAGATCATGATGGCGCTGGCACTCAACCCGCGGCTCCTGCTGCTCGACGAGCCGACCGCAGGGATGGGCGATCAGGAGACCTACAACATCACCCGGCTCATTCGCCAACTGCACCAGGACCACAAGCTCTCGATCGTCCTGATCGAGCACGATATGCGGGTCGTCTTTCACCTCGCCGACCGCATCATGGTCTTGGCCGAGGGAGCGATGTTGGCCGAGGGCACGCCGCAGGAGATCGCCGCGAACGAAGCCGTGCAGGCCGCCTACCTAGGGGAAGCTGCATGAGCCGGCCGGTGTTGGAGGCCGAGGACCTCCACACGTTCTACGGCAAGAGCCACATCCTGCATGGCGTCGGCCTGGAAGTACGCGAGGGCGAAATCGTGACCTTGTTGGGGCGCAACGGCGCCGGCAAGACTACGACCTTGCGCAGCCTGGTTGGGTTGACCCCTCCGCGGAACGGCATGGTGCAGATCTTCGGCCACACCACGACGGCCTGGCCGCCCTATCGGATCGCCGCGCTCGGCGTCGGTTATGTACCGGAGGGGCGCCACATCTTTCCCAACCTGACGGTCGAGGAGAACCTCAAGGTGCCGCTCGAGCGGCCGGGTCCGTGGACGATTGCGCGCATCCATGCGCTCTTTCCGCGCCTCGCAGAGCGCCGCACGAACAAAGGCCGCCAGCTCTCGGGCGGCGAGCAGGAGATGCTCGCGATCGCCCGCGCACTGATCCTCAATCCGAAGCTGCTGATCCTCGACGAGCCGTCGCAGGGTCTCGCTCCGCTGATCGTGCGGGAGGTTTTTAAAGTTGTCACCTCGGCGCGCGAGGAGGGCATCTCGATCCTGCTGGTCGAGCAGAACGTGCGCGCGGCGACCGCGATCGCCGACCGCGCCTATGTGCTGGACGACGGACGCGTCGTGTTTTCCGGTGCAGCCGGCGAATTCGCCAAGGACGAGGCGCGTGTTCGCGCCCTGGCGGGGGCCAGCGCCGAAGCGTGGGCCGTGGCCGAAGCGGAATAGCTATTTTGGCCCGCATTCCCCGAAGTGGTTGCGCCGGCCTGAGAACCTCGCTCTCACCGATCTGCCCGGACGGTCGATCGACAAGGTGCATGCCGGGCGTCCACCGAGGATTGTCGTGCTCGACATGGATTCGAGCAAGAGCCCGACCTATGGCGAGCAGGAAGGCGCCGCTTGCAACGGCCACTTCGGTTGTAGTTGTTATCACCCGCTGTTCAATCAGCTTGGCGATGTGGAGCGATGCGTCTTAGGCCGGGCAACGTCCACAGCGCCGACGGATGGCCCGCGGTGCTGGAGCCGGTGATCATCCGCTGCCGAGGCACGGCGAGGCACGGCGAAGCGGTGCTATTTCGGCGGCAACGCTGCCTTCGCCAATCCGGAGATCTACGACTTCCTCGAAGCTTGCGCGAGAAGCTGATCAAGATCGGCGCCAAGGTCGTCAGCCACGGCCGCTCCATCACGTTCCATATGGCTGAGGTGGCGGTTTCGCGGCAGATGTTCGCAGAAATCCTCTCCTTGGTCGCCCGGTTGCGGGCACCACCCGCGCTAGTATGAGTGGTGCTGGGGTCGGAAGCGACAGACCACGATGAGGGAGGCGCGTTTCGATGCAGGCAAAGCGAAGCTTTCCAGCGCCTGGGCGCAGTCAACTGGCTCAGCTGGATTCCTGCCGTGCACGCGGTAACCGATTTACCATTGCCCAAGCGCCCGAAGCCGCGATCCTGGCCCCACAACGCACCCGGATCGGGCGAATGTCGACTAGGATGATCGCGCCAGCGGGCCGGGCCTCACGGCGAGCTGCGACGTGATTCGCAGCCCGCCGAGAGAGCGCACATGCTATCTCGCCAGATTGATCCCAATGAGCTTAGGCCGCCCAGCGAAGCACTCCGAGTTATGAACTGTCACAACCATCGATGGCGAGGGAGCAATCATCGCAGTCAAAGCAGCGGCGTAGTAAGTGTTATATCCTGGGAAAGATTTGTCAGAAATATACCCATCCGGCGTCGGGCAACTGGCCGGGTTCACAATCGGTTCTGCGGTGGTAACGGCAAAGCTGTCCGCGTTCCAGCCGGTTCTAACCCCGGTGATTGAGGCACCGGTCGTGATTTGGGCGAGGCTCGGCGAGGCAATCCCGACGAGAGCCAGAGCAACGATCAGAGCACGCATGGGAGATCCTCCTCTAAGTCTAGACGATCAGGGGAAAAGTACTTGCAGGACTGGAGTGAGAGACAACGTTCTAAGGATTGCCCATCGATAATCCCAATCAAATTTGTCGTCTCGATTTACATCTCTGTAGCTGATAAATGCTGTTCCTCCGGTATTGGGCCGCACGCTTATTTGCTGGATATGGTGGTCATCACCGGTGAAACTGAATCTGAAGCCGCGCAGCACGGCCTTTCCCGACGGCATTGTAGCGAGGACCCGATCGTTAGCATCAGTCCCACTTAACTCTCCAACATCGGTGAAGCGATCTCTCGGTACGTACGCATACAGAACCGTCCAGATAAACGTATCTTCAGTAGGATCAAAATGCTTATCGTTATAAGCGACTGTCAGCAGGCCATTGTTCTCAAGGATCGCTACGTCCTTAATATGATGATCATATGGCGCCCGAAATGACAGCTGAAATCCGATCAGCACAAATACGAAATCTCCGGCCGGTTTATCAAGCTGAGCTGTGCATCCGCCCGAATCGCTGCAGATATCTGCTTTAGTAACTTGGCTTACTCTCGTATCGCTAATATCGAAGTGGGTAACATTGTAGCAGTAGTTATCGTCCCCGTTGTCGGGTTCTTGGTCCGTAAAACCCAATCGGATCATCCCAGGCGGTAGACCGGGGTAAATAAGAATTTGTTGTATGTGATGGTCTTCTCCAGGATTGAAAGCAAAACCGAACCTGCTAAGAAGAGGGCTTCCGATAGGAGCAAATGGTAAGTCAATCAGCGCACTATTGTGGTTTTTACCAATGTCGACACATCCGTTCGACTCTTGTGCTACGACTGTCGTAGGAGTGAGTGCCAATAAAATCGTAAACATTGCCAAGAACTTGGTCATGTCACACCCTCCTCTTTCTTTACCCGAAAGATAGCTAAGGAAAGGGACAAACGGTGTGACTTGGCTCACATTGGGGAAAAAAGATTCAAGCGATTACCGGTGGCCATGCAATCGGAGCGTACGAAGGGATAACCAAATTCGCGACAGGGATAGACGATGCGCAGGGATTGGTATCGCTGATCGTTTTGTCATTGGAGGGGCGTCTATCTGGCTATCGAAACTCACCCGAATAATCTGAGTTTGGCGCCGCCGCCGAGGGGTGGAACAGCTGCTCGCCATTGACGTCGTACGCCCCGATCGCGGCTTGCCCCTCGGGCGAGGCGAGCCAGTCGGCCAAGCGGCGGGCGGGCTCCTGCCTGGCTTCCGGATGCTTCTTCGGGTCGAGCAGGATCACGTCGTAGCGGTTCAGCAGCCGCGGATCGCCTTGAACGAGCACCGTGAGGTCGCGCTTGTTGCCGAAACTGAGCCAGGTGCCGCGGTCGGAGAGGGTGTAGGCGCTCATCGCCGCAGCCGTGTTGAGGGCCGCCCCCATGCCGCCGCCGATGTCGCGGTACCATGAGCCCGCGCCGATCTTGGCCGGGTCGATCTCGGCCGCCCGCCACAGGCGGTGTTCGAGGGCATCGGTCCCGCTCTTGTCGCCGCGCGAGACGAAAGGAGCGCCGGCGTTAGCGATAGCGATGAAAGCCGCGACCGCGTCCTGGCCGCCGGCGATGTGCGCCGGGTCCGCGCGCGGGCCGACCACGATGAAGTCGTTCCAGGCGATCTGCCGGCGCTCGGCGCCGTGGCCCTCGGCGATGAATTGCTGCTCGGCCTCGGGATCGTGCACCAGCACCAGATCGGCATCGCCCCGCGCCGCTGTTGCCAGCGCCTGGCCCGTACCCTGTGCGAGGACGCGCACCGAGATGCCGGTTTTGTTGGTGAATTCGGGCAGGATGTGCGCGAGGAGCCCCGAATTTTCGACCGAGGTCGTCGAGGCCAACACGACGGTCTCGTTGGCGCCGGCTCGCCCGGCGATGAAGGTCACGCAAGCGGCCAGGACTACCGCTGCAAATCCAAGCCGCACGCCTATCGCTCCTCGCCGGCGCCGAGCGCAAAGATGGTCGCACTGACCGCGACGCTGATGCCGATCAGCACAAAGCCGAGGCCGAGGGCCATCGAGAGATTACCCTTGCTGGTTTCGAGAACGATCGTCGTCGTCATCGTTCGCGTGTAGCCGGCGATGTTCCCGCCGACGATCAGAATGGCTCCGACCTCGGAGATCGTGCGGCCAAAGCCGGCGAGCACGGCGGTGACCAGCCGGCGTCGCGCCATCGCCAGCAGATGGGGAATGGCGCGCAGCCGCGTCGCGCCATCAACCTGCAGCGCGCCGCCGTATTCCGCCCACAAATCAGCCGACGCGCTGTGCGCGAGCGCGGTCACGATCGGCAGTGCTAACGCGGTTTGCGCGAGCACCATGGCCCGGTGTGAACAGAATACTCAGGGCGCCCAGCGGACCCGAGCGCGAGAGCAGCAGGTATAGAGCAAGACCGACAACGACGGGGGGTAGCCCCAGCAGTGCGTTGAACGTCACGACGAGGGTTTGCCGGCCCGGAAAGCTGTAGATGGCGAGGGCCGCTCCCAAGGGTGTCCCGAACAGCGTCGCCAAAGCGGTTGCAGAAATGCTGACCGCGAGCGAGAGCGTGATGATGCGCCCGAGCGCTCCCGCGTCCAGGACGGCCCACAAATCCCACTCGGACACCGATCAACAGAACCCGGCACAGCGGGGTCGACGAACAGAGACCGTCGATGTCCGCCTTCTCGGTCCAGGTCCGCGCCGCTCTCCGGGCGACAGCTGGCGCCGCCGGGCTCTAGACTAACGTCCCGAGCCGTAACGCCGGCTCGACGCACCGGTCGACCAGCGCTCGCTTTCGAGCCGCTGTCGGCTGTCGCTGGCCTTTAGCAGGCCGCGGCCGCCGGAACCGGCGGATTCGGGATCACGGCTTTCCTTTTTGGGGGCCGGTGCGCGCTCGCGCCGGAGCTCCTCCATACGCGCACGGATCGTCGCAAAGTCGTCGGCAGCGCGTGGTCTGGTCACGTTTCCTCCTCAAGCTTCGTCGAGCTTCGATGCGCTCGAGTGGTTCTGGGTTAGTCGGCCGATGAGCTGGCCTGCCCCACCCTCGCGCACCGAAGGGCCTCGAAGCAAGGGGGAAATCACCGAACCGAGTCCAGAAGATCGTATGCCTCATCGATGAGACGGGCTGCCGCTGCTCGATCGATTGGGCGATCGTCAAAGGCGGCTGCTTCGAGCATTTCGATCATTTCGCCGGCTATCTGGTTGCGGCGCTTGGTGATCGCATCGATCCGCGCCTCGAGCGACGCGTAGGTCGCATCGTTCCCCTTGAGCGCGGTCGTCGAGATCCCGGTCAAGGTGCGGGCACCGAGCGCGCCGCGTGGTGCGTTGATCTGCTTATAGGCCTCCGCTAGAGCCGAGAGCGTGTCCCGATGGTCCCGCACCGAGTTCGGGGACGGCTTCGTCGTCGATGGTTTCGAACAGCACGCGGCCGTCATGCGCGTAGTCGTCCTTGAGTCCGGCCAGGCTCAGCATTGTCGGCCGGATGTCGGTATGGTCACTGAAGATCTCGCCGAACCGGCCCAAGTTCAGAACCCCGGGACCTACGACGCCGAGCCAAGTCTTGGTGATCTGGTTTTGGAAATCACCGTGGTTCCAGGCATCACTGTCAGATATGGAAGAGCAGCTCGGCAAATCCGGCGTGCACAGCGGGGGCGGCGTCTTTCCCGAGGTCAGGAAGAAGTAGTCGGGGTTGCCGAACATGATGAAGTTCGGCGTGCGGTTGGGATCGGCGGTCACCATGTGCAGCAATTCCTGCTCGGCCTGGTCGGCGAGTGCCGCGGTCGAGTGGTTGGTGCCGCCGTTCGGCCCGGCGACGGGATCGAAGCCGAGCGCCGCACCCGCCTCGCGCTCGAGGTTGCGGGTCGCAAGGTCGGTCTGGCCGGGATTGCCGTTGATATAGAAGGTCGGCGCCGAGTCGAAATGGATCGCGAACGGCGTCGTATCGCCGAATTCGGTGGCGATCACGAAGTCGAGGATGTTGTCGATCTCACCCTTCTTGGCATAGGTGCACGGCGTCGTGATGCCGTCGCAACCCGCCGGCGACGGCGGGCCGCCGACGAAATGATCGTTCTCGTCGGCAGTGATGATGAAGAGCGTGTTCTGCTTGGTGATCCCGTCTTTGGCGAGACGGGCGAAGAACTGGCCAAACGCCTTGTCGAAGGCGGCGAGGGTCTCGACATAGCCGGCCTCGCCCGGCCCGAAGAATGCCACTTCGTTGGGATCTACACCGGACATCGCCTGCTGGTTGTTGTCGTGGGCATCCTCGATATAGCCGGTGACGATCGGGACGCCGGCCTCCAGCATCGTCGCGAGATAGCCCAGGGTCTGCGCCGGCGCCGGGTCGAAGCCGGGGAAACCTGGATTGCCCTCGCTATCGGCAATGACATTGCCGTCGAGATCTTTGACCGGGCCACTTGGCGAGATCTGCGGCTGGACATTTGCGTTTCCGTAGAGCGCAGTGAATCCCGTATATCCGCCAGGCTCGTCCTTTAGGACGTCAGGGGCGCTGTTGTTCGTGCAGAGCGGGCTTCCTAGCGCGCAGTGGATCGAGATGCCCTCGAAATCGGCGACCGCCTTGTTGTGATTGCTGGCCGCTTCCATAGCTTGCGGCGAATTGGCACCAAACACGTTATTGATGTCGCTGCTGACATTCTCGAATTCGATATTGGCGGTCGAAAAGGCGCCGTAATCGCAGCCGGCGCGGGTGAACGGAACCCATGGCGCCGGGGCATTCTTGCCGCGTTTATCAAGCATCTCCGGCAGCCCATCGGACAAGACATCGGTCCAATAGGCGAATGAGCTCGGGAAGGCCGCTACACCATCCTGGCCGAAGAGCCCAAAGTTGTTGCCAATCGAGAAGCCGAACTTGTCGCCGTAGACCCCAGTGAGCGAGGTTACGATATCGACCGCCGTATGCGAGATCAGCGGTGTGTGGTGATTGGTGAACAGCGTGCCCTTGTCCTCGAGGAAATTCAGCAGATTGGGCATCTGCTCGAGGTCCGACGGTACATTCGGGTTGTCGCGGCGGAGGTGGACGTTATCGAATTGGATATAGACGATGTGTTTAATACTGTTGCTGAGGTGGCACTTGCCGTGACCCAACTCCGCGGCTGCGGGCCCGCCGAGCGCGACGATCGCCAAAGCGGCGACCGCAAAAGAAACCACACATTTCATCTTCCCCGCTCCCCAATCCGTTTCTGCGAAACCGCGGCGGGCGCGGAACCTAATCGGGGAGTGTTACGGTTCAGTGTCAGTAAAGTTAAAGCACTGTGACGGCGGCGACTTCGCGAAATGGTTGCGCACTGTCACGATGATGGGCTTGCATGGGAAGGGCTTTCGAGCCACCTGCAACACACGCGTCCCAAGCCGGCTGGTCAGGAGACGATTGAGTAATGGCCACACTAGACGACATCGTTTCGGCAGCGGCGAAGGTGTTTCGGACCAAGGGCTATCATGCCGCCACGGTCCGCGACATTGCCGACGAGGTCGGCATCCTGAAGGGCAGCCTCTACCACCATTTCGACAGCAAGGAGGACTTGCTCTACCTGGTCGTCAAGGAACCGATCGCGCAGATGTTTCGCACGATCAGCGGGATCGCCGCCGCTGACGGGACCGCCACGGAAAGGCTGCGGCGGGCGATCTCGGCCCATCTCGAAGCGTTCGACCGCCACTACCCGCACCTCTTCGTCTACCTGCGCGAGCGCGAGGCGGTAAAGCGCCGTTTCCGCGAGATGATCGGCTTTTCGCCGAAGGAATACGAGCGCTGCTGGCAGCAGATCATCCGAGAAGGCGTCGAGACCGGCGAGTTCCGCGCCGAGCTCGACATTCAGGTCGCCTCCTACGGTCTATTGGGAATGCTGAACTGGCTCTACAAATGGTACGACCCGCAGGGCCGCCTCAGCGTGCAGGAGGTGGCCGAGCAATTCACCTCACTGGCGCTCGCCGGCCTCACCGCCGCTCCCGCCGCGCCGAAGCGTAGCCGTCCGAGACCAGCGCGCTGACCCGCCCGCTTCGGCGAAAATAGTGTGAAGTATCTCTCACAAGATCGCCTCGATGCCCTTGCGGCGGATGACATTGAGGAGCACGAGCGCCGGACCGCTCGGCCGCTTCGCGCCCCGCTCCAATTGCGACACGTAACCGACTGTGAGGTTGAGGTAGCGGGCAAAAACCGCTTGGCTTAGATGCGCCTGCTCGCGCAGCTTGCGTATCTCGTCGCCGGTCATCGGCTCGGCCAGGACATCCGCCTTGTCACCGAGGTGGCGTAGCGTGATCTTGGCGTGGGTCGCGGCGTCCATCACGCCGGCACGGCGCATGTTGTCAGCCGTTTCAAGCAGCGCCTTTGTGAGCCGGCTAGGTTGCGTTTTCTCCTTCGTCATTGGTCACCTCCTGCAAAATCCCGGCTTCGAGAGCTTTTGCAATGCGCTGCGCGTCCGCGGCAAGCCACGTTGCCCCGATCTCCCGTAATGTCAGCAACTCGTCCGGGCCGATGTTCTCGCGCTCGTTTTTGGCGAACGCGTAGAGGGACACGGCACGTGTCCCAACCCGGTGGCGATCAGCGTGCGGTAGCCGCCGGAGCGGCCCTGCCCGCTGCGCGCAACCCGCTGCTTGATGATGCCGCCGCCCAGGTCGGCATCGACCGTGCCGCGACCGGCGCGCTCGATCGCCTCCCTCAGGCTATGGTCGGCAATCCGCTCGCGGCGCGCATACCGCGCCATCCATTTGGTTTTGAAGATTCGCATGCCATGTTTTGAGCTATAAACTATAGCACCGTGAACTATAATTCAAGCCTGAACAACTCGCTTCGTGCGTCACCCGCGGGCTTGATCCGCGCGTCCAGGGCGCGCCGGAGATGGTCGGGTCGAGCCCGGGCATGACGGAGAAGCAAGCTAACGCGACCCCGTCGCGAACTCCGACCCCCGGCTATCCGCTGGCGCTCGCCGGCCTTGCCGCCGCTCCCGTAGCGGCAAAACGCAACCGCGTCAAACTGGCGCGCCGACCCTACTCCCTCGACCTTGCGGGGAGAGGGTCGGGTGAGGCGCAACCTGTCGCGACGGCTCGCCTCCCGGCGCTGATAATTCGGCAAGCCTCGCGTTTCACTTTTTTAGCGATGGGCCCGAAATCGGCTGGCTCGGCCAATTTGTTCCGAAATCCACGTCATCACCTGGCGGTTTGGCGCCGATATGGTCGGCGAGCTGTCCCGAAGTAAATGCGTCCGTGAAACTTTCACGAACTTCCGAGAGCATAGTGCCATCCCAATCATTCCACTCTGAAACCATCCGGTCATAGATGTCGCGATGACGCTCGCGTAAGTTGGCACGCTCCATCGGGTCATCCGCAACATTGAATAGAAAAGTATTTTCGTTGATCTTCAAGATTTTCCAATCCCCGTCGCGCGCCGCTCGCTGCGCGTTTGCCTTGTACCGCCAGAATAGCTTGCTCGGAACAGGAGCCGCATCCTGAGTCAGCGTGGGCAATAGGTTCATGCCATCGCTTGGATAAGCTGGATCCGGGGAGCCTCCGGCAGCGGCAAGCAATGTTGGAAGCCAATCCATGCTGATATTTACCTGCTGCGAAACTAGACCGGGCTTCACGCTTGCGGACCAGCGGAATATTACTGGAATGCGCAGGCCACCCTCCAGTAGTTCTTGCTTCCGCCCCGTAAACGGCCAGGTATCCGCAAAGCGCTCACCCCCGTTATCGCTCGTGAAAACGACAATCGTGTTCTCGGCTATACCGTTATCTTCAAGGGCCTGGAGCACGCGCCCGACTTGCACGTCCATTCGTTTGATCATCTGTTGATAAGTGCGTTGGCTACCCCCGTCATAATCGAACAGTGACGCTTTTCGCAGGCGCTCGGCCTCTGCCTGGTCACCTACCGCCTCCCACGGCCAGTGCGGCGCATTGAAATGCACGTCAAGAAAGAAGGGTTCGTTGGATTTCGCGTACCCGTTCACTGCCTCGACGGCGCGGTTTCCCAGCAGATCAGTCATGTAACCGATTTGGTGCACCGGGGAGTCGCCGTCCCAAAGATCATCCTTATGGTCCGGCCCGGTATGCGTGTAGTAATCCAGCGCACCGCCACGAAAACCAAAGAAATGGTCGTATCCGCTCTTGAGCGGACCAAAGTTCGGCAGAATGCCAAGATGCCACTTGCCTAAGAGGGTGGTTTGGTAACCGAGTGCCTTCAGCAATGATGGCACAGTGGGATGGCTGGATGGCAAACCGACATTGGGATCGGGCCGAGCGATGGGCTCTTCAAGTCCGACGCGCAGGCGGTATTGATAACGTCCGGTAATCAGTGCGGTGCGTGTCGCCGAGCAAACAGCCGAGTTGGCATAGCCCTGTAGAAAGCGGGTGCCGTCGGCAGCGATGCGATCGATGTTGGGCGTCGCAATGTCTGGACGACCGTAGCACGAAACGTCCGCATAACCGAGATCGTCAGCCAGGAAGAAGACGATGTTAGGGAGTTTTGCTGTTGCTCGAGTAGGCGACTGGGCCACGGCTGCCGTGCCGGCCAGCGGCAAGGCCGCTGCTGCAGCAAGCAAACTCCGACGGGTGATAGGTGTCATGCCTTTTCTCCATAGCTGGGCGCGTGACGCGGCGGCTAAAGGGCCGGCCGCGGAGAGAACCGTGACCCCTGAGACGAGAACTGCAGTTGGAAGCGCGAAAGCCGTTGACGTGGGAACCACGATTAGAGAACGGAGGTCGCGGCACTGGGTCGAGATCGCAGACAACCAGCAAGCCGCGCTTCCAGACATCGGCCCAGCCCTCGCCGCCGATCGTCTTCGCCGCACCCCTTTTCCAAGGCGTACCACTCGCCTTTCGGATCGGCGGCGGTTGGCGGTTCCTCGCCAAGCAGGTCGCACAGGTCGCGGAAATGCGGCCGCGCCTCGGCGCCTTCGGTCAGATCGGCCGAGCGCCATCTGGCGATAAAGTCAGCGGCGAGCATGGTTCGCGTTAATGTCACACGCCGGCCCCGAGACATCAACCCAAGATAAACGCGAGTTTCGGCAAATCAGGTTACTTGCCATTCCCGGTGCCCTTTCCGCTCTTCGGCCAAGAGGAACCTTCCCCTCAAATCGCCTGATTCGTATTGTACAATTCCTGCCGTCGCCGGGTTTTGGGAAAGGGTAATGGCCGAAGAGGAGGTGCCCGACTGCAACCCTCAGGGGAGATTTTGCTGCTGATTTGCTGCAGGTGCAGCTACGGCTGGTTGCCGGAACAACTTATCGTTGTAGGCAGCGCCGTCTTGCCGAGTAGGCACGCGGGTCGGGGTTGACAGGCACGACTCCGGCGCATAGCGTCGCCGGAAACCAAACGAGCGTTTGGTTACGGGCTTCGTCAGGCAACCCGAAAAGGAGCTGGGTTATGGGTCGCGCTTACAATGTCATCGATGCCGACGGTCACATCCTCGAGCCGCTCGATCTGTGGGACAAATACATCGACCCGGCGTTCCGCGACCGGGCGCCGCGGATCGTCAAGGGCGAGAACGGCAAGGAGCGGCTCATCATCGAAGAGCATGGGGTCGGCGATGCTCAGCGCGGCATCGGCCGGATTGGCGCGGTCGGCGCGCGGCAGGGCGTCGTCGAGGGCGACGCGATGGCGTATAAGGACGGCAAGCCCGGCGGGTTCGATCCGCATAAGCGCATCCCCGACATGGATGCCGACGGCATCGACGCCGCCTTTCTTTATCCGAGCCTCGGGCTGTTCTCCGGCGCGATCCAAGACCCGCCGCTCGCCGCCGCGACCTGCCGGGCTTATAACCGCTGGCTCGCCGATTACTGCAAGCCCTATCCCGACCGCCTGTTCGGCGTGGCGATGCTGCCATTGCAGTCGGTCGATTTGGCGATCGCCGAGATGCGCTTTGCCAAGAAGGAGCTCGGGTTCCGCGGTGGTTTCATCCGGCCCAATCCCTACAACAACAAGATGATCCACCACCCCGATTACGAGCCGTTCTGGGCGGCGGCCGAGGATCTCGATTTCTCGATAGGCTTCCACGAGGGCGCCTCGAGCGGCATGCCGACGGTCGGCGTCGACCGCTTCGAAGGCCGCGGCGCGCGTCACATCATCTCGCACACGATGGAGATGATGCTGGCCTGCATGAGCGTCATCTGGGGCGGGGTCTGCGAGCGCCATCCGAAAATCCGCATCGCCTTTCTCGAATCGGGCGGTGGCTGGATCGCACCTTGGCTCGACCGGATGGACCGCCATTTCGACGACCAGGGCTTCAACGATTCCGGACTGTCGACGCGCCCGAGCGAACTCTTCCAGCGCAATTGCTGGATCTCCTTCGAGCCGGTCGAGGGCAGCATCAAGGCGCTCGCCGACTATATCGGCCCGCACAAGATCCTGTGGGCGACCGACTACCCGCACCCCGACGGCTTCTTCCCCGGCGCGCCAAAGATGATCATGGACCGCATGGAAGGGCTGTCGGCGGCGACCAAGCACCAGGTCATGGCCGGCGGCGCAATGGGGCTGTATGGGCTGAACTAATAACAGTAACGGCCCTTTTATTTTGTCACCCCCGCGAAAGCGGGGGTCCAGAGCCTGCCCCTGGCTTGAACAGGGGGGCGGTGGCGAGAACTCGGCCCTGGATTCCCGCTGTCGCGGGAATGGCGACTGCTTCAATGGAGGGAGGATCATGGCTATCTCAATTCAAGACGGCATGTTCACTCCGGAGGTGATTGCCGATCCCTATGCCTATTACGGTCGGCTGCGCGATGAAGATCCGGTGCACTGGAACGACACCTATGCCCTGTGGGTCGTCACGCGCCATGACGACCTGGTCTGGCTGACGCGGCGTCACGAGCTGTTTTCGTCTGCCGTCTTCAAAAACGACCCGAGGCCGCCTTATCCCGACATCGACGAGTCGGATCTGGGGCTCTACGATTATGTCAGGAACTACCAGGGCGACCAGTTCATCCAGCACGACCGGCCGGAGCATCTGGAGATGCGCCGGGTGGTCCACGGCTATTTCACGCCCAAGTCGATGGAAGCCTGGCGCCCCTTTGTCCAGAAGGCCGTCAAAGAGCTCCTCGACGCGGCCGAAGATAAAGGGAATATGGACGTCATGCGGGATCTGGCGACCCCGTTGCCGGTGCTGGTTATTGCCCAGATGATGGGCGTTCCCGAAAAGGACCGGCCTTATGTCCGGCAGCTGGCCGAGAAGCTCCTCTACATCGGCCGCGGCGAATACGATCGCATGAAGCCGCTGACCGAAGGCATGCGGGGAATGGTCGAGTACGTCTCGCCATTGGTCGAGGAACGCATCGTCAACCCCGGCGACGACTTCATCTCGGTATTGGCGAGCGGCGAAAAGGCCGGCGTGTTTAGCCGGCACGAGGTGCTGGTCAATACCTCGCTGCTGCTATTGGCGGGACACGAGACGACGATCAACCTGCTGTGCAACGGCACCTTGGCGTTTATGCAGCATCCCGACCAATGGGCATTGCTCAAAGAGGACCCGGCAGGCCTCGCCAAACGGGCGACGGAGGAGTGCCTGCGCTACGATGCACCGGTCAAATCCATTCAGCGGATAGCGTCGCAGGATGTCGAGATGCGCGGCAGGACGCTGGAACGAGAACGACCGCGTCCGCTGGTTCATCTCGTCGGCAAATCGCGACCCTGCAGTGTTCCCGAACCCGGACAAGTTCGACATCACGCGGTGGCCAAACCAGCATGTGGCCTTTGGATCGGGCGTCCATCACTGCCTCGGGGCGACCCTGGCGCGCGTCGAGGGCCAGGAGGTCTTCAGGGCGCTGGCGGAGCGTTTCCCGGCGTTGCAGCTGGAGTCGGAAGAGCTGGAGTACCAACCCAGCATTACGTTCCGCTCGCTGAAGTCATTGCCGGTCACCTGGCAATAGGGGGCGTTCAGTGGCCCGCAAGCTGCGCGTCCGGGTAGACCACGACGTATGCGTCGGGAATGCCATGTGCGAGACGATCGCCCCAAAGGTGTTTCGCCTCAACGACAACCGCCAGTCGGAAGCGGTCGATCCCGCAGGGGATACGGTCGAGAAGATCCTGGAGGCGGCGGAAAACTGCCCGGTCAGCGCGATCTTCGTCGAGGATGCGGAGACTGGCGAACAGCTGTTTCCATAGGCGCCATGCCCAAGGTCACGTATATCGAATATAACGGAATCGAGCATCGAGCGGAGGTTCCGGTCGGCCTTTCGGTGATGCGCGGCGCGGTCAACAATGCCGTGCCGGGCATCGACGCCGATTGCGGCGGTGAGTGCGCCTGCGCAACCTGTCACGTCTATGTCGACCCCGGGTGGCTGGAAGAAATCGGCCTGCCCGAGCCGGGTTCGCAAGAGGCCAGCATGTTGGGGTTTGCGGCGGCGGCCGAGCCCAATTCTCGTCTTTCGTGCCAGATCAAGATGCGCGAGGAACTCGACGGTCTAGTCGTTCGGCTCCCGGACGGACAACACTGATCCCGGCCGGGGCCGGTATTGGGAGGCAATTCGATGGATACCCACGTCAATTACGACCTCCGCGGCGATGCGTATTCGAGGCCACTCGACAAATTCGACGTCAGCGACCCGCAGCTCTATTTCACCGACACTTGGTATCCTTATTTCGAAAGGCTGCGCCGCGAGGACCCGGTGCACTACACGCCGGAGAGCCCGTACGGGCCTTATTGGGCGGTGACCAAATACAAAGACATCATGAAGGTGGAAGTGAACCACCGCGTCTTCTCGTCATCCGATGATGTCGGCGGCATCAGGATCGACGATCCGCCAAAAGGAATGGAGCGGCCGAGCTTCATCCGCATGGACGCGCCTGAGCACGACGAGCAGCGCAAGGTGGTCGGTCCGACCGTGAACCCGATGAACCTCGCGAAAATGGAGAGCCTCATTCGCGAGCGTACGTGCAGTGTGCTCGACGCGCTGCCGCGCAACGAGGAATTCAACTGGGTGGACCGGGTCTCGATCGAGCTTACGTCCCGGATGCTGGCAACGCTATTTGACTATCCGCTCGACGACCGGCGCGAGCTGATCCGCTGGTCGGAGGTCGCGATCTGCGATATCAATGCGCCTGATGCGCTCGTTCGTTCCGAGGAAGAGCAATTCGCGGAGCTGCTCAAATTCACTGAGCACATGAATGTGTTGTGGGAAGAGCGCGCCAAGCGGCCTCCCGAATTCGACATCATCTCGATCCTCGCGCACAGCGATCTGACGAACAGGATGAGTCTGCGCGAGCGCATGGGTATCCTGATCCTGTTCCTCGTCGGTGGGAACGACACGACCCGGAACTCGATGTCAGGCGGCGTCTGGGGGGTGAGCCAGCACCCGGACGAGTCGCGCAAAGTGCGCGAAAATCCCGGGCTGATCCCCGGCCTGGTGTCGGAGATCATCCGCTGGCAGACCCCGGTGATCCATATGCGGCGCACCGCGCTCGAGGATGCCGAAATTGGGGGCAAGCCGATCAAGAAGGGCGACAAAGTCGTGATCTGGTACATTTCGGGCAACCGCGACGAGGAAGCGATCGAGAACCCGAACGCGCTGATCGCCGACCGCCCCCGCCCGCGCGAACACCTCTCCTTCGGCTTCGGCATTCACCGCTGCCTCGGCAACCGTCTGGCGGAGCTGCAGTTGCGCATCCTCTGGGAGGAGATCTTGAACCGCGATCTGAAGATCGAGGTGCTGGGTAAGCCGGTTTACGCCTACTCGAACTTTCTGCGCTCGATCAAATCCCTGCCGGTGCGCCTCGCCGCCTGAACGCTCAAAGCGGCGTGCTGGGAGGGAAGTCGGGGCGCCGCTTCTCGCGATGCGAGGCTAGGCCCTCCTTCACTTCGGGCCCGGTAAAGCCGAGAAATTCGAGCGCCAGAGACGTATCGAAGGTCGGCCCCATCGCGCGCAGCCAGTTGTTCAATGCATATTTCGTCCAGCGGATCGCACTCTGCGCGCCTTCGGCCAGACGGGTAGCTATCTCCACTGCTTTTGCGTCGAGCTCGGCATCCTCTACCGCAAGCGAAATGAGCCCGATACGCTCGGCTTCTTCGCCCAGCACCGGGTCGCACAGCAGCAGATAGTATTTGGCCTTGGCGAGACCGCATAAAAGTGGCCAAACGATCGCGGCGTGATCGCCCGCGGCCACCCCCAGCCGCGTGTGGCCGTCGATGATGCGGCAATCCTTGGCCGCAATCGATACATCGGCGAGCAGACCGCAGACGAGGCCGGCACCAACTGCAACCCCACGCATCGCGCTGACGACCGGCTTGCTGCAGTTGATCACATTGTAGACGATGTCGCGCGCTTCCTTCCACTGCCGGGCGCGCGACGCGAAGTCATCGATATTCTCCTGAATGATCGCGAAGTCGCCGCCGGCGGAGAATACCTTGCCGGCGCCGGTCAGGATCGCGGCATTGACGCTCGCATCCCGGTCGATGTCGCGCCAGATGTCGCCGAGCTCGGCGTGCAAAGCCGCATCCGTCGTGTTCATCCGGCCGTTCTCCATCGTGATGCGGAGAACCTTGGCGTGCGGGCGATCGAATTTTAGCCGCGTGTAGCGTGCATAGGGATCGGTCATCGGGGCCTCTAGTCACGAAGCAAGCAGATGCAGTGTCGGGCGCGTGGATGCCCGGATCAAGCCCGGGCATAACGACCAGACGGCCAACGTGACGTGTGGTATCGGCGGGCCGCAAGCCGGTGGTTGCGCTCGGTTGAACGAAACCGCGGGATCGCTGTTCTCCTGATGCGAGAGAAGCCGGAAGTAGGCCGGCGGGCGCGTTGGCGGTGCCCGCCCCGCCTCGGGCCGAATTACGGGAGTGAGGACTTTGAGCGGTAGCGAAAGAGCCTCGTCCGGGGTAGCAGGTCTGGACGACATCCTTGGGGGCGGCTTCGTCCTCGGCCGTCTTCACCTCCTCGAAGGCAAGGCGGGCACCGGCAAAACGACTTTGGGCATGCAGTTTGTCCAGGCCGGCCGCGACCGGGGCGAAAAGGTTCTCTTCGTCAGCATGTCCGAGAGCCTCGACGAGTTGCAGGCCGTCGCGGTCGCCCATGGCTGGTCCTTCGGCGGCATCGAAATTTGCGAGCTGGTGCCGCCCGATGCCGCGGAGGGCGACGAAAATCAACAAACGATGTTCCGCCCCTCGGAAGTCGAGCTTGGCGAGACGATGCGGCTGCTGTGCGGTGAGATCGAGCGCATCGACCCGGCGCTCATCGTCCTCAACTCGCTTTCCGAGATGCGGCTGTTGGCGCAGAACCCGCTGCGTTATCGGCGACAGATTTTCGCGTTGAAGCACTTCTTGGGGCGGCGGCGTGCGACGGTGCTGATGATCGACGACATGACATCGGAGAGCCACGATGCACAGCTTCACAGCATCGTGCACGGCGTGGTCACCTTGGAGGAGTTGGGGCTCGACTACGGCGCGGAGCGGCGGCGGTTGCGGGTGACGAAAATGCGCGGGGTTAAATTTCGCGGCGGCTATCACGATTACGCGATCCGAACGGGCGGGTTGGAGGTGTTTCCCCGCTTACTCACGTCCGAGCACCCGGGAACCCTCCCGAAGGAGGTCGTTCGCAGCGGCTCGGAGCAGCTCGATGCGCTGCTCGGCGGCGGCCTGCGCCGCGGCACCAGCGCGCTGCTCGTCGGCCCGGCTGGGTCCGGGAAGTCCTCGGTGGCTCTCAGCATCGCATACAATGCGGCAAAAGAGGGCGAATGCGCCGCCCTCTACGCGTTTGACGAGGGCACCGAGAGCATCATCGAGCGAGCAAGCGGGATCGGAATGGAGATCGCTCCGCTGATCGCGTCCGGTGAAATCGCTCTGCATCAAATCAATCCCGCAGAGATGTCGCCCGGTGAGTTCACTGCGCTCGTCTGTCGAGGCGTCAACGAGCGGAACGCCACCGTCGTCGTCATCGACAGCCTCAACGGCTATCTGCAGGCAATGCCGCAGGAACGTTTTCTACCGCTCGAGATACACCAGTTGCTCTCCTACCTGAACCAACAACGAGTGCTGACGATCTTGGTAATGGCACAGCATGGCCTGGTCGGCGTCGTGGAATCACCGATCGACCTCAGCTATCTCAGCGACGCCGTGCTGTTGCTGCGGTTTTTTGAGGCTCAGGGAAAAGTTCGCAAAGCGATCTCGGTCTTGAAGAAGCGCGTCGGCACGCATGAGGACACTATTCGTGAGCTTCGATTGACCGCCCAAGGACTGCAAGTCGGCGAGCCTCTGACGGACTTCCAAGGCATCATGTCGGGAATTCCAACCTATGTTGGATCGAAGCCCATGATCCCAGCGGCCGCTGATGACACACATGGGTGAGGCGGCTTTCCGCTCGCGCGTGCTGATCCTGGCCCCCGTGGGCCGCGATGCAGCGCTGACCGGGTCGGTTCTAGACCGCGGCGGCGTAGAGAGTGTGGTGTGCTCCGGGCTGCGCGAACTGCAACGGAACCTCGTTGAGGGTGCCGGTGCCGCCGTGGTTACCGAAGAGGCGTTGATTGGGCAGGATATAAGCGGTCTTGTCGAATGGGTCGCGCACCAGCCCTCCTGGTCGGATTTCCCCTTTATCATCCTGCTGGAGCCGGGAGCCTCGGCCGAAGCGTGCAGCCAGGAACGCGATGCGCTGCAGCAATCGGGTAATCTGACCTTGTTGGAACGCCCGGTCGGAACCGCGACCCTGGTGAGCGCAGTCCGCGCCGCCTTGCGCGCGCGGGGTCGCCAATACGAGGTGCATGACGCTCTCCAGGCCTTGACCGCTAGCGAGCGCCGCTATCGCACCTTGGCCGAAGCTTTGCCGCAGCTGGTGTGGACCAGCCAGCCCGATGGCCAGCGTGACTATTTCAGCCGCCAATGGGTCGAGTACACCGGCATCCCTGAGGAAGAGCAATTAGGGCTCGCCTGGCTCGACAAGGTCGTCCATCCGGAGGATCGGCAGCGCGTTCGGGAGCGCTGGATTGCGGCGGTGCAAGGTCGGGACGATTACGACCTGGAGCTGCGGATCCGCCGCACGGACGGCCAATATCGGTGGTTCAAAGCGCGCGCGACCCCGGTTCGGGACCAGGGCCGGACCGTCAGATGGTTCGGAACCTGCACCGATATCACCGACATCGTCGAGGCGCGCGAGACCCTGAGGCGCAGCCGTGAGGAGCTGGAACGGCTGGTCGCCGATCGAACCCGCAGCCTCGCCGCCGCGAACGACCGACTTACCGCCGAGATCGCCGAACGGCAGCGCACCGAGGAGGCGTTGCTGCAAGCGCAGAAGCTCGAGGCTGTCGGTCAGCTCACTTCCGGCGTCGCCCACGATTTCAATAACCTGTTGACGGGTGTTCTCGGCAATCTGGAGTTGTTGGAGCGTAGACTGAAAAGCCAAGAATCACTCCGCAGATTGCGCGCGGCGCGGCTGGCTGCCGAACGGGGCGCGCGATTGACCCACCAGCTGCTCGCCTTCTCGCGCAAGCAGCGCCTCGCTCCGACCCCGCTCGATCTGAACCGGCTGGTGAGTGAAGCCAGCGACATGCTGTTCCGCACGATCGGCGCCACCGTACGTATCGAGACGGTGCTCGCCGAGGGATTGTGGCCCGCGTTGGTCGATCCCACGCAGACCGAGTTGGTACTGCTGAACTTGGCGATAAATTCACGCGACGCGATGCCCGAAGGCGGGCGCCTGACGATACGCACAGCCAATGTGGACCGCGGTGACGCACCTGCGGATCTCGCTCCGGGCGATTACGTGCTGATCTCGGTATCGGACACCGGCGAGGGCATGTCCGCGGAGGTGCTGAGGAGGGCGGTCGAGCCCTTCTTCACGACGAAGGAGCCCGGCAAAGGCAGCGGTCTCGGCCTCAGCATGGTGCACGGCGTGGCAACGCAGTCGGGCGGCGGCTTGCATATCGACAGCCGGCTCGGCCGTGGAACGGCTGTCAACGTCTATCTGCCGCGTGCCCGCCGTGTCTCGGCCACACCGCGGGAGCGTGAACCCCTAT
The DNA here is from genome assembly GCA_963700185.1 of uncultured Alphaproteobacteria bacterium. Classification (GTDB taxonomy): domain Bacteria; phylum Pseudomonadota; class Alphaproteobacteria; order ATCC43930; family CGMCC-115725; genus AP-15. Next base: position 238,513 of record CAVOWP010000031.1, read on the forward strand.
CGACAGCGGTCCACGAGCGGGCGACCATCATGGTGGTCGACGACGATCCGGATGTGCGGGAAGTAGCGGTCAGCAACCTCGAAAGCCTCGGCTACCATATGCTGGCCGCCGAGAACGGACCGGCGGCACTCGATTTGCTGGCGCGAAGCGGGCCAGTCGACTTGCTGATCGTGGACATGGCGATGCCTGGGATCAACGGGGTCGAGCTGATCAGGCGGGCCCGCGAACACCGGGGCGATCTCAGAGCAATGCTGGTCACCGGTTACGCCGACGTGGCAGCTTTCGCGCCAGCCGAGGGTGATCTTGTTCTTCAAAAGCCATATCGTTTGGAGCGGCTGGCCGAAAATGTCTTCGAAGCGTTGCGCTGCGAGGCGCCCCGGCAGGGCTCGAACGTGGTTACAATAAAGCCGGCGCCGCGCAGGGCGTAAGTCGCACCATGATCCGCAATTCGCTCGAAATCCGCCCGATTTCCGGGGCGCTGGAGCTGAGATCGGCGGAATCGATCTCACCGAAGAGCTCGACGACGAAACCATATCGGGGATCCGGCGCGCCTGGCTCACCAAGACACGCGAAGACCGCATCCGCGACGGCGGCCAAGCTCGCCCTCGTTCGTGCTCACGCCCCTCCGGTAGTGGCGGTTTGTTGGTTTTTGGACTAGTCCAATTTTCGGCAGCGCGCCCCAGCACGTCACTGGCCCGTAAGGCAGTGATTTCACTAGAGCGGGGCTGGGTCCCGGCCCTTCGACCCCCGGTTCGAATTTCGCGACGTTGCGCGCAATGAGACCCCGCGGTTGCTGGGCGAGGTTCCCTTCGACCGCGATACCCCTATCCCTCTCCCTTAACGGTCCGCCTCGTGATATCGTAACGATCGGCGTTACGGAATGTGCCATTGGGATGGGGCGGAGACCGACCGGCCGTAAGGCCATGACGCCGGCGCAGCGCCAGAAGCGATACCGCCGCAATCTGCGTCCTGACCGGACCAAGCTGAAGCAAGAGGCTCGGCGGGCGCGTGAGGCCGAGCTCGCCGCGGCGACGGTAAGGGCACCTTGGCCCTCGGCAGCAAGCTCTATGGCGTCATCCACGCGGATCCGCCGTGGCGCTGGGAGCCGTGGTCGCGCGACACCGGGATGGATCGTGCGGTCGACAACCACTACCCGACGATGCCGCTTGACCAGATCAAGGCGGTCAAGGTGCCGGCTGCCAAGAATTGCGTGCTGTTCCTGTGGGCGATCGCGTCGATGCTGCCGGAGGCGCTCGCCGTCGTCGAAGCCTGGGGCTTTGTCTATCAGACCAGCGACGCCTGGAAAAAGCCCCGACAGATCACGGGCTATTGGGCCCGCTTCGTGCACGAGTACCTATTCATCGCAACGCGCGGCGATGTGCCGGCGCCGGCGCCGGGTAGGCAATGGTCATCGATGCTCGAGCCGCTAGTGATCGAGGCGGCCGCGGCCGAGCACAGCGAAAAGCCGGAAGCAGTCGCCGAGATGATCGAGCAACACTTTCCAACCACGCCAAAGCTCGAGATGTTCGCCCGCGGCCCCGCCCGCCCTGGCTGGGACGCCTGGGGCAACGAGGTCGACCTCCTGCTCGAGGGACGGGCTCGAGCAGACGCAGGCGACCCGCGCCGCGATCGTGTCGCCGCGCTGGAGGAGAAGGCATGAGCGAACTCGACCGCGGCGACACCACAGCCGACGAATTGTTCCTGATGACCAATCTCTTTCCGGCAACGACCGGGCTGCCGATGGTGGTTTGGGTCGGTCCGAGCTACGGCGCGCCGCACGATGTCCGCGTCAAGGTCATGCAGGCGCACGGCACGCGGATGGATCCCGGCAATCTCGCGGTGGTGGGGCTGCGGCCGCGGCCGCATGTCGTCGCCGGCCGGCTCTCGGCCGCTGATCTCAGGGCCGTCACGCAATGGATCGCGCTCAACGAAAAAGCGATCCTCGACCATTGGAACGGCCTCACCGACGGCGCGCAGCTCGCCCAGCAATTGCGGCCAATTTCGCCGCCGATCCCGCCCCCTGTTCGAGCCAGGGGCAAGCCCTGACCACGATGCAGCTACGAGGCGGGTGATCCGGGCGGCAAGCCGCCCCGCAGCGAGCTTTTCACAGTCCACATCGGTTCGCGGCCGCCGCGGCCGGGTTCGATCCACACCAAGACGGTGGAATAGCCGAATCCGGCCCAAAACCGCCTGATCTCGGCCGCGAGCAACTCGACACCGGCCCGGCTTGACCAGTCGCGCTCCGGCTGCGGCTCGGCCGATCGGGTCATGCGGCCCGCCGGCCGCCGCCGGCGGCGGGTGCGGGATCCAGGTCGGGGACCGTCGTCGCCGCTCCCTCCCGCACGACGGCCGCCGGCGGCCGTCGTGCGGGAGGCGCGAGCTCGGCGAGGCGCTGTAGCAGCGCCGCCTCCCCGGCAATCCGCTCGATATCGGTCCGACGATGACCGGCATGCACATCAGGCGTCGTCGCCCAGACCGCGTACGGCGTCACCGGCGGCGCAGCACGGCACTCGATGCTGATCAACAGAAGATGATCCACCGCGCGCCCCTCTCGCCGTCTGTCTCTGCCGGTGATCATAGCGAAGTAGCGTCAAAGGGTGGCGGTCGCCGCGGCGAGCAACTTGCCGACGGTGGCCCCATACCATTGCTTTCGGCGATCGGTGCGCAGCCCGAGGGTGTTCAGGCGCCGCGCGATCTCGCGCTGGCTGTAGCCTTGCCCGGCCAGGCCGACGATGGCCGCGACGAGCTCGGGAGCCGGCTTGTGCGTGCGCCGGCCCTCCGCGGCGCGGCGCCGGGCAGCCTCGAGGTTCGGATTGCCGAGCTTGACCCCGCGCGCCTTGGCGACGGCAAGCGCCTCCTTGATCCGCGTCGAGATCTGTTCCCGCTCGTGCTCGGCGACGGCGGCGAGGATCTGGATTGTGAACCGGGTCGCATGCGGGTTGTCGCAGGCGATGAAGTCGACGCCCGATTCCATCAGGTTCGAGATGAACGCGACATTGCGCGCCAGCCGGTCGAGCTTGGCGATGACGAGGGTCGCCTTGCGAGTTCGGCAAGCTGCCAGCGCGGCGGCGATCCGCGGCCGGTCGTTCTTCTTGCCGCTTTCGATCTCGGTGAAGTTGACGACGATCACGCCGCCGGCGGCTTTCACATGGACCCTGACGGCCTCGCGCTGCGCCTCGAGGCCGAGCCCCGACGCGCCCTGGTGGGCGGTGGAGACCCGATAGTAGGCGACAAACCTGGGCCCCCGCTTGCGCGGCAATCTCCGCTCCTGATCGTTAACCTTCATTTCAGTCCGACAAACGACTGAATAGCCAAGTCTCACGCACAGAAGCGCCCTCAAGGCCGCGCCGGGGCCTCGCTGGCGCTCCTGCGCAGCGGAAGGCTCGAAACCCGGCCGAGATCGCTCGCGCGCACCGCGCGCCGCCAGGCGCGGCGGCAACCCCGGTTGCGGGCGACTTCGCCTCCCCTTCGAGGCGGGCACCTTTCGCGCCCCGCGGCCGCGCGAGCCATAGCCGGTGCTCTCCGGTCAGGACGATCCGGTTCGGGCGGTCCCTGGCAGTGGAGTTGACGCCGAAGATTTCCGCTCAGACATAGGGCGGCAGGCTTTGCGGCCCATCCCTCCCCCGGATGCAGCGGTTGAAGCCGCGGCCTGGCCGTCTCCGTGCAACGGCCCGGCCGTCGCTGGATAGGTCGGGGTGCTCAGCGGCCTCGGTGGCCGCTCGCGTCCGTGTTAAACTCGGGTGGGCGCCGTCCCTAGTTTTCGACGCGGCGGCTCTCAATCGACGCGCGATGAAAAACGCGGTTCGCGAATATTTTCGTTTTCCAGCCCCTTAAACCAGAAAAGCACTGCACCACTACATTTGAGTTGAGGAAATCCGCCAACCCGACCTGTAGTGGTGTAGCGGTTGCAGTGCTTTTCGAGTTCGTCCACGAAAAACCGAAAACATTCGCGCACGCTTCATCGACGCTCCGGATCGTGGTTGACTAGCCTGTAGGTTGCGGACTTGCGCCGCCGTTTGGGATCCTTGTCGACGCGGAACTCAAACCCGGCAAGTCGCACCCCATCCTGATGGCCGAGCCAGGGGCGGATCGCCTGCAGCACGCCGCCGCCTTGGGCATCGATCAGCTTTTTGACCTCGTCGTGCAGGTCCTTGGCCGCCATCCCCGTGTCGCGATGGTGCTTCCACCAGGCGGTAAAGATGGCGAGCTTGTTCTGCCGCCGCGGATCGGTGGCGGCCAATTCCACGAGCCGCTCGACCGGATCCCGACAACCGAGGGTGAGGAGCGGATCGCGGCACCATCGTTCCCAATCGGAGTAGCTGCCGAGCGGCAGCCCGGTATTCAGAGGGTTTTGCCGGCCCCAGCGCCAGATTGTCAGCAGGGCGCCGAGCAGCTCCGGGCGCCGCTGTTTGATGTCGGCGAGAAACGCCTTGTCGGCGAGCTTGAACCGGCGCAGCGAGGCGTTTTCCATCCTCGCATTGAGCCCAACAAAGGTGCCGCCGAACCGGCGGACCATATCCTGGCTGGGGCCCAAGCCGTTGCCGGTGACGATGATCAACGGGCCGGCGTCGAGCACGGCGTGTTTTTGGGTATGAAACAGCCGCACCCCGAATGGCCGCTCGGTCAGCGCCTGTTCGAGGGTTGGGCTCGACAAAACCGCATCATTGATGTTGTCGAAAAAGACTGTCGGGCGCCCCTCGACGAAAGCTGCGGAAATCCGTTTTTCCTGCTCCTCGCCCTTGCCGGGCGCGAACGGTACCGGCCGCAGACCGAACGGGATCAGGCTTAGAGCGCGCGCCAGCAACCCCTTGCCCGAGCCCGACCCGGACGACGGCGCGACGATGAAAGCGCTCTCGTCGAGGCCGGCCGGCTTGGCGATATCGACGATCTCGAGCTGCGTTTCGGGATCCAAATCCGGTTTCCGTTCGCTATCGGCAAACGCGAAGGTCCGGAAGGTCGCACGCACCAGATGGAGCGCCTCGCGCGCCTGGCGCTCGGTCGGCCGCTCGGGAATTTCGAGCACCGGCACGTTTACGCAATACAGCCGGGTTGCCGGATCGTAGCCAGCGACCGCGCGAATGCTCCCATCGTCGCCGAGCAGCGCCGCGGTGGTGACGCCGGCCAGCCGCGGCAGCTTCCATTCCCCTTTCTTGGCGATGATGTAGATCCGTACGACGCGCTCTCTGAGCGTCGCCGGCGTCTGCTTGCTGCCGGGCGTAAGGTCGACCACCCGGCGGCGCTTTTGCACTTCGTCGACGACGTGGTCGATCGTCAGAAGTTCGGTTTGCGGCAGCTCGTCATCGTCGGTCGACTCGACGATCTTGGCCGGCGCTCCCCACTCGAAAAACCCGCCCGCGGCCGCCAGCAGATCGCGCACGGAATTGGCGGCCGCCGAAAGGTTGTGTAACGGTACGATCAGATCCGGCAGATCGCTGACGCTATCGACCAGCGAATTTGCCTCGTTGATCGAGCCCGGCACAGCGGAGGGCCCTTCGACCCATTGGCGGAATTTTCGCTTTCCAAACGCGAACTTCTTTCCGCTGTCGACCAGCTCGAGCTCGTAATCGATGTCATCGACGCTCTCGGCTTTCAAGGTACGCAGGCGCGCGATCTCCGCCCTGAGATGAGCCGGGTCGAGTGCAGGGGCCCTGTTGTCCGCATGACCATTGCTACGCCTACGGTCGGCGCCGTTCTCCTTCATTCAATCCACCGATTGTGTGAAAGCCGGCCGCGATCAACCGCCGCGCCACGCTCTGGTCGATGCCCACCGCAGCAGCCGCGCGAACCAGCATCGCCTGGGCGATATCCGGTCGAATTTCGTCGCTGCGTGCGGCGGGGCCGAGCACGCGGGCGGCCCAGCGCAGCGTCCCCTCGCGCTGCGCCTCGCCAGCACCTTTGATCTTGCGGATCACTCCCTCGAGTCGGCGACGGTTCAACGGCCGGCCTGAGCGGGTCGCTGCCAGCGTGCTGGTCCCGAAAGCGGGCCCGGCGTCCTCGAAGTCGACGCGTTCGATTTGGCTGAGGATCCGGCCGACCGCGGCCCGGTTGCGCGTCAGCAGCACGATGCCGCGGCAGCCGGCGCGCAGCCACGCCGCGACGTCGCGATGCACCCGAACCGGTTCCGGCTCGAAATACTGCGGCGGGATAGCACCAAGCACCATGGCGTGGCCGCGCCGCAGCGCCCATGGACCCGGCGCCGCCGCCAAATACGCGCCCGCCAGGTCAATGAACGGGCCCGTCGTGATCACCGCAAGCGGGTCGCCCGTCTCGATCAACTCGGAACGCCCCGGATCCACAGCGGCGACGGGCATCACCCAGCCCGGCTGGCCGGCCTCGTCCGGCCGATATCGGTCTCCGGCACGGTTGATCGTGATGCGCATTGGCACCGGACATGCCGCGGCGATCGCGGTCCACGGAACGCCGCAGGCGGCGAGCTCCCGCGCCTTCTCGAGTGGCATGGTGCGGAGTGCCGCCAGATATTCGGCCAGGAGCCGGCCCATAGTCAGTCGGCGAGATCGCCGGGGTGCGCCTGACGCACCAGCGCGACGACAGCCTGCCAAAGCGGTTGGAGAGCTCGCGGTGGCGCCACCGCAGCACCTCCGCGTAGACCGGCTTGCCGTTGATATCGGTCTTGCGCCGGCCGTCGCGATCGATCTCGGGTTTTGCCGGCAGGCCTGGCCACAGGCCGTTGATGCCGGTGCGGATCGGCACGTCGAAAATCCGCAAGCCGATCGGCAATTCGATCGTGGCGAAGCCGCGCAGCGGGCCCTTGCGGAACGGCTGCCAGCTGACCAGCCGCAACGGCGCCGGCGGCCGGTCACCAAAGCCGACCGCCGTCACAGCATCGGGCGCCGTCATCATCGCCGGCCGCCCGACCAGAGAATATCGCCGCTATTTTGTTGCGCGCGCCGCTGAATTAACGCGGTGACGATCTTTCTGGTCGAACGCCAATTGACCTGGGACGAGTTGTCGGACAATTTCGCCGACCATGCGGCAGTGATGGCTGCGGACGCGCTGGCAGGCGCGCCGCGGTCGCCGAAATCCGGCATTGGATTTTCCCCCTGTATCGGGCTGCATCGGTGAAAGACCAGGCCGCGTTGCCGCGCGGCCTGGTTCCTATTTCGGCCGACGCGGCGGTCCGCGCCCGCCCTTGTTCGCCGTCGGCCGACGAGCGGGCCTTGCCGGCTCGGCGGGTTTATCGGCGACTTTCGACGCACGCGACGGTGCGCCGTTTGGCGATGCTGGACCGAGCGCCGGTTCGGCGCGCTGCGGCGGTGACTTGCTGGTGCTGGTCGCTCGCCGCTTGGCGAGATATTCGTCCAGAGCTGGGATGCTGTAGACGACGGCCCGCCGCCCGGAGCGCTCGAACACCGGGCCGGTGCGGTGGCACCGCATCTTGTCCAGGGTACTCTTCCCGATCCCGAGATAATCGGCGGCCGCTGGCGTGCGCAGGCGCTTGCCTAGTGGTGTAGCGGACATGGCGAGACTGCTCGCGCCGGTCCGCGGGCGTTCGTCTAGCGGTGCAACGTCGGACATAGCACGACAACTCGCGGCAACTGTTGACCGCGATGCTAGTCGCTTCGGCCGCATGGTTAAAACGGACAAAACCTAGTGTTCGGATCGGGAGGTTTTGTCCTTACGGGAGAGAGACCGGAGGATGAACTTGCCGCGGGCTCCGTGAAAACGGGTTGCGCAAGCGGAAATCCGCTGTCGTCGAGGATCTGCGACAGCCATGGCAATATCGCATTGATGAGCACGAGGAAGGCGCCCTGGTAACAGCCTTTGCTGGCGTTCCAGGTCACCACCGGCTTGCGGCCGGTGGCGCGTGTAAAGACGCGACCAAACACGCTCACGATGGTGGCGAACATAAGCATTGCCGACCGACCGGGGCGGCAATCCCTGGAGATCTCATCGGCTTTGTTTCGGGCACCCTTGCTCAGCGAGTTCGACTGCCGCCGCCAAGTCGCAGAGCTCCTCCCAGTCAGGATCGCCGGCGAGCGCCTCGGTCGCTTTCTCGATTTCCGCGGCGGCCCGGGCGAGGTGCCTCGCTGCCTTTTGATACCTCGCGCGAAGGGCGTTGTAGGGCGGCTGCTGGAGCTTTATCCGCACGCGTACCGCGATAACTAAATTGCCCTAACGTCGGCGCGAAAAGCGGCATGAGGCGAGGTCAACCCTAGCGCCTGCTCAACTGCGCTCCACTCGAATTCCTGGTCGGAAAAGGCTCGGGCGACGAGCTCTTTGACCGACACGCCGGTCTCTGCATCGATCAAATCGATATTGGCGGCGAGATTGACAGCCAGCCGACGGACGTCTAGCGCGTCGCTTTGGCCTGCGAGAAACGCAGTGCCCTGCGCACGGAGGGTTTCGCGTTCCTCGGCGCTGAGGCCGGCGAGCCAGGCGTCTATCCGTTGATCCAGCCGCGCTTGATCTTGTGGCGATGGCAACCACCGTCGCGCGATTGCAGGTCGCAACATATTTTATTGCCGCCGAGCGAGCGTGACGATCTCCAGAGGCGGTACTGCGCCGGCACTGAGCGGCCCCGCGGGTCTTTGTCGTCTCGTCGAGGCCGAAACACCCGAAGCCGCTCGCTCGCCTGCCGATGCCGCCGACCGTCGCACCAGCGGTTCGATGAGTGCCCGGTCTTCCGGCGCCAGGCGCCCGAGGATGACGTCGAGCCGCGCCTCATCCACGCGCCCGGCGAGCTTGACTATTTCCGCCGGCGGCGCTGCACCGGCATTGAGCGCCGCAGCAACGCGGCTCGACACGGCCTCGGCGGTGGGGCGCACCATGTCCGCGGCACGCTCGACATATCGGCCGGTCATTGCCAGGGTGCGATGTCCGAGCAGATCACGCACCATGAAAGCATTCGCGCCGGCGAGCGCGCCGAAGGTCCCGGCAGTATGGCGCAGGTCATGAATGCGGGCGTTGGTCAGCCCTGCGCGCTGGCAGAGCCGAGTCCAAGCGTGTTCGGCTTTGCTTGCCGTCAATGGCTCAGCCGGGTCGATGTCGTGAATCAGATAGCCGCTGCGCTCCGTCTCGGAAGCGAGGATCGCCACCGCTGCTGCGCCGAGGTGCACGGTGCGACCACCGGCCTTGCCATCAGCCAGGCGGATCGCGCGCCCCGGCAAATCGACTTCGCGCCACTGGACCCCGAGCGGCTCGCTCAGACGCATGCCCGTCGTGGCGAGCAGGCGCACGAGGCGGATAAAGCCGGGCAGTTCCGATCCGTCGCGCTCCGCGGCAGCGAGCGCGCCGCCGAGCTGCGTGAGTTCCGCATCACTGAAAAACCGGTCGCGCTTGCGTTCAGGGAAACGCTTGACGCCGCTGCAGGGGTTGTCGGCGAGCATCTGCCATTCCTTGACGGCTAGCGTCAGCATTTTCGAGAAATAGGCGAGCGCGCGGTTCGCCTCGTAGGGCGAGGCGCTCATCGCCTGGTGCCACGCCTTGACGTCGGCGACGGTCAGCTCGGTGATCTTAATCCGGCCGAGCCTCGGCTTGATTTTGGTCTCGACGATCCGCCGCACCTGGCGCGCCGTCGTCGGCTTGTTGTGTGCAACCACGTGCTCGTCGAGATACCGGTGGGCGACCTCCGCAATCGTGTTCTCCCGGCGTTTTTTGTCGAGCGCGCCGGCAGGATCACCGCCGTTGATAATTTCGGCCTTCTTCGTCAGCGCCGCCGCGCGCGCCTTTTCGGGTGTGAGCGGCCCATGCCGTCCGAGCGTGAGCCAGCGGACTCGCCCGCCCCTAGTGCGGTATTTTAACAGGTATATTTTCGCGCCGCTCGGCAGACAGCGGACACCGAAGCCGGGTAATTCGCCGTCCCACAACAGCACCTGCCGCCCCTGGATCGGGGTCAGCGCGTCGACCGTCCGCTTGGTGATTTTGCCCATTCGCTCCCGCCTTTGGCTCCGCGGTTGCAAAAATCTGCTGCCGATTTCGTGCAACCACTGTGCAACCACTGTGCAACCACTCGGGAGAAAACTTGCGGCAACCCGCGGCAACAAGCAACAACCAAATCGGTGTAACATCAAGCGCTTAGAGCACATCCGAAAAGTCCCGGAAACGCCCGGAAATCTGTGGAAAAAGACTTAAAATCTGCTCCGGGAAACCGGGTGCGGGTTCGAGTTCCCGCCGTCCGCACCAGTTATATCAACGCTTGCGCGACACCGTCGCGGATCTCTGAGAGGCCATGCGAACCAGTTTGTTCCGGTCCTGTGTTGGCGACAGGGCGGATCGGCCGCCCCACGGCGGCCGCGCTCGCGGCGCTCGACTGGGGTCGCCTTTGGCCGTTTAACGGTCTAGTGCGCGTTCCAATCAAATTGCATCGCCTCCCAAGAGCGTCATCCGCGCGCTTGACCCGCGGATCTCTGAGATGGCCGGGTCAAGCCCGGCCATGACGAATTCACGAGCAATCCCATCTGATCGGAAACCGGTCTAATTGGTGTATTGGCCCCGGGATCTGCGCGGAGGCGGCGGAAGAGAGCCGCGCCCGAGAGGTGGCGGGGACGGGGCGCCCGGCACTATCATCGGCTCCGATGACCACTCCCGGTGCCGAGGATACCTTGAACCTCACCGTGCTGGGTCAGGCGTTGATCCAGCACGATTTGCGGGCCGGTTTCTGGCTTGATTTCCCGGCATTGGCGGCAATGTTCGGGCCGGCCGATGGGTGCTTTACGGATCTGGAGACGGCGATCCGCAGTCCCCGGGCGGGAGCGTCGGCGCGCGAGGGTGTTTTTCTGCATGCCGCCGATCCGGTGGTGTTGGATTGCCTGAAAGACCTGGCGATCTCGCTGTTGGCGGCTGATCTCGCCAGCCGCGGCCGCCCCTCGATCGCGCGCGGTGCGGATGCCCGGGCGATCCTCGATCGCCTCGCCGAGCTCTCGCACCCGTTCGGCACCGCGGTCAAAATTGCGGGCGAAGCCGCACTCATTGCTGCGGAGCGAGGGCCACCAACCGCGGGCCTACCGACTATCGAATTTGGCGGTAATGATCGCTTGCTTGCAGGCCTCGGAATATTCGGCGAAATGGTCCTTCATGCAGGCCTGGATGCGGCCCCCCCCGGGCTGAGCATCCGGACACGTCCGCTGGACATCCGCCTTGCAGGCCCTGACCACCGCCACGCTGCTCAGCATGGCTCGCTTGCAGGGTTCGGAGAAGGCGGCGAAATTCTCTTTGACGCAGTCCCGCAACCGTCCTTCGCCGGGTTGAACCCCGGCGCAATGCTGCTCGATCTCTGTTCCGCAGGCTTGGCGCACGGCGGCCCCCTGCGCCATTGCGCCGGCGGGCGCCATCAGCAAGAGGGACGCGACAGCGAGCCTCGGTATCGTATGCATGCCGTCACCCTTCCGGCATGCCGGCCCGGCGCAGACCCGGGAAATAGGTCGCTTCGGCCAAGGCACGGATCTTTGGTTCGTCGTACCAGGTCGATTTCTCGACGCTCGCCAGGCTGGAATAACTCTTGCTCAATCGCTGTGCCTCGGCGAGCTCTGGTCGGGCGCGTTCAGTGTCGCCTTGGAGCGCATACGCTGCCGCAAGATAGGCGTGCACAAAGGCCAACCGCGGGTTCTCACCATTGGCTTTTTCGAGCCAGACGAGCGCCCGGTCGGTATGCCCTTGGAGCAGTTGCATGACACCCAGCCGGCCGTACCATGGCGCAATGCCGGGTCCATAGGGGCTGAGGCGGATTGCCTGCTCGAAATAGGGGATCGCCTCGTCCACAGAGCCGATCAGAAACTTGCACCAACCGACATGGGCATAAGCCGGCACCCGGCTGGGATCGAGCGCGATCGCTCTCTCGAATTCGGGAATGGCTTCCCGGCACCGCGCCTGCGCACGCAACACCTGGCCCTTTGCGTAATGCGCGAGCGCGCTGTCCGGCGATGCCGCCAGAGCCTGGTCGGCCAGCCGCTCTGCTCGCTGCAGGTCGGCATCCGGATCGGTGCTGAGCTCATCGGTCACCCGCACCGTCAGCGCAACCGACAGCCAGGCCGCCGCATCGACCGCTTTCGGGTCGAGCGCCAAGGCGGTCGCGAAAAGCTTTACCGCCTCGTCGTTATTTTCCCTCGAGATCGGCCGCGTCAGCACGGCGCGGCCGCGCAGCAGATAATCGAGTGCGTCGGGATTGTCGGTCGGGTGCCGGGATTCTGCGATCGCGAGTTGCGATTCCAACGATCGCGCAATGCGCGCGGTAATCTCGTTCTGCACGGTGAACAGATCGCTGATGCTGCGATCGAAGCGCTCGGCCCAGAGATGCGCGCCGGTTTCGGCATCGACCAGCTGGACGTTGATCCGGACCTGATTGCCGGACCGCTGGACGCTTCCCTCCAGAACGTAGCGCACGCCCAATTCGCGACCGATTTGCTTGGCATCGAACGGCTTGCCCTTGTAGGTAAAGGCGGTGTTTCGGGCGAGGACCTGGCTGCCCTGGATCCGCGCAATGTCGGTCGTCAGATCCTCGGTAATGCCGTCCGCGAAATACTCTTGTTGCGGATCGGCGCTGAGATTGGTGAAGGGCAGCACGACAATCGACAATCGCGGCGCGGAATACGGCTGGACGGGCGCGCTCGTCGTCTCCGCCTGCAGCGGCCGCGGCTCGGAATGCCGGCCGGGCCACCACCACCATGCCACGCCAGCTGCCGCGATCAGCGCCAGGACGGCGGGAACGAGCACGACGGCACGGATCGTCGCCCCTTTGCGGCGGACGGATAGCTGCGACCCTCGACCCGGTGCTCCGCCAACCTTGAAGACACGCACCCGCTCGGCAATGTTCTTGACCCGCTGCTCGCCTAGAGCGGTCAACCCGATCGGCAGGCGAGAGCCCGATCTGGTCGCGCACCGGGCCGGAGAGGCAAATACCGCCCGGTTCTGCGAGCGCCTCCAACCGGGCGGCGATGTTGACGCCGTCACCGAACAGGTTTGGTCCCTCGACGATCACGTCTCCGAGATGGATGCCGATGCGGAACCGCATCTGCTCGCGGGCCGGGCAACCCTCGTTTTCCTTTTCGATGGCGTCCTGGACCGCGACGGCGCATTCGACGGCATCGACCGCACTCGCAAAATCGGCGACAAAACTGTCGCCGGCGGTATTGAAGATCCGGCCGCGGTGGGCGGCGATCAATCGATCGAGGATTGCCCGGTAGGTTTGCAGCCGCCGCAATGTGCCGACCTCGTCCAGCCCCATCAGCCGGCTGTACTCGGCAATGTCGGCCGCAAAGATCACGGCGAGCTTTCGTTCGACTACCTGGATCTCTGCCACCGGCCTTCCTCGAGGGGCGTTGATGCTGCAACCAACTCGTTCCACAGACGAATATAGCAATTATTCCCGCTTTGTTCGATGGCGGTGTTGTAGTTCCCGTTCACTTAACCGAGGGGGATCCGGTTAAAGCGGGGCTGCGGCGCCTCGTCGATCCGTTCTCCGTAGTCTCCGTGCGTTCCGTGGTGATATCGATAAATAATGACGCGAGGAGATGACGTTTATGCGGCCGATATCCCGTATTTGCGGGACTTCAAGCCGATGCTGGCGCCGGCCTGGCTCGATCATGTGGCGCTCGTCGCCGGGATCGAGCCCCCTGCCAGGAGAAATGCGTTCGAATGGTGCGATCTCGGCTGCGGCCAGGGGGTTACCGCCGCTATCCTCGCCGCAACTCATCCTTCGGGCGTGTTCCACGGCATCGATGCGATGCCGGTGCACATCGATCATGCCCGCCGGCTTGCGGCGGCCGCGGCGATCCCGAACCTGCAATTGCATGCCGTCGATTTTGCTGCGGCGAGCGGTCTCGAATTGCCGCAGTTCGATTACATCGTCACGCACGGCGTCTACACCTGGATCGGCCCAGAGGCGCAGTCCGCGGTGCGGCGGCTTATCGACCGTCGGCTCAAACCGGACGGTCTTGTTTACCTGAGCTACAACGCAATGCCGGGCTGGGCGAGCGATCTGCCGTTCCACGGTCTGCTGAGAGAGTTTGGCCGCACATTCCCCGGCGACAACTCTGAACGCTTTACCGCAGCTACCGACCTCGCCCGCACTCTCGCCGGCGCCGGCGTCGCGTCATTAGCGGCGAGCTTTATCGTCAAAGAATTGCAGGAGCGGCCGGAAGACTATCCGCCGGCCTATCTCGTCCACGAGTTCATGCCCCCGGCGTGGCGGCCGCTCTACGTCACCGAGGTCAAACGGGACATGGCGACGATCGGGCTCCAGCCGGTCGGCTCCGCCACACTGAGCGAAAATCTTGACTGGATGGTGCTAGACGAAGCGGCCCGCCGAGCGCTCGGGGCAATTGCAGACCCTGACGCCCGCGAGCTGGTGCGTGACTACTACCTCGACCAACGGTTCCGCTGCGACGTATTCGCCCGCGGCAACCGGCAGGTCGGACTCGGCGAACGGGCCCGACGCCTCCTCTCGAGCACCTTCGTGCTCGCCCGCCCGGTGCCGGCAATCCGCTACGCGATGACCACTCCTGCGGGTTCGGTTACCTACGACAGCCCGGCAGCTCGGGCAATCGTAGCCGAATTGAACGCGGGCCGGATCGCGAGAACCGAGGATTTGAAGACGCTACTGGCGTTATGCGCTGCTGGGGACATCATGCCCGCCGAGCCCGGACACGCCTCTGTAGCCGATCTCAACCTGGCCCTGTGTCGCCGCGTCGACGGACCGGAGGAGATCCGCTGGCTCGCGCTGCCGTGCGGCACCGCCGTGGAGGTGGATCCCGGGTTGCTCAGGGCTTTGCGCGACGGTCAACCGCTCGACGAGGGCTGGCGCGACTTCTTCGCGTCCCATGGCCTCTAAGCTCAATTACTTCTAGGCCTGGGTGCGGGGATCCATCGCGTCACGCAATCCGTCGCCGATGAAGTTGATCGAGAGAACCGCGAGAAAAATCGCCCCGCCGGCGAACAACGCCCAGTGCGGGGCGATGTCGAGGTAGTCCTTGGCGTCAAACAGGATGCGTCCCCAAGTGGGGACGTCGGGCGGGAAACCGAGGCCGAGAAAGGACAGGGTCGATTCGGCAATGATGGCCGCGGCGACGTCGATCGTGCCGGCGACGATGATGGGCCCCAACGAGTTCGGCAGGATATGCCGCATCACCAGGCGCAAGCCGGTCATTCCGAGCGCCCGCGCCGCCTCGACGAATTCCTTTTCGCGCAGCGAAAAAAACTGCGCGCGCACGAGCCGCGCTACCTGCATCCACCGAAAGCCGCCGATTACTACGACGATCAGGATGAAGGTGCCGGCCTCGAGCCCGACCAGCTGCGTCAACGGTTCGCGAAACAGGTAAATAATCAGCAACAGCAATGGCAATGGCGGCAGCGACAGGAACAGGTCGGTCAGCCACATCAGCGCCGCATCGAGGCTGCCGTGGGACATGCCGGCAATCGCCCCAATCGTCGTCCCGACGACAATCGCCACCAGCATGGCGGCCAGTCCGACTGCCAGGGATATGCGGCCGCCGTAAAGCATGCGGGCGAGCAGATCCTGGCCGAGATCGTCGGTGCCGAACGGGTGATTCCACGATGGGCCTTCGAGATGCGAACTGAAATCGATGTCGTTGATCGGCACTCGCCACAGCAGCGGCCCGAATGCCACCGCCAGCGCCATCAATGCCAGAATGACGGTGCTCGCGACGGCCAGCTTATGCCGGCGAAAGCGTCGCCAAACCTCGCCGGCGGGCGATGCCCGCTCGACAAGGACGATGCCCTCCGGCATCGGGCTAGCGGTAGGCGATGCGAGGGTCGAGCCAGCCATAAAGGACGTCGGCAAGCAGGTTGAACAGGATGACCAGGCAGGCGAACACGAACGTCACCGCCATAATGACCGGCGTGTCGTTAGCGAGGATCGAGCTGATTAGCAGCGACCCGATGCCGGGGATGCGAAAGATCTGCTCGGTGACGATGGCGCCGCCGAACAATGCCGGCATCTGAAGCGCAACCAGGGTCACTACTGGGATCAACGCATTGCGCACGACATGCTTGATCAGGACCATGCGCTCGGGGAGCCCCTTCGCGCGGGCGGTCGTGACATAGTCGAGCCGACTTACTTCGAGCACCGAGGAGCGCACATAACGGGTCCAGGAGGCCGCCTGCAACAGGGCGAGCACCGCTACCGGCATTGCCGACTGTTTCAGCTGTTCCCAGTACCAATGCCAGCCGGAGCCGCCGATGTCGGTGCGGTAAACGAATGGCAGCCAATTGAGATAGATGCTGAACAGCAGGATGAACAGGAGACCGGTGAAGAATGTCGGCAATGAAAAGCCGATGAACGCCAGCAGATTGGCGATGTGATCGAAGATCGAGTAGGGGCGCACTGCCGAATACACGCCGACCGGCAGAGCGATCAACAGCGCCAAGACCTGCGACGACCCGATGATGAACAAGGTCGCCGGCAACCGCTGGAGGATCAGGGTGTCGACATCCATCCGGCTGACGAACGAGAAGCCCCAATCGCCATGCAGCATCGCGGAGAGCCAGTGCAGATAGCGCAGCGCGATCGGATCATCGAGCCCGAACTTCGCGCGCAATGCGGCAGCCACTTCGGGCGGGACGTTGGGGTTACTCGCGAGCTCCCCGAACGGGTCGCCCGGCGCCAGCGCCAGCACCACAAACAGCACGACGCTGATCCCGAGAAGGCTCGGGAGGGCAATCAGCAAGCGCCGGAGAAGGTAGCGTCCCATTACCCTATGGCGATGCGGAGCGGGTCACGCTTCGCGATACCAGTCTTTGAGGTTCCAGAAATCATTGTCCCAGCCGCTCAACGTCGCTGTGAGCTTGCGCGACATCGCCGCGACCCAGCGGCGGTTCACGACCGGAATCACCACTCCGTCGTCCACCACCATATCGTTCACTGAAATGAACAGCGCGGCGCGCTTGACCGGATCGAGCTCGTGCTCTGCCTTCCGATACGCCTCGTCATACGCGTCGCTGCGCCAGCGCATGGGATTGCGGCCCTGCCATTTATTGGCCTTCGAAGCGATCTCCCAGGACACGAACTGCTGCATAAACAACTCCGGATCGGGGACCGAAGGCGAGCCGATCGTGTACATCTGAATGTCCGAGTAAAACTTCCTGCTGGTATCGGGATTTGCCACATCGGAGGAGAAATAGACCGACGCCGTCACCGACTTCAGCTCGATATCGATGCCCGCTTTCTGGCAGGCCTGCTTCACGATCGCCTGGGTTTTCTGGCGCGGCGCATTGATCGAGGTCTGGAATACGAGCTTGAGTTTCTTGCCGTCCTTGGCGCGGACGCCGTCCGAGCCGCGCTTCCAACCAGCCTCTTCCAGCAGCTGATCGGCTTTGTCGACATTGAACTCCCATTTCGTGTTCTTCGAGACGAAGCGCTCCGGATTGTTGAGGAAATTTCCCGTTGCGACACCGGTGCGTCCATATATGTATTTCTCGACCGAGGCGCGATCGACGAGGAGACGGAGCGCCTGCCTGACGGCTGGATCGCTGAGCAGCGGATGCTTCGTCTTGGGACTCGAACGCTCGCCGTCGATTTCGGTCCAAGGATCGGCGAAGTTGATCTGAATGTGCTCGATCGCCCTGCTCGGCATGATCTCGGCGCGCCCCTTGGCATTGCCGGCGTTTTCGAGTTCGACAAGGATCTCGTCCTCGACCTGCATGTTCCAGGCGTAATCGTACTCGCCGGTCTGGATCACCGCGCGCGCCGCCGATACCGCGTCGCCGCCGCCCTTCATCTCGATCGTGTCGAAATACGGCCGGTTGGCGACATGATAAGCGGGGTTGCGCTCGCCTCTGACGAGATCGCCTGGTTTAAGCTCGACAAACCGATAAGGGCCGGTTCCCACCGCCTTCAGGTTTGCCGGGGCGTCGCGCGAGTTGGCGCCTTTGTAGGGCTCAAATAAGTGTTTCGGAATAATCATGCCCGAGCCGGCCACGAACAGACCGGCCCAGAACGGCGTCGGCTTCTCGAACCGAACGCGCACAGTAAGCGGGTCGACCTTTTCGACCTTTGTATCCCGGTAGCTGCCGATCGTCGTTGCGGCTGTCGCCGGGTCAGAGGCGTATTCCCAGTTGAATACGACATCATCGGCGGTGAAAGGCCGGCCGTCGTGCCACTTCACCCCTTTCTTAAGTTTCCAGGTCACCGACATGCCGTCGGCTGCGACGCCGCCATTCTCGATATCGGGGATCTCGGCGGCTAGCACCGGGACCAAGTTGCCGTCGGGGTCCCAGGCCGCGAGCGGCTCATAAAATATCCGTGCTCCCTCCTGGTCCTTGGCGCCAACGGCGAAATGCGGATTGAGCAGGGTGGCAGCCTGCCAGAACAACAGTTTGAGCGCCCCGCCGCCTCCGGCTTTGGTCGGCTTGTACTCGGTTGAGGGCGCGGTTTGCGCCAGTCCGGCATGGGCCAGCAGCTGGGTCGCAAAAGGCGCGGTGAGACCTAAGCCGACCATCTTGAGCACGAAGGTCCGACGCGACACACTCCCGGCCTTTACTGCGGAGATGAGCTCTCGCAGCTCTCGCTCATTCATTAAGCTCTCCCTGATCGGCGTCTCTTCCGGGCGCCGTCATGTCTCGCGATACCAGTTCTTCAAATCCCACAGGACGTTGTCCCAACCGCTCAAAGTCGCCCGTATCTGACGCGACATCGCCGAGACGCCCGGGCGATACACGACCGGGATGACCGCCGGATCTTCCACGACCATGTCGTTCATCGCGATAAACAACGCCGCCCGCTTGACTGGGTCGAGCTCGCCCTCGGCCGCATGAAAAGCGTTGTCGTAATCGTCATTGTGCCAGCGGGTGATATTGCGGCCCTGCCATTTGTTGTCTTTGGACGCAATTTCCGAGGAGAGAAACTGGCGCATGAAAAAGCCGGGATCGGGCTCGCCCATTGTCGTCGTGAACATCTGCATATCAGCGTAGAATTTCGAGTAAGTATCCGGGTTCGCCACGTCGGAGGAAAAATACACCGATGATGTCACCGATTTGAGCTCGACCTCGATGCCCGCCTTCTGACACGCCTGTTTGACAATCGCCTGAGTCTTCTGGCGCGGCGCGTTGATCGAGGTCTGGAAGACAAGCTTCAGCTTTTTGCCATCTTTGGTGCGGACGCCATCCGGCCCACGCTGCCAACCGGCCTCGTCCAACACCTGGTTCGCCTTGTCGATACTGAACTCCCATTTCGTATTCTTTGACGCAAAGCGCGGCGGATTGTTGATGAAATTACCGGTCGCGAGCCCGGTGCGTCCATAGATGTGAGCCTCTACCGCGGCGCGGTCGACCAGCAGGCTCAACGCGTGCCGGACCGCCGGATCGCTGAACAGCGGGTGTTTTGTTTTGGCGCTCGAACGCTCGCCGTCGACCTCGGTCCACGGGTTGCTGCTGTTGAGCTCTATGTGCTCGATATTGCCGCCGGGCACAATTTCGACACGGCCCCTGGCGTTGCCGCCGTTTTCGAGCCTGAGGAGGATCTCGTCCTCGACCTGCAGATTCCACGCATAGTCATATTCGCCGGTCTGGATCACCGCGCGCGCCGCAGACACGGCGTCTCCGCCCCCCTTCATCTCGAGCGTGTCGAAATAGGGGCGGTCGGGCAAGTGATAAGAAGGGTTGCGCTCGCCCTTGACCAGATCACCCGGCTTAAACTCGACAAACCGATAAGGGCCGGTTCCAACCGGCTTTAGGTTCGCCGGCGCGTCGCGGGAATTGGCGCCCTTGTAGGCCTCGAACTGATGTTTCGGGATGATCATGCCGAACTGGCCGACGAAGGGGCTCGCCCAGAATGGCGTCGGCTTGGCAAAACGTACGCGAACGGTGAGAGGATCGACCGCTTCGAGTTTGATGTCCCGGTAGTTGCCGATCGTCGTGGAGGCGGTTGCCGGGTCGGCGGCATATTCGCCGGTGAACACGACATCGTCGGCGGTGAACGGATGGCCGTCGTGCCACTGCACGTCCTTCTTGAGCTTCCAGGTCACCGACATGCCATCGGGCGCGACCCCGCCATTCTCGATATCGGGGATTTCGGCGGCGAGCGCCGGCGCCAAATTGCCGTCGAGATCCCATCCTGCGAGCGGCTCATAGAAAATGCGCGAACCCTCCTGGTCCTTGGTGCCGACAGCGAAATGCGGATTGAGTAAGGTCGGGGCCTGCCAGAACAGCATCTTGAGCGGCCCGCCGCCCCCGGCTTTGGTCGGTTTGTAGTCGCTTGTGGTCGCCGCATTCGCGATGCCGGCCTGCGCCAGAAGCCGGGCCGCAAACGGCGCAGCGAGGCCGAGTCCGATCATTTGATCCACAAAGGCTCGCCTCGACACCCGCCTCGTTCTAACGGCGGCGATGAGCTCTCGTAGCTCGCGCTCGTCCATGGAAAACTCCCCGGCCGGCACTACGGATTATCAGAATTTCGTCGTCGCGGGGAACGCCGGCCTGCACGAGCGCCTATAATAGGCCCCCATGAGCCACGGCGTCATTCGCATTAGTACAGGACGGAAGGAAGATATGCGCCTGCGGGCTCGTTATAGAGACCGATTGTCATAAGCGTCAGTTGGTGCACGAGTCGCAGGTCGTGCTGCAGGCACCAGCGAAACAGGTCGCCGTTGCGTGTCGGCACCAGGAACCCGCCGCCGGGGAAAGCAGAGGCCGATCCGATCAATGCCTTCAGGCCATTGTTGGTCTCGGCGACGGCATGAGCGAAGAAGGCGATATCGGTGCTGTAGGCGGTGATCTCGCCCAGATGCTCGACGACCCGAGCCGACCCTTGCCGGATCGCATCGCCGAGTTCACCCCCGCGGTGGTGCCCGTGGACCCGCTGGCACAGCGCGTTGCAAGCGGAGATGTCGCCTTCCACCGCAGGTCGCACGTCGTAGCCCGGCAAACTGATCCCCAGCGGCTTGCCGTCGAGCTTAGACACCGTCTCGCGCGTCTCAAAGCCGAGCTTCGTATAGAGGCAAAGCGAACGATTGTGGTAGGCCGATTGCAGCAGCCGGACCCCGGCGACGCCGCGGCGCGTACAACGCTCGATCGCATCGATCATCAGCCGACGGCCGACCGACTGGTTTTGCGCAGCAGGGTCGACCGTAATCGGGCCGATCCCGGCAATCGGACCGCGTTCGTCGAGAAAGCAGCTGCCGGCCACCTTGCCGTCGCGCTCGGCAACGACCCCATAGACCCCGGGATGGGCCAGCAGCATCTTCATGAGGCCCGTCGCAATCTCCGTCGACGGGAAATCCCACGGGAAATTGTGCTCGCTGGCGATCGACTTGAACGCCTCGAAGCAGATCGCCCCACAGGCCGTCGCATCCGCGGGAGTGCCCTGCCGCAGGATTACGCTCATCGCTTCCCTCTTTTTGGCGCTTCAATCGGCACTTCGTACCAGAACACCACGGATCGCACACGCCAGAGTGTCGGCTCGCTCTTGTCCTCGACGCTCAATCGGCGGATTATCGCGTTCTGGCCGAAGGTTGGAAGAAAGGAACCACAATGCTGACGCGCGAAGAAAACGAGCTGGTCACGAAGGTAGGACCGGGCACGCCGATGGGCGATGTGTTGCGGCGATATTCGATTCCGGCCCTGATGTCGCGCGAACTGCCGGAAGTGGACTGCCCGCCGGTACGCGTGCGACTGCTCGGCGAAAAGCTCGTCGCCTTTCGCGACAGCCTGGGGCGCATCGGGCTCGTCGACGAATTTTGCCCGCACCGCCGCGCCTCTCTTTGGTTCGGGCGCAACGAGGAATCCGGCCTGCGCTGCATCTATCACGGCTGGAAATTCGACGTCGAAGGCAACTGCGTCGAGCAGATGAACGAGCCGGAGCCGTTCTGTCACAAGGTACGCCTGACCGCCTATCCGACGAGCGAGATGGGCGGGGTGATCTGGGCCTATCTGGGGCCGCGCGACAAGATGCCGGCGCCGCCGGCTTTCGAATGGACGCAGGTGCCGGAAACCCACCGCCACGTCTCGAAGGTGTGGGAGGAGTGCAACTGGTTGCAGGCGCTCGAAGGCGGCATCGATACCTCGCACGCCCCGATCCTGCATCGCACGATAACCCCGAACACCAGCCGCCCCGGCATCCCCGTACAGGGGCCATTTGTCCGCGGCAGGGCGCCGATCCTCGAGGTCGATGTCACCGACTACGGCTATCGCTATGTCGGGATCCGCCCGCTCGACGAAGACAAGACCTATGTGCGCTCCTACCATTTCGTGATGCCGTTCACGCAGATCCGGCCGCAGCAGCTCGGGCGAGCGCTGGGCGGAGGCGACAGGACCAACATCGCCGGGCACATCTGGGTCCCGATCGATGACGAGAATTGCATGGTGTACAACTGGATGTACAGCTACGGCGTGGAGGGGCTGAGCGAGGACGACCGCATGGAGCGCGGCAACGGCAACGGTCCCGACTATGTCGAGCAGTCGGGCGAGTTCCGCTCGTTCCGCAACGCCCGAAACGACTGGATGATCGACCGCCGGGTCCAGAAATACGAGACTTTTACCGGCATCGACGGCATCAACACGCAGGACCGCGCGGTGCAGGAGGGCATGGGGCCGATCGTCGATCGCTCGAAGGAATATCTCGGCCCCGCCGACCGCGCGATCATCGCGACCCGGCGGCTTTTGCTGCAGGCGGTCAAGACCGTGCAGGAAGGCGGCGACCCGCCGGGCGTCGACACCAGCTATTACTCGGCGCGCGCGATCGAAAAGATCTTTCCGCGCGAGATCACGTGGCGCGAGACCGTGCTCCCCGAGATGTACGCGGAGGAGAACATGCCGGTCGCCGCTAAATAACAGCGCCCCCAAACCGCCGAAGACATTTCAAGCGCAATACCCTCACCAGCCTCGCCGCGCTGGGCACCCTCTCCGGCGGGGCGGGAGAGGGGCCATGCCATTCAGCTCAAAGCTCCTCTCCCGCATCGCGGCACCACATCTTGCGAGCAACGCTCGACTGGAGCCTACGAGCTGCCGGGCGAGCCCGGACGTGTGACCCCTGCGGCGCTTGGCGATCTTCGCGGCGCAGCAGCAGGTGGAAAACGCCCGAATTCGACTACCACACCGGCGGTTGCCGAGTTCGACCGGTTGCTCCGTGCCCCAGCGGGGTTTCGCGGCAACGGACGGGATCTGGACCAGTATCAGTGTTCATTGCAGCCGATCGCCTCGGTTGCGAAGGGTTGCAATTTGGGAAGATGCGTCCGCCGGTCGCGTCGCTGCATGAGGGTCTTCCAGTTAGATAGGTGACGCTAACTCGTCTCTTCACTAAGTCTTTGGGCGACCGCTCAATAGATTTAATGCAGCTGCTGTCACTTATTTTACCTGGCTTGCTCGAGCATCCCATCCGCGCGAGCAACGCTAGCCTGTCGAAGATCTCGATTGGGAGCTCGCTCTGCGCTGACGCTTGAGTTTGGTCAGGTCCCTCCCCGTCACGACGGGGAGGCTGCGCACGAAAGCCGTAGGCTGGGAGAAATATTGTGCGTCCTTCGAGGCCTCGCTTCGCGAGGCGCCTCAGGATGAGGCACTTTTCTAACGCTACCAACATACCCTCATGCTGAGGAGCGCCCAAAGAGCCTGCCCCAGGCTAGAGCTGGGGGCACGTCTGGAAGCACGGGAGGCGCCCCCATGCAGCGCATTCTTGCCCAGCCTCCGCGCCAAAGGGCCGAGTTACATGCCGAACGGCGGTCGCACCGTAAAGTCCCGCGCCAGTGAGGTGAGCGTCAGCCTGTTCGGCCGGGGTAGCTGACCGCCATGCCGGCGCGAACGTCCTGTTGGATGCCGTATTGCGGGAAGGGGTAGCGCAAGCCGTTCTTGGCGAGCGCTTCCATACCGGCGATCGACTTGGCGATATCGTCGGGCGGTAAAGCCATCAGCATCTCGTCATCGAGCACGCCGCCGTAACGGCGCTCGGCAAAGCACGGTATCGACAGGCTCGGCTGACGCGTCTTGAGCGCCCGCCCCCAGGAATCCGCGCAGGCCGAACTCGCCGACGACGCTCCAGTCGAAGCGCTTGTAGCCGGCCCATTGCAGGCCGTTGATGAAGTAGATCATCGCGCCTGGTGTCGCGTAGAACAGGGCAATGTCCGGCGGATCGAGCCGTCCGCTCGCCAGCGGCGCCACGGCGAGCGCCTCGTAACGGCCGTCGGGCACGCATTCCATCGCTGCCTGATGTGCTCGCGCGTCCTCGGGCGCACTGTACCAGACTTCGACCATGTGCTGGCCGGAGCGCCATTTCTCGTCCTTTGCGAGGCCGAGCCCGACCACTGCGCGGCATTGTGCCCCGACGAGATCCTCGCTGGTGATGCCGACGGTCCAGCCGAGGCGCGAGGCTTGCGCAACGACCTGATCGAGCGTGTGCACCGATTTCGGCCGGCGAATCCTCGGGATCGCCTCCATCTCCTCGCGGTTCTCGAAGAGCTTCATGCCAAACGGGATCGCCCGCAGCTTCAACAAACGCTCCAGGTCGGCGGCGAGCTTTGTCCAATCTTGCGTCATCCGGCATCTCTCAAAGTGAGCGTTTTCACGCCAGCGATACTCTATTTTTGATAGGCGGTGGAACCTCGCTGCGCTCGGCGGGTTCGGGCTCAGGCGGTGAATTGTCAGGAGGGGTCTCCCGTGCGGCTGCTCGGCGTCCACCCCGGACCTTTGATGTACACGAAGGTGTTTCTGCGGCTCGAGCCGCTCGGGCTCGAACTCGTCGCGCAATCGATGCGCCGGGCCGGGCACGAGGTCCGGCTCATCGATCTTCAGGTCGAGGACCATCGGGCGTATTTCCGGCTGCTGCAGCGCTGGCGGCCTGACGCCGTCGCGTTTTCGTGCAATTACCTGGCGAACGTGCCAGAGATCGTGGATCTCGCCAAGGCAACCAAGGCGCTGTTCCCCGAGATCTTTGTTTGCGTGGGCGGGCACAGCGCCTCCTTCACGGCGAGCGCGATCATCGAGCACGGGGCAGGCGCCATCGATTGCGTGCTGAAGGGCGAAGGCGAAGCCGCCATGCCGCTCCTGATTGCCGCAATCGAGGCCGGAAACGCCATCGCCTCCGTTCCCGGTGCGGTCACCGCGGCGGGAGAGGGCCCACCGCCGAGCTTTGTGGATTCGCTCGACGCCTTGACGCCGGCGCGCGACCTGCTGCGCCACCGTCGGAAATATTTCCTCGGCACGCTGGATCCGTGCGCGTCGATCGAATTCTCGCGCGGCTGCCCATGGGATTGCTCATTCTGCAGCGCCTGGACATTCTATGGCCGCAGCTATCGGCTGGTGAGCCCGCAGCGGGTTATCGAGGATTTGCGGTCGATCCGGGAGCCGGGTGTCTTCATCGTCGACGACGTTGCTTTCGTTCACGAGCGGCATGGGATGGAAATCGGCGAGGCGATCGCCCGCGCCGGCATCCGCAAGCGTTATTACCTCGAGACCCGAGGCGACGTCCTGCTGCGCAACAAAGAGGCCTTCCGGCTGTGGCAACGGATCGGGCTCAAGACGATGTTTCTCGGCCTCGAGGCGATCGACGAGGAGGGGCTGCGGAAATACCGCAAACGCGTCTCGCTCGGCCGCAATTTCGAGGCGGTCGAATTCGCCCGCTCGCTCGGCGTCAATGTCGCGATCAACCTGATCGCCGACCCCGATTGGGACCACGAGCGCTTCAAGGTCGTGCGCGAGTGGTGCCTGGAGATGCCCGACGTCATCAATATCAGCGTCAACACCCCCTATCCCGGCACCGAGAGCTGGATCACCGACGGGCGACGGCTGGAGACCCGCGATTACCGCCTGTTCGATATCCAGCACGCGGTATTGCCGACGCGCCTGCCGCTCGCCGAGTTCTACCGCGAGCTGGTGACGACGCAGCGGGCGATCTACCGCAGGCATCTCGACTGGCGCCAGCTGTGCGACGCTTCAGGGATCGCCGCCCGGTTGCTGCTGCGGGGGCAAACCAACTTCGTCAAGAGCTTGTTCAGCCTCAACAGCGTCTATCGGCCGGAGCTGCTGCTCGCCGACCATGCCGCCCCAGTGGTTTACCAGAATTCCTTTGCCGCCCCGGGCCGTTGACGAGCCTCAGCGAGGCGGCAGATCGCTCTATATCCATGCCCCGCGGGGACGCAAGGGCCGGGCGATCGACGCGGCCACCGAGCGCTTTGTCGAGGAGACTCGGATGGGAGCCGCGCCCTAAGGCGGATGATTATTTCGCTACGAGGTTGAGTTTGGCGCCGCGTCCGCGAAATTCCGCGAGATAGCCCTTCACGGCGCCGAACGCAGTATCATACTCCATTCGCATGGGCATCACTCGTCCGCCCGCCGTGACTTGAGAGTACCAGATCCGCCCGGTCTTGTAGGTATCTTCGTTGCGGTCCGGGTTAACCACGACATCTTCGCGCACGACCTGACACACCTGCGAGGGACCCGCGAAAGTCTGGTAACTGTCGGGCGACAGTATCTCCTGTTTTAGATCGGTGAAGCGAAGGTTGTAGAAGCCGGCGCCGTCGAACACGGGAATCACAATGGAGCAATTGCCGCCACGGGCGATCTGGCGCTCGACTTCGAAATACGCCGTTAACTGGTCGACGGTGCCACGGATCTGCTCGGCGGCTGTGAGAAAAGGCCGCCCCGCTTCAGCCGGCGCCGAGGCATTGATCACGGTGCCGTCGCGCTGATAATCCAGCTCATAACGCCGCGCAACGCCGTTTCGGCGCACATCCGCGCGATATGCTTCGGGGTGAGCCGTGTTGCGGGCAAACTCTCCGTGAACCTCGGAATGGCTCGTGAGGTCGACAAACACGCTCGCAAGCCCTCGAGTATCGAGATCCATCGCGATCGCATAACGATCGCCGATTTCCTGGATAGTCGTGCGGTTAGTCAACACATGAAAACCGGCAAAACCGTAGATCTCGAAACGAGCGTCGACCCGATCGATCTCCTCCCCCGGTGCTTTTAACGCGGCTGACGCAAAGAGCAGCGCAAACGCGATCGCAGCCAGGGGTGCAAAACGGGCGAAGATCATGATCGCAACCATCTCACAACGGGCAACGGCAGTCCAGATACCGCCGCGCCGACTTTCCGACGCGGAGGTATCTGTCGGCTCAGTCGGGCAATCCCGCGGCTCGCAAGCCCTCGACATATCTGACGATGTCTTGCGGTCGGAGGTACGGCCCCAATTCGTCTTCGAGATTGGAAATGCGCAGCAGCGGGTCGAGCTTCTGCAGCCGCTCCCGCGCGCTCTTGGCGTCTTCCGGCCGCCCGGCGAGGGCATAGCTCGCCGCGGCGATGCGCAATGCCGTCTGGTAGTCGGGCCACTCGCGCAATGCCATCGTTGCCCAGGACGAGGCTTCCTCGTACCGGCCGGCGAAGAAATGGGCATGTGCGGTTGTCGTTCGTGTCCGGTTGGTCAGCGGGTCGAGAGGGCTCAGGCGCGTTGCTCTCGCGAGGTGCTCGATCGCCACCTCGGGCTCGCCGAGCCAGACCCGGACCCAGCCGCTGACGATCCACGCCGTCGCCAGGTTCGGGTTGAGCAGGAGCGCCCGGTCGATAAAGGCGACGCCGGCTTCCAGCTCGCCGGCGACATAAGCGAGCGCAAACCCGCCGCAACTCAGCGCGACAGCGTCATCTTTGTCCAACTCTACCGCCCGCCGAGCCAAACGCGTGGTCTCTGCGCGCTCCTCCTCTCGGTCAGCCATCCAGCCGTTGGTCTTGCGATGGCAGTAGCAGTACGCGGCCATCCCATAGGCTGAAGCGAAATCGGGGTCGAGTTCGATTGCCCGACGGAAAAGCTGCAAGGCGTGCTTGTGGCCCTGGACGCTGCCCTCGTGGAGGGCCGCTCTCCCGCGCAGAAAGTAGTCGTAGGCGCCCAGGCTCTCGGTCGGTTTTCGCTTGATGCGGTCGATCTCGGCTTGTTCCAGCGCCGGCGAGATCGCGCCCACAACACTCGAAGTGACCTGGTCCTGCAGATCGAAGATGTCCTCGGGCGTCCCGTCGAAGCGGTCAGCCCAGATATGGGCCGCGCTCTCGGCCTCGATCAGCTGCCCGGTGATGCGCACTCGGTTGGCCGCCTTGCGGACGCTCCCTTCCAGCACATATCGGACGCCGAGCTCACGGCCGACCTGTCGAACATCGACGGCGCGGCCCTTATAGGTAAAGGCGGAATTACGGGAGATCACAAACAGCGACCGGAAACGCGACAGGGCCGTCGTGATCTCCTCGACGATGCCGTCGGAGAAATACTCCTGCTCGGGGTCGGCGCTGAGGTTTTGGAACGGCAGCACGACGATCGAGGCCGTTTCGGGAACCGGCGGCAGATCGGGCAATGGCCGCACTGCGGCCCGCATGCTGGCGTCGCTGTCGAGCGATAAAGGCTCGACAATAGGTCGGGCAGGACTGCGCCGATCATCGCGGATCCGGCGCACGACCGCGTCCGTCTCTGGCTCAGGCCGAGCGCCGAGTTCGCGCGACAGGGTCTCACGCAGCTGCTCGTATTGCCGAAGAGCAGCGGCGTTCCGGCCCTGAGCGGCATAGAGCTCCATCAGCGCTCGATGCGCCGGCTCGTGTACCGGATCGACCGCAAGGATGCGCAGCGCCCAGCGGATCGCCGGCTCGACCCCGATCGCTGCGGCGCGCTCCATCAGGCGCAGGAAAAGCTGCACGGCATGCTCGCGCAGCCGCTCGCGTTCGCCGGTCAACCAGTCGTCGAAGTCGCGATCCCGCAGCGAAAAGCCATCCAGCAGGTCAGCCCGGTATAGCCCGGCGGCCCGCTCCAGCGCCGCCGGCGTGTCCTCCGCGATTGCCGCCTCGAAGGCGGCAAGATCGGTTTCGACCAGTCCCCGCGGAAAAGCCGATCGAACCCGCGTCTGCTTCCAGAAACGGTGCGGGGCGGCGGGTGGCGGCCAGCAGTTGACGCAGATTGCCGCGCGCCTGCGCGTCCGGCATGTCCTCCCACAGCAATACGGCGACCCGGTCGCGCGACATCCGCTGCCCGGGCGCCGCGGCAAGAAGCGCCAGCAAGGCGATAGACTTCCGGGCGCCGAGCGCGACCTCCTGCCCATCCGGAGCGCGCAACTCGAACCGGCCCAGAATATTGACGCGCCAGCGGTCCATCCTGCCCACCGCGACGCCGGCCCGGCGTAAGGAGAACGTATCGGGCTAGCCTCGACCGATTTAGCGATTTCTTTACGCGCCGTCAAACGAGCGTCAATCGCCGCAGTGCAACAAGAGCGTCGAGCAACAGCCAGCGACAAACAGGAGGGACCCGGCCATGCGCAACTCGATGCCACCGAAAACGCCGATATGGAAGGCCGTCGCGCTCGCCGCGGGTATTGGGCTCGCCATGCTTTCCTATCCCGTTCATGCCGCGCCGGCGAGCGGCGGCGACACGGTGCAAGGACTCTACGACGCGCTGCTCGGCACGATGAAGAACGGCCGCATCCTCGGGCAGAGCGGGCGGTTCACGCAGCTCGAGCCGGTCATCCGCCGGACCTTCGACATCCCGTCGATGACCCGCTTGTCGGTCGGCCCGTCGTACTGGGCCGGTCTCGAGCGAGGCGCAGCGCCAGCAACTCACCGAGAGCTTCGGCCGCTACATTTCGGCGATCTACGCCGACCGCTTCGACAGCTATGCCGGACAGAAACTGCAGGTCACCGGCGAACAGCCCAATCCGGCCGGCCTCATGGTCAAGAGCCAGATCGTCAAGGCCAATGGCGACCCGGTCAAGGTCGACTACATGATGCGCCGCAACGGCGATGGCTGGCTGATTTCCGACATCTACCTCGACGGCGCGATCAGCGAGGTCGCGACCCGCCGCTCCGAATTCGCCGCGATCCTGCGAGCCGACGGCGTCGACGGCCTGATCGCCGCCCTCAACCGCAAGGCCGACATGCTCACCGGTACCATGGCGAAGGCCTA
This sequence comes from uncultured Alphaproteobacteria bacterium, assembly GCA_963700185.1. Classification (GTDB taxonomy): domain Bacteria; phylum Pseudomonadota; class Alphaproteobacteria; order ATCC43930; family CGMCC-115725; genus AP-15. The sequence continues at coordinate 268,331 of CAVOWP010000031.1, forward strand.
CTAGGCGAGCGGAACGGCCCCAGCCGATCCAGCCCCTTGCCACCCCGGCGGCAGATTGCAATTCTGCCGCCAATTGTTGCGCGACAGAGGGGACGGTATGACCAGATCGGTGCACGTCGAGACCGTCAGGCTCGCCGCACCATGAAGACGATCCGCACTGCGACACTCGAGATCGCTTACGAGGAGAGCGGCCCGGCAACAGGCCGGCCGGTCATTCTGCTGCACGGTTTTCCCGACGACGTGCACGCTTATGACGGGGTCGCGCCTCCCCTCGCGGCGCGCGGCTGGCGCGTGTTCGTGCCCTACCTTCGCGGGTACGGGCCGACCCGGTTTCTCGATGCCGGGACGCCGCGATCGGGTCAACAGGCGGCGCTCGGCCGCGATCTCGCCGATTTCATGGACGCGCTCGGGTTGGAGCGGGCGGTTCTCGCCGGATACGATTGGGGCGGCCGCGCCGCCTGCATCGTCGCGGCATTGTGGCCGCAGCGCGCCGCCGGATTGGTCACGGTCGGCGGCTACAACATCCAGAACATCGCCGAGGCCGCAAAACCGGCTTCGCCCGCGACCGAGTACCGCCGTTGGTACCAATGGTACTTCCACACCGAGCGCGGACGCGCGGGTTTGGCGGCGAACCGGGGCCCGCTGTGCCGGCTGCTTTGGGAATTGTGGTCGCCCAATTACCGCTTTGACGATGCGACTTACGAACAAACCGCAGCGTCATTCGACAATCCGGATTTCGTCGAGGTGGTGATCCAATCCTACCGTCACCGCTACGGCGTCGCGCCGGGCGACCCGGCGCTAGATGCGGTCGAAGCGCAGCTCGCGCGCCAACCGCCGATCACCGTGCCGACAATCGCTCTGCAGGGTGAAGCCGACGGCGTTTCCCCGCCGGACAGGACAGGGCACGCTGCCCGCCATTTTACCGGCCCCTATCAGAGCCGCATCATACCGCGCGCCGGCCACTTTCTGCCGCGCGAGGCCCCGGAGGCGGTCGTCCAGGCGATCAGCGAGCTTTAGCCCGCATTACCGCAACGTGTTGTGAATCAGGTAATCGGCGTAGTCGGCCGGTTTCAGCTTGATCTCGATGCGGTCGCTCTGACCTGCCAGTGCCCGCGTCACGATGATGTGGTTCTCGACCCGGGCGGGAGTGAGCCGAAAGACGCCGGCCGCTCCCTTCAGCTTTGGGTAGAGGTTCGGATCGATCATCTTTTCCTTGCGGCCGAGCCGATCGAGCGCTTCCGCCTCGCTCAGATCCTCGACCGCGGTCTTGCGCACGATCGTCCAATCGGTTTCGCCGGCCCAACCCGCGGCGGCCAACGCCTTTGGATCGCCCTCGGCCACCCCGACCTTGTAGATATTCTTGCCGAGCCCGACATCGGAGGCCCAGCGGCCGAGCTTGGGGCTGCGGGCAACGTAAAGAATCGGCATTTTCTCCCCTCCGAGTGACATCGTTAAGGGAATAGCGGCAAACGGTGAATCGTTACATCGGCGTCTTCGCCCCCGAAGTCAAAACGCCGGAATGTGCCGATGCCGCTATTGATTGGAGCCGCAACCGCCGCGACCACGTTGCTGAGCATGGCCTTGGGCCAGATCAGCACCGGTTTCGAAGCATTCGGCGTACTCCTCGCCGCGATCGTTTTGATGACGCTGCGGCAGGAATAATCCGCGCGAGGAAAACTGGCGCATAGAATGCGCCAGTTCGTCGCAGCTGGCAGAATACCTCGCTCCGCTAAGGTGTTCGCTCGTCCGAGCGCTAGTCCGCCTACGCCGTTACCAAGTGGACACAAAGAATTACACTCTGTTAAGCTTCCGTCTCGGGGCCTGGGCCAAGGCAAGGGGCGGGGGCATCAGGAATGCGGCAGTGGTCGATCGCGGCGGTGTGGGGGCTCGTCCTCGGTTTCCTGGCACTGAGCTGGCGCTCCGGCAGGAGCGGCGGGGCTCGATCCTGGCCTTTAGCGAGGCCCTGGCCGGCCCGGATAAAGCGATCGGCGCGGTGGTTTGGAACCATGGCCGCTCGATCAACACGGAAGATTCCGATTCGCCGACACCGCCTTATTTGAGGGTGCTGCGCGACGCGGGGTGGGACGTCTTGCGCTTCAATCGGCTGCGCGACGGCGACACTCTGACGGCCAGTACACGCCGGCTGGTCGAGCTGGTGGGTCAGCTGAAGCGTAAGGGCTATCGCCGCATTGTGCTCGCCGGCCAATCCTTTGGTGCGTTCCTCGCCCTGATGGCGGCCGACTCCTCCGAGGATGTGGACGCGGTCGTGGCGACAGCGCCCGCCGCCTTCGGCAATTTCGACGAGTTTTACGATTCGTGGCGTCTCAATGCGACGCGGCTCTATCCGCTGCTCGAGCGGATCAAACGGGCGCGCGTCATGCTGTTCTATTTCCACGGTGACGATTTCGACCCGGGCGGACGCGGCGAGCATTCGCGCGCGATTCTCGCCGGCCGGCAAATCGGTTACAGCGTCATCGACCAGCCGGCGTTCCTCGCCGGGCATTGGGCGTCGTCGACCGGCTTGTTCCTGCGCCGGTTCGGCAGCTGCATCCGCGATTTTCTCGACGCCGAGAAGATCGAAGGCGAGCGGGTTTGCGAGCCGGCCTGGGGAGAATCACCAAGCCCCGAGATGCGCCTGCCGGACGAGCTCGTCCATCCGCGGACTGCCTCGCGCACTACCGCCGCCGTGGCCGGCGGCTCGGCGCCGGCAGGTCCCGTACCCGGCGGCGGGACCAACGGGCGGCAGTCATGGTACGGATTTTACCCGAACGGGCGTGAGGTGCTTCTCGCCATCGAGGAGACGCACGGCACCGAAGTGTCGGCCGTCTACGCTATCGGGCCCGGGATCGACGAGAACGAACCGGCGGAATGGAGCCGCCGCAAGGGCCGCCTCGTCGATGACGAGTTCATCTTCGAGGAAACAGGGCAAGAGCACCCTGCATTTTCGGCCGCGCGGCGACGGCGGTTTGAGCGCAACCTGGACCTCGCCCGATGGCAAGACCTCGATGGAAGCAGGTCTGCGCCGTCTCGACCTGCAGCATTTCACCCGCCACGCCGACGCGCGGTAGCCCTCAGCCCCAGTAGCGGCCGCTGCTGCCGATCGCGACGACGATCAGGCCGAGCACGAGGTTGATCGTCACGATCGTGCGGATCTGGCCGAGCTGGCGGCCGCCCTCGGCCCAATCTTCCCGACCGACCGCCAGGCGAAAACGACGCCACGGGGCGAAATAGAGGTGGAAGAACAGCAGCATCATCAGGATGCCGATCCCCTGCATCAGGTTCACGTGCAGGCCGACCTTGCCGAAGCCGCCGAAGACCGCGAACACCAGCACGTAACCGCTCGCCAAGAGCAGGACGATCGCGGCAATCACCCAGGCGAAGAACCGGCCGAGAACGCGCGACCACAACAGGAGCCGCGGTCTCGGATCGAGCATCCCGGCGGCCGGCCGGAGCACTTGGTGGGCGAAGAACATGCCGCCCACCCAAACGACGGCCGAAAGTGCGTGCAGCGATCAGCGCGGCCGTGGCGATCGCGCTCGTCCCGGCCATACCTCAACTGCCGTAGGCCGGACTCTTGCGGGCGAGGCCGCCGAACAGGTCGAGCATGCGCCCGCGCCATGCGGCGACCGGGTCACCGGCGGCGAGAAGCTCATAGTCGCTGATGGCGCGGGCCCACTGGAAGGCGCCGAAGACGATGTAATCGGCATAGGCCGGAGCTGTGCCGCCGAGGAAATCCTGGCGCTCCACGGTGCGGCGCAGCGGTGTCAGGCTTTCGCGGAAAGCCGGCAGTCGTGCGTCGCGGTCCTTGACCACCTCCTCGAGCTTTCTGCCAAACCGCTCCTCGCGCGATTTGCGGAAATAGGCTTGGTCTTCAGGCCCGATGTGACGATGGATGTCGAGGACGACAAAGCCGATGAGGCCGGGTTGGAGCACGGTCTCGGTCCAGTTCTGGATGAACCGGGTCAACGCGTGTCCGGCCTCGCTGCCGAATAGCGAGGGACGATCGGGGTAGCGGTTTTCGAGATACTCGGCGATCGTCGAAGAATCGTGCACCACCTGGCCGCCATCGACGATGACCGGCACCCGGCCGCCATTCGGCTGCGGCAACCTGTCCTTTTCGGTAAAGCGCCACGGCACGGTCTCGACCTCGAGCCCTTTGTGCGCGAGCGCCATGCGCGTGCGCCAGCAGAATGGGCTGAAGCGCCGGTCCGCCTCGACGCCCGCAAGGTCGTAAAGGGTGATGGCCATGGTCTCCTCCACCGATGCTGGGATATCTCGGTCGCCACTATGACCCCCGACCCGCCCGGCGAAAAGGCCGAGCTGTCATTCTCATGGATACGCCTGCAAGGGTGACAGATCACGATCCGGGGCCATATACGCCGCTAACCGCCGGCCCGCTCAGAGAGCGTTCAGCTCAGAGACCGTTTTTGCCTGCTCTCGTCATCTTCGACTGCGATGGGGTGCTGATCGACAGCGAGATCATTTTCGGCCGGGTTCTCGGCCAATGTCTGATCGCCGCCGACTTTCCGATCACGATGGACGAGGCGATGGTGCTCGGTTTTGGCAAGAACCGCATCACCTTGACCGCCGAGATCGAGTCCCGGTTCGGGCGTACTCTGCCGGACGGGTTCTTCGAGACATTCCGCACCCATGTCGATGTCGCGTTCGCCGGCGAGCTGACCGCGATACCGGGCATCGAAGAGCTGCTCGCCGCGCTGCCGGCGCCGCGCTGCGTCGCTTCGAACAGCCACCTCGATCGGGTCCGTCACGCGCTGATCGTAACCCGGCTGCTGCCGCTCTTCGATCCGCACGTCTTCAGCGCCTCGCAAGTCGAGCGGGGGAAGCCTGCTCCCGACCTCTTCCTGTTCGCAGCCCGGCAGTTCGATGCGCCGCGCGAGCACTGCATCGTCGTCGAAGACAGCACCGTCGGTGTGGCGGCTGCCGTCGCGGCCGGCATGCCGGTCGTCGGATTTTGCGGCGGGGGTCATTGCCCGGTCGACCATGCCGATCGCCTGATCGCTGCCGGGCTGTTCGCGCGTCTTCGCGGGAATGCCCGATCTCGCGGCCTTTCTGTGCGGGGCGGAATGCGGATAATTCAGATCTCCGACACGCATCTCAGCCGCCGCAAACCGCATTTCGCCGACAATTGGCCGCCGCTCGCGGCGTGGATCGCCGCACACGAACCCGATCTCGTCATCCATACCGGGGACGTCACGGTCGACGGCGCCGATGTCGAGGAAGACCTGCGATACGCAGCCGAGCTGATGCGCTCCCTTGGCGTGCCGTTTCGCGCGGTTCCCGGCAATCACGATGTCGGCGATGCCGGACACGCCCGTCAGCCGGTCACCGATGAGCGGCTGGCGCGTTGGCGGGCCTATTTCGGCCCGGACCGGTGGGTCGAAGATATCGAGGGTGTTCGCCTGGTCGGCCTTGACGCCATGCTGCTCGGCAGCGGAAACCGTGATGAAACAGTGCAAGCAGCCTGGCTCGACGCGCTAATGGATGGTGCCGCGGGTCGGCAAATTGCCTGGTTTCTCCATCGGCCGCTGTTTCTCGACAGGCCCGACGAACCAGACACCGGATATTGGTCGGTAAAGCCGCAGCCGCGCGCTCGGTTGATCGAGCTGGTGCGGCGGCATTCGGTCACCCTGGTGGCCAGCGGTCATCTGCACAAGGCATATCAAACCGTGCGCGACGGCACCCGTTACGTATGGGCGCCGGCTTCGAGTTTTCTGGTCGGCCCCGAGACCCAACAAGCAATGGCGGGCGAAAAGCGGCTAGGGGCCGTTCTCTACGAGGTCAACGGCACCGCGCTGGAGCCCACCATCGTTGATGTTCCAGGACTTGCGACATATTGGCTAGACGACGTCATCGACGAAGTCTATCCGCGCCCGCCCGCAAACAGCCCTGCGCCCGGCTGAAATCTTTTTCTTTGTATCGGCTCCAGTCTGGGTGCATCCTCGATCGACGACAAAAAGGAGCACCGAGATGGCGGAAATACTGGGTCTGGGCGTAACCCATTGGCCGACATTGTGCCTGCCCAACGAAGGGCTGACCAGTGTGTTCAAACGGACCCTTACCGCTCCAAATGTCGAAGCCCGATACAAGGATCCCGCCAACTGGCCGGACGAGCTGATCGCCGAGCTCGGCAATGACGACGGGCTGTCGGCGGCAAATCGCTGCGGCGAGCGCTTTGGCAACGACTTCCGCGCAATCCGCAAGATACTGGACGATTTCAATCCGGATCTGGTTGTCGTTTGGGGCGACGACCAATACGAGAATTTCCGCGAGGACATCGTCCCGGCCTTTTGCCTACTCGGCTACGACGCAAATTTCGACCTCCAGCCATGGCATACCAATGGCCACGCCAATGGCGGGGGAAACGGCGGCAAGCCCAACCGCTGGGAGCGAGCCGGGAGACTGGCGGTTGCCGTTGCACGGGCACCGCGAGGCGGCGAAATACCTCGCCACGGGCCTGATCGAACGCGGCATTGACATGGCCTACGCCTACAAGCCGTTGCACGATCCGATGGCGCACGCCTTTACCAATACCTTCCTTTATCTCGACTGGGACCGGAAGGGGTTTCCGTATCCGGCGATCCCATTCGCGGTTAATTGCTACGGCCGAAACCTCCTGCACGCCAAGGGCGGTCTTGCGCATCTCTTTCAGCCGCCGCGGCCGGCCGACGAAGCCGAAGATCCGCCATCGCCCGCGCCCTGGCGCTGCATGCAGGTCGGCGCCGCCGTGGCGGAGGTGCTCGCCGCGTCGCCATATCGGGCGGCATTAATCGCGTCGTCGAGCTGGTCGCACGCTTTCCTGTCGCCGAAAAACGGGTATTTGTGGCCCGATCACGAAGGCGACCGGCTGCTGTTTGACGCCGTATCCCGGGCCGATTACGGCACTTGGCGGAAGCGCTCGCTGGTGGAGATGGAATATGCCGGCCAGCATGAGATGCTGAACTGGATGGCGTTGATCGGCGCAATGGAGGCGCTCGACCGCCGCCCGATAATCCAGGATTACATGGAAACCTACATCCTGGCGTCGGACAAATGCTTCCTGTCCTTCCCGCCGTGAAGCCGCCCCGCCGAACCGGCCTGAGATAAATGCATAAGGATTAGCGGGGCGGGTCGTTCCGATGATCGGTCGCCTGATCGGCTGGATCGTTTTTCTCGCCGGAGTGTCGGTATTGGCTTGGGACGTGTTCGTTTGGATCGAGACCAAGCAGTGGGCGCCGATCGCGCTCGGCCAGCTATGGTACAACCTCAACCCTTCGAGCCTCAACCTCGTCCAAGCTGTGGTGCAGCGCTACATACACCCGTTTCTATGGGACCCGATCATCGTCACGGTCCTCCTGTGGTGGGCGTTTGCGGTACTGATGGTACTGGGTCTGCTGATTCTCGCCCTCTCGGGCAGGCGGACGCGAGCTCCAACCGCTGTCAGCCGTCGCCCATCTTGAGGGCGGCGATGAAGGCGGATTGCGGGATTTCAACTTTACCGAACTGGCGCATCCGCTTTTTGCCCTCCTTCTGCTTTTCGAGGAGCTTGCGTTTGCGGGTCACGTCGCCACCGTAGCATTTGGCGAGCACGTCCTTGCGCAAGGCCTTGACGGTCTCGCGCGCGATGATCCTGCCGCCGATCGCCGCCTGGATCGCCACCGCAAAAAGCTGGCGCGGGATCAAATCCTTCAATCTCTCGCATAGTGCCCGGCCGCGCCGCTCGGCTTGGCTCCGATGGACGATGATCGACAGCGCATCGACCGGCTCGCCGTTGACCAGGATGTTCATCAATACGAGGTCGCCCTCGCTGTAGCCGTCGAGCTGGTAGTCGAAGCTGGCGTAGCCGCGGCTGACCGATTTCAGCCGGTCGTAAAAGTCGAACACGACCTCGTTCAACGGCAGGCGATAGACCAGCATCGCCCGGTTGCCGGCATAAGTCAGGTCGGCCTGAACCCCGCGGCGCTCTTCGCACAACGCCAGGATCGGGCCGAGATAGGCGTCGGGAACGAGGATCGTCGCCTTGATCCACGGCTCCTCGATATGGTCGATGCGAACCGGATCGGGCATGTCGGCGGGGTTGTGCAAGGTACGCACCCCGCCATTGGTCAGATGCACCCGATAGACCACCGACGGCGCCGTCGCCAACAGGTCGAGGTCGAACTCGCGCGCGCGGCGCTCCTGGATGATTTCGAGATGCAAGAGGCCGAGAAACCCGCAACGGAAGCCGAAACCGAGCGCGACCGAAGTCTCGGGCTCGTATTCGAAGCTCGCATCGTTGAGCCGGAGCTTCGCGAGGCTGTCGCGCAGCCTTTCGTAATCGGCGGCATCGGTCGGGAAGAGGCCGCAAAAGACGACCGGCTGCACCGGCTTGAAGCCGGGCAATGGCGCGGCCGCAGGCCGGCGGTCCTCGGTGATCGTGTCGCCGACGCGGCAATCGGCGACGGTCTTGATGCCGGCGGTGATGAACCCGATTTCGCCCGGCCCAGCGCCTCGACCGCCACGCCTTTCGGGGTGAACACCCCGACCCATCCCAGACAGACTCCGGGCAATGCTGCATTCTCTGTCAAGGTCCGGTGAATACTGGCTTCACTTCAATGCTATTCAATTCGCGCGCCCCGTTCAACTCAATCACTATTTGTGCTCCCTTATCAATAAACAATTGTCCCCTCTTAATATTTTTAATCATGGCTAAAATTTTGTTTGAGTCTTTATAGTATCCGTGTTCAATATTATTTTGTGCAAAGTATTTATCTATTTCCAATAGCGGCGTACCACGGGGCAAATCCTGTACCACTCTTTTCTTTAATCTGCTCGATTGTTAGAGAGTTGCTGAGTCTCTTATCATCGGCCATTGGGTTGCGCATCCATGCAGTCGAGAGAACGGCCGTCAGCGCCAGTGTCATTACGACGAATTTGCGCATCGCATCATTTACTTGGCGAACTGGAGGAAGTCGACGATGACGATACATCCGCCCACGAGAAAACAGGATTGGATAAGCCAGGACCCGTCGATGGTGTCAACCCGGACGCCGGATTGCGCATCGACGGCAACACGGTCCCATAGCCGGGCGCAAATGTGGGCGCTTCTGGCGTCGCGTTCGCAGCCGCAAACCGTCTACCGGCGATCTTCGTCTGGAGGAGGTATGTCGAATCCGGTGGCCTAATGTCGTACGGGCCGAATTTCTACGAGCTGTGGCGGCGCGCCGCTACTTATGTCGACAAGATCCTAAAAGGCGCCAAGCCTGCCGACCTGCCGGTGGAACAGCCAACCGTGTTCGAGCTCGTAGTCAATCTCAAGACCGCAAAGTCGCTCGGGCTAACCATCCCGCAATCGATCCTGTTGCGCGCCGACGAGGTCATCGAATAGGTCGGGTCCGCCGCTGCTTGCCGGGTTGATCCCGTCCGTGCCATGGTCCCCCATCGTGACCGGCCGCCAGTGGCGAGATCGGGCTCGGCTGCGTAAGATGACGATCGACACCCTGAAAGTCGCAAAACGACTGCGCGAGGCCGGCTTCTCCGAGCCGCAGGCCGAGGCTGTCGTCGCAGCGGTGCAGGAAGGGACGGCCGGAGCCGATCTCGCCACCAAGGCGGACATGGACGAGCTGCGCTCCGGGCTGCGCGAAACCGAGCTGCGCCTGGAAGCAAAGATCGAAGCGGTCAGGTCCGACATCTCGGGGGTCAAGGCCGACATCCTGAACCGCGTCTTCGGCATGATCCTCGGGACGCTGGTCGTCAACATCGTCGCCATCGTCGGAGCCATGTTCGCGGTCGCGAAGCTGGTCGCCCATTGAGAACCGGGCAGATGGAGGCTTTGTCGGCGATCCCAGCAAATGCGCAGTCGCGGCCACGGGATAATCCGGTCCGGCGACGCGAATTCATTGTTCTGTTAAGCGATGCGATGATGGCGCCGCGTGCGCTCCGCGCACAGCAGACGGCAATGCCGGTGATCGGCTTCCTCGGCCTCGCTCGCGTCAGCGGGCCCGTTTGCTCCGTTTGTGGCCGCTTTTCGTCAGGGATTAAGCGAAGCCGGCTACGTCGAGGGACAAAACCTGGTGGTCGAATGCCGCTGGGTGGAAGGCCGCGATGATCGTTTGCCGGTCAGCTCGGTTTGGTTGAGGAAAACCCCGGTAATGTTGCTGCCCGGTCGCGCAAGGCTAGCCTCATAGCCCTTTGCCACAGGGTCGAAATCTATTGCCAGCATGACGATCGGGATCATCGGCTGGCGGCCGGATATGTGGACAAGATCCTGAAAGACACGGCGCTGGCCGACCTCCCGATCCAGCAGCCGACGACATTCGAGTTGGTGGTCAATCTGAAGACTGCCAAGGTGCTCGGCCTGATGATCCCCCAGTCGATCCTTGTCCGTGCCGACGAGTTATCGAATGAGGGTGCAGCCCCCTCCGCCTCTCAACCGTCGCCCATCTTGAGGGCGGCAATGAAGGCGGATTGCGGGATTTCAACTTTACCGAACTGGCGCATCCGCTTTTTGCCCTCCTTCTGCTTTTCGAGGAGCTTGCGTTTGCGGGTCACGTCGCCGCCGTAGCATTTGGCGAGCACGTCCTTGCGCAAGGCCTTGACGGTCTCGCGCGCAATGATCCTGCCGCCGATCGCCGCCTGGATCGCGACCGCGAACAGCTGGCGCGGGATCAAGTCCTTCAATCTCTCGCATAGTGCCCGGCCGCGCCGCTCGGCTTGGCTCCGATGGACGATGATCGACAGCGCATCGACCGGCTCGCCGTTGACCAGGATGTTCATCAGCACGAGGTCGCCCTCGCTGTAGCCGTCGAGTTGGTAGTCGAAGCTGGCGTAGCCGCGGCTGACCGATTTCAGCCGGTCGTAAAAATCGAACACGACCTCGTTCAACGGCAGGCGATAGACCAGCATGGCGCGATTGCCGGCATAGGTCAGGTCCGCCTGCACGCCGCGGCGCTCTTCGCACAACGCCAGGATCGGCCCGAGATAGGCGTCGGGGACGAGGATCGTCGCCTTGATCCACGGCTCCTCGATATGGTCGATGTGAACCGGATCGGGCATGTCGGCAGGGTTGTGCAAGGTACGCACCCCGCCATTGGTCAGATGCACCCGGTAGACCACGGACGGCGCTGTCGCCAACAGGTCGAGGTCGAACTCGCGCGCGAGCCGCTCCTGGATGATTTCGAGATGCAGGAGCCCGAGAAAACCGCAGCGGAAGCCGAAACCGAGCGCGACCGAAGTCTCGGGCTCGTATTCGAAGCTCGCATCGTTGAGCCGCAGCTTCGCGAGGCTGTCGCGCAACCGCTCGTAATCGGCGGCATCGGTCGGGAACAGGCCGCAGAAGACGACCGGCTGCACCGGTTTGAAGCCGGGCAATGGCGCCGCAGTCGGCCGGCGGTCCTCGGTGATCGTGTCGCCGACCCGGCAATCGGCGACGGTCTTGATGCCGGCGGTGATGAACCCGATCTCGCCCGGCCCCAATGCGTCTACCGCAACGCCTTTTGGCGTAAACACGCCAACCCGCTCGATCGGATGCACCGCGCCGGTCGCCATCATCCGGATCTTCTGCCCCGGAACGAGCACCCCGTCCTTGACGCGCACCAGGATCACGACGCCGAGATAAGGGTCGTACCAGCTGTCGACCAAGAGCGCCTTGAGCGGCGCCGCAGCGTCGCCGGAAGGCGGCGGCAGGCGGGTCACCAGCGCTTCGAGCACCTGGTCGATATTGAGCCCGGTCTTGGCCGAGATGAAGAGCGCCTCCGAGGCGTCGAGCCCGATCACATCCTCGATCTGTTCCTTGACCCGGTCGGGCTCGGCCGCCGGTAGATCGATCTTGTTCAGCACGGGCACGATCTCGTGGCCGGCCCCGACCGCTTGGTAAACGTTCGCGAGCGTCTGCGCCTCGACCCCCTGGCTCGCATCGACCACGAGCAGCGACCCCTCGCAGGCCGCCAGCGAGCGGCTGACCTCGTACGAGAAATCGACGTGGCCCGGCGTGTCCATCAAATTGAGGACATAGGTCTCGCCGTCCCGGGCGCGGTATTCGAGGCGCACGGTCTGCGCCTTGATCGTGATGCCGCGCTCGCGCTCGAGCTCCATGTTGTCGAGCACCTGCTCGCGCATCTCGCGCGCCTCGAGCCCGCCGCAAGCTTGGATCAGCCGATCGGCAAGGGTCGACTTGCCGTGATCGATATGCGCGATGATCGCGAAATTGCGGATATGGCTGAGCGGCGTCATGCGAGCCGGAACATAGGGCCGCCACGATGCCGTATCAACGCGAGCGGCTTAACAATCCGGGTCACGGTCGTAAGGGTGCGGTCGAAATTCCTAGCGCCTGCGCGGCGGTGAGCAGGCGGTCGTCATAGCTGGCAAGCGTCACTGATTCGCCCTGGTTGCGCAGGAATTCCATTGTCGCGAGATGCAGCGCATCCAAAGTACGAACGGCAACGGGAAACGGCTCCAGAGCCCTCGCCAATGCTGCGGCGCTCATCTCGGTTAAGTTCACGCGAGCCAACAGACCCCTTGCCCGCCTGCTATGTGAGATGATCAGGCCGTAGGCGTTGATCCGGTTCCAGACCTCATAGGTCAGCAGCCGGCTTGAAGCCAGATCCTCGTCCCAGAGCGTATCGGGTGGAGATCGGGGCTCAGCGAACAAGTCCGCGAGTAGAACCGAACTGTCGACATAAATCACCAGCGATCTTCTCGATCGCGGTCGAGATCGGCCAGCAATTGCTCAAGTGTGAGTGCCGGCACGGGCTTACGCGGTGGCAACGGTTTGAAAGGTCTCTTTGCCGGGGTGAGCCAGCCTTCGCGAACGCCGCGCTCGATAAAGCTCTCTTGATCGTGCCGCCGCGGCGGCACGATCTCGGCGACGATGCGGTTGCGGTCGGTGATCACGATTGTTTCCCCCGCCGCCGCTAAACGAACGTACTCGCTGAGCTTATTCTTGAGAACCTTAAGGCCGACGGTTTTCATCCGTGATGAGGTAGCCTCTGGAAGCTTCTTTGTCAATGCGCATCAGGCAGCCGGACGCGCGACGCCCACCCCGGCGGTTCTCACGACGAGCCCCGTGGCTTCGCAGCCTCCAGTTCGCTGGTCGAGACCGCGTGCAGCAGCGCGCGCAACTCCGAGCTGCGTTGTTCCCCGAACACTGCCTCGAACCCGGCCTGGGCTTTCACCCAGCCTTCGATTGCGGTTCGGAGCCGCTCGGCCCCAGTGTCGGTCAGGCGAATCTCCCGGCTCCGGCGATCGATGCGTCCCGGGACAACGACCACGAGTCGCTCACGCTCGAGCGGTTGGAGGTTGCGGCCGAGCGTCGTGCGGTCCATGACGAGGTCGGCGGCAAGGGCGCTGATCGTCATCGGCCCGAGGCGTTGCAGTCTCGCCAGAATCGAGAACTGCGTGGCGCGCAGCCCGGCCGGGGCGAGAAACTGGTCATAGAATTGCGTCACGTGCCGGGCTGCCTGGCGCAACGCCAGACAATTGCAGAGTTCGGGCTTCAGTCTCGTCTGGGCGGGCATTGAGCCTCGATGTTGACAAAGTGCATATGCGCTTACAATGGGTGCATGCGCACGCATGTCAAGCGCGCGGCACCGTTTCGTTGCTGCCCTCAGACCAACGCTTCACCGCAGAGGTGAGGGTTTCCTATCCAAGGGGGCCCTGGAAGACCTGGTCGACATAGGTGTCGGAAAGCGGTTCCAGCGCCTCGGGCCATTGGCCATTGACGCGGCGCCGTTCCGAGGCCGAGCGGACGCGGCCGTCCCAGCCGATCTGCTCCATGTAGTAGTAGAGCTGGATGCAGTGGCCGTCGGGGTCGAGCGCAAAGGCTGTGTAATCGATGCCGGGGTAGAGCTCGGGCGGGATCGAGTCGACAAAGCGGACGCCGTGCCCCTTGAGGAATTTCATGGCCTCGCGCAATTGCGCGTAGCTGCCGACCTCGACCCCAAAGGACATGCAGGTCGAGCGCTCGCTGAGGCCCAGTACGCGCCGCAGCTCCTTCGGGAACAACCCCAAACTGTGGTGCTCGGTACCGCAGCGCAAAAACACGCAGCGCGCACCGCGATAGACCGCTTCCTCGCTGCGCACGAAACCGAGCCGCTTGGTATAGAAGCTTTCGGCGCGGTCGACGTCATCGACAAAAAGGCTGACCGGGCCAATCTTGGTGATCTTGAACGGACGCGGCAGCAGCACCCCCTCGACGTCAAAGGTCGCGGCCAGCGTCTCTTGCGGGCGGTGGCCCGAATAGACGTCGATGCCCTTGTCGATCGCCTCGGCGAGTTCGGCGGCCTCGGAGATCTGCGGCAATGAGGGCTTCTCGTTGAAGCCGCGGTAATACATGTCGCGCGGCTTACTCAGCCGGTTCCAGCCGACCTGCTCGATGCCATAGTAGAACTCATTGGTATGACCGTCGGGGTCGTAAACGTAGACATGCCAGTTGCTGCCCGGCATGTCGCGGCCGACCCGCTGGATGCGGACCTGCTGCTCCTCGAAATAGGTGTGCGCGTCGACGATCTCCTTCAGGCTGCCGCATTGCCAGGTGATCTGGTTGATCGTGACCTCGGGCGCGAATTTGCGGTCGGCGCGATGGTCCATGACCCGTTTCGGGAATAGCACAAACGCGTGGTGGTCGGTCCCATAGCGCATGAAATAACCGCGCGGGTCGCCGAGATCGGCGTCCTTTGGAAACCACGGCGCCCGCGAGAAATCGAGTGTGTCGGAAGCGGTAAAGCCGAGCAGGTCGCCATAGAACTCGCGGCCCTCCGGTAGTTTCTCGACATTGAAGCCGAAATGGCCGAGACGGCGGATTTTGAACGGCCGCGGCAGGTAAATCCCGCCGACGTCGTAGCGCTGTTCGACAGCTGACATGTCGATTCCCTCGCTTGCTCGCGATGCGTTCACGGGTGATTATCCCATCCTCATGCGCCGCCGCCAAGCGCATGCAGTTCCGAAGGAGAATCCGAATGAGCCAGGCTCTCGAGGGCATTCGCGTGATCGACTTCACGCACGACCAGGCCGGCCCCTCTTGCACGCAGATGCTGGCCTGGCTCGGCGCCGATGTGATCAAGATCGAGCGCCCGCCGCACGGCGACCGCGCGCGCCGGCTGTGGAATATGGACAACCCGGACGTCGACAGCTTCTTCTTCTTGCTGCTCAACAGCAACAAGCGCAGCACCGTGGTCAATCTGCGGACCGAGGAGGGCAAGGAGATCGCCCGCCGTCTGATCCAAAACGCCGACATCGTCGCGGAGAACCTCGGCCCGGGCGTTATGGAACGGCTCGGGCTTAGCTACGAGGCGGTCAAGGCGCTCAATCCCCGGGCGATATACGCTTCGGTCAAGGGTTTCGGTTCCTATGGCCCCTATAGCGCCTTCAAGTGTTTCGAACCGGTGGCGCAGGCGACCTCCGGCGCGATGAGCGTCACCGGCGAGGCGGGCGGCCCACCGATGGTCAACGGCGCCAATATCGGCGATTCCGGCACCGGCATGCATCTGACGATCGCCATCCTCGCGGCGCTGGTGCAGCGCGAGCGTACCGGCCGCGGCCAACTCGTCGAGGTCGCGATGCAGGAGGCGGTGCTGAACCTGACCCGGGTCAAATACACGCAGACCTTGGCGACCGGAAAACCACTCGACCGCAGCGGCAACCGCTCGGCGACCGGCGGCTGGTCCGATCTGTTGCGCTGCGCCGGCGACGGCTCGAACGATTATGTCTACATGATCATCCCGCCCGACAATCCGGAGATGTTCGAGGCGATGACCGAGGTGATCGCGCGCCCGGATCTGCGCACCGACGACCGTTTCGCGACCCCGCCGGCGCGCGCCCGCAACGGCGCGGTACTGACCGCGGAGATCGAAGGCTGGACGGCGCAGCGCGAGAAACGCGAGGTCATGAGAGCCTTCGCCGGGCGCGGCATCGTCTGCGGCGCGGTGCTCGACACCGCCGAGGTGCTGGCGGACCCGCATTTGCGCGAGCGCGAGACGATCTTCGATCTCGAACACCCGACGCGCGGCCGCTTTTCGGTGATCGGCTGCCCGGTGCGCCTCTCGGATTCACCGGTGGCCGCCAAGCGCGCGCCGCTGAAGGGCGAGCACACGGAGGATGTATTGCGCACCCTGGCCGGCTACACGCCGGACCAGATCCAGCGGTTGCGCGACAACAACGTCATCTAATGCAACCCGTCATTTCTGCGAAAGCAGGAATCCAGGGCGGCAGCGTCCTGAGCCTTAGCCCCCTGTTCAAGTCAGGGGCAGGCTCTGGACCCCCGCTTTCGCGGGGGCGACGACAAGACCGGGAGGGAAACGAAATTGAGTGAACACGGATCGATGAATGGGGCCGAGTGGCTGGCGCGGGCGCTGGCCGGGGCGGGGACGACACACGTCTTCTTTGTCGAGTCGGTGCTGCGCCGCACGTTGCTGCAATTGAAGGACCTCGGGGTGACCCCGATCCTTGCGCATTCGGAAAAGGCGGCGGCCTATATGGCGGACGGCTACGCCCGGATTGCCGGGCGGCCGGGTGTGTGCATGGCGCAGGCGGTCGGCGCCGCCAATCTGGCGTCCGGACTGCAAGACCCCTTTCTCGGACGCACGCCAGTGGTTGCGCTGACCGGCCGCAAGCCGCCTTCCTTTCAGCATCGCAATGCGTACCAGGAAATTCCCCACGCGCCGCTCTTCGCCGCAGTGACCAAGTTTTCGACGACTGTCGACCAGACCTCCGAATTGCCGAGGCTGTTGCGTCATGCGTGGCGCGCTGCCTTGGCGGACACGCCGCGCCCGACCCATCTCGATTTTTCGGGGCACCAGGGGGATGAGATCGAGCTCGGCCAGACCGCCGAGCCGCCGGTTGTCGACCTCGAGGCGCGCCGCATTCCCGCACACCGGCCGATGGCCAACGCTGGCGACATCGAGCGCGCCGCCGCGGTGCTTACCGCCGCTCGCCGCATCGCGATCGTCGCCGGCGATGGAGCCGCCGCCTCACAGGCGGGGCCGGAGGTCCTCGCTCTGGCCGAGGCGCTTCACGCGCCGGTCGCTACGACCCTCGGGGCGCGCGGTATCATCCCGACCCGCCATCGGCTCTCCGTCGGAGTCGCCGGGAGCTATTCCGCGCCACCGGCGAACCGTATCGTGCACGGCGCCGATCTGGTCCTGTTCATCGGCTGCGATACGGGCGACCAGGTCACGTTGAACTGGACCGTGCCGCCGCCGGACACAAAGATCGTGCAGATCGATGCCGATCCCCTGGAGATCGGCCGCAGCTACCCGAACATCACAGGGGTTGTCGGCGACCCGAAAGCGACGCTGGTTTACCTCAACCAGGTGATCGGGAGACCGCCGCGCGATTCCGGTTTCGCCGAAGAGGCCGCGCGGATCGTCGCCGACTGGCGCGCCACGATGACGCCGCTTGTCGAAAACGACACCGCGCCGATCCGGGTCGAGCGGTTATGCGCCGAAATCACCCGGGCATTGCCCTCCGACGCAGTCCTGGTCGCGGATACCGGCTATTCCGGGATCTGGACTGGCACGATGATCGAGCTCAACGGCGCCGGGCAGACCTATCTGCGCGCAGCGGGGTCGCTCGGCTGGTCGTTTCCCGCTTCGCTCGGCGCCAAATGCGCGGCCGCGGCTCGGAAGGTGCTGTGCTTTACCGGGGATGGCGGGTTCTACTACCACCTCGCCGAACTCGAATCGGCGTGCCGTTGCGGCATCGCGGTCACCGTCGTCGTCAACAACAATTCCGGGTTCGGCCAGAACCTGACCGGCGTGCGCCGCGTCGCCGGCAACCGGCCGGGCCGCGGAGAGGAGCTGATCCGCTTCGGCCCCACTGACTTTACTGCCGTCGCGCGCAGCTTTGGCGTCCGCGGGATCCGCGTCGAGCAGCCGGGTGAGATCGCCCCCGCCCTTGCCGAGGCAATGGGTGCGGGTGAAACTGTCGTGGTCGATGTCGTGACCGACCTGGAACCGCGCGCACCGGAGCCTTGGGCGCCCGGAAGGAACGCGTAAGTGGAGAGCCATATGGCGGCGCGGTTGGTAATCGGCCTGTTCCAGTCGAGCGGGATCGCCGAGGACTCTGTCCACCGGCTGATCACCGAAGGGGTGGCGCCGCGGGATATTGCGCACCGGGTATTGAAAGAGGTTGGCCCTATTTCTGCTCTCATGCAGCCCGAGCTCGCGGCATTGGAAGTCGACCCCCTGGTCATCGGCAATGCTCGCGAGGGTTTTGCGCGGTTCATCCGCAACGGCGAGACAGCGGTATTCGTTCGCGCGCTCGATGACGAACAGGTCGAGTTCGCCACCGACGTCCTGAAACTGTACTTGCCGATCACGATCGAGGTCGTGCTTCTCGCCGACGGGCCGGACGCGCCCACCCCGCGATAGCGCCAAGTGTCCCGCTGACCCCGGCCAGTGTTGACGGTCAACACGGCTTCTCTTAGGGTTGGGGCGACAGGACAGTTGCAACTCCGGAGGACATGATGGACGGCTCTGTAGTCGCGGATTTGAAGACCGTCGTGGCGCCGCTCAATTTCCTCGTTCCAATGGCGGAAAAGCCCGTCGCCTACAATTACGAGCCGCCGCCGGGAGTGCCGGCCAGAACCGGCGAGGGCGAACAGCATCAGGTGACGATCCGCGATGCGCGGCCGTTGATCGGCCGGCTCTCACTGGACAAAGAGGGCTTTGTACTGCTGCACCACCAGACAGCGGTAAAGAACTTTTACGACGAGCACGAAATCGCGTCCGTCTATTACCCGGAATGCGAGCGCGTGATCAAGGAGGCGACGGGCGCCGCGCGCGTCGCCGCCTTTGACCACATCGTCCGCAATGCGGCAATGTCGGCAAAAGGCAATACGATAAAAATACCGGCAAAGCGCCTACATGACGACTATACCGCTTGGTCGGCGCCTCAACGGGTGCGTGATCTGATGGGCGAGGAAGCGGAGGAGCTGCTGAAGCACCGCTACGCGATCATCAATTTGTGGCGGCCGATCCGCGGTCCGGTACTGGAATCGCCATTGGCGCTGTGCGATGCGCAGAGCCTTTCGGAAGAGAATTTGGTCGCCAGCGACCTCAAATACCCGGACCGCACCGGCGAGACCTATTCGATCACCTACAATCCCAATCAGCGCTACTACTACTTCCCGAAGATGCAGGCCGATGAAGCTGTATTGATCCGCTGCTTCGACTCGTCACGCGAGGGAGCAGCGCGGTTTTCCGGCCATACCGGCTTTGACGACCCGACCTCGCCGCCCGACGCCCCGCCGCGCGAGAGCCTCGAAGTGCGCACCCTGGTCTTCTTCCCGCCAGGAGCCTGAACGCGGCCAGCCCCCTCCCGTTCCCTCCCCCGCGGGCGTGGGAGGGTTAGGGTGGGGGTTGCTCGGAGGCCGGAGCGATCCGGCGCAATGCCGGCAACAGCTCGTCGCTGATCAGGCGCATGCTGGCCAATGCATGGCCGAGCGGCATGCCGCTCCAGTGGGTGCGGAACATCAGGAAATTGGCCCCGGTCTTCTCCCAGCACGGGCGCAACTGCTCGTAGCATTCTTCGGGGCTGCCGATGACGAACCGGTCGCGCAGCAGCTCCTCGAAAGGCTGGTGGAACGTATCGTCGCCCGGCAACACCTCGTCCTGTCCCCATTTGGCATAGGTCTGGTACTTTTCGGACAGGTAAGGTCCGGCCATTTCGAGCGCAGTGGCTCGATCCTTGGCGCAATAGATCTCGCGCGCATAGGGCAATACCCGCGGAAACGGCTTGCCGAGCCGCGCCAGTTCTGCGCGGTACAGTCCCAGCTGGCGGGTGATCTCGGGGATCGTGGCGTGCGGGTTGACAAACCAGCTGTCGCCGAGGCGCGCGGCGCGCTGCACGGCGCGGTCATTGTTGGCGGCGAACCAGATCGGCGGGTGGGGCTGCTGGATCGGCCGGCACGTCATCGTGACGTTGTTGAGCTTGCAGATATCGTTCTCGAAGCTGACATTGTCCTCGGTCCACAACCGCTTGACGATTTCGAGGCACTGCTCGAACCGGCGCACGCGATGACCGCGCGGCACGCCAAAGGCGTCGAACTCGACATCGCGATAGCCGAGCCCGACCCCGAAGACGAAATTGCCGCGCCAGATCGCGTCGAGCGAGGCAATGTGCTCGGCGACTTCCACCGGGTTGTGCAACGTCGTCAGCAATACGCCGGCAATGCCGGCCATCTCCCCCGCCTCTGCCGCCAGACGCGCCAGGAATGGCACCAGCTGGATCTGGCGCATCCCTTCGCTCAAATAATGCTGGCCGGTGGCGACCGCGTCCCAGCCGCGGTCGCGCGCCAGTCGCGTCATGACGTACTGGGCCTCGAGCGCGGCTACCATGTCGCTCCCCGGCGGATACTGGCAGGTAAGGAAGATGCCGACTTTCATCTCGCCGCCCGACCTCGACAGGTTGCCTCGTCGGGAAAGCTCGTAGATGATCGCGCGGGGCGAAGCAAGGACGGGGAGTGCGGTGGACAGCTTCAGCGCCAGCGACGGCATACGTCTCGGCTATCGCATCGACGACTTCACCGACCCCTGGAAGGAGGCGCCGATTTTGCTGTTGCTGCATGCGGCGATGGGCAGCTCGCGCCGGTATTATGCGTGGGTATCGCCGCTCAGTCGGCATTATCGGGTCGTGCGCATGGATTTGCGCGGCCACGGCAGCTCGGAAATCCCGCCGGCCGATAGCGAACTCACCCTCGACCGGCTGGTGCGCGACGTCCGCGAGCTGATGGACCACCTCGGCTGCGCCAGCGCCCACATCGTCGGCAATTCGGCGGGCGGCTATCTCGGCCAGCAATTGGCGATGAACCATCGCGAGCGGGTGCGCAGCCTCATGCTGTTCGGCTCGACGCCGGGGCTCAAACACAGTCAGGCGCCGAGCTGGATCCCGCAGATCCAAGCCAAAGGCATGCGCGCCTTTCTCGCCGAGACGATCGCCGACCGCTTGCCGCTCGACAAAGTCGATCCGGGGCTCATCGAGTGGTTTCTCGACGAGGCGGCGAAGAACGATCCGGCCTATATCGGCAAATTCGTGTTGCTGATGGCGAGCTATGACTGGAGCGACCAGCTGCACCGCATCCAGTGCCCGACCCTCGTCGTCGTGCCGGGCGCCGAGCCGATCGGCTCGACCGCCAATTACGAGCCGTTCCGCCGGCATGTCAGGGATGTCGAGATGCGCGTCTATGAAGGCGCCCCCCACAACATTTGCGACGCCTTTCCCGACCGCTGCGCCGGCGACGTGCTCGATTTCCTCGCCCGCCGCTTCGGCCTCGGCATCTGACCGCTGATCCCGAGGCGCATAGCTCGTCCGCACCGGGAAATCGTTGCTTGGCACTCGGCCGGGAATCGCCGCAGAATGCGCCGATTACTTCGCGAAGGAGAAAGCATGAGCGCGCGCAAAGAGTGGCACCCCGAGAAGGTCCGTTCCGGCCTCACCCACCCGGTCATCGACGCCGACGGCCATTGGATCGAATACGGGCCGGTCTTCGCCGAGAAGGTGCGCAAGGCGGCCGGCGACAAGGCGGCGGACGGGCTGCTCCGGCACATGCGCCGCATCCCCGAGGCGCTGTCCTTGTCGATCGCCGAGCGGCGCAGCCGCGGCATCGCGATGGAAGGCTATTGGGGGCGGCAGTCGACCAACACCCGCGACCGCGCCACCGCGATGATGCCCCGGATGCTGTACGACCGGCTCGACGAGCTGGGGATCGATTTCGGCATCATCTATCCGACCGCGGGGCTGGGGATAGCGCGCATCGACGACGACGAGACCCGGCGCGCCGTGATCCGCGGCTTCAACATCGTCACCGCCGATTACTTCCGCGATCTCAGCGACCGTCTGACCCCGGCGGCTGTGATCCCGATGCACACCCCCGATGAAGCGATCGAGGAGCTCGAATTCGTCACCAGGCAGCTCGGCTCCAAGGTCGGCATGTTCGGCAGCGGGATCAGGCGGCCACTGCCGGGGGCCAAGGGCGTCGACCCCGAAATCGCCCGCTTCGCGGCGCATTACGACCAGCTCGGCCTCGACAGCGACTACGACTACGACGAGGTCTGGCGGAAATGCCTGGAGCTGAAGATCGCGCCGACCTTCCATACCGGCGGCCGCGGCCTCGGCCTGCGCAACGGGCCTAGCAACTTCACGTTCAACCACATCGGCCATTTCGCCGCCGCCGGCCACGCGGTGGCCAAGGCCATTTTTCTTGGCGGCGTCACGCGGCGTTTCCCCGACTTGCGCTTTGGTTTCCTCGAAGGCGGTTCCGGCTGGGCCTGTCAATTGTTCGCCGACCTGATCGAGCACTGGGAGCGGCGCGGCAAGGAAGGCCTCGAATACATGGACCCGAAAAAGCTCGACCGCCCGCTGCTCGCGCAGCTCGTCGAGAAATACGGGTACAAGGACATCGGCGACGAACTGCGCCGCCGCGACGGCTGGCCAAACCCGGGCGACGACGAGCTCGACGGCGGGGTCCCGGTGCACGACGATTACGCAGCGTGCCAGATCACCCGCAAGGAGGACTGGATCGACCTCTACGCGAAGCCGTTCTTCTTCGGCTGCGAGCCGGACGACCGGCTGAATGCCGTCGCATTCAGCAAGCTCAACCCGTTCGGCGCCCGGATCAACGCGATCTTCAGCTCGGATGTCGGCCATTTCGACATCCCCGACATGCGCATGGTCCTGCCCGAAGCCTGGGAATTGGTCGAGGACGAGCTGATCACCCGGGACGACTTCCGCGACTTCACTTTCGCGAACGCGGTGCGCCTCTTCGGCACGCAAAACCCCGACTTCTTCGAAGGCACCCCGGTCGCCGACGCCGCTGCCGAAGTGCTCGACAAGACGCCGGTCCGCGCCGCGGCCGAGTAGCCCCTCGCCCTCTCCCGCAGTGCAGTGCGGAAGAGGGGCTGCTACACATACAGCTCAAAGCCCCTCTCCTGCTCCGCGGGAGAGGCTAGCTCCTGTGCCAATCTTCAGCCCTGGCGGCGGTACTTCCGGCAGACGAGGCGTAGGCGGTCGCTGATCTGCGGCCGGATATGCTCGGGCATTGGCGTTGAGCCGCTTGCCTGCTTCCACTCAGCGCCGTCAACCACCGCTGGTGAGGCCAGGTGATAGAGCGCCACGTATTTCGGGCTCCCGCCGGCGGTGCGGAAGCGGCGTGCGCACAGCACTCCCGGAACGCGAGCGAGTGCGGGGACGTGCTCGGTATCGTACCAAGCGTTGAACGCGGTCTCGACCGCCGCTGCCGGGGTCATTCCCACCAGCAACAGGCCGCCAGCGTTCTCCGGCGAGGCCTTGTCGCCGGGCAGGATCTGATCGCCCTCGAAGCGCACCAGGCGCTGAACCCGGGCGGTCACCCGTTTCGACCAGGGCGAAAGGTTCTCGCCGCCGATCGCCCGATAACCGGGCCCCTGCAATACCGACACGCTCTCAAGATCGTAGGTGGCGACCGATTGCTTCGAGTTGTCGGCGCCGATCCAGCGCTGGCAGGCCAGAAACCCGGGCACACGCTGGCGCTCGGGAATGTGCTCGGTGTCGTACCAGTCGTTGAACTCGTCTTCGGCGACGTTCGAAAAGTCCATCGCCGCGATCAATATGCCTTTCGCCATTGCCGTTCCCTTCGATGGTCGCAATCCGCCGATGCTACGCCGCGCGAGCTGCGCCGTCCAACTCTCAGCCCGCGGCGCGGGCGATTGCAGCGGCAATGAGAGCGGCGGCCTCCTCGGCATCCGCCCAGCGCGCGATGTTGACCCATTTGCCGGCTTCCAAATCTTTGTAATGGCGGAAGAAATGGGCAATCTGATCGCACAGGATCGGCGGCAGATCCTGATAGGACCGCACTCCGGTATAAAACGGATGCAGCTCATCGACTGGGACTGCGATGATCTTTTCATCGGGCCCCTGTTCATCCTCCATCATCAATGCACCGATAGGACGGCAACGGACGACCGCTCCCGGCACCACCCCAGCCGGACCGACAACCAATACATCGATCGGGTCGCCGTCCTGCGCCAAGGTATGTGGTACAAAGCCGTAATTGCCGGGATAGAACATCGCGGTATGCAGGAAGCGGTCGACGAACACCGCCCCGGATGCCTTGTCGAGCTCGTATTTTACCGGCACGCCGCCCTGCGGGATCTCGACGACGACATTGAAGTCGTGCGGCGGCGCGCGGCCGATCGGGATCTTGGCAATATCCATCGCGGCGCCCGCCGTTTAGGGCGCCATGCCTTTGTCAGCGAGCTCGCGCAGAGCCTTCTCGGTCTTGTCGAGTTCGAAGCCCATCGCACTCAGCACATGCGGCGCCTTGGTAAATTGGATATTTCCGTACTCCACGACCTCGACCCGATTGCCCCAGGGATCCAGAAAATCGAGAAACGGCCCAGGCAACAGACGCCCGCCTGCCTCTTCGACCCGCGCCCGCACACTCGAACGATCGTCGACGACGAGTTCGAAATGCCGGCGGCGATCCTCGTGCGGGGTCGGGGTTTCCATTAGGTTGATGAACTGGTCCCCGAGCTCGATAAAGGCATTGCCCGGCCGTTTGCCGCGCAGCGTGAAATCGAAGATCTTGCCGTAAAAATCGAGAGCCTGGTCGATGTCCCCGACTTCGAGCGCGATGTGATTGATGCCGACAAGCCGAGGCTTCTGGGCATCGGTCTGACTGATCTCGGTCATCTGCGTCCGTCCTGCTGGTTCGTGCCATACGCACTGCCTATATATTAACGCGCGCGCCAGATTTCCCCGGGAAACTGCGCTACAGCGTTTCGCGCGCACCAGCCGGCGTCGTGTTCTCTGGGGCGGGGGACCACTCGCCAGGAGAAACGGAATGGACTTGCTCACCAAGTTGCCGGAAATGTCTGACGACGCCCTGTCCAATCTCCGGACCAATGCAAAACGGCTCCAGACCAGCGGCACTCCGGCGCAGCGAACCGATGCTGCCGCACTGCTGCCGGCTGTCGAAGCCGAAATCGGCGCCCGGCGGTTGGCGAAGGTCAAGGCGACACGAAGTGCGCCGCGAAAAGAGCGCTCGCCGGCATCGCGGCCCGCCAAGCGGACCAAGCCCGAGCCCGTTGCCGAACCCGATTGAGGCTGCTCTCGAATGCCGGTTGATCTGACGATTGAAGGCGCGGTCGCGAAGGTGGTGCTGAACCGCCCCGACAAGCTCAATGCGCTGACGGTCGATATGCGTCAGAGCCTGTGCGATTACTTCGCGCAATTGCGGTTCGACGACAAGGTGCGCGTCGTGATCGTGACGGGAGCCGGAAGAGGGTTTTGCTCCGGCGCCGACATCGACCGTATGGCGGGGCAGCCGCACGACCTGCGCGCCGACCGCGAACGCATGCAGCGGGGCGGCCACACCTTTATCCGTGCCCTCCACTCGATCGAAAAGCCGACAATCGCCGCGGTGCGCGGACCGGCGGTCGGCATCGGCTGGAGCATCGCGCTCGCCTGCGATCTCGTGGTGGCCTCGAAGACGGCGCGGTTCTCGCAGATATTCCGGCGTATCGGTCTGGCGCCCGATGGCGGCGCGATCTGGTTTCTGACTCGTCGTCTCGGCATGCCGAAGGCCAAGGAGCTGGTGTTCTCGGCGCGCTTTGTCGAGGCGGAGGAGGCTTTGGCGCTCGGCCTCGTCAATTATGTCGTCGAGGATGACCAGCTGATGAGCAAGACCGAGGAACTGGCGGCGGAATTGGCCGAAGCTCCCACTTTCGCCCTCGGGCTGGCAAAGAAGCTGTTTCACGCGGCCGTCGGGCCCAGCCTCGAAGACTATCTCGAAGTGGAGAGCATGGTGCAGCCGCAGCTGCACATTACCGCCGACAACGCCGAAGGCATCGCGGCGTTCAGAGAAAAGAGAAAGCCAGAATTTACCGGCAGGTGACGCGCTGCGGTCTATTCCGCGGCGAGAGCTTTCACCGGCTGAGAGCTGGTGCCGGTCAGTTCGTCCCGGTGCTCGTCGAACAGGCGACGGATCCAATCGATCACTGCTCGCACGCACGCCGCGCGGCGCAAATCGTGGTGCACGATGACCCAATATTCGGCCCCCAGCTCGGGCACCGGCGGGGTGATCCGCTCGAGCAGCGGGTCGGCATCGCCCGCGTAACACGGCAGCAGCCCCACGCCGATCCCCGCCCTTACCGCGGCGGCCCGCAGGGGCAGGGTTGAGGCCCGGAGCGCCACTCGTCCCTTGGTCGCGCGCATTTGCTCGTCTACCCAGCGGGCGCTGATCAGATGGCTCTGTTCCTCGGGATAGGTTACCCAAGCGGCGTTTCGCAGCGGATCGAGATCCTCGCCATCGCTTCGGCGGTAGACGGCGCAGGCGATTACGCCAACCTTCGATACGTACAGATTTCCGCCTTCGGGGATGCCGTGGCGCAACGCCAGGTCGGCGTCCCGGCGTGCCAGATTTGCCGTTTCCCACGATTCGACGAGTTCGAGGGTGAGGGTCGGCGGCAGCCCGGTTTCGCCCGATTGGTCGAGATGGCGAGCCAAGAAGCCACCGCCCCATTCGCCGACTGAAACGCGGACGGTGCCACTGAGCGCCGGCGAGGCCGCCGCGCGCCGCCTCTCGAGCGCCAACGCGGCGCTCTCCAGTTCTTCCGCCACTGAAATCAATGCGTCGCCGGCAGCATTGAGACGCAGCCCCTCGGGCAGCCGGTCAAACAGTGTCGGCCCGCCGAAGGTAGCCTCGAAAGCGGCCAAGCGGCGGCCGATCGTCGGCTGGCTCAAACCGAGCGCACGACCGGCAGCGCGCAATGAACCGCGGCGTGCGACCGCGAGAAACACGCGGACGTCGTCCCAATCCATCGACCCAGAGCCATTCGCAGCAGCCATGATACGAATGTGTATCGGAGCCCATCGAATTTGTCGATCCCTGATTTTTGTACGTATCGCCAAATTCAGTGAACACGGATTGAGCAAGGAGATGCCCAAATGCTGACCCTCGTTGAGCGCCAGCCCCGAATAACCCCGGTCTCATGGGATATGGTGATGCGCCTCTCCCGGCGAGCCCGGGCGCTGGTGGCAACGTGGCGCTCAGGCGCACGCCAGCGCCAGGCACTGGCGCGGCTTGATGACCGCCTGCTCGCCGATATTGGACTGACACGGGAAGCGCAGATGGTGATATGCCCGAAGAGGCTGTCAGGAATGCGCTGCATTGGGTGCCGTGCGTGCTTCGAAACGCGCCCCGGCAGTGACGAGGCGCTCCTCAGCATGAGGGGATGTTGTTCATGGCATTAAGAAAAATTCCTCGTCCTGAGGTGCCTCGCGAAGCGCGGCCTCGAAGGACGCACGACATGTTTCCAGCCCTACTGCATTCTTGCCCAGCCTCAAGCTGTTCTGGTGGTGCCCCGTGATCGAGATTTTTGCGTTGATTGCACGCGCCTCGACTATGCTCAATTTTTGGGACGGAGCCGCCGATGTACTTTGACCGACGCCTTTGGCAGCTGACCCGCGGCATGCGGGGTTGGATTGCTGCGGCGATTTTGTTGGGCCTCGTCGCGACGGTGGTTGGGATCGCACGCTTTGCGATTCTCGGTGTGCTGCTGTCACGAGTGTTCCAGGGCGCCGGGTTTCTCGCCGTGGCGGTTCCGGCGCTCGGTGTCGCCATCGCAGTGCTTCTGCGAGGGTTTGTTGATCATCATCGCGCGATGATTTCCCATCGGACCGCGACCCGGGTCCAGGACGATTTGCGCGGTCGTCTCTACGATAAGGTCGCCGCGCTCGGGCCGGCTTGGTTTGCCGGCGAGCGCACCGGCGGGGTGATGCTCTCGATCGTCGACGGGGTCGAGCAGCTGCAGACTTTTTTCGGCCAGTATGTGCCGCAGCTTTGTATCGCCGTGCTTACGCCGCTCGCGATCTTCATTTTCATCGCCTTCTGGGACGTGCCGGTCGCGATGGTGATGCTGGTGTTTGCGCTCGTGACCCTGATCGCGCCGGGTGCCTTCGCGTATCGTGAGCGCCGTTCCAGCCACGGGCGGCAAGGCGCCCTGAAGTCCTTCGGCTCGGAATTCCTCGACGGCGTCCAGGGACTGCCGACTTTGAAGGCATTCGGCCAGAGCACCGCCTATGGGAGACGGCTTGCCGTTAGGGCGCGGGAATTGTGCGACCATTCGCTGCGGGTCTTGTCGATGGGCGTGATGACCCGCGGCATCACTGATTGCGGGGTGGCGATCGGCGCGGCGTCGGCGCTGGCTCTCGCCGTCTGGCGGGTCTCTCACGGCCTGATGAGCATCGAGGCTCTGCTGATCGTGCTGATGGCCGGGACGGAAGTCTTCCGCCCGTTGCGCGATTTGCGGACCGTGCTGCACCAAGGGATGCTCGGCCAATCGGCCGCTGCCGGCATCAATGCACTGCTCGCCGCCGAACCCTTGGTCCCCGAGCACCCGCCCGGCGAGCCGGCGATCAGCCGACCACTCCTCCCGACCATAGCCTTCGAGGATGTCTGGTTCGCTTATCCCGGTGGGCGGGGCGCCGCCCATGACGGGCTGTCCTTCACCGTCGCCGCCGGCGAGAAGATCGGCATCGTCGGGCCGAGCGGCTCAGGCAAGTCTTCGGTTGCGCGGCTGCTGCTGCGCCTGTTCGACCCGCAACGCGGCACCGTCAAGATCGGCGGTCACGACGTCAAGTCGCTCGATCCCGAGGCGCTCCGCCGGATGATCGCCGTCGTCCACCAGGACACTTACCTGTTCTACGGAACCGTCGAGGAGAATTCTGCTGCTCGGCAAGCCCGACGCCACCCGCGACGAGATCGAGTTGGCGGCGCGCGACGCCAATGCGCACGATTTCATCTCGCTGCTGCCGCAGGGTTACGACACGATGATCGGCGAGCGCGGGGTATTGCTGTCGGGTGGCCAGCGCCAGCGCCTGGCGATCGCCCGGGCGCTGCTGCGGGATGCGCCGATCCTCATTCTCGACGAAGCGCTCTCCTCGGTGGACGCGGAGAACGAGGCGGTGATCCAGCAGGCGATCGACCGCCTGTCGACAGGGCGCACGACCCTGATCCTGGCGCACCGGCTATCAAGCGTCATTGGCGCCGACCGCATCCTCGTCCTCGACAAGGGGCAAATCGTCGAAAGCGGGCGGCATCCCGAGCTGATCCGCCGCAACGGCCCGTATCACCGGCTGATGGGCGCCCAAGCCGCGGAGCGCGCGGACGATGGCGATATCGTTGAAGCCGACCCGACAGCGCGCGTGATTGGTGACCGCGACAAGATCGAGGTCGAGGCGGCAACGGCGACCGATGCGATGGCCGAGGCGGCGGGATCGGTCGGCTGGGGTGCGACGCTGGGCACCCTGGTGCAGATCATCAAGCCGTGGCGGCGACGGTTCGCGATCGTCGTGACATCCGGGATAGCGCGGGTCGCGGCATTCATCGGGGTGGGCGTTCTCGGGGCTCTCGCCGTCGCGGCGGTCAAGTTGGGCGCTCCCTTCGGGTACCTGCTGATCCTGCTCGCACTCGCGGCGCCGCTCGCCGGGCTTCTCCACTGGCTCGAATCCTGGTTGGCGCACGATATCGCCTACCGGCTTTTGGCAGAGATGCGGATCGACCTGTTCCGCAAGCTCGACACCCTGGCGCCGGCTTATCTGGTGCGGCGGCGCTCGGGCGACCTGATCGCGCTCGCCAACCAGGATATCGAGACCATCGAATACTTTTTCGCCCACACGGTCGCGCCGGCTCTCGTCGCGGTCATGGTGCCGACGGCGGTGGTGCTGACGCTCGCATTCGTGGCGTGGCCGATTGCCTTGGCATTGCTGCCCTTCGTCCTCTATGCCGGTCTCGCTCCGGTCGTGACCCGGACGCGGATCGACGATCTCGGCGCGCAAGCGCGCGACGCCCTCGGGCTGCTCAGCGCTTACGTTACCGAGACGATCCAAGGCCTATCCGACCTAGTGGCGTTTCAGGCGGTTGCCGGCCGACGGCGCGGCTTTATGGATCTGGTGCGCGGGTACCAGCAAATCCGCCTGGAACTGTTGCGCGATCTTTCCTCGCAGACAGCTCAGCTCGAAGTCGTGACGGGGCTTGGCGGGCTCGCAGTCGCCGTGGTCGGAGCCCGCCTCGCCGCAGAGCATCAGCTGATGGCCACCACCTTGCCCTTGCTGATCCTTTTGGCATTGGCCTCGTTCCTGCCGATCTCGGAGATCGCCCAGGTCGGCCGTCAGCTCGCCGACACGATCGCCTCGACCCGCCGCTATTACGCGGTGCAGCGCGAGCAGCCGGCGGTCGTCGACGGCCCGCTGCGCCCGCCGGCCCCGGTAGGCGGCTCGGCGATCCGTTTCGAGTGTGTCGACTTCGTCTATCCGGGCGCCCGCCGCCCGGCACTGAGCGATGTCGAGCTCGTTGTTCCTGCCGGCGCGACGATGGCGTTGGTCGGCCCATCGGGCGCCGGCAAGACGACGATCGCCAATTTGTTGCTGCGGTTCTGGGACCCGAGCGCCGGCCGGATCCTGATCGACGGTGTCGATCTGCGCGAGCTCGAGCTCGACCACCTGCGCGCACGGATCTCACTCGTCTCGCAGGACACTTATCTGTTCAACGACACCCTGCGGGCCAATGTCGCGCTCGCCCGGCCCGATGCCGACGAAGCCGCCATCCATCGCGCGCTGGACCAGGCCGCGCTCGCCGATTTTGTCGCGAGCCTGCCCGAAGGTCTCGACACGATGGTCGGCGAGCGCGGCGTGCAGCTGTCCGGCGGACAGCGCCAACGGGTCGCGATCGCGCGCGCGTTTCTAAAGAACGCGCCGACTTTGATCCTCGACGAGGCGACCTCGCATTTGGATGCGGTCAGCGAAGCGCAGGTGCGCGGCGCGCTCGACGGGCTGATGCGCGACCGCACGACGATCGTCATCGCGCACCGGCTCTCGACCGTGCGCAACGCCGACCTCCTAGCAGTGCTCGACAGCGGCCATCTCGTCGAGACCGGCAGCCACACGGAGCTCCTCGCCCAGGGCGGCCTCTACGCCCGCCTGATCCGCCGTCAAATTTCCGGCGCCCGCCAGCCGCTGCGCGCCGCCGGGAATTAGAAACGCGAGTCGTCCGCCTCTTTTCGTCATCCGGACCGTGCGGGGCAAAAGCCGGGTCCCATCACTCCGCCGCACGAGCCTGTCATTGTCGCTAAGCCGTGGGTTCCCTGAGAAGTTTGAGGCGATGGCACCATGGGTCCCGGCTTTCCGAGGGTGTAATCCAATCCCGAAGATTTGGGGTCATCGCTAGGGTTTGTCTCACTTCTGTGGTATAAGCCTATTAGTGGGGTATGGGGGGTGGGATGGGCGAGGGTGTGCGGGTGATCGGTCCGGACCGCGCTCAGCTGCGCTGGGAGATGGTCGACTTGGACAGCCAATTGCCGGACGACCACCGGGCGCGGCTGGTTTGGGCGTTTGTCGAAGGTCTGGATCTGAGCGAATTTTACGACCGGATCAAGGCACGTGACGCGGTTGCCGGACGACCGGCAACCGATCCGCGCGTGGTATTGGCGGTGTGGCTTTATGCGACATTGGAGGGGATCGGTTCGGCGCGGGCGATCGACCGCCTGTGCCAGCAGCACGCGGCCTATCGCTGGCTGTGCGGTGGCGCCCCGATCAATCACGATCTGCTGGCGGGGTTTCGACGCGAGAATGCGGCGTTGTTGGATCGCCTGCTGACCCAGAGCGTGACCGGACTGATCGCCGAGAAGCTGGTCACCCTGGAGGAGATGGCAATCGACGGGACCAAGGCGCGCGCCTGGGCGGGCCGGGGTTCGATGTGCAAGCGCAAACGGCTGGAGAGTATCGAGCAAGCGGTGGCCGAACGGGTGGCGGCGCTGAAGCGCGAACTCGATACCGATGCCGCGGAGCCGGAGCGGCGGCGCAAGAGGCGAGCCTTGCAGGCGGCGCAGGAGCGGGCCCAGCGGGTCGAGCGGGCACGGCAGAAACTGGCGGAGTTGGAGCAGGAGAAGGCGGCGCGGGCCAAGACGCACGCCAAAGAGGAAGCCGAGAAAGGCGAACCCAAAGTCTCGGTCAGCGACCCTGAGGCCCGCTCGATGCGGCTGGCCGACGGTGCGATAGCGCCGGCCTGGAACGTGCAAGTGGCGACCGCCAACGGCTTTGTCATGACGATCGATCCGACGGATCGACGCAAGGACAGCGGATTGGCACCGGGATTGGTGGCGAAAATTGCCGAGCGCTGCGGTCGGGTGCCGCAACGCCTGCTGGCCGATACCACGGCGATGACCCAGGAGGACATCATCACACTGGCGGAGCGCTATCCCGATCTGACGGTCTATAGCCCGCCAGCGCCGGAGCGCTCGGATGTCACCGCCG
The DNA here is from genome assembly GCA_963700185.1 of uncultured Alphaproteobacteria bacterium. Lineage (GTDB taxonomy): Bacteria > Pseudomonadota > Alphaproteobacteria > ATCC43930 > CGMCC-115725 > AP-15. The sequence continues at coordinate 300,590 of CAVOWP010000031.1, forward strand.
AGACGCTGCGCAAGCGGCGCTGGAAACATCGCCACGAGCCGCCGGCGGTCACGGCGTGGCGAGAGCGAATGGCAAGCGAGGAAGGCCAAGAAGTCTACCGCCGGCGCAAGCTGACCGAACGGGCGCACGGCATTATCAAAAATCGCGGAATGACTCGGTTTCTCGTGCACGGGCGCGACAAAGTCCGCGCGGTCTGTCTGTTGCAGGCACTGGCACTCAATCTGTCCTGGGCCGAGACGCTGCGCCGCCATATTGCCGCGGCAGCAGCAATGGCGACACCGGCGACCGCATGACCGCAGCCGGACGCCTCAGGAGGACCACCCTTCGCGATGAAATCCATGGCGTCACCGCCCAGTCCGACGAGCAATATCTCAGATCGTATGCATCTCCAGGTTGAGCGTCCCGCGAACGAACACGTGCGGCAGAAAAGCGGGATTGGGTTACACCCTCCTTCGCCGGGACGACAAGGTGTGTTGGCGGATTCGAACCTTATGGTTGCCTAATTCTCCGGCTGTGGTGACGGGCCTTGCGGGCGATGGCCGCGCTCGGCCATGAACTGGTCGAATTCGGCCTTGTCCTTGGCGTGACGCAGGCGGTTGAGAAACTCCTTGAATTCGCGCTGTTCGTCCTCGAGGCGGCGCAGGGTTTCGGCGCGGTATTCGTCAAAGGCTCGGTTGCCGCTCGAAGCGGACCGCATGCCCCACCATCCGCCCGGATTACTCTGGGCTTGCTGCTGCCAACGCCCCGCTCCACAGCCGGTCCAGCGTGCCATTCGCCCGCTGCCGACGAGATACCCCAGAGCCACGAGGCCGACAGGCCACCAGATCAGGAACCCCACCACCGTCAACGCAATCCAAGCGGGGCCGCCGAGGTCGTCGAGTTTTGCCGCGATCGTCATGGGAGCCTCATGTGAATGTATTTAACATTGACATAAGTATTCAATCCCGTCCTTGTCAAGGCTTCGGACGATCCTCAATCAGGCTGAGACCGCGGAGATAGACCAGCACTCCCGCCTCCAGCAATTCTTCCGGTGTCATCGGCAATTTGCGGCGCCCCCCGTCGGCGCGCGCAAACAACGAGGCGATCCCATGCGCCAGAGACCACAAATGCAGACTCATCATCAACGCCGGTGGCCGGCGGTCGCTGGGCAAGCGGGCGCAAAAGGCGTCAGCCGCGCGGCGCAGCACCGCAAAAGCGCGGTCGGCGGCCTCGTGCAAATCGGGATCGCCATCGAGTGGCAAGCCCGCCTCGAACATCGCCGAGTAGAAAGCGGGTTCTTCGCGCGCGAAGGCGAGATAGGCGCGGCCGACATTCTCGAAGGCGGCAAAGGGATCGGGCCTGCTCTCGTTCCAGGCGCGGTCGAGGCGCTCCTCGAACAATTCGAAGCCGCGGCGCGCCACATCGGCGAGCAATGCCTGGCGGTCGCGAAAATGCCGGTAGGGGGCCGCCGAGCTGACTCCGGCCGAGCGCGCCGCATCGGCGAAGGTGAACCCCGCCGGCCCCTTCTCGGCGATCAGGTTGAGCGCGGCACGGATCAGCGCCTCGCGCAGATTGCCGTGGTGATAGCCGCGCCGCCCGGTCGCCTGATCGTCTCTCGACCAGCTCATGCGAGATACTCTACAACGAGCCCACTGCTGGCAAATGGGGACGACATGGCAGACGACCGCAAAGTCACCCTCTTTCACTCGCCGAATACGAGATCATCCGGCGCACTGACCCTGCTCGAAGAGCTCGGCGTGCCCTACGAATTGCGTGTGCTCAACATGAAAACCGGAGAACAGCGCCGGCCCGAATACCTTGCGATAAACCCGATGGGAAAGGTGCCCGCGCTGAGGCACGGTGATGCTCTCGTCACCGAACAGGTCGCGATCTTCCTCTACCTGGCCGATCTGTTCCCGGAGGCCCGGCTCGCCCCGCCGCTCGGCGATCCGCTGCGCGGCCCCTATCTGCGCTGGATGGTGTTTTATGCCGCGTGCTTCGAACCAGCCGTCATCGACAGCGCCACCCATCGCGACCCGGCGCCGCAGCCGATGTCGCCTTATGGCGATTTCGAGACCATGCTCAGGACGCTGACCGACCAGCTTGCCAAGGGGCCCTATCTGCTGGGCGAGCGATTTACCGCGGCCGACGTGCTGTGGGGCGGGGCCCTGACCTGGACCACGATGTTCAAGCTGGTGCCCGAGCTTCCGGTCATTTCCGATTATATCGGCCGGTACGGCGCACGGCCTGCGGTCGCGAGGGCCAAAACCAAAGACGCCGAATTAGCCGCGGCGCATGAGGCGGCCGTGTCCGCTGCCGCGACATCTTAGGCTTAGACGGGACGCGCCGACGCGGTAATCAGCGGGCGTCAACGTCTCGAACCGCGACTCCGAGAACCCGGCCGTCCCGGGCCTGCAGGATCACCGCGACGCGGTCGCAGGGCGAGCAAATCGACACTTCGAGTGCTCTGGCCCGGCCGTCGAACGGCGCGACCTCCTCGATGCTGCGCACCACATCGATATGAGGCAGGGTGCGCCCGCCATTCTCGCCCCGGGTGACCGCCGAGACATGCCGGCGGTCGAAGCCGATCAGCAGGACGGTCGCCGCAACTCCGTCGCCTCCCGGCCCCAGCATGATCTGTGCCCGGTCGTGATCGACGGCGAGGGTGATCGGCACATCGTTGCGGTTGCGCCGGGCCGAGCCCAAAGCCTGCTCGACCTCGCTGCGGTCGGAACCGACCGCCTGCCATCTGCCGTCGACGACCATCTGCGGCGTATAGACCGTGGCGAGGCCCAGAAGGTCGGCGTAGCCGTGCTGCCGCCGCGTTGCATCGGGGCTGGAGAACGGGTCCTTCCAGCCGAGCCTGTCCCAGTAATCGACATGGAACGACAACGCCAGCACATCCGGCCGGCCGGCGAGCTCGGCGAGCAAGGCATCGGCGGGCGGGCAGGATGAGCAACCCTCTGAGGTGAACAGCTCGACGACGATCGGGCGTTCACCCGCATGCAGCGGCGCACCCCCGAGCGTCAAACAGATCAGGACGAACAGCAGGCCAATTTTGATCATACCGTCACACTACAGCGGTTTGCCGAGCTTCCGGTTCAACACACCGTGAGCGGAGGGATTTTGCGGGCGACCGGTGGCCCCTACAAGATGAACCGGGACAGGTCGGCGTTTTGGGCGAGGGCGCCGACCCGCTCGCGGACATAGGCTTGGTCGATCTTGACCTCGGTGCCCTCCGGCCGGTCGGAGGCGGTGAAGCTGATCTCCTCCAACAGCCGCTCGAGGATCGTGTGCAGACGCCGCGCCCCGATATTCTCGACTGCCGCGTTGATCTCCTCGGCCAGCAGCGCGAGTTCGTCGATCGAGGCATCGTCGAAATCGAGCGCGACCCCCTCGGTCGCGAGCAATGCCTTGTATTGCTTGATCAGGCTTGCTTCCGGCTCGACCAGGATGCGCCGGAAGTCGTTGCGGTCGAGCGCCTTCAATTCGACCCGGATCGGCAGTCGGCCCTGCAATTCGGGCAACAGATCGGAAGGCTTGGTCTGGTGGAAGGCGCCCGAGGCGATGAACAGGATATGGTCGGTTTTGACCGCCCCGTGCTTGGTCGCGACCGTCGTGCCCTCGATCAACGGCAAGAGGTCGCGCTGCACCCCTTCGCGGCTGACATCGGGACCGCCGCCGCCGGCGCGCTCGCCGCGCCCGCAGATCTTGTCGATTTCGTCGATGAAGACGATGCCGTTCTGCTCGACCGCCGTGGTCGCTTCGCGCACCACCATTTCCTGGTCCAACAGCTTGTCGCTCTCCTCGGCGACCAGCACCCGGTGGCTTTCAGCGACACTCATCCGCTTCGGCTTGGAGCGGGTGCCGAAGGTCTTGCCGAAAATGTCACCGAGGTTGAGCATTCCCATCTGCGCGCCGGGCAAGCCGGGAATCTCGAAGGTCGGCAGGTTCGCCGCGGCACTCTCCTGAACCGCGACTTCGATTTCGCGGTCATCGAGCACGCCTTCGCGCAGCATCTTGCGGAATTTCTGGCGGGTGTCGGCGCTGGCGCCCGAGCCGACCAATGCATCGAGCACCCGCTCCTCGGCGGCGACCTCGGCCTTGGGTTCGACTTCCTTGCGCAGCCGTGCGCGGGTCATTCCGATCGCGATTTCGACCAGATCACGCACGATCTGCTCGACGTCGCGGCCGACATAGCCGACCTCGGTAAACTTGGTCGCCTCGACCTTCACGAAAGGCGCCTGCGCGAGCCTCGCCAGCCGCCGCGAGATCTCGGTTTTCCCGCAGCCGGTCGGCCCGATCATCAGGATGTTCTTCGGCAACACCTCTTCGCGCAGCTCCGGGCTGAGTTGCTGGCGTCGCCAGCGGTTGCGCAGCGCGATGGCGACCGCGCGCTTGGCCTCGTGCTGGCCGACGATGAACCGGTCGAGTTCGGAGACGATCTCGCGTGGGCTAAAGGAGGTCATCTAAGGAGGACGCTCACACTGACGATACCGCGTTGCAACGAGCGCCTCATCGGGGGTCCGCCTCAGTATTCGAGTTTCTCAAGGGTGATCTTGTCGTTGGTGTAGATGCAGATCCCGGCGGCGATCGCCATCGCGCGGCGCGCGACTTCCTCGGCGTCCACGCCGTCGATGCCGATCAGCGCGCGCGCCGCGGCCAGCGCGTAACCACCGCCCGAACCGATGCCGATGATGCCGTCTTCAGGCTCGAGCACGTCGCCAGTGCCCGACAAAATCAACGAGACGCTCTTGTCGGCCACCGCCATCATCGCTTCGAGCCGGCGCAGATAGCGATCGGTGCGCCAATCCTTGGCGAGCTCGACGCAGGCGCGGGAGAGCTGCCCGGCGTATTGCTCAAGCTTCCCTTCGAGCCGCTCGAACAACGTGATCGCATCGGCGGTCGCGCCGGCAAAGCCGGCGATCACCGAACCGCCCGCGAGACGGCGCAGCTTGCGGGCATTCGACTTGACCACAGTCTGCCCAAGCGTGACCTGGCCGTCGCCGGCGACGACGGCCTGCCCGCCCTTCCGCAGGCAGAGAATCGTCGTGCCGTGCCACGCGTTATTGCCGGAATAATCCATGCCTCTATCGGCATCCGATACTACGCAGGGAACTCCCGGAAAATTAAGGCGTATGTCGTTCCCGGGAAACTGAGATGTAAGTTGGGCGGGGTCGGGGTCAAGCGGAATGCCGCGGTGCGGGATGCCCCGCGGTGGAAAGCGCGCGCGAAAGTTGTTACAAGGGCGTGCCGCAGGTGCGGCCCTTCGAGGAGAGTATCGTGCGGGTGGCGACGGTCGAACGCAACACCAAGGAAACCCGGATCACGGGTCGAGTGGACCTCGACGGCAGCGGCGCTGCGGAGGTCTCGACCGGCATCGGTTTTCTCGATCACATGCTCGAACAGCTTGCCAGGCACAGCCTGATCGACCTCACCCTGCATGCGGAAGGGGATCTGCACATCGACTTCCACCACACGACCGAAGACACTGGGTATGTGGTCGGCGAGGCGGTGTCGCGGGCGCTGGGCAACCGTGGCGGCATCGCGCGATACGGTCACGCGGTCATCCCGATGGACGAGACCCTGACCCGGGTGAGCCTCGACGCGTCGAACCGGCCTTACCTGATCTGGAAAGTCAATTTCACCCGGCCAAAGCTCGGCGAAATGGACACCGAGCTGTTCAAGGAATGGTTTCAGGCTTTCGCTCAGTCGGCCGGGGTAACCCTGCACGTCGAAAATCTGTACGGCGAGAACAATCACCACATCGTCGAATCGTGCTTCAAAGGCCTCGCCCGCGCCTTGCGCCAAGCGGTCGAGATCGATCCGAGACGAGCCGGCGCCGTACCTTCGACTAAGGGTGTCCTTGGCGGCAGCCTACCATGATCGTCGCGATTGTCGATTACGGGTCGGGCAATTTGCGTTCGGCCGCCAAAGCGTTCGAGCGAGCGGCTGGCGAGAATGAAATTCCTGCGGACGTGAAAGTGACGAGTGCGCCGGAGGCCGTTGCCACAGCGGACAGCGTCGTTCTCCCCGGCGTCGGTGCGTTCGCCGATTGCCGGCGCGGGCTGAGGGGCGTCCCCGGTCTCGAAGAGGCGCTGCACGAAGCCGTCATAATCCGCGCCCGCCCGTTTCTCGGCATTTGTGTCGGGATGCAATTGATGGCGGAAGCTGGGCGCGAGTTCGAAACCGTCGAAGGCTTGGGCTGGATCGCAGGCGATGTCGCTGCGATCGAGCCGGCTGACGCGGGGCTGAAGATTCCCCATATGGGGTGGAACGAGATCGAGCCGCGGTCGGCGCATCCGCTTCTCGCCGGGCTCGGCGCGGGGGTGCACGCCTATTTTGTCCACAGCTATCATTTTCGCCTCGCCGATGCCGCAAACCTCGTCGCGACCACGGATTACGGCGCGCCGCTGGCGGCGGTGATCGGGCGTGACAATCTCGCGGGCACCCAATTCCATCCCGAAAAGAGCCAGGAGGCGGGGCTGCGGCTGATCGGAAATTTTTTGCGTTGGCGTCCATGAGCGATATGCGAACAGACGGAACGGTCTCGGTCGATCGGCTGACCAAATTCTCGGGCACGGATCTCGACGATTTGTGCGAAGCCACCGAGAGCGCCATTACCGAAGGCGGCGGCTTTGGTTGGTTGAAGCCGCCGCCGCGGCAAGTGCTCGAGAATTATTGGAAGGGCGTGCTGCTCGTCCCCGAGCGCCGGCTCGTCGTCGGTCGGCTCGACGGCATCATCGCCGGCTCGGCGCAACTGAGCCGAGCGCCGCGCAACAACGAGGCGCAGACCTTCGCGGGAACCCTGACGAGCGCCTTTGTCGCGCCATGGGCGCGCGGCCGTGGGCTCGGCCGCGGCATCGTGCGCGAGATCGAGCAACTTGCCCGGGAACTCGGCCTGGCGGTCCTCAATCTCGATCTTCGCGATACGCAACGAGCGGCCATCGCGCTCTATGAGAATTTGGGCTACAGGCGCTGGGGCACGCATCCGGTTTACGCACAGGTCGATGGCCGGATCATACCGGGGCAGTACTATTACAAGCTCCTCGAGGACGAGCCGACGAGGCCGTGATCCTTTACCCCGCCATCGATCTCAAGGATGGCGCCTGCGTTCGCCTGCTCCGCGGCGAGATGGCAAGCGCCACCGTGTTCAGCGCCGATCCCGCCGCCCAAGCCCGCCAATTCGCCGAAGCCGGCTTTTCTTGGCTGCATGTCGTCGACCTCAACGGCGCCTTCACCGGCCGCTCGGTCAACGGTGAAGCGGTCAAGGCGATCCAGGCTGCGGTCGATCTGCGCATCCAGCTTGGCGGCGGCATCCGGGATCGGGATGCAATCGACGTGTGGCTGGCGCTCGGCATCGACCGTGTCGTGCTGGGCACCGCCGCGTTGCGCGATCCCAATCTGGTGCGTCGCGCCGCTGCGGATCACCCCGGGGCAATCGCCGTCGGTATCGATGCCCGCGACGGGCGCGCCGCCATCGAAGGCTGGGCCGAAACGACGGAGGTTGGCGCCCTTGAAGTCGCCCGCCGTTTCGAGGATTGCGGCGTGGCCGCCTTGATCTATACCGATATCGCGCGCGACGGGGCTCTTTCCGGGATTGACGCGCGGGCGATCGCGGATTTTGCGCGGCAAGTCTCAATTCCGGTGATCGCATCGGGCGGAGTCTCGTCGGTGGCCGACATTGTCGCGCTGAAAGCCCACGAGGCGGACGGCGTCGCCGGGGTCATTTGCGGCCGCGCCCTCTATGACGGCCGGATGGATCCGCGCGCGGCATTGCGTGTGGCGGAGGAACCGACCTCATGCTGAAGATGCGGGTCATTCCCTGTCTCGACGTCAAGGACGGACGGGTCGTCAAGGGCGTCAATTTTATCGACCTCGCCGATGCCGGCGACCCGGTCGCGCAGGCGCGGTTCTATGACCACGAAGGCGCCGACGAGCTGTGCTTTCTCGACATCACCGCCAGCGCGGAAAACCGCGACACGCTCTATGACGTGGTGGGGCGCACGGCCGAGGAATGCTTCATGCCGCTGACCGTCGGCGGGGGAGTACGGACTGTCGAGGACATCCGCAGGCTGCTCCTCGCCGGAGCCGACAAAGTGTCGATCAACACTGCCGCCGTCATTCGGCCCGAATTTGTGCGTGAGGCGGCCCGGAAATTCGGCAGCCAATGCATCGTCGCTGCGATCGACGCCAAGACCATAGCCCCCGAACGGTGGGAGGTGTTCACGCATGGCGGCCGGCGACAGACCGGGATCGACGCGATCGCGTGGGCATGCCGGCTTGCCGATTACGGAGCCGGCGAGATCCTGCTGACCTCGATGGACCGGGACGGCACAAAGTCGGGGTTCGATATCCCGTTGACGCGCGCCGTGGCCGACGCGGTTCGCGTGCCGGTGATCGCCTCGGGAGGCGTCGGTACGCTCGACCACCTGGTCGAAGGCATCCGCGACGGCCACGCTACCGCGGTCCTCGCCGCCTCGATCTTTCATTTCGGAACCTACCGCATCGGCGAGGCCAAGGCGCGGCTCGCCGCTTGCGGCATCCCGGTGCGGCACTGAGCAATGGCTGAAGAGCAGCTGGGCCTGGCCCTCGACCGGCTGTGGCAAGTCATCCAGTCGCGCCGCGGCGCCGATCCGCAAACCTCGTACACGGCGCGCCTCTTTTCCCGCGGCCGCGCCAAGATTGCCCAGAAGCTAGGCGAAGAAGCGGTCGAGGCAGTGATCGAGGGTGTCGGGAACAACCGGGCAGCGCTTACCGGCGAGAGCGCCGACCTGCTCTATCACCTGCTGGTGCTGTGGGCCGCTGCCGGCATTTCCCCTGCAGATGTCGCGGCGGAATTGACCCGGCGGGAGGGTACTTCCGGCGTCACCGAAAAACGCGCCCGCGCCAAGCTCTGACCCCCAGCCGAGGCGACCCGATGGCCTACGACCGCAGCAACATCTTCGCCCGCATCCTGCGCGGCGAGATCCCCTGCAACAAGGTCTATGAGGACGCGCACGTCCTCGCGTTTCACGACATCAGCCCGCAGAGCCCGACTCATGTCCTGGTGATCCCGAAGGGCGAATACCTCTCGTTCGACGATTTCTCACAGAACGCCTCGGCGGAGGCGATTGCCGCGCTGGTGCGCGCCGTCGGCCAAATCGCCCGAGAGCAGGGAGTGGCCGAGAGCGGGTATCGCATCCTCGCCAATACCGGGCCGGCGGCTCATCAGGAGGTGCCGCACTTTCACGTGCACCTGTTCGGCGGCCGCGACCTCGGCGGAATGCTGCCGCGAAGGTGATCAATTCCTGCCGGCAGCGGTGAGATGCGTATTTTCGTAAATTGCGGCCAGCGGGCAGGAAAAATCGCGGCTTTCCAAAACGAGCACCGCGTCGGATTCGATCGGTAGGGGGTTTGAAGGCCAGCTTCCATCCGCGCCGCGCCGGATCAGTTCGGCGGCGACGCGCGTCGAACGGATCAACAAGATCTCGCGGACGGTGGGGATTGTCGTGTAGGCCCAGACATTCTCGCGCGTTTCGGTTTCGTTGCTCGACGACAATATTTCGATGACGGGCTCGGTCAGCGCCCGCTGGCCCGCATTGGGGACCTCGCAGCTCACCGCGAGATCTGGGACTCGCATATTTGCGTCCGACCTCACCCGCGGGATGATGCCCGGCTCGACCACGACATAGCTGTGGCTGCCGATCAGGTGGCTTAGAAGTATGCCGGCAATGTTCGCCTGGATAATCCCGCGTGGAACGCTCGCCGGCGCCATGGGGCCGGTTCGCCGTCGACGAGTTCGAACTTGTTTCCACTGCCGTCGCCGGGCCAATCGAGAAATTCCTCGATGGTCATTCGCGAGGGAGCAAGCTTAGGAAGTCGGCCACCTCGGGTCTCGCGAGATAGGATCGCAGTACCACCGCAAAGGGGCCACGGAATGCGGCCTTCCGCGATCCAGCGAGCTCGAACTTAACGGTACCATCTCTTTGCTGCCAGAAAATTCCTTGCCGATGGGAACTGGCGGGGTTGACAAGACCGTCTCCGTAGCCTCAAATTTTATGGTTAAGAGCCGTATGAACGGCGTCGATTTAAGCAATAATCAAACGGAGGAAACGATGGCCGATCCGACGAGGCATCCCGGTTCGCGCGAAGAGGACGCATGGCTCAGCGACAAACAACTCGAACAATGCGCTCCGGCAGAGACCGAGCCGTTTCAATCGCCGGTTCCAACTCGGATGATTTCTAACGGCGAGTATATGCCGCATCCGCAAACGAAGCAGCAGCAGCACGTCGAGTTCCGGATCAAGGAGCTGGCCGAGACCGCCGCGAAAAAGCTCGGCGTCAGCCGCCGGCAGTTTCTCGAGGGCACGGGCGGGCTGGCGGCGTCTTTCATCGCGATCAACGAGGCTTTCGGCAAACCATTCTTCAAGGTGAGCCCGGTCGAAATGTACGAGCCGGCGGCCTATGCCGAGCACGGAACTCCGTCGGACGTGTTCGTCTTCGATGACCAGACGCACATAGTCCGCTCAAGCATGAACAGCCCTAATGGGTTGAGGGCGCTTGCTCAGGGACCGGGGTCGGTGTCGATGGGAGCAGGTTATACTTCCAACCCCTTCAACGGCACAGGCGGAAACCCGGCTGGTGTCGACGAGCTCGGCAGCCCTTGGACGGATTGGAACCCGGCACAGCTCGGCCCAAACTCGCCGGCGAACCCCGGTCCCGCCACGACGGATCTCGGAGAGTTCCACCTCGGGCAGTACATCAACCGGATGTACCTGCAAGCCCAGACGAGCGTCTCGATCGTCAGTAATGCGAACATCGCCCTCTTCACACCGCCTGGTGGCGGCACACCCGAGGCGGCTTCCAACATCACCGAGAGCCTGGTCAGCGAGATCCTGACTGGCTATCAGACGTCGCAATGCCGGGATTTCATCAACGCGCTCGCGGGCTCACGGCGGGCACTCGCCCATGGGCAGATTTATCCCGGTCCCGGTAACCTCGCGGATCCGGCCTTTGGCGACTACACGCAGTGGCAGATTGAGTTCTGTCAGCCGGATTCGTGGAAGGGCTATAACGTCGCGTTCGCCGCCAGCGCCTCTCCCGGAGCGCAATTTGCGATGTGGCGGCTGGACGATGAGACAATCGCCTATCCTACCTATGCAATCATCGCCCAGAACAAAGGCCAGCTCAGAAAGCATCCTGGCTTCTTCAATATCTGCATCCACAAGGGTCTGTCAGCGAATGGAACGCAACCCTTCGGCCCAAACGACTTGCCGGATTACGGCAACCCCGACGACCTCGTGAAGGCGGCCACGGACTGGCCGCAGTTCAATTTCATCATCTATCACTCCTGCATCCGGCCGAGCTTCTGGGTGCTCCAATCTCTGCAGGATATCGAGAACCTGCCGGGGTCGATGTCACCAACCGTCCTGAGGGATAGCCACGGGCACAGCGTCCCGAACATCCGATGGTCGACGCAGTTCGCCCAGATCGCAGGGGGCAGATACCAGGCCGGGGCAGAACCGTCATCCACCTCTCCTTCGAGCCATTACCCGCTGCGCAATCGTTTACGCGGAGCTCGGGACGACGATGGCCTCGATGATCGTGACCTTCCCCACGGTGTGGGCGCATCTGATCGGCCAGCTGCTGTACTACATGGGAGAGGACCACATCGCGTTTGGCTCGGATTCGCTGTGGTACGGCGGCCCGCAATGGCAGATCGACGCCTTGTGGCGTTTCCAGATCCCGGATCAGATCCAGGATAAATGGAAATACCCATCGCTCGACTATGGAGCCAAGCGGAAGATCCTCGGCCTCAACAGCGCGCGGCTCTACGGCTTGGACGGCTCCGCGACACGGCCCGTCGGCACACATGGCAGCCCCTACAAACAGGGCAGCTTGGCGGATTATGCCTCGTACATGCAGCCCGGCAGTTCGATCGACGACGTGTTGCAGGGACTCGGCTACCCGACCCCGATTACACCGGCCAGCCTTCTCCCCAATGACAACTTCACCAAGATGAAGAAGCAGTACGCCGAGATGGGTCTCGGGCGGAGCAACACCCGGTTCGGCTGGATGCGGACGAGAGGGTAGCGCCCAGCCTAGAGTTAGCGCGCGTCGGGCCCATTTGCCGAACGAGCTTCGGCGATGATCCCAGCAATGGCACCATGGTTGCGCGGCGGCACTACCAGGTGAGCGCCGCGCACTCCAGGGACCTCGGGCGAACTCGTGCGGCAGATCGATGCAGATCGCTCACTCGGCCTTTGGGTCGCCAGCTCGCGCGACCCGCTTCGACCGCCGTCAGGGGATGATCGAGCCCGGGAGGTGCTCGCTGATCCATATTGAAACCTGCCGCTATTTGCGTGTACTGAGGCAGCGGGAGCAAACGCCTGGGAGAGAATCATGTCGGTATCCACAGAAACCGCTGGTAGACGGCCCGCCGTCGGCACCCTGGGTTTGCCGTGGATTATCGGCGCCTCCTCGGTCGGCACGCTGATCGAGTGGTACGATTTCTATCTCTACGGCGTGCTCGCGCTGTTCTTCAGCAAGCACTTCTTCTCGCCGGCGCTGAACCCGACGGTCGCCTTCATCGCGAGCCTCTTCGTGTTCTGGACGGGCTTCCTGGTGCGGCCCTTCGGCGCCATCGTCTTCGGCCATCTCGGCGACCTGATCGGCCGCAAATTCACCTTCATGCTGACCTTGGGATTGATGGGCGCCGCGACCTTCGTCGTCGGCCTGTTGCCGGGCTACGACGTGATCGGGGCGCTCGCACCGATCCTGCTGGTCGCGATGCGCGTCCTGCAGGGTCTCGCCCTGGGCGGCGAATACGGCGGTGCCGCGACCTACATCGCCGAGCACGCACCCGACGGCAAGACGCGGCTTCTATACGAGGTGGATCCAGACCACGGCGACGATGGGGATCGTCCTTGCGCTGTTGGTCATCCTGATCTGCCGGCTCGCGCTCGGCGACCAGGCATTCGGCGATTGGGGCTGGCGCGTCCCGTTCCTGCTCTCGGCGATCCTCGTCCTGCTGTCGGGCTATATCCGGCTCAAGCTCGAGGAATCGCCGCTCTTCGCCCGCCTCAAGGAGCAGGGCAAGGCTTCGACCAACCCGGCCGCCGAGAGCTTTCTGAGCGGCGGCAAGAATTGGGGCCTGATGCTGATCGCCTTGTTCGGCGCCACGGCGCCGGAGGGCGTCGTCTGGTACACCGGCCAGTTCTACGCGCTGTTCTATTTGACCACGGTGCTGAAGGTCGACTACGTCACCGTGTACGTCATCATGATGATCGCGCTGACCCTGGGCGCGCCGTTCTTCGTCGCGTTCGGCGCGCTGTCCGACAGGATCGGCCGCCGCAACATCATGACCTTGGGATTCGCACTGGCGGTGGTCAGCTACTGGCCGGTGTTCACCTGGCTCGGCACCTTCAAGGACAACCCGGTCATCCTGACGATCCTGGTCTTCTACATGGTGATCCTGGTGACGATGGTGTACGGCCCGATCGCGGCCTTCCTGGTCGAGCTGTTCCCGGCGCGCATCCGCTACACCTCGATGTCGCTGCCCTATCACGTCGGCAACGGCGTCTTCGGCGGGCTGGTCCCGGCCGCGGGGGCCTCGATCGCGGCGATTACCGGCATCGCCTTGAGCGGGCTGCTTTATCCGATGGCGATCGCCGCGATCGGGGTCGTCGTGAGCCTCGCCTTCATCCGCGAGCCGACCCACAGGATCAGGATCTGGGACGAGGTCGGCGGTGCGCCGCCGCTTGTCCCCGACCAGCCCTAGGTCCGAGTGGCCGGAAGCGAGGGGTTAGTCGGCCGACCCGGCGCTCAACAGCGCCCGCATCCGTTCCGGGACCGGTTCATCGAGAACATGGTCGTAAAGCATATGGAGAAGCTCTTCCCCATCCGTTCTGCCATCGAGAAAGTCCCGAATTTGTTCCCCGACCGTCTCGGTTTGCTCCATCCGGGGAACGCCACAACAGAGAATTGCCGGCGAACGCAAGTTACTTTCCAACTGCATGGTCCTGCACCTTGTCACAATCAATCCTGTCCGCTGGTATTTCAATGACGTTCCGTGTCTCTCCGATTTACAAGGGTAACCGATCGTAACAGCCAACGTTCCGCGCCGCGGTGCATGAGCGGCATGCAAAAAACGCGTGGAACGAACGCAAAGCCCCGCCAAAGTCAGGCTCGCAGCGCCTCTCCTTGCGGCAGCACTTTCATTCGACGGTAGCTGAGCGCCTCGGCGATGTGGCGGCGGGCGACGATCGGCGCGCCTTCGAGGTCGGCCAGAGTGCGGGCGACGCGCAACACGCGGTGGTAGCCGCGCGCCGAGAGGCGCAGCCGCTCGGCCGCCCGGGCGAGCAGCGCACGACCGGCGGGCTCTGGAGTCGCGACTTCATCGAGCAATGCCCCGTCCGCCTCGGCATTGGTGCGGATGCCGCGCTCGGCGGGCGGCCCTGCATAGCGCTTGGCTTGCCGGGCGCGGGCCGCCGCGACCCGGCCGGCGACCGCCGCGCTGCCTTCGGCGGCGGGCGGCAGCGCGAGATCCGCCGGCGCCACGGCCCGGACGTCGATGTGCAGGTCGATGCGGTCCAGCAACGGGCCCGACAGCCGGCCCTGATAGTCTTCCGCGCAGCGCGGCGCTCGGCCGCAGGCGAGTTCGGCAAAATGGCCGCAGCGGCACGGGTTCATCGCCGCGATCAGCTGAAAGCGCGCCGGATAGGTGACGTGCCCCTGAGCGCGGGCGATGCTGACGCGGCCGGTCTCGAGCGGCTGGCGCAACGCTTCGAGCGCGGCGCGGTTGAACTCGGCCAGCTCATCGAGGAACAGGACCCCCTGATGCGCGAGCGAAATCTCGCCCGGCCGGGGACGCGGCCCGCCGCCGACCAATGCCGCCAGCGAGGCCGAATGATGCGGGTCGCGGAATGGCCGTTCGCGCGACAAGCCGCCGCTGCGCAGCCCGCCCGCCACCGACTGGATCATGCCCAGCTCCAGCGCCTCGGCCGGTTCGAGCGGCGGCAGGATGCCGGGCAGACGCGCCGCCAGCATCGACTTGCCCGCGCCCGGCGGGCCCACCATCAGCAAATTGTGTCCGCCCGCGGCGGCGATTTCGAGGGCGCGTTTGGCGCTCTCCTGGCCCTTCACATCGGCGAGGTCGAGCCCGGCCGAGCGCGAGGGCGCGAGCCGCGGCTCGGGCGGCGGCAGGAGTTGAGTCCCCTTGAAATGATTGACGATCGCCAAGAGGCTCGGCGCCGCGATGACCTCCACTTCGCCCGCCCAGGCCGCCTCGCCGCCGCATTCCGCGGGGCAGATGACGCCGCTGCCGCGGCTCGCCGCCGCCAGTGCCGCGAGCAGCACGCCGGCGACGCTCGTCAATGAGCCGTCGAGCGCCACCTCGCCGAGCGCCATATAACCGCCGAGCTCGTCTGCCGGCAGCGCGTCCATCGCGGCCAGCAGGGCCAGCGCGATCGGCAGGTCGAAATGGCTGCCCTCCTTCAGGACATCGGCGGGGGCGAGGTTGACGGTGATCCGCCGCGGCGGCAGGCCGAGGCCCAGCGACGCGAGCGCCGCGCGGACCCGTTCACGCGAACTCGGCGACCGCTTTATCCGGCAGTCCGACGACGGTAAAGGCCGGCAACCCGGAGGCGATCGTCACCTGGGTCTCGACCTCGATGACCTCGACCCCGTGAAACGCAACGGTCCGCACCTTCGCGACCATACCCCTACCGTCTTGCAAGCGACGGTTGAGTATAGCCGCGTCGGGTCAACAAAACCAGCGGCGCGCGGCAGGTTGGCATCGACCCATTCTTAGCCCGTGCGCAGCCGGGCGTTCTAAGCCACGCCTACGCGCGCGAGGCGCCGAACCGCGCGCAACCGGGCACGCACCCGCCGTGCGATGCGCGCGCCCTCGGCGGGTGCGATCTCACCGCACGCAATGGCCGCCAGAACCCTGGACAGCACCTGCCGGAGATCCGCGGCCGTGCGAAACGACGACATGTCGATCCCGAGATGCTTCCGCCGGGTCGATAGGAGCGAGCGGCGGCGGCAATAGTTGAGCGGCGAGAGGCCGCAACAGATGAGGCCTGCGTTCGATCAGATCCGACAACGCCCCCGCGCTCAGCGGCCGGGCCGCAAGATCGGGCACGCGCCTCTTGGGATTGGGAATGCCGCGCGGCCGGCCGTTAGGATTGCCGGAGCTTCCCCTGGCGAAACGCCCGCGCGCGTCACTCGCGCGAGGCAAAAAGGGATCAGGGTCAACCGATTGAGATTGCTCGATTCCGGGTCCGGAGAACAGGAGATAACAGGAAGGATCGGAGGCGATCGTCATCTGGGTCTCGACCTCGACGACCTCGACTGCGTGATACGCAACGGTGCGCACCTTCGCGACCATGCCTTTACCTTAACCATCTTGCAAGCAACGGTTGAGTGTAGCCGTATCAGTCAACAAACGTCAGGGCGGTCGAGACGCATTCAGAGGAAGCACAAACCCAACCGACGGTGACAGAAGACGCATGGCGCGTCCTGGCTGTTTCTGCTGTTTTTGCAGCGAAATATTTTAGCCAGCGACAATCACTCCGAAAGAAATCTTGTGCCGCCGATGGATCGGCGAAGCGCCCTGGATCCTGCCGCGGTCTTCCGAGGTTTTGGGAAAGCCAGCCAAGGACGCGCGAACGCGGCACTAACGCCGGCATCCGCTTCACCGCGTCACTTGGGGAGATCTGCATGTGCGCATGATGTCATACAATTTTATAAAATGCTAGTACGGTTATTATCTCAATCGCAATTGCCTCCGTCGTTCCGGATGCGTGCCCAATCGGCCGTTCAAGCCGTACACTTTCAAACTTTTGTGCTTTGGGGTTTCTGTAGCTGGAAACCGTTCATATCGGCACAGCCCCCTTGCCATCCGGGACACGATGTGCGAGCGTCATCGCAGCGGCGCGACCTTCTTGCATCCAATACGACGCCTCAGCCGGCCTCTCGCTCCGCGCAACCCGGACTTACGGTTTCAAGTAAACCGTCACCGTAATTCCGCGCGCTCGACAAGGACGATCAGAAGCTCTTGGCGCTTATGACGAAGCGCGTCGGGGTTACGCTGCGGCTACAGCGGGTCAATGGCGTCGTCCGGTCGGCAACCGGGACGGGGCAATACATGGTCTGGGAGATCGCCCGTTAACCCCGATCCGTTCTTGACTTGCGCGACCGCGAACCGTCGCCAAATTGAGGGTTGACACGATTTCTGCCGCTTTGTTCGTTTTGGACTTTTTGAAGGGCGCTAGAAAGACTAGGAGATGACGGATCGCGGATATGAACGGGCACCCCCGCAATGTGCCGGCGGTAGATCGCTCATAATTTTAGCGCCGTCACCTTTCCGCAGATGCGACAATTTGTACGAAACGTACCTCTTGGCGGGAGGTCGGTGAATTCCCCATTTTTTGATGAGATGAGCATGCCTATGCGCGAATATACCACTGGCGAGGCAAGAGATCGCTTTGCGGAGGTGATCAACGAGACCGTCTACGGCGATGAACGTATTGTTCTCACTCGCCACGGAAAGAAAATAGCCGCAGTAGTTCCGCTATCCGACCTTGAGCTGTTAATTGAGCTTGAGCGTCTTATTGATATTGAGGCAGCGCGTAAAGCCATTGCCGAAGGCGAAATAGAAGGACTTACTTCGCTGGACGATTTAAAAAAGGAGTTTGGTTTCTAGTAACACATTTGATGGAGTGATCCCCTAATGGGATATCATATTAAGATTGAACCTTCATTTAAACGAGAATTGAAGAAACTGAGCCGACAAATACAAAAGAAGATAATTGACCGCCTCGACGAGATGCAGGGCAATCCACGGCCCGCTAACGTCGAGAAACTCTCGCAGGACTTTAGGTTTTGGCGCATGCGGATTGACGACTACCGCATGATATATGCGATTAACGATAGCGAAAAGATCGTCATCGCTTGTCGCGTGCGTCATCGCCGCGATGCGTATCGCGATATCGATATACTTTCGATTGATCGCTAACCGTTTGCGAATGGGAGTGCCGCCGCCTGCGGTCTGCTCCCCGCGCTAATCGGCGTAACAATTGAGCAATCCTCGTCTGGCATAACGTGCACATGCCAGACGAACACACGCTCACATTGCGACAGGCCGATCAGGCGCGAACCGATTTCGCCCTGATCGAAGATCATCTTGAATTCATCTCGGGCCAGCTCGCGAAGGCGCCAACGCGGGCGTACCTCTGCCGAACGCTGCTATTCGCAACGGCTCCGACATGGGCCTTGCTCGCAGCATTGTTGCTAATGCGCTGGTAGCTCCGTTATGCGCCTTGTAATTTTCGCGCTCGCGACCGGGATTTTCCTGTCCATTGTTTCCACATTCGCCCAAGGCCAGTCGGACGCAGGCATTGTGCTCCGCGGCAGCCGGATTGGCGAGAGCTTCGATGGGTATGCTACCCCGCAAGAGCGGGACGCCGCCAAATCATCGGGGGAGTACAGATCACCCGAGGTAGCCCGCGAATTCCAGCGAGAGCACCCCTGTCCTTCGACCGGGAGCCCGACTGGCGCATGTCCTGGTTACATCAGAGATCACGTCGTGCCGCTCGCATGCGGCGGTGCCGATGCGGTTTCCAATATTCAATGGCAGACCGTCGAGGACGCGAAAGCCAAAGACCGCTGGGAACTCAAGGCGTGCGGTCGGTAGTGGCAATACAACTCGGGAAGAGCGGGAATCAAGGTATGCTTATACGAAAAGAACAGACGTTCTTCGGCGCTACTCAGAAAGAAGCTGAGGCAAAAGCTACGCCATTGGTAGCCTCCACTGACGGAAAGATCTTTTTCAGTGCACCAGTCGCGGCACTACCTATCGGCAAAAATGATCACCTGCGTCCACACAAATGGCAGGTGGATGTTGAATATTTCGAAGAAGGGGATTTCGAACCTGCTAAACCGCGCCGCGATCCCCGCGGAGCAGCCTGATTCTGAGTTTGCTACCTGATACCGAGCGCCTCCGGTATTAGGTAGCAAGCTCAGAATCTCGGTATTCGGGCGCAAATTGGGACCGACGGAATGAGAGGATCATCATATAATCATTCCAAGGTATAAATTCTGTTGTGCTCCGGACAGGCATGTAGACCCTGACCTTTATAGGTGTAATTGCACATCTCGGTTACCCGCCATTTTGATCGGGGCAAATTTCGGTCTCGATATTCAGTAAACGCCAGTAAGTACAGATATTTTTCCCCCTCGGTCACGCTCTTATACTGCTCTTGCGAGAAGGCGTATAAAAACGTAAACCACGTAATATCTCCTGGCTGGATTTCGCTATTTCTGTTTTGAGTTTCCAAGTCTCTTAATGAGTTTTTTAGTAAGACAAAAGCGGTATCAATCTCCGCGTTTGTCAGCTCTTTATCCCATATGAGCCCGCTCTCGTTGTGAAGAAACCCAATTGCCGGGAGCGTCCCCGTGTTCCTAAAATAGTAGTTAATTTGATGGGGTCTGCCGCCACTCGGAATTCGACGGGAAGCGGTTGAAGTCTCGCCATACTTGCCGAATTTCCGACGCCATTGGGTACAAAATCATGTATGATTAGGCTAACGGTCCCAATCATTAGAAACGCCAGCGGGGCAAAAGCCCACACCGGGCTCCTTAGGAAGCTGAAGGGTCTAGGCAGTCCGCTCGCCAACTGGGGGGCCATCTTCAAGCCCCCGTCCATGGCGACGATAATTGCGCTAACCCATAAGGTGCTGTAGCCGACCCATTCCCAAAATGTCCAATGCCACATCTTGCCTCATATCCTACTATCATGCTGACAATCTGCCTCGTTCCGCGTAGACTGTTCCACGCGGTCGGGTCCGACCGTCATCTCCGGGGCAGGACTGGTCCTCCCGCTCCACTTGCCAGCGTATCACGGAGCGCAAGGCCGGCTAAGTGCCGGCCAGCTTCCATTTGCGCTCTAGCGGGCGATTTCCCAAACTATGTACTGCCCTGGCCCGCTCGCCGATCGAACGATGCCGTTAACCCGCTGTAGCCGCAGTGTGACTCCGACGCGTTTCGTCATGAGCGCGAGGAGTTTCTGATCGTCCTTATCCAGCGCTCGAGTGACGAGCAGCTCTAGAGCGACGTCACGGCTCGTCAGGGGTTCGGCGGCTTGCCGGAGAATTCGACAGCACGGCCTTGGTCATCTCGCCGCGGTTAAGCGGGCGCTTCGAGCGGAGATGACTCGGCGTGGCGTCACCTATGAGGAGATGGCCGAACGGCTTGCCGCGATCGGCGTGCGGGACACGCCAGTCAATCTCCGCAACAAGGTCGCTCGCGGGAAATTCTCAGCCGTATTCTTGATCCAAGCGCTTGAAGCGATCGGATGCAGGAACCTTCGGCTGAGTGAAGATGATCAGCGTCCGCGCGGGCGAGGATGATCGCGCCACACCTTGCGGACTGGCTTGCTGGGAGGCGCTCCGCGGCGAGGATGTCTGCGCGGGAAAACCGCGTGTTCATAAGCGTTTAGATAGTCGGTATCGGCCATATAGCGCCGGCTCCTTCAAACGGGTTGAAGAAAGGCCAGCTCTCGGGTAGACTCCGACTGCTTGCGTCTGGTGGTCTAACCGAGAGTCGACCAGACAGTCCTCCCCTCGCGGGAGGGGCGAACGACCGGGTGTATCAGACCCGGTCGTTCTGCTTTAGACCTAATAGCCCCAGTGCGTCAAGAGGGCCTTTACTGTATCGTAAAATGATACCACGGCCCAAACGTGCCACCGATGGGATAAAATTTAATACCCCCGCCCCATCGGCAAAACAGACCTAAGAAAGTTTTCTCCGAATACTTTCGGCGGGGGTCGGTTTTCTGGGTTTGCTACCTAATACCGAGCGCCTCGGCCGGTTCGAGCGGTGGGAGGATGCCCGGCAGACGCGCCGCCAGCATCGACTTGCCGGCGCCCGGCGGGCCGACCATCAACAAATTGTGCCCGCCCGCGGCGGCGATTTCGAGGGCGCGCTTGGCGCTCTCCTGTCCCTTCACATCGGCGAGGTCGAGCCCGGCCGAGCGCGACGGCGCTAGCCGCGGCTCGGGCGGCGGCAACAGTTGCGTGCCCTTGAAATGATTGACGATCGCCAAGAGGCTGGGCGCGGCGATGACCTCCACCTCGCCCGCCCAGGCCGCCTCGCCGCCGCATTCCGCGGGGCAGATGACGCCGCTGCCGCGGCTCGCCGCCGCCAATGCCGCGAGCAATACGCCGGCAACGCTCGTCAGCGAACCGTCGAGCGCCACCTCGCCGAGCGCCATATAACCGCCGAGCTCGTCTGCCGGCAGCGCGTCCATCGCGGCCAGCAGGGCCAGCGCGATCGGCAGGTCGAAATGGCTGCCCTCCTTCAGGACATCGGCGGGGGCGAGGTTTCCGGTGATCCGCCGCGGCGGCAGCCCCAATCCCAGCGAGGCGAGCGCCGCGCGGACCCGCTCGCGCGATTCGGCGACCGCCTTGTCCGGCAATCCGACGACGGTAAAGGCCGGCAACCCGGAGGCGATCGTCACCTGGGTCTCGACCTCGATGACCTCGACCCCGTGAAACGCAACGGTCCGCACCTTCGCGACCATACCCCTACCGTCTTGCAAGCGACGGTTGAGTATAGCCGGATCGGGTCAACAAAACCAGCGGCGCGCGGCAAGAGCCCGTTGCCGGGCAGCCGCGGCGTGCCGCGTTCGCGGTGAACCGTGCGCACCCGGGCGCTCTAAGCCAACCTGCAGAATCTTGGAAGCAATTCGTAGGGGGGGCGGAGCGCAGCGCAACCCGCCATTCATGCGAGGCGCCGGAATACGACGCCTCAGCCGGCCTCTCGCTCCGCGCAACCCGGACTTACGGTTTCAAGTAAACCGTCACCGTAATTCCCCGTCACCGTAATTCCCCAAGTTATCTGAAAGATTGCACCCGGCCGATGGCACGCGCATCGCAAAGCGGGTAGTGTCGGTTGCGCGCCATTCGCACCCCTCGCACGCTCCTCGTATTCTAACCGGTTTCCGATCATATTGGTTCGTCATTCCCGCGAAAGCGGGAACCCAGGGGCAAGCGACCGCACGGCTACCCTGGACCCCCGCTTTCGCGGGGGCGACGGGGGCCGACGCCGGTGAGAATTTCCTGATAAATCCACTGGCGGCATTCGCGTCATGGCGACGCAATGCAACTGCGCTACAGTCTTCGGTACTGAGCTTGGTGGTTCAGAGCTTCGAGCCGCCGTCGACGTGGATGGTCGTGCCGGTAATCCAGCGGGCGTCGTCGGAGGCGAGGAAGGCGACCACCGACCCGATATCGTCCGGTTCGCCGATGCGCTGCAGCGCCTGCATCTCGAGGATGAAGCTGCGGCCGGCCTCGGTTTTGGCGAAGTCCGACATCTCGGCGTTGGTCACGCTGGGCGCCGGATCGCCTCTGGCCTCGCCTTGCGCCCAATATGTGGCAGATGAACCCAACCCGCATGACCCCCGCATGACCCATCCTCCCGGCTCTCTGTCACCCCAGGGTGCGGCGGCAATCAGCCCCCGCGCGAGCATGCTCCGCGGTTCGGAGGCGAAGTCAGCGACGGGTTCCGGGTGATGCGATACTAGCGAGCTGGGCCCTGTCGCGCTGAAAAAAGGCTATGCGGCGGCGCACAGGTCGTAGAACGGGTAGTCGGTATAACCATGAGCATCGAAGGTGTAGAACGTGTCGCGGTCGTAATCGTTGAGCGGTAACCCCAGCTCGACGCGTTTCGGCAGATCAGGGTTCGAGACGAAATAGCGCCCAAACGTAACCAGATCAGCATCACCCTTCGCGACGATCGCCTCGGCGCTATCCGGTTCGAAGCCGCCAGCCGCGATGATCTTGCCTTTGAAGATCTTCCGCAGTTGCTCGGATGCCACAGGGGCCTGCCCCTCGCCGATTAGCACGTTGCCTTTCACGCGCGGCTCGATGATGTGGAGATAGGCGAGTCCAAACCGGTTCAGCTGCTCGGTGACGTAAGTAAACAGCGCCTGCGGATTGCTGTCCGACATCCCGTTCCATGTTCCGCTCGGCCCGATCCGCACGCCGACGCGATCGCCTCCCCACACTGACGCCATTGCTTCCACGAGTTCCAGCAGGAAGCGTGAGCGGTTTTCGATCGAACCACCGTAGGCGTCAGTGCGCTTGTTGCTACCGTCCTGAAGAAACTGATCGGGCAGGTAACCATTGGCGGCATGCAGTTCGACGCCATCGAATCCTGCAGCCTTCGCCCGCTCGGCGGCTTTGCGATAGTCCTCGATGATGCCCGGAATTTCCGCGAGCTCGAGGGCCCGATGCGGTGAGGGCTTGATCCAGCCGCTGGGCGAGGAAACGACATGCGAGGCATCCTCCCAGTAAGATGGATTGACGGAAGCCGATACCGGCATTTGGCCACCCGCCATCTCGACGCGCGAAGAGCGTCCGGTATGCCACAGCTGCGAGAACATGCGGCTACCCTTGGCGCGGACAGCGGTTGTGATCTTCCTCCATCCCTCGACCTGTTGCTCCGAGTACAGACCGGGTGCTCCAAGCCACCCGCGAGCCGTCAGCGACACCGAGGTGCCCTCGGAGACGATGAAGCCGCCGTCGGAAGCTCGTTGCGCGTAATACTCGAGCATCAGAGCGCCGGGGACGTCCCCTGGCTGCTCGGACCGTGAACGTGTGAGGGGGGCCATCACGACGCGGTGCTTTAGGGTAATTGGTCCGATTTGCACTGGAGTGAACAAATTCGGGTGTGCATGCTCCGTCATCGGCTGCGGTCCTTCGAAATTGGGCTTGGCGGTTCAGAGCTTCGAACCGCCACCGAGAGCTAACGCGCAGGCGCCCGCTCACGCAGGCGCTTGCACGACGCTCGTTGGACTAGGTCCGGACCCTGCGGGTTAATAGCGAGGCCCGGAAAGCCCAGGGGGAGAGGTGATCAGGCCTCCGGTCGTTCTTCGATCGCGTCGACGCGGTCAGGGTAGAAGGCGAGATAATCTTTGATTGGCGTGACGGCAGCGTATGGGGCCTCGTAGCTCCACACGGCGTTGGTCGAACGGTTGCCGCCGAGCGGAATGCTGAAGTAGGTGCAATCCCCCTTGTACGGGCAGTAGGTGGCGTGATCCGTCCGCTCGAGGAGCGCCATGGCGACATCCTTGCGCGGGATGTACTGAACCGCGGGATAGGCCGCTTCGCGGAGCGTCAAGGCTTCTCGCGTGTCGGCTACGATCCGGCCCGCGACGGAGACCACGACCCGGGTGCGATTGCGTTCGATCGTGATCGGATGTTCAGGTCCGGGAATCTTGATCGGCTTCGATGCCTGCAGGACTGTCTGTTCCATGGCTTCACCTCCTGGTTAGGGCCGACGGATCAAGTCGGCATCCGCGAAATGCGTCGGCATGGTCTGATGGGTGTGGTTGAACACCCGAAACGTGCTCGGTTCGGTCTTCTGCGCTGACGCTGCCTCAAACGACCGGCGGCCCGTCAGCGGGCGAGGTGGTGGGCGATGCCGAGTTTGTCGAGCAGCGCCTGGGGCTCGAAATAGGCGACCCAGATCGACGTGACCTTCCCGTCTCGGACAGTCCAAACGTCGACGATTTTGATTATAGCGTCGGTGCCGGTAACTCCCATGTTGATCACCGCGGCGACGCGTCCGCCCTCAGCGATAACGCTGTCGTAGCTGAAGCGCGCGAAGTCGAACACATCGGGGAGATTTGGCAGTATTTCGTCTCGGAAGAACGCCGCGCCCGAATGTGTGCCGCCCCAGGGAAGATAATTGGGCGCGGTTACCTTGAAGTCGGGATCCAGATACCGCGCGAAGTTTGTAAGGTGGCCTTCGATGCCTGCCTGATAGAAGGCGTCGACCACGGCTTTGTCTCGTTCGATCTCGGATTGGCTTGTCATTCTGATCTCCTCGTCTCGCGTCATGCGATCGGCCGGTGTTGACGGTTACCCCGCCGACTTCCCGCCATCGACCGAAAGCACATGGCCGCTGATAAAGGACGCCTGGCCGGAGCAAAGAAACAGGATGGCGTTGGCGATCTCGTCGGGCTGTCCGACGCGGCCGAGCGGCACGGTCGAGACGAGGCCGGCCTTTCTTTCGGGATTGCCGGTAAAGCGATTGAGCATCCCGGTCTCGGTCGGCCCTGGTGCCACCGCATTGACGCGAACGCCCGAGCCCGCGACCTCAAGCGCCGCGGATGTGGTGAGCCCCTCGACCGCGTGCTTGCTGGCGGCATAGACTGAGGCGTTGGGGGTACCGGCGTGACCGTAGGTCGACGAAACATTGACGATGCTGCCGCTGCGCTGAGCCAGCATCACCCGCAGTTCGTGCTTCATGCTGAGGAGCGTGCCGAGCACATTAGTGTCGAATGTCGCGGCGTAGCTCTCAGCGGTCTGCTCCGTCACCCGGCCGGGCTTGCCTTCGGTGCCGGCGCAGTTGGCTGCCGCGTCCAAGCGACCGAAGCGCGCGACGGTCCGATCGACCAGGTCGCGGACATCGTCCTCGTGGCGTACGTCGGCACGGATGAATTCAACCTCGCCGCCGAGCCCGCGCAGCTCAGCAGCCAAGGCCTGGCCGGCATCCTCATGCCGGCCGGAAACGACGACGCGGTTGCCTTCCCGCGCAAAGGCGACGGCTGCCGCACGCCCAATCCCAGTTAGCGCGCCGGTGATCAAGACGACGGAGGTGTTCATGTTGCCACTCCTTCTGCGCGCCCGATCCCTGGCCCGCACTGTGGAAGCCCGAGTTCTGCGGCATGATTCCGGCCCGACCGTCGGTGCCGTGGGCGGAGATTTTGGTTTCCCTAGCGTCCCTGAGAAAGACTTTGTAAGTTTGATGGACATGCCTCCAAGGCATGGAGGACGGCCATGGAGCTACGCCATCTTCGCTATTTCGTCGCCGTCGCCGAGGCGGGAAGTTTGACGCTTGCGGCTGAGAAGAGGCTTCACACGGCCCAACCTTCCCTTGGCCGCCAAATCCGGGATCTAGAATCTGAGGTTGGTGTCCAGCTGATGAACCGCAGCGTTCGCGGCATCGAGCTGTCCCCCGCAGGTCGAGCTTTTCTCGACCATGCGCGGCTAGCGTTGGCTCAGGTGGAGGCGGCCAAGGAGGCAGCGCGGCGGGCGGCTCAGCCCGCTAAGTTGAGGTTGGCTCTAGGGTTTCTGACAGGAACAGAAATAAATTGGCTGGCCGAAACTATACGCATCCTTCGCGAAGAACTGCCCAATATAGAGTTCACGGTCGCGGGCCAGTATTCCCCAGTCCTCGCCGACGGCTTGATGAGGGGCAGGCTCGACGTCGCGTTCCTGCGGCCGGAAGAGCAATCGGGCGATCTGGTTTACAGGCGTGTGACTACGGAACCATTTATCGTCGCGTTGCCGAGGGACCACCGCCTTGCCTCGTATGACGCCGTCGATTCGCGAGAGATGGTAGGCGAAACATTCATCAAACCCTCGCCGAATACATCCCCCGCCCTGCGCGCTGTGATCGATGACTACCTGAAGCGATCCGGCCTTGATACCAGTCCGGATCACGAAGTGGACAATCTTGCCATGGCAGTGCTCTCGATCGCGTCGCGGCGCGCCGTGGCGCTGCTGCCGACCTACGCAAAGAATTTTCTCCCTTGGTCTGTGACCAGCCGTCCGATCCGAGGAGATGCCCCGACCATCGACCTAGTACTCGGTTATCACAAGGCAAACAGCTCTCCCCTCCTCAAGCTCTTTCTCTCAAGGACGGACGATTTGATCGCCCGTGTGTCGAAACAGGTCTGGTGAGCTGGGAGGCGTGCCGCCTGTCGAGGGGTCTCAAAGGCGTTGAAGGTCCGGAGGCGGTCGCGTACGGCGCGCCTTTCGCTCCTGGCGGATAACTCATCGGGGCAGCTCGTCCGTATGAAAAGAACATATCATGAATATATATTTTGACCTCGTTGGTTCTGGAGCCCCGCTGATGCCGAAAGTTGCCAATCCGCCTTCGCCTTCCTGTGCGCTGTCGGATCTGATCGACCGCAAACCTCACCTGTTGCGGCCGCTCGCGGGCGCAGCTATTGCCGCCGCCGCTTGTGGCCCGCGACCCGGCGGAGCGTCTCGGGATTGACCTGGCGTCGTTGCGGACGGCCGAGGATTGCCGGCAGATGCTGGCCACCATTCTGGCGGCGGTTGCGCGCGGTGAGATCACACTTGGCGACGGCGCGCGCATTGCTAGGCGAGTGCGTGCGGGATTGCGCGCCGTCTCACGCCTCGCGCGGTTCTCGCATTCTAAATTACGCGGCGCAGCGCAGATCGCGTTCCGACCAGATGATCGTCAGCGCCCGGACCAGATGGTCGATGTCGGCCTCGCTGTGCAATGGCGACGGGGTCAGGCGCAGCCGCTCGGTGCCGCGCGGCACGGTCGGATAGTTGATCGGCTGCACATAGATACTGAACTCGTCGAGCAGCCGATCGGTGATGTGCTGGCACAATACCGGGTCGCCGACCATGACCGGCACGATATGGCTCGGATTGTCGAGGTGCGGAATTTGGGCGGCGTCGAGCCGGCGGCGCAGCAGCCTGACATGCTCGTGCAACTGGCGGCGTTCGGCGGAGCTGGTCTTCAGATGGCGGATGCTGGCCAGGGCGGCCGCCGCCACAGCCGGCGGCAATGCCGAGGTGAAGATGAAGCCGGAGGCGAAGCTGCGCACGAAGTCGCACAGCGCCGCCGAGCCGGCGATATAGCCGCCGACGACGCCGAAGGCTTTCGCCAAGGTCCCCTCGATGACCGTCAGCCGATGGGCCACAGCCGTCGCGTTCGGCAATGCCGCCGCCGCGCGGCCCGTAGAGCCCGACCGCGTGCACCTCGTCGAAATAGGTCATTGCCCCGTGCGCCTCGGCGACGTCGCACATTTCGGCGATGGGCGCGATGTCGCCGTCCATCGAATAGACCGATTCGAACGCGACCAGCTTCGGCACCGCAGGATCGAGAGCGGCCAGCTTGCGGTCGAGGTCGGCGGGGTCGTTATGGGCGAAAGTCTGTTTCGGGGCCCGGCTGTGCCGGATACCCTCGATCATCGAGGCGTGGTTCAGTTCGTCGGAGAGCACGACGCAGCCCGGCAACCGCGCCGCGAGCGTGCTCAACGTCGCCCAGTTCGACATGTAGCCGGAGTTGAACAGCAACGCGGCTTCGGTGCCGTGCAGATCGGCCAGCTCGCGCTCCAGCAGCACGTGGTAGTGGTTGGTGCCGGAGATATTGCGCGTGCCGCCGGCGCCGGCGCCGCACCGATCGATCGCCGCGTGCATCGCCGCCAGCACCTCCGGGTGCTGGCCCATGCCGAGATAGTCGTTGGAGCACCACACCGTCACCTCGCGGCAGCCGTGCCCGTTGTAGTGCATCGCCCGCGGGAAATGACCGGCTCGGCGTTCGAGGTCGGCAAAGACGCGATAGCGTCCCTCGCGCCGCAATTCACCGAGCTGCCGTTGGAAAAAGCCCTCGTAATCCATCAATGCCACCCTTATCCGCTGCCGATTGCGATGCCAGTCGCGAAGACGAGCAGGCCGCCGACGAAGACCTGAAACGCCGCCGACAGCACCGGCGTATCCATGTAGCGGTTGCGGACCCACGAGATCGCCGCGAGTTCGACGACGACGACCGCCACTGCGATCGTCATCGCGACCGTGAAGGAGGGCACCAGGAACGGCAAGGTGTGCCCGAGCCCGCCGAGCGCGGTCATCGCGCCGCAGACGAGACCGCGGGCCAAAGGGCTGCCGCGTCCGGTCAACGAGCCGTTGTCGGACAAGGCTTCGGCGAACCCCATCGAGATCCCGGCGCCGATCGCGGCCGCAAGGCCGACGAGAAAAGTCGGCCAAGTCTGCCGCGTCGCGAAGGCGGCGGCGAAGAGCGGCGCCAGGGTCGAGACCGAACCGTCCATCAGCCCGGCGAGGCCGGGCTGCACGATCTGCAAAAGGAAGAGCCGGCGCTCGGATTCGCCCTCCTCCTTCTCGACCTCGGCCGGCACGTATTGCGCCTCGAGCTCCTCGGCTCGGGCCTCGTGGCGGCGCTCTTCCGCCGCGAGGTCGCCGAGGAGCTGACGGATGGCGGCGTCGGTCGAGTGCCGCGCCGCCGCTAGGTAGAAGCGCTTGCTCTCTGCCTCCATCAGCTCGGCCTGGGCACGCACCCTTTCGAGGCCGAGCGGCCGCGCGAGCCACAACGACTTGCGCTCGATGAAGTCCTTCACGTCCTGCCGCCGAATCAGCGGGATGTGGTCGCCGAACTTCTCGCGGTAGAGGTCGAGGAGGCGGTGACGGTGGCCGTCCTCCTCCTCCGCCATCGCGGCGAACATCCGCGCCGTTCCGGGATAGCTCTCGCGCATCGCATCCGCGAGGTCGCCATAGGTGCGGCTATCCTCCTCCTCCAGAGCGATGGCGAGCGCCAACAGCTCCTGCTCCGTCAGGTCCGAGAAGTTCTTCATCGCTCGGCCTCCGTGCCGTCTCTTATTCGGCGGTCGGACGCAGTTGGGCCTCAGCTGCGTCCGAACGCCTTTCCGTGGAAATCAGGCGAGGTCAAAGCGATCCAGGTTCATCACCTTGTTCCAAGCAGCCACGAAGTCGCGCACAAACGCTGCTTGCGAGTCGGCACAGGCATGGACTTCCGCGACGGCTCGGAGCTCGGAGTGCGAACCGAAGGTGAGGTCGACACGGGTGCCGGTCCACTTCAGCTCTCCCGTCGCGCGATCGCGTCCTTCGAACACGTCCCCGGCTTTCGAGACGGCCTTCCAGGTCGTTCCCATGTCGAGCAGGTTCACGAAGAAGTCGTTGGTGAGCGTCCCAGGGCGTTTTGTGAAGACGCCGTGCTGCGACTGTCCGAAGTTCGCATTCAGCACGCGCATACCGCCGACGAGCACCGTCATCTCAGGGGCGGTCAACGTCAGGAGTTGCGCCCGATCGACCAGCATCTCCTCTGGCGAGGTGTATGCGGCCTTGAGGTAGTTGCGGAACCCGTCCGCGGCCGGTTCGAGCACCGCGAAGGACTCGATGTCGGTTTGATCCTGCGATGCATCCGTGCGGCCCGGCGTGAAGGGAACCTTTACATCATGCCCGGCCTTCTTCGCAGCCTGCTCGACGGCGGCGCCGCCACCGAGGACGATCAGATCGGCGAGCGAGACTTTCTTCCCTCCGGTCTGCGCGGCGTTGAACGCCTTTTGGATACCCTCGAAGGTTTCAAGCACGTTCGCCAGTTGGGCCGGCTGGTTGACCTCCCAATCCTTTTGCGGCGCGAGGCGGATGCGCGCCCCGTTTGCCCCACCGCGCTTGTCGGAGCCGCGGAAAGTTGCCGCCGACGCCCAAGCGGTCGAGACCAATTGGGAGATCGAAAGACCCGATGCGAGGATTTTGCCCTTGAGTGCGAGGATGTCCTGGTCGTCAATCAGTTTATGAGTGACGGCCGGGACGGGATCCTGCCACAGCAACTCCTCCGCCGGGACTTCCGGGCCGAGATAGCGCGAGCGCGGGCCCATGTCGCGATGCACCAGCTTGAACCAAGCCCGGGCGAACGCGTCTTCGAGCTGATGCGGATTCTCGTAGAAGCGCCTTGAAATCTTTTCGTAAACAGGGTCGACGCGCAAGGCGATGTCGGTGGTCAGCATGGAGGGCCCGCGACGCTTCGACGCGTCGTGCGGATCCGGCACGGAACCGGCGCCCGCGTCGCCCTTCGGCTTCCACTGATACGCACCGGCCGGGCTCTTGGTCAGTTCCCATTCGTAGCCGAACAGGTTCGAGAAGAAGTTGTTGCTCCACCACGTTGGCGTCTGGGTCCAGATGACTTCCAGACCGCTGCCGATCGTGTCATCGCCTTTGCCGCTGCCATAGGTGTTCTTCCAGCCGAGTCCCTGCTCCTCGATGGAGGCGCCTTCGGGCTCGGGGCCGACATACTTGCTCGGATCGGCAGCGCCGTGGGTCTTGCCGAAGGTGTGTCCGCCGGCAATGAGCGCAACGGTCTCCTCGTCGTTCATGGCCATGCGCGCGAACGTCTCGCGAATATCCCGCGCCGCGGCGAGCGGATCCGGCTTGCCGTTCGGCCCTTCCGGATTCACGTAGATCAGACCCATCTGCACTGCGGCGAGCGGCTTCTGGAGATCACGGTCGCCGGTGTAGCGCTCGTCCGCCAGCCACTTGCCTTCGGGGCCCCAGTAGATGCTTTCGTCAGGCTCATGGACATCCTCGCGCCCGCCGCCAAAGCCGAATGTCTTGAAGCCCATCGACTCCAGCGCGCAGTTGCCAGCAAGGATGAACAGGTCGGCCCACGAGATCTTCCGGCCGTACTTCTGCTTGATCGGCCACAGCAGCCGGCGTGCCCTGTCGAGGAGCACGTTGTCCGGCCAGCTGTTGATAGGCGCAAAGCGCTGCTGGCCCGAGCCCGCGCCGCCGCGGCCGTCACCGATGCGGTAGGTTCCCGCGCCGTGCCATGCCATCCGGATGAAGAGCGGCCCGTAATGTCCGAAGTCGGCCGGCCACCAGTCTTGCGAAGTCGGTCATGAGCCCATAGAGGTCTTTCTTCAGGGCCTGGAAGTCGAGTTTCTTGAACTCCTCAGCGTAGTTGAAGTCCTTGCCCATGGGATTGGACAGGGGAGAGTTCTGCTGCAGAATTTTGAGGTTCAACTGGTTCGGCCACCAGTCCCGGTTCGACCTGCCTCCGAAAGTCGGGTTGGGGCGAACACCATGCATTACCGGGCACTTGCCGGTGTTTGCGACATCACTTCCGTCCATAATTCTCTCCATTCTTTGTCGCGTCGGTTGACTTGGTCCGTGAATTCGTCAGATGGGTCTTCGAATCCACGCTCAGCTCTGCTATTTAGAACCATTAAAATGTGGCGCGTCTCCGCCGCTTGTCAATGCCGCGCGCTCGCGGTGGCATGGCAGCCTCGGCGCGGTGTCCGATGCGATCGTCCAGGTGGGTCTCTCTGACATGAACTGGTTTCTCCTCGATGGATGGAGGAGTTTCAGATGAAAGAGCATCTTCCTCGTCGAGATCGGCGCGCTCTGCCGGCCTTTTATTCGGCTGCCGCGCTAGACTGCACAGTCGCGCTTCCGAGCGTGCGCCGCTGCACCCAGAACCAGCGATACAGGGCACCGCAAAAGATCGCACCCACCAACTGGGCCGCGACGTAGAGCGGGACTTCTTTATGAAGTCCGACTGCGACCGCCGGCCCGATGGTCCGCCCCGGGTTGATGCTGCCGCCGGTGAGAATACCGAAGCCGAGAATGCAGAGCGTGATCGTCATTCCGATTGCAACCGGAGCCAGTCTGCTGGCGCTGCGCACGGCCGTGTGCAGGACCGTGCCGACGAGAAAGCCCGTGCCGACAGCTTCGAACATGAACGCACCGCCGTAGGTGATGCGCTGGAATGCCGCGACAAACACCAGGATAGTGAGGCCATGCGCCCACGCGACGGGCGGATCATGGTTGACGCCGAGCGCGATTGCCGCCCCGGCACCGATGAAGATCAGCGCGAACGTGCCAATGAACTCGGCGGTCAAAGCCCGCGCTGAACGGGTTGGTGTTTCAGTCACTGACAATTACCTCCAAACAAGGCCCGGCGACTGGATGTCAACCAACAGAGCCGATTTCGCCGGCCCTGCCCAAAATCACTGGGCTGGCGCTTACATACGGCGCGGGTCATTGGCTACCAGTGAATCTGAGTAAATTGAAGTAAATCGTTGAACCGCCGAAACAGCCAGAGGTGCTCCTTACTAGGGGCCAGACGAGCCCCCTCTGCACCAGATTGTTGGCGCAACGAGGAGAGCTCGGCGGCGAAAAATAGTCTGGCTTGTTGATTTTTACCCGAATTTACTCGGCTTCAGCCCATCACTGGGCCAAGTCTGCAGGACGCCCACGTGCAAACGGGTAGAGATGACCTTGCGGCGCGGAATTGCAATCATCTTCGCCTCTGGCTGCGCTAGGGACAATCGCGCCGCTTACGCGGCTCCCGCCGCAACTTGGCAAAAGCGCCGGCAGGCAGCCGCGCCTCCGAATGAGCATCGTCTCAAACCACCAGCTCGCGTCGGATGAATACGGCCTCCGCGGCGGCTGACCTGGCCAGCCGGGTCCTGCCGTTCGTTTTGAGCCTGATTGCTGGATCTACCGACATCATCAGTTTTCTCGGCCTCAACGGGCTCTTCACAGCCCACATCACAGGCAATCTGGTCGTTCTGGCCGCTCATATCGTCGCCGGCGACCCGACGATATTCTCTTACGTTCTATCGGTTCCGGTCTTCATGCTGGTGTTGTTTCTGACGCGCCTGCTCGCGGGCGGCCTCGAGCGAATTGGGGCCTCGACCTTGCGCCCGTTGCTGTTGCTGCAGCTGTTTTTTCTTTTTGCCTTCCTCTCAGTTTGTATTGTGGCGGCTCCGTGGCAAGACGCCAATGCAACACTCGCCGTCATCGCGGGTATGTTCGGCGTCGCGGCAATGGCAGTGCAGAACGCGCTCGTGCAGATTTCCCTGACGAACACGCCAACCACGGCCGTGATGACAACGAATGTCACTCATTTCATGCTGGATCTCGGCGCGGTGTTGGTTGGCCGCGATCATGCCAAGGTCGCCCGGGCGCGTATCCGTGCGATGCACACCTTGCCGGTGATCGTCGGCTTTACTACCGGGTGCGTACTCGGCGCGGCTTTTGAAGCTGCTGCTGGATTGTGGTCCTTGGCTCTCCCCACGGCGCTTGCCCTGCTCGCTTTCGCAATGGGTTTTGCAGATCGTCGTCGCTGCTCGTAAAACCCCGGTCTCCTGCTACGAGCGCTCATTTACCGAGCTTGCGGCATACGGGGTTTGCCGAGCGTTCTCGGGGCAGCGGCGTGCTCAGGATCGTCGATCCGCCAATTTCCGATGATGAGCGTGAGGCGCTGCACCACAGCGCTGATGCGCCCAAATCGGCATTGGCAAGGATACAATTCAGTCTGTCCTGAACGAGACTGCCGCCGTCACCGGTGATTTACCAATTTTGACCCCCGTTTACTCGGGAGGCCTTGCGATCCGTCCCATATTAGGTGGCATGGGGATCGTCGGAGATCCAATTATCCCGGCTGTGGAGACGGTTTGTAACGGCCACCACTACATTAAAGTCAACCGACCCGGTGATGCTCCTCCCCGCACCGGGTCGACGGGCGGCCGGTCCTCGCATCAGGACCGGTCGCATTCCGGTGCAGTTGGCAGGAAGTCACCTAAGATGGCTAGAGAACCGCAGGCGCTGACTTCGACCTCGCTGGCCACCGCAGCACCCGACAGGAGGCGTACCGAGCGGCTTTCGCTGCGTGCAGCAATCTTCTGGATTGGCGTGCTCTCGCTCGCCGGCTGGTGGGCGATCATAGCCTTGGCTCTCGCGCTATTTTAATATCCCCGGCCTATTTGGGTCTGTAATCACGACGCCACGTGCACTCTCAGGACTGCCACATTCGCAAAGCCCGGCAAATCTGCTCCGACTAGCCCTCCCACGGAGCCGCCGATATGAGCGATCATGGGAAAGTCTGGGTTGGAGTTTCACTCATTTTTACCCGGCTTAACTGGGCTTGGAGCACCAGTAACCTAATTCCTTCGTACGAAGCCTGGCTTTTGACTGGCGCAACGGCTGCTCGCGTAGGAAGTAGGAGAAATGAGATGAAATTGCACGCCTTATGTTTGGCTAGTGCTCTTATCGCTGCGGCAATCCCGCTCTCCGCGGGAGCTGTGCCTGTTGCAGCGGGCGCCAGCGCTCGGCAAGCCGCGTCGACTACGTACACTTGCCCTACCGGTTATTATTGGGAGCCGGACGCCTACGCCCCGCACGGCAAATTCAGGCCGGCGCATTGCGCGCCCCGCTGGTGAATAGCCGACAATCAAGCTAGCAGACCTGCGGATCAATTGGGTGCGGCAAATGAGACGAACCACAGCAGGCCTGTTGCTGATCAACGTCCTCGCAACATTATCTCCCGCGTTGGCCGCCGGCGATCCGACGGCGGGCGAAAAGGTCTTCGCGTCGCACTGCTCAGTGTGCCATGCGCCGACGCCCAGTGAGAAAAAGATCGGACCATCCCTCGCCGGTATCGTCGGGAGCAAGAGCGGCACGGTTCCGGGGTTCGATTTTTCCACCGGGATGAAGGATGCGAACGTCACTTGGGACGACGCCGATCTCGACAAATTCCTCGCAAACCCGGCCGGCTTCATTCACGGCACCAAGATGTTCGTCAATCTCCCCAATGAGACCGATCGGCAGAATGTCATTGCCTATCTCAATACCCTGAAGAAATGAGCCAGGTCCAATAGCAGCGCACTAAGAGGATCCCATGCCACAGATCAAGATCAATGGTGTCGAGCGCACCATCGACGCCGACCCGCAAATGCCGCTGTTGTGGGCCATTCGCGACATCGTCGGCCTGACCGGAACAAAATACGGCTGCGGCGTCGGCGCCTGCGGGGCTTGCACCGTACATCTCGACGGTCAAGCGGTCCGCTCCTGCCTGACGACTTTAGTCGACGCACAAGGGCACGAAATCGTCACGATCGAGGGCCTCAGCACCGAGGGCACGCATCCGGTCCAGGTCGCCTGGGAGGCGAACAATGTACCCCAGTGCGGTTATTGCCAAGCCGGCCAGATTATGCAGGCCGCCGCACTGCTCAAACAGACGCCGAAGCCGAGCGACCAGCAGATTGTCGATGCGATGTCCGGCAACATCTGCCGCTGCGGCACCTATCAGCGCATCCGGCAGGCCATCAAGTCGGCGGCGGAGGCAGTGTAATGACTGTGATTACCAATGTCAGCCGACGTGACCTTCTTAAAGGCGCTGCCCTAACCTCGGGCCTCGTTCTCGGTTTCCATGTCGGGTTCCGCAAGCTTCCCTTCGCCGAAGCCGCCGAAACACCGACCTTTGCAGCCCAATGCCTTTCTCTCGATCGACGAGACGGGCCTCGTGACGATTGTCGCAAGCCGCTCCGAGATGGGCACCGGCATCAAGACCGATTTGCCGTTGGTGCTCGCCGATGAGCTCGACGCCGATTGGAACCGCGTCAAGGTCGTCCAGGCCCAGGGTGACCCGAAATACGGCGACCAGAACACCGACGGTTCGCGCAGCACGTGGCAGTTCTTTGGGCCGATGCGGCTGGCGGGCGCGACCGCACGGCAAATGCTCGAAACGGCCGCGGCGCAGACCTGGAATGTTCCGGTCGGCGAATGCCGGGCGCAAAACGGCTTTGTCGCGCACGCCTCTAGCGGGCGCAAGCTTGCCTTTGGTGATCTCGCCAAGCTCGCCGCGGCGATGCCGGTGCCGCCGGCGGACCAAGTGCGGCTAAAGGACCGGAAGGATTGGCGTTATATCGGCAAACCCTATCCGGTCGTCGATCTGAAAGACATCGTTCGCGGCCGCGCAACCTACGGCATTGACGTCGTCGTCCCGGGCATGAAATACGCCTCGGTCGAGCGCTGCCCGGCTTATGGCGGCAAGGCCAAGTCCTACGACGCCAAAGATGCGCTATCGGTCGCCGGCGTCGAACGGGTGGTCGAGATCCCGGCAACCCCGATGCCGTCGGGTTTCAAGCCATTGGGCGGTATCGCAGTCATCGCCAACAACACCTGGTCGGCGCAGCAGGGCCGCCAGCGACTCAAGATCGAGTGGGATTACGGGCCCAATGCCGGCCACGACAGCGCTGCCTACCGCGCCGAGCTCGAAGCGACGGCCAGGGAGCCGGGCAAAGTCGTGCGAAATCACGGTGATGTCGACGGTGCGCTCGCGTCAGCCGCCAAGCGCGTGTCCGCCGACTATTTTGTCCCTCATCTGGCGCATGCTCAAATGGAAGTGCCCAATGCCGTAGCGCATTGGGTCGCCAATACCTGCGAGACCTGGTCGCCGACGCAGAACCCGACGCAGGTGCGCCAGACCGTGGCCCAGGTCCTCGGCGTCAACGAAACGGACGTCACCGTCAACGTGACCCTGCTCGGCGGCGGCTTTGGCCGCAAGTCGAAGCCGGACTATGTCGCCGAAGCCGCTGTGCTCTCGCGCATGGTCGGCGGCCCGGTCAAAGTAACGTGGACCCGCGAAGACGACATCCAACACGACTATTATCACGCGATCTGCGCGCAGCATCTCGAAGCGGCGCTCGACCAAGACGGCCGCGCCAATGGGTGGCTGCATCGCACCGTCTTCCCAGCTATCGAGGCGACATTCCAGCCGGATATCGTTTACGGCAGCGGCGGCGAGCTGGGCCAAGGCGTTGTCGACATGCCCTACGACATTCCCAATGTGCGCTGCGAGAACGGCGCCGCCGCCAGCCATGTGCGCATTGGCTGGTATCGCTCGGTCTACAACATCCCGCATGCCTTTGCCGTCTGCTCGTTTGCCGACGAGCTGGCGTCCGCGGCGGGCAAGGACCCGGTTGATTACCTGCGGGAGCTGCTCGGGCCGCAGCGCACCCTCGACTTGAAGGCGCTGGGCGTCGTCGTCGACTATCCGAATTACGGCGTCGATCAGCTCGCTCCCGCGATCGCCGATCAATACCCGATCGACACCGGGCGCTTGCGCGGGGTCGTCGACCTCGTCGCCGCGAACAGCAACTGGGGCGAGAAATTGCCGCCAAGGCACGGCCGCGGCATTGCCGTCCATCGCAGTTTTTTGAGCTATGTGGCTGTCGTCGCGCATGTCGCTGTCGGCAATGATGGCCAGGTCACGATACCAAGGCTCGATATGGCGATCGATTGCGGCACGGTCGTCAACCCCGATCGCGTGCGCGCGCAGTTGGAGGGCGCCGCGATCATGAGCATCGGCAATGCGCTCTATAGCCAGATCACGATGAAAAACGGGAGCGTCGAGCAAAGCAATTACACCGACTACCTCGTCCCGCGCATCGACATCACGCCGGAGACGCACGTGTACTTCGTCGAAAACACGCATTTGCCGGGCGGTGTCGGCGAACCGGGCGTGCCGCCGACCGCGCCAGCGATCTGCAACGCGATCTACGCAGCAACCGGGAAACGCATCAGGACACTGCCGGTCGATCCGCAGCTGCTGAAAGCCTAAAACCAGCGGAGCTCCCAAATGATAGCGCGAACAATAAGGCGGCTCAGCCCAGCCGTGGTTCTATTCACCATCGTTGCGAGTGTACCGTCGCTCTGGGCCAATGCCGCCGATAACGCGAAGCCTTACACGATCAAGAATGGTGTGGTCGATCCGCAGACCTTCACTGGTTATCTTCATTACGAGGGCACTTGTTACTGGTGCCACGGACAGAATGCGACCGGTAGCACTTTTGCGCCATCACTGGTCGACGCATTGAAGACGCTCAGCCACGACGAGTTCAACAAAATCGTCGTCAATGGGGGTGTGGTTGGTGGTCGAGCGGTCGGCTACCCCACGACGAATGTCTTCGTGATGCCGGCGCATGGGACCAATCCCAACGTCATGTGCTTTCTCGATGACATCTACGCTTACCTCAAAGGACGGTCCGACGGGGTGATCGACCGTGGCCGCCCGGAGCACGAACCGGTGCCGCAAACGGAAAAGGACCAAGAGGACACTTGTCTCGGCTTCGCCTCTACCAACTGACGGAGGACGTATAATGCGTTCCAATCGCGGTGTTGTTTATCTTGGACCCGGCAAGGTCGATGTTCAAAACATTGACTTTCCCGCCTTCCGCAATCCGGCAGGAAAGGAGATCGAGCACGGGGTCATTTTAAAAGTCGTTGCGACCAATATTTGTGGTTCCGACCAGCACATGGTGCGCGGCCGGACCACCGCGCCGGCCGGCATGGTGCTGGGTCATGAGATCACCGGCGAGATCATCGAGATTGGCCGCGACGTCGAATATCTCGGCATCGGGGATCTCGTCTCGGTTCCATTCAATGTGGCTTGCGGTCGTTGCCGCACCTGTCGCGAGGGCAATACCGGCGTCTGCTTGAACGTCAACCCCGAGCGCGCCGGCGGTGCTTACGGTTATGTCGATATGGGCGGGTGGATCGGCGGTCAGGCCGAATACGTCATGGTGCCTTACGCCGACTTCAACTGTTTGAAATTCCCGGACAAGGCCCAGGCTCTCGAAAAGATCCGCGATCTGACTTGCCTGACCGACATCCTGCCGACCGGATTTCACGGTGCGGTCACCGCCAAGGTCGGCGTCGGATCGACCGTGTATGTCGCCGGAGCGGGGCCGGTCGGTCTGGCGGCGGCCGCCGCGGCGCGCATTCTCGGCGCAGCGGTCGTGCTGATCGGCGACATGAACCGGGAGCGGCTCGCCCACGCCAAGAAAGTCGGGTTTGAGCCGATCGACCTCTCGGCGCACGACCGCTTGGGCGAGCTCGTCGCCGAAGTGCTGGGGGTGCCTGAGGTCGACTGTGCGGTCGATTGCGTCGGCTTCGAAGCCAAGAGCCAGAGTTCCGATGGGCAGATTATCGAAGCCCCGGCGGTCGTGCTGAACGATCTGATGGAGATCACGCGACCCGCCGGTTCGATCGGAATTCCAGGCCTTTACGTGACCGACGATCCGGGCGCAAAGGAGAAGGCTGCGCGGCAGGGAATGCTGAGCCTTCGCTTCGGCCTAGGCTGGGCAAAGTCCCACAGCTTCCACACCGGGCAGACCCCGGTCTTGAAGTACAACCGGCAGCTCATGCAGGCGATCCTGTGGGATCGGCTTCCGATCGGCGAGATCGTCAACGTCAAGGTCATCTCCCTCGACCAAGCCCCTGAGGGCTATCGGAATTTCGATGCCGGCGTCCCGAACAAATTCGTCATCGACCCGCATGGGCTGGTGCCCATGACCCATTAGTGGCAAGAGCGAGACCGAAGATACGGCCGCGGCGCCCTCATAGCGAGATTGCTTCGTCGCTCGGCTCCTCGCAATGACAGCCTTTTAACAGCGTCATTGCGAGCGAAGCGAAGCAATCTCGGGCGCGCCTAGTGTCACCTTACCACTACCAAGATTGGAGAACGATGTCGTGATTACTCTCAGTGATGCGCGCCGCGTTATCGCCACCGCCGAAGCCAAGGCGCACGAAATCGGCCAGCCGATGAACATCGCCGTCGTCGATAGGGGCGGCAATCTCGTCAGCCATGTGCGAATGGACGGGGCATGGATCGGCAGCATCGATATCTCGATCAACAAGGCGTTCACCGCGCGCGCGTTCGATATCGAGACGGCGCAGCTCGCCAAAAACAGCCAGCCGGGCCAGCAGTTCTTTGGCATTCACGCATCCAACAACGGACGCGTGATGATCTTCGCCGGCGGCATTCCATTGCGGCGCGGTGGAACGATCATCGGCGGGATCGGGGTCAGCGGCGGGGATGGCAATCAAGACCAGACGGTCGCCTCTGCCGGCGCCGCGGTGTTCTCGAATTGAGCACGCTCAGGGTGGAGGCAAGAACATGGGTAATTATGCACTTTACGTACCATCGCGGAGGTCGTATATGAAACGCAACTGAGGATGGTTGCGATGGCCTTCAATCTCACCAACCCGATTTTCAACAACGAAGATGCCTCAAGGCTTCACTTCGAGAAGCTCCGTTGGCCGGATGGGCCGATCTGTCCGCACTGCGGCGGCGTTGATGCCGCGACCGAGCTGCGCGGCAAGAGCACGCGCGCCGGCGTCTACAAATGCAAGCAATGCCGCAAGCCCTTCACCGCGACGATCGGGACGCTCTACGAGCGTAGCCATATCCCGCTGCACAAATGGCTTCTCGCAACACACTTGCTGTGCTCCAGCAAGAAAGGCATGTCCGCGCACCAACTTTGGCGCATGCTCGGCTTTGGTTCCTATCGTACCGCATGGTTCATGGCGCATCGGATCAGGGAAGGCATGCGGGAAGCGAAGCTACCCGGCAGCATGGGCGGTGAAGGCAAATTCATTGAAGCCGACGAAACCTATGTGGGTGGCAAGGCGCGGAACCGCGCGTTCAAAGAACCGCCACCAAAAGAAGCGGTCATTGCTTTAGTAGAGCGAGAAGGCCGAGTCCGCTCATTCCATCTCCGCACCGCGACCGTAACAGCCGATACGGTCAAGCCGATCATTGCCGAAGCGCTTTCCGCCGCCTCTCACTTCCGCGCAGACGAAAGCGGTATTTACTGGAAAATCGGCGAGACGTTCAAAACTCACCGCACCGTCAATCATGGCGCCAGTGAATACGTGCGCGGCGACGCACACACGAACACCGTTGAAGGCTTCTTCTCAATTCTGAAGCGCGGGATCTACGGCGTCTATCACCATGTGAGCCAAGAGCACCTGAAGCGGTATTTGTGCGAATTCGACTTCCGCTACAACTACCGCACCGCGCTTGGCTTTGACGACACGACCCGCGCCGAACTGGCGATCAAGGGCATTGCCGGCAAGCGGTTGACCTATCGACAACCTCACGGCCCCACAAACTGGCCCGCGAGCGCCTGAGCCGCTCTGTCCGGCGTGATTCTGTGCATCAAAGATCTTAATAAGCCTCCTCCGGAGACCGAAGAATTGAAGGCGGCGCTCAAGCGAGTTGGCATCGAATCAAAGATGCGGCCTTTTCCTAATCGCGGATTTGCACGTCCCGAGGTCGAGCAAAAACAGCTGGTTATCTGGATCGCTCCAGCTCCACTTTAATTCCGCGTCTTCCCCTTATGAACGCGCCCCTTCGATGCGGGCCGCTCTTTCGCCTTTCCGGTAGGCGCTGAACGCGGCTTCGGTGGCGTGTTGATCATCTGACGAATCACCTGATCTCGGCGCCGCGCCGTCTCTTCCTCGCTGTAGTGATCGTCGGGAGTTTCAGGTTTCGTTCCTGCTCGTTGGTGGTCTATATTCCGCGGTTGCGAAGCCATGGATATAGACTACCTCCGGGCGCTCTTGTCGGGTGAACGACAAGAGCCAGTCGTTATCGGCCACATCTACGACCCCGCGCTTGTACGCGTGATCCGGGCCGCGAGAACGCATGCTGTTGTGCTATCCAGAGATAACATTGTCAAGCAAGAGCGGACGCACCCCGACATATGTTTCGAGCAGTACCGCCTTCTTCCGTATGTCTTACGCTATGAGATGGTTGTCCAAGAATGGGCCGAACAATTGATATTCTGCTGGCACGATCACGATGGGCGATCCTATCGCCTCATGATCAAGGGAACGATTCGCGGTGAGATTTTCGCCGAGAGCTTCCACCGGCTCCAGAAACATCAGATCAAGGCTATTCTTGCCCGCGCCGATATCCTGCGAAACCATGGCTGAAACGCGTCAGAGGCGATCCCCTGGGCCGGGAGATCGCCTCTGGCTACGATCGTGGTATGGGGCCTGCAGTATTAACCCCACATAGCGCTCCCGCAAAAACCAGTGTCAGCGTTGGGGGGAAACGAAACAAACACGACACTCTGAAAACCCGATATGCGGTGCTACGGCATGCAGAATCTCACCGTGTCCCCACGATCGCGCTTTGCACGTAATCCACCCCTTGTGTGTAGTCAACCTTGCTCGCCGGCCTGTCGACTTATTTCTAGGTTAACGCCACTCGAACAGCTCCCAGCTGAGCTGAAGCTCTACGCTCCAGGTCTTCGGGTTGGCATAAAATGTCGTGCCGTTGCGGCCCAGACTTAGGCTGTCCAATTCACGGTCGACGCGGCCCAATGTGCCGTTCGCAGATAATTTTGGCAGATAGTCGGCGCGTGCCCGTTCGAGTTCTGCTTCGCGCGCCTTCACTTCCGCGAATCTGGCAGCGAGGTCCGGGCGGCTGGAAACGGCCTGCTGCAGCAGTGAATCCACGGATGCCGGCAGTCCCTCGGGCAGTGGCAGGGACGAGAGTGATGCAACCTGCGGCAGGGAAACAGGAGAAATCCCGATCGCCTGCGCCAGCTGTGCCTCGGCGGCGTGCACGTCGCGGCGTGCACTGGCGATGTCGAATTGCTGTTGCAATACCACTTGATGCGCGAGTAGCGCATCGGTAGCCGAGGCGACGCCGCTGCGGCTGCGGATGTCAGTCGCCTGTTCCACCGCGGTCGCAGCCTTCAGCGCCGTCTCTCGTGCCGTAACCCGGGCGCGGCCCGAATCGAGCGCAAAATACGCTTTCTGCACAGCGAATATCACGCTCTGCTGCTTGCGGTTAAACTGCAGATTGGCGGCGAGCAGGGTCTGTGCCGCGCTGTCGAGATCCGCGGTCCGTCGACCGAAGTCGAGCAACAGCCAATCCAGCCGCAGCAACGGCTCCAGCACACCCGTGCGAACCACAAAGGGTCCCGCCCTGTCGTAACCCGGCAGAAAGGCATAGCTGGCCATGCCAATGGCAGCGAGCGTCGGCAGATAGGCGCCTTCGGCAATCCCGAGCCTGGCCGCGGAGGCGCGTGTCGCTTCCCATGCCGCACGCGTCTCGGGGTTTGTCTGCTGGGCAAGATCGATCAGGTTCGGTAGGTCGTAGACTCGCCCAGGCTGAATTGTCGCGGGAGACGGAGGCGACCGAGCGGAAAATGCATCCAGCGTGGCCTTCCCGCCCGGAATGCGCGTCGCCTCCTCCGGCGCCCATGATTTTGTCGCGGTCGGCGGCGCGAGCGTATTTGGATCGATTGCCAGTTTCGGCTGGATCGGTCCACAAGCCGCCAACAGGCAGGCCCAACCGGCCGATGAGCGCTTCGGTGATCCTATGCGGGACAGTTTGGGCGGACGCAGGGCCATTAGACAGTTTGCCGATTGGTCGCCGGCTGATCCGAGACCGGGCGTCCGGAAATGACGCCACCAGCGGTGAGCTGTCCTTCTCGGCGGAGTTCTAGCCAGGGCAGTATCTAACCTCGCGTAAGCCGAATATTACCCGGCTCGGGTTTACATGGGCATTATATTTTTCACAAGCGCTTCGGGCCTGGATCTCGGGGCCGGGACCGTCTACCAGGCTGCAAGTCTTTTTCAGGCGCGTTCCTGTCGTGACAAGAGAAGATCTTATCCGGCAGGCAGACCCAATCACATGTGTTTTACTGAATTTACTGTTCTTTACCGGGTTTCACTCGGTTGGAGCGTCATCTGAACTAAATGTTTTAAGCCGCTGGCATTGATGTGGCCGAAGGGTTTCTACGACCTGCGAAGAGCATAAGAGTAATGCCTCGGTCAATTTGTGAGGCGCAGTGGGCAAAGCAGCGCGGTACCAGTCAATGGGTGACGAAATGGCTCGGGAATTCGATACCAAATTTGCGGAAGTCGCGGGCACATCGCTGACCGTTTCGCGTGTCGGCCTCGGCACTTGGGCGATTGGCGGCTGGATGTGGGGCGGGACGGACGAAGACGAGTTCGGTCAATACGATCCACGCCGCCGTCGAACGCGGGATCAACCTGATCGATACGGCGCCCGCCTATGGGTTTGGCCGCTCAGAAGAAATCGTCGGCCGCGCCATTGCCAACCACAGCCTGCGTTCACGCGTGGTCATCGCCACCAAAACCGGGCTCGAGTGGAAGGATGGGAAGGTCTTCCGGAATGCCAGCCGTGACCGCATCCTGCGCGAGGCGGCCGACTCGCTGCGGCGGCTGCACACCGATTACATCGATATCTATCAGGTCCATTGGCCCGACCTGCTGGTGCCGATCGAAGAGACGGCCGAAGCGATGCAGACGCTGTTCGATCAGGGCAAGATCCGCGCCATTGGCGTGAGCAATTTCTCGGTTGCCCAGATCGAACGCTTTCGCCGCGTCGCCAAACTGCACGTCGTGCAGCCGCCCTATAATCTGTTCGAGCGCGAGATCGAGGACGAGCTTTTGCCTCATTGCCGGAAGTCGGCTCTGGCGACGTTGACCTATGGCGCGCTGTGCCGCGGCCTC
Organism: uncultured Alphaproteobacteria bacterium; assembly: GCA_963700185.1. Taxonomy (GTDB): domain Bacteria; phylum Pseudomonadota; class Alphaproteobacteria; order ATCC43930; family CGMCC-115725; genus AP-15. The sequence continues at coordinate 345,259 of CAVOWP010000031.1, forward strand.
CTGTCCGGCAAGTTGCACCAAGACGTGCACTTTGACGGCGACGATCTTCGGTTAACCGACCCAAAATTCCAGCCGCCTCGCTACACGCAATACCTCGCTGCAGTTCGCCGTCTCGATCAGTTCGCCCGACAGCACTACGGCAAGCGTGTCATCCATTTGGCTGTGCGCTGGCTCCTCGATCAGGGCGCGACGGCGGCACTCTGGGGAGCGCGTCATCCCGGTCAGCTGCAGCCGATCGACGAGGTATTCGGATGGTCGCTCGATGCCGCCGCAAAGACCGAGATCGATCGCATCCTGCGAGAGTCGATCACCGATCCGGTGGGCCCCGAGTTCATGACGCCGCCCTCGCGTTCCAACGCCCGGATCTTGGAAGCGGCACAGTAACGTGCTGGCGTCGGGCCCGACTCCAATCAGGAGACAATGATGGCAGCCAAGAAGATTCTCTTTCTCGTCGGCGATTTCGCGGAAGACTATGAGGTGATGGTCCCGTTTCAGTCGCTGACAATGGTCGGGCACATCGTGCATGCCGTGTGTCCGGGGAAAAAGGCAGGTGAAAAAATCAAGACCGCGATCCACGATTTCGAAGGCGACCAGACCTATACTGAGAAACCGGGACACAATTTTGCACTGAATGGCAATTTCGCCGAGATCGAGACCGAAGACTACGACGCCTTGATGATCGCCGGGGGACGCGCGCCGGAATATCTGCGGCTCAATAACCGCCTGATCGAGATTGTTCGAGCCTTCGCCGCGGATCACAGGCCCATCGCAGCGATATGCCATGCGGCGCAAATCCTCGCCGCGGCCGACGTCATCCGCGGCCGACGGGTTTCGGGCTACGCCGCCTGTGCGCCGGAAGTGCGATTGGCGGGCGGGGAATATGTCGACACCCCGCCCGACGGCGCGATACGGGACGGCAATCTGGTATCTGGTTTCGCCTGGCCGGCGCATCCACAATTCCTGTCGTTATTCCTGGAAGTCCTGGGCACACGCATTTCCCTCTAGCTCTTGGGTGCATTGAAAGATGACGGGTCGAATTGCCTCGGAAGACACTCTGCTATTGCCCGGCCGGCGCCAGCTGCTGCTCGCCTCGTTCCTTGCCGCGCTGCCGCTCGGATTGTCGGCCCGGCGAGCGGAAGCGATCAACCCTGCCGAAACACAGGTAACTCTGCCTGACCAGATCAAATGGACGGCGTGGACCGCCGGGCCGCCGCATAGCGCCGAAATGGCGATGCAGTTCGGCGGGCTGGACGAGCCGGGGGAGTACGTCGTGTTGATGAAATGGTACCCCGGCTATATGAGCGCGCCGCACAGCTACGCCACCGACCGCTTGTGCCTGGTGCTGTCCGGCACATGGTGGGTGAACAGCGGCACGAACTTCGACCCGAATGCTACGGTCCCGGTGCCGGCCGGCGGCTTTGTCAGGCGCGTCGCGCACACGCCGCATTACGACGGCGTCAGGAAAGGCGCGAAGGAACCGGTGGTGATTGGAATTTTTGGCATTGCGCCAGTCGATTTGAAAATGGTCGACCCGGGCAAGCCGGCGTGGCGGTTGGCATAGACTTTCCAAGCACCGGTTTGCGATTGGAGAATGATGGTGATGTTCTGCATTCTGGCCGCCCACCATCCGGCGCGGCCGGCCCGCACGGGATGAAACCGTGTGCGGGCCGCTGTCTCTGCGAAGCCGGGATCCATTTACCCGCTGCTCGTGCCGCCGAGCGATGGACCCCGGCTTCCGCCGGGGAAGCGTTCGACCCTTGTCTCCCGTCACGAACCACCTTGCGCGGGTGTGTTGCGCAGCTGGTTCCCAAGTAAACGATAGGAGTTTGCTAAATGACTCGAATTTCGACGCTTGGTTTCGCCTTCGCGCTGCTGGCCTTAGCAGCCGGTGCTGCTAAAGCCGACAAGCAGCCGAAGAATGCATCGGCCTGGAGTCCGGTCGACTACAATTTCGTCGCCCAGGCCAATCTGGGCGCCCCCTTCCAGATCGCGTCCGGCCGGATTGCTGAAGAGAAGGCCAGTACCGCCAACATGCGCGACTACGCGCACCTCATGGTGGCGAGCCATATACCAGTGGTCGATGCCCTCGCCGCAATCCTGCGGCGCGAGCGGGTTACCGCACCGCCCAACACATTGTTGCAGGGTGCTTACGATGCGATGATCGCTTCGCTCAAGGCCGACAGAGCCGCGACCTTCGACCGCGACTACGTGGCGGGCCAGGTCCATTATCAGAAAGGCAACGCCGCACTTTTCCAATACGAGATCCAGAGTGGCACCGACCCAGAACTCAAGGAATTTGCACAACGTACCCTCCCCAAGATCGAGGATCACCTGCAGCGGGCCCTAAAATTGGCCAAGAGCGCCGAGATCGCCAGGGCCTCCTCACAATAGGCGCTGGTATCACCCAAGATTGAGACAGTCGTTCTCCTTGGGCAGAGCGCGGAGGCGCAACACTTGGAGAAGAAGGGGCTGAGCCTCGAAGCGGCTCGCAAATGGTGGCTGCAGCCGAAGCAGGAGTTGCCGCCCTTAGCCAATGAGCGAAAGCGCACTCCTCGAAATAGCCGTCGACCCAGAACGGGTTGATGGCGTCGCGTCAGAACGCAACGGCGAAAGCTGACGCGCTTTACGGATCTTTACTTCATTTCACTCGGGTCGGGTCACCGCAGCCTTTATTCTGCTGGCAATAGCCCCGCGGCAATCCGAGAAGGAACCAAGAGGATGGCGACCGTTGCAGACCAATTCGCAGACACCCTCGCGGCGGTCGGCGTCAAGCGGATTTACGGCATCGTCGGCGATAGCCTGAACGGTCTGACAGACGCGCTGCGCCGCCAGGGCAAGATTGAGTGGGTGCATGTTCGGCACGAGGAAGTCGCGGCTTTCGCGGCGGGTGCGGAGGCGCATCTGACGGGTGATCTCGCAGTGTGTGCGGGGAGTTGCGGGCCGGGCAATTTGCACTTGATCAACGGCCTGTTCGATTGCCACCGATCGCGCGTGCCGGTGCTCGCCATTGCTGCGCAGATCCCGTCGGCCGAGATCGGCGCCGGGTATTTCCAGGAAACGCACCCGCAAACGCTCTTCAAAGAGTGCAGTCATTATTGCGAGCTGATCTCCGGCGCCAATCAGATGCCGCATGTGCTCGAAGTCGCGATCCGCGAGGCCATCGGCAAGCGCGGCGTGTCGGTGGTGGTGATCCCGGGCGATGTCGCGCTGCAGCCTGCATCCAATGCCGCGCCGGTTAAACTCGCGGGGTTATTGCCGGCCGAGCCGGTCGTGACGCCCGCGAAGAGCGAGCTCGATCGCCTGGCAGCGCTGCTGAACGGCGGGAGCCGCGTCACGATCTTGTGCGGCTCAGGATGCCGAGGCGCGCATACCGAGCTGCTGGAGCTGGGCGAACGCCTCAAAGCCCCAATGGTTCATACCATGCGCGGCAAGGAATATGTCGAGTGGGGAAACCCATACGACGTTGGCATGACTGGGCTGATCGGGTTTGCGTCCGGCTATTATGCGATGCTCGACTGCGACGTCCTGCTGATGCTCGGGACCGACTTCCCCTACCGGCAATTCTACCCGCAGGGAGCAGGCGTACGGATTGCGCAGGTCGATATCAGAGCAGAGCAAATCGGGCGGCGTGCGGCGGTCGATCTTGCTGTGGTCGGTGACATAAAGGCGACGCTCGCTGCTTTGTTGTCGCTGCTGGAGCAGAAACACGACGGCGGGCACCTCGCCCAGGCTCGCGAGCACTACGCTAAAGCGCGGAAGGGGCTCGACGATCTGGCCGTTGGCACACCGGGTAAGGGGCTGATCCACCCCCAGCAGATCGCCAAAGCGATCAGCGACCACGCCGCAGCTGACGCTGTCTTCACCTGCGATGTCGGCCTGCCTACGGTGTGGGCCGCCCGCTACCTGACGATGAATGGCGGGCGACGGCTCATTGGATCCTTCTGGCACGGCTCGATGGCCAACGCGCTGGCGCAAGCTATCGGGGCGCAGGCCGTCTATCGGGGCCGGCAGGTGGTCTCGCTGTCGGGCGACGGTGGGTTCGCAGATGCTGATGGGTGACTTTCTCAGCCTCGTGCAGCTCAAACTGCCGGTGAAGGTCGTCGTGTTCAACAATGGCGCGCTCGGCTTCATCGAGCTCGAGCAGAAATCCACCGGATTTCTCCCATTCGGCACCGAGTTCAATAACCCGAACTTCGCCGCGATGGCCGAAGCCGTCGGCGTCCGCGGGATCAGGCTCGAGGACCCGGGCGAGGTCGAGGCCGGCATTGCTGCGGCACTGAACCATGACGGTCCGGTCATGATCGATGCCGTTGTGAACCGGACCGAGCTCGCCATGCCGCCGGCCGTCACTTTGGAGATGGCCAAGGGCTTCACGCTCTACATGGTGAAGGCGGTGATGAGCGGCCGTGGCGACGAGCTTATCGATCTCGCCCGAACAAATCTGTGGCGCTAGCGGACAATTCCAATGGAGATCACAGCGGTATTATCAGAGTGGTCGAGGGGCCAACCAACCCGATCCGGGACAGTAATCATTCGGCCCGTGGGATCAGGTCGCGAATTCCAATCTCCAATCAAAACCACACCGCGTGACGCACAGGAACGCTAAATTCGTTCGAACGCTCGTCGAGCGCAATACGGAGGCTTGAATGGCCCAGCCGAGCCAATCGCCCACGCGGTCCATATTTGGATCGCTGGTGCTGATCGCCGTTGTCATCGGTGGCGGTGCTGCTGCCTTCGCTTATACGGCAGGATGGTTCTCGCCGCAGCGCCTCACACCGGACAAAATGGTGGCTGCGCTGGCGCCTCCTACCGGCGTGGCGCTCGGCTATCGCCGAAACCATGCCAAGGGCATCTGCTTCACCGGCGTGTTCGAAGCGAATGGAGCCGGGTCGGCGATGTCAAAGGCTCAGGTTTTCACCCAGGGTCAGTATCCTGTCCTCGGACGCTTTAATCTCGGTACTGCCGACCCGAACGCGCCGGATGCAACGGTGCGGGTGCGGGGCATGGGATTGCAGATCTCGACACCGGACGGAGAGGTATGGCGCAGTGCCATGATCGACCCGCCGTTCTTTCCGGTGTCGACGCCGCAAGCCTTTTACGAGCTGTTGCTCGCCTCGGCGAGCAAAGACCCCGACGCGATGAAGACATTCGCCGGCGCTCATCCCGAGATTGCGGCGTTCGGCGCCTGGGCCAAGAGCGCCCCGTGGACCGGCAGCTACGCTGAAGAGCGGTTTAACAGTCTCAATAGCTTCGTCTTTGCGGACAGTTCCGGTGCGGAGAATACGGTGCGATGGTCGCTCCTGCCGGCGGCGCGACCGGTCCCGATCTCGCAGGATGACCTCGCGAAGCGAGGCCCTGACTACCTCGAGCATGAGATCACCGAGCGGGTCCGCGGCGGGCCACAGCGCTGGACCATGGTAGTGATCGTTGCCAATCCCGGCGATCCCACTGCGGACCCCAGCAAGGCCTGGCCGGAAGACCGCCGCGCCGTTGAAGTCGGCACGCTCACGGTGCAGCAGATAGAACCGGATCGAGACGGCCCGTGCCGCGACATCAACTTTGATCCGACCGTCCTGCCGTCGGGCATGCGGACGTCGGACGACCCGTTCCCGGCTGCACGGTCGGCTGCCTATGCGAGGTCATACGACCTTCGCACGGCGGAGGCCAAGGACTATCCCCGAACTGCAACGGACGCCAAGCCATGATGCCGGGACGCCAACGCTTCACCCCGCTCCAGCGCCTGCTGCACTGGCTCATGGCGGTCTGCATCTTGGCCATGCTGTTCATCGGCGTGGGCATGGTGTCTACCGTCATGCCGAAATACCTGACCCTGGTTTCGATTCACAAACCGCTCGGGATCGCAATTCTGGTCCTCGTGCTGATCCGCCTGGCCGTGCGCCTGCGCTACGGAGCGCCGTCGCTGCCGGCCGACCTGCCCGAGCCGATGAGGCTCGCAGCCCAGCTGTCGCATTACGCGCTCTACGTCCTAATGATCGGCATGCCGTTGCTGGGCTGGGGGATGCTGTCGGCGGCTGCCTACCCGGTCGTCCTGTTCGGGGGCGTGTACCTTCCCGCGATCTTACCGCAGAGCGACAGCCTGCATACGCTGCTCTGGAACGCGCACTTCTACTTTGCTTTCGTGTTCTTTGCCCTGGTCCTTTTGCATGTCGCGGCGGCGCTCTTCCATGCGCTCGTCCGACGCGACGGCGTATTCGAAGCGATGGCCCCCGTGTCGACTCACGACGAGATCGCGCGCGCCCAATGACGGGCCGGTGCTGGTCGACGCGGTCGTGAACCGGACCGAGCGCGCCATGCCCCCCGCGGTCACGCTGGGGATGGCGAAGGGCGGTTGAAGGCGATCTATCGGTTTACAGGTTCTAGAGTTCCTACTTTCGCCAAGGTGTTGCCGAGTCGGCGAGCGCTGTGTAGTGGCCCGCACGTGGGCCGCCTCGCGTAGCAGGGCTGCGGCCACCCCGCGGCGTCCTACGGGCAGCTTCTCAAGTATGTTGTGCACGTGGTTCTTCACGGTAGGCAGGCCGATTTTTAGCTGTCTCGCAATTTCCTTGTTCGAAAGCCCCCTATCTACGCGTGCGATGATGTCCTGCTCTCGGCTCGTCAGTGCCACCTCTGGAGGTCTCTGCCTCGTGGTCTGAACGCGAGCGGCGAGGCAACGGAACAGAGACGCTGCCACTCGAGGCGAGCAAAGGACCTCGCCGCGGACGGCGTTCTCTACGGCAGCAATCAAATCCTCTTTTGACCCATTACGCGCGACATACCCGGCAATCTCGGCCTGCCCGGCGGTATGGTGCAGATCGCCGACAGCAGGAACTTCCTCGCCAACAAAGACGTCGCCGCCGCGCTCGTGACCTTGGCCCCCGGCGGCCTGCGCGAGCTGCATTGGCACCCCAATGCCGATAAATGGAATTACTGGTCAAAGGCAGGGCGGAGGTCGGATTGGTCGATCAGGCCGGAACGAAGCGCTCCAGTCTGATCATTATCCAGGATTTCCGTCCTAAGTTGAAATGAACTCCGGGATCTTTACACTGCTGCGATTTTACAAAGTCGAAAACAATTTCACGGCTCTCTCTGCAGCACTTCGCGCGCTCTGCGGATTGGTTCCCGTGACGACTCGGCCAGAGGTGATGGAGTAATCGTCAAAAGCGTTCATCGAAGAGCTGTAGTACGCACCAACCGCAGTGACGGCCTCGACAACGGGGACCACCTTGTCCGCTCTCAATTTGTCAAGGATTCTAAAAATGAGTTCGCCCTCGATCGTGAAACCGGTCACGGTCTTTCCTTCGATGATCGATCTACCGGTCTTCGAGTCGATGACACCCGGCAGGATGGCCGGCCCATGACACACCGTACCAACGACACCTCCGCGATCCCAGACATCTGCTGCGACTGCTTGAAGCCCTTTCGCGGCCGGATAGTCGTAAAGTGCTGAGTGACCGGCCGACGCAAAAAACAGGCCATACTCTTCCTTCTTCAAGTCCGAGGCTTTCTTGAGTTGCGAGTTGAGCTTGACATTGAATGGATGCTTCGCATTGTTGAGAATGGCCTTGTCGCTTCCTGAGAGGAAAGGATCCGTCAGTGAGACGTCGTCCAGTCCGAACGTGCCGGTCTCGGAAGCTAGGTCCACTTCGAATCCCGCCGCTGTCAAGACCTCGAATGGATGCAAAGCCTCGGTGAAAAAGAGGCCTGTTTTGCCGCCACCGGGATAGATGGCGCCGTTGAAGCTGCTGATGGAAATAAGTGCCTTACGGGGAAGAGGCTCAGACATGGCTTACTCCTTCACTTGATGATTTGGTTCCTACCAGGCCTTGCGCGGGTGCCGATGCAACACGTCACCTACAGTCGAATGTGTGAGCTGCCCGTTTCTGCTATCGGCCCTGAGATTCCTTAGCTGCTTCAGTGATGACGTCAGCGACCTTATTGCGGCTCCTGCAGCATCGCGACGTGGCAGGTTGGTAGCGAGATGGCCTTTCCATTCGCCTTCTTGGCGCCGGCCTCTTCCATTGCAGGACCCAACGTGCGGTCCTTCGTGGAGCTCACATGCCAAGAAGGCTTTTGTCAATACTGTTCCGGAACATCATCTTTTTGCACGCAGCAGCAGCTTGTCAATCAGCAGGCACTCGCCCTGCTGTGTCTTCGTCAGGCCTGCCATTGCACCCGCCGCGATGCTCCCGTATGTGTTGTTGAGCAATCGACTTAACAGGTCCGTTGTGGGTGAATTCCAGCAAATCTAATGCGGTTCCCAACAGCTGCGGCCACCTATGGTCGAGCAGAGCGGTGGCTTGATTTCGGCTCGTTGTAAAGGATTTCATCCTCGATGAAGCCGCCCCTGTGCGTCGCGCCAGGTCGGCCTATTCGGATCGACCAATTTCAGATCGACCAGAGCGATCCCGAAGGAGAGGCCGCATCGCCTGCAGCGGTGAAATTCGTTCTGTGAGATACACGGGCTGGCGCAGGGAGTGAAGGATTCGTTTCATACTGTCGTGCCGCGGCTCGATGACAGTGACGCGGTACTGCTCACGGTCGGCAGCATCGGCGCCACAGTCTGTAGCACGAACCGACCGCCAGCGGCGCCGATTGCTCCGGTTCTCGAATCGCGAGGTCATGCTGGCGCTCGGCCTCGCCGGCCTTGTCAACATGGCGATGGTCGCCATGGCCGCTTCGGTCTTCCACGACGGAGTGCATGACGACGTGGCGCAGATCGACACCGCCTATCACACTTTGATACCGGTGCTGGGGTCCTGTGCTGCGGGGGTTTTCCTGGTTTCATTGATTGCGTCCGGGCTGTCGAGCTCGGCAGTCGGCACGATCGCGGGACAGGTCATCATGCAGGGCTTTACCCAATTCCGCATCCCGCTCTGGCTTCGCCGGCTCGTCACGATGGTGCCTGCCTTTGTGGTCGTGGCGCTCGGCATTGACGCTACCTGGGCGCTCATCTTGAGCCAGGTCGCGCTGAGCCTGGTCCTCCCGGTCCCGATGATCGCTCTGCTGATCCTGACGCGGCGCCGCGACATCATGGGTTCATGCGCGAGCGGGTCTCTCACGATGGCCGCCGCCATGGCAGCGGCCGCAATCGTGCTCGCGCTCAATCTGCTGCTGGTCCTTCAAACCGTCGGCGTTCCCCCGCCCGCCTTGGCCACAGCCGGCTGACGCTTGCCGCCTCGTCGAAATTTTACCCGGATTGACCGGGATTAACTGGGTACGGACCAATTGGTGAAGCCAAATGCGAAATTCCAGACGTTGACGCACATGTCCTCGCCGCCACTCCGGGCACAAAGAGTATTGCGATTGCTTATGGAGCGATCATGACCGACCAATCTCCTCCTCCTTCATCTGCGGCCGAGATTCCTGATCGTGAACCGGCCGAAAAGCCCGTATTCGCACCGTATAATCCGCCCGCCGGCGGCTGGGGTGCGTTGCGCGCGACGGCGAGAGCGCTGCGCGAGCAGAGCGTCGAGCTCAAGGGCTCCAGGGCACTGCTGTCGATGAACCAGCCGGAAGGCTTTGATTGCCCCGGCTGCGCTTGGCCCGATCCGCGACATACGAGTTCATTCGAGTTTTGTGAGAATGGAGCCAAGGCCGTCACCTGGGAGCTGACCAAGCGCCGCGTGACGCGCGAGTTCTTCGCGGCCCACACTGTCAACGAACTCGAACAAGAAAGTGATTATTGGCTGGAAGAGCAGGGGCGTCTGACCGAGCCGATGCACTATGATCCCGCGACCGACCATTACGTGCCGATCGATTGGGATGAGGCGTTCGCACTGGTAGGCCGCGAGCTCAACGCTCTCGCCGACCCGAACGAGGCCGAGTTCTACACCTCGGGACGCACCTCGAACGAAGGCGCGTTCATGTACCAGCTGTTTGTGCGCCGCTTCGGCACCAACAATTTTCCCGACTGCTCGAACATGTGTCACGAGCCGACCAGCGTCGGCCTGCCGGAGAGCATCGGCATCGGCAAAGGTACCGTGCTGCTGGATGACTTCGCGTATTCGGACGCGATCTTCATCATCGGTCAGCAACCCGGCACCAACAGCCCGCGAATGTTGACCGAGCTGCACCGGGCATCGCGCCGCAACGTGCCGATCGTCGTGTTCAACCCGCTGCGCGAGCGCGCCCTCGAGCGGTTTGCCGCACCTCAGGATCCGGTCGAGATGGCGACCTTCGGCGAGACGAGGATCGCCAGCGAGTATTGCCAGCTTCGCATCGGCGGCGATGTCGCGGCGCTTAAGGGCGTCATGAAGCTGGTGCTGGAGGCGCATGACGAGGCGCTCCGCAACGGCAAAGAGCCAGTGCTCGATCTCGATTTCATCGCGCAACACACGCACGGCTTCGAAGCATTCGCCGACGATCTCCGCCAGACGAACTGGGAAGACATATTGCGGGTGTGCGGCGTGCCGCGCGAACAGCTGGAGCGCGTGGCGGCCGTCTATACGGGGGCACGCGCCGTTATCGTCGTCTACGGCATGGGAATCACCCAACACCGGCTCGGCACTGCGAACGTGCAGCAGATCGTGAATTTATTGCTGTTGCGCGGCAATTTTGGGAAGCCCGGGGCGGGGATCTGCCCGGTGCGCGGCCATTCGAATGTACAAGGCGACCGCACAATGGGCATCGACGAAAACCCGAAGCCGGAATTACTCGATCAGATAAAGAAAGTATTCGGCTTTGAGCCGCCGCGGGCCCGCGGGCACCGTGTCGTCGACGCGGTCCAGGCGATGGTCGACGGGCGCGCCAAGGTTTTCATCGGGTGCGGCGGCAATTTCGTCAGAGCAGTTCCGGACTGGCCGGCGGTCGAAGCGGCGATGCGGCGGCTGAAGCTGACCGTTGCGGTCAGCACCAAGCTCAACCGCGGTCACCTGGTCCACGGCCAACAAGCGCTAATCCTTCCCGTTCTGGCGCGCAGTGATATCGATATGCAATTGAGCGGTCGGCAGTCGATCACGGTCGAAGACAGCATGTCGATGGTCCATGCGTCGCACGGTCTCGTCGATCCGCCAAGTGAGCACCTGAAATCGGAGGTTGCGATTGTCTGCGGCATGGCAAAGGCCACCTTGCCGGATTGCGGCATCGACTGGGAGTACTTTGTCGACGACTACAATCGGATCCGCGACAAAATCGAGGAGGTTTTTCCGCAGCTGTTTGCCGGTTTCAACGAGCGCATCCGTCGCCCGGGCGGCTTTCACCTGACCATTCCGCCGCGCGAGCGGATTTGGAACACCCCCACGGGCCGCGCCAATTTCATGGTTTTCCCCGGCGTCAGCGAGGACGAACCGGTCATGGACCCGGCCATGCTTAGGCTCGCCACATTGCGCAGCCACGATCAGTACAACACGACGATTTACACTCTCGATGACCGGTATCGCGGGGTGTTCGGCGGCCGCATGGTGGTGTTCATGAATGAAGCCGACATGCTTGCGCGCGGCATTGCCGAGGGCGATCTGGTCGAAATCGAATCCCTGGCTGATGACAAGCACCGCGTGGTCGGCGGTTTCTGGGCAAAGACCCATAGTATCGCGGCCGGCTCGGTCGGCGCTTATTACCCGGAAACAAATCCGCTGCTCCCTCTCGCCTTTCATGATGTGAAGAGCGGGACACCGGCGGCAAAATCGATCCCGGTCTTGGTTCGTCCGCAGCCGCAGCTCGATGCGGGCAAGTGACAATGTTGGCGCTCGCGACCGCGGGCGTGGTGCCGCCGGCCGCCCATCGCGTCCCACGGCAGGCATGGCGCAATGGCTCTGCATCCACTGGAGAACGCATCTTGGCCGAGGAGGTGCCGGTCGCGTTCAGCTATGACGGTGCGACGCATGCAGTCTTGATGGCGACGCCCGACGATCTCGAGGATTTTGCGCTCGGCTTCAGCTACACCGAAGGAATTATCACGGCGCCAGCTGAAATAGCGGAACTGGCCGTCGTCGGTGTCGCCGATGGGATCGTGCTGCGAGTGTGGCTGACCGGCGACCGGTCCAATGCGTTCGCGGCACGGCGCCGTCGCTTTGTTGGGCCGGCGGGATGCGGCATGTGCGGATTGGAGAGTTTGGCCGAAGCCAATCGCACAATACCGATGGCAAGTCGTGACCTGCGGGTGAGCCGGCAGGACATCGCAGAAGCAGTGGCGGCACTGCCGGCGAAACAAAAGTTGAACAGGCAGACGCGAGCGGTCCACGCCGCCGCGTTTTGGCGGCCCGATCAGAGCCTGGTCCTCCGCGAAGACGTAGGACGGCACAATGCACTCGACAAATTGGCGGGAGTATTACTGCAGACCGGACTCGTCGCCTGCCGAAGGTATTATCGTACTGTCGAGCCGGATCTCCATCGAGCTCGTGCAAAAGGCCGGCATGATCGGGGCGGCTATCATCGTGGGTGTATCCGCGCCGACGGCTTTGGCCGTCCGCACTGCAGAGGCGAGCGGCCTCACGCTTGTCGGCATCGCCCGCGACGACGGGTTCGAGGTGTTCACCCATCCCGAACGGATCACTCAATATTGGTGAGGAATTGCCAATGGACCTCACGGCGGTTCTGCTGTCCCGGATTCAGTTCGGAGCAACCGTCGCATTCCACATCATCTTCCCTTCCTTCACGATCGGACTGGCGGCGTGGCTGACCGTGCTCGAGGCGCTGCATCAGTGGACCGGGCGTCCGATCTACCGCCTCGTCTTCGAGTTCTGGCTCAAGATCTTCGGCGTGGCCTTCGGGCTCGGCGTCGTCTCGGGGATCGTGATGGCGTTTCAGTTCGGCACGAACTGGAGCGTGCTGTCGCGGATGTCAGGGCCGATCCAGGGGCCGCTGCTTTCCTACGAGACCTTCACCGCCTTTTTCCTCGAGGCGAGCTTCTTTGGAATACTGCTGTTTGGCCGCCCTCGCGTCCCGCCGTGGTTTTATTTGTTTTCGACGGCCATGGTGGCGTTGGGAACCACGCTCTCGGCGTTCTGGATCATGGTCAACAACAGCTGGATGCAGGTGCCGACTGGGTATGTGATGGAGAACGACGCCTTTGCTCCGTACGACTGGGCCAAGATCCTGTTCAGCCCGGTCGTGTGGGTACGCTTTCCGCACATGCTGATCGCATCCTATCTCACCGGCGCTGTATGCGTTGCCGCCACCGGCGCGTGGTACCTGCTTCGCGGCATCTTTTCCGCCGAGGCGCGGATCATGCTCCGGATGGGATTGTACTTCGCCGCCGTGCTCTTGCCGCTCCAGCTGCTTTTCGGACACCTCAACGGCGAATACATCGTTCACCACCAGCCGGCGAAAATGGCGGCGATCGAGGCTCGGTGGCACGACGAGAAGCCGGCTTCCGAGGTGCTGCTCGCCTGGCCGGATGTCGAGAACCATCGAAACCTGTTCGCAATTACGCTGCCTCCGCCTTTCGGGAGCTTGATCGAACTTGGACAACCTCTCGGCGGGAGAGGTCGGGCTCGAGAGCATCCCGCCGGAGAATTGGCCACCGGTGGTGATCCCATTCTTCAGCTTCCGCATCATGGTCGGCTGCTGGGCTGTCATGCTGCTGGTTGCATGGGTCGGCTCGTACCTGATCCACAAGGGGCGGATCGAGCAGAACCGGCTGCTGCTCTGGGCGACGTTTCTCAGCTTTCCGCTGCCGTTCATAGCGATATTGACCGGCTGGGTCACCGCCGAGGTTGGGCGCCAGCCCTGGGTGGTGTACGGCGTCTTGCGGACCGCCGACGCAATGACACCATTTCTGACCGCTCATACGGTGGAAATCTCGCTGGCTGTTTATTGCGTCGTCTACAGCTTCATCTTCGCATTCGGAACTTACTACATTTATCGGCTGCTGCGCGCCGGACCGGAAGGACGCCTGGTTCTGCCCCCCGCGGCCGCTGTTCCCAACCGGCCGATGTCGGTCGTCGACGAGCATCGGCTCACGCCGGATGCTCGCCACGTTGCCGCAGGAGAATAGCCGTGGTCATGTTCTGGGTGGCGATACTGGCCGTCAGCATACTCCTCTACGTGCTGCTCGACGGGTTCGATCTCGGGGTTGGCATGCTGTTCGGTTTGACGCACGACGAGACGAGGCGGCGGGAGATGTTGAGCGCGATTGCGCCGATGTGGGATGGCAACGAGACGTGGCTTGTCGTGGCCGCAGTCGTCCTCTGGGGGGCCTTTCCGGTCGTCTATGCGACGTTGCTGTCGGCGTTTTATCTGCCGGTGCTGCTGGGGCTGGCGGGGCTGATCCTGCGCGGCGTCGCGTTCGAATACCGTAACAAGACGGAGCGGCTGCGCTGGGTCTGGGACACCGGCTTTGCAGGAGGTTCCCTTGTGGCTGCTTTCATTCAAGGCATGATTGTAGGCGCCCTCGTGGAGCAGCTTCCGATCACCGACGGTCAATACACCGGCGGCGATTTCGGCTGGCTCAGCCCCTTTGCGATGCTGTGCGGTGTCGGCCTATGTCTCGGCTATGCCTTGCTCGGCGCCTGTTGGCTGGTCAGGAAATGCGAGGGCGACGTCCGCGAGGAAGCGTATCGCTTGATTCCATATCTCGCGATTTCACTGCTCGCCTTTTTGGTCGTCGTCTTCGGTTACGCCCTGGCCGAAAATCTTCGGGTCATCCACCGATGGGTCGAGCGGCCGTATCTATTTGTCTTCCCGGCGATCGGCGTCGTCGCGGCGCTAGTGGCAGCAACGAGCGTTCGGCATCGCCGCGATGGAGTGCCGTTCTACATGGTCGCGCTCATTTTCGCGGCGGCGTTCGGCACATTGGCGATCTCGTTCTGGCCCTACATGATCCCGTTCTCGATCACGATCGAGGAAGCGGCCGCACCCCATTCCAGTCTCGCCTTCATGTTCTGGGGCGAGGGCCTCTTCGTCTTCCCGCTGATGCTGCTCTACACCGTGATCAGCTACACCGTTTTCAGAGGCAAGGTTCGGCCAACGGCGGGGCATTATTAGAACAGGGGAGGAGGCGATGGAGGGTCGCTATATTGGCAGTCCGTTCACCAGGCGGTTCTTGCTCGGCCAGGCCGGCATGGCGGGCCTGGCATTCGCAACTGCGCCAGCCTGGGCGCAAGCGACGATTGATCTTGATTTGCCCGGTGGGCCCGGTGCGCGGCCGATCACGACGGCCTTTCCGCAAAAGGCGGCAATGATTCTGCAGCGGTCGCGTCCGCCGTTGCTCGAAACGCCGTTCGAGGTTTTCGACAAAGGCGTCTTCACGCCGAACAACGAGTTCTATGTGCGCTGGCACTGGGCGGTCATTCCAACCGAGGTCGACGTCGACAAATTTCGCTTGGCCGTGCGCGGGCATGTCAATGAGGTTCTATCTCTGTCACTCCAGCAAATCATGTCCCTGCCTCGGGTGGAGATTGCGGCCGTAAATCAGTGTTCCGGCAATTCGCGCGGCTTCTTCGAACCCCGTGTCGCCGGCGGCGAGTGGGCGAACGGCGCGATGGGTAATGCTCGCTGGATCGGCGTCCGGCTCAAGGATGTGCTGGACCGAGCGGGCGTGAAAGCGGGCGCTGTACAGGTTCGTTTCAATGGCATGGACGAGCCGGTCGTATCTGACGGACCGGATTTCATGAAGTCGCTGGACATCGATCACGCCCGCGACGGCGAGGCGATGATCGCATATGGAATGAACGGGGAGCAATTGCCGCTGCTAAACGGCTTCCCATTGCGATTGGTCGTGCCTGGCTGGTATTCGACCTACTGGGTGAAGATGCTCAACGACATCGAGGTGCTGGATCGATCCGACGAAAATTACTGGATGAAAACTGCATACACTATTCCGGATACGCCGCATGCCGACATAAAGCCGGGCGAGACCGGCGTCAAGATGGTGCCGATCAACCGAATGGTTCCCCGTTCCTTCATCACCAACATCAAGTCCGGCGAGGTTGTGCAGGCGGGTGCGCCGACGCCCGTGCGGGGCATCGCCTTCGGCGGCGACACCGGCGTTGCGCAGGTGGATCTATCGAGCGATGGCGGCAAAACCTGGCAGACCGCCCAGCTCGGCAAAGACGAGGGAAAATACAGTTTCCGTCAATGGGAGGCCCGCTTTACGTTACCCGCAAAGGGCAACTATACGCTTATGGTCCGATGCACTAACAGCGACGGCGTGGCGCAACCTGCCCAACCCAATTGGAACCCCTCCGGGTTCATGCGCAACGTCATAGAAGCGACCCCTATTGTCGCGGCCTGAGGAAGACCAGTCCATGCTCCGCAAGATGCTGCCGCTTGCGTTCCTGATGGTTGCCGTACTCGCACCGATATCGGGTCAAACGGAACCGCTTATCACGCTGAAGTCGGTGACCGTCGATCTTCCGGACAGCGAGAGGATGTTTCCCGGCCCAGGATCCGATGCAATCAACAACAACTGCGTAGCCTGTCACTCCGCAGGCATGGTGTTGAACCAGCCTGCGCTGACAAAATCGGCATGGCAGGCGGAGGTCGCCAAGATGATCAACATCTACAAAGCTCCCGTATCCGAGGAAGATGTGGCTGCCATCGTCGACTACCTGGCGCGCACGAAATCTGCTGAATAGTCCCCCGATTTGCTCGTCTGCTCACTGATGCTGCACTACACCGCGATCAGCTACATTGCCTTAAGCGCAAGGTCAAACCAACGGCGGGCTTTATTAGAAAGAGAGGACGCGTAGCCATGGAACGCCCACTGTCGCCATTCATGTTCCCGACGTGGTACCGCTTTCAGATCACGTCGGTCCTATCGATCCTGCACCGGTTCACAGGCATCGCGCTGTCTGTGGGCTCGATCCTGCTCGCCTGGTGGTTGGTTGCCGTGGCGGCCGGCGGCGAGGTGTTCGCGGCGACTTACGAGTTCATCGCCTCGCCGATCGGGCTGCTGCTGTTGTTCGGATGGTCGGTCGCGTTCTTCTATCACCTTTGCAGCGGCATCCGGCACCTCGCTTGGGATGCCGGTTACGGCTTCGAGATCCGCGACGCCTATCGCAGCGGCTACGCCGTGCTGGCCGCGACGGTCGTGCTGACCGTGCTCGCCTGGCTCTACGTATTGCTGGCCTAGGGAGGTGCCGATGGCAAACACCCGCTCCATGTCGAATGCGACCGCGCTGCGCGATGAAAATGTGCTTCGGCGCGTGCGCCATCTCGGCAGTGCTCGCGACGGCTTGGCGGAGTGGCGGCTGCAGCGCCGGACCGCGCTCGCGCTCATTCCCTTGGGGCTCTACTTCGTCGCCTCGATGCTGCGGCTCGCCACCTCGGACCAAATGACTACGGCTGCATGGCTCAGCTCGCCGGTGCCGGCACTTCTGACAATCCTTTTCGTGCTGGCATTGCTGGCCCATTCAGTCGTGGGACTGCGCTCGGTCCTCGTCGATTACGTGCATACGCGCGCCCGGCTAGTCGCCGCCGAGCTGCTGGTGCGCGCTGCCGCGGTGGTGCTTGCAGGCGCCAGCGTGCTCGCCGTGCTCAAGCTCTTCCTCGGTCGGTAGGGAGGCGAACAATGCCCAACAGCTACGACATCATCGACCATTCCTTTGACGTAGTCGTTCTCGGCGCGGGAGGCGCCGGATTGCGCGCAACCCTCGGCATGGTCGCGGCGGGGCTCAATACCGCCTGCGTCACCAAGGTCTTCCCGACGCGCAGTCACACGGTGGCCGCGCAGGGCGGCATCAGCGCGGCGCTCGGCAACATGGAAAAAGACGATTGGCGCTGGCACATGTTCGACACGGTCAGGGGTTCCGACTGGCTCGGCGACCAGGACGCCATCGAATACATGTGCCGTGAGGCGATCCCCGCTGTCATCGAGCTCGAACATCTCGGCGTGCCGTTCAGCCGCACCGAGGCCGGCACGATCTACCAGCGCCGCTTTGGCGGGCACACGACCGAATATGCCAAGGGCGATATGGCTTATCGGGCCTGCGCCGCTGCAGACCGCACTGGCCACGCGATACTGCACACGCTCTACCAGCAGTGCCTCAAGCACCAGGCGCGTTTCTTTGTCGAGTATTTCGCCATCGACCTCTTGATGGACGAGGACGGCGCCTGTCACGGTCTTCTCGCCTGGTGTCTGGAGGACGGGTCGATCCACCGCTTCCGTGCCAATATGACCGTCATTGCGACCGGAGGCTGTGGCCGGGTGTACCAATCCTGCACCTCCGCGCACACCTGCACCGGCGACGGCAACGCGATGGTATTGCGGGCCGGGCTGCCGTTGCA
Source organism: uncultured Alphaproteobacteria bacterium (assembly GCA_963700185.1). Lineage (GTDB taxonomy): Bacteria > Pseudomonadota > Alphaproteobacteria > ATCC43930 > CGMCC-115725 > AP-15. The sequence goes on from CAVOWP010000031.1 coordinate 363,424, forward strand.
GGACATGGAATTCATCCGGTTCCACCCGACCGGCATCTACGGCGCCGGCTGCCTGATCACCGAGGGGGCCCGCGGCGAGGGTGGCTATCTGACCAACAGCGAGGGCGAGCGCTTCATGCCGAAATATGCGCCGCGCGAGAAGGACCTCTCCTCCCGCGACGTGGTCAGCCGGGCCGAGGCGGTCGAAATCCGCGAGGGCCGCGGCGTCGGCGAGAAAAAGGACCACATCTATCTGCATCTCGAGCAATTGCCGCCTGATGTCCTCAACGAGCGTCTGCCGGGCATCGTCGAGACGGCGCGCATTTTCGCTGGTGTCGATGCGCATAAGGAGCCGATCCCGGTAATCCCGACCGTCCATTACGTGATGGGCGGCATCCCGACCACGATCAAGGCGGAGGTCGTTTCTCCGACCAAGGACAACCCCGATGCGGTCGCGCCCGGTCTGATGGCGATCGGCGAGGCGGCATGCGTCTCAGTCCATGGCGCCAATCGGCTCGGGACGAACAGCCTCCTCGACCTGATTGTCTTCGGGCGTGCGGCGGCGCTGCGCGCGGCGGAGGTCATCAGGCCCGGATCGCGCGTGCCGGAGGCGAACGGCCACTCGCAGGAGCGCGCAATGCAGCGGTTCGACAGGATCCGCCACAGCAAGGGCGGCAACAAGCCCGGCGAGATCCGCCCGCAGATGCAGGAGGTGATGCAATCCGGCTTTGCCGTGTTCCGCCGCGGCGACACCTTGCAGGAGGGGTTGGACAAGCTGGAGGCGCTGCGCGATCCATTGGAGCGCGTCACGGTCGACGACGATTCGCTACAGTGGAATGTGGCGCTCGTCTCGGCTCTGGAGCTCGCCAACCTCGCGGATCAAGCGGTCGTGATCGCCCACTCCGCCGTCGCCCGCACCGAATCACGCGGAGCGCATGCGCGCGAGGATTACCAAAAGCGCGATGACGTCAACTGGCTGAAGCACACCTGCATGTGGAAGGACGAGGACTGGAACGTCAGGTTCGCCTACCGCCCAGTCCATCTCAATGCGCTCTCCAATGAGGTGCAGAGCTTCCCACCCGCCGAGCGCACCCACTAAGAGCCCGACCGAAGATGAATCTACGAATATCAGCAGGTTATTCGTTATTCCCGCGCAAGCGGGAATCCACGGCCCCGGGCCTTGAGCGGTTGCCCCCTGTTCAAGCCAGGGGCAGGCTCTGGACCCCCGCTTTCGCGGGGGCGACGAGCCCGCGTGGCGCCTTTCGGAGAATTTTCGATGTCTGAGTTTACTCTCCCCGCAAATTCGAAGGTGGGCGAGGGCAAGCACTGGGCTGCCGCAACCGGCCGAGCACGTCAAGAGCTTTCGGATCTATCGTTGGGACCCGGCGAAGAACGCCAACCCGACGATGGACACGTTCGACATCGATCGCGATCACTGCGGGCCGATGGTCCTCGACGCGTTGGTCAAGATCAACGACCAGGTCGACCCGACCTTGGCCTTCCGGCGGTCGTGCCGCGAAGGCGTGTGCGGCTCCTGCGCGATGAATATCGACGGGGTGAATACATTGGCCTGTCTGACCCCAATGGACAGCCTCAAAAAAGGAACGAGCCGCATCACGCCGCTGCCGCATCTGCAGGTGCTGAAGGACCTCGTCCCCGACCTCACCGGATTGTACGCGCAGTACGAGCTGATCGAGCCTTGGCTGCAAACCGACCAGCCGCCGCCGGACCGCGAGCGCCATCAGTCACCGGAAGAGCGCGCGCAACTCGATGGCCTCTGGGAGTGCATCCTCTGCTTCTGCTGCTCGACGTCGTGCCCGAGCTATTGGTGGAACCAGGACCGCTATCTCGGCCCGTCGATCCTGCTGCAGTCTTACCGCTGGCTCGCCGACAGCCGCGATCAGCGCACCGGCGAGCGCCTCGACCGGCTCGAGGACCCGTTCCGGCTCTACCGCTGCCACACCATCATGAACTGCACAAAGACCTGCCCGAAGGGGCTCAACCCGGCGCGTGCAATCGCCAATACCAAGCGAATGATGGCCGAGCGCGGGTAAGGCTGATCCGGCTCCGCTGAAGGAGGCTCTCCATGGCGCTCAGTCCAGAACCGTTCCGGTTGTCGATCCCCGAGACGGCTCTCGCCGATCTGAAGGCAAGACTGGCAATGACTCGCTTCCCTGATCAGGCGCCGGATGGTCCCTGGGCCTACGGCACGGACCTGGATTACATGCGCAGCCTTGTCGGCTACTGGAAAGACAGTTTCGACTGGCGCGCGCAGGAAGCCGCGCTGAACGCCTATCCCCAGTTCAAGGTCAAGCTGCACGACATCGACGTGCACTACCTGCACGTGCCCGGGCAGGGACCGTCACCCATGCCACTACTGCTGATGCATGGCTGGCCGGGATCGGTCTTCGAGTTTATCGACATCATCCCCCGCCTGACCGATCCAGCCCGCTTCGGCCGCGATCCGGCGGACGCGTTCACCGTGATCGCCCCGTCGCTGCCCGGCTTCGGCCTGTCGTTCACCCCCGGCCAGAAGCGCTTCAATGTCGCGGCCATCGCCGACTGCCTGTGCGACTTGATGACTGAGGTCCTCGGCTATCAGCGCTACGCCGCCCAGGGCGGCGACTACGGCGCGGTCACCTCGGCCCGCCTCGGCCACGCTCACCCGCAGAACCTGATCGGCATCCACGTCAATATGCTGATCGTTCCACCCGGCCGCCAGCCGCCTCCCAGCCCCACGGAGGAGGAGCGCCGGTACTACGACGAGCAGGCCATCTGGCTCCGGGAGGAAACCGGCTACCAATGGATCCAGGGCACCAAGCCGCAGACGCTGGCCTACGCGCTGACCGACTCGCCCGTCGGCCTTGCGGCCTGGATCGCCGAAAAATTCCGCACCTGGTCGGATTGCGGCGGCGACATACATTCGGCCATCAACCGCAACCGCATGCTCGGCGACATCTGCTTATACTGGTTTACCGGCGCGATTGGCTCCTCCTTCTGGCCCTACTACGCCCGGATGCACGGCCCGTGGCACATCCCGACCGGCGGGACCGTGGACGTGCCGATGGGATATTGCGCCTTCCCCAAGGAGATGCTCCGCCCGCCCCGATCGGTGGCGAGCCAGATCTTCACCAACATCCAGCGCTGGACCGAAATGCCCAAAGGCGGCCACTTCGCGGCAATGGAGCAGCCGGAGGCGCTGGCCGGGGAAATCCAGGCTTTCTTCCGCCCCCTGCGCTGATCGCGCCAGGGTCGTCAGCACCGATTGAACAGGAGAGAGGCGACAAATGCGCATTGGGCTTTTCATTCCCTGCTACATCGACGCCTTCTTTCCGGAAGTTGGTATTGCGACCCTCGAATTGTTGGAGCGGTTCGGCCATGACGTCGTATATCCACGCGATCAGACCTGTTGCGGACAGCCGATGGCCAATAGCGGGTTCAATGCCGAATGCGCCGAGACCGAGGCGTTATTTGTGCGCAACTTCTCCGGCTTCGATTACATCGTCGCGCCGTCCGGCAGCTGCGTCCACCACGTGCGCGACAATTTCGATGCGATCGAGCAGACCGCCGAAGTAAAGGAGGTGCGAGCGCGCACCTACGAGATCGTCGAGTTCCTGCACGACATTCTGAAGGTTGATGCGTTTCCATGGGCCCGGTTTCCCCATCGCGTCGGATTGCACAACAGCTGCGGCACCTTGCGCCGGCTCAAGCACGCGTCTGCTTCCGAATTGCACGAGCCGTTTTTCTCGAAGCCGATGGATCTGCTGTCGAAGGTCGAGGCGATCGAATTCGTCACCCCGGCGCGACCGGACGAATGCTGCGGCTTTGGCGGCACCTTCTCGGTCTTCGAGGAGGTCGTTTCGACGAAGATGGGCTACGACAAGGTCAGCGATCACGCCCGCGCCGGCGCCGAGTACATCGTCTCGGCCGACACATCGTGCCTGATGCACCAGCAAGGCTGTGCCGAACGCATCGGCGTGCCGATCAAGTTCATCCACATCGCCCAGATCCTGAATGGAGCCAGCGCATGAACACGCCTCCGGAGATGCTGCATCCCGAGCTGCTGGCCCCAGACGACGCCAATAGCATTATTCGCGACGGCCATCGCCTCGATCACGCGGAGGCCGCCTCGAAGCCGCTGCACTCCCGGCCCGAGCCGCAGCCGCGCGGCGCCAAGGTCCACGGCAATCGGCCGATCGACCAGGCGGAAGCGGCCGCGCGCTTCATCGCCGCGCCCGAGCACGAGAAGATGCATGACGAGCGGCTGTGGGATCTGCGGCAGAAGCGCGACCGCGAAATGCACGGCATTGCCGAATGGGAGGAGTTGCGCTCGCTCGCCTCGGCGATCAAGGAGCACACCCTCACCCATCTCGACGAATATCTGAAGCAGTTCGAGGCTAACGCGAGCTCGCACGGCATCCACGTGCATTGGGCGCGCGACGCTGCCGAGCATAATAAAATTGTTCACGGCATCCTCAGCGACCATGGCGCCAAGTCGTTGATCAAGAGCAAGTCGATGCTGACCGAGGAATGCGGCTTTCGAGCATACATGGCATCAGCCGGGATTGAGGTCATCGAAACTGATCTCGGCGAGCGCATCCAGCAGCTCGACAATGAAGACCCGAGCCATGTCGTCGTCCCGGCCGTGCACAAGCTCCGGACCGACGTGGCAGAGGTGTTCGCCAAGACAATTGGTACTGATCCCGCCAACAGCGACGTTCATTATCTGGCGGAAGCGCAGCGCGAGGCGACGCGCCCGCTGATCCTCAAGGCCGATGCCGGCATGACCGGCTGCAATTTCGCGGTTGCCGAGACCGGCACCTTTGTGGTCTGCACGAACGAGGGAAACGCCGATCTGTCGGCCAATGTGCCGAAACTGCACATCGCGTCGATCGGCATCGAGAAGATCATCCCGCGCCTCGAGCACCTCGCAGTGTTTATTCGTCTCTTGTCGCGCAGCGCGCTGGGCTCACCGGTCACGCAGTACACGTCGCATTTCCGCGGGCCGCGGGCAGGTGGCGAGATGCATGTTGTATTGGTCGACAACGGCCGCTCGGAGCGACTGGGGCTGGAGGAGTTCTGGACCTCGCTCAAGTGTATCCGCTGCGGCGCCTGCATGAACACCTGCCCGGTCTATCGCCGCAGCGGCGGCCTCAGCTACGGCGCCACTTACTCCGGCCCGATCGGCCTGATCATCGACCCGACCTTCAACCAGCGAAAATACAGCAACCTACCCTTCGCTTCGACATTGAACGGCAGCTGCACCAATGTCTGCCCGGTGAAGATCAATATCCACGAGCAGATCTATGCGTGGCGGCGAGTGCTCGTCGAGCGCCACGAAACCCCGCTGGCCAAGAGGGCCGCGATGAAGGCGGCCGGCGAATTGCTGTCGCGGCCCGCCGCCTATCGCGCTGCGATCGCCGCCGCCGATATGGCGCTCGCCCATCTGCCGCGGTTCGTCATCTACAACGGCCTCAACGCCTGGGGCCGGCACCGCGAAGTGCCGCACCCGCCCAAACAGACCTTTCACAGCTGGTATCACGCCAATCGCGGAGGGAAACAATGAGCAGCCGCGACGAGATCCTGGCCTCGGTTAGGAAAAACCTGCCGCGCGTGGACCGGCCACTTCCCGATGTACCGCTCTTCGACGACAGCCCGCCGGCATCGCTGCTCTCTGCGTTCAAGGACAGCCTGCAGCAGATGGGCGGGGTGTTTCTCGATCCGCCTGCCTCGGGCGACATGCTGGCGCCGGTCCGTGCAAAGATCGCCGACGCCAAAGTCGTTTGCTCGATCGTACCGGAGATAGCGGGCAACCACGACATCGCCAGTGTCGGCGCAACGCAGGATCTGGCGGACGTCGATTTCGCAGTTGTCCGCGCGACCTTTGCCGTCGCCGAGACCGGCTCGGTGCTACTGAGCGACGCGGATCTGCACGTCAATGCGGTCGCCTACCTTGCGCAGCATCTGATCGTGCTGCTCGATCCCGCCGATATCGTCGTCAATCTGCACCACGCCTACCGACGGCCCGAATTCCGCGCCCGGCACTACGCCTCGTTCCACACCGGCCCCTCCGCGACCGCGGATATCGAAGGTGTGCTGATCCACGGCGCGCAGGGCGTGCGCTCGCTCTCCGTGCTGCCGCTCGCGCGAGCAACAGGCAACCCGACCTCGTAAACTCGGATAATGGAGACGCTAATGCGCTTGCCACTCCTCTCGTCATCGGACATGAGCGCTGAGCAGCGGGTGCTCTACAAGGACATGCGTAATGGCATCGAGACAAACTTTAAGGGTTTCACTGCGATCGACGAAACGGGAGCGCTGATTGGTCCATGGAACCCTTGGCTGCGCTTCCCGAAGTTCGGCGGGCCTATCTGGGAGCTGGTCAAGGCGCTCTCCACGTCGCCCAGATTGCCGCGACCAGTTCGGGAGATAGCGATTCTGGTAACAGGCGCAAAGTTCCGCTCGGCCTACGAGATCTACGCGCACGTTCTGGTTGCAGAGCTTCGCGGTCTGCCGGATGACAAGATCGCGACGATCGTTGCCGGCCAGCGCCCGAACGACCTGACGCGCGAGGAAACGGTGGCTTACGATGTGGCTTCGGCCCTCGTCTCGGGCGGCGTCCTGCCAGAGCTGACCTATCGACAGTCGATAGCGGCGTTTGGCGAAGAAGGAACCGCAGAGTTCATTAATCTCGTCGGGCTGTATTGCATGGTGTCCGTCACTTTGAACGGTTTCGACGTTCCCGTGCCAGAGGTCGATGCGCGGAAGTAGCCCGATCAGCAAGGATGATGGGTTTCGTTGCGCTCTGCCCATCCTACAAGCCCCGTAGTCTCGTAGGGTGGGTTGAGCAACGCGAAACCCGCCAATACACCGATTTAGCCAATACACCGATTTAATGGAGTAACCCACATGTCCGACACCCAAAGCCAGGCACTGCTGAATGACCCCGTTCGCAATAAAGGTACCGCGTTCGCGCTGGAAGAGCGCCGCAAATACGGACTGGAAGGGCTGCTGCCGCATTCGGTAGAGAGCCTCGACCGGCAGCTCGAGCGGGTGATACAGCACCTCGATGCAAAGCCTAACGATCTCGAACGCTACGTCTATCTGATCGGCTTGGCGGATCGCAACGAGACATTGTTCTACCGCACATTGATGTCCGATCCGGCACGGTTTGTGCCGATCGTCTATGATCCGACAGTCGCCGACGCCTGTCTCGCCTTTGGCCACATCTACCGGCGGGCGCGCGGCATGTATATAACCCGCGAGATGAAGGGCCGCATTGCCGAGGTATTGCGCAACTGGCCGACCCGGGATGTGCGCTTCATCTGCGTCTCGACCGGCGGCCGCATACTCGGCCTCGGCGACATCGGCGCCAACGGCATGGGCATCCCGATTGGCAAATTGCAGCTCTATACGGCCTGCGCCGCAGTGCCGCCCGATATCATGCTGCCGGTTCTGTTCGACATCGGCACGACCAATGCGCAGCTGCGCGCCGACCCGCTCTATCTGGGCCTGCGCGAGCCGCCGCCCTCCGACGAGGAGTTGGACGCACTGACCGAGGAATTTGTTCAGGCCGTGCAAGAACTCTTTCCCGGCTGCTGCATCCATTTCGAGGACTGGAAGGGTACCGACGCGATCCGCATGCTCGATCGCTACAAAGACAAGGTGCTCTGCTACAACGACGACATACAGGGCACCGCTAGCGTCGCTCTCGCGGCGCTGACGACTGCATTGCAGATCGTGGATGCGCCGCTGACCGAGCAGCGCATCCTGTTTCTCGGCGCCGGCTCGGCTGGGATCGGCATCGCCAACCTGATCGTCGCCGCAATGCAGATGAAGGGGCTGTCGCAAGACGCCGCCCGCAGCCGCATTTCGATGTTCGACATCGACGGGCTGTTGCAGCCGTCTCGCACCGATTTGTCGGCGGCGCAGAAGGTCTATGCGCACAAGGCGGCGCCCTCGCAGGATCTCGTCGCGACCGTCGAGCACCTGAAGCCGACGGTCCTGATCGGGGTCAGCACCAAGGGCGGCGCCTTCAATCAGCGGGTCGTCGAAGCGATGAGCCGACACAACGAGCGGCCGATCATCTTCGCGTTGTCCAACCCAACCGACAAGGCCGAGTGCACCGCCGAGCAGGCCTACACGTGGTCAAAGGGTAAGGCTCTTTTTGCGGCTGGCGTGCAGTTCCCGGATGTGACCTTGAACGGCAAGACCTTTCACCCCGGGCAGGCCAATAACTTCTATATCTTCCCGGCGGTCGGGCTCGCGACCTATGTGGCGCGGCCCCGCCGGCTTACCGACGCGTGCTTCATTGCGGCCGCCGAAGCGAGCGCCGATCAGATCGGTCCGGATCTCCGCGCGAGGGGCATGCTGTTCCCGGGTCAGGCCGACATCCTGGAGACGGAAGTAACGACCGCGACCCGGGTCGCCGAGTTCATGTTCGACAAGGGCCTGGCGCAAGTCGAGCGGCCGCGCGACATCCGCGCCTGGATCGAGGGCCAACTCTACAAGCCGCAGTATTAACTAGGGAGGACGCTCATGACCGGCGAATTCGTCATCAGACGCGTGGGCGTGGCGGGTCTCGGCCATATGGGACACGCTTTTGCCGTCAATCTGGTTGAAGACGGTCATCAGGTGTTCGTCTATGATCGAGACCGGACGCGGGCAGCGGCGCTGGCCGGCGCCCGCGCTGCCGGGAAGCTCGCCGATCTTGCCGCCTGCGATGTGGTGTTGACGTCGCTTCCCGACGACGACGCGCTTGCCGCGGTCGCACTGGGGCCTGAAGGGGTTGGTGGGCGTTCTCGCCTCGGGTGCGGTCCACATTTCCACGAGCACGGTCAGCCAGGCGATTTCCCGCCGCGTCGCCGAGGTACATGCGCGCCATCGTCAGGATTATGTCGCCGCACCGGTGCTTGGGAACCCTGACTTCGCGCGGGAACGGAAGCTCTTCGTGCTCGCCGCAGGCCCGCCCTTGGCGCTGGAGAAGGTCCGTCCATTGCTCGAGCGCCTCGGTCAACACCTGTTCGTCATCGGCGAAGACGCCGCGATGGCGAACCTCTTCAAGCTCGCTGCCAACGTCCTCACCGCGACGACGCTTGAATGCATGGGCGAGGTCTTGGCCCTGTTGCGAAAGGGCGGGGTCGACCGCCACCTCGCCTACGATGTCCTGACGAGTTCGTTGTTCGATTCCCGGGTCCACAAGACCTATGGCGGGAAAATCGTCGATGAGCGCTACAGCCCGCCGGGATTGGCTGCTCAGCTCGCCATCAAGGACCTGCGGCTCGCGCTGGCAGAGGCCGAGCACGCGGCCGTGCCGATGCCTGCTGCGAGCCTTGTCCACGATCGCCTCGTTGGAATGGTCGCGCGCGGGTGGGCCGAGCTGGACTGGTCGGCACTCGGCCTGCTCGCGGCCGTCGATGCGGGGTTGAGCGAGGGTCGCTGAACACGTCGCGCCGACAATCACGAGCTACCGACAAGTGATCGGCTCGCGCATCGTGTCGTTGCGCCGGCGCAGGTCGACCGGGTCGATGTTCGGCGAGTCCCGCCGAAGCGGGGCTTTTTTTGCTACGGAAATTGCGTAAAAATCAAGGTACATCGTTGTTATTTCAGCAGGCGTTCGAGTGTCTCCAAGCTGTCTGCGTCGCGGAACGGTTTGTCCCAGCGGATGCGGTGGATGCGCGGGAAGCGCATCGCGACACCCGATTTGTGGCGGGTCGAGCGGTGAACGCTGTCGAAGGCGACTTCGAGGACGATCTGCGGGCTCACCTCGCGCACCGGACCCCAGCGCCGCACGGTGTTGTTGCGCACCCACTGGTCGAGACGGCGCAGTTCTTCGTCGGTAAACCCGGAATAGGCTTTGCCGACCGGCACCAGCTCGTCGCCGCGCCAAGCGCCGAAAGTGTAGTCGGAATAGAACGAGGAGCGCTTGCCGTGGCCGCGCTGGGCATACATCAAGACCGTGTCGAGGGTCAGCGCGCCGCGCTTCCATTTGAACCACGGGCCCTTCGGGCGGCCGGAGACATAGAGCGAATCCGCCCGCTTCAGCATCAGCCCTTCGATGCCGCGCTGGCGCGCTCCGTCGCGCAATTCCCCGAGTTCCTCCCAGCTGGTGAACGGCACCATCGGCGACAAGTCGAAAGCGGGGCGCGGCTCCGGCGCATACCACGCTTCGAGCCGGCGCCGCCGCTCGGTAAAGGACAGACCGCGCCGGTCTTCCGGCCCCTCGCGCAGGATGTCGTATAGCCGCACCGCGGCCGGAAAATCGCGCACCAGTTTCGGGGTCGGGGTCTTGCGGTTGAGCCGTTGTTGCAGATCGTTGAACGGTGCGACCTCGCCGTCGCGGATCACCAGCAGCTCGCCGTCCAATGTCACATCGGCGGGCATCGCCGCGATGATGTCCGGGAAGGCGGCGCCGATGTCGTCGCCGGAACGCGAATAGAGGCGCTTTTCAGTGCCGCGGGCGACGAGCTGCACGCGGATCCCGTCCCATTTCCATTCGGCGAGGTAGTCGCGCGGGTCGAGGCCAGCGGTGTCGGCATCCTCCAGCGGCTGCGCCAGCATCAGCGGGGTAAAGGTCGGCAGATCGCCTATATCGGGCGGCGGGTGACGGCCTTCCAGCCAATCGAAGAGCGGCTGGTAAGGCGGCGCGAGGCCATGCCAGATTTCTTCGATGCGGTCGAGCTCGACCCCGCTCCATTCGGCGAGTGCGGTCTTGGCAAGCCGCGCCGAGACGCCGATCCGCAGTTCGCGGGTAACGAGTTTCAACAATGCCCAGCGCCCGGTCGCGTCGAGGGCGTCGAGCCACGGCTCGAGCAGTCGCGGGACCTCGCTGCGGCTCGCTCCTTTCAGCTGCTCGACGATCTCGCAGAGATTCGGGACGTGGCCTTCCCCGCCCGGCGCGGCGGGCCAGATCAAGGACACCGTCTCCGCAAGATCGCCGACAAAATCATAGGACCAGCCGAGCAGCTCGGGATCGACGCGGGCGGCGGCGAGAGCCCGCACCTGGCTCGGCTTGGCCTCGTCAAAGACAAGCTCGCCGGTCAGCGCCGCCAACGCCCAGCCCCGTTCCGGGTCGGGCGTCGCCGCAAAATATTCCCGCATCAGCCGCAACTTGCCATTGCGCGACGGCGTGAAGAGCAGCGCGTCGAGCAGGACAGCGAACCGGTTCACGACTGCACGCGCGGTTTACTCGTCTTCCTCGAAACCGGTGAGCGCCAGCGGCGCGGGCGCGGTAGCCCCGCTTTGTCGCGTAATGGACCAGCGCCTCTTCGCGGCCGTGCGTTACCCAGACCTCCTCCGCGGCGACCTCGTCGATGGTTGCGGTCAGCTCGTCCCAGTCGGCGTGATCGGAAATCACCAGTGGCAGCTCGACGCCGCGCGCCTTCGCGCGCTGGCGTACTCGCATCCACCCCGAGGCCATCGCGACGAGCGGGTCGGGCAGCCGCCGCGACCAGCGGTCAGTGGTGGCGGCGGGCGGCGCCAGCACGATGCGGCCCTTGAGCGCTTCGCGCGTGGCCTCGGCCCAGGGCAGCACCGGCCCGAGCGGCACCCCGAGGCTCTCGTAGAGCTCGGTCAGGCCGATCAGCGCGCCGTGAAGATAGACGGGCTCTTCATATCCCGCGCGCCGCAACAGGGCCAAAATCCGCTGGCATTTGCCGAGCGCATAAACCCCGACGACGTGACAACGCTCGGGAAAAAGGGATAGGGAATGCAGCAGCTTATCGATCTCGAGCCAGTCGGGCGGATGGCGGAAGACCGGCAATCCGAAGGTGGCCTCGGTAATAAAGAGATCGCAGTTGCACGGCTCGAAGGGCGCGCAGGTCGGGTCCACCCGGCGCTTGTAGTCGCCGGAGACGACGACCCGCGCGCCGCGATAGTCGAGCACGATTTGCGCGCTGCCCAGAACGTGGCCGGCGGGGAGCAGCCGCACCCCGACACCGTCGATCGCGATGGGTTCGCCGTAGTCGAGCGGCTGAAGCGAACCTCCCGCCAACTCGCCATAACGCGACTGCATGATCGCGATCGTGCCGGGTGTCGCGAGCACGCGCTCGTTGCCCGGGCGGGCGTGGTCGCCGTGTCCGTGCGTGACGATGGCGCGCGGCACCGGGAGCAGCGGGTCGATATGGAAGCCGCCGGGCTCGCAATAAAGCCCGGCCGGCGTCGTTTTGATCCAAGCCTCGGGCTTCGGAGGGGAGGGCGACATCGGGCGCAAGATCGTGGTTGCCGGCATCCCCCGATATAGGAGCTTGGTCCGGCGCGGTGAACGGCCGCCTCGAGAAACCTCAGATCAGCCGCCTCAGCGCCTCGACGTCACGGATCAGGACCGACGCCTTGCCGAGATCTATCAGGCCCTGGCGATGCCAATTCTGCAGGATTTTATTGACGCTCTCCCGACTGCCTCCGGCCATATTGCCGAGTTCTCGCTGTGAGACGTGTAGCTCCACAAGGGAGCTTTGCATCCCGTGCAGGCCGACGCTCTCGGCGAGGTGCAGCAATCTTTTTGCGAAGTCTAAACTCGAGATGCCGAAACATCACATCCTCGACCTGTTCGCTGGTCTGCCGGAGCCGCTGGCACAGGATCCTCAGCATGATCATGCATAGATCCGCCCGATTTTCGAGCAGGTGCAAAAAGTCCCGGCGGTTCAACACCAAAAATTCGCAATCGGTCATCGCAGTCGCATCCGCGCTGCGTTCTTCGCCGTCGAGGAACCCTATTTCACCAAAGATTTCACCGGCATTAATAATGTTAAATACGATTTCTTTACCTTCGTTGGAAAGCGAACTAATTTTGATACTTCCGCGCAATACGGCCACCAAGCTTTGCCCGGGCGACCCTTTTGCAAAGATCTCGCGGCCGGCGGGGTAGCGTTCGATCCGGGAGTAACTTATCAATGAGTTCTATTTCGCTGGCGCTCAGCTTCCCGAACAGGAGATGACGTTCGAAGATCTGGCGTTTTTCCTGATGCGTTGGGGAGTTCATGACAATTCCCTTACAGCCGCGATCAAGAAGGCAGATTCTTCTGTCTCGCCAGAGCGCGCGCCGCGAGTTGATGTCTGCTACGTTGAGCCTTTAGGCTCGTAAGCAACCTATCATGTCGAGCGGCTTTAGCATTAACCTTTTTACTCGAAAATCGGGGCTGTATGCCTGCGCTCGCGAAATGTTGACCGCCCGACCGGGAGGGGACTAGGTTGAAAATCGCAATCTCCAGTTCTCGGCGCTCGGTGGAGGCTCGGCATGAGATGCCCTCGGTGTAGCGCCGACAATCTCGCCGGGATGAAGTTCTGCGGACGGTGCGGCGCGCCGTTAGGCGTCCCGTGTCCGTCTTGCGGCGCGGACAATCCTCCCGAGCACCGGTTTTGCGGCCAATGCGGCGCGCCGCTGGACCGGCCGGGTCTGCAGGAAGCGGTTGCGCGCGGGCCATTGATACCCAAACCCGCCGCAGCACCGGGGACTGCGCTTCCCGGCGAAATGAAACAGGTCACGGTGCTGTTCTGCGACATCGTCGGTTCTACTGCCCTCACCGAACGGCTCGGGGCCGAGGCAATGCGCGACCTCGTCAGTTCGTTTCTGACCGCCAGCCTTGCGGAGGTGGATCGTTTCGGAGGCACCGCGCCGCAATTTACCGGCGACGGTTTCATGGCGCTGTTTGGCGCCCCGGTGACGCAGGAAGACCATGTTCAGCGTGCGCTGCTCGCCGCCTTGGCGATCCAACGCGCGCTCGGCGGGACCGAGGACGTCCGCGGCGCCGATAATTTGGCGCTGCCGGTGCGGATCGGCATCCACTCAGGGCCGGTGGTATTTGGCCCAGTCGCCGAGCGATTTCCAATGGATTATACGGCTATCGGCGACACGGCCAATGTCGCGGCCCGGATCCAGCAAGCCGCTGAGCCGGCGACGATCCTGCTGAGCGAGGCGACTTACGAACTGGCGCAGAGCTATGCTCGGGTCGAACCCGTCGGTCCGCTCGTCCTCAAAGGTAAGGCCGATCCGACCACCGCCTACCGGCTGCTCGAGGTGTCGCAAGCGCGCGCCGCGCTCCGGCCGTCCACGGCTGCTCGCACGACGATTTTTGTCGACCGGCAGAGCGATATGGCGGTCTTGCACAATCTCTTGCGGCACGTTGAAAGCGGCCAGCGGCAAGCCGTCGGCATCGTCGGCGAACCCGGCATCGGCAAGTCGCGGCTTCTCTTCGAATTCCGGCGGCAACTCGGCGCCGAGCGCGTGACTTGGATCGAGGGCCGGTGTGTTTCCTACGGCACCGCTATCCCGTATTTGCTGCTGCTCGATCTGCTGCGCAGCAATTGCGGCATACTCGAGACCGACACCCCGGAATCGATGATCGAGAAGGTCCGCTCGGGTCTAGAGCGAGTCGGGATGAATCCCGATCACGACAGCCCCGTGCTGCTGCATTTGTTGGGCGTCGAGGATGCCGGCACGCCGCCCGCCGTTTCCAATCCCGAAGCGGTCAAAGCGAGAACCTTCGAAATCTTTCGCCAAATCAGCATCAAATTGAGTCGGGAGCGGCCTCTCGTCCTCGTGCTCGAGGATTTGCATTGGGTCGACAAAATCTCGGACGAGTTCTTGGGGTTCCTCGCAGAGAATAGCGGCGAGGCGGGTATTCTAATGCTGGCGACTTATCGGCCGGGGTACCGTCCGCCATGGACCGACAAATCCTACGCTGTACAGATGCCGGTGCAGCCATTGTCGAGGGACGACAGTTTCGATGTCGTCCGCTCGATGCTGAATGCCGAGCGGATTATCGAATTGGCCACCGCGGAGATCGTCGCCAAGGCGGACGGCAATCCCCTCTTTCTCGAACAATTGACCCTTCACGCCGGCGAAGCAAAGGACCTTCGATCGAGCCTGATGGTACCGGACACGATCCATGATGTCGTGATGGCCCGGATCGATCGGCTGCCCGAGGAGCTGAAGCGCCTTCTTCAGGTGACCTCGGTCATCGGCCGAGAGTTTTCGCTGCGATTGCTGACAGCCGTGTGGAGGGGTACGGAGCCGCTCGAAGACGTGCTCGGCGAGCTCAATCGACTCGAATTCGTTTACGAGCGCGTCGTTGGCGACGGGATTGTGTACGTCTTTCGCCATGCGCTGACACAGGAGGCGGCCTATGGGAGCCTCCTCGAGCGCCACCGCAAGGCGCATCATGGCACCGTCGGAAATGCCCTCGAAGACCTCTACCGCGACCGCCGCGACGAGGTGGCCGAACTGCTCGCCCTTCATTTCGGGCGCAGCATGGAGACCGAAAAGGCGGTAGATTACGCAATACTCGCGGCACAAAAATCTCAGCGCCGTTGGGCCAACACCGAGGCTTTGGCCTATTTCAGCGACGCTCTGCGCCTCCTCGACGCCTTGCCCGATACGGACCAGAACCGGCTGCGCCGCATCGACGCCGTACTAAATCAGGCCGAGGTGAAATACGCACTGGGACGTTACACCGAGCACATCCGCGCGCTCGAAGAAATTCGCGGGGTCGTGGATGAGACTGCCGACCCGCCGCGCCGGGCCGCTTGGCACTATTGGACCGGGTTCTTGCACGCGACCTCGGGAGGCCGGCCCGATGTCGCGATCGAACATTGTCGACATGCGGCGGAGATCGCGTCGGCTTTTAGCCTGGCCGAAATCAACGCAATATCCGAATCCTGCTTGGCCCAGGTTTACATGATTGCCGGCAGATTGCAGGAGGCTCTGGAGGCGGGGGAGCGCGCCCTCGCTTTCTTCGAAACGCGCGGCAACCGTTGGTGGGCGGGCCGGACGCTCTGGCATCTGACCGCCGTCGCGAACTACCTCGGCAACTGGGAAGCAAGCCTCGACTATTGTCGGCGCGGTCTCGAGCACGGAGTCGCGCTCCAGGACCTGCGGCTAAAGGTGGTCGGCTGGACCCGGATGGGATTGGCCCATATTCAGCAAGGCGACATCGAACGCGGCTTGGAATGCTGCAACGAAGCGCTGGCGCTCGCACCGCTGCCGCGCGACGCCGCGTTCGCCCGGGTGATCCTCGGTTACGGGAAAATCAAAGCCGGCCGGCTCGATGAGGGCATCGCGGAGCTGAGTGAAGGCCTCGCCTGGTTCGAGAGTTCTCACATGCGCTGGACCCATACGATCGGTGCGGTCTGGCTTGCCGAAGGCTATCTCCGCCGCGGTGACCGGGAGGGTGCCCGGCCCTTGATCGAGCGGGTGCTCGCGACCAGTCGGGCGACCGGCTACCTCCATTATGAGGGACGGGCATCTTGGTTGATGGGCGAATATCTCGCCGCCGACGCGCCGGCTGCTGCCGAGGATCATGTCGAGACAGCAATGCGGATTTTCGAGCGCGTCGGTGCGCGCAACGATCTCGCCAAAGCGATGGTCACGCGGGCGGGATTGCGCCAGCGCGCCGGCGATATCGCAGCCGCGCAGCTGCTGCTCGAAGCAGCCAACGCGATTTTCCGCGCCCTCGGGACCCATGGCGAATTCGCCCGGATCGATGCTGCTCTTGCCGGACTTGGTGGCGCGTGAAAACCAACCGACGATGGATGCGAGGACGGCGCAAAATTTGCCGCTGTGTGAACCCGCTCACACTGATGAGCAGGCTCGTTGAATTATGGGCATGCCGCGAACGAGAAATCCTTCCGACGGCCGGGATCGACAATTTCTTGTAAACGTCGACCCAATTAGAAAGGAGACCGCAGATGACAGTAGCAGAAGATCTCGGCGCCTGATAATCAAGATGAACCCATACGCGGGTGGTACGATGGAGCCTCGTACATTCCTTCCGGCTCAACCGCCTCCTGCGCCGCCGAGCGGCGCTGACCGGCGCTACCCCAAGTCAGGCCAGTCCGACCCCTGCGGCTCAACCACCGGATGCGACGTGTATTTGGATGGAAATGGACAGATACGGGTACCGGAGATTGGGCATTCAAAGGCCAGCCACGCCGCATCGATACGGCGCTCCGGATCGCCTATCGCTGGGCCAAGAAGGACAAGCATGGTAGATTTTATTTGCTGGATCACCGATTATCTGCTGATCGGTTACGAGGGCTCCAACGGCGGCGGCTGAATTTTGCGGTTCGCGGGCCGTTGCCGAGGCCTCGGCCCGCATTCCTACTGCGCAAGTAGTTGTCGCGAGGAGGGGCGTGTGGGGCTTCCGTCGCTGGAACTCGGCGATATCCAAGGCGATGTTCTGATCGGCTTACAAAAGAATGCCGAGTGTTTTGTCTTCTTCAAGATCGTCAATCCCGGCTCGTTCAAAAGACTGGTGAAGCAGCACGTGACGTGGCGAATCACCAGCGCCTGGCAGGCCAATGATCAAGAACAACGGCTTTCGCAGCGCAGCAATTAAGAAGTCATCCGCGATCGTTATTGGCCTCAATCTGGGTTTCACCAGCGCACGGTTTGACCCAGCTGCTGGGCGCCGGCCGGCCCCACTTCGACCCATCGTTTGAACGGGGCGCGGAAGCCCAGGAGACCATCGAGCGGCTGCACGATCCTCCCGTCTGCGGCCTGGCTGAGGAAGTTTCGGTCGGATCGTATCGACGGGGTTTTTCTCGTCACCGGTCCCCGTGAGGGTCTGGTGAACTACCACCGCGCCGAGCTGCTCCGACTGCTCGGCGATTCGATCAAGGTCGTGTATTCCGAAATGGGAACCACCCGGCCCGGCGCATTCCGCGGGTTCGAGCATTTCGGTTATCGAGACGGCATTTCCCAGCCGGGTATTCGCGGTCTGACCCGGAGATCGACGAGCAATCCGGACCAGGGACTACCCGGGCAGGATCTGATCTGGCCGGGGGAGTTCGTGTTCGGCTATCCCGGCCAGGACCCGAGCGATCGCGGTCGAAGCCGGGACCGCCGCCGCACATGGCGGCGCCGTGGCTGCGCAACGGCTCCTACATGGTGTTCCGGCGGCTCGAGCAGAAAGTGCCCGAGTTCCGCAGGTTCGTCGCGGATCGTGCGGCAAGGCTCGGAATGGAGCCGGAACTGCTCGGAGCGCGCATGTTCGGCCGCTGGAAGAGCGGCGCCCCGCTGGAGCTTTCGCCGCTGTACGATAATGCGGCGCTCGGGCGCGACGCCATGCGCAACAACGACTTCGACTATGGCGACGACCCGTTCCAGCGCAGATGTCCGTACGCGGCGCATATTCGCAAGGCCTATCCGCGCGACGACGCTCCGGGCGGCGAAGCAGAAGCGCAGAGGCACCGTATTCTGCGCGCCGGCATCACGTTCGGTCCCGAGGTGGCGTCCGGTGAGACGACGACATCGCACAGCCGGGGATTGATGTTCGTCTGCTATCAGACCTCGATCGAGCGGCAGTTCGAGTACATCCAGCGCAGCCATGCAAACGACCCCGGCTTCGTCTCGGGCAAGGTGCGGCCGGGCAGCGGTGCGCCGGTGACCCCTGGGTTCGACCCGATCATCGGCCAGGCTGCCGGTGAGGGCGCGCGCGAAATGGACGAGCCCTATCCGAACTACCCGGCCGGGAACCGCCGGACGACTCTTGAAATGCCGCAGCAGTTCATCCTGCTGACCGCCGCAGGTTATTTCTTCATGCCGTCGATCTCGGCACTGCGCACGGTGCTGACCTGATCCGAGTTTCGCGCTACGCTCTCCGGCCAGACGGGAGGGCACGATGAAGCGAAGCACGCAGCGAGTACTCACCACCCATGTCGGTAGCCTGCCCAGGCCGCCCGATCTGTTGCAAATGATCCAGGCCAAGGAGCGTGGCGAGCCGCTCGACGCTGACGCCTTTGCGCGCCGCGTCGCCAGCGCGGTCGCCGAAGTGGTTCGCAAGCAGGCCGAAAGCGGCATCGACATCGTCGCCGACGGCGAGATGGGGCGTTTCGGCTTCATCCCCTATGTCAACGAACGCCTTGCCGGCATCGAGCCGCGCAAGAGCGCCGGCCGCGGCAGCAACTGGGCCCAATCGCGGGAATATTTGGCGTTTCCGGAGTATTACCAATGGGCCTCGCAAATGCCGGGAGCGGCCGGGAGGAACCCGCCGACGCAATGGGTGTGCACCGGGCCGATCGGCTATCGGGGGCGGGATGCGCTGCAGCGCGACATCGGCAATCTGAAGGCCGCCCTCACCGCAGTGACTTGCGAGGAAGCCTTCATGCCGGCGGTATCCCCGACCAATCTCGCCAATTGGAACACCAACGAGTATTACAAAACCGACGAAGAGTTCCGCATCGCCATTGCCGACGCGCTTCACGAGGAGTACCGGGCGATCGTGGATGCCGACCTCGTCCTGCAGATCGATGATCCGCAGCTGGCGAGCCATTGGGCCATGCATCCGGAGATCGACCTCGCCGAGTGCCGCAGATGGGCGAGCGCCAGTGTCGAGCTGCTGAACCACGCGCTGCGCGGCATCCCGGCGGAGCGGGTCCGATATCACACCTGCTACAGCATCAACATGGGCCCGCGAGTGCACGACATGGAATTGAAGCACATTGTCGACGTCATGCTGCAGGTACGGGCCGGCGCCTATTCGTTCGAAGCCGCCAACCCGCGGCACGAGCACGAATGGCGGGTCTGGGAAACCGTCAAGCTGCCCGAAGGCAAGGCATTGATCCCCGGCATCGTCACCCATGCCTCCAATCTGGTCGAGCATCCCGAAACAATTGCCCAGCGCGTGGCGCGCTTTGCCGGTGTGGTCGGGCGCGAAAACGTGATCGCCGGCGCCGATTGCGGCTTCGCCAGCTTCTCGACCTCCTGCGAGGTCCATCCGACCGTCGTCTGGGCAAAATTGGCGGCATTGGCGGAAGGTGCCCGCCTCGCGACGGCAGAGTTGTGGGCCCGGGCTTAGACTGCGGTGCGTCCTCCGAGACGTCCGCTTCGCGGTCTCCTCAGGATGAGGAGCTTTCTTATTGCCATCAAGGGCTTCCCTCATGCTGAGGAGCGCCCTCAGGGCGCGTCTCGAAGCACGTACGACCGCGATGCAGCCAATCTCTCCATCGCCTTTGTGAAGAGCGGACTCGTTCGCGCTCGCCGTCGCAGAAAATGCCGGAGCGGGTATGCTGATGCCAATAGGACAGGCCCGGTATGAGGTGCCCTCGGTGTAGCGCCGAAAACCCTGCCGGTATGAGGTTCTGCGGACAGTGCGGCGCGGCACTCGGCGTCGCCTGTCTCTCTTGCGGCTCTGGCAACCCTCCCGAACACCGATTTTGCGGACACTGCGGTGCGCCGCTCGACCGCCCGGGGCTGCAGGATAGCGTCTCGCCCGAGGCCTTTATACCCAAACCCGCCGTGGCCAAGGCCTCGAACGCCGGAAACGCGCTTCCTGGCGAGATGAAACAAGTCACGGTGCTGTTCTGCGACATCGTCGGTTCCACACCTTTGACCGAGCGATTGGGGCCCGAAGCGATGCGTGACCTCGTCAGCTCATTTCTCGAAAAGAGCCTTGCCGAGGTGCATCGCTATGGCGGCACGGCGCCGCAATTTACCGGCGACGGCTTCATGGCGCTGTTCGGCGCGCCCGTCACGCAGGAAGACCATGTGCGGCGCGCTCTGCTGGCCGCGATCGCGATCCAGCGCGCTCTCACCGGCCATCCCGACACTACCGATACCCCTGCGATGGATCTGCCGGTGCGGATGGGCGTCCATACCGGGCCGGTCGTTTTTGGCCCTGTCAGCGACAGTCTGCGAATGGATGCGACGGCGATCGGTGACACGGCGAATGTCGCCGCCCGGTTGCAGGAAGCAGCCGAGCCCGGAACCATTCTGTTGAGCGAGACGACGCGCCGGCTGGCGCAAGGCTATGCGCGCGTCGAACCGGTCGGGCCGGTCGCTCTCAAGGGCAAAGGTGAGCCGGTCTCGGCCTATCGCCTGCTGGGCGTTTCCCATCGCCGCTCAGGGCTGCGCGAGACGGCCGCGGCTCACACGACGACATTTGTCGATCGCGAGAGCGAGCGCGCCATCCTGCACAATTTCCTCCGACCTGGTCGAAAACGGTCACAGCCAAGCGGTCGGCATCGTCGGCGAGGCCGGCATCGGCAAGTCTCGACTCCTCGCCGAGTTCCGCCGGGACCTCGAGGATGGACGCGTCACTTGGGTTGAGGGCCGGTGTGTTTCGTACGGCACTGCAATTCCGTATTGGCTGCTCCTCGATCTGCTGCGCAGCAATTGCGGGATTGTCGAGACCGACACCCCCGAAATAATCACTGAGAAAGTGCGGGTTGGCTCTGCAAGAGTTGGAAATGGACGCGGAAGCAGGACAGCCCCATCCTTCTCCATCTTCTGGGCATCAAGGATCTGCGCTGCTTCGCCGACGTTGCTAAATCCCGAGGCCGTGAAAGCAAAAGCATTCGAGATTCTTCCGTCAAATTAGTATCAAGAGCAGTCTCCGACGCGCTCTGGTTCTCGTGATCGAGGACCTTCACTGGATCGATAAGATATCGGAAGAGTTCCTCGGCTTCTTGGCCGGGAGTACTCCCGACGCCCGCATCCTCCTGCTGGGCACCTATCGCCCTGGGTACCTCCCCCCGTGGATAGACAAGTCGTATGCGGGGCAGACGCCATTACAACCGCTATCGCGCGACGATAGCCTCCAAGTGGTTCGGTCGGTGCTCAATACGGAGCGCCTCGTCGACCTGGTGACGGAGGAAATCGTCGCAAAAGCCGATGGCAACCCGTTCTTTCTCGAGCAGCTGGCGCTGTACGCAGGTGAGGCCAAAGGCCGTCGATTGGACCTCATGGTGCCGATACGATCCATGACGTGATGATGGCGAGCATCGATCGATTACCGGTTCAAACGAAGCGAGCTTCTCCAGACTACCGCGATGATCGGCCGGGAATTTTCGTCTCGTCTGTTGAGTGCGGTATGGAAGGGGTCGAGGTCGCTCGAAGCTCAGCTTCGGGAACTGATCCGTCTCGATTTCATCTACGAGCGAGTGGAACCGGAGGGTACGGCCTATGTTTTCCGCCACGCCCTGACGCAGGAAGCTGCCTACGGTAGTCTCCTCGGACGTCACCGCCGCAATTGGCACGGCGTTATTGGACACGCGCTCGAGCACCTTTACACCGGCCGCACCGAAGAAGTGGCGGAACTGCTGGCGCTTCATTTCATCCGTAGCGATGATGCTGAAAAGTCAGTCGATTACGCAGTATTAGCCGCGGAAAAAGCCCACGGCCGCTGGGCCAATGCCGAAGCGTTGACGTATTTCAACGACGCGCTCCGCTGCCTTGATACGATGCCCGACATTTCGGCGAACCGACTGCGCCGCATAGATGCGGTGCTAAAACAGGCCGAAGCCAAGTATGCGTTGGGCCAGTACACAGACAACATCGAGAGCCTGCAGTCAATTCGTGACATTATCGACGCAGTTGATGACCCGCGCCGTCGCGCTGCGTGGCATTACTGGATCGGGCTACAGCATAGTGTCGGAGGAGGACGGCCGGAAGTGGCGATCGAGCATTGCCGCCGGGCAGCGAAGATCGCATCCGGCTCGGGTCTAGTCGAAATAGTTGCGCTTGCAGAGTCATGCCTGGCCCAGGTTTATGTTGTAGCCGGTAGACTTCATGATGCGGTGGAGACCGGCGAACGTGCCCTTGCCAATTTCGAAGCGCGAGGTGATCTCTGGTGGGCCTCTCGGACGTTATGGTTTCTAGTCATGGCTTCCAATTATCTCGGCGAGTGGGAGGCGAGCCTAAAATATAGTCGTCGCGCACTTGAGCATTCCTTGTCAGTCAATGATCCGCGCTTCAAGTCGGTCCAGGCGCTCAGCCTGTGGCGCATGGGATCGACCTATATTCAACAAGGCGATCTCGAACACGGGCTGGAGCACTGCAACGAGGCGCTTGCATTAGCGCCGATCCCGCGCGATGCCATGATGGCGAAAGCAGCCGTGGGCTACGCGGACATCAAGGCGGGTCGGGTCGAGGCCGGTGTGGCCGAGCTGAGCGAAGTTGTCGCCTGGTTCCGCCGTTCAGACCATCGTTATGCGTTCTTACGGTACGCCCTATGGCTCGCCGAAGGCTACCTGCGGTTGGGCGATCCCGCGAGCGCCCGACCGCTAATCGATGACGTCCTCTGCACTAGCCGGAGGATGGGCTACCTTCATTGCGAGGGTCTAGCCGCTTGGTTGATGGGGGAATGCCTTGCCGCCGAAGAGCCAGCGGCTGCCCATGACTACGTCGAGACCGCGATGCGGATTTTAGGAGATGTCGACGCACGGAATGATCTCGCCAAAGCGATGGTGACACGCGCGGCATTGCGTCAGGATGTTGGAGACATTGATTCGGCGCGTCGGCTACTAAATCAGGCCTACGTGACCTTTCAGGCACTCGGTACGCTGGATGAGCCCGCCCGAGTAGAGGGAGCGATCGCTGCGCTCGATCGCGGTTCGCCGATCCCCCTGCTCGCAAAACGGGACTAATGTTCTACCGCTGCAATTCAAGCAAGATCCCGCCGGTGGGTTAGCAAGGGCTGTGAGCTTGGTTCGGTTTTGAGCACGCGCTCGCGGCTCCAACGCGAGCCCCGCTACCTGTCATATCGTTCTGGGAAAATTTTCGAAAAATTTTCGATTGTGTGAACTAGCTCACATGAATGGCCGCTAGCAGTACCGTAGCTCATCGTTTGCTCAAGCTTCAATTTGATCTCGGGAACACTTGCTACGGAAAGGAGGCAGTAAATCGGATGAGGAGAATAGTCGAGATAGCAGCAACTTAAACCGTAGAGAGGAGGGCAAGAAATGTCTATCGAATACGATCTCGGGACACTAATTCGGATGTGCAACCCGTACGGGCGCGGTAAATCCGGAACGATGCACATCGGCCCCGACGCACCCCCAAACGTGCAGCAATTAGCAGACATTCGGCCCGCTGCCCCCGAAAACCTGGGTCGCTTCCAGGTCCAAGTAGAGAATTACGCGGGGGAGTGGCTTTTTCGAGGGCAAAGCTACAGGGTCAACAGAGCCCTCCTAATTCCATATCGCTGTCCGCTCTGCGACAAGGATGGCAACTTTCTCCCGGTTTTCGCCACCCAGCATCTACTGATCGGCTACGCCGGCGGGAACGGCCCCTAGCCTATCGGCCGCCCGGGTGATTCCCATACCCGAGGACGCCGGATGGCAGCCTCGGGAACTGAGCCGTGCGACGGCGCCAGTCAACGCGCTGGCGCCCTCGACCGGAAGACCATTTTACTGTCCCTTGAAGGCCGTAGGCATGGCTAAACTAGTTCTCGATTTCGGGGAAATCCAGGGCGATATTCTTGTACGCCTCCAAAAAGAGGTCGAGAATTTCGTTTTTTTTAAGATCGTTGATAGCTACTCCTTCAAGGAATTAGTAAAGCGTCATGTCGTCGGTAGAATTACGACTGCACAACAAGCCCAACAACGGGAGTTGACGATTCATCATAGTAAGGAGATAGGGCAGAAAGTACTCGACGAGTTTATAAGCTTGAACGTCGGTTTTACCAGAGACGGCTTGTCGCAGCTTATTGGTACTCAAGGCCTAAAATTCGATCCGGCTTTTGAGAGGGGCGCCGCTGATCGGCGCACAATCGAGATTTTAAACGATCCACCTTGCCCGACCTGGGTAGAGAAGTTCGTTTCGGACCGTATCGATGGCGTCTTCTTAATTACCGGTCGCTATCGGTCGTCTGTTACGTCTCAATCTGCGGAGATCCTTAGATTATTTAGCAGCTCTGTTAAAACCGTATATTCCGAGTTGGGAAATACGAGGCCAGGGGCCGAGCGCGGGCATGAGCATTTCGGATTTCTCGACGGGATTTCACAACCCGGCGTCCGCGGACTGACGCGGCCGTCGAAGCCGATCTACCGACCCGATCACGGGCTGCCCGGCCAGGATCTGCTATGGCCAGGCGAATTCGCATTCGGCTATCCCGGCCAGCACCCCGACGACCCGGTCAAAGAGGGCCCGCCCCCTGACATGGCGGCGCCGTGGATGCGCAATGGTTCGTTTATGGCGTTCAGACGCCTGGAACAGAGAGTACCCGAGTTTCGCAAGTTCGTTGCAGATAGGGCGGCACGACTGGGGATGGACCCTGAGCTGCTGGCAGC
Organism: uncultured Alphaproteobacteria bacterium; assembly: GCA_963700185.1. GTDB lineage: Bacteria > Pseudomonadota > Alphaproteobacteria > ATCC43930 > CGMCC-115725 > AP-15. The sequence goes on from CAVOWP010000031.1 coordinate 388,408, forward strand.
TCGGATGGTCGGCCGCTGGAAGAGCGGCGCCCCGTTAGAACTAGCACCGCTCCGCGACAATCCGGGGCACGGGAGCGACGACAGCCGCAACAGTGATTTCGGGTTTGGCGATGATGCCTCCCAACGGAAATGCCCCTATGCGGCCCATATCCGCAAAGTCTATCCGCGCGACGACGTGGCCCTGGCGGAGGCGCAGCGGCATCGCATCATCCGCGCCGGCATCCCGTTCGGTCCCGAGGTGGCGCCAGGAGAAACGACAACGAAACACAGCCGGGGGCTGATGTTCGTGTGCTACCAGACCTCGATCGAACGGCAGTTCGAGTTTATTCAGCGGCGCTACGCAAACAACCCCGATTTTGTGTCCGGCAAGGAGCGTCCAGGCGGGGGCGGGGTTGTCACGCCTGGGTTCGACCCGATCATCGGGCAGGCGCCCGGCGGCGGCGCCCGTGAGGTGGACGAGCCCTATCCGAACTATCCCGCCGGCAGTCGGCGGACGACACTCGTCATCCCCGAACAATTCGTAAAGCTCACGGCCGCTGCCTATTTCTTCATCCCCTCGATCACGGCGCTGCGTACTGTGCTGACCTGAGCAGCCCGCCATCGATTCGAAGCTCGACCGGGAGCGATCTCTTCGTTGCGATGACGATGACCAAAAATTGCCTTATTCTCATCGTATGCTCTCTGTCGATGGCACGTCGGGAATGGACCCCAGTTGCTCGGAGGAGCGGCAGTAGTTGATGGGCGTGCACCAAGCCTGCCGGAGGAAGGCGGCGTACCTACAACCTTCAGGCGAGGTTTTGCTGCTGATTTGCTGCAGATGCAGCAACGCTCGATACGCGATACAACTCGCCGTTGTCGGTTCGCGGCGCGCGCTTGAACGCACCCGTAGTCGGGCGCATGTTCGGCGGGACGGGAGGGGTAAATGCAATTTGGCTATTTCACGCTGAGCGACAACCACTACGAAAGCAAACGTCGCGAGGCCAACCAGTTCGTCGCCGATATCCTCGACGAGGCGGTTTACGCCGAGGAGGTCGGTCTCCATTCCGCGTGGATCGGCGAGCATCATTTCAGCACGCTCGGCGTGCTTTCCTGCCCCGATCTGGTGCTGGCCAATGTCGCGGCTCGGACGAAACGCATCCGCCTTGCGCCCGCCGTCACCGTGTTGCCGCTGCATCATCCGATCCGGGTCGCCGAGCAGTGGGCGACATTGGACCTGCTCTCCGGCGGCCGGGTCGATTTCGCCGCCGGCCGCGGCTATGACCGGCGCGAGTATCTGCCGTTGAACGTCTCGTTCGAGAATAATCAGGAGATCTTCGAAGAAGGGATGGAGGTGGTCCGCCGTCTATGGTCGGCCGACCGGCCGATCTCGCACCACGGCAGGCATTACCGGTTCGACGACGTCGCGATCACTCCCAAACCGGTGCAGCGCCCGCTGCCGGCCTATGTCGCCTCGTTCTCGCAGCCCTCGATCGAACTCGCCGGCAGGCTCGGCTGCGGTCTCATCGTCGCGCCCTTTCGCGGCGGCGATGACCTATGGCGGGCTGCGGCAAGTCGCCGAGCTCTATCACCAGACCTGCGCTCGGCATGATCGGCGCGCCGGGCCGGCTGATGTGCAGCTATTTCATTCATTTCGCCGACACGAAAAGCGAGGAAGAGGCGGCGCGGGCCCGGCAGATCCGCTATTACAAGGAATGCGTGATCGCCGCCTTTCCGGGCGATCCGAAAACCGCGCCGCCGAGCTATCGCTATTTCATCGCAATGGTCGACCGGCTGCGCAATGTGCGCCCCGCGGACCTGACCGAGAATTCGGTGTTGCTCGGCTCGCCGGCGCAGATCACCGACACCTTGAAAAAGGTCGAGGCCGCCGGTTTCGACGAAGTCATCCTCTACTTCAACGTCGGCCTAAAGCCGCACGCGCAAGTCAAGGACGAGATGGCGCGCTTCATGACCGAAGTCGCGCCGGCCTTCGCCTAATCGCCGACGGCCGAGAGAGGGCGGGCCACGCTTTCCAGCGGCTGGCGCTCGGCTTTGACGCCGATCGCGAGTTCGGTCAGCGCCGCCGCGACCATCAAGCCGGCGCCGAGGAGATAACCGTTGAACACGGCGCTGCGCTCCCCCGAAGCAACCAGGGTGCCAAAGAGCCAAGGCGCGACCACTCCGCCAAGTGCGGTGCCGACCGCATAGAAGAAGGCGATCGCCAATGCCCTGGCTTCGATCGGAAAGCTCTCGCTGACCGTCAGGTAAGCCGCGCTCGCCGCCGCCGAGGCGAAAAAGAAAATGCCCGTCCAGCACACGGTCAGTTGTGCGGCGTCGAGGACGCCTTCGCGGAAGAAATAGCCGACGATCGCCAACAGCACGCCGGAGATCGCATAGGTCGAGGCGATCATCGGCTTGCGCCCGATGCGATCGAAGAGGGGCCCGAGCAGCAGCGGGCCGCAAAAATTGCCGAGCGCGAACGGCAAAATGTACCAGCCGACCGAGCTCGACGGCACGCCAAAGAATTTCGTCAGGACGAGTGCGTAGGTGAAGAAGACGGCGTTGTAGAAAAACGCCTGCGAGCCCATCAGCACGAGGCCGAGAACAGCGCGCTGCGGATAGTCGCGCACGATCGCGAGGACCATGCGTGCAATCGGCGTGTGCGAGCTGGCGGCGAGCCGAATCCGTCCGCCCTGCGGTCTCCGGCAATCCGGTCTCGGCGGCATGCGCGACCCGCCGCTCGATGTCCCTGGTCACGTTTTCCGCCTCTTCGGCGCGGGCGTGCAGGATCAGCCAGCGCGGGCTTTCCGGAATGAACTGCCGCAAGCCGAGGATGAACAGCCCGAGGACCGCACCGATGCCGAACGCAGCGCGCCAGCCCCAATCGGCCGGCAGCAGGCCAGGCTGCAGAAAGGCGATGGCGCCGCCTGCGCCCAGTGCCGCGCCGAGCCAGAAGCTGCCGTTGATCGCCAGATCGGTGCGGCCGCGAAACCGCGCCGGTATCAGTTCCTGGATCGCCGAGTTGATCGCGGTGTACTCGCCGCCGATGCCGGCCCCGGTCAGAGCGCGGAACACGGCGAAGCTCCAGAAATCCCAGGATATTGCGGTCGCCGCCGTCGCCGTCAGGTATATCCCCAAGGTCACCATGAAAAGCCGCTTGCGGCCGAACCGGTCGGTCAGGTAGCCGAACAGCACCGCGCCGATGACCGCGCCGATCAGATAGGCGCTGCCGACGAGCCCGACTTCGGCCGCGGTGAAATGCAATACCGGGCTTTCCTGCAGAGCGCCGGCGATCGAGCCGGCGACGGTCACCTCTAGCCCGTCGAGAACCCAGGTAATGCCGAGCGCGACGACGACCAGAGTGTGAAATCGCGTCCACGGCAACCGGTCGAGCCGTGCAGGGATATCGGTCTCGATGATTGCGGTTGTAGCGGGCACGTTCTGCTACCGGTCAGCCTGTTCCCGGCTGCTACTGTCCGATCCGGCGTTGATCGCGGAACAGATCGATGGAATTCGAGTGGGACGAAACGAAAAGCTCGGCGAACCGCACAAAACATGGCTTTGATTTTACTTTTGCCGTGCGCATCTTTGCCGGTACGGTTCGAGAGCACGTCGACCCGCGGCCCTGGAACGAGCAACGCATCGTCGCGACCGGCCAAGTCGAAGGGCGGTTCATCACCATCGTCTATACGCGGAGAAACAACGTGTACAGGATCATCTCCGCGCGGGTTGCACGATCGAAAGAGAGGTTTTGATGATCACTCGCAAGTCTCTCGAACAGGCCGAGGCCGAGCGTGGCTTCGCCGACCTCCCGAAGATCGACGGTACATCCGACTCTGAGATCGAACGCCAAATTGCTGAGAATCCTGACCTCGCCCCGTCAACGGAAGCGCTTCCCGAACTGCTTCGCGTTCGCGATGTGCGTCGCAGGCTCGGCCTGACCCAGCGGGAGTTTTCCGAGAAGTTGTCGATCCCAATCTCAACGGTCCGAGATTGGGAGCGCGTAGGGTCACCGACCGATCCCGCGATCCAGACGCTGTTGCGCATCCTCGATCGCATCCCGGAGCCAGCGTTGAGAGCGCTGGAGGAAGTCAAATCGGGCTGAGGTATCCTATGAATCAATTCGGCATCGGTCAGCCGATGCGCCGCGTCGAGGACCGGCGGTTCATCACCGGTCACGGCAACTATGTCGACGACATCCAGCTGCCCCGCCAGACCCATGCTTTCATGCTGCGCTCGCCGCATGCCCATGCGCGCATCGCCGCGATCGATGCGGCGGCGGCGCTTTCTGCCCCCGGTGTAATCGCCATCTTCACCGGAGAAGACCTCGCGCGCGACGGGATCGGCACGATCCCTTGTCTCAGCGCGGTGACCAACCGCGACGGAACGCCTTCTGTGCTGCCACCGCATCCGGCTATCGCCCGCGGCCGTGTGCGGCATGTCGGCGACACGGTCGCGATGGTCGTGGCAGAGAGCGCTGCCGCGGCGCGTGACGCGGCCGAGTTGATCGCGGTCGATTATGAACCGCTCCCCGCATCAGTCGACACCGCGCACGCCCTCGACTCTGGGCAGCCGCAGGTGTGGGACGAAGCCGCGGGCAATCTGTGCTTCGATTGGGAGGTCGGCGACCGGGCGGCGGTCGAGCGGGCGTTGGCCGGGGCGCGGCACCGCATCGCCCTTGAGCTCGTCAACAACCGGGTCGTCGTCAATTCGATGGAGCCGCGCGGCGCTATCGGCGAATACGATCCGGGCGAGGAATTCCTACACATTGTGGAGCTCGACGCAGGGCTCGCATTTTTTGCGCAACCTGCTCGCCGACAGCGTGTTCAAAATCCCGGAGAACCGCATCCGGGTCGTGACGCGGGATGTCGGCGGCGGTTTCGGCATGAAATTGTTTCTTTATCCCGAGCACATCCTCGTGCTGTGGACCGCGAAGAAAGTCGGCCGGCCGGTCAAATGGACGCCGGACCGGGCCGACGCCTTCATTACCGATACGCAAGGGCGCGACAACGTCACCCGCCTCGAACTGGCGCTCGATGAGGAATTGCGGTTCGAGGCGCTCGATGTCGGGCTCGTCGCCAATATGGGCGCCTATCTTTCGAACTTCGCGCCCGAGATCCCGACCGCCTCGGGGGCAGTCATGCACAGCGGCGTCTACGCGATCCCGGCGATCCATGTCGGGGTCAAGGGTGTGTTCACCAACACGGTGCCGGTCGACGCCTATCGCGGCGCCGGCCGTCCGGAAGCCGCCTATGCCATCGAACGGCTGGTCGACTATGCCGCGCGTCAGCTCGGCGTGCCGGCCGAGGAGCTGCGCCGGCGCAATTTCGTCAAGCCGGAGGCGATGCCCTACCAGACCCCGCTCGGGCTCAACTATGACAGCGGCGAGTTCGCCCGCAATCTGGACCAGACGCTCGCCGCCGCCGACCTCGCCGGGTTTGTTGCAAGGCGCGCCGAGGCGCGGGCGCGCGGCCATTATCGCGGGCTCGGCCACGCCGTCTATATCGAGCAATCGGGGTTTCCGCCCGACGAATTCGCCGAATTGCGCTTCGATCAGAGCGGCACCCTGACGATCCTGATGGGGACGCAGTCCTCCGGACAGGGGCATCAGACCGCCTATACCCAGCTCGCCTCCGAGCGTCTCGGCATCGACCCCGGCAAGGTGCGGGTATTACAGGGCGACACCGCGGCGATCTCGTTTGGCCGCGGCACCGGCGGCTCGCGCTCGATCCCGGTCGGCGGCGCGTCCCTCGTCCAAGCCGCCGACAAGCTGATCGCGAAGGGGCGCCGCATCGCCGCACACCTCTTCGAAGCGGCCGAGGACGATGTCGAATTCGCCGACGGCACGTTCTCGGTGGCCGGAACCGATCGCCGGCTCGGCATCGAGGAGGTGGCGCGCGCCGCATTCGATCCGGCGCGGCAGGCGCCCGGCGTCGAGCCCGGCTTCGACGAGAGCGGCCATTTCACGCCGCCGCAGCCGACCTTCCCCAATGGCTGTCATGTCTGCGAGGTCGAGATCGAGCCCGAGACCGGTCATATCGATATCTTGCGCTATCTCGTGGTCGATGATTTCGGTACGGTCATCAATCCGCTGCTGCTCGCCGGGCAGGTCCAGGGCGGGGTTGCGCAAGGGGTCGGCCAGGCGATGCTCGAACGAACCGTCTTCGACCCCGAAACCGGGCAGCTCCTGACCGGCTCGCTGACCGATTACTGCATCGCCCGCGCCGAGGACCTGCCGGCGATCGAGTTCGCCTACAACATCGTGCCGTGCCGCACCAACCCGCTCGGCGTCAAGGGCGCCGGCGAGGCCGGGGCGATCGGCGCCCCGCCCGCCCTGGTCAACGCAGTGGTGGACGCGCTGGCCGAGCTCGGCATCGCGCACCTCGACATGCCGCTGACCCCCGAGCGCGTTTGGCAGGCGATCCATGGCGCCGAGCAGCGGAAAGCGGCATGACCCACGATCGCCGAGAAATGCTCGACATCGTATGCCGGACGGCAGTCGCCGCCGGCGAGGCGATCCTCAAAGTCTATGCAGAAGAATTCGACGTTCACCATAAGACCGATAAGACCCCGGTGACCGAAGCCGATCTGGCCGCCGAGCGGATCATTATCGACCGGCTGATGTCAGCCTTTCCCGACATTCCTTGCGTTGCCGAAGAATTATGCGAGGCCGAGGGAACACCGCCTTGCTGCGATCGCTTCTGGGCCATCGATCCGCTCGATGGCACTCGAGAGTTCATCGCACGGAACGGCGATTTCGCGGTGCTGATCGCGCTTGTCGAGGAAGGGCGGCCGGTCCTCGGCGTCGTGCACGGGCCGGCAGTCGGTCTGACCTATGCCGCATGTGGTTCGGGCACTGCGAGCCGCCGCCGCGGTAATAGTGCCCCAGAGCTGATCCATGCACGCGCACCCGAGGACGGGCTCGTCGTCATCCACAGCCGGTCGCACGAGAACAGCCGGCGCCTCGCCGAGTTCCTGCAGGATTATCCGGTGCGGGCACGCAAGAGCTGTGGCAGCGCCCTGAAATTCGGTGTCATCGCCGCCGGTGAGGCTGACCTCTACCCGCGTTTCGGCACGACGATGGAGTGGGACACGGCTGCCGGGCAAGCCATTCTCGAAGCTGCCGGAGGCCGCGTCGAAACGCTGGCAGGCAGCCCTCTCGCCTACGGCAAACCCGGCTTCAAAAACGACGGCTTTCTGGCCTGGGGCCGCCGAGCCTGATCGGCTTTACCGGGGCTGACCGCAGCCCCCTCACCCGCCTCGCTGCGCTCGGCACCCTCTCCCGCAGTGCGGGAGAGGGGCTAACTACGACGAATTTCAACGCCAAGCTCCTCGCCCGCACTGCGGGAGAGGGGGGCCAAGCCCGCAGGGCTTGGTGGGTGAGGGTTGCTTTTCGATGAGTTGCCGCTCCCATGAGTTCAGTAGACGACGACGCTGCGGATTGATTCGCCCGCATGCATCAGATCAAAGCCCTTGTTGATGTCGTCGAGCGCCATCTTATGCGTGATCAGATCGTCGATGTTGATTTTGCCTTCCATGTACCAGTCGACGATCTTCGGCACGTCCGTCCGGCCCCGCGCGCCGCCGAAGGCGGTCCCCTTCCAGACGCGGCCAGTGACCAGCTGGAAGGGCCGCGTCGAAAGTTCTTGGCCGGCGCCGGCAACGCCGATAATCACGCTGACCCCCCAGCCGCGGTGCGCGCATTCGAGCGCCTGGCGCATGACGTTGACATTGCCGATGCACTCGAAGCTGTAATCGGCGCCGCCTTTCGTCAGGTTTACGAGATGAGGAACGAGGTCACCCTGAACCTCCTTCGGGTTGACGAAATGCGTCATCCCGAATTTCTCGGCCATTTCCCGCCGCTTTGGGTTGAGATCGACGCCGACGATCATGTCGGCCCCGGCCATACGGGCACCCTGGATGACATTGAGCCCGATGCCGCCCAGACCGAAAACGACGACGTTGGAACCGGGCTCGACCTTCGCCGTGTTGATCACCGCCCCAATCCCGGTGGTGACCCCGCAGCCGATGTAGCAGACCTTGTCGAATGGCGCGTCCTCGCGGATCTTTGCCACCGCAATCTCCGGCAATACGGTGAAGTTCGAGAAGGTCGAGGTGCCCATGTAATGATGGATCTTGCTGCCGCCGAGCGAGAACCGGCTGGTGCCGTCGGGCATCACGCCTTGGCCTTGCGTGGCGCGGATCGCGACGCAGAGATTGGTCTTGCGTGACAGGCAATATTCGCACTGACGGCATTCCGGGGTGTAGAGCGGGATGACGTGGTCGCCTTTGGCGACGCTCGTCACGCCGCGCCCGACATCGACGACGATGCCCGCCCCCTCGTGGCCGAGGATCGCGGGAAAGAGGCCCTCCGGGTCGCCCCCGGACCGTGTGAACTCGTCGGTATGGCAGATTCCGGTTGCCTTGATCTCGACGAGCACCTCGCCGTCTTTGGGTCCGTCGAGCTGAACCTTCTCAATCTTGAGCGGCTCACCGGCCTTGAAAGCGACAGCAGCGCGTGTCTCCACGATCTCCTCCCTAGGTTCGGGTTGACGCGACCGATATTAATGCAGCGCGGCTTATCGCATTTGCCAGCGATCGACGACAAGAGCCGGGGCGCCAGCTCGGTTGCGATAACCGCGACCAAAAAATTGCCTGAATGACATGCATACTCGGTGGTGCGTCCCGCTCGAGAACGGAGGGTGCTGCGAAGGATCTGTAATTACAACCAGAACGCGACGTTTTGCTGCAGATTTGCTGCAGATACAGCAACGGCCTGAAGCTGACACAACGGTAGATTGTGGCACATCTGAGCGCGGCGGGTCGGAGCGTCTGCGGTGCTCATTGAATACTTGTTTGCGCCGAACCCCGCGATGAGGATAAAGCGAACGATCTATGGTGAAACTGGCGCCCGGGAGGAAGGATGCGGTTGCCGATCTCATACCTCGGCTTGGGTATTCTGCTGCCGTTCTTCGCGACTTGCACCGCTGCGGCCGCCGATGTCGAAGCCGGCAAGGTAGAATTCAAAAAATGCGCGCTCTGCCATACCACCGAGGCGGGGAAGAACAAGGTCGGCCCCAGCCTGTTCGGCATTGTTGGCCGCAAATCTGCGAGCCTGGAAAATTTCAATTACTCCGAAGCGATGAAAAAATTCGACCATACCTGGGACCCGCAGACTCTCGAGACCTATCTGGCCGATCCGCGCGCGACGGTGCCGGGAACGAAAATGATCTTCCCCGGCATAAAGGACGAGAAGGAACGGCAAGACGTCATCGCCTACCTCGAGACTCTGAAGTGAGCAAGATCAGCTCGGTAGCAGCTTTTCTTCGTCATTCCCGCGAAAGCGGGAACCCAGAGCAGCGGCTCTCGTCGCTTCCCCCTGTTCAAGCCAGGGGCAGGCTCTGGACCCCCGCTTTTGCGGGGGCGACGATTACACTCGGGAGGCAAAACAGCGCCGATGAGGGCTTGGCGCGAAATCGGACTGTTGCTCGTGATTTTCAGCATAGCCGCGGCCTTGGCGCCAACGGCTAGCCGTGCCGGTGAGCAAGCGGTGCAGATCGGGTGGTTGTCGCGGGCGGTGAAGCGGACCTTGCCGCTCTCCTATCTCGACCAGCCGCCGCAGGATGAAGGCATCCAAGGCGCGCGGCTCGGCATTGCCGACAACGAAACAACCGGCCATTTTACTGACCAGTCGTTCACTCTGACCGAGGCGATCGTGCCGGCGGACGGCGATGTCGCCGCGGGCCTCGGCGAGCTGGCGGCGAAGGGCATCCGGCTTGTCGTGACCGATTTGGCGGCGCCGGAGCTGCTGTCGGTGGCCGGGATGCCGGAGGCCGCGGGGGTTACGTTCTTCGATGCCGGCTCTACGGACGATCGCCTGCGCGGCGAGGATTGCCGCGCCAACACGCTGCATTTGCTGCCGAGCCGGGCGATGCTCGCCGACGCGCTGGTCCAATACCTGGTCGCCAAGCGCTGGCAAAGCCTTTTGCTCGTCGTGGGCCGTGGTGACGGCGATCGCGAATTCGCGGGCGACATTCGCCATGCGGCGCTGAAATTCCAGGCGCGGATCGTGCAGGAAAAACCCTGGACGTTTGTGCCGGGGGCGCGGCGGACCGATACCGGCCATTTTGCGATCCAGGCGGAAGTCGCGCGCTTTACACAGGGCATCAGCTACGACGTTCTCATTGTCGCCGACGAGGAGGATGAGTTCGGCGACGAGCTGCCTTACCGCACTTTCGACCCGCGCCCCGTGGCCGGCACTCAAGGCCTTATCCCGACAGCTTGGGCGCGACCGCACGAGCAATGGGGCGCGACCCAACTGCAGGAGCGGTTCCTGCATCAGGCCAAACGCTGGATGACCGACCGCGATTACGCCGCTTGGATGGCGGTGCGGGCAATCGGCGAAGCGGCGACGCGCTCGAAATCGGCCGACCCTGCCGCCATCCTCGCCTTTATGCACAGCGACCGGTTCGAGCTCGCCGCATACAAGGGAGCCCGTCTCAGCTTCCGATCCTGGGATGGCCAGCTGCGCCAGCCGGTGCTGCTTACCGATGCGCGCTCGCTCGTCTCGGTATCGCCGCAGCCGGGTTTTCTGCACCAATTCTCCGAGCTCGATACGCTCGGTATCGACAAGCCCGAGACGAAATGCCGAATGGGCTGATCGCGGCTGTGGCGATCGCCTTCCTCTGCACGGCCCGGATCGCGGCGGCGGATACGATCTACGTTTCGAACGAGAAGGACAACACCATCACCGTCGTCGACGGGAAAAGCCTCGAGCCGGTCAAGACGATCCCGGTCGGCCAGCGCCCGCGCGGGATTCTGCTGTCGAAAGATGCGAAATCCCTCTACATCTGCGCCAGCGACAGCGACCATATCGAGGTGCTCGACCTCACCAGCGACGAGGTCGCGCGTACCTTGCCGAGCGGCGCAGACCCGGAGTATTTCGCGCTCGATCCCGCCGGCAAGCTCCTCTATGTCGCGAACGAGGACGACAACCTCGTCACCCTCATCGACGTCGACCGCGGCGAGGTCGTCACCGAGATCCCGGTCGGCGTCGAGCCGGAAGGGATGGGGATCAGCCCCGACGGAAGATACCTCGTCAACACCTCCGAAACGACGAACATGGCGCATGTCATCGACACCGCCACACGCCAGGTCGTCGCCAACATCCTCGTCGACAGCCGCCCGCGGCGCGCCGTGTGGACCGCCGACGGCGCGCAGTTCTGGGTTTCCGCCGAAATCGGCGGATCAGTCAGCGTCGTCGACACCGCAAAACGCGAGATCGTCAAGCGCATCACCTTCGCCGTTCCCGGCGTGCCGACCGAGGCGATCCAGCCGGTCGGGATCGCGATCACCCGCGACCGCAGGCTCGCCTTTGCCGCACTCGGGCCCGCCAACCGCGTTGCCGTGATCGACGCGCAGAGCTATGAAGTCCTCAAGTATCTGCTGGTCGGACAACGGGTATGGAGCCTGGCCTTCAACCCGGATCAGAGCCGGGTCTACACGACGAACGGGGTCAGCAACGACATCTCGGTGATCGATGTCGCATCGCTGAAGGTGATCAAATCCGTTCCGGTCGGCCAGGCTCCCTGGGGTGTCGTCTCCCGCCCGTGAGCCGGACCCCGAATGGTCGATGAGATGGCAAAAGATCGGGCCCCAGAAGCATCGTGCGTTCTTCGAGACGCGCCCTACGGGGCGCTCCTCAGGATGAGGCCAAGATACTGATGGAATTTAGAAATTTGCCTCATCCTGAGGAGACCGCGCCGCGGTCGTCTCGAATGACGCACTGCGCTGATCCAGCCGATTTCCCGTTCCTTCGCACGCCTTTTCGCGGGAATGACAGACAGAAGGCTGAACGACAGCAGGTGAAGCCATCATGACCAGCGTCCCCGCACTATCCGTCGAGGGGCTTGGGCACCGCTTCGGGCCGCGGCGGGTCTTGAAAGATGTCTCGTTCTCGATTGCACCTGGTGACTTTACCGTGCTCCTAGGGCTGAACGGCGCCGGGAAGACAACATTGTTCTCGCTTGCCACCCGGCTCTACGCCCAGTCCGAGGGCACGATCCGCATCTTCGGCATGGACATTCGCGAGCGAATGTTGGAGTGCCTGCGGGAGATGGGGATCGTGTTTCAGCAGCCGACCCTCGATCTCGACCTCTCGGTCGAGCAGAACCTTTATTACCACTGTGCCTTGCACGGCTTGTCGCGCCGCGAGGCGGCCAGACGGATCGCAGCCGAGATCGAGCGCGTCGGGCTTGTCGACCAACGCCGTGACAAGACGCGGCAGCTGAGCGGCGGTCAGCGGCGCCGCATCGAAATCGCGCGCGCCTTGTTGCACCAGCCGCATCTTTTGTTGCTCGACGAACCGACCGTCGGGCTCGACATCGCCAGCCGGCAATTCATGCTCGACCATGTCCGCCAGCTGTGTCGAGACGAAGGCCTTGCCGCCCTTTGGGCGACGCATCTGATCGACGAAGTCGGGGAGGGCGCGCGCGTCATTGTGTTGCACAAGGGCGAGGTGCTCGCCGACGGCGCTGCCGCCCAGCTGATCGGACAGATGCGGGCGTCGTCAATGCGGGCGGTGTTCGAAACGCTGGTGCAGGAGCGCGAAGCGGCATGAGAGCGATTCATTACCTGCGCTGTTTCATCGGCATCGCGAACCGTGAATGGCTGCGCTTCCTGAACCAGCGCGGACGCTTCTTTTCGGCGCTGGTGCGGCCACTCGTGTGGCTGGCGATCTTCGCTACCGGGTTCCATTTCGTGCTCGGCGTTTCGATCATCCCGCCCTACGAGACTTATGTCCCTTACCCGGTCTATATCGCGCCGGGCCTCATTGCGATGATTTTGATGTTCAACGGCATGCTGAGCTCATTGTCGATGGTCTACGACCGAGAGATGGGGAGCATGCGGATCCTGATGGTGAGCCCGCTGCCGCGCTGGTTTCTTTTGACCTCCAAGCTCCTCGCCGGTGTCATTGTCTCGATATTGCAAGCGTATGCTTTCCTCGCGATCGCGCTGATCTGGGAGATCGAGCCGCCATGGTACGGCTATATCGCGGTGCTGCCCGCGCTCGTTTTATCGGGACTGATGCTGGGAGCGCTGGGGTTGCTGCTGTCCTCGGCGATCCGCCAACTGGAGAATTTCGCCAGCGTTATGAATTTCGTGATTTTTCCGATGTTCTTCGCTTCCTCCGCGCTTTACCCGCTGTGGCATGTCAAGGAGGCGAGCCTCCTTCTCTACGATGTTTGCGAGATCAACCCGTTCACCCACGCCGTCGAGCTGATCCGCTTTGCGCTCTACGGCCAGCTCGAGCCCGTCTCGGCAGTCGTTCTCGTCGCCACAACCGCAATCTTCCTGACCATGGCCGTCTATGGCTACGACCCGGCAAAAGGCCTGATGGCGCGCCGCGCCGCCGAGTGACGGGGTGTCGTAAATTCGCCTTTTGGGTGATGACGCTGGGTCTGGCTCTGGCCGCCGCTGTAAATGCCCGTTCGGCGCCGGCGCGGGTGGAAGATCCGAATTGGCCCTGTCAGCAGCGGTTGGTCCCGAAGCTGACTGCAGCGTCGTATTGGAGCGGCTCGGCACTGGAGGGCCTCGCCGACTGGCGTGCCGACCCCGCGATTGCCGATCTGGTCCGACGCCTCGCGCCGCGGCGGGTCTCGACGCAAGAGGGGCTGTCAGAGATTGCCGCCTTTGTGCGGACCGCGTCGAATGATCGCCCTCGCCGCCTCGCTCTCGTTTTTAACGGCCTCCTCGAAGAAACCGATCGGGAACGCGCCGGCCTCATCGAAGAGCTGAAAGAGATCGGGCGACGCCAGCATGAGCTGGCCGATCTCGTCGCCCGGCTCGCGACCGAGCTCAACGCGATCCCGCCCGACGCTGGAGGCGAAGCCGCCGCCAAGCGCATCGACCTGCAGCAGCGCCATGACTTCACGGCGCGCAATTTCGAGGAGATCCAGCGCACAATCCGTTACGCCTGCGAGACCCCGATCGAGCTGGATGCGCGCCTGGGGGCGTGGGCGCGGGCACTGCAGGAGGCACCTTCCGAATGAGCGCTACGACCTCTTTGGTGGAGTGACTCCCTTCACCGTTTCGAGGCCTCGAACATTCTTTAGGAACGCACCGCCGAGATCGGCTTCGGTGGCATCCGCACCAGTCAGATCGGCGCCGTTGAGGTCAGCCCCCGACAGATCGGCCCCCGTCAAATTCGCGCCGCTCAGATTGGCTCCGGTCAGATTGGTAAACCGCATCAACGCGCGACTGAGATCCGCCTTGGAAAAATTTGCGCCCGCCAGATTGGCGCCCGACAAGTCGGCCCGCATCAGTCCCATAGACTGGTTTTTCATGTCGGCGCCCATTCTGGCATTCGCGAAATTGGCGCCGCTCAAATCGAACTGGCTCAACCGGGCGATGATATGCGCGCCCGACAAATTGGCGCCCCGGAAAACCGGAGCTTCGGCGGGCGAGATGTCCAGACCCGATGACACAACGAGCCCGAGGAGGCTCGCGTGCGAGAGGTCGGCATTCGTGAAATTCGTCCGCATGATCCAGGCGAGGTCGAGCTTAGCCCCGGAGAGATTGGCGCCCGAAAGGTCCGCGCCCACAAGCTTTGCGCCAAAAAGATTGGTCCCGGAAAGGTTCGCCTGTTTGAAGTCGACATTGCTCAAATCGAGATTTTCGAGCGATTTTCCCGCGAAGTTCGCCGGCTTGGCCAGTGTTGCCGAAGCCACCATCTCGCGGACCTGATCGGCGGTCAAATCGGCGGCTCGGCAGGGCGACACCGCCGACGCCACAATGACCAGGACGACCCCGAGCGCGTTTTTCAATTTGTTCATGGGGCCGGTTCCGCGTCGGCCATCGGCAATTTGGCGGCGTCCCATCCGTCGATTCCATCAGGGTACCAAAAGACCCGCGTGTAGCTCCAGCTGGCGGCGCGTTTCGCGGCGTTCCAGCTCATCCAGCAATCGGCTAAACAGTAAAGCACGACTGCGGCACCTTTACGGTCGTCGGTAGCCGCCTCGAGGTGGCGGCGGAAGTAGTTTTCCAGCTCGGGGCTGAGCGCGCCGCGGCCGATATCGGGAAGCCACAGGCTCCCTGGAATGTCGCGATGCGGCAGAGGCATCCACACCGCCGCGGCCGGAAGGTTCGCCGGTCGGCGCGGTGCCGGAAGCACATCGATCCACACCGCCTCGCCGCTTCCCCAAAGTTTATGGGCGGCGTCGGTGTCGAGGACCACCGCGCCGGTGACCGTCTCCGGGGTCGGCGAGCGGTAATCGTCCATCCGATAGCCTTCGGGCTCAGGCGGTCGGGCATTCGCAGAAGGATTTGCGAAGACTGCCAGCCCGAAAACCAGCCACCATCTCCCCAGAGTTGCTCGTGCCGCCCTCACTGGGCGGCGAGCTCGCCTTGCTCGTTGAGCATCGGTACGCCGTAATCGCGCAGGATCGCCGTCATGTCCCCTTGCCGCTTGAGGATTGCGGCATTGATCCGGCGGCGCCATTCGGGCTCATTTGCTCGAACCCCCATCGCGATGTGATATTCCATGCGTGCCGCGCCCGGCTCGTCTTTCAGCGGGACCAGGATCAGCGGCAGATCGTCATGCTTGCGGTAATAGCCGACGATTGGGCCCCACAAGAATCCGACGTCGATCGTCCCGTCGACGACGTCCTGGACCATCTGGTGGGTCGGGGATTCGGACCGGGTATCGACAGTCAAGGCATAGGGCTTGGCGTGCGGCATGAGCTCGTGCCGCACGAGGAGGTCTGCGGGCGGCGTGCCGGCGACGACACCGAGGCGCAAACCGGCTAAGCGAGGGTCCTGCAGACCATCAAACGCGAAACCCTTATCGGAACGGTAAAACATTACATAGGTGGTAAAGTAATAAGGGTTGGTCGTCTGCATGATCTCGTCGCCCGCGACAGTCCCCATTACCAAGTCGCAGAGATGGGCACGCAATGTGTTGCGCACGAACCCAATGACTTGTGGAAACCACGAGTAATCGACCTTGAGGCCGAGCTCGGCGCCCATCAATTCTGCGATCTTGTTCTCAAACCCTCCCCTCTTTTCGTCGGAGTAGGGCAGGTTGTTGGGATCAGCGCAGACCTTCAGCTCGCTGCGGTCGACGATCTCGCCGGTCTGCGCGGCGGCCGGTCCACCGGCGAGCAAAAGCCCGCAAAGCATTGCTGGCGCAATGCGCTTGCATTCCTTAAGCGCTCTACGGGAGGCGCTGTTCAAGGCCCGTAAAACGACTGGACCGGCGGCGGTGTGTCCTTCGAGACGCCGCCCTCGACGGCTCCTCAGGATGAGGCCTTCTTGTAATGCCTGCATAGGCTTAACTCATGCGAAGGAGCGCCCAAAGAGCCTGCCCCAGGCTAGAAATGAGGGCGCGTCTCGAAGCACGCGGGGCGGTGCTCATCGATCAATCTCCGACCCGCGGCGGCCGGCCGCGGCCCAGCACGCCATCGGCGCGCGCCTTCAGATAAGCCCAGATGTCGTCGAGATAGAGAACAACGTCCTCGACCTCGCCAAAGGGCGGCATCACGTTCTCGCTGGCCGTGTTGACGTTGGTTCGACCGTTGACGACGATATCCTCGAACTGTTCCTTGGTCATGTGCTTTGCCGAAATCGACGAGGTCCGGCGCATAGGAGCTGCCGGCCCCATCCGGCCCATGGCAGCGCATGCAGGACTCGGTATAACGGCGCCACCCGTTATAGGTCTTCAGGTCGACCTTGCCGTTCTCCACGGTGTACGGCTGCGCCGACTGGTCGGTTTCGGCGGCGAGCACGAAACTCATTCCGACCGCAAATGCGGCAACGGTGCCAAACAGCGGCGCCAGCGCTCTCAAGACTATCTCCAGAAGAAAGGGCCGGCATCGGTTAGGGATGCCGGCCCAAAACCCTTAGTCAACTACCCCAGGGTCACTCGGGGAGGCCGAACACCGTCAGGACACCACCGAGCTGCGTGTAATTTGACAAGGCTTTGTAGGCGCCGACCGCACCGAGCCCGTCGGTATCCTTGGTCAGACCCGCCGCCATACCGATGCCGGCCCAGCCGCCGACACCCGACAGCACGGCGATGTACTGCTTGCCGCCATGGGTATAGGTGTTGACGTTGCCGATGATCCCGGAGGGGGTCTTGAACCGGTAGAGCTCCTTGCCGGTCTGCATGTCAACCGCCTTCAGGTAGCCCTCGAGGGTCCCGTAGAAGACGACATCACCGGCCGTGGCGAGCGCGCCCGACCATACCGAGAACGGCTCCGGATCGGACCAGACAATCTTGCCCGCGCCGGCATCCCAGGCGATGAAGTTGCCGAGATTGTTGTCGCCCTGCGGCGGGAACATCGACAAGGTCGCCCCGACATAGGGCTGGCCGGCGGTGTACGAAACCTTGAACGGCTCGTAATCCATGCAGACGTGGTTCGTCGGCACATAGAACAGCCCGGTCTTTGGTGAGAAAGCCGCCGGCTGCTGGTCTTTCGAGCCGAGGGCTGCGGGGCAGATATTCTTTGTATTGTGGTCCTCGCCCTGGGCTTGCGTGCTGTATTGCTTGACAACTTCGGGCCGGCCGGTCTGCATGTCGACGTGAGTGGCCCAATTGACCTTGGGGTCGTACTTTTCGGCGACCAGCAAGGCCCCGGTTTCGCGATTGAGGGTGTACCCAAAACCATTGCGGTCGAAGTGGACGAGCGCCTTGGTCGGTTGGCCTTTCACGTTTATGTCGGCCAGGATCATCTCGTTGACGCCGTCGTAATCCCATTCGTCATGCGGCGTCATCTGGAAGACCCATTTGGCGACGCCGGTGTCGGGATTGCGGGCAAAAATGGTCATCGACCATTTATTGTCCCCCGGCCGCTGCGCCGGGTTCCAGGTGCTGGGATTGCCCGAGCCGTAATAAATCAAGTTCAGCTGCGGGTCGTAGGAGTACCAGCCCCAGGTATCGCCGCCGCCAATTTTCCACTGGTCGCCCTGCCAGGTCTTCAAAGACGAATCTTTG
This sequence comes from uncultured Alphaproteobacteria bacterium, assembly GCA_963700185.1. GTDB lineage: Bacteria > Pseudomonadota > Alphaproteobacteria > ATCC43930 > CGMCC-115725 > AP-15. The sequence continues at coordinate 406,376 of CAVOWP010000031.1, forward strand.
CCGACGGGCTTGCCGAGTTCGGTGGTGTTGGCGTCGAACAGGATCTCGTTGTCGGGTCCGACCGAATACGCCCGCCACGCCTTCGAGCCATCCTTGAGGTTGTAGGCGGTGACGTGTCCTTGGACGCCGAATTCGCCGCCGCTGATGCCGACGATGACCTTGTCTTTGACCACCATCGGGGCGTTGGTCATCGTCTCGCCCTTCTTGGGATCCCCATTCTTGACGCTCCAGACCACCTGGCCGGTCTTGGCGTCGAGCGCCACGACGGTGGTATCGGCCTGCTCGAAGATGATCTTGCCGCCGCCATAGGCGACACCCCGGTTGACCGTGTCGCAGCACATCACCGGGATGACCGTCGGATCCTGTTTTGGTTCATATTTCCACAGGATCTGGCCATTCTTGTTGAGGTCGAGCGCGAAGATGTTGTTGGGGAACGGGGTATTGACGTACATGACATCCCCGATAACCAGGGGACCTCCCTCGTGACCGCGCAAGACGCCGGTCGAGAACGTCCACAGCGGCCGTAGAATTCTTTACGTTGTCCTTGTTGATCTGATTGAGCTCGCTGTATCGAGCGTTCGCATAATTGCCGGTCGGCATTGCCCATTGGTTCGGGTCTTTCGACAGCTTGATCAGCTCGTCATTTGCGCTGGCGCCGCCCGCGACGAGGGCGAATGCCGAGAGTGCGAGCCAGAATCGTGGTGATCTCATCGTCTTCTTCCCTCCCGACTTTGCTTACGTATAGGTTAAGGTCGCGATGCTATTTCACTTCGGGTTAACGCACAAGCGCTACGCCGGCTTTTGCCGCGGGACGTTGTGCTCGCAGCGCCAGCGCGACAGCATCCATTTCGGATGCTCGGCGAGCCATTCCGCGGCATAGTGTTGGCCCCGCACCAGGCACGCCTCAGGCGACAGATCCTCGATTGGGCGCTGCTCGGTGCAGGAAGCAGGCGCACCTTGCAGACAAAAGACGAGCACAAGCGCGGTCAATGGATATTCCTTTCACTGGACGGCAGAAGAACGAGCCTCGCCGGGCTTTCGATCCCCATTACGCGGCGATCGGCCTCCTCGTGCTCTCGCTCGCGGCCGGACCTGTCCACGCCGCAGATAACGACTACCCGACCTCCGCCCGGGCCGATTACGTGATCGGGTGTATGGCAGCCAATGGGAATACGCACGAGGCGCTCCTGAAGTGCTCCTGCGCGATCGATACGATCGCCTCCTTGATGCCCTATTCCCATTACGAGCAGGCCGAAACCGCGCTCAGCCTGCAAGCTGGCGGCGGGGTCGGCGGGCGGGTCGGCCTGTTCCGCGATCCGCCGCAGATCAAGGCGGTCATCGAGGAGCTACACCGGGCCCAAGCAGAGGCCAACCTACAATGCCGGTAAAAGCGAACGCCGCCGCGCTCACATCTGCGTCGCCTCCGCGACCGGCCAGCTTTGACTGAAGCGCCGCTGGCTGCTGTCGAGGATTTCCGCCTTGATCACCCCCGCGGTCGCCGGCTCGGCAGGGCGCAAGCTGAAGTTGAAGGTCGGATCCTCACTGATGGCGATGTCGAGACTCCAGCCGAAATACCTGCTGGCCGTTATAGGTGACGTCGAGCGTCTGCATGAAATCGGCCGGGATATAGTTGCGCGTGACTTGATCCATCTGCAGCCCCGAACTATTCGGATGGCTGATCAACAGCTTCACCCTTATGGATTCATCCGCCCTCGATCGGTCGGCGAGGTTCAGTTTCATTTTGCCGAGTCGCTCGAGTGCAAGGGCCTGGTCCTTGCCCGCGGGGGCCGAGCAGCCTCCGGCCGCCTTGATGAACCGCGCGGCGGCGTAGAGCCGACCGTCCGCGGTTTCGGCGACGGCGTGGAGATAGGTGTAGTCGTCGATACGGACACGGGTCGCGATTTCCCGTGCGTCTGCGATCGGGCCAAGGATGAAATGTGCCGCAAGCGGCGACGGATTGTTGTCGATGACCAGATAAAGGCCGCGGATTTCGGGAGCGAGCGTCGACGCGACGCGGATCGCCACTGGCACAATTGCGGCATCCTCGGCGCGTGCGGGGGCATCGATTGCGACGAGGTCTCCGGCGTCCGCGACTACTCGGTCGCCAAAGATCGCGTGCCGGAGATCGGCCCAGCGCGCCATGCGCTCCGCCTCGCTCGGTTCGGCGCTGGCTGGTCCCGGCAATGCAAAACCGATCAGCAATAAAACTAAAGCTCGACCAAGCATTGTTCGGGTCATTCCCATTCGAGTTCCTTGTAGCTCGCCGTTACGTTGCGCGGGTGATACTCGTCGAACAGCAGCCACTTCCCGCGTTCCGAGTTTGCGACCTGCCGGTAGGCATTGGCAATGCCGATCCCGGCCTTGATCGCCGCGCGCGTATCCTGCGCGACCGCTGTGAGGTAGCGCCGTTCTGATTCTGCGGCTGCCGGCCACGGCACGGATACCGGACCATGCCCGGGAACGGCCCGAGCCGCCGGTATGGCGGTCAACCCGTCGAGTTGCTTGAGCCAGCCGACGAGACTGCCGTCGATGACCGGGATGCGATCGACGAACAGCAAATCGGCGAGCCAGAAGGTACGGGTTTTCTGATCAAAGATAGTCAGGTCGTTGTCCGTATGAGCCGGGCCGTGCGCCCGCAAGGTGAGACGCCGGTGGCCCAGATCGAGATCGAGCCTGTCGGAAACGAGAACCGTCGGCGCCACGATCTCGGTGCCATCCGCTCCATCGCCGAGCGCGCCGCGCAGCCTGCGAAGGTAATAGTCGCCGCGCTGGGCAAGGGCGCCCGGCAACTTCGCGTGCCCGACGACATCGGGGTGATCGTCGCGGAGGGCGGCGGCACCGAAGATATGGTCGGGATGGACGTGGGTCAGGATTACATAACGGATCGGCTGATCCGTATGGGCGCGGATCGCTGCGCGCAACGCGCTTCCCTCCGCGAAGCTGCCGCCGGGGTCGATGACCGCCACGGCCTCATTGCCAATGATGAATCCGATATTGGCGATCGAGTCCTCATTCGCGGCGGACGCCTCCTCGTGCACTCCGTTGTGGACAAAAATGCCGGACGCGATTTCCGTCACCGGCAGCGCCGCGGTTTCCGCACTACCCGCCGTCGTCCCGAGCACGACAGCGGCAGCGAGAACGACTGACCTCCTGATAATACCGGAGAAAAACAGGAGAAGTCCGGCCCGGGTAAAGGGTTCGGTTTGCTGCTCTACTGGCGCCCCGATGCGAGAGCAAAACAGCAACCGGATCGCCATCCCGGCTTGATACCATGCCATTACGGCTATTTTTGGGACTAGGGACGCGAGGCCCCGGACCCGATACCGCGAAGCCGTCTACACCTTCAATTCGTCACCCCTTGGCGCGGCGGGGCCTACCCCGCGGCCGGCTGCGCTTGCGACCGAGGCCGAGTTCTTTTGCCATTGTCGAGCGCTGCTCGGAATAGGCCGGCGCAGTCAGCGGATGATCGCTCGCCAGATCCCAGCGCCGCAAATATTCGGCGGTCTGCAATCCGTGCCGGGTGCCGAGATGTCGTCGCAAAGTCTTCCCGCGGAAACCGCATTCGAGGCAGACGACGTGATCATGCTGCACGGACCGCCGAATAGGCACCGCCGGGGTGCGCGGCACCGGCACCGGCGCCGGTTTTCCGAGATCGCGCAGAGCCTGCTGCACCGAGGTGATCAGGGCGGGGAGCTGCTCGGGTGACAGTGTATGATTGCCGACATAGCTTGCGATGATCTTGGTTACCGGCCGAAGATCGATCTCCTTTTCGGTATTTTCGGTATTCATGACTGCTTCTGTTCCTGCCGATAAATCTTCGAGCTCCACTGCATACAGCATACCGCAACCGATTGAAACCGTTTTTACTGCCGAATTCAAAGTCGGAAAAAATTGCGACGGGGCCGGCAAGTGTAGTCTCGCGCCAACCTGCCATCGGACGGAACTAAATGGCGATGATGATCCTGTTTCGGAAAATCGCTCGATGCGGCATGATTGCACGCCGCAATCGCTGACCAGAGGTCACAATGAAACTGTTCGATTTGTCGGGGAAGGTTGCGATCGTGACCGGGTCGAGCCGCGGCATCGGCCGGGCGATCGCCGAGGCGATCGCCGAGGCCGGCGGCCGGGTCGTGATCTCCGCGCGCAACCTCGCGCCATGCGAGGAGGTCGCATCGGGGATCCGGGCAAAAGGCGGTGAAGCGATCGCCCAAACGGCGCGCATCTCGGACAAAGTCCAGCTCGAACATCTGGTCGCCAGGACGCGCGAAACCTGGGGCCGGGTCGACATTCTCGTCTGCAATGCAGCGATCAACCCGCATTACGGCTCGCTCGAAAAGCTGACGGACGAAGTATTCGAGCGCATGATGATCAACAATGTGCTGAGCAATCTTTGGCTGTCGCGCATGGTGGCGCCCGAGATGCGCGAGCGGCGTGACGGCTCGATCATCTACATCATTTCTGTCGCGGCAGTGCGCGCGACGACGGTGCTCGGCATGTACGGCGTGACGAAGGCCGCCGATTACGCCCTCTGCCGCAATCTCGCCGCCGAATGGGGCCCCGACAATGTGCGGGTCAACTGCATCGCCCCGGGTCTCGTCAAGACCGAGTTCGCGCGCGTGCTCTACGAGGACCCGCAGCGCCGCGCCGTCCGCGAGGCCGCGACGCCGTTGCGCCGGCTCGGCGAGCCCGAGGACATCGCCGGCGTCGCGCTGATGCTCGCCTCGCGCGCCGGCGCCTTCATCACCGGCCAGACGATCGTTGTCGACGGCGGCACGACGATCGCGCCGTGACGTGACTATTCACTGGGGAGGAAATGCGATGTGGCGGATTGTGATGTTCATCGGCTGTTTGAGCCTCGGCTCGCCGGCGGTCGCCCAGAACAAGGCGACAATCGAAAAGCTCAACGACGTCTGGACGGCGGCTTTCAACAAGGGCGACGCCGCCGCGGTAGCGGTGCTCTATACCGAGGACGCGTATGTCCTCCCGCCGGGCTCGGCAATGGTCAAGGGGCGCGCCGCGATCGAGGCATTCTGGCGGCAAGCGGCGCAGCAAATGACTGACGCCAAGCTGACGACCCTCGACGTCCTGCCGCTCGGCCGCTCCGCGGCGCGTGAAATCGGCACCGTCACCCTGAAGACGAAGTCGCAGCCGCCGCAGGAAATCGTCGGGAAATACGTCGTCGTCTGGCGCAAGGTCGGCCGCGATTGGAAGCTCGCGACCGACATCTGGAACACCGATAAATAAAACTCTTCGCCTCGAGAGGTCGAAGTGCCCGCCAAACATGTGCCATTCCAGGAGGGAAACAATGGATGACCCGTCCGCAAGACCGATCGAGGCTGCCGGCAACGAGATCGATCGGCCAGTGCCGAGCCAGCCTTCGGCGCGGGTCTGGGGCAGCGATGCGATCGCCGCGATGCTGCGCGAGCTGGATATTCCCTATGTCGCGCTCAATCCCGGGTCGAGCTATCGCGGATTGCACGACAGCATCGTCAATTATCTCGGCAATACGCGGCCGCGCATGCTGCTGTGCCTGCACGAGGAGAGTGCGGTCGCATTGGCGCATGGCTACGCCAAGGTGACGGGGCGCCCGCTCGCGGTGATCGCGCACGCCAATGTCGGGCTGATGCATGCGACGATGGCGATCTTCAATGCCTGGTGCGATCGCGTGCCGGTGATCGTCCTCGGCGCCACCGGGGCGGTCGATGCAGTGCGGCGCCGGCCATGGATCGAATGGATTCACACGGTGCGCGACCAGGGCATGCTGATACGCAACTACACCAAATGGGATGATCAGCCGTCCTCGATCGGAGCGGCGCAAGAGGCGATGTTGCGCGCCAATATAATCGCGCAGACCGCGCCGCGCGGACCCGTCTACATCAACTTGAACCTGGAACTGCAGGAAGACGAGATCGCCGCCGCGCCGCCGCATCCGGAGACGGCCCGGTTTGCTCCGCCGCCGCTCTTGGAACCGGCTGGTCCAGTATTGCGCCAGGCTGCCGAGCTCCTCGCTCGCGGCGAGCGACCGGTCATTCTGATGGGACGCACCTCGCGCGATCCCGAGGCTTGGCAGCGGCGGATCGAGCTGGCAGAGGCGATCGGCGCGCGGGTGATGACCGACCGTAAGGCTGGCGCCGCCTTTCCGACCGATCACCCCTTGCACGCCGCCGGCCCCGCGACCTCGCTGTCGCCGGCGGGAACCGAGCTGGTCGCCGCGGCCGATGTGATACTGAGCCTCGACTGGATCGATCTGGCCGGGACATTGAAGGGCGCCTGCCGCGGCAAGGCTCCGGCCGGCAAGGTGATCCAAGTCTCGGTCGACCAATACGTCCACAATGGCTGGAGCATGGACCACCAGGGCCTGCCACCCGCTGATGTGTATCTCTTGGCCGAGCCGGATGCGGCAGTGCCGGCCCTCTTGGCCGAGGTCAAACGATTGCGGCCGAATGCACCGCCACTGCCGCCGGCGCGCGAACGGCGCGGTCCGCCGCCGCTGTCTGCGCTCAAAACCGCCTCGACCATCGAGGTGCCGTTATTGGCAACGGCTTTGAAGGAGGTGCTGGGCGGCGCGCCGGTCTCGATCATCCGCCTGCCGCTCAGCTGGGGCGAGCATCTGTGGGATTTCCGGCATCCTCTCGACTTTCTCGGCGCCGATGGCGGCGGCGGCATCGGATCGGGGCCGGGTATGGCCGTCGGTGCGGCTTTGGCCTTGCGCGACGGCGAGCGCCTGCCGGTCGCAGTGCTCGGCGACGGCGATTTTCTGATGGGGGTCACCGCGCTGTGGACCGCGGTGCGCAACGGCATCCCGCTGCTGATCGTGCTCGCCAACAACCGCTCGTTCTTCAATGACGAGCTGCACCAGGAGCGGGTCGCCCGCGAGCGCGGCCGGCCAGCCGAAAACCGCTGGATCGGGCAAGCGATCCGGGACCCCGACATCGACCTGGCCACAATGGCCCGCGCTCAGGGCTGCATCGGCATCGGCCCGGTCGACGATCCGCGCCGTCTCCTGCCGGCCCTCAATGAAGCCGTCGCCGCGGTCCGTGCCGGCAAAGTGTGCGTCGTCGACGTCCACGTCGCCGTCGGCTACGACCCCGGCGCAGCCAGCGGGATCATGACGCAGTCGGGGCTGGGGTAAGAGCTAATTTCGGTGTCCGTTGCGAGGCGCGCGTGGCGCGGGAACTCGGCGGCCCGAGCAACTGTGTTGAGGGGGTGGTGTTGACGTCCTCCGGACCCTGGGCGGCATGGCGTGGTGCTCGCCGCCGTCAAGACCGCTGCGCGCCGCCTTCGGCGGTGGCCTGCGGCCAGTCTTGACCGCGGCTGCGCGCGCCGCCCGTTCGGCATCGCAGGTCGGGACGGAGAAACGGTGCCCGATCGAACAAAGAAACTGCCCTCAAGGGACCACCGCGGCGGCGAGCTCGTCGCGCACCCGGCCATTGAGCATCACCAGCATCTTGCGCATGCAGGCCACCAGAGCCACCCCCAGGGACTTTGGGCGGCTTGCCGCTGGCCGACAGCCGGCGATAGAACTCCTTGATCGGAGGGTTGCAGCGCACCGCGCTCAATGTCGCCACGTACAACACGTTACGCACCCGCCGGCGGCCGCCGGCAATGGCGCGGTAGCCACGTCTGGCGCCGCTGTCGTGGTTGAGTGGCGCCACCCCGATCAGCGCCGCCGCCTGATGGCGGCTCAGCGAGCCCAGCTCGCGCATATTGGCGATCAGTGTACAGGCCAATACCAGGCCGACCCCCTTGAGCGCAGTCAGGCAGGCAAACAACGCTTTTTTGGCTGGGTCGCCGTCGACGATCGCGCGCATCTCGGCTTCGATCTCTTTCACCTCGGCCCGCAACGCGGCACGGCGCCGGTCGGCGCGCTCCCGCAGCGCCAGCGTCTCGAGCCGACGCCGCTGATGCTCGAGCGCGACCAGTTCGTCCTGCAGGCTGCGCCGGTACAGCACATGCTCGCCCAGCCGGTCGGCCACCAGATCGGGTTTGCCGATGCGCGGCGCAAAGGTCTCGGCAAAATGGGCGATCACCGCCGCGTCCAGCCGGTCGGTCTTGGCCAGCCGCCCCGCAGCGCGGGCAAACTCACGCACGTGGCGCGGGTTGACCACCGCGGCGACCAGCCCCGCTTCGCTCAGCGCCAGCCACAGCGCCCGCTCGTATCCGCCGGTCGCCTCCAGCACGATGCGTTTCACGCGCAACGGCCGCAGCCGGGCGATCAACGCGGCATAGCCAGCCGCTTCATTGCTGACCGAGAAGCCGACCTCCAGCGGACGCACATGCACGTCCAACCGATCCTTCGAGACGTCGATCCCGACAAAGACATCCTGTGACGCCATCATCCTATCCCCTTCTTGCAACTGCGGGCGAGAGCCCTGGCAACTGTTCGGGCGTGAGATGACAGGCAACGCCGGAGCCTTGCTCGACACGGGGAGAGCCCCACGATTGCTTGCGGTCGCGGCGCTGCCGCAGCCCGGGCCTTGGCCCCGGCCCAGGCTGCGCCGCACACTATGCACCATGGCGCACAGACAAGATTGCTTCGCTGTGCGCGCAATGACAGTTGCCGCGAGAAGGCGGGGGGATCCGGGGTGGCCTGCTTTCGATCGTCATTGCGGGCGGCAGCGAAGCAATCTCGGCCCCCTGAGCGCTTGATCGGGGCGAATCTGATCGAAATCCGCTCTAGCGCGGCTTGTCGCCGGCCAGAAGTCACCCGGTGCAAGACGCGGCGATGGCCGTGGTAGTCGTTGATCGGGTTGTGCTGCGTGCAGCGATTGTCCCAAAAGGCAATCGAGCCCACGTCCCCAGTGGAAAACGGCAGGTGAATTCCGGGCGTTGCTGGTGGGTGAACACATACTGCAATAGCGGGGCGCATTCGGCCTCGGTCATGTCCTGGAAGCGCACCGTGTGGACGCCATTGACAAAGCGCCTTCCTGCCAGTGTCGGGGTGGGTGCGCACCACCGGGTGCGCGGCAAAATATTCGAGCTTCGCGTCAGCCTTGGCACGGATCGAGGCGATCCTGGCGGGCCTGGCGCCGGGAGACCGGGCGTTCCTCGAGCCGCGCCTGCTATTGCCGCGCTGGCTTCGCCGGCGCCGACGGCTCGCAGAGCGGGACGCGGCGGTCATCGACGCGCGCCAGCGGTTTTTCCTGGACCGGCATGTGACCGTCGCGGCCCGGCGGCTCGCCCGGGCGCTCGGCGCCTATGCGCTGAGCGGCTGGCATTGGGAACACAAGAACGGCCTGCCGGCCGGGGCGAGTGAACGGCACCAGGCGCTCTACCGGATCCTCGCGGCCAATGGCGGTGTGCCATTGGGCTGGCGCCAGATCGTCAACATTGTTTGCAATAATCGGTAGCAGCGACTGCAACCGGGCTGCGCTAATCAGCTCGCATGCTTTCCAGACAGAGGCCCCGGCTGCCGGACGCGGCGGCGATCGACATCAAGCCGATCGCCGATGACCCGCAATATCAGGCGGCGCTCGCCGAGCTCGAGGCGCTCGAGCAGCGCCTGGCCGAGACGGAACTGCGCCGGAAGCGAGCAAAGGCCCGGCTGATGGGCGCGAAACCGGGCCGCGGCTTTGCCGATCGCGCCCGGGATCTCGTCGCCGGCGGCCGCATCGAGCCCACCAGCCCGGCCGACGAAATGGCCGCCTCGGCTGACGAGGAACAGATCCTGCGCCAGGCCATCAGCCTGGCAACGGGGCGGCTCGACGAGGTCGCGCGAGATCTCAGCTACGCAGCGTCGCAAAAATGCCAGGCATTGCACAACTCGGCGCTGCTGGCCGTTCTGCAGGCCATCGATGACCTGGCGGGGGCGCTTGACGCCGGGGCATCGATCCGGGCGGCGCTCCGCGCCCGCGGCAATACCCCGAGCTCGGTGCTGATGCCGGAGCTCGCGCCGCAGGAGGCTGTCATGATCGGCCGCTCGACCAATGTCGGCACCACGGCGTGGAACTTCCGCCGCGGGCTCGAACGGCTCGGGGCTCTGTAATGCAGACCCCGCATTTTGACTTCAGCAGCGAGCGCGCCGCGCTGCAGGCCGAGCTCGCGAACGCGTTGGCGCTGCTGCCTCGATTGCACGGCGCCCACGTAGCGGCCAAGACGGCGGCCGAAGATGCGTGCTGGAGGCTCAACTCGTTCCTTCCGCGCGTGAACGCGGCGACCCGGCACGCCGCCAACGAGGCCTCGCCGGCATTGCTAGACCAACTGCACGAGGAGCGCCGCTTGCGCGACATCGCCAACGGCGCGGCCGAGCGCGCCAGGCGCGAGGTGGCGGCTTGCGAATGGCGCGTTGGCTGCGCGCGCACCGGTCTCGAGCAGCTCGAGCGACTAGCAAATCCACCGCCACTGATCCCCCGGCGCGAGGTGGTACCGCGGCCAAAGCCCGCCCTCGACGTCGATTTCGATCCGATCGTCATGCCCTCCAGGCCACCCGCCGATGCGGCATGAACCCGAAAATTCAGCGCGCTCGGTGGCACGATTCCGCCGCGCGCTGTGGCGGCCGCCGGCGGGGAATTCGTCCTTCCCAGCGGCGCCGGCGGCCGCCGATTTTTCCGACTGGAGGTCTTAAATGGCGAAGCCGAGTGTGCCGTCGGTCGGCACCAGAATTTTGTATTACGGGGCGCTGCCGCCGCAGCCGACCTTTTACATAGCCACAGGAGGCCAGAAGATCTTCAACCCGCTGCCCAACCCCAATGCCCCGCCCGACGTCGCCGCCGGCCAGGTCGCGCCGGGGCTGGTCGTCGCCCTCGGCGGCTCGGCGCCGGATTACATGAGCATGCTGGTGTCGGTGTACGGCTCGGATGGCAGCGTCGTGTTGGGGAGATCGATGGCGAACATAGCCACGTGGACATCGGCTGGTTCGGATCCGCCCCAACCGCGCTGGGACTATGTCGATTTGACCGCGTGAACGGAGTGAGATCGCCCAAATGACCCCCAATCAAGTTCGCCACCTTGTCCGCCGCGAGCTCGACAAGCTGAAGCGGCTGGCCAAAAGCGTCGCGCTCGTAGAAACCGCCAGCGACATGTGCGGTGGCCTGCCGGAGCGCGAGACCGACCAGGATGGGCACGACTCGCAGGTCAAGGCGCTGCACTCGGTCGTGAAAACAGCTCGGGCGGGCCTCGAAGAATTTCTCGGGGCTCAGATCGGACGGGCGGCCCGGCTACGCTTGGTCGGCAGCGGAACGCCGGCCAGCGGAACCGACGATTCAATGCCCTCTGATCCTGCCGGCGGCGATGGCTTGACGCGCGCCAAGGGGGCAATCAGCGACGCCGCGGACGAGGCGGATCGCCTGGTAGACCGGGTTGGAGAGGGCGACGAGTCGGAGTCGGCGGTCAACGAGTTGGCGAACGCGATGCATTTTCACACTAAAACCGCCGATGCTGCGCTCGAAGATTATTGCGCCGCGGTGATCGACAATCCGGAGGGCGAAAAGCGGCGCGGGCGCGCCCGGGCCTATGCGAAGGCGATCGCGACCGGGTTCGGCCACGGCAAGGGCGCCTGAAAATGCCCGCCGCCCGATCGCGAAGAGCTGACGATTAAAACCGGTGGCCGGATCCTCGGCGGCTGGGAGCGCGTGCGGGTCACCCGTGGCGTCGAGCTCTGCCCGTCGCATTTCGACCTCAAGCTGACCGCGCATCGGTTCATTAAGTCTTACGAGCTCATCAAGGCGGTACTGACCGGGACGATCTCAACAATTGTTGAGAACGTCAGCGTTCCCGAGGTTCGCGGCAATTTGACTGTCCCTGCAGATCGACGCCTCTGCGCTCTACTTGCTGGCGCGGCCGTCAACGCCCGAGGAATTACGCGCTGAAGCGCTGGAAAAGGCAGCCAGCCCTAGCGGCATTTTACGGGACGAGGTCGCCGCCCGCGCCAACGCCATGCGGCTTTCGAACTCATGGAGATCGTATTCGATAAGCTTGCCGCGCCGGGGACGGCGTGTGCCCTGATCGCGCAGGCCGCGGAACAAGCGGCGGCAAAGGCGAAAGCGGAGGTACCGCGCGGCCTGGGAAGGGTTCAAGACCCATCCCACGCGGTCGAACGGCGCGACTGCGTCGCTGGCTGATCTCGGCACAATTGCGCCAGGCCTTCGACCAGCAGATCCAGGCGCCAAACGTCATTCGCCGGCGGGGCGCCGCCGGTACAGATCGCCGCCGTGCCCAGCACCGGGCAGGAAATGAGCGACACCGGCGGCAGCGACACGTCGCACGAGGTCACCGTCCATTTGTCGATGCGCCGGCCGGCCTGCGCTCCGGGCTGACCCGCGCCGACGGGGCCCGCCCGCCTGGCGCTGCGCACGCAATACGCAATGCCGGCGCCGTTCTGACTAGACGCTCGGCAGTTGGTTGGTGGTAGGGTGCGGCCAGGCGCTGATCACGCCATCGCACTCCGTGCCGGGAGCGAGCCGAATACAACACCCCTGGGGGAATACGCTCGCCTGCGCGATCAGGTGATCAGCTCCCGGCGCCCGCGTCGCTCGCGGGCAAGACCCGAGGAGCCCCGGCCAAATGACCGCTGTCAGTCAATTCGACCCAGGGATCGGAGTGAATCCCGTTTCGGCGCTGATCGCCGAATATGAGCGCCTCACCGACATCATCGTGCCGCTCGAGGAGGGCCGACGATATCCGTCACACCCTTCCTGTCCATCTGCGCGGACCGGCATGCGTCCGGTTGGGCGGCACCCTCTTTTTTGCCGCGCGAGATATCGAAGCCTATGCCGACGATGGTCAGTGTTCACCAGAGCAGGCCGAAGCGCTGTCCGCGGATTTGGCGGCGTACCAAGCCGTAGTGGTCGCGGTTGAAGAAGCCGCCGGCATCGCCGAGCTCAACCGCCAGGCCGAAGAAGTCCAGAAGACGCGATCGGCGGTGTACGAAAACATTCTAGAGGCGTCGACGACCACCTTCGATGGGCTTGCCGAGCATATTCGTTTTCTGATCGACGAGGTGGCCTACCCCGACGAGATCAAGATCATCCTGGCCGGGCTCGAAACCCTCCGGCGCGTCAGAACAACAGATCGGTTCGAGCCAGCGGTCATCGGCTTCGGCCCGGCGGCTCCAGTGTAAGGTCAATTTTTCTCGAAAGGCTGGCCGCGCGCCCGGCGCGCCGCGCGGATCCGCGCGCAGAACCACTCGGCCGAAAATCGCTGCGCGATCGGCGAGCTCGACCATCGGGTCCCTCGACTTCGAACGCCCTAGGCCGGTTGCACAGTGGTTGCACGCCGGTTTTCCAAGTGTGGCAGTTGGACCGAAGTTCCCCTATAAGCCTTTGATTTCATTGGTGCGGACGGCGGGACTCGAACCCGCACCCGGTTTCCCGGAGCAGATTTTAAGTCTGCTGCGTCTACCTTTTCGCCACGTCCGCTCGCTCCACAATGTCGGGCGGCACACCCGCGGCCGCCAGGGCGGTCAGCCGGGCTTGACCCAGGGCGCCTGGCTCTCCGGCTCGAGCCGCACAGCCGGCAACGGCCGGGGCCTCGCGGCAGCGCCGTTGCTGACCGGCTTGAACAAGGAGCGGTCGATCTCGACGTTGATTTCGAGCAGCGAGGTGTCGGACGATTTCCCGACATTGACGCGGAGCGTGTCGTCGCGGATCTCGACATAGCGGCCCACGACCTCGAGCAGATCCTTTTGCAACGCCGGCAGAAATTCCGGGGCGTCGCGGCTGGCCCGCTCATGGGCGAGCACGATCTTCAGCCGGTCCTTGGCGATCACCGCGCTGTTGCGGCGCTCCGGGAAAAGCAGATCCAACAGGCGCATCAAGCTCTCCCGAACAAGCTGCGGAAAATGCTCCGGCGCTCGGGCTGGAGGAACCGCATTTCGCGTTGTTCGCCGACAAAGCGCGCGACCGCGTCGAGATAGGAGCGCCCCGCCGGGCTTTCCTCGTCGAAGACGACCGGGGTCCCGGTGTTGGAGGCCTTCAGCACCGTTTCCGATTCGGGGATCACGCCGAGCAAGGGGATCGAAAGGATCTCCTTGACGTCCTCGACCGACAGCATTTCGCCCTTTTTGACGCGCTCCAGCGAGTAGCGGGTCAGCAGCAGATGCACCTCGACCGGCTCCAGATTGTGTTCGGCGCGGCGCGACTTCGACGCCAGGATCCCGATGATCCGGTCGCTGTCGCGCACCGAGGACACCTCGGGGTTGGTGACGATGATCGCGCTGTCGGCGAAATAGAGCGCGGTGATCGCACCGTGCTCGATCCCGGCCGGGCTGTCGCAGACGATATAGTCGAAGTTTTCCTTCAGCTCGTCGAGCACCCGCTCGACCCCGTCGCGCTTCAGGGCCTCCTTGTCCCGCGTCTGCGACGTCGGGAAGACGTAAAGGTTGTCGTTGCGCTTATCCTTGATCAGCGCTTGGTTGAGCTTGGCGTCGCCGTTGATGACATTGATGAAATCGAACACGACGCGGCGTTCGCACCCCATGATCAGATCGAGGTTGCGCAACCCGACATCGAAGTCGATAACGACGGTGCGCTTGCCGCGCAGCGCCAGCCCGGCAGCGATCGCGGCTGCGGAGGTGGTCTTGCCGACGCCCCCCTTGCCCGAAGTGAGCACGATTACTTTGGCCAAACAGACCTCCCCCTTTTCCCCAGCAAACCCCATGCAGCGATTCGCGGCGGCCCCCGCCGCCCGTGAAGGCGCCGCCACAATGATGAGCGTCAATTTCGCTCGATGGTCAACCGATCATCGACGAGCGCGATCTGCACCGGTAAACCCCGGTGCTCCGGCGGGATTTGATCGCTGACGAGATAATGTCCGGCGATGCTGACCAGCTCCGCCTCGAGCCGGCTGCAAAAGATTCGCGCCTCGGCGTCGCCGCCGGCGCCGGCGAGAGCCCGGCCGCGCAGCGCCGCGTAAACATGGATGTTGCCGTCGGCCATGATTTCGGCCCCGGCGCTGACCGGCGCAGTGACGACGAGATCGGCGCCGCGCGCATAGATCTGGGTGCCTGAGCGGACCGGCTGGGTTATCAGCCGCGATTTGGCCGCAGATCGGGGAAGCGTGGCTTTGCGGCGCTTGACCGACCCCGGGCACGGCTTCCGCGGGGCGCGGCCGGCTGGGCTGTGTGGCGTTGGGCGCGAACCCCGCGAGACCCGCGGCGGCGGCGGCATCTGCTTGAACCGGCGCGGCATTCTGGATGCCGATCAGGGTCAAGGTGTGACGGCGCAGGATCTCCTTGGCCTCGGCGAACTCCGCCTCGCGAGCGAACTCCGCCGCCCCTTTCAGATCGAGCACGACCGGCGCGTTGTGGAAGAAACGTGGGCTGCGCTGCACCTGCTCGGCGAGTTCGGCTTCGAAGCCGGGATCGCGCAACATTCCGGCGCGCACCACCATGACGGTGAAGACTGCGCCCTGCACGAGATTGCCCGCCATCCGAAATACGCTACCCGCCCGCGACGATTTGAAACGCTACGGGTTAGCCCCAAATCGTGCGCCCCGCAACCGGTTTTGCCGAGGATCGCCCAGCGTTTCAGAGCGGAGCGGACCTGGTCGGCGCCGAAACTGACGTTGCAGCCACAGATCGGACACGACAGCGGATCAGGTCATCCGGCCAGCGCGCTGAGCAGATTTCGTAGACCCAAACCCATCCCGACCATCGCCGCAGCCGCGAGCAGCAGTCCGAGCACGATCATGCGCATTCCGGATGATGGCCGAATCAGCGCCAACGCCATCAGCACCACGGCACCGCCGATGACTGCGAGCTCGTGCCGTTCGAGCATTTTCGTGAGCACCTCCGCCACTCACCGTGTGGCACCGAGATTAATCCACGGTTAAGGGCCCCCGGGCAAAGCGCGCAGGCAGAAAGACAATTTTTCAGCATCGTTGCAACGAGCGAACACCCGAAGCGTTCACTACAGGGCTATTTTGAACGGAACAGGAGGGGGGCATGCTCGCAACCACTCGGCTATTGTTGAGTGTCGGGGCAGCGGCGACGAGCGTAGTTGGGTTATCGATGCGCCTGGTCAGTCTGTCTTGCGTCACCCTGATACTGGCGCTCGGTTACGCCTATGCCCAGCAGGCGCCTCAGACCCCGGCCCCGAACCCGTATTTGATGGGGACCGAGGGTCTCTATCAGGGACCACGCGGGCTGACGAGCTATATGCCCGTGGCCATAACGGAGTCGTTCGCGTCGCTGATGGCGCGCTTGTCGGCCGAAAAGCCCGCCGTCGAACAGGCACACAACGCTCTGCTCAGCGAGCGTTACGATCTGAGCGACCGCCCCGCCCAGGGTGTCACGATGGACCGGACAAAACCCATTCAGGAGGGCGTCCGCGTCAAATTGCCAGCCGGCGTGACCTGGGAGAGCCTTGCGGCGATGAGCCCGGACCAGATCCGCGACCAGAACCTATATCCGAAGGGGTTCTATCCTCTGCCGCATCCCAAACACCAGGAGGGCGGCTTTGTCTTTCCGCACTTCTTGATCGATGCGATCAAGCAGCAGGACGGGCGCGACCTGAAGCGGTTCGACATCGATTTCGATCTGCCGGACCACTTTCTGGCCGAGTTTCCTCCAGCGATCTACCTGACCCCGCGCACGGATCTGGGCGATGTCTCGCAAGGCAAGCTGGTCTCGCTGACGAACTACTACCAGCTGTTCAATGGCATTCTCACTCCCCGACAGCTGGAGGGGCTGCGTCTGCTGCTGACGCCTTTCCCGCAGCAACAGTTCAACGCGACCGAGGATCGGCGCGCCGAGATTCCCAGTCAGGGGGCGGCTTGCTTTGATTGCCATTCGAACGGCCACCAAAACGGCGCAACGCACCTCGCCCCCGATGCCCGCCCTGAGTGGTTTCGCCACCGCATCAAGACGGTGTCGCTCCGTGGCCTAAACATTCAGCGCCTTTTCGGCTCGCAACGTGCCCTGAAGACGGTCGAGGATTTCACCGAATTCGAGCAGCGCACCGCTTATTTCGATGGCGATATCGTGGAGGCTACAAAGAAGGGGGTGAACCCCCTCGAGCGTGGCAGCCAGGTCGATTTCATGGCCGACTTTCAGGAGATGCTGGATTTTCCGCCGGCGCCCAAGCTCGACGTGTTCGGCAAGCTCGATCCTGCCAAGGCGACACAAGCCGAAATGCGCGGCCAGGAGGTCTTTTTCGGTAAGGGCCAATGCGCCAGCTGCCACCAGCCTCCCTTCTACACCGACAATCTGATGCACGACCTGCGCACCGAGCGCTTCTTCAAGCCGGTGATGATCAACAACATGATGGCCGTCGGGGACGGGCCGATCAAAACCTTTGCCTTGCGCGGTGTGAAGGACAATCCTCCCTATTTCCATGACGAGCGTCTTCTGACGTTGGAGGACACGGTCGAGTTCTTCAACCTGATCCTCGGCACAAAGCTGGCGGCGCAGGAGAAGCAGGATCTGGTGGCGTTTCTGCGAGTCCTTTAGCCCGCAGGCACGCTGCTAGCCCGCAAGCACGCTGCTAGCCCGCAAGCACGCTGCTAGCCCGCAGGCACGCTGCTAGCCCGCAGGCACGCTGCTAGCCCGCAGGCACGCTGCCCCTCCGCGGCTCGTGCTCCTACTGCGGCACAGGCGCGGGCGGCAGCGGCGCTCGTTGAACCGGTGCGTCCAGCGGCTGCGGCGTCCCCACCGCCGGCTGCTCCGGGTATTGCGGTGCCGGCTGTTGCGGGTATTGCGCCGCCGCCCCCGGCGCCGGCGGATAGGGATAACCCGCTGCGTACGGATAGCCTGCCGTGTAAGGATACGGGTAAGGATAACCCCAAGGGTTATAGCCGTAAGGATCATAATAACATCCGGACAACAGGCCGGCGCCCGCCACGGCGGCCAGCCCGATCCATCGCACTCGACGTGGTCTTCTCACGACTGCCTCGCTCCCGAGAAATCGGGCTGGCGTTTCTCCAGAAACGCTCGGATACCCTCGACAAATTCCCCAGACGCGGCGCACGCGGCAAAGCTTTCGGTCTCTCGCTGCAACTGGGCATTCAGCATTTGACCGACCGAAGCCTCGAGTAGCGCTTTGGTGCGCCCGTAAGCATGTGTCGGACCGTTCGCCAGCCGTGTCGCGAGCGCCATCGCCTCGGCCTCGAGTGCCGCCGGTGGAACCAACCGATTGACGAGGCCGAGTTCGAGGGCGCGCCGCGCATCAAAGCGGTCGCCGAGCAACATCAACTCTGACGCCCGCTTCAGCCCGACGATGCGGGGCAATGTCATCGTCATGCCGCCATCCGGGCTGGTCCCGAGATGGATGTAGCCGGACGCGAAAACACAGTCCTCGGCAGCGATGGCCAGATCGGCGGCGAGGACGAGGCTGAGGCCGAAGCCCGCCGCCGCACCGTGCGCCGCAACAACGACCGGCTTGGCCATGTGCCGCAGCGCGATCAGCAGCGGGTGCAATGTATCGACGATCGCATGAAGGGCCCGTTCACGGGCTGCGGGCTCGAGCGAGATCAGTTCGCCGAACATATTGATGTCGCCGCCGGCGCAGAAGTGCGAGCCCGCGCCGCGCAACAGCACGACGCGAGCTGACGCATCCTCGGCGGCTTCGGCCGCCGTCGCGGCGAGCTCGCCGATCAGTTCAAGGTTGGCGGCGTTGAGCACCGCCGGCCGATTCAGGACGATCTCGAGAACGGTCCCGCGCCGCTGCACGATAACACTAGGCATCGCTCGGCTCCTTTCGCGCTCCGGTCTATCATACGGGGCGCTTTGTGGGAGACGATACCATGGCCTTTTCGATTCTGCGCGGCGGCCGCGTGCTCGACATCGCCGCAGGAACCGCCGAACCCGCCGATATCCTCGTCGAGGACGACACGATCCACGAAATCGGTCGCGCCCGGCTGCCCGGCCCCGGCCGATGCGGTCGAGATCGCGGCGGCGCGCCGGCTGTTGCATCCCGGTCTCGTCAACGCCCATACGCACGGCCACGGCAACCTCGCCAAGGGGATGGGCGACCGCTGGCCTCTCGAACTGCTGCTGAGCGCGGCGCCGTGGATCACCGGCAACCGCACGGCCGAGGACAAGTATCTCTCGACCCAGCTCGGCGCGGTCGAGATGGTCATGAAGGGCTGCACCGCCTGCTATGACCTCTCCTTCGAGTGGCCATTGCCGACCGCCGAAGGGCTGGCATTGGCGGGCAAGGCCTATGCCGATGTCGGCATGCGCGCGGTCATCGCGCCGATGGTCGCCGATCGCAGCTTCTACGAGGCGATCCCCGGTCTGATGGACGCGCTGCCGCGGCCGCTCCAGGACCGCGTCGCCGAGTTGCGGCTGCCTCCGGCCGAGGCGACCCTGGCGGCGATCCGCGAGGCATTGCGCGGCTGGTCCTTCGACCGCGACCGGGTGCGTCCCGCGGTCGCGCCGACGATACCGCATCACTGTTCCGACGCCTTCATTCTCGGCTGCGCCGATCTGGCGCGCGAGTTCGGGCTCGGAGTTCACAGCCACGTCGCGGAATCCAAGGTGCAGGCGGTGACCGGGATCCGGCTCTACGGCCGGACGCAGACCGCCCATCTCGACAGCCTCGGCGTGCTCGGGCCGCACTTCACGGTCGCTCACGGCGTGTGGCTCGACGAGGACGACATGGCCCGCCTCGGCGACCACGGCGCCTCGGTCGCGCACAATCCGGGCAGCAACATGCGGCTCGGCAGCGGGCTCGCCGATACCAGGGCGATGCTGGAGCGGCGGGTCAATCTCGGGATCGGCACCGACGGGGCGAATTGCGCCGACAATCAGAACATGTACGAGGCGATGCGGCTGGCCTCCTTTGTTTCCAAGGTGCAGGGGCCGGATTGGCGGCGCTGGCTGACGACGCGCGAGGCGGCGCTGGCGGCGACCGAGGGCAGCGCCCGCGCGCTGGGGCTCGGCGACCGGATCGGCCGGCTCGCGCCGGGCTACAAGGCCGACATCGTCATGCTCGACCTCGACCACCCGAACTGGCTGCCGTTCAACGACCCGGTCAACCAGCTGGTCCACACCGAGGACGGCACCGCGGTCGCCAGCGTCATGATCGGCGGCCGCCTCATCGTCGACAACCGCCGCATCGTGACCGTCGATCTCGACCGGCTGCGCGACCGGGTCGCGGCAGCGCGCGAGCGTCTCGCCGCCGCCAATGCCGACAACCGCCGCCTCTACGAAGCGCTCGAACCCGTCGTCGGCAGCTATTGCCCGGGTCTGGCCCGCACCCCCTACCACATCCACCGCTACGGCGCGCGGCTGGAGTAGCAGCCCCCAGATCCACCGATATTAGGCGCCCCGAGCCCCTCTCAGGATCACAGCCTCGGGGACCCGCGGCGACTTAAGCTACTCCGCCGCGGCTCGCTCCACGGAAATGCTTGGCGCGACTTGCGTTGGTGGATTGCGTTGCTGCCCGTTGGCGCGGTCGCCGAACCGCTCCGTCGCCTTCCGGGTCATCGCAGGGATGTCGTTGCCGACCGCCCGGATTTCCGAGGCGGTCCAATTGAGGCAATCCGACAGCCATTCGTGCTGCGCCTGCAGCAGATCGAACATGTTGCGAGCTTCACAGATCCGCTGCACGGATCGGGAGGATGCCTCGAAGACTTGGCGCTG
The DNA here is from genome assembly GCA_963700185.1 of uncultured Alphaproteobacteria bacterium. Lineage (GTDB taxonomy): Bacteria > Pseudomonadota > Alphaproteobacteria > ATCC43930 > CGMCC-115725 > AP-15. The sequence continues at coordinate 426,897 of CAVOWP010000031.1, forward strand.
CCGCTGCGCCCACCCGGTGATCATCGTTTCCACACCGGTGAGAACGTCACCTTGTGCGCCCATCCACAGCTCGGCCTGTTTAACAAAGGCCGAGCCAACAGGGGTTGCGTTCGATTTCGCCTCGCTCATCCTGGCCTCCTGGAATGCACGGTGCCAATCGTCGCCACAGGCGACGACATACGCTTTGGAAGCGCTATTTTTTTAAATGCGCCGCCATGATGCCGCAGCGGATGCGGCACCAATATGGCGGGTTTGCAAATTAAAGTTAACGGGACCCGGGGGTCAACCTGCCGCGCGCTTTCCGATCAGGGAAAGCCCGCGCAGCACGTCGATCGCCTGGGTCAGTTGCTCATCGCTCGTCGAGCCCATATCGCCGGTCGCGACCGACGGTGCTTCTTGCGGGGCCGGCGTGGCGGTCGCGCCGGGCGGAGCGTCGGCCGGCGGCTTGGCGGCCGGCGTGGCGGCCTGATCGGGATTTTTGAGCGCGCCCGGCAGATCCGCCTCGTGCCGGCCTTCGCCCTGCCCGAGCTTTGCGAGCTTGAGCGTGCTAACACCGAGGTCGGGTTCCAGACCTTTGCCCTGGATCTCACGGCCGTTCGGGGTCGTGAACCGCGCCGTCGTCAGGCGGATCGCCCCGCCATTGCCGAGCGGGATCGTGCTCTCGATCGAGCTCTCGCCGAAGCTCTTGGTGCCCAGCGTCACTGCCCGCCGATTGTCTTGCAAGGCGCCGACGACGAGTTCGGCCTCGCGCGCCGTCCCGCCATTGATCAGCACGACGATCGGCAAGCCCTTTGCGAGGTCGCCCGGGGTGGCGCTGATGCGCTTTGTGGCAGCCGGCTTGCGGCCCTTGACGACGACGATGTCGCCCTTGTCGATCAGCGCATCGGCGGTGGCGACTGCTGCATCGAAGTTGCCGCCGGGGTTGTTGCGCAGATCGAGGATAAACCCGATCAGCTTGTTGCCGCTGCGTTGCCGCAAATCCTGCACCGTGTCGGCGAGCGCCTTCTGGGTCGTCCCGTCGAACCCGGCGACGCGCAGATAGCCGATATTGCCGCCCTCGACGCGCCCCGCCACAGTTCGCAATTTGAACGGTTCCCGCTTGATCTTTACGTCGATCGGGCCGCTATTGCCGCGGCGCAACGTCAGCTCGACCTCGCTGCCCGCGGGGCCCCGCAGCTTTTGTTCCGCCTCGTGGAGGGTCAGATCGTAAGTCGGCTCCTTGTCGATCGAAAAGATCACGTCTCCGGGAGTGATGCCGGCCTGCGCCGCGGGCGAGCCGTCCTGCGGCGAGATCACCTTCAGCTGTCCGTTCTCGATCGTCACCACCAGCCCGACGCTGGCCTCATTGTCGTTCGCCGGGTTTTGCAACGCCTTGAATGCGGCCTCGTCGAGAAAGGACGAGCGCGGATCGAGCCCGGTCAACATCCCGGAGATCGCCGCATCGATCAGCTTTGTGTCGCTGACCGAATCGACCAAATCCTGACGGATCCGCTCGAACGCTTCGTCAAAGAAGTTGAGTTCTTCATAGACGCCGTCCTTCCCGGCCTTTTGCTGAGCAAAGACGCCGCCTGCGACAAACAGCGTGGACACCAGCGCGACGATCGCCAACTTACGCATGCACCAATGTCCTCCAGGGAATCAGGTCGGCCAACGAAGCCGACCTTTAAGCTGACAATCGTGGCATAACCATGACTGCTTTCCTGTCATCGATCTTGCCAGAAAACCGCGCGCAATGCTTCTCTGCGTGCGGAAAAGCCGCACCTAAGGGAGGAACCCTCAATTGGATCTGCTCGACCGGGTGAATGAGACCAAGCTGCCGTTTGCCGAGCTTCTTGGGCATCGAGTTCGTCAGCGCCTCGCCGGACAGAATCGTCGCCGAGATGACCGTCCGGGAGGACCTCTGCACCATTCCGGCCGTGCTTCACGGCGGCGCGATCATGGCGTTCGCCGACACGCTCGGCGCGATGGGCACAATCGTCAATTTGCCGCAAGCGGCGGGCACGACGACGGTCGAGAGCAAGACCAATTTTGTCGCGCCGGCCCCGGTCGGCACCCGGGTGATCGGAGAGACGACGCCGGTCCACCGCGGCAGGCGGACGATGATCTGGCAGACGCGCATTTCGACCAGTGAGGGCCGCCTCGTCGCTCTCGTCACCCAGACGCAGCTCGTCCTTTAAAAAGCGCTCCGTCATTGCGAGACGCGCGCAGCGCGACGAAGCAATCCCGACCCGGGGGAGCGCCCTGCGGCCCGAGATCGCTTCGCGGAGCCTGTCCTCGGGCCGGCCTAAGGCCGGACCCGTGGGCTCGCGACGACAATTTAAACCACGCGCTCCTCGCGCAGCGCGGCGATCTCGGCGGCGGCGTAGCCGAGGCTGCGGAGGATCTCGTCGGTGTGCTCGCCGACCAGCGGGGCGCGGCGGCGATAGGCCCCCGGCGTTTCCGACAGCTCGATCGGGGTCGGCGCCAATGGCAGGGTATCGTCGAGCCCAGGAAAGGTCACTTCCTCGAGCAGACCGGCGGCGCGGATATGCGGGTCGTCGAGCGCCTGCTGCGGCGAATAGACCTGGCCGGCCACGATGCTGGCCTCTTCGAGCGCGGCGAGTGCCTCGGCGCAGCTTCGCGACGCGCACCACTCGGCCATGCGGGCGGAGATGATCTCGCCGTGGTCGGCCCGCGACTGGTCGTCCTTGAATCGCGGGTCGCGCAGCCAATGCTCCTCGCCGATCATCCTGGCCCAGCGGCGAAACATCGGCGCGCCGATCACCGTCGCGACGATCCAGCCGTCCTTGGTCTTGAAAATGTCGGCCGGCGCCGAGTTGAAACCGCGATTGAGGGTCGCGGTCCGGTTCACGCCGGTCAGGGCCTGTTCGATCAGGGTGGCGTTGGTGAAGGCGATCGCGGTGCGCAGCAGGGCGCCCTCGACCTTCTGGCCGCGCCCGGTCTTGCCGCGCTCGATCAGCGCCGCCAGCGTGCCGAACGCCGACAGACAGGCCGTGCCGAAATCGACCCACGGCACCTTGATCGCGATCGGCTGCTCCGGCGTGCCGGACAGATGGACGGCGCCGCTCATCGACTGGCCGATGCCGTCGAAACCATGCTTGTGGCTGAGCGGTCCGCCGGACCCGAAACCGGTCACCGTCGTCAGGATGATGTCGGGCTTGGTCTGGCGCAGGGTTTCGAGATCGAGCGCCAATGACCGCAGGACACGGGGCGGCAGATTGGCGACGACCACATCGGCGGTGGCGACCAGTTTCCGCACGATCTCACGGCCGTTCGGCGCCACCGGGTCCAACGTCATTCCGAGCTTGTTGCGGTTCATCGCGAGAAACATCGCGCCGCCCCCGGTGAACGGTTCGGTCGCAGGCCCGGCGCCGACTGGGATCATGCCGCGATCCTCGCCGCCGCCGATCCGCTCGACGCGGATCACCTCGGCGCCGAGATCGCCGAGCAGCGCGGCGCAGAACGGTCCCGCGATATAGCGCCCGAAATCGAGTACGCGAACGCCTTCGAGCACACCCGCCACGGCTTTCTCCTGATCCGGTTTCCGTCAACTCGCTGACGATCCGATCGGCGAAATTCCCCTTCGGCTGTCGATGAGGAACTGCGAACTGTCTCTCCGGTTCGAGACTGCATCAACTCTAATCGGATCGGAGATTGAAAGTGGCTCAAGGAACCCGCCCTCTCGCCCTTGTCACCGGCGCCTCCACCGGCATCGGCTACGAACTCGCCAAGATCTGCGCCCAGAATGGGTTCGACTTGGTGGTCGCCGCCGACGAGCCGAAGATCGAGGAAGCCGTGCAAGACTTTCGCAAACTCGGCGCGACGGTCGAGGCAGTAGAGGCAGATCTCGCCACTCTGGAGGGTGTCGACAAACTCCAGCGAAGTCGCGTCTGACCGCAACCGGAAAGACGAAGAGCGGTTCGATAGCTCCAGGATTGCCGAGATTGCTAAGCGTCTTCGCTCACGACTGCGCGGATGACAAACCGAGTTCGCGGGCTGCTCACGGACCCCGCCGAAGCGGGGTCCCTTTCGGTCAATTTTGGTCGTCGTCCCGGTCAGAAGCAGGCGCGAAGTTTACGAACCCGTTCACTTTGGCACCATCGGAAAAGAACCCGACGATATCGCCTCGATCGTTGACCCCGTTGATGAAAGTACCCATCACGCCGAATGCTGGTGTCTGGGATGAACCTGTAGCATCAAATTGAAAAAATCTCCGGTCGGTGAAAATAAAACCATGTATATTTCCGTTGCTATCGGTGAAAGATCCGACGATTTCACCTTCGTCATTGCAGCCGAAAGGTGAAGTACTGGTAGCGGTCACGCGGTTGATCTTGACATTGAACGTTAAGAACTTTTGACCGAGAAACCCAAAGAAGCCGTGATTGTTGCCGTTGGCATCTGTCCAAAAGCCGCATACCTGGTCCTTATTAGTGATGTCGCTGGCCTGGGTCGCGACGGCACCGGCAAAGGTTGTCGGCGGAATTTCTATAAACTTAGAAGAACTGGGGGACTGAGTGTCGAGTTCGACAACGAAGCCGTGCTCATGGCCATTATTATCCGTCCAGAACCCCGCCGCTTTGTCGAAGTTATTGATGCCGAGCAGATTTTGTACTGGCGTTGCGACGTTCGGGGGAGAACCGGCAGGGTCATCGATGGCTGTTTGAACGCCGTTGGAGTCCAAGAAGCCATGTGTAAAACCGGTGGCGGCGTCGGTGTAAAAGCCGACGATATCGGGAAATCTCCTGGTGTTGATGCCGATCGCCTGCGTCTGGGAGGCCGTGTCACCAGACGGCAAGTTAGTGAAGTTTTCGACTGAGTAGTGATTTTTTGGAACCAGCACGTAGCCGTTGTTGGCAACAACGGTGCCATCACCGAAATAGCCGGCGATGACCTGTCGGTCGTTGATCCCGAGCAACTGATTGAAGTTTGGGTCGCCTGGATTATCGAGCACAAAGAAAGATTGGTGATCCGTTCCATCTGCTCCACTCGATTGGGCAAATGCAGCGGGCGCCAAAGCAATAAATGCTACAGTCGTCAGCAAGCGGGGCGCGACGCCCGTGGAAACCTTTGATTTCATGCTCGTCCCTCCCTAGTTGGATCTATCCGCGCTTCCCGGACGGTCGCGGTGATGGTTGGTTATGGTCTGCATCTTCAACTTCCTTGTCAATCAGGTTAAAGTGAAGCTTCTATGTCAGGGGATTCCAGCACATCGACCCGTCGTGTACAGCCGAACCGGCTGTCTCCGCCGGAGCGCCAATCTCCTCAACGGCTTCGAAGCAAAGTTAACGGCAATAGCGCGAAACTTTTAGCGATTGCGTCTCTAAAATTCCGCGATTGCGTCTCAATTTAAAAGCGCATGGCGTTCTCGCTGGCGAGAACTTGCGGGTCGAACGCGCCGGTGGTAACATTTTTAAACAGCGTGCCTCGGAGTAGAAGCATGCTTGTGCCGGCGCGCATACAGTACACCTATGACGAAGTCGACAGCGAGACGTTGCCCGCCTCCGAGCGCGTCGTGCTTTGGCGTGAGACTGGGCGGCTGCCCATGGCCGCGGAGCCGCCGGATGAGGAGAGCCGACGGCGCTTTCATATTAGCGTCCACAAACTGAGCGGTCCATCCGGGCGCTTTGCCGATCTCGTGGCGACCCCGATGAAACTCAGTCGGACCAAAGACCATTGTAACCGTGACGGGTTGGACATGATCAGTCTGACGCTGATGCTGGGACCCGACGTGCAGCACCAGTTCGGTACCGCCGGTCGTTCGGCGGTCGTTCAGCCCGGCCAGATACTGGTCAAGGATTTCGCTCAGCCGGCGACTGCTTGGTGGCAAACCTCTTCCCGCAGCCTCAACCTTCACCTGCCGCGACTTCTCAGTCGAGGCTGCGGTCGGCGAGAAAGTCAGGCGCTTGCACGGGACCGTGCTATCTCACGCGGGCGTGTCGCCAATGCTGGAAACGCAGTTGATCACCCTGGCAAAGATTGCTCCACATCTAAGGAGTGCAGTGCGCGCGGCGGCGCTGGATACGACTGCCGAGCTGGCGGCCAGCGTGCTTCGTTGCGAGTTGGGTATGCGGCTGGAGGATGAAGCGAACAATGCCGGCCTCTTTGCCGCGGCGCAGGTGTTCATCAAACGGAACCTGGCGTCTCATCGCCTGAACCCGGAGCTGATTGCTCGGCAGCTCCACTGTTCGCGCGCTCACCTCTACCGCGTGTTCAGCCAGCATGGCGAGACCATAGCGGACTACGTCCGCGAGCTTCGCTTGCACCGCGCACACGACTTGATCACGGGCGATCCCGAGCGCAAAGGCAGTATCGGCGACATCGCGTACCGATGCGGCTTCGAGGACCCCGTGCACTTCGCTCGACTGTTCCGCCAACGCTTCGGCCTGACCCCCAGCGCGCTTAGGGCCAGCGGGGGCGTCTCAGTATCCAGCGGGGGCGTCCCAGTATATTGATACTGGCGCGGCGATACGCCAGCGGTCCCGCAGTTGAGGAACAGGTGATGGGCGCCGTTTGTCACGGTCTTAGTTAATGAAGAAGGAAGGACAATGTCGCTCAACACAATCAAAGTCCCGTCACTTGAGCAATTGCGCGAGGTGGCAGCAGAGCTCGGCTTTGCCCTCGACGATGCCGATCTCGCTGCGCATCACGAAGCGCTGCTGACGGGCTTCGAAGCCTATAACCGGCTCGATCGGATGCCTGACGAGCTGCCGCCGGTCGCATATCCGCGCCTTCCCGGGCGCCGCCCGGCACTCGAGGAAAACCGGTACGGCGCTTGGTACGTCAAGACCGAGGTCGCAGGCGCCGCCGCCGGCAAGCTCCGGGGGAAGACCGTGGCCGGGCGTGCCTCGAGAAAGCGCCTATGCCGTCACGTGCCGCCTTGTCTCCGTTGAGCGGGTCAGAGTTGTGCGCTCGACTGTCGCCCGGTATGACGACAGCCGAGGCAGTGCTCTGCCGGGTAAAGGCTACCGGTGTGGGTAAGGTTCGGGCGGGCGCGGAAGCGGCTAACATCGTGCGGAGATCAAAAGAAACATCGGCCGCTGCCGTTCATCCGCGAGGGCCGGCCGCGTCGCGATCTGTTCGTCCGTCGGACCCCATTCCTCGATGTGGGAAAGCGCGAAGCCCAGCTGCAGCAGAAAATTGACGTACGTCGCCAGCGTGCGGTGCTGCTTGATTACGCCCTTGGCGAGCCAGTCCGTGCTGCGCGGCCCTTCGCAAAGGTAGCTGTCGACGGGCCATGTCTTTTTGCCGTCCACGCCGAGGGTCCAGCCCGGCTGTGTCGGTGCGGTGAAGATCGGGTGCTCGACGGAAAAGACGAGCTGCCCGCCCGGGACGAGAGCGCGATGCACCTTCACCAGCAACCCGCCCAGTTCCTCGGCGTAGTGTAGGGCGAGGGAACTGTAAGCTAGGTCAAACGCCGCCTGGGGCAGCTCCAGGCCCTCCATGTCCGCCCTGAGATAGGTTATTGCCGCGTCCGTCGTGGTGGCCCGGGCCCGTGCCAGCATCTTCTCCGACACATCGATGCCGAGGACCTCCGCCGCTCCTTGCTGCCGCGCCCAACGGCAGAACCAGCCGAAGCCGCAGCCGAGATCCACCACTCTGAGGCCCCGCAGCTCCGGAAGCAGGGCCTTGAGCGCCGGCCATTCGGCGGCGCCGTCCAGCCCCTCGACCGAGCGGCCCAATCGACTGTAGCCCTCGAAGAACTCAGGGTTGTCGTAGATGTTCTGCGCCATCGCCTTTGCCGTAAGCCGGCCACCGGGAGAGGAGGCATGCTCAAATTTTGGTGGCGCCGCCGCCCGTTCAATATGCAGGAAGTGCTGGATGCAGGAGTGCTGGCCGATCGGGCGATGTAGCAAGCTGGGTGTGGAGACCCGCTTGCCGGCCGGGCGCGGGCGTATGATGATCTCTCCGAAATTATGGCATGGATGCCTTACCGCCGATGAACCGACGTGAATTCGTGAAGACGAGCCTTGTCGGAGCGGCAGCGCTGGCCGCCCCGCAAATCCTCCGCGCCGAAGCTCGGACGACGATCAACTTCGTACCGCACGCCGATCTCGCTTCGCTCGATCCAGTCTGGACCACCGCCGATATCACCCGGAATTTTTCATTGGCCGTCTATGACACGCTTTACGGCTATGATGCCGAATTCAGAGCCCAGCTGCAGATGGTCGAAGGCCACACGACCGAAGACGGCGGCATGCGATGGGACCTCACACTGCGCCAGGGCTTGAAATTTCACGACGGCACGCCCGTCCTGGCGCGCGACTGTATCGCCACAATTAGGCGGTGGGCCAAGCGCTATCCGATCGGTCAGGCGCTGATGGCCCGCACCGACGAGCTCTCCGCGGCATCCGACCGGGTAATCCGCTTTCGTCTCAAAAGGCCGTTTCCATTATTGCCGGATGCACTGGCAGAGCCCTATTGCTCGATCATGCCGGAGCAGTTGGCCAAGACCGACGCCTTTGAGCAGATAAAAGAAGCAATCGGCTCCGGGCCATTCAAATTCGTGGCGTCCGAGCGCATACCCGGCCAGCGCGTCGTGTTCGAGAAGAACCCGGATTATGTTCCGCGCTCGGACGGAAAACCGAGCTTCAGCGCCGGTCCGAAGATCGTTTACGTCGACCGTGTAGTATGGAATTTCGTGCAGGACCCCTCTACCGCCTCGGCGGCGCTCGCGCAGGGCGAAATCGACTGGTGGGAAAATCCGACGATTGACCTTATCCCACAACTCAAACGCAATAAGGATCTGGTAATCACGGTCAAGGACCGCACCGGCGAGATAGGTTGTCTCCGGTTCAATCATTTGTACCCACCATTCGACAATCCCGCCGTTCGCCGCGTCGTGCTGTCCGCGATCGACCAGAAGGAGGTAATGACCGCGGTCGCCGGGGCGGAGCCGAGTTTGATCAAGACCGATGTAGGGCTCTTTGTGCCGGGCACGCCGATGGCGAGCACTGTTGGCGTCGAGATCACCCGCGGGCCGAAGGACCTCGACAAGTTGAAAAAGGACCTGGCCGCTGCGGGGTACAAAGGCGAGCGGGTCGTTGTGCTCGCGGCCTCGACTATTCCGACGATCTTTGCCGAGGCGCAGGTCGCCACCGACGTGCTGCAGCGCATCGGCATGAACATCGATTTGCAGACTATGGAATGGGGCAGTGTGGTCGCGCGGCGCGCCAGCCGCGAGCCGCCCGACAAAGGCGGGTGGAACATCTTCTATACCTATCTCGGCGGCATGGGGAACATCTCGCCAGGCCCCGATATCGCGATCCGCGCGAGCGGCGCCGATGCGTGGTTCGGCTGGCCCAGCGACCCGAAGATGGAGGCCTTGCGGGAGGCCTGGTTCGATGCGCCGGACCTCGAGGTGCAGCAAAAAATCTGCCGCGAGATGCAGGAGGAATTCTGGCAGAACCCCAGCTATGTGCCGCTCGGCATGTACGACCAGCCGGTCGCGTTCCACTCCGATCTGCAGGATGTGCGCGATGGCTGGCCGCAGTTCTATGGCGTGCGACGCGTCTGACCCGGTCTGTCATCGAGCTGACGCTCGATGAGATCGAGCGGCGACGATCCCCTGCCCGGTTCTGCAGTGATAACCCGCGGTCTCGGCGCAAACGCCTCGATCAGTTCTCAGCGCGGCAGTAGCGGCAGAGGTGCATCTGTGGCGAAACGGAAAATCGTCGTCGAATGGAAATCCTGCCCTGGCTTCAACTCGGTGCCCGGAAAGTTGGGCTTGTTAGGGCTGTCGGGGAAATGCTGCGTCTCCAGCGTGAACGCCTCGGTCTGGCGATACGTCGTGCCCGATGACCCAACCACCGAGCCGTTCATGCCGTTGCTGGTGTAGACCTGCACGCCCGGCTCGGTGGTGAAGCAATCGATCACGCGGCCGGTACGTGGGTCATAGGCGCGCGCGGCAAAGGCGATGTTGTCGCCGGGGCGTTGGTTCAGCACGAAATTGTGGTCGTAGCCATGCGCATAGACCATCTGCTGGAACGCGCTGTGCAGCCGGGCGCCGATCGGCATCATCTGCCGGAAATCGAGTGGTGTGCCTTCGACTTGGGCGATTTCTCCGGCGGGAATCTGATCGGGTCCAGTGGGGGTATAGCGGTCTGCATTCACCAGCAGCATCTGATCCGCGACCGAGCCTGACCCGTTGCCGGCCAGGTTGAAGTAGGAGTGGTTGGTGAAGTTGATCACCGTATCCTTGTCGGTGCTTGCCAGGTAGTCGATCCGCAACGCGTCGTCGTTGGTCAGCGTGTAGGTCACGTATGTCGTCAAGGTGCCGGGGAAGTTCTGCTCGCCGTCCTTGCTGACATAGCTGAGCGTTGCCGCGACACCATCTGGCACTTGCGTGGGCGACACGGTCCAGACCTGACGATCGAGCGCATTGGGACCGCCATGGAGCGTGTTGGCGCCATTGTTCGCGATCAGATGGTAGGTCTGGCCATTCAGAGTGAACTGCGCACCGCCTATGCGGTTCGCGTAGCGACCGGTGATTGCGCCGAAATGGCCGGGGAGCGTCTCGTATCCCCGCAAGGTTCCGAGGCCGAGAACGATATTGTCGGGTCGGCCTGTGCGGTCGGGCGCGTCGATCTCGGTGATGACGCCGCCAAGGCTGAGGAAGCGCACGCGCAAGCCGTGCTCGTTGGTCATTGTGAAAATGTCGACCGCCTGCCCGCCTTGCGTAGTGCCGTACGGTGCGTGATCGAGCGTGGCGGCGGCATTAGCCGTGCTTCCGGTGATCGCGGCCGCCAATGCCGCGACGCTCACCAAGGCGCGCGCCATGTTTGCGCCGAGATTGCCGTGGAGGCGGAGGCACAAGTTCCTCGTGAGGTTTGTCATGACTTTGCGTTCCCTTAATGCTCAGTGTCATGATGGCAGCGCCATAGGTGACAACACGACCGTTGGGTGACGCAGGGTTGCCGAGGATGGGCGCGCCGACGAGAAGCCGATGCGGGCCGACTATTCGGGCGCAATCAGCTCCCAAGTCAGTTCGCGCTGTTCGGTTGTGTCGCCGGATCGGCGCGGCGGGGGACGCAAGATCATGCGATCCCCGTCAAATCGGACGTCGCGCACCTGCTCGCTGCCGATCCGGGCCGGATCCGATGCCGCGTCGACCTTGGTGACCAGCCGCGCGCCATCAAACGTGTAATTGCCACAATACGAAGAATAGTCTCGGTGTACGCCCTGCGGGAGCTCGGGGCGTCCATCGCACACCACCGACATCATTCGCCCATCCGCGCTGAACGTCACCCGGCCCATGCCCCTGGCGCCATAGGGTGGCGGCAGCGGCTGACCATTCCCGTCATGTGCGGCGGCGGCCACCAGCCGCCACGTTCCGACAATCGATCGCATTCAGCGTCTCCTTGGCTCTGTAGGCTCCGTCGATCCTGGCATGGTGACGGTGCGCCGCATTGCTGGCGGTGCGGCCGGAATATTGCTCAGGTCGATCTGCGGCATCGGCAAATCGAGCGCACCAAGCACTGCGTTGGCCAGCTCGTTGTAGTCCTTGAAGCTGCGGCGCAGCCAACTGCGCCAGTTGGCCATCCCGCCGCTGGCATGCAGCTCGAAGGCCGATTCACGGCCATCGAGCGCCGACGACACGTGATCCCAAGCCAACTGCAGCAGAGCCGACCGCTGCAATGCGGTGTAACCGCCGCCGCCAAACGATTCTTCGAGGCCCGCAGCCATTTCGGGCGCCGCGAGATCGCGGTCGGACGGGGCGACGACGAGTGAGGAGCCGGGCACGATCCGCAGGATCTCGGAGATCCGCTGGCGGGACTTGAAGAGCGCGATGCCGCCGGCCGCGAGATGGGCGTGACTGGGGAAGCAATAGCCTGCCGGCATGAAATCGGGGTCGCGCTCGGCCGCCGTCAGGCAGCTGCGCACAGACTGCACCTCGACAATCACATCGACTAGGTGCTCGACGGTCTGCTCATGCTCCTTGAGACCCATCGCATGGGTCAAGGCCAGTGCCAGGCCGAGCGTGAACTCCGCCCGCAACAGCCAGCCATAGAGGTGATGCCAGCGCAGCCAGCGCGGGATCGCCTCCGGAGAAGGATCGACAAAGAACACACGCTCCCACGGGATGAACACGTCGTCGAGCCACATCTGACCGTCGAGCTCGTCATAGCGGCTGCTGAGCGGTGAAACGAAAGGGTTGCTGTCGCGCGCCGCAATCTTGCGGCACAGCGTGGTAACGCCGGCCGCATTGACCGGCACGATAAAGCTTGCGCGATGCTCGCCGATCTCGATGCCACAGAGGGCGCCGATATAGACGTCCTCGGCATAGGCCGGGCTCGTATGCATGCCGACCTTGCCGCGGATGACGACGCCGGCATCATTTTCGCGCACCAGCTTCAACGCGACCCGGTCGCGCGGGTCCGGGCGCATTCGCTGACCAACGATCGGGGCACCGCCGCAATAGGTGAGAAACCGGCCGGTGCGAGCGATCAGCTCGCGGTAGGCCATCGCCTCGGCGACCTGCTGTTGCGAGACGTTGCGGGACTGCACCGCGGTCAGTACGCCCAGTGCAATCAGATTGCCGTAGGCCGGCGTGTGGGTGATGTTGCCGGCGCTCAAAAACATCGTTTTCGCGAAGGACCGGCCCATGCCGATCAGATCCGCGACGCCTCTCGGCTCCACATAGGCCCACGGCACCCGCTCTCCGTCGACATCCGCCGGCGCCAGCAACACTTCCCGCCAGGCGGGGTCGAGATGACGGTCGTACCAGGCGGCGTATTCTTCAACCATCGGCCGCGTGGCGGGATGCGCCGTGACGTCCCCGGCCCAACCCTCGCCCATCACCCACACCCTGCGTCCATCGCGCAGGGCCTCGCGGTACTCGGCGCCGGTTCTCATCTTTATCTCAATAAACCGTGCCGCAGGCGGCGTATAGACCCTGCTCGCCCCTTCGACTCGAATGACCCACATTCGTGCGCAGGATCCTGAGCATCAACGGCATCGCCGAGCTGGCGCAGGAGGAATGGGGAGACCCGTCGCACAAAGTTCCGAGTAGAGCCGGTCCATGCGCCACTGGCGCATCGTGTTGCAGTAGTAAATGACTGGTGAACGAGCGCTGCCGACGGCGCTTCGCCACCGCTCCCCGACTGCATGCTTTGGCCGGTCCGTCAACCTCAAACCACAGCTTTGCTGAACCGGTGGACGAGTTGTCTAAAAGAAGTCGCCAGCAGCCTCCCGGCCTCGTCGGTCGTCGGTTTAGAGGAAGTGATATTTCGCGAGCCGGCATCCCAGCAGGGAATTTGGAGACCCATCGGCGCCTTTGTCGGAAATAATCCCCCGCAGCGATGCTTGACACCATTACCCGCCAAACGCAGTATTGTCGCCCCGGACGGTCAGAAATTAACCAACAGTATTGCGGGAGGGTGTGGTGGCAAGAGCATTGATGGGTGGAGTTGTCGCAGCGTTGTTATTGATCTTCAGTACAGCGCCGGCGCTCGCCTGGGATCGCGGCGATACCGAGATCTTTGCCGTCGTGCCTTATCTGCCCGGCAATGTGCCGGTGTCGATCGAAGGACTTACGGTCGGCCCGGACGGCACGGTTTACACGCCGTCTTTCGGGTTCAACAGCGAGGGTGCGGTCGCCGCACCGCCGCATCTGTTCTCCTTCAGGCCCAATGGCGCGCTGCTCTATGACAAACCTCTGATCAACCCGGCACCGAGCCCGGCGCCGCAGCCCAGCCCGCATCTCTTGGGCCTGGTGTATCAGTCATCCTCGAAAACTTTGCTGATTTGCGATCTCGCCCAAGGTATCGTCTGGCAGGCCAAGCCAGCGACCGGCAAAGCGACCGTGTTCATGAATACCGGGCTCGGCGGCGCCTCCGGCCTCAACGCCCTGACCTTTGACAAGGCCGGGAATGTCTACGTGTCGGATTCGTTTCAGGGTGTCATTTGGAAGACCGGCCCGACTGGCGGCGCGCCAACCGTGTTTGTCAATTCCCAGACGCTCTCACCGCAAGCCGGCCCCGGTGTGATCCTCGTTCCGCCTTTCGGGGCAAACGGCGTCGAGTTCGACAACCAATTCACCGCAATGTACGTGGCCAATACCGCCTACCATTCGATCGTCAAGGTGCCTGTAACGTTGAACAATGACGGCTCGGTGTCGGTGCCCGGCGGGGCGTCGGCGGAGGTGCTGACGACCGGAGTCAATGCCCCGGACGGCATCGCCGTCGATCGCCATGACAATATCTGGGTCGTCGCCAATCAGCAGGACGAGGTCGATGTCATCGACCCTAACGCAATCGACCGGTTGGGCGACACATTGCCGAAAGTGATTGCCAGACGCGGCGATTTCAACGGGATCGACAAGGACGGAACGATCCGCGGACTGCTCTTCCCGGCGAGCCCGGCATTCAGCGCCGACGGGCAATTCCTCTATGTCTCCAATATCGCGCTCTACCTGCGCTTCGCCGGAGTGCCGGAGCCGGCGATCAACTCGCCATGGACCCTGGAGGTCAAGCACTACACGATCGCCAAGATCCGCGCCGAAATCCCTCCGCTGACCGATCGGGACGAGAAATAGGCGGCCATCCGATCACGCCATCGCGTCATGGGCGGACCGCCGGGGCGTCCATCGGCATGCCGCGCGCCCGCTCCATCAGATAGAATTCGAGGGCGACGGCTTGCGGCGCGCCATAGTCGAAGGGCTGGGCGCGTACGCCGCTCATGCAGCCGCGCAGCCGACGCTGCAGCGAGCCGAGGCTCTGCCATTCGAGACGGTAGATCGGGTAGCCCGTCGGGTGTCCTTGCGGAATTATGTTACCGGCGAGGCGCTTGCCCCAATTGTCGTCGTGACACTGGCCGCAGGATAGGTTCAGCTGGCCTTCTCGCTGCCGGAACAGTTCTTTGCCCAGATCGAGAAACGGGCGCGACTCGGGCCCGGTGGGTACTGCGATCGGCAGGCCGCGCGACTGACGGGCGACAAACGCGGCCAGCGCGAGCAGGTCCTCGCTTTCCCAGGCGAGCGGTTCCGCCCCCTGATGCTCGCTGCGGCAGCGGTTGATCCTCTGCTCGAGATCGAGAGGGCGGGCGAATGTCGCGTCGAACCGAGGGTAGCGGGCCGCGACACCCTTCATGCTGTTTCGCGCGTCGCCGTGGCAGTCGGCGCAAGACCGGCCGGCAGCTCCGACCTGCTCGGCCCATAACGTTTCGCCTTGCAACACCCACAGCATCCCCGGGTTCGCAGCGTCGTCGTCCTGCATTGCCCGGATGTCGGGGCCCACGAAGTCGTAGCCGGAGCGCCGCTCGTCGGGTGCGATCTCGGCTGTCGGCGCTGTCGTGGTGGCCAAGCTCAGCAGCGCCGCGAGCAAGCCCTTCATTCGACGATGATTTGCCGGGTCTCGGTTTGAAGCCGATCGCGGTCTTCGGTCCAGTTGACCGCCAGTTCCACAAACAAAATTGCGATGAGCCGCCGTCGCCCCCAATTTCTTCCGCAGACGCCAGACTTCATCAACTCGCCCTGGCATATATCGAAGGCTCAGCGACGCCGTGTCTACTCCCAAAATCGCAAAGCGCCGGGCCGACCAACTTCTTGTCGAGTGGGGTCTCGCAGAAAGCCGGGCCAAGGCTCAGGCGTTGGTCCTCGCCGGGGTCGTCAGCTGCGCCGGACGGCGGATCGACAAGCCGGGCGAACAACTCGCCGCCGATGCGGCGCTTTCCGTCAAAGGGCACGATCATCCTTGGGTGTCGCGCGGGGGCATCAAGCTCGCCCACGCATTCGACCATTTCGGGATCGTCGTCGCCGGCAAGACGGCTCTCGATATCGGGGCCTCGACCGGCGGCTTTACCGACGTGTTGCTGTCGCGCGGCGCCCGCCGTGTCTATGCCGTCGATGTCGGACACGGTCAGCTCGCCTGGAAACTGCGGCAGGAGTCGCGCGCCGTCGTCCACGAGCGACTAAACGCCCGCCACCTGACCCGAGCCCATGTTCCCGAGCCGATCGACATGATCACTTGTGATGCAAGCTTCATCGGCCTCACGACGGTATTGCCCGCACCGCTGGCGCTCGCCGCTGAAGAGGCGGAGCTTGTCGCGCTCGTCAAGCCGCAATTCGAGGCCGGCCGGGAGCATGTGGGCAAAGGAGGGGTCGTGCGCGATCCGGCCGTCCATGATGAAGTCTGTAGGCACGCCGCCGCCTGGGTCGCGGCCCAGCCGGGTTGGACCGTCGTGGGCGTCGTCGAGAGCCCCGTCCTCGGCCCGCAGGGCAACCGGGAATTCCTGCTCTACGCCCGCCGCGGCGGCGTGGTGAGGAGGAAAGGCGATGACTGAGGTCCCGGCCCGGTTTGCCGGGTTCCGGCCGGCCGCGTTCGCGTTCTTCCGCGAACTGCGCGACAACAATGACCCGGCCTGGTTCAAGCCGCGCAAGGCGGTCTACGAGGCCGAGGTGCTGAGCCCCTTCCGCGAGTTGATCACCGCGGTCGGCGCGGCACTGCACGAAGCCGGGTTGCCGCTGATCGGCGATCCCAGGCACGGCATCTTCCGCATCTATCGCGACGTGCGTTTCTCGCCGGACAAGCGGCTGTACAAGACGCATGCCGGGGCGGTGCTGACGCGCTCTGGCCGGAAACGTGACCCGGGCCTGCTCTATCTCCACGCCGAGCCGGTGGAATCGATGGTGGCGGCGGGGTTCTGGCACCCCGCGCCTGACCTTTTGCTCCGGTTGCGGCGGGCTATTCTCGGCGATCCCGAACCGTTCCTCGCAGTCGTCGACGGCTTGGCCGCTGCGGGGAGCCCGCTTTCCAGCGACGAGCGGCTGAGCCGGCCGCCGCGCGGGTTCGAGGCGCCGAAAGGCACAAGGGCGGCCGAATATATCGGCTGGAAATCGTTTACCGCCCACGCCCCATTGAGCGATACGGAAATGCAGTCGCCGGCATTGGTCGACCGCATCGTCGCTTTCGCCCATACCGCCTGGCCGCTCCTCGAATGGGGCTGGGCGGTCGTCGACGACGAGACACCAGCGGCCATGCCGATCCGTGCCCCGGCCCGGCCGCTGCCGAAACCCGACTTCTAACAAATGTGCCCCGCCCGGCCGGAGGTTCACAGCGAGGAACTCGTCGAGCTTGCGATCGAGCGGATCGGCGCACGCGGGGACGGTATCGCGCAACACCGAGGTGATCCGGTTTTCGTGCCCTTCACGGTGCCCGGCGACCTCGTTCGCGCTCGGCTAGGGGCACGCCGCCGCGGCGGGTGGGAGGGTTTCGTTGTCGAGCGGCTTGCCTCCGGGCCGGGGCGCGCGGGTCCCCGCTGCCGGCATTTCGGAACCTGCGGCGGATGTGCGTTGCAGCACCTTGATCACGATTTATACCGACGGATCAAGCTGGAGAGATTGAATGCCGCTCTCGACCGGGTCGGGATCGATCCATGTGTCGTCGGGCCGATGCGACTCGTCCCGCCGGAGCGGCGCCGGGCACGGCTCGGGATCAGGAGGCCGCGCGATCCGCGTCTCCCGGCGACGGTCGGGTACCGTGAACGATTCCGCCACTACGTCGTCGACCTGCGCGAATGCCCGGTGCTCGAACCGCTGCTCCTCGCGCTCGTCGAAGGGCTTCGGCACATCGCTTTCGACCTTGTGGTGCCGGATGGGACGGCGGAGGCTATCCTGACTCACACCGACAGTGGGATCGACCTGATGATCGAGGCGGCGAAGCGGCCGGAGCTCCGCGCTTGCGATGCCCTCGCGCGGTTCGCCGAGGAGTGCGACCTTGCCCGCATCGTTTGGCGCTCTGCCGCCGACGAGCTTGTTGTGGTCGAGCGCCGGCCAGTTCGGGTGCTGCTGTCCGGGGTTGCCGTTCACTTCCCGCCCGGTGCTTTTCTGCAGGCCAGCTCAGCGGCCGAGATGATGCTTGTCGAGGAGGTTCTTTCGGCTGTGGGTCCTGCACGCCCCGCGGTGGATCTCTTCGCCGGGCTCGGCACCTTCGCCTTTGCCTTGGCCCGTGATGGTCCGGTCCATGCTGTCGAGGGCGACATGCACACCGCTGCTGCGCTCGCCCGCGCCGCCGCAGACCAGCCGAAGGTTACGGTCGAGCGCCGCGATCTCGCACGCAACCCGCTTCCGGCCGACGTGCTCGCCCGCTACGCGGCTGCGGTGTTCGATCCGCCGCGCGCCGGTGCCGCCCGCCAGATGGAAGCGCTCGCCGCTTCGGCGGTAGAAACGGTCATCGCGGTATCCTGCAGCCCCGCCACCTTCGCGCGCGACGCTGCCACGCTGGTCGGCGGCGGCTACCACCTCGAGCGCGTGACGCCGGTCGATCAGTTCGTGTGGACCCCGCATCTCGAGCTCGCAGCGACCTTCCGGCGATAACGTAGGAGACCCAACGGAAGCGGGATGGCGGAGGGGATGCCTAGTGGGTAGAGGAATGCGGCCCGGATCGATCGAAATATGACACGACCTCAAGAGCGCTTTTATAATATCAGATTGCAGTCGACGAGCCGGGTCAGAATTACAGCGTAAGACCGGCCGGGGCGTCTACCGGTATTGAGCTTGATTTCCGATACGCCCTCGACTTGCCGCAACTTACCGGATTTTACCGCACTTTACTCGACCGCCGCACAATGGGGATGCGATGTGAATATGTCGAGGAGAAGCAGATAAGGTAATTGCAGCAATGATTCTTGCTCGTTTTGCGATCGCGGCCGTACTCTTCCTCAGTGGCGGCGCGTTCACGGCGTCGGCGTCGGAATCGGACAGGGTCGACGCGCGTTTTGAAATCTTCGGCTTTGCCGGCTTGCACGTGTTGACAAACCGCACCGGCGTCGAGGAAGCGGCGAACCGGTATGCGATCGCGATGGACCTCGATACCCGCGGCCTCGCCAGCGTATTTGTCGATCTTACGAGCCACTCGGAGTCTCACGGAGCACTGGCCGGAGAGACGCTTCGTCCCGAAGCCTATCGCGCCGAGGTTCGGCGCAACAGCGTCGACCGTCATTACGGTCTTGATTACCGGGCGACGGTACTGTGATCAACTCTTCGACGCCGTCCTCAGCCGAGAATCTTCTTTTGGTCGCGCCGCAACAGGTGCGCGGCACCGTCGATCAGCTGACGGCTTATTTCCTGCTGGAACGACAGCTCGCCAGTCGCGGTACTTGCGCGCTCGTGGTTCCCGTGTTCGATGGCAGCGGCCTCTACAATCTTCGCTTCACCGACGTTAAGCAGGAATTACTCACTGCGGATAATCATCAGAATTTCGCCGGTCGAGCTCAACTGTGCGAGGTCGTCCGCGAAGAGATCGTGGCCAACCGGAACAAAAACGAGGACACCTACCGGCGCGGCAAGATTTGGTACGCCCGACTCGTGGCCGGCGATCGAATGATCCCGGTCCGCATGGAATTCGATACCGCCTTTGGTGGGGTAAAGGGTTATCTCGCCGAATTGCGCGGTCACGGGGTCCACCTTCACCTGCTGCGGGAATGAGCAATCAGGTCGACCCGATCGGCCCGCTGGGCCTTGGCCGACATGATCGGGCTCGATGTGCTGCTGGCAGTCATGCAGACCATTCACGCGAGTTCGCCGACTCGAGATACCGGCCCTGCCCGCTCCTCAAGGAGATGGTGGCGGCAGGTTATCTCGGGCGTAAAACCGGCCGGGGGGTTATCGGTATTGAGCCCGACTCCCGATACACTCCACTCACCACAACTTACCGGAATTTACCTCACTTCACTCGGCCACCGCACAATGGGGTGCGATAGTAATGGCTATCCAACGCGCTCAGCACCGCTAATGGCGCACCGTCGAGGAGAAGTAAAATGCCGAAACTGCTGTTCGACCCTGTCGCGTACCAGTTCTATTATCGGTGCCGCCCGGAGGATCGCGCGCCGGCAATCGCTGCGGGGTTCCGTTGGGATCCCATTCGGCGTCGGTATTGTACCGAGGATCCCCTGGTGGCGATGGTTTTGGCGGGCCGCGGCGACAGCTGCGTCAAGCTTCTAATAGCCGACGCGCTCGAAGCCACGACGTCGCGTAAGCTTCGTAAACGCGCCCGCAAATCATCGAGGTGGATGCCCCGGACAAACGGCACGTCGGTCCGGTCGAGCCTCCTCCACTGATGCGGTGAATTCGATACAGGTGACTCCTTCCCCGAAGGACCAATGGCAATACAGACGCGAAGGGAGTGAAAGGTCGAACCATGAGTGAGCTGATAACACCGTCTCCTCGGAAAGGCAAAATCGCAGGCCTTTTCCTGGCCTTATTGCTCGCGACAAGCATATGCGCCATGGCCAACGCGGCGCTCCCGGCGAACCCGCAGGAAAGCGTGCGCGGCTTTTACGACACGTTGCTGACCACGATGAAGGACGGTCGGACGCTTGGGCAAAGTGGACGCTATGCGAGATTGGCACCCGTTATCGGCAGGTTGTTCGATGTTCCTTTGATGGCTCGGCTCGCCGTTGGCCCGTCCTGGGCAACCCTCTCTCCGGCCCAGCAGCAGCAGGTGACCGAGGCTTTTGGACATTACATTTCGGCGACATACGCCGACCGGTTCGACAGCTATTCGGGCGAGCAGCTGCAGGTCACCGGCGAGCAGCCCTACGGCGCGGAAGTCATCGTGCAAACCAAAATCACCAAATCGAAGGGCGATTCGGTGAGCCTCAATTATCGGATGCGCGAGAACGCCGGCTCGTGGCAAATCGCCGATGTTTACATGGACGGCTCGATCAGCCAGCTGGCGACACAACGCTCGGAATTCCATTCGATCCTTGAGCGGGAGGGCGTCGACGGTCTGATCATGGCGTTGAACCGCAAGGTCGACTTGCTGACCCGAAACGTCGCCAAAGCGTCATAACCTTACCCACTGCGTTGCTCAGGTCGCATTCCAGCGGGCTCGCTCGGCCGCTTCGTCTCAGTGAGAGTTTCTCACCATCTGGGCCCTCCGGGCAGCGCATCTCGCGCTTCATTCCCGAAGCCCCGATGGGTTGGCGTAATCGGGAACCCCCGAGCCGGAGGACACGCCAATCCCACTTCAACCGATTGTGATCCTGGCCTACCACTCACTGCAACTCACCGAGATTTACCGAACTTCACTGGCCGGGCGCGGAATGCCTGTTTATGTCAATCACACAGTCCGGCGGCAGGCCACACCGAATAGGAACGTTTCGTCATGTCCGAACAGCGGCCTTCGCGGCGGAAAACTCACATGGTTGCTGAGCGGCCGCCCTTCGAGCGGATTGCGCTGATCCGGCGTCTATCAGGCTCTGGCGGAGGCAAATTTGCATCCGGACTGGGTCGCCGGTATTTCAATCGGCGCAGTGAACTCGGCGCTGATCGCCGGCAATCCTCCGGAACGGCGCGTCGACAGATTGAGGGAATTCTGGGAAGCCGTCAGCGTGTCGCCGTTCGGGATGCCCAATTTCCCCTTCAATGACGAGTTCACCCGCAGTGTCGTCAATCAGGTCCGCTCACTGGGCATTCTGATTGGCGGCGCGCCCGGCTTTTTCAAGTCGCGCGTGCCGCCCCCGTTTTTGTATCCGAACGGCGGTCTCGAGGCGCTCAGCTACTACGATGTCGCGCCGCTGAAGGCGACACTCGAACGCCTGGTGGACTTTGACCTGATCAACGACGGCCGGATGCGGTTCAGTGTGGGTGCGGTCGATGTACGCACCGGCAACTTCGTCTGTTTCGACAGCACCACTCATCAGATCGGCCCGGAGCATGTGATAGCCAGCGGCTCGCTGCCTCCTGGGCTCGCGGCGACCGAGATCGAAGGCGAGTGCTACTGGGACGGCGGTCTCGTCTCCAACACGCCGCTGCAGTGGGTGCTGAGCACCTCGCCGAGGAAGGACACGCTCGCCTTCCAGCTCGATCTGTGGAGCGCCCGCGGCGAGTTTCCACGCAATCTGGTCGAGAGCGAGGCGCGTCAGAAGGATATCCGTTTCTCCAGCCGCACCCGGATGGCGACGGACCAGTTCAAGAAGCAGCAGCTTCTTCGCTGTGCGATCGCCAAGCTGCTGGCCAAGATGCTGGCCAAGATGCTGGCCAAGATGCGCAGGGATTTGCTGCAGACTCCCGAGGCGGAGGTGCTCGCGGCGGAAGCGGACGAGAAAGTCTACAACGTCATTCGATTAATCTATCGGACCAAGAATTACGAAGGGACCTCCAAGGATTACCAGTTTTCCCGGAGGATGATGGAGGAACACTGGAATTCGGGCTACAACGATGCGGTGCGCACGCTCCGCCACCCGGAGGTGCTGGAACGGCCCAATGGCGAGGATCGCTTCTTCACGTTCGATCTGGCGCGCGACGGCCGCGAATAGAATTTCACACAGCATTGCCTCAAGGAGGGTCTGATCGATGAAGCTTACCGAGGTTCGCCGCAACGCGTTCGCGATGCCGCTGCACGACCCTGCCTATCCGCCGGGGCCATACAAATTCTACAACCGCGAGTTCGTGGTTATCACCTACCGCACCGACACCGACAAATTGCGCGCGGTGGTGCCCGAGCCCTTGGAAGTGGCCGGAGACACGGTCGCATACGAGTTCATCCGCATGCCGGACTCCACCGGCTTTGGCGATTACACCGAAACCGGCCAAGTCATCCCGGTGCGTTTCAAGACGAAGGACGGCACGGTACAAGAAGGTGGCTACGTGCACGCCATGTACCTCGACGACAACGCGCCGATCGCCGGCGGCCGCGAGATCTGGGGCTTCCCGAAGAAATTGGCCAGCCCGAAGGTTGCACATGAGGGAGATGTCGTGGTCTGCACCTTGCACTATGGCTCGGTGCTGTGCGTCTCCGCCACAATGGGCTTCAAGCATCGCGAACTCAACTCGGCGCCGCTGTTGAAGGCGCTCGCCCGACCAAACTTCATGCTCAAGATCATCCCGCATGTCGACTGCACGCCGCGGATCTGCGAGCTGGTGCGCTACTACATGGAAGACGTCACGGTGAAGGGGGCCTGGGCCGGCCCGGCCGCGATCCAGCTCTTCGAGCATGCGCTGTGCGACGTAGCGCGGCTACCGGTTCGCGAGGTGGTCTCGGCCACCCACTATGTGACCGACCTGACGCTCGGGCTCGGCAGGTCGTATTCGACTACCTGAAAGACGCTTGACCTGTGTCCGTCACCCCCGCGAAGGCGGGGGTCCAGAGCCTGTCCCTGGCGTGAACAGGGGGCGTGCGGCGCTAGCGCTCGCCGCTACTGGATTCCGGCTTTCGCGGGAATGACGCACCAAAGCGATAGCACTCTGGATCCTGCGTAACTGTGAGGAGAGTTGGGAAAATGTCTCGTTTCGATGGAAAAGTCGCCATTATCACCGGTGCGGCTAGCGGCATCGGCAAGGAGATCGCGCTGCGCTTTGCCGCCGAGGGCGGCACGCCCGTTATCGCCGACCTCAATCTCGACGCCGCGGATGCAACCGCGCGTGAGATCAAGTCAAAAGGCTCGGATGCTTTTGCGGTTGGCATGAATGTCGCTGACGAGGCGGCGGTTGAAAAGGGCGTCGCCGACACGATCGCGAAATATGGCCGGATCGATGTGCTGGTCAGCAATGCCGGCATCCAGATCGTCAAGCCGATTGTGGATTTTCCGTTTGCCGACTGGAAGCGGTTGCTGGCGATTCATTTGGACGGCGCCTTTCTGATGACCAAGGCCTGCCTGAAGCACATGTACAAGGCCAAATCCGGCAGCATCGTCTATATGGGCTCGGTGCATTCCAAAGAGGCCTCGGTGCTGAAGGCGGCCTACGTCACGGCCAAGCACGGGCTGCTCGGACTCTGTCGCGTGGTGGCCAAGGAGGGAGCCCAGTACAACGTCCGCGCCAACGTCGTCTGCCCGGGCTTTGTGCGCACCCCGCTGGTGGACAAGCAGATCCCGGAGCAGGCCAAGGAGCTCGGCATCAGCGAAGAAGACGTGATCAAGCACGTCATGCTGAAGGACACGGTCGACGGTCAATTCACCACCACTGAGGACGTCGCCGAAGCGGTGCTGTTCTTCGCCGGCTTCAAGACCAACGCGCTGACCGGCCAGTCATTGGTCGTCAGTCACGGCTGGTTCATGGAGTAGCATGAGACGGCTTACGCGAGACGAATGATGACTGGCGTACTGCAAATATCCCGCCCACGTCAAAAGGCTTCCGACGTGGAGGCGTGCGAAAACAAGCCGCCGCGCATCGTCATTGTGGGCGGCGGGTTCGCTGGGCTGGCAGCCGCGCGAGCGCTGCGAGGATGCGATGCCGAAATCGTTCTGATCGATCGGCGAAATCATCACATCTTCCAGCCTCTGCTCTATCAGGCAGCGACCGCCGTTCTCGCGCCGTCCGAAATCGCTGCACCAATTCGGCAACTCGCCGAGAAGCAAAAGAACCTTTCCGTAATGATGGCCGAAGTTACCGGCCTGGATCTGAACTCCCGCTCGCTCGACACTTTGCGCCCCGTCCTTGGACCCAGAAAAATAACGTTCGATTATCTGGTGATCGCCACTGGGATGCGGCCAAGCTATTTCGGCCACGACGAGTTTGCCAAGCATGCCCCCGGTCTCAAGACCCTCGGGGATGCCGAGGCAATCCGAGCAAAAATTCTCAGCGCCTACGAGGCGGCGGAGCAAACGGACGACCCGGGTGAGCGTGCGCGGCAAATGACGTTTGTGCTGGTTGGCGGCGGCCCGACCGGTGTCGAGCTGGCCGCGTCGATTGCCGAGATGGCTGCCGTCACTCTGCGCTCGAATTTCCGGCGGATCGATCCTGCGAAAACCTCAATTCTGCTGATCGAGGGCGGTAAACGCATCCTGGCGAGCTACGCCGAGTCTCTATCCAAAAAAGCCGCCAAGCGGCTCGCAAAGCTCGGCGCCACCGTCATGACGGGGGCAAGGGTGGAACACGTCGATGAGCGGGGGGTGATCGTCGCCGGGCAAGCGGATCGAGAGTGCGACGGTGCTGTGGACGGCGGGGGTCGCACCCTCGCCGATATTGCGCATGCTCGGCGTCAAAACAGACCATGCGGGTCGGGTCTGCGTCGGCCCGTTCTTGGACATACCGGATAAGCCGGGGATATTCGTCGTCGGCGATGCGGCCGCCGTGACGCAGGGCGGCCGACCTCTGCCGGGTGTCGCGCAGGTTGCGGTCCAGCAGGGCCGGTATGTCGGCCGCTTCATTTCTGCAATGCTCGACGACCGTCCAAAGTCGCGCCCCTTCCGGTACTTCGACAAAGGCGAAATGGCGGTGGTGGGAAAGAATTTCGCCATCTTGGAGTCGGGTCGAATTCGTCTCACCGGGTTTCTCACCTTCTGACTCTGGGCCCTCATCCATGTGATGTCTCTTCCCCAGCTGCAAAACCGCCGGCGGGTTTGGGCGCAATGGCTGTGGACATACTTCACCGGCCAACGCGGCTCGCGACTCATTCCCGAGGGTCCGCCGAGCGGTTAAGGCCACCTGCTGGCATTTCACGGGACTAGTCGACGAAAATCGCGATAGGTTCAATACTAGAAGCGAGGATGGATCCCACAGAGTCACGAGAGGTGGAAATGCCCGAGCTGCCGCTGTTGCAAGATGATGCTTTTGCATCCGGCGTACGATCGCGGTTTGTGCGCGACATCAACGGGCTGAGATTGCACGTGCTGGAGGCCGGCTTCGAGACACGCGGCCGACCGCTGATCCTGCTCCTGCACGGCTTCCCGGAACTCGCCTATTCCTGGCGGAAGGTGATGGTGCCGCTCGCCGCCGCGGGTTTCCGGGTCGTGGCGCCGGACCAGCGAGGCTATGGCCGCACGACTGGGTGGGACGCGGATTACGACGGCGATTTCGGATCGTTTCGCATTCTAAACGCGGTCAGGGATGCGCTGTGGCTGGTGTCGGCTCTCGGCTATCGCGAAGCCGCTATGGTCGCCGGTCACGATTTCGGCGCTTCTGTCGCCGGGTCGTGTGCCCTCGCGCGCCCCGACGTGTTCCGCTCCGTCGCGCTGATGAGCCCATTCGCGGGTCCGCCGGCGCTGCCCTTCGACACCGCCGACAACCCGCCACCGCCGAAACCGCCCGAGTCCAACATCCATAACGAGCTGGCAAAGCTGGACCGCCCGCGCAAGCACTACCAGTGGTACTACTCGACGCGTGAGGCCAATTCCGATATGTGGCAGTGCCCACAGGGCGTCCACGCCTTTCTGCGCGGCTATTTTCATTACAAGAGCGCCGATTGGGTCGGCAACAAGCCGTTTCCGCTGAAATCCTGGACCGCCGGCGAGCTGGCAAAGATGCCGACCTATTACATCATGGATCTGGACAGGAACATGGCCGAGACCGTGGCGGCGGAGATGCCGACCGCCCCCGAAATTGCCTCCTGCCAGTGGCTTCCTGAGGGTGAACTCCGCGTCTACAGCACGGAATACGAGCGCACCGGCTTCCAGGGCGGCCTGCAATGGTATCGCGCCCGCACGCAAGGCCTCAACGAGGCCGAGCTGCAACTCTTCTCCGGCCGCACGATCGATGTGCCGTCGATCTTCATCGGCGGCAAAAGCGACTGGGGCACCTACCAGCATCCCGGCAATTTCGAGCGCATGCAGCAGAGTGCCTGCACCCGCATGCTGGGCTGCCATCTGATCGACGGTGCCGGGCATTGGGTCCAACAGGAACAACCCGAGCAGGTCGGCGACCTTTTGCTGGAATTTGCCCAGCAGCAGTAAACGGGCGCGAGCCGAACAGGTTTTCCGGAGATGCTTAACGAGACGTTAACCCGCTTCGTGGAGAGTGTAGCCACGACCGCCCAAAGTTCATTGCGCCGGTATGCTAAAAGCGGGGCGTTGAATGCCTCTGTCGATGATCGAAGAGGAGGACGGCCGCATCGCGGTCAGCAGTCCTTACCACCCTAGTTTCCCGGCCAGAGCTCGCAGCCTGGGCGGGATATGGAACGCCGCGCGGCGCGTATGGGTGTTTGACGCCGCCGACCATGATCGCGTGCGGTTACTGTGCCGTGAGATTTACGGCACCGACGGTAGCCCCCTCCCTAACCCTCCCCCGCTTGCGGGGGAGGGCAGGGTGGGGGCGCCGTTCCCGAACGGCGTGCCACACGGCAGGAACGAGTTCGCCGAAGGGGTGACCGCTGCGCCGCACTATTACGGCCATCGCCGCAGGCTGCGCGAGCGGATGATCGCCGCCGGGGCCGAAAACCTGCCCGATTACGAGCTCCTCGAATTGCTGCTGTTCGCCGCTAATCCGCAAGGCGATGTGAAGCCGACGGCGAAGGCGCTCCTTGCGCATTTCGGCGGATTTGGCGAAGTGATGAGCGCCGAACCCGATGCGCTGTCCGAAGCCGGGCTCGGCCTCGCCGGCATCGCTGCGGTGAAATCGGTGCGCGAGGCGGCGCTGCGGCTGATGCGCCTCGAATTGCAGGAACAGCCGGTGGTCAATTCCTGGGACAAGCTGATCGATTATTGCACCGCCCAGGTCGTGCACAACAAGGTCGAGGAATTCCACATCCTGTTCCTCGACCGCAAGAACGTACTGATCAAGCATGAGCGCCAGCAGCGCGGCACGGTCGACCATACGCCGGTCTACCCGCGCGAGGTCGTCAAGCGCGCGCTCGATCTCGGCGCCGCGGCACTAATCCTGGTGCACAACCACCCCTCGGGCGACCCGACGCCGTCCAAGGCCGACATCGCCGTAACCCAGGACATCAAAAAAGCCGCGGCGCCGCTCGGCGTGGCATTGCACGACCACATAATCATCGGGCGCAACGGCCATACCAGCCTGCGCGACCTTGGGCTAATTTAGTTTTGCGGTCGGCGGTATCGTTCGGTGGCGACCGGGATCGGCGCGCCCCGCCATCGGTCACCAGGCAAAACTGCAACAGCAGGATGGGTAAGCTCGGCCTGGTCTTTGAATGGCGCGAAAGGCGCTGTTCACCGCTGAAGCCAACCGGCAGGATGCCAGCCCGGATTTTCGATGATCGCGGGCTTCCCGCGTTTTCTTATGACCGTAGTGCGAACACTTTCGTCCTCTCCCACCGCTGCCAGATTGGCGAAAACGTGATTCGCGGGTTCCTTGCTGTAATTGTCGCTGTATCCGCGAGCCTGTTGAGCGGATGTGGTGATGACGGCGTGATGTCGCGGTTCATGCTGAAGCCCGACCGCATCATCGTCGAGCGGCGCCCTGACCCCGTCTATGATCGGCTCTTCCCTTATTACGTCGAACTTTGCGCGACGAGCCAATTCCGCTCCAAGCTGAAGGGTGAGGGCGGCGTCGCAGGCCACGCAGTCATGTACATCAAAGGCGCCTGCAAGGACGAGCAGGCGCCCTACCCGCAGTTGCGGCGATGCCGTGTGGCAGCGACCGAGCTCGGAGACCCCGAACACGGCGCCGGCGTGAGCGTCGGCCGCTGGTTTCGCAACGTCAACTGGGTGGCGGTTCCTGGCTACGAACTCTTCTACGAGGGCAACCTCAAGATCGGCGAACGCCTAACTCAAGCCAATTTCGAAACCACAGTGCGTGATGCGATCGAGAAGGGTGTCTACAAAGGGGTCGAATTCCACGATTACCCGAGCGCCGGGGGAGCAGGTCTGGAGAATTTCGTTGTGAACGAGGGTATCGGCACCGACTTCGCCCTCCAGTTCGCCCGGTCGGTGTTTTGCGCGCGCCTTCCCGTGACAGAGCCAATGCTGGAAGAGGTCATCGCCTTCTTGAACGACAAGAACAGGGAATACGCCGAGGGAGAAGCCGACTACAATTGGAGCGTCTGGGCCGACAACTGTTCCCATACTTTGCGGAACGCCTTGGCGGCCGCGAACATCTGGTCGCCATTATCGGTGCGGGCCGTGAAGTTTCGTCAACTATTCAACTTTGCGGTGCCCGCGAACGAGTTCGTGAACTTGGCCGAGCTCGGCACCGAGGGGGCTATCGACGACTATCGGGAAATTCAACAGGACGGACCGGAGCGAGACGCGCTCCATGGATTTCATTGGCTGCCGACGCGGCATGGCGCGCTATTGAAGACGCTGCCGGTCCACGAGCCCAACGACCTCTACGACACAACGTTTCGGCTCTTCACGCTTCAATCGCCATTCAGGATGGGTAAGACGCGGCATGCGATCGATCTGCTCTCGG
Organism: uncultured Alphaproteobacteria bacterium; assembly: GCA_963700185.1. Classification (GTDB taxonomy): domain Bacteria; phylum Pseudomonadota; class Alphaproteobacteria; order ATCC43930; family CGMCC-115725; genus AP-15. The sequence goes on from CAVOWP010000031.1 coordinate 455,920, forward strand.
ACGAGCGGTTCGTAAACCTGGGCGCGAACCTCCACTATTTTCGCGACAAATATGATGCGATCCTGGCAAACCACGACGAGCGGCGCGATATGCTTGCGAGCGTTCGCGGCACGCCCTACCGCCGGGTGCAGCGTCTATTTTACGATTATATTAAGACGCAGCGCACCGAGGTCGATTCCATGCTGGATAAGCTTTCGGCACTGGAAAGCCAGACGGACGCCCCGAATCCCAAATAGCCATCATTGTAAACTAACCAGCCGGCGCGTCTGAAAATATCTCAAGATCATCAAGCAGGCGGCTGCGGCCGCGAGGTGCTTGAGCGTGTGGCCGCTCACAACGTATCCGAGCGAAAAAATCGCCTGATCGGAAAATTCAAAGACTTTCGCGAGCGCGTAGAGCGCCGCGGCGATGATCCAATAATATGTGCCGGTGTACTTCGGCGGATACAGCAGAAACAGTAAGAGCACGGCAAGGCCGGGGAAAAACTGCACCCAAAAGTAAAGCCGCAGGTCGTCGGTCCAGCGCCATAGCAACAGGCTGAACAAGCCGATGGCGAGCGCCGGCCACAGCAGAATGGCTCCTGCCCTCGCGTTTACGCGCTCCTTGACCACGAGTGCAAGGATTGCCGCGAAACTGAGCGTCATCGGCAAGCGGTCCCAGAACAAGGTGCCGTCGTTCGGATTCCAGTGATAGTAGGACGAGCCAATACCGGTCAGGAAAACTCCCAGGAAGAAGACGACGGTTGCCGGATCGTCACGAAATCGCCGCAGCCCCGCGGCACCGACCGCGAGGAAGGGAAGATTCGAGACGACGTTCCAAAAGTTTGGAATGCCGAACATGGTGCGCTGGTCGGCGAACTGGTGATAGCTTTGATCCTGCGGGATCGAAGGCAGCAGCAGTAATCCGGCTAATGACGCTGCCATCAAGCCCGACAAGGCAACTACCGGGGGATTTCGATACGCGCGGCCGAGGGTCATGCAGACAAGGGTAGCACAAGCCAGGCGGACAATTCGTTGTAGTGATTTGGGTGCTGGAGCGCTCCTCCGAGTTCGCGACGGGCCATCAACGGCCCCGGCAGGCATCCTGCGGTCCCCGATCGCGATCCCGCTTTCGGCGGATGGGCGCGACGCAGGTGAAAATCCACGGATGACCGACAGCACTCAGGCCGTGGACGGATAGATGCGCGCGGTCATGCGCAGGTTGCAGGCGTTGACCGCGATCGCGGTGCTTCTGCTTGGAGCATGCTCCTCGCTCTCCGTGCCAATGAACGAGCCGCTGCACTCGGCCGCCGGGAATACGGAATATCGCCTGCTCGACGTGAACCGTGTCGGCGGAGCCGAAAGCGCGCTGGTGCTGGTGGCCCTCTCGGGCGGAGGCAAGCGTTCCGCCGCTTTCGGTCACGGCGTGCTGCGCGGGATGCGGGATATCCATGTGCGGCCAGAGGGGAAGGACAGCACGCTGCTCGCCGAGGTAGACTTGCTCGCCGGCGTCTCCGGCGGAACCTTTCCGGCGGCGCATTTCGGCCTGTATGGGGAGGCCTCGTTCGAGACTTTCCCCGAGCAATTCCTTTACCCCGACGTGGAGGCTTACATCTGGGGCACTTTCCTGTTGCCTTGGAACTGGGATTGGCTGGTCAATCCGGTGGTCGGCACAAATGACCGGATGACTCAAGTCTACGACCGGCTGATGTTTCGGGGTGCGACTTTTGCAGATCTCGCCCGGCGCGGCCGCCCCCAGGTCAGCATCAACGCCACCGACATCAGCTTTGGCCTCCCGTTCGGGTTTCTGCCGCAGACCTTCGACGTGATCTGCTCCGATCTCGCCGGCGTGCCGGTCGCCCGTGCGGTCGCAGCGTCCAACGGGTTTCCGGTGTTGTTCGGGCCGGTGACCTTGCGCAATTATCGCGGGCCAGAGTGTCCGCTACCATCCACCGTCTCGCAGGCTGCGTGGGAACGCGCCCAAAACGACCTACGCGCCCGCACGTTGCTCGAGGCCCTGTACCGCTATTCGGACCCAGAGCAGGTCAAGTGGATCCATCTGATGGATGGGGGGATTTCCGACAATCTCGCCCTGCGGGTGCTGCTCAGCGATATGCTGTTGATGGAGACGCAGGCGGAGCGGGTCACGGCCGGTCTGATGCCGGTACGCCGCGTGCTTGTGATCAGCGTGGACGGTCAAGCTGCACCGAACCCGGCGTGGCCACAGCAGCGCACGGTCAGCGGGCTGGGGCAGATTATCTCGGCCGCCACCGGCGCGCAGATCGGCGCCTACAACCTCGAGACCCTGATTGCCATCAAGCAGACGGTGGACGACGTCGTCGAGGAGCTGCGCCAGATGCGCTGCCGTCGAGGCCGTATCATTATGGGCTATCCGTGCGACGATGTGGCCGGGCAGATATTGCGCGTCAGCCTCTCGGATTATGACGATCCCGAGACGCGCGCGCGGCTTCTGGCGATCCGCACCGGCCTCACGCTTCCGCGCGAGCAGGTGGATGAGCTCGTCACGGCTGGCGAGGCGATGATCCGCCGTCATGCCGGGGCGATCGCGGAATTCCTCGAGCCGGGGCGCCAGGCCGCAGTCACGGCTCGCCGGAAATGATCATGATCCAAGCCCTGAACGCCGATCTACTCATGGTTCTCGGCATCAAGGCACGCCTTCTGTTGGGCTTGACGATGCGGTGCGGAAAAGCGGGCCGACGCGGCGGCCGAGGCCACCCCACCTTACCGTTAGCGTGGTTTTAACCGGAAGCGATCGGGCTAGACCAGGTTTAACCGAGCTGCCATGGTGGCGCCCACCGCAGGGCGCTTACTCTATTTTCGATCCGAAAAGGACGACGCCGGTGGCAACCACCAAAGCGGATAGCTCCAGCCGCAATATCGTCCTCGTCGATTTCGCGCTGCAGGGTGGCGGGTCGCACGGCGCCTTTACCTGGGGCGCTTTGGATCGGCTGCTCGAGGAGCCTTGGCTGCAGATCGACGGTATCTCGGGGACGTCCGCGGGGGCGATGAACGCCGCCGTGCTTGTCGACGGTCATGCCAAGGGCGGGGCCGATGCGGCACGTTCCGCACTGGAGGCGTTCTGGCGCAGCGTATCGCGAGCGGCTTTACTGAGCCCACTACGCCGCGGCTTTCTCGACGTGCTCCTCGATCGCTGGAGCTTAGACAATTCGCCCGTCTTCGTCGCGATGGACATGATGGCGCGGCTGTTCTCGCCTTACGATCTGAACCCCGGAGGGTTCAACCCGTTGCGACAAATCCTTGCGGAATGCATCGACTTCGAGCGGCTCGGGCGGGCGTCGATCAAGCTCTTTGTCACCGCCACAAACGTTCGTACCGGCCAGGGCCGGGTGTTCCGCAACCGCGATATTACGCCCGACGTGCTGCTCGCGTCAGCCTGTTTGCCGACCATGTTCCAGGCCGTCGAAATCGAGGGGGATAATTACTGGGACGGTGGCTATTCCGGCAACCCCACGATCACGCCGTTGGTGCGGGAATGCAAGTCGCACGATACAATTCTCGTGCAGATCAACCCCGTCGAGCGCCCGGGCACGCCGAAGACCGCCCGGGAGATTCTCAATCGCCTCAACGAGGTCTCCTTCAATGCCGTTCTGTTGAAGGAGTTGCGCATGATCGCGCTGCTGCGCCAAATCGGCGACCCCGGTGATACTGAGGGCGCTCTGTGGGCAGGCATGCGCATTCACCGCGTAGCGAGCAACCTAATGGTCGATCTCGGCTCTTCCTCGAAACTCAACGCCGAGTGGGATTTCCTGTGCATGCTTCGTGACGCCGGGCGCGCCGCCGCAGAATCATTCCTCGCGGCGCACGGCGAGGATTTGGGCCGACGCTCCTCCTATGATGTCGACCTCCTGCTGAGCAGCGTGTGACGCGATGGGGCTGTTCGGCATCCTGCTTGGCCTAGCGCTGCTCGTCTGGCTCGCGTATCGCGGCTGGAGCATCCTGCTGCTCGCCCCCGGGGCGGCGCTTATCGCCGCCGCGTTCGCCGGAGGGCCAATTCTCGCCTACTGGACGCAAACTTTCATGGACAGCGGGTCGCGATTTGTCGCGCAATTTTTTCCGTTGTTCCTGCTTGGGGCCCTGTTTGGCAAGCTGATGGAGGACAGTGGTTCCGTCGCGGCGATTGCCGATTTCATGACGAAACAGCTAGGACCGCAGCGCACGATGCTCACCGTCGTACTGGCCGGCGCCTTGGTCACTTACGGCGGCGTCAGCCTGTTTGTCGCGTTCTTTGTGCTCGCCCCGATGGCGCAGGCCCTGTTCCGCACCGCGGGAATTCCCAATCGGTTGATGCCAGCGGCGATCGCCTTGGGAACATCCACATTTACGATGTCGGCGCTGCCGGGAACCCCGGCGATCCAGAACGCCATTCCGATGCCGTTCTTCGGCACGACGCCGCTGGCGGCGCCCGGTCTCGGCATCATTGCTTCCGCGATCATGCTTGCTTTCGGCCTTTGGTGGCTGGGACGCGCCGAGAATGCGGCCCGGCGCAAGGGCGAGGGCTCTGGCTTGGCCTCTCGGGTTCCCGTCGATGAAGCTGCCGAAGACGAAACCGTCCGCCAGCGCGCCACCACCGCGCGCGAATTCGATCCCCCGGAAGTCCATCACGGCCGCCCGAGCCGCGAGGCGCCCCCGATCGTCCTGGCGGCGTTGCCGCTCCTGGTGGTTGTGAGCGTCAACGTGCTGATGTCCCTGGTCATTCTGCCAAACCTCGATGTTTCGTTCCTCGCCGAAGCGCGGTTTGGCGCGACCTCGCTCTCTGCCGTCGGCGGCGTGTGGGCGGTGGTGACCGCTCTTGCCGCAGCGATCGTAACTGTCGTTGCTGCCAACCGCCGGCGCTTGCCGGGTCTGCGCGAGACCATGGATGCCGGCGCCAACGCATCGGTGCTGCCGGTGCTCAGTGTCGCCAGCCTCGTCGGCTTTGGCGCGGTGGTCGCCGCGGTACCCGCATTTGCCATCGTGCGCGACTGGGTGCTGTCGATCGGCGGAGGCCCTCTCGTCTCGCTGGCCGTGGCAACCAATTTGCTCTCCGCTCTGACCGGCTCCGCCTCGGGCGGGTTGACGATTGCGCTCGACGCATTGGGCGCGACGTACATGCGCCTTGCTGCCGCGCACGGCATCGATCCGGCGTTGTTGCATCGCATCGCCGTAATGAGCGCGGGAACGCTCGACAGCCTGCCGCAGAACGGGGCCGTCGTGACCTTGCTAGCGGTCTGCGGGTCGACGCACCGCGAAAGTTACTTTGGCATTGTCATGGCCGCCATTGTCGGCCCGATCCTCGCGCTTGCAGCGGTGATAGCGCTCGGATCGTGGGTCGGTTCGTTCTGAGGTTCGCAGCTCGGTTGCGATGGTTTTGGTTACGTCTTACGGAAAGGGGAAACATGACGTTCAAGGGACGGATCGCGGCGGCGACACTGGTACTGCTCGCACCAAGTGCCGCGCACGCCGCAACAGAAGCAAATTTCGACGGCAAGTCAACGGGCGATCTGGTCGAGCTTTGCAGCGCAACGCCCGACAACGGGGTGGGGACGGCGGCCCTCAACTTTTGCGAAGGCTATATGCAGGGTGCGGTCACGGTAGAGATGCTGAACATGGCCGCTTTTCGCGGACCAAAGCTGTTCTGCCTGCCAAATCCACCGCCGACGCGAACGCAGGCGATGGGCGAATTCGTCGATTGGGCGCGGGCCGCGCCGGATCGCATGACCCAAACGGTCACCGACGGGTTGTTCCGGTTTCTGAGCGAACGCTATCCGTGCCCGTCATCGCACTGACCTCATCCGGGGGATATCATGAAAAGGTATTTGATACTCGCTGCTCTCACTTTGCCGGTGATCGCCTGCGCCGACATGACACCAACTCAGCAACGCGCGCTTAGCGGCACGGCCATCGGCGCCGGCGGCGGCGCGGTAATTGGCGCGATCGCCGGCAACGCCGGGCTCGGCGCCGGCATCGGCGCCGGTGCGGGCCTGCTCGGCGGGCTGCTCGTCGATCAAAGCCGACGCTCTCAAGACACAGCCTTTCAACAGGGATACGCGGCCGGACGGCAACGACAGTAACGGCGGAGGCCGACTGTTGGCTGGAGAACCCGCTTCCGACGGAAGCGCAGATCTCAGCTATTGCACCGACCGCGATCGACGGCCGCGTGCATTTCCGATCCGCCTTCATTTCGGCCGCTAAACCGTAGCGTCATCGCCGATCTTCGGCCGCAGCAGCCGGATCGCGTACTTTAGCGCCACCTCCCGGACGCCCAAACCCAACGACGGCCATTCCATTGCCAGCGACCTCGCGACCAATGCCAGCGGTGGGGTCCAGGTGGACGCGGCGGGCGGACCTGGTGACGTGGTGGTGGCATTGGCGGTCGGCTGCACGGCGGGGGTGCGTCGTGGGGCGATGGCGCCGCCGGGACACCACCTAAAAGGCCGCCCTCCAGGGGTTCCTGAAGGAGTTACAGGGTCGGGCAACGCATCATAGACCGGACAGGCCATAGCGGCGGCTAACATCCTTCTTCGATTCTGCATCGCAACACCGATGAACTCCACACGCGCGACCGGCTCTAACTACCTTGAGACCGACCCTTACCCCGATCGTTCAGTCGCAGGCGGCATTGTAAACCTTCGTCGCGGCCGAAGCGGGTCGAATTGACTCCCGGCTCAGGCCGGCCTGGTGAAGCCGATATCGTCGTCGATCACCGCGCCAGGCCCGACCGGTACCCTTCCCGGATTGGGCAGGTTGAGCTTCCGGAAGGCGATCTTGTCGCGCGACACCTTGCGCAGGAAATCCGCGAAGACCTCGATCGTCAGCTGCTCGCCGGGACAGCGCCGGTAGCCAAAGCCGAACGGCGCGAACCCGGCATAGTCGCAGACCGGCAGCGGCTTGCCGTCGGCCACGCCGAACACCGTGCCGAACCCGCTGTTGGTCAGCCCGGCCTTGCGACCGTCGCTGACCGGCAATGTCGTAATGTCGAAGGGGCAGCGGGCAAAGCCGATCTGCCGGCATTTGTCTTCGTCGATCTGGGCGCTGGTCGGCACGCTTCGGTAGCGACCGGGGTCGAATTGCTGCGGGTTTTTCCAGTGTCGGGGGTCGAAGCTGGTGGAAGTGTGCGGAGTGATCATGAAGCCGTGCCGCTCGTAGGGTAGTCCGAACCTCACAATCGGCGATTGGCTATCGCCGTAGTTATCGCCAGCTTGCGATTGCCGAGTATCCGCCAATGCAGAGAGGCTGCCGCCATTGGGCGAAATCGTGCGAAACAGTTCCATCACGAGCAGCTCGAGCGGCGTGTAGGGACCGCCATTTGCGTTGTCATAGTCGCCGCTCATAATCTTCTCGACTGACGCGCGCACTTCGGGGGTACCGCCGTCCTGGCTCAGTCGCGACATGATGCCGAATATCGTGTTGCCCCACTGGCTGAGGGCCACGAAATTGTGGAAGCACTCGAAGACCACGTCCTTCTTGCTGAAGTGCTCGCCGTTGCCGGCATTCTTTAGCCAGTACCAAGCAAAAGTCTTCTCGGGATGAGCAATGCGCCCATTTGCGATGTCGTCGAGCCGCTCGTTGATCCACGTCTTGAGGAAGGGGAGCAGCGAGCGAACCGCCATGTAGTTCTCGTACACGATCGGGAGCGTCGGATCTCGGAACGCGAGAACGGTATTGAAGCTCTCGCCGACCACCCGCACCTGCGGCGGAATTGCGTCGGCTTTCACCCCGAGATGCAAATCCCAGTAGATGTTGAAATAGTAGTCGAGGTAATGTCGCATGAACGGCTTATTGGCGAAGTGCGGATCGAGCAACTGGTCGAAGAAGGCGACGACCTTCTCGCCGTACATCGGACGGTAGAGGTCTGGTGTTACTGCCGACATGTAGATCCGCTTGCGGAGATTGTTGTCGCCGCGCTCTTCGAGGCCTTGCAGGAACACGGTCACACCTTCCGCCGGGGTCGGCTTCCAGCCTTCGTAGATTAACCCCCAGAGGTCGAAGGGCAGCGCGTTCTCCTTCGTAAGAGTGACGTCGATCATCGGCAGTGCCGGTCGCTCGCCTTCGTAGATGCTGGTCAGAAAGAACGGAACCACCGCGTTCTCGACATAGGTTCGGTCGAAATTGCTGGGTATCGAAGCGCGGAACCGCTCGAGCGCGACGACCAAATCAGGGGGCGCATCGGCCGCCTGAGCACGGTTATGCAAGAGCGCCGCCGCCGCGGCTGTCGCGCCACCCAACAGCACTTCTCGTCTCTGCATCACAACTCCCCCCATATCCGAATGCTCAGCAGATCACAGATTAACCGACATTCCACGGATGCCCGAGAATCTTGCGGCGACTACGGCGCGGAAGCAGCCGATGCAAATCGCCGGCTTACTACGCCGGTCTCGGTGTTTCATGGGAGAATCAATATGAGCTTTGGAGCCGGCTACACAATCTAAAGTAGATGATCCTCAATCGCCGTATCCCAATCTATATTCAGTTGCGAACTCGCTCTTACACCGATAACATGCTCATATGCTACCCTTGCCACTGTGGTTTTGTGGCTGAAATGTATCTTTGAACCTGGACAGGGAGGACTACACCGTGAAGCATCTTTTGAACGGCGTCGCGGTTGTTGCCGCGCTCGCAATTGCTGCGCCAGTGTGGGCCCAAAACCCAAGTGGCGGAAACTCGATGGGAACGCCGGGCCCGAACCCGGGCGGGCCCGGGCTGACGCCCTACAGCGGTGGCGCATCGCCGGCTCTGGCCCCCGCGGCAGCGCCCCCAAGCCAGATGAACCGGATGCCCGCCGGAGGGAGGGCGACCTCGGATAGGGGCGTGGGAACGGGCTCCGAGACGCGCGCTCATCACCGGCGCCATGCCGTCCAGACGGCGAGGAATCCGTCCGCCGATAATAGCGCTGACCGGCTCAACCAACAGGAACTCTCCACATTACCGGCCGCCAATCCAACCACGACGAACCGGATGCCCGCCGGCGGGAGGGCGACGTCGGGGACCGACCGGTGAGTGCCGTCCTGATCGAACACCCCGGCTAACGAAACAGCGTGGCGTGGTCGGCGGTGCTTGAAAAGGGTGCCGCCGGCATCCGTCCGCGAAGAAAGGCCACCGCCGCAGGTTGCGCAAGCGGATGGTCGCCGCCGGAGCCGAGGGGTTGCCCGATTTCCAGCTCTTAGAAACGCTGCTGTTCGCCGCCAACCCGCAAGGCGATGTGAAACCGGCGGCAAGTCGCTCCTCGCCCATTTCGGCGGATTTGGCAAAGTGATGAGCGCCGACCCCGAGGCGCTGTCCAAAGCCGGGCTCGGCCTTGCCGCATCGCCGCAATCAAATCGGCGCGCGAGGCGGCCCTGCGGCTGATGCGCTTCGAATTGCAGGAACAGCCGGTCGCTCGATCTCGGCGCCGCGGCACTAATCCTGGTGCACAACCACCCCTCGGGCGACCCGACCCCGTCCAAGGCCGACATCGCCGTCACCCAGGACATCAAAAAAGCCGCGGCCCCGCTCGGCGTGGTACTGCACGACCACGTGATCATCGGGCGCAATGGCCATACCAGCCTGCGCGACCTCGGGCTGATCTAGCGTTGCGATCCATTCAGACGCTTCATTGGTGGCTGGCGGACCAACTGCCACCAAAAAACTCGCCACACCGGCGAAGGCCGGTGCCCATCGCGGAAATGGGTCCCGGCCCCCGCCGGGAAGACGAAGGAGGGAGACGCGGCATTGAATCATCTAAATGCGTCCGAGCACTAGTGTTGCGGTCCGCGACTTTTCTTGGGCGTGCCGCGGTTCTGAGCAAAGCGTGACCGCCCCTATTACGACCGGCTATATCACTCAGCTGAACGAAATGACCGCCGCCGTGCGGCGCATGCTCGAGAGGAGGAAAGCCGTGAAACTCATACCTGAGCAGATCCGGCAATTCGAGGAGGAGGGATATTTCTTCCTGCCCGGCTGCTTCTCCGACGAGGAAGTCGCGGTCCTGCGCAATGAGGCCGAGGGGATCTATAAATCAAATCGCCAGGAGGTATGGCGGGAGAAGACCGGCGCGCCGCGGACCGCTTTTGCCGCGCACACCTACAACGAGGCGTTTCGCCTGCTAGGGGCGCATCCGCGGCTGGTCGAGCCGCTGGAGCAGATCTTCGGCGAAGGGGTCTACACCCACCAGTTCAAGATCAACGCGAAGGCGGCCTTCGAGGGCGATGTCTGGCAGTGGCACCAGGATTACGGCACCTGGGCGCGCGACGACGGCATGCCCGAACCGCGAGCAATGAACATCGCCGTGTTCATGGACGAGGTGATGGCGATCAACGGCCCATTGATGCTGATCCCGAAGAGCCATAAGCACGGTACCCTGGCGGCCGAACACGATGTCACGACGACGTCCTATCCTCTGTGGACGCTCGACAAGGAAACCGTGACCAAGCTGGCACAGGAAGGCGGCATCGTCGCGCCGACCGGGAAGCCCGGCTCGGTGCTGATGTTCCACGGCAATCTGGTGCACGGCTCGGCGCCCAACATCACGCCTTATCCGCGCCGCATCGTGTACCTGACGCTCTGCGCGGTATCGAACATCGGGACTTCACGCCGATCCAACCGGTAGCGGACGACGCGCTCCTGAACTACACCCGCCGCTATTACAAGAGAGCGGCCGTCTCTTTTACCTCCACCAACGCGAAAAGCCCGAGTGACCCCTCGGGATGGTCAAAGAACAGATCGACATCGGAATCTTCACCTGCCCCGTCTCGCGTCGTCGAGCCGAACAGGTAGAGATGCATCTTCGATTGCAGCACCTTTAGGATGTAAGCGTTCTGGTATACACCCGTTTTGGTCGCTGCAACGGCAGGACTTGAACCTGCGACCTTCCTGCCCATACTGGACATTCCCCTTTAGACACTAGCACCGTAGACGGGTCTCTCTCATGGTCGCCAAGAAAGCTCCAGCAGCATCGCCGAAACGTGATCGCTACGGGCACACCCTTGGGGAAATCCGGAGAGAGGTCGATGCAGCTGTGAAATCTACAAAGGGGACGCGCGGGCCGTTGTCCGGCATCTATCGAGAGGTTGGGCCACGAGGCAGCGTCTCTGACGCCACCTCGACGCAGGGCAATTCCATACGACGGGGCGAGTTCACCCGTGACAGAAGCAAAGGGCCGCCCCGTTCCTAACCGAACTGGGGAGACCAATTGCCAGTCGTTTTTCCTCTTAAAAGTTCAGACGACGTATTTCGCTACTATGTTGAGAAATTTGGTCTTGATGGCGACGGGGATATTCACGCTATTGCGTTGTTCACATATGCTCTTGTAGAGAGCGCACGTGTTGAATTTATAGACTACTCGATAGCCACTCTTCAGAAAAACACCAACACCGCAAGACATCGAAGATTGGTACGCGGAGAAACCCCCAGCGTACTTTGATCAACTGTCTGACCGTGGTTTAACATGGTACGCAGGATTCGCTCGAAATTTGTTAGAAGACGAATTTGAAGAGCACGCAAAAGCTGCTGTTCGCGAAACTCTTGGCACGAGTTTCGACAATGTAACAACTAAAATAGATTCCATTCCAAACACCCTTCGTTCCGAAACAGCTAGTATCTCAGGCCACCTAAAATGGTTACGTCATTTCTGGATCGGGTTTTGGGCCGGCGTGGCATCGAATGTGGTCTTTACTGTGTTAATTGTTATTTTTGTGTTTGCTATAGATCGTGATTTCTCATTCATTGGATGGGCCAAAGGTCTCATTCATCCTTCCACCTCGTCTGTTACCACCCCGATGAAATAACTCGGGAGACTGTAAGACAAAAGAGCGTTTTCCAGAACACTGCAGATGCGACAGAAATCGAGATTGTGGGCGGCAGTTCTCGGCGGGGAGTTGACAAAATAGACAATCATATAATTGCTATATTCGCGCCGTACTCTCCTGGGCATCGGCACCCGTGAGCGGGTGCGAGATTGTGGTTGAAGGAGTTGCCGATGCCTGATCTCGACCAGATAAAACAGGGGGAACAGGGAGCGCGGGACCGGCGCGGGCGGTTTCCCAAGGGCAGGTGGGGCAATCCCGCCGGTCGGCCGCGCGGCGCCGCGACCACGTCAACCGCGCTCCCCGGCTGTCGCTCGCCGGCGAGGGCGAGGCGCCGACCTGCAAAGCCGTCGAGCCCTGTTAGTCGCGACGGCAACACCAACCGCGAAATGAAACACCCGACGTATGAGCACCGCGGCGGCTGTCATTGCGGCAATCTCGCCCTGCGCTTGCATTTGTCCCAGGCGCCCGAGGACACGCCGCTGCGCGCTTGCGGCTGTTCATTCTGCCGGGCCCACAACACCCGCACGGCCAGCGATCCGCGCGGGTCGGTCGAGATTTGGGCCGAAGACTGGTCGCTCGTCGAGCCCTATCGCTTTGGCTCGGGCACTGCCGAGTTCCTGATTTGCCGGCGTTGCGGCGTGTATATCGGCGCTGTCTGTGAGACGACGGCCGGCACCCGCGCCGTCATCAACACCAACTGTCTCGACGACCGGGCCGCCTTTATCCGGCAGCCCTCCCCGGTGGATCACTACGGGGAGACGATCCAAGACCGGCTAGCCCGCCGCGCCGCCAATTGGACGCCTGCGAATATCCGCTGTAGAGAAGAATGCACTCAGGCCCTTCCGGGATCGAGCGCCTTAGAGCCCGACCCAAAATGAATCCTCTCGTCACAATGGGTTTTATCGTCACCCCCGCGAAAGCGGGGGTCCAGAGCCTGCCCCTGGCCCGAATAGGGGCAGCCGCTGCGGCCTTCCCGCCCTGGATTCCCGCTTTCGCGGGAATGACGAGAAGGAGGGGCAACTCGTTGAGATTTCTGAATTCATTCTTGACGGCCTCTTAGAGAGAGGTCAACAAAGTTTGGCCCGAGTTGGTACCGCCGCGGCTGCCCTCCAATCTTCCTTGAGGCCCCATATGTATGGTCTGAAATCGGCGAAACGATCCGTCAAGGACCCGTAATGTCAATAGTTGCGCAAGCACAGCCGCTCGACCTCTCTCGCGAGATGCGGAGCTTTATCGGACGGCATACCGACAAGAGTTTCGACTGGGATGCCTTCCCCGGAAGCCGCGGTTTCCCCGAATTGGAGCGGGCGCAGATGCGCTATATCGGCGCCGGCGGGTCGCCCAAAGCCGACGACCCGGGCACACTAAAACCAGGTCGGTTCACGTTGAGCTTGGTGCATCAACCTGTCGGCAAGTACGCGGCCTGTCATTCCCATGAGGTCGTCGAACATTTTCTCGTCCTCGAGGGTGTGCTGACAGTCGGCTGGGCGTGGGGCGACGAGGTGATCGAGGCACGCTTGGGGCCAAAGGACATGGTGCTGAACAAGGCCGGCCGGCCGCACGGCTTTCGCAACGACGGGGTCGAGCCGGTGTTGATGTCGATCAGCGTCGGCACGGGCATGCCGAAACCGCCGGTCTATGTCTGCCACCCGCGCGACAGCGATCCGGAGGTCGCCCGCCGTTTCGGCGCCGCGCCGGGCAAAACCCTCGTCTTCGACCCCGACAGCGACGATCCGCGCCAGCAGGAGTTCGCTCGGCATATCGTGCGTTATGTCGAGCGACGGCCGGTGTGGGATGCCGGGTTCGCCCGATTGGCCTATGTAGGCGAGGGCGGTGCTCCACCCGGCCAGTATCGGATGGACATGGTCCATCTGCCGAAGGGCGCCGGAGTACGTGGCTATTCGCGCCCTGTCGAGGACGCGTATTTTGTCATCGAGGGCTGCATCACTGTCGGCTGGGAGGCGGCCGGGCATACGGTCGAAGAGCGCCTCGGCCCGAAGGACGTGATCTTCAACCCGGCGGGCCGGGTGCACTATTTCCGCAACGATGGCGTTACCGACGCAGCGTTCACGCTGCTCGTCGGCACCCCAAAGCCGGATATCCGGTTTCAAGCGGCATGACCATTGCAGACGCTAGGTAGCCGGGGCGGGTTCCATCATCGCGCGATGAATTTGCGCAACGATCTCGAATGATCGTTTTCGTTTTTCGTGGTCGAAGATGCTCGCCGTCACCATAAGCTCGTCGGCGCCGGTTCGGCGGATGAAATCTTCGAGGCCGCGTCGGACGGTCTCCGGCCCCCCGACGATCGCGCAAGCCTGCGCCTCGTCGAGGATCGCGTGGGCGTACGGATCGAGCCGCGCGTCGAAATCTTCGACCGGCGGCGGCACTCGGCCGCGACGCCCGGTCCTGTTGTTCAGCGTCGACTGCTGCAATGACGAGAACAGGAACCGCGCCTCGTGGTCCGATTCCGCCGCGACGACGACGGCGCCGAGCATCACATGGGGCAGGGCGAGTTGCGCCGAGGGGCGGAACCGCTCGCGGTAGATCGCCATCGCCTGCATCATCATCGCCGGCGCGAAATGCGAGGCGAAGGCGAACGGCAGGCCCAGATACGCCGCGACTTGTGCGCCGTAGAGGCTGGACCCGAGTATCCAGATCGGCACCTCCAAGCCGGCGCCGGGAACCGCCTGCACCGCCTGACCGGGCTCCGCCGGCTGGAAATAGCCCATCAGTTCCACGACGTCCTGGGGAAACTGGTCTATGTCGGCGAGCAGGTTTCGGCGGATGGCCCGGTTGGTAATCTGGTCCGACCCTGGCGCGCGGCCCAGGCCCAGCTCGACCCGCCCCGGATGCAAGGCGGCGAGCGTGCCGAACTGTTCAGCAATCACCAGCGGGGCGTGGTTCGGCAGCATGATGCCGCCGGCGCCGATCCGGATACTGCTCGTGCCGGCCGCGACATGGGCGAGGGCCACCGCCGTCGCTGCGCTCGCAATTCCCGGCAGGTTATGGTGCTCTGCCATCCAGAAGCGCCGATAGCCGAGCTCCTCGACATGACGCGCGAGGTCGAGCGAATTCCGCAATGCCTGCCCGGCATCGCCGCCTTCGGTGATCGGCGAGAGATCGAGAACGGAGAGAGGAACCATGGGATGACTATCCCACCGGACGCAGTAGACCGAAAGCCCCGCTTGCTTTAGCGAGGGTCCGGCCAGCGCGCATCCCTGGCGAGGTAGTCCGCCGAGCGGATAGCCGTCGCCAGTTCCGACGGGCTCGCCATCGGCGGCTTCGCGCCGCCCTTTAGCCCGCCGAGAGCCGCGCGCACCGCTTGCACGGTCGCGGCGAGGATCTCCTGTGGGTACACGACGATTTTGATGCCCATCCGTTCCAATTCCGCGTCGCCGGGCATGAAGTGCTTACCGGCGGGCGAGACGACGGCGAGGGACGGTTTGCCGTTGCAGGCTGCCACCGCGGCGCGCATCTCCGCCTCGGTCTGAGGCGAGTCCAGAAACAAAATGTCGGCGCCCTCGACGACGAACGCTTTCAGCCGCGTCAATGCCTCATCGAACCCGCGGGAGGTGCGGGCGTCGGTTCGAGCGAGCAACAGGATGCCTTCCTCGCGGCATGCCTCAACGGCGGCGCGGCAGCGCAGGATGGCGGCGTCGCGCTCGATTACCAGTTTGGCCCCGCTATGGCCGAGCGGGCGAGGCCAAACCTTGTCTTCGATCAGCACCGCGGCGGCGCCCCGGCGGGCGTAAACGCGGATCGTCTTCTGCACGGCGAGCGTATTGCCATAGCCTGTATCGCCATCGGCCAACCACAGCACATTCGGCGCAGCGGCGATGATGGACTCGATCGCGTCGGCCATTTCAGGAAAAGTCAGCAGGTCCATGTCGGGCATGGCGAGACGCATGGCCGAGATGCTGGAGCCGGAGATAAAGGCGGTGCGGAAGCCGGCTTCCTCGATCAATCGAGCGCCCATGCCGTCGCCGCAGCCGGCCATGATTTGGAGTCCGGGTTGGTCGAGAAGCGCCTTCATCGCGGCGGCCTGCGGACGCATGATGACTCCTTTGTTGGTGGTGGTCAGATCACCTGGTTGCGCAATGGCTCTTCGCCGCGCCGGAGGCGCCATAGATTGTCGCGCAGGATCTCGATCACATTGTCCTCGTAACGCCGGGTCTCCCCTGCCGTATGGGGGGTAAGCAGCACGTGCTCCATTCCCCAAAGCGGCGAGTTCGGCGCGAGCGGCTCCTCTACCGTCACGTCGATGCCGGCGCCGGCGATCCGCTGTGCGGCAAGCGCCTCGACAAGCGCCGCCTCGTCGACGACCCGTCCGCGGGCGACGTTGACGAGATAGGCCGAGGGTTTCATCCGGTCGAGCGCCTCGGCGTCGACGAGTTTCTCGGTGTCTTTGGTCAGTGGACAGGTAAGGGCGACAAAATTGGCCTCGGGCAACAGGGACTTGAACTCGCCCATCGAGTGCACGGCGTCCGCCGCGCCACGGCCGGCGGCCGGATCGCGCCGCAGCCCGACGACGTGCATATCGAAGGCTTTGGCAAGCTGGGCAAGGCGCCCCCCGATCTGCCCCAGCCCGACGACCAGAAGCATCTTGCCGCCGAGTTCGTCCTCCCGGCGGGAAAGATCGCCGATCATACCGCGCCAGACCCGCTGTGCCTGGTTATCCCGCGCCTCGGGAAGCCGCCGACTCAGTGCGAGGATGAGAGCCATCGCGTGCTCCGAGACCGCGCGGTAGTTGACGCTGCGTGCACTGGCGAGGCGGATGCCGCGCTTCTTCAGTTCCTCGAGCGGAAACTGGTCAGTGCCGGCGCCAATCGCCTGGATGAAGCGGAGCTGGCTTGCGCGGTCGAGAAGGCCATCGCGCCACAACCCCGAGATCACCAGCACATGCGCCCGGCCTACCCGGTCCTCCAAACTCTCGAGATCGCGAACGGCGAAGCTGCCGATGCCGGTATCGAGGGCCGAAAACCGCTCATTCAGTTGATAGGCGACATGAGCGAAGCAGATCGTGAGCTTGTCGTTAGGGGGAAGCATCGCTTGCCATTAATGCCTAGCTGACCGATGTCGGCCGCGGACCGTGCGCCGCCGCACCTTCGGGGATCTCGTGGTGCCGCTGCCGTTGCCGCTGGACATGCTGCTTCCAGGCAGCGCTGCGATCGCGAATGAAGTCACCGAACTCGTTCGCCGAGGTGAGCACCGGCGACGCCTCCTCATAATGGCCCTTCTCATTGCGGATTGGCAAGGCGGCGACCCGCGCTGCCTGGATCCGGTCAATCTTCGACGGCGACGAAGCATTGGGATGATGACCTGTCGAAACCGGGATCGCGACGCCTTCCAGCGGGTCGTCGTGGCGCGCCGTCCCCAGGGTGAGCACGTCGCCGAGCGTTGCAGCCGCCCGGTCCCGTTGCGTCAGCCGATCGGTGCCCCAGCGCTCGTGAATGGTCTTGAGAACGGAGGTGTGGTCGATCCGCCCTTGCGCGTTGCGGTAGACCGTGCCGGCCGCGATCAGGGGTGAGACCAAGACCGCCGGCACGCGCACACCAAAACGGGTGAAATCGAACCCAAATTCTCCGATGGTGCCGTCTCCGGGCGGCACGGCGTCGGCGGGCGGCGCGACATGGTCGTAGCAGCCGCCATGCTCGTCATAGTTAATGATGAGCAGGGTCGAGGTCCAGTTCTTGCCGTTGCGCAGCGTGTAATAGACGTTATGAATGAGTTGCTCGCCGGCTGCGACGTCGTAGTTCGGATGCTGGCTATTGCCCGTGACGTCCCAGCTCGGCTCCAAGAAGGTAAAGGCCGGCAATGTGCCGGCGCTGGCGCGCTCCTGGAAGTCGCGGAAATGCCCGAAATGACTGTCGTCGGCGTTCTGCGTATCGGGGAAATCGTGACGGGTCAGCGGATCGCGATTGTAGCCGAAGATCGCCCAATCG
Source organism: uncultured Alphaproteobacteria bacterium (assembly GCA_963700185.1). Classification (GTDB taxonomy): domain Bacteria; phylum Pseudomonadota; class Alphaproteobacteria; order ATCC43930; family CGMCC-115725; genus AP-15. Next base: position 473,644 of record CAVOWP010000031.1, read on the forward strand.
AGACTCTTGTCCGAGAGCCGACCAAAGATGCTGGGGGAGGTGGAGATCTTGGTATGGTCGTCGAGATGCCCTTGCGAGGTCCCCGCCAACGCGAAGGTCCGGTTGGGGATGGTCATTGAAGGAACCGACGAGAACCAAGCGTCACAGACGGCGAAGCCTTTGGCGAGCCCGGACATTATCGGCAGCAGCGCGGGCGTGTACATACCCATAATCTGGGACGGCTGGGTTCCGGGGAGCGTGTCCTTATAGTGCTTGGCCAGGTCCGAGGCGATGGCGGCCTTGAAATTGATTACGAAACCCTTGTTGTTTGGAACGGCGCCCGCCCCGGGATCGTCGCTGGAAAACAGCTGATAGTTGGTGTTGTAAAAGCCTTCTCCCGGATCGGCGCCCGGCATCAGATAGGGATGCTGGTCAGTGGCCTCAATCCGGTAAACCTTAACCTGCCGGCCCAGATCGTCCGGATTCCATTCATCCCCGGTGAGGCCGTCGAAATCCTGCCCGGCAGGCGATCGATTTCCGCTATCGGCGTAGAGAAAGCCGAGCATGTAATCGAAGGATCGGTTCTCCAGCATAAGCTGGACAATATGGTCGATCTTGCCGAGTTGGTTCGCCATGGCCGTCCCCCTTGTGGCATGTCTGGAAACAATCAAACCTATCATTCAATTAAGAAGGATCGAAGACAGGCTCCTTGGGGCGGCATCCGAGCGTAAAATCGGTTGTCCTACGCTGTGCACACGACCCTAACGCCGATGCGCCCCTGCCAGCCCGAGAAGTCGGGGGCAATGCTGTCGCGGTAGGCAGAGCGGCAAATGGCAGGGTTGTGCGACCACGAGCCGCCGCGCAATATCCTCTGGCTGTCGGAGGGGCCCGAGAGGTTGGGGCTGCCATCGACGGGGACATCGGCATAATTGGCGCTCGACTTGTCCAGGCAATACTCCCAAACATTGCCGTGCATGTCGTAGAGACCAAACCGGTTCGGTGGGAATGTGCCCGGAGGCGTCGTTTTGCCTCGGAAAACGCCAATGGGGCCCTCACCATAGGCGCCCGATTTATACCTCTCGCCGCCATAGATGTCGGAGGCGACGCTCTTGCCGTCGCTTTCGCCGCACACCGCACCGCCAATTCCACAATAGTTCGCCAGCTCGGGGGTGATGGTCGGCCCGAAATGAAAGGGTCCCATCGTGCCCGCGCGGCAAGCATATTCCCATTCGGCTTCGCTCGGCAGCCGATAGGCCCGCCCGGTGATCGCCGTCAGGCGCAGGCAAAATTCTTCCGCCTGATGCCAAGTAATGCTCTCGACAGGAAGATCGATGCCCTTAAAGAACGACGAGTTCGGATCAAGGTTTCGGCGGATTTGGTCGGGATGCGCCAATACTGCCGCAGACCACTGGGCCTGAGTGACGGGCGATGCGCCGATAAAAAACGGAGCGAGCATGACATGGTGCTGCGGACCTTCGTTGCCCTGGCGTTCCGGCTCATCGACCGGCGAGCCCATCGTGAAACTGCCCCCCGGGATCGAGACCATATCGAGCCCGGCAGCGGAACCGAGACTTTCAGTGAATACCGCGGCCTTGTATTTTTCCGGCGGGTTCCGGACCCCTTTCGAATCGACGGTTGTAACGTCGAAAGCAATAGTCCGCAGTGGCGGTTTTGATAACAGCCTGCGAATGGAAGGTGCGGCGATGATGGCGCCGGTCCCAGCGGCTGCGAGCGCGGCAACTCCCAATGCCTGCCTCCGCGTCACCCTGAGTGGCCGACTGAAGAACCGCCGATCTGGGGCTGGTCGCGCCGCCGGCGCAATGGAGGCATTGGGTGCGGCGACAGTAGAGGCGGATTGCTCGAACTCGTGTGCCCTCTTTGGCAATGTCGAGATTTAGCCGCCTGACCATTTCCGCAAAATCCGACTCCCACCGGTTGTGGCTCAGCTCAAACCCGTTGCGATAAACCAGGTCCCTGATATCTGCGGGCAACTGCTCGGGGGCGGGCATATGCGCCCCCTGCACCAGAATCGGCGTGACAACGATGTCGCGCTTGAGCCCCGCTTCGATCTCCAGGCGCACGAAGTCACCGGGATTGTGTAAGCGTGGTCGGCCCTCTTCGTCTTTGACGTCGGCCCAGTCTCTGCCGATCAGCACCAGCATGAGGTCGCAAGATTCCAGTGTTTTTTGCAATGCCCCACGGAAGTCACGGCCCAAAGCGATGCTATCCACATCCATGAATACCGAGTTCTTACCCAGCTTGTCTAAAAGTTCGTTGAATAACGCCCTGGCCTCACCGGCAGTGATCTCCCTTCTGTAGCTGATGAAGACAGTACTCATGTAACCTCAACCCCACAGTGCTGTGCGAGCCAGCAATCATCTCCCGATCGGACGGTGCGACTCAAGCACAAATTGGTACGGTATTCTTCTTCTGCGAATACGTTCATGGCTTGTGGACAGCAATCACGCGGCACCGAAAGACAGGCTCCACGTGATGGTCTGGCTTTTGTTCGCCCTCTAATAACATTGCTGGTTAAACCGCACGAAGGTAGGATCTCGTAGGTGTCCAGACAGAAAGAGAGAGGAGCGCCGTGGCTAACTCTATGACGGATTCCTCGGTCGTCCCGATTGATGGCGGTGCTGGAGCCAGGGAGCAAGCCTCGCCAAGGGAGGGCGGCGAGCCGCTCCATGAGCCAACGGAGCAGCCGGCCCAACTCGAAACTCCACAGGCCGTCGATCATGCTGTAGATGACCCCACAGCAAAGGAACGAGATGCGTTGGCTGAACGATACTTCAAAAATGACTTGGCTGATCAGAAGACTTGGTACAGCGAGAAAGCCGGCTCGTTCAAGACACGATCTGAATTATTGGCTCTCCTCACCATCGTGCTGGGGGCATTGATTACGTTCATCCAGGTGTTTGGGGCTGCACCGTGGGTGCCGATCGTATCGGGGTCGACCGGCGCCATCGTCGCAATCGCGGCGGGTTGGCAACGCATCGCCCGCTATAGTGAGACTTGGATATCGTATCGGACCGCTTCGGAGCGGATGAAGCGTGAGCGTCGATTGTATACCCACGGCGCCGGTTCCTACCGTGGATTGCCCCAGCGAGAGGCTTACCTGACGTTCGTAGAAGCCATCGAGGGTATCATTGCCGAAGAACAGAACATATTTTGGCGAGAGCGCGGAAACCCGCCAACGCCGCCCGTCAATTCCGACGCCAAACTTGCCGGAGGCCCGCGGGGAACTTCTGCCACCCAATAAAGGAAGGGCGATCCGGAAACAGATGATCGAGGGCGATCCGGAAACAGATGATCGCCCGCATCAGATCATGCAGTAAAACTGTCAGCCCTTTGCATTGGCGATCGACTGGATCCAGATGGCTTCGTTGGCGGCGTAGGTGCCGGGATGGCCGTTGAGCTTGCGAACATACTCGCCGCCGGCATGGTGTAAGCCGATCACTTGCCAATCCGGCGGCTGCTGCGGCAAGCCTCGGTCGGCCCGCCAAGCGTAATAAACGTTTTGCGTCACGCCCTTGTTGGTGCGCCCACCATGGTCGGCCGGGTCGTCCACAAACCCACCCTCCCAGCGCAGAATGAAGGGGAGGGGAGCCATAAAGGATTGCGATGTGACAGCTTGCTAGCTCGATCCTCCTAAGCTGGACAGGACAGTGCATGACGGTTTCAGCGAACGATGTGAGGTAGTTCACAATTTAAAAAGCACTTCTTCGTCATGGCTGTCCTGGTCGTCGCAAAGCCAGATTGCCCGATTGACGGCTCACAGAGTTGCCGGATCGATGATGATTGGCTGTCGGCCGGTGAGCTTGCGGACGTGCTCGACCATGTCGTGCGTTCCGCCCGGGCCATCGCCCGACTCGCTATTCCACAGTGTGATGCAGGAAGCGCTGTGCAGTCCTTGCGACAGCGCCGAGTAGAGCATCCAACGGTTGCAGCGGTCGTGGACGTTAACGCCGGCGGGTGTGGGCCCGAGCTCTTCAGGCATGACGAGAACGGTGCTGCCGGGGTTCTCCGTCACCTGCGCGAAGCTGCGCTCCCAGCGGCGGTCCGGGTCGGCAAAAGTCACCGACTCGGCGAGGAACTCGTTTTCGGCGCGAGCAAGATGCAGCTCGATCCGCATGCCACGATCGAGGCATGCTTCGGCAAACAGCAGGTCGCCGCCGGAGGCGGCGCCGCAAAGACCGAGATCGCCGGCGCCAGCCCCGATCTCGTCGAGCGCAGCGCGGATACGTGCCGCGGCTGCCTCGATCTTTGAGGGTGGAAAGCGCGGCGGCTTGGCCTTGCCTTCACCGCGATCTGCCGGATTATCGATCATGTGACCGCTGAACACTACGACGCGGTCCGGCTCCAAGCGCTGTTCTGGACGGCTGCCGAGCAGAGCGCGCAGCTGCTGCTCGGCGCGGTTGATCACGGCGGCGGCTTCGGCGACGATCTCGCTTTGAAATTTTAGCTCGCCGAGGAAATCGAGCTGCTGGCTGGAGGAGTTGAGCGCGAACCAGTCGCGGTTGGCGACCGCCAGCGCCGCCGCCTCGGAGTAGTCGTCGATTGCGTCGTCCTTCCGATCCTCGATCAAGGCGAGCTCCGCTCGGGTGGCGAGCGACCAATAGTCCTTATTGCGCTCGGCCGCGGCGGCAGCAGTCCAGCCGACACCGGCGGCAATCAGGTCGAGCGGAAGCCTGCTGTGCCGGCCGGTGACGTGCTCCCAAAGCCTCCCTAAGGTCAGCGCATTGATGCCCGGATAGTAATCGCCGGGAGCGGCACGAAACGCCTCGATATAGGCGGAGGCGGCGCTTTGTAATGTAGCCGCCGTGTCACGCGCCGCGGCGACGGGGTCAATCTTGCGCTGGGGATGCGCGTTCCAAATCTGGGTCCACTCATCCTTCCAAGTGCGTGCGAGGAGACCCAAGGTCTCGCCGTCTTTGCGTTCGTCGGCCAGACAGCGAAGGCCTTCGCGAGCCTCGGCATAGCGCTCGGCGCGGCCCAACGCGATGCCTTCGAGTTCCCGCGCTTCGACATCGTCAGGCTCGAGTTGGCGCGCGCGTTCGAGGATATTCAGCGCGTAGCGCGGGCGGTTCAGCCGGACAAGCGCGCGCGCCGCGGTGCGCAACGCCTCGAATTCGAGCACGCTGTTTGGCGTCTCCTCGGCGAGCACGAGAATGTCGCCGGGCCGCTGCTTGCGCCGCGCCACCTCGACGTGACTCTGCCACGCCTCGAGGGCCTGCCAGAACTGGTTGATGTCCCCGACTTTGAGGGTCTTCCAGTCCGGCTCACTGAGGTTGGGGAGCTGTTGGTAGACCGGGCTCGCCCGCCGGCCGCGCCAGGCGCCAAGGGTCGCTTCGATTGCTTCCTCGAGAGCAGTGCGCTCCGCTTCGACGAGGTCCGGATCGAGCCGCCCGTCCTTGAGCGTATACCGCTGCATGCGCTGCCCTGCGATGTCAAACGGCAGCCGGTCGCGGCGCGCATAGGTGAGGACCGCGCCGCTCGCGCGCAACGCGTGCCGTACGCCGATTTCGTACCAGACATTGGGATTGTCCAACGTCAAGTCGGCGACGACAAACTCGGCCAGGAGCAGATCCTGGAACATGTCGAGGTGGATCGAGCCGCCGCGGCGATCGGCGTCCGCGCGGTGCGGCATCAAACCCGCCGCTGCGATCGCCGGCGCAAAGAGGTCCCGGTAAACGGCGTCGAAGTCAATCGCGGTCCCGTCCGGCGCTGTCTTCCGGCCAAACGGCATGATGACGAAAGCGCGGCGAGTGGATGTCATCGGCTTGTCTCCTCTGGACCCCTAATGCGAGAACCGAGGCATCCGCGTTATATGATCTTGGCCCAGCGGCCCTCAGATAACTAATTGGGAAAGCTTGGCTGCCCTTCCTAGACACCTATCGAACCATGTGCCTCGCTCCACCTCCGGAGTTTCAGCGGCTGCTCCAGCAAGCCCAGGGCCTTGCCATCGCGGCATAGGACGGCGCAGGCTTGGCGAAATGCGCGGAGATCCGTCCATCGCCGCGCGCCCCGCGCCAAATGGTTAAAAAGGGGTTGACCTCTCCTGTGTAGTGTCATCTACACGGGGCACGGAGCAGAGATCATGAGCATGAAGGAGACGTTCGGCGCGTTCACCCGCCGGGAGCGAGAAGCCAAGCAGATCGGGTTACGCAAGATGGCGAAGATGATCGACGTGAGCCCCACCTACCTTTCGAAGATCGAGCGGGACGAGTTCCCGCCACCTGCCGAGGACAAGGTTAGAGCCATCGCCGAGATCATCGGGTGCAATCAGGACCATCTCCTGGCACGGGCGAATCGGGTGGCTTCCGATATCGTGGAGGTCATCAAGAGCTGCCCGGTGGAAATATCAGCGCTCCTGAGAGACATTAACGGGCTGCCGATAAAGAACAGGTCCGAGGCGATTGTGACAATGCGAGCGTTCGTGTCCTTTACGGTGGGTGCACCTCTGGACGAAGAGCAGGCAAAAAAGTGCGTGGAGTTCATTATGCACGAATTGCGTCGTGAGCGAGATAAGCAATCAGACCAAGGCGAGCTGCTATCGGTCCATCGCGGACCGCGATATTGACTATAGTAGTTCCGCTTCCGTCTAGCGCACGTCAGAACTGGTTGCCAATTTCGGCTGTAATTTTTTGGGGGTTTGTGTGGAATGTTAACTAAACATGACAATGTCTCGCCTGCTGGCGGACCTCAATTCCTGGAGGCGCTGGAGCGCATCGGTCAGATCGTCCTGGACGGGCTGCGTCACGGTCATTTCAGATGCGTGATCTCCAGCGAGATCGGAAAGGGGAACCGACGCGAACTCCTCATCGAGGCCGGTAAGTCCCACAAGCTCACGATACCGGAAAGCGAACTGCCCGGCTAACTCGGCACAAAACGGCGATCCCTGTGATGGGGACACCGACATTCAGCTCTTAATAGGTTAGGCGTCATCGGTGTGACTCCGAGACCGCCGCTAGAGGCACGGATCGGCGGAGCCCGGCCGTGGGGTCTCAAGTGACACCATCAAACGATAGTTTAATCCATCGAACCCGACAAGTCTGGCAGCCGCGGGTCGGCCGGGATTTAAGCGGCGAGGACGCCCGGCAAATCGCTGAGAACGCCATTGGGTTCTTCGCAATTCTGGCCGAGTGGTCGCGTCTGGACGACCACCACCACCGAAATGCGGCCATGCCAGCAGCCCAGCGTGACTTAAAATCGCACACCCTCCGCTCAAAACGACTCGGGTAAGGGGACCATACCGTGACAGCAGATACCGAGGTCAACGGCGGGCCGCGGCGCCGGATGAAACTTGTGGCGTGGAGGGCAGTGAAGACAGGCAGCTTACGGGGCTTCGCCACGGTCGAGCTGCCGATCGGGCTGCGGCTGATTGACTGTCCGGTTTTCGTCGGCTCGAACGGACCATGGGCGAGCCCGCCGTCAAAGCCAGTGCTCGACCGCGACGGCAAACAAGTCAAGCTGGATGGGAAGCGGCAGTACACAGCCATCATGGAATGGCGTGACCGAGGTCTGGCGGATCGGTTCAGCGAGGCTCTCATCGGATTGGTTCGGCAGACTGACCCTGGTGCGCTCGATCCCGATGGTGAACCGCAATGAGAAGAATCATCGAGCCCGCCAAGCGCTCGCGCGGGCCGGTTGGCGGTGGCGCCGTCCGGCTTGCACCCGCCGCCGAGACGCTGATGGTCGGCGAGGGGCTCGAAACATGCCTCGCCGCAATGCAGGCGACCGGCATGCCTGCTTGGGCGGCGCTCTCGACTTCGGGGCTGATGGCGCTGCTGCTGCCGGCCGTCGTCCACGAGATCATCATTCTGGCGGACCACGATAGCAACGGCGCTGGCGCGCGCGCGGCAAGGATAGCGGCCGAGCGTTGGCTCGCCGAAGGCCGCCAGGTGCGGATCGCCATGCCGCCGGTGCCCGAGACCGACTTCGCTGACTTGCTCGTGAGCCGCGGCGTAACCCCGAACTTGGGAATGTCCCATGTCGCCTGATGACGGCATGCCACCGGAGGATGGGGCTGAGGAGATTCGCAAGGCAGTCGATGATGCCAAGGTCGTCTCGCTTGAGCAGCTGCGCCAAGCAAAGCGCGAGCACACGCTGACGAGAGACGGTGGCGATATCGTAAGCCCACCTCAGCAGCCCGACAAAAGCGAGCGAGGTCCGAAACAGGCCGATAGGCTGATCGAACTCGCCAATGCCGCCGAACTGTTTCACACGGCGGATGGCAGCGGGTTTGCCGACCTTGACGTCAAGGCCCACCGCGAGACCTGGCCTATTCGCGGTAAGGGGTTTCGACGGTGGCTCGCGCGCCGCTTCTACGAGGTGACCGGTGGTGCGCCCAACTCAGAGGCTATGCAATCGGCACTCAACGTCATCGAGGCCAAAGCACATTTGGATGCGCCCGAGCGTGATGTGTTCATACGTGTTGGGACCGTGGACGGTCGACTTTATCTCGATCTCGCCGACGAGACCTGGCGGGCAGTCGAAATCGACGCCACGGGCTGGCGGGTAATCAATAATCCGCCGGTGCGGTTCCGCCGCGCTGCAGGGATGCAGCCTTTGCCTATGCCTGTACCGGGCGGCTCGATCGAGACGCTGCGGCTATTCTTGAATTTGCGTTCCGACGCCGATTTCGTGCTCGCGGTTGCCTGGTTGATCGCCGCGTTCCGCAATCGCGGTCCTTATCCGGTGCTGTCGCTGTCGGGTGAACATGGCTCGGCCAAATCCACATCCGCGAAGGTGTTGCGCGGGTTGATCGATCCGAACACCGCGCCTTTGCGCGCCCTACCGCGCGAGGAGAGGGACTTATTCATCGCGGCAAGCAATGGGTTTGTACTCGCGTTCGACAACTTGTCGGCCTTGATGGCATGGATTTCCGACACGCTCTGCCGGCTGGCCACGGGCGGCGGCTTCGCCGTGCGGCAGCTCTACACTGATCAGGACGAGGTGCTGTTCGAGGCCGCCCGTCCCGTGATCCTGAACGGCATCGAAGAAATCGTGACGCGCCCCGATCTTGCCGACCGAGCGATATTCCTAACCCTGGAACCAATTCCCGAGGAGCGACGGCGGGCCGAGGCGGAATTCTGGGCGGAATTCGAAGCCGAGCGCCCGCGTATGCTCGGTGCGCTGCTCAACGTCGTCGCGACTGGTTTGAAGCGCTTGCCCGAGACCCGTCTGGAAAAACTGCCGCGTATGGCGGACTTCGCTCTGTGGGTAACTGCCTGCGAGACGGCGCTGTGGGCTGCTGGCACCTTCTCGTCCGCGTATTGCGGCAACCGCGAGGAGGTCATCGACAATGTCATTGAGGCAGACCTCGTAGCGACCGCAGTCCGCTCGTTTATAACGACGAAATCGCAATGGGAAGGGACCGCGACTGCGCTTCTTGCAGCGCTCGGCCAAATCGCCGGCGAAATCGCCACCCAATCCAAGGACTGGCCGAAATCCGCACGCGGACTTGTATGGGGCTTTTCCTGTCAAGCGGTTGTTTTGGGTTGTGCTGAAGTTTTTTGTTCGGAGCGGGAAAGGCCGTTTTTCGTCCCGTCGCCTGCAATCAGGTTCCCGGAGCGCGCGGAAGGGGTCAAGGGACCGAAACGCTAGCGGAGCTTTGGCGGCTTGCCGCCTTAGCGAGGCTTGTGTTTCGCAGCGCCTTGACCCCTGAGCACGCGGAGGGACGATGGACAGGAGATGGGCCTTTCTTCGAACCTCCCACGTCTGATGGCGCCGGTTATAAGTCTGCGTGATGATCCGAGGGGAGCTCGCCATTGGGGCGCATCTCTCTTCGCGCCGCAAACTTGTATGCGGTCGGTCCGCTTGGATCCTGACCATGATGCAGTCATGCGCATCGGCGGCAAAGCTCCGGGGCGGCGGGCCCATTCTCTCCGTCGGCATCGATGCCATGTCTGCGACCGGTTCCCGCCACCTCGGATCGTCAATCAGCAGTCGGCGCTCAACGCCAGCGCAGACGCCAAATAGGTAACAAGATGATCGTCCCGGAGCATTTCAGGCTGCCGAACGCAAAATGACACCCTCCAATGTCTCGCCAGTCGTGACGAAGCGCCAGAGTGCGATGAGCAGCTTGCGTGCCAGCGCGACAATCATCGTCTTGCGCGTGCCAGCACGGCTATCGGCAGTGCGGGCCTGGTACCACCGGGCCAGTGCGCTCTCCTTCTGAAACCGCAGAAAGCGCCAGGCGAGTTGGACCATGCCGCGGCGGACCCGCGCGTTGCCGGCTCTGGCGAGCCCTTGTTCCCGCCGCTTCGCGCCGCTCTCGTCCGGCGAGCCTGTCAGGCCGGCCCCCGGGTCCGGCCCTTGGCCGGCCCGAGGACAGGCTCCGCGCGCCACTGCTTTGCGGTCACGCATTGGCCGCGAGAGTACCTCATTGACCAGCATGTCCGCGGTTTCAATGCCGACGCCGACGACCCGAGCCAGGTGCCGTACCATGGCGTGTGGCCCGGTCTCGGGCTCCTGCTCCAATCGTGTCTGACGAGCCTCCTCGATCTCCTTGATCTGGCTGATGACGAAGCCCAGCCGCGCTATATCGCGCTGCAACTCGGCCGAGACATTCGGCGGCAGCGCCGAGCCCTCCGGTGTGTGTAGTGTTGCAAGACGCTCCGCCGCCTTGCGCAGGGTTGGTTTGAAGTTGCGAATGCCCAGCCGGGCGAGGGTCCCCTTCATTCGGTTGACGATGCGCGTGCGTTCCCCGACTAGGCACTCGCGCTCCCGATTAGGCCGCTTGGCGTCCTCCTCGGCGATCGTTGGGATGCGCGCCATGGTGCAGTGGCCCCGTTCCCCACGCAGCCACCCCAAGAACCCCCGCTTCAGCAACTCGGTGTCGAGCCGGTCGGTCTTGGCCCGGCGATGTTCCCGCGATACGGCGACACTCGAGGGATGGATCACATGCGCCTCCACTCCACGCGCCCTCAGCCAGCGCGCCAACCAGAAGCCATCGCGCCCGGCTTCGAAGGCCAGCGCAATCCGCGTGATCTTGCGGCCGGCCTTGACCGCCTCGTCGCGCCAGCGATGCAGCAGGTCAAGCAGCCTTTCTGCATTCGGCTCCAGCTTCTTCCGAGGTTGGCGCTCAATGCCGGGAAGCATACCGGCAACCAGCCAACTCGACTGGCTCATCTCGACGACGGCAATGATCGTGCTATCTTGGTCCAAGGCGACGAGGGACCTGCTCAAGTCGTTCGGCTGGGGCATCAGGGCACTCCATCAGTTAGATGCAGCGACGATGGTGCCATTTCCTCGCCGCCTGCCCCATACCATCTCTCCGACCGGTTGCGTCGGGCTGTGACGTTCCTTCGGCACACCGGGATCGAAATTACGCGCAGCCGCGAGGGCCACAGGCGTAGTCGGACGATCATAATCTGCAAGGCAGACAATCCGGCCGCACGACCGTCCGCATCGCCTGCGGATAGCGAGAACCGACCGCCAGCCGCCAATCCGGCGCAGACGGAAGCGATGCAAGCGGACGCAAACACGATCCGTGCGGACGATGACACCTCGGCAACGGTCCGCTCGAAACCATTGGAAATCTGCCCTGCAGACGATGCGGACGGTCGGGACGCAGAATCTCCTCCTGTTTCTGCCGGCTGGCGGGTGGATCTATGACGACAGCCCTGGAGGTGGTGCTTGCTGCAACTGCCGCCGGTGCGACGCTGGCTGTTAACGGCGACAGACTGAGTGTCACCGCGCCGTGCCCATTACCTGCTGAACTCGTTGACGAGCTTCGGCGCTCGAAGACCGACATCCTTCGCCTGCTCTCGACAGACCGAGTTGACGATGATCAGCAGGTGCCTGCGGATGATACGGAATGGTGGCTCGACCTGTTCAATGAGCGAGCCGTTCATCGCGAGTTTGACGGCGGCTATTCAAGGGCAGAGGCGGAGCGGCTCGCCTTTGGCGAAATGCTTCTCGAATGGCACCGTCGGTATGGCGCCCGCCCAGATCCGCATCGGTGTGCTGGCTGCGATGACGAACTGCCGAGCAAGGGCGACCTCACCCTGTGTGACGGCGCCGTCGTGCATTTCGATGCCGTCCGCGGCGTCGATTGCATCATCAGCTACGGACAGAAATGGCGCGGAGCTGCGGTCGCCGCGCTGAACGCGATCGGGATCTGTCCGCCGAAAAGTTTCGACCCGCTGCTGTAACGCCAACCCATTTCTCCTGTCGCACTGACGGTCTATGCCGCTGCTCCCCCCGCCTGGAACAGCTCTATGCAATGCCGATGATGCGCACGCCGCGCGGCACTAGCTCTTGAAAGGCACTTCATCACCATGACGACCTTCAACCGGGCACCATCCAACATCGCCGCTGGGCTGTGCTTGAATGGTGCGCTCATGACCCGCTCACTTCTTCTGGATCTCGTCCGCGTTGACGGCGGCACGCAGGTCCGCTTTGGATTGAGCCCCTTGACGGTCAGCGAGTATGCCGAGGCACTACCCGCTGGCGCGAAGTTCCCGCCGATCGTCGTCTTCTTCGATGGGTCTGAGTATTGGCTTGCCGACGGCTTTCACAGGCTGGAAGCCCACCGCCAGGCCGGATTGCAGCAGATCGACGCCGATGTCCACGATGGCTCGCGCCGCGATGCGATGCTGTACGCCGCCGCCGCTAACGCCGAGCACGGACTGCGCCGCACCGCCGAGGACAAGAAGCGTGCGGTGCTGATTTTGCTGCGCGATCCTGAATGGCGGCAATGGTCGGATCGGGAGATCGCCGGTCGAGTAAAGGTCGACCATAAGACGGTCGCAAAATATCGCCGCAAACTCAACGGGGAAATCCCCGTCCAGAATGAGCGCCGGTTCACGACTCGCCACGGCACCGAGGCGAGGCGCACAGTGGCGCCAAACGGTGCCAGCGTGGAGCCTGGCAACGAAAACGAAGACCCGGCAACGAACACCGACGAGGCTCAGCGCGGAGCCGAAGTCATCTGCGGCGCTCCAGATCTTCCCCCGGTCAGCAGCGCATCGTCGACGCCGCGGGACCACCGGGAAGCGGCGCCGAAAAGGCACCATGCTCCCGTAAATGAGGCGGTGGTACCCGACAGACTGTCGGCAGAGCAGCGGGCTCTTGCGTTCGACGCCATGGCTGATCAATGGGGCACACCTCCGATCGAAGAGCTGGCGGCGGAAGACAATGACGATGACGGTCCGCCGCCGCATGACCAATCCGTCAATCTTGCCGATGATCGACCCGAGGGACCGATCGAGGCGCAGCGGACGCGTAACTCGGGTATCACGGTGGGCGGGGTTGCCAATGGTGAGATCGAGGGCAGCGAGACCGCTGGCGCCGCCATCGATGACGGTAATGATGCTGCCGCCCTCGACGGCGCTGACGGCAAACAAGGCCGCACCGACGCTATGACCGAGCCCGACGGCATGGCAACCGAGGGGGAGGCGAAGCCGCCGGAAACACCAGACCCCGAGAAGCGCGAGGATATCGGGCAAGAGGTGGCTCAGGTGTGTCGGCATGGCCCAAAGAAAGTCGCCACGCCAGTTGAACTTCAGATCTATCCGGTCGCCGACCCGTATAGCAATATAGCGCCGCTATGGGTGCGCGGCGCGCTCCAGTCCATCGGCCCGTTAACCCAAGAGCTATCCACGCTGGAGTGTATCCCGAACTGCAATCGGATCACTGAGCTGGTTCTCCAACTAATTGATGCTCTCGCCCCGGTATGCCTTGAGAACCCGATCCCGGAAGAGAAGCGAGGGAAAATCGTGAGCCTTCTGCGGTACTGCGGCTACCAGAATTTTGCGGATCAGCTTTTGCATCATTGGGCGGAGGCGGACGCGGCCATTGCCCAGGCGCAGACGGAGATGCTTTGCCAAGAATTATCGCCCAGCGGTTAGCGAGCCGATCTATTGAATATGATGATCTTCGCCGCGCACCTGCTCGCACAGTTGGCGCGCGGCTCGACCGTGCTCCACGAATACGAGTTTTCCGCCGGGCTTGAGAACGCGCCGCATCTCGACCAGCGCGGCGACCGGATTTGGGATCGAGTACAAGCTCCAGGTCGTCGCGATAGTATCGAAGACCGCGTTGGCGAACGGGATTTGTTTCGCCGAACCTCTAACCAGCGACACCGGGACCGGCACATCCGGGGTCCTGTTCCTCGCCAATCGGAGTAGCTCCGCCGGGGGATCGATTTGCGCAAATGTGGTCGACCGCCGACCCGTAGAGCGGCAGGTTCAGGCCCCAATCTCCAACACGAGACCGCTTGCCGCCCCAATTGTTCTTCGGTGATATGCGTCCAGGCGATCGGCCCCAATGCCAAATCAATCAGACGCGGCAAAATCCAGCGCTGATAGAACCCATTGCGCGGTCCTCGGTGAGATTAAAGGCGCCGTCGGCCTTGCGTATCTCCTCGGCTCATTGTCGGCTTCCTTTCGGTCGGGACAACAGGCATGCCGCTGGAGATGTCGGGTGAGGTCCAACTCGATGCTTCACCCGCAAAACCGCATCGGCGAACGGACGGGAGAATGAGCCCTTCTTCCGAGGTGCCGACACGCGGCGCGCGTCTACCGTTGCGCAAGACGCCCGAACCGGCGATCCTGAGCCCTACAACCACCGGGAAGCCGGGGAATATCGGTTCAAAGAGCCAAAATGGGAGGAGTAGCCATGTGCACCGAGCAGAGCAACGCGAATCAACCTGCATCTGCACCGCTATCCGGTGACGGGAATTGGCCTTCATTGGGGGGCCGTTTGACTAGGCGGAGGAAAGCCAAGAGAATCATCCATCCCGGCATGGCGATAAGCCTCGCCGCGCTGACAATTGCGGGTAGTGCCTTGGCCACACCGGCCGAGACCGTGCTTTACAATTTCACTGGTGTGGCCGGCGACGGCGCGCACCCCCAAGCCACCCTCATCGCCGATGAGAGCGGCGCTCTCTACGGTACAACGGCATCCGGTGGGAATCATGTTCGAGGTACAGTTTTCAAGCTGACGCCGCCTGGTCGGGGCCAGATGGTTTGGACAGAGACGGTGCTATATACTTTTACTGGCGGCAGCGACGGTGGCCAGCCTGCCGCTTCTCTGATCGCGGATGAGAGCGGCGCCCTCTATGGCACCACGGTCCTGGGTGGAAATAGCGCCTGTTCCGGACTTGGGTGCGGCACGGTTTTCAAGCTGACGCCGCCCGCCGAGGGCCAGACAGTTTGGACCGAGACCGTGCTCTACCGCTTCAATGGCGGGAGCGATGGTAACTTCCCTGGAGCTAGCCTGATCGCCGATGAGAGGGGCGCGCTCTACGGCACAACGAGTTCCGGTGGGGTAGCAACTTGTCCCGGCTCTGTGTGCGGCACGGTTTTCAAGCTGACGCCGCCCGCCGAGGGCCAGACGGCTTGGACCGAGACCGTGCTCTACCGCTTCAAAGGAGGCAGCGACGGTGCCGACGCCAGCGCTTCTCTTATCGCCGATGACAGCGGCGCGCTCTATGGCACAACGTTTCTCGGCGGGAGTAGCAATTGTTCCGGGTTCGGCTGCGGCACGGTGTTCAAGCTCTCGCCGCCAACCGAGGCAGAGGCGTCTTGGATCGAGACCGTGCTCTACAGTTTCAAAAGCGGCAACGATGGTGCCGGCCCGTCGGCGTCCCTGATCGCCGACGACAGAGGCGGGCTCTATGGCACCACGTTAGGCGGCGGGGTGGGAGTGAGTGCCCTGTGTCTTCAGAGCAATGTCCTGTTTACCGAGTGCGGCACGGTTTTCAAGCTGAAACCGACCGCCGGCCGGCCGACCGCTTGGACCGAGACTGTGCTCTACCGCTTCACTGGTGGCAGTGACGGTAGCAACCCCGTGGCTAGCCTAACGCCCCCGGTTCGCGCAAAGGAAGGCAAGGAAGAAGCAGGCGAAAACAGGCTGGAAAGCCAGGAAGACGGCGCAAAAGGAGTGCTCTACGGCACGACAAATGCGGGTGGGACCAGCTGTCCCTTCAGTCCGGGAACGTGCGGGACAGTTTTCGAGCTGGCGCTTTGTCCTCAGCCGAAAACTCGGGACCGGCACAAGGATGTAAGAGATGACGATCGCGGCGGATGTCCTGTTTTCGAAGCGAGAGAGTGATTGTTGATGACGCTCAAAAGTTGTATCAGGTTCGGACAACGCTCCTTGCGGGGAGCCTGCGGGTTCCGGGGGAAGTCGCCCGCGAATCCGCGGTGATCTCACCCGCCATTCCGATTTAATCTCGCCCGGCGTTCCGAGATGATTTCGCCCGCCATTCCGGGATGATGTCGCCCGATTAAGCGGCGTCTCTGCTGGCCCGCTTAGCGACCGCTCCTTTGGCTTTTGCCGCGGGAGGGGACGGATGCCAGTTGAAGCAATGGTTGTAGGCGATGGCGGTGCCCAAGATTTTTGGGGATCACGTCAAATGGCGGTTCCTGTTCGTGCGCCGAGGCGGCTAACATCGCTGCTCGCGACGCGACTGGTCGCCCGAAGCCACGTGTCAGGATCGATCGGTGGAAATGCGGGGATCATGGACCAGGCGACAATAGAACTGCTGGCGAGACGGGCCGGGCTGGATAAGGCATTGGAGGAATTCCCCGAAGACGTCGCCGCCGCTGCCAAGCTGGCGAGCAACTCGGTGTCGAGGATGAAGGCGCCGACCGATCCGCGCGCCGAACCTTGGCCGCCGATGCGCGTCGGGACCGGACTATGAACGACCTGCACTGGATGACCCTCGTCGAGGCGGCAGAAACCATCGCCGCTCGGAAACTCTCACCGGTCGAGCTGATGTCGGCGCTGCAGGAGCGGATCGGCCGGCTTGATCCGAAACTGAATGTTTCATCCGCCTGGACGCCGAGGCCGCGATGGAAGAGGCAAGGGCTGCGGAAGCCGAGATCGTTTCGGGCCGCCTGCGCGGACCCTTGCATGGCGTGCCAGTCGGCATCAAAGACATCATCGATGTTGCGGGTCTACCCACGAGCGACACAGGCGGCAGCGTGCGTAACCCGGCCAGCGCCTGCGGCATCGTCGGGCTGAAGCCGACTTACGGCCTGATTTCGCGTCGTGGCGTTTTCCCGCTCTCCTTCACGCTCGACCACGTCGGACCGCTGACGCGCACCGTTGCCGACAACGCGCTGATGCTCGACGTCATCGCCGGACACGATCCGCTCGATCCCGGTAGCGCTGCAGCGCCCGCCCGGCATCATGCGTCCGGGCTGGAACGCGGGATACGCGGGTGGCGTATCGGGTTCGTCCGACATTTTCACGAGACCGACATGCCGGCTGACCCCGAGGTGAAGGCCGCGCTGGAGCAGGTCGTCGGCACCCTGCAGACGCTCGGCGCCGAGATCCGCGATGTTCGCCTGCCGTCGCTCGAAGAGTTCGCGGCCGTCAATCGGGTCATCCTGCAGAGCGAGGCGTGGGCAATTCACGGCCCTTGGCTGCGGCAGCGACCCGGCGACTACGGCCAATTGGCCCGGCGACGCCTGATGGCGGGTGCGTTCATGAGTGCAGGCGATTATGTGCATGCCTCGCGCCGGCGCCTCGCGATGATTGCAGCTGTTGAGGATGTGTTACGCCAGGTTGATGTGCTGCTCTGTGCCAGCGCCATGGACCCGCCAAGCCGCATCGACGAGGCAAAGGAGGTCGAGCGCACCTATCCGAGGCAGGTCCGCACGCCTTTCAACGTCACCGGGCATCCCGCGCTTGCGATGATGGCCGGAATTTCGTCGAGCGGTTTGCCACTATCCGTGCAATTCGTCGGCCGCAACTTCGCCGAGGCGACCCTCTTTCAGATCGCGCGCGAATGGGAACGTGCGGCCGGTACCGACAAAAAGCATCCACCCATCGTATCCGCTGGGTAATGGGTGCATCCGCAGGGGGAAGGGACATGGACATGCGTTCTGTCGCCATGATGTTCGCCGGCCCCATAATGGGCGTCGCAGCGATTGCCAGGTTGGCGGGGTGCACGCCGACCACAACGCAGAGGTACGCGTGCCCGGCGGGAGTGCCCTGGGTTCCTGACGACTACGCGAACGGCAAGTGGGTCCCCGGCCACTGCCTGGGCCAACCGGCGCAATAAAGCGCAATAAAGCGCAATAAAGTATCCGGGCTCTATTTCTGGGGCGATCGATTGACGGCCAGTGTTAACCATATGTCAAACTCGATCTCAATTTCAAACAAGAGCCGAGCGGCAGACGCCAGTGAGCAGTTACCCATCCTCAAAACTCCACGACCTCGCCGAACCGCGCAGCCGTCATACCGGACAATCTCGATCAGAACCCACCGCCGCAGCCAAACACTGACGACGGGAGCGGGGCTGCTGTTGACCCTGTTTTTCTCGCTCGGGCTCTGGGCTGCGATCTGGCAGGCCGTCTCGTCACTGGCTGCGGTGTGGTTACGGTAAGGCAACCAGTTGCGAGCGAGGGCCTAGCGGCAAGACGCCCACTTTCCAGTAAAGACGGGAGGACCCGATGGTGGCGATCTCAAATGAAGCCCTGGAATGGCTGGATCGCGCCGAGCAAGCACGGGAGGTGGCGGGACAGTTGACCGATCCCGGCGCAAGCCGAGCGGTCTTGCAGGTTGCGGATACCTTCGAGCGGCTCGCCCGAGCTGCCGTTGCGCGAGCTGCGGCGCGGAAAAGGAAATTGCCAACCAAAAGCGAGGACAGGACCCGTCAGGTGAATTCTTGACCGGGCTATTTCAGGTTTTGTCAATAACCTCGCCCGCACACTGCCTCGTTGTCCCCCAACACAGAGGCTAAAATGCGAGTGATTATCCCAACCCTGATGGGTTTGATAGCATTGGCCGCCACCTGAGTGCAGGCGGCCCCCGTCCCAACTAACCCGCAGCACCACCCGAGATGGCACGAGACCCCGGCGCAGAACGTCCGCAAGAGCCAGCACTACGATCATCTTGTTGCCACCAACAGCAGCTATCGCGCCTCCCGGATGAGGAAGGAGTGCGGGCCGATCAGAGACGTCGAATTGCGCGCGATCTGTGTCGGCTCATTCAATGAATCTGAGCCTCGGTAGCTGACGCCCTTTGGGCAATAGCAATACCCAAACGTGATTGGGAGCGGGGCACTCTACCGAGCCACCACCCCCAATTGCTACGGAAGAAGCCCTGGCTGATTGCTGGGGCTTTCAGCCGATCGGCTACGGATTACCCCACCCGCCCGTCGGGCCTCGCCAATCCGGGAAGGGATCATCAAAGATCGCGCTGCCGGGAACCCAGATATAGTAGTTGGGAACCCCTGGCCCGCCATACGGACTCCACCCGCCATAGTAACGGTTCGGCCCCCAATGAGCCCGACCCCCTCCGTCATTCCATTGGTGGGTGCGACCGGCCGTTGGCTGGGCGTCGACAACCCCCAAGTGCCTGCTCGAACCCCCGCCGTCCCATGCCAACACGATAGCAGGCGCCGGCCCCGCATTGGCTGGCCCCGTAACCGACCCCGGCGCGTCGGCGTGCCCGGCGACCGGCACGATTAGCGCGAGTACCGCCGCCAACGACAGTTCGAGAATGCGCATTTCGGGTCTCCTGTGATGTAGTGGGCTCTTGCTCCCGCGTCATAACGGTTTACCAGAGGCTTTCCCTCCCGCATGGGGAGCAACGGCGCACCGCGCCGATGGTTGCGAGACATCGACGACACAATCCGGACGACACCTGTAGCCACCAGATAGGCCGGCCAACGCCCCACCTCGCCCATCGATCAATTCCGAACGCAATAGGTGACGGTGTACGTAGCTATCCTGACATCGTTCTGCCACGCCGAAAGCCCCGATGGCGGGGGTCAGCTATTTCCCGATATGTTCTCGGACCTGGTGATTTTCACGGGCCTTTTGCTGCGATATGTTTCCCAAGGGCGGCCTCCGCAGGGTCTCCTTGATTGTGCCGGAGGCCAACGCTAACGGGTTGCGGCAACTGGCGCGGGAATTTCGCGCTCGGCACCGGCTGAGAATGTCTGGCGGGGGGTTTGGCGGTGGCTCAGCCCGAGTGCCGAGCCGCTGGTTAATCCAGAGACTGGGGCGCGGTGTGCGATCCGTGGACGCCGATCGCCTGCAGCCGAGCGTTACCTCTGGACGCTGATCGTGACCAGCTATCACCAATTGGCGGTGGGGCGCAGGAATATGGCTGGACGTCGAGCACAGGCAATGTCCATGCTCGCCGGCCCGCCTCACCATGATTTACCGAGATTTACCCAGCTTAATTCGGCGTCAAAGCCAGGCGCTCTAGTTTTCTTAATGCCAGGGAGCCTACTGCGAGGATGTCATGAAGGATCTGAAAGCCGATTGGCGGAGATGGACAGGGGTCGGAAGAACCGGCGCCGTGTTTATCGCGTTGGGGTTGAGCACCATGATCCCGACCCTGCTGCTTCTCGGCGCAAGGTAGTTTCCGGCCAATGTGCCACCTGCAATCGATCACGACGGATCGTCTGCGAGGATGCTGACATGAGTATAGTCATCGGACCTGTCTTGAGGCGTACCGACGGGTATGGATTCGACATCTGGACCACCGACAAGGGGGTGACCCACGGCTATCCTTACCGGCGGATCGAGGACGCCCATTACGCGCGGAATGCCGAGATTAAGGCATTGGCGCAGAGTCGCCCTGTGGCCACGATGGTCTGCCAGACCGTCGACGAGTTCATTGCGAAATCCACCGGGTACGAGATGCTCGCCGCTGCCTGACCGCGCTTGCCGGCAGAGCCGCCACACTCTCAGCAGCACTCATATCGATGCAACCAGCCGCTGACCCGAACGGTTCTCCTCAACTCGCGCGGCAAGCCGCTGCTGCGTTGAAGGATCAGAGAACCGCGCCGAACTCGCCTTGTAGATGCTGCCGGGATCGAGAAGCCATTGGCAACTCGGCTGGTCACCGGTGGGTCAATCTCCCCGGCGGGAATCCGCAGCCCGGCTGACCTCTCGATCTCATCCTCGGTTATCAGCGGGCGGGAGCCCTGTTAGGCATTCGGTAAGGAGACCTGCAACTCATGCAATGGATCGTCGATCATTGGTTTGAAATCGTCACCACGGCGTTGCTCGCCATCATCGCCATCAACACCTTGGACAGAAGATGGAATAATTCCACGCTCGTCGAGCAGCTCAATGACTTGATCCGCAGCTTCTCGTCATTGGCGAGGCAAGACGCCGCGCCCCGGATCATAGCAGTTCATCCACCTTCGGGAGGCAATAGTGGAGGAAATACCGCGCGGGGAGACGGCGGTAACGTCGATCCCCGGTATTTTCGCCATCTCTTGAAGAGCGTGCTACCGTCAAAGCGGTGCTCACCGGGATATTGCAGCCATCTTGACCGAGCGGCAAAGGCCGCCGCGGCGAGGAGTCCGGCATTCAGCCAGACCACCGCGATAATACCAAATCGCCCGATAGCCTGACCGGACAGCACCGTTCCGAGAATGAAGGCAGCGGAGCCAGCACCACGCAACCAGCCGTAGTAGAAGCCGTGCGCGCACGGATCATTCAGTCGGGCAGGAGCTGCGCTGCCGAGAGCCAGCGTATCGCTGAGCGGCGCAAACGCAGCCAATGCTGCCGAATGGATCTCGCCGACAATTAACAGCGGCCATAAGCCCCGCTCCGGCAGATACCCCAGCGCGATCAATGCGGCGGCCGAGCAAACGATGAGGACCGCCTTCGGGGCATTGAGTGTATCGGCTAAGCGGCCAGCCGCCGGTCCGGCCGCCAAGCGGATTGCAGTGCCGGCGGCCAGCACCAACGCGATCGCCTCTGGCGGCAGACCGCGGCTGTCAAGAAGTCTCGGCAGATAAGGCAACTGAACGCCGAAGGCGGCATAAAGCGCGCCACACAAGGCGAGGGAACCGTGCAAGTGGGGCGCGAAAAGCAATCACGAATTTCAGTCTTGCATGATGCGCCCCGCGACACACGATCACGCCTTACCGCGTCGCCTCCGGCCGATCGTGCTCGGCTCGGCCGATTGCCTTTCCTTTCTTTTTCGACCCCCGGAGAGCGGTAACAACAGTGCCGGCTGACGCCGATCAGGTGCCGCCTTGCTGCCTCTGATCCTCGGACCAGTCTTTGTAGGGCTCTAGCTCGATCTCGAACGCGCCGCATTCGCGATCGGCGTACCGGATGGCGCGCTGGCGAGCATCGCCGCCGCTAAAAACTGCGATCTCGCTCAACTCGCCGTCATCAAGCAGTTTGTCGACACGCCAATCTCCGGTGTGCTCGCGATCCCGGAATACCTTGGCACGGAAGTCGCCGGGGGTTGGGCCTTTGCTCAAATCGTATCTCCTCTTTGCGGACTCGCGGTCATTGGTTAACGGTCTCATCTATAGGTCATGCAGATTGACCTAAACGATGAAGAAATAGCCGCGCTCGCGCGGCTCCTGACCAACACCATAGACGCCGATCGTTATCCGCTGTCGCCCAGGATTCAGACCCTCAAGGCGATCCTCGCCAAGATCCGACCGGAACCCGTGCACGAGCCATTGCCGCCGCTGAAGCATTACGAGCTGCCGCGAGCGACGACGGCCAGAAGGCGCCGCTCGGGTCGCTAGCTTTGAAATCCGGACCCGGCCCGCCGATGACGCTCGGAAACGCTGCCGCCGCGCGTGTACGCCTCATCGTATGGTGCAAGACTTGCCAACATCAGGTCGAGCCCGATGCTGCCTAACAGTCCGAACGCTACGGCGCTGAGATGCCCGTTCCCGAATGGCGGGAGCGGTTGGTCTGCTCGAAATGCGGTAGCCGCGAGATTGACATGGTGGTGACCGGCACGAAGCGCCGGCCGGACAGTTAACGCGCCATCCGGTCGAGATTATCGGCCCGGATCTCCACACCGTCGCGCCCTCGGCACCATCCCTCGGGGCCATCGCTCGACGCTGCGCGCATAAATTAAGATAATTAAATAAACGGCTTGGAGACCGAGGCAGGGTCCTGGGGTAGACCCTAATCGACGGTTTCAAATCCTATATACTTGCCAGGCTGCCGCGCGCCCAACTCAGAAAAACCCTAGCTTAGCGGTAAGTTGAATACTTAGAACGAATTCCAATTTGACTAGGTTACAGCCCACGGCGCCCAAAACAGAAGACCGGATTAACGTTACGGACGCATCGCCTTCTCGACAGAGGAAACCAAAACTAAAATTGTGCCAAGAAAAAGATTTCCCGTAAAATACTTAACAGGTGATCGTTATGATTACGCCTCATGCGCAGTTGTACATGAAACTGCGATCCCATACCTCGACGTTGTTGCAAGCGACCCTCAACCCTTATTATGGAGAGGAGTACGATGCGGAGTAGAATTGTTGGTTTGGTGACCGCAGCGGCGCTGTTGGCGTCCGTCGGTATCGCGAATGCTGCAGATGCTACAGCGAATGCTAAAGGTCCAGTAAATCTGACGGACGTTCAACTCGACAATGTTACCGCGGGTGGTAGCCCGGCTTTGGCTGCAGGCGTCGCGACCGCGGGAGCTCTCAATTTTGCGGGGGCGATTAACACGGCAGTGGGTGCAAACCTGACCGCCGGGGTAAATCCCCTTGCGGTTGGCACGGCAGTGGCTGCAGACCTGGGGGCTGCGGCAGCTTACAATAATCTGCTGGCGACTAGCACGGCAGCGGCCGCGATCGCCATCACGCCCTAACCTTTCGGCGACGGCCGGGAAAGGCCTTAGCGTCTAGCAGGACCCCCGCCCCTCGACAGGAGCCTCACTGAGCCCGGCATGACCCATCGTCACCGGGCTCATTTTCGTTTCACCGACGCGACCAGCCGCCGCGCCCAACTTTTGAAATCGGCATTACCTTTGCCGGCCCCGCGGCGCCCAAATCCCCAAACCGTAGAAGCTCGCGTAATCCCGCTTCGTATCGCCGGGCGAGATCGAGCAACTCTTTCTGGGTATATGGAAGCCGGCATTTGGCAGCGATGCCGCGGAGCCAATGCGCCAGCTCGCGGTAATGCGACCGGGCATCTACCGACCACCAGTCCCGGTCGGCGGCGATGTCCCTGCAATGTAGGCGTGTGTTCATCTGACATGCACTCGGAATGTCAGAGAACGGTAGCAAAAGCGTAAAACCTTAGATGCTTAACCTTGATTGTCGCTTGCCGCTTACCGCGTCAGCAATAGGCCGACAACGCCGAATAGCGTCCATGCGAGGTGATGGCGATGGCGTCGATATTGACACCGGAGGATGTCGTCAGGCGGATCGCCGCAGAGTGCACGTTCACCGACGAGCGCGGCGCCGACGGTATTCGGCTGAACCGGCCGTCGCGATCGTGCGCCAATACGGCGAGCAATCTCGGCGGCCGCCCCGGCGAAGGAAAACCGCCGGCTAAAGTCGCCGCCGTTGCTGTGATCAGCAGCCAACGCGCGGCGTAAAAAGGCCATGTGGTCACGTCCTATGGCGTTTTGTGTAGCCTCGCCCCGACCCTCGGCGCCGGCTCATCATCGCGCACCCGGAATACGCCGCCGCGGCTCTATGTTTCATCCGATCGACACCGGCCCGTTCAAATTGGTCGTTTTGCGGCCGACCGAACTCGATCAAAGCTCATCCGCAATCCCGATTTTCGAAACCGGGGCGCGCCTATCCGACCGCATCGAGCACACAATTTTCGGCGGCGCATCGGCCGCTTTCGACCCTTTCCGGACATTCGGCCCGGCACAGGAAATCAAGATTTCGGCAACGCCCGGATTTCCAGAAATGGTGCTTATGCGACTTTCGGCGCGAGATCGCGCGGCTAATGAAACACGAGATACAGAAACTAGGCCGAAGTTTTTGCTTCTGAGGGCATAGAAGCCAGGGTTTTCTGCGGCGTCTGCGCCCCTCTTTCGATCTCGTTGTAGCCATGTAATTTGATAGATTTATCTTGCATTTAGGCCATAAACCGCTAATCTTGGCACCATGTATATCGAAGCGGTGCCCAATCGCGGCTCGCCCCCCGCCATCCTGCTGCGCGAGAGGCGACGTACGCGTCAGACGAGCGCTATGGCAGTGCAGTTCAATCGTTCAATCATCTGGCATCGCTGGCGCGTGAGACCCGCCTCCAAGCCCGCCGGAGGCTGGGATAGCGACGTCCAACCTTATAGCGAATCCTATAAATCTCAAGGCGTGCGCGAACGTGCAGTGGGGCGAACCCGTAGTCAAAGTGGTTGTTGAATGCTTGGAGCGTGTAGTCCGCGGGAGGAGGCTCATGAACTAGAGTGAAAGCGGCTGCGTTCTCGTCCAGGACGGCATCGAGTCGCCAACTAGGGTCCGACTGCATATAACGAAAGACATACGCCGTAGAGGGGATCGGAATGTCATCAATAATAAGTTTTCCACCGATCTTCAGTGCGCGACTTATGTAATGGTAATCGACTGCTGGATAAGGAAACGCATGTTCACCATCAATGAAAGCCGTGTCTATGGTTCTATCTGCGCAGAGACGAGGTAGAATCAAGTCAGACGAGCCAATTATGAAAACGAGGCGATTACTGTCGACATCGATTTCCTCAAGGTAGGCGCGCACTCGCTCGTGTTCATCGGCGATTGGGCTTATTGCTGTGTGATGAGCCCCTTGTGCGGCAAATATTACAGTCGACGCGCCGCATCCCGTTTCGAGAGTCCGGTTGCCGTCATGAACCGACTGTTGAATCGCTCGAAGTGTGCCGGTCGTCGCGTCCCAACGCGCGGTTCCCTTTTCGTGGAAGATTGGGCGATCCTGTAGGAGGCGGTTAACGATATCCATAATGTCTCCTGGCTTAACTATTTCTGTAGTTGCCACAGGGTCATATCGGAAGCAAAGCCCCGGCTGGTTTTCCTACAGACTGCAAGGAGGGCGTTCAACGTCGCCGCAGTGGTTATCCTAGCGCCGCTATTCGTGATCCTTCATTGCCCTGCCCTGCTTGGCTCCCTCCGCCGTCTTCGACTGCCTCGATATCATCAAAGAACCACGGGACTGGCAGAAATCTGGTGCGAATGTCCACAAACCACCCAAACCGGCCACGCGAGCATTTGGCGGCATCGCCCGTAGTCCTTGCTCTGTTCCGTGAGCGCCGGCGCCGCTGCTCGCGGCCTGTGTCCCGTCGCGACCTCTGCTTCTAACGAACTTGGTGCTATCGCACTTGCTCGACCGTCAAATTCCCGGCGGGCAGCGGTCGGAGCAGCTCGGGTTCAGGTTTGGTCAGGTCGAGCCAAGCGAGCCAATCCGCGCGTTCGAGGACCACCACCTGACGATTGTGGATCGGCGCGTCAGCCCCGGCTGGGTCGTCAGGATCGTGAATGCGTCCCCTGCACCATCGGGCATGATTGGGGCTGCGTCGGCCGCAGGCCCAAGGTCCTTACGCAAATCGAGGAGATCGATCCGCGCAGTTTTGTTGCCCGCTACTGGAAACCGGCGAACCGACAGGCAGTCTTTTCACCGACTGCACTAAAAGTTTCACCAACGGTCATCGAACACCCGATCATCGAATACGCGCCGAGCACGACAGCTGATCTGTTGTGCATTTACTACCTGGCGACCCGCTGTGAAACAGGCTGTTTGGTTCGAATATGGACCGTAATTTCGTGTCGCACATCCATAGATCGTGCAGGTTAGCACAGTCAACGTATAGACCCAACTCATCTCACCACCTCTTTAGCTCATTTGAGGCAATCCTACTAAGACGCCGTTAACATGACATAACCTGGGTTGTGTATGATTTGACGCGGCCTATAAAAAGTGTGTCCCGTAATGCGTGTTTCAGCTCGCTATAACGCTCGGCACTCATTGCTGTCTCGCCCGCGCGACCCGCGGCCTCCGTCTCGGCTGCCGCGGCGATCGCGGTCTGTTTTGCGCCCGAAGAGGATTGCGCGGCATTCGCGGTCCGCGCCATTGACAACGCGGAGCGAGAGATCCTCGTCGCCGCCTATCGCCTCACGGTCGGTTCCGGCATCGTCGGGGCGTTGATCCGGGCCAAAGAGCGCGGCGTTGACGTTCGGGTGATCGCCGACAAGGCGGCGCCGTGCGGACGTGCGAGTGGCATCGATCCGCTGGCCGCCGCTGGCGTGCCGGTCTGGATAGACGATCGGGCACGGATCGCCCATGCCAAGACAATCGTTGTCGACGGCGCGGTCACGCTCCAAGGCTCCTACAACTGGACGCGCGCCGCTGCGGCGAATTCCGAGGATCTCAACCTCATCTCCTCTCCAGCCGTCGCGGCGGCTTATGCCGGCCACTGGCGGCAGCGCCTGGGGGTCTCGGTTCCGTTTGTTCAGCGCGCGGGCTGGTGCCGAGTTTCGTCAGCAGAGGCGCGCTGATGCGTTGCGGGCTGCCCGCTTCCCGATCCCCACCGGCGCGCGGGCTACGTAGGGTCACCCTCCTTGTGCCGGAGAGCTGCGCCGAGGGGCTCAGCGTTACCATTGGACTGGCACGCACGCGACCGGCTCAATTACTGGGTGACCCAGGCGAGGCTGCGGGTGCTGGACGCAGTGAGCGACCCCGAGCCCGAGAGGGCGGCTGATTGGCCGCGGGACCGGATCGTTTGGCGACGATAGTTTGCGGCCTCCCTCAGCAGCAATCCAATACGTGGCCTTCTAAAGGCCAACTATTTTCGATCGTGTGAGCCGCTTCACACTGCTCCGCGTCGAACATTCCTATGATGGCAAGCGGTGATCAGATCACCGTCGATGAAATCGAGTAGAACGGTAGAACGAGTTCTAGCGAGAGGAGCTTCCTATGGCCGCCCCGATTGGTCAAAACAACTGGCGTTTTTGTTCGAAGTGTTTCTGTCTCTGGTACAATGGTTTACCGACAAATGGAGTCTGCCCAGCAGGCGGTGAGCACGACGCGTTCGCGACAGCTGCAGGGCCGTCGACCGCGCCTGCCCCGCATCAGGGAGGGCCGACGAGCTGGGACTATGCCCTAATCGCTGACCCAGTACCCCTCGGCTCCCCGGAGTAATCGAACTTTCATAAGCGCTGCCGAGACCTTGGCAATTACCGGGTCGCAGACAGTCCCATGCGCTCGATCGACCGCAGGTCCCCGGACGGTTCGCGTCCTGAGGTGGCACGCGGTCGATTGCGCGAGCCCGCCGCTATCTCCTGATACTGTCGCATGGACGTGTCTTGGCTGTAGACAGCAACTTACGGTGCCCGTGAAGAAAGCACCGATGTGAAGCCCACCCGCGGCCCGCTACGGCGTTTGCCGCAGCGGCATTCGTCACTAGCGACCCAACCATGGCTGTCCGACCCCGGCCCGCCGCTATCAGCCCGCGCGCCAACGGCAAACTGCTGCGCCGGGAAGGAGCGGCGCCGGGTTGGGGGAAACTCTCGACGCCGCTCCCCAAGCGGGCTTGGCCCAGGGCCGGACCAGTGACACCAAGCCCGCTTCGATCCTACGCGGCGGCGGTCAAGGAAATGTCACCTTCGGATGACTTCGTCCGCTCTTTCCCTATTGCCGGCTCTATCGCTCTGCTGCGCGAACTTCTGGGATTGGGGGACGGGCGTTCGCGGAACCGGCCGAGAGGCGCACTCCGTCGCGGCCCTCTGTGCCGGCACTTGGCATGGAACGAAGGGTGTCGTTCCACGTTTCCCCATTGGCGGCGTGAAGGGACGCTGGGTAGTGCTCCTTTTCGAAGGCTGGCTGAATTAGTGGGCTTCGGAATTAGGGGTATGGGGACTACGCGACGCCTAACTCAACGCGCCTTCCCCTGGGCGAACGGGCGCAGATCGGCTGCCTAGTCGAGCCTATTGGTGGCGCGGCACAGGCTCACCCGATAGAGCGCTGCTGAGGGAACTAATGCTCTTGCCGAGGCGGATGGCCATGCTCTTCGTCGTCTTGGCGCTCGCCGGGTGTGCCTCCATGTCGGCTGGACCGGGGCAGACGCCGAACGCGCCCTATCAGCAAGGCGATCCTCGCGACACCAGCGGAATGCACTGACCGGAGGGCCGGACAGCGAGCCCCAGCTCGGAGCCTGGGCCGGCCGTTCCCAATGGTGCCAGGGCCGCTCAGGGTGTCACCTGCGGAACAGGTTCAGTTTTTCCCGGCGTCTAAACCGGTCACGGGAACCGCACTAGATATTTGTTACCCTCGATCAGAAACACGCGGCCGTGCGATGCTGACAACCGGGTTTCCAACGCCTCCTGATAGTCATCGGACTGATACCACCGTCGGGCCGCATCGGCGGTGGGAAATTCGATAATAAAGATCCGTTCCGGCATTGGATCGCCTTCCAGAAGATCGATTTTGCCGCCACCAGCGACGACGCGCCCACCAAAGCGCGCAATCGTCGCCAGCGTGCGCGGCAAATGAGCCTGATGGGAAGCAGGGTCGCTTATGCGGATATCGCCGACGATGTAGGTGGGCATGGCAGCCTCCTCTAATAATTTTGTCGCAAAACACCGCGCCCGCAAACTGCCCAACCTTGAAGAGGGAGCGAGGAACGGCGGATTTTGGGTTAATCTCGGCGCGGGAAATAGGTGCCGGGTCAACGCTGACCGCCACTCGCCGCGATCTTGGCGGCTGGCGAGGTGGAGTAAGCCCAATCCGTTCTCAGCCCGTCACAACCCGTGCGCAAGCAAAGGGCGACTGCCCAGACCATCTCGGCCCGACACAGCCGCCCGTCTCAATCAGAACCGCCCTAACTTAGGACGGCGGGTTAAACCCTCTCTTTGGTCCTCTCAAAGTTGCCTAGTTGGCGTTCCGCTTCTTCGCGAGTAATTCCGTATCGCTCTTGGGTCTTTCCGACTAGTTGGTCCCGTTTTCCCTCCACGACCTTCCAATCGTTATCGGTAAGTCGGCCCCACTTCTCCTTAGCTTTGCCGACGAACTGCTTCCAGTTCCCCTTCAGTTGGTCGCTGTTCATAGTCGGTAGCTCCATTCAGTCAACCCTTACTTGCGAACAGCGTTGGTACGTCTCGGGTTCCCTCGCGCCGCCGGCACAATCGTCCCCTTTGATGGGGCTAGGGTCACCACGCCTTTGAGGGTAGATTTGATTAAGCCAACCGACCGCCGACCGAGAGATGGCTACAGTCCGCCGCCTCACCGCGATCCTCGCCGCCGATGTGGCGGGGTACTCGCGCCTGATGGGGGCGGACGAGGAAGGCACGCATGAGCGGCTCAGGGCGCATCTCGGGGGACTGGTCGATCCGAAGATTGCCGAGCACCGTGGACGGGTAGTGAAGAATACCGGCGACGGCTTCCTGGCCGAGTTCGCGAGCGTAATGGACGCTGTCCGGTGCACGGTTGAGATGCAGCGAGGGATGGCCGAACGCAACGCGGGCACCCCGCCGGAGCAACGGATCGAATTCCGGGTTGGGATCAACCTTGGCGACGTGATTGCCGAGGAGCACGACATCTTCGGCGACGGAGTGAACGTCGCGGCGCGGCTGGAGACGCTGGCCGAGCCCGGTGGCATCTGCATATCGCGAACCGTACGCGATCATATTCGCGACAAGCTGCCCTACCGCTTCGAGGACATGGGCGAGCAGAGCGTCAAGAACATCGCGCGGCCGGTGCGGGTCTATGCGTTGCGCCCGGAAGCCGTGGCCGATTCACCAGTGGCGGGTGTGCCGATAGTAGCGCGGCATCGTCGGCGCAATGTCGTTGCTCCAATAGCGGCGGCCGTTGCAGCGGTGTTCGTCATCGCGGTCATTGCTTGGTGGCTTTGGCCGGCGACGAGATCTTCTCCGACCGCGACGGTAGCGGGCGCGCCGGTCATCGCCTCCAACACGCAAACCCTCGTCGCGCCGCGTCTGTCGATCGTCGTTCTGCCGTTCACCAATCTCAGCAACGATCCCGACCAGCAATACTTTGCAGACGGGATCACCGAGGACCTGACGACCGATCTGTCGCGTATCGCGCACATGCTCGTGATCTCCCGCAATAGCGCGTTCACTTATAAGGACAAGCCGGTCAACGCCAAGCAGATCGGCCGAGAGCTGGGCGTGCGCTACGTGCTCGAAGGGAGCGTCCAGCGGTCGGGCAATCAGGTCCGCGTCAATGCACAGCTGATTGATGCCGAGACCGACGCGCATCTCTGGGCGGATCGGTTCGACCGCGACGTGGGCGATCTGTTCGCCCTCCAAAACGAGATTACCGGGCGAATCGGGAACACGCTCGGCAGCGTCGAGCTGATGGTCGCAGAGGCGGCCCGACCGGTCGAGCGTCCCGACGCACTGGACTACATTTTTCGTGGACGCGCCCGGTATTTCGGGAAGTCGCCGTCGCGCGACAATTATAACGAGGCGATTAGCCTATTTGAGCGCGCGTTGGCGCTCGATCCGCAATCCACCGAGGCACAGGGCAATTTGGCGGGCGTACTGGTGAACCGCGTGGTCACTGGAGTGACCGACTCGATGGCGGACGACCTCGGACGTGCAGAAAGGCTGGTCGACCAAGCCTTGGCTGCTTCGCCAACCTACTCATATGTGCATTACGTCAAAGGCACCGTGCTGCGCGCACAGCACCGATGCGACGAAGCCATTCCAGAATTCGAGACGGCGCGCACCCTCAATCACAACTCGGTGGGCGCATTACAGGGGCTCGGCTGGTGCAAACTCAACACCGGGTCTCTAGACGAGGTGATCCCGCTCGCGGAGCAAGCCATTCGCCTCAGCCCCCGCGCTCCCGAGATCGGCTTTCGGTACCAACTAATTGGGACTGTAAACTTACTGCAATCACGCACCGACGAGGCGATCGTCTGGCTCGAAAAAGGGCGCAGCGCCATGCCTGCCCTACCGCAATTTCGTGGCCTCCTCGCCGCCGCCTATGCCCTCAAGGGCGAGACCGAACGCGCCGCCGCCGAACTCGCCGAAGCCCGCAAGCTCGGCGGCGAAGGTTCTTATTCGAGCATCGCAAAGATGAAGGCCGGCGGATCGTGGTTGGCGCCGAAGATCCGCGCCTTGTTCGAAACCACTTATTTCGTTGGCCTGCACAAGGCCGGAATGCCGGAGGAGTGAGGCTGCTCCCAGGGTACTGCGCGATAAAACCGCCGTCGATGTAGCCAGGGTGCACGGTGTTGACCCGGACACCGGATGGGCCGTATCGGACCGCGGCGGCTTTGGAGTAGATCCGCACTGCGCCTTTCGAAACGTGATACGCAGGATGGCCGCTGGTGCTGCCAACAAAACCCATGATCGAGCTGATGTTGACGATCGAGCCGCCACCAGTCTTTGCCATCTGCTCGACGGCGAGCTTGGTGCCAAGGAACACGCTGGTCTGATTGACGGCGATTATGCGATGCCAGCCCTCTAGCCCATTATGGTCGCCAACCGAGCTGCCCGAGATCCCGGCAATGTTCACCAAGATGTCCAACCTGCCATAAGTCACCATCGCCTTGGCTATCAAATCGATCCACTCCGCCTCGTTGGTGACATCGATCTTCGCGGCCGTGGCCTCCCCGTCATTGGCGCGGATGTCGGCGGCCACCGTTTCGGCATCACTCGCCAGGATATCGGCGACAATGACCTTGGCGCCCTCCGCTGCGAACAGCCGCGCTTCGGCTTCACCCATGCCATGGGCGCCACCCGTGATGATCGCAACTTTGTTCTTTAGACGCATGATCGACCCTCGTTCCCTGGGCCGCGAGCATATCCGTTCAGGATCGTTGTTTGCTATACACGTTTCGGCGGCATGATTAATGAGCAAATGGCGGACTGGACGGATCAAGTAGCAATCGTCACTGGAAGTTCCCGCGGCATCGGGCGGGCGATTGCGCGAGCCTTGGCAGCGCGGGGCGCGGCGATCTGCATCAACTATGCAATCCACGCGGCGGAAGCGGAAGCAGCAGCCAGCGAAATTGAGGCGACTGGCGGGCGCGTAATTGCAATCCAGGCGGATGTCGCCGATGCCGAGGCGGTGGCGCGAATGGTGGCGCGCACCGAGGCGGAACTCGGGCCGGTCAGCATTCTCGTCAACAATGCCGGCATATCGGCACCGGCAACGCTGGAAAACTACGACCCGGCGGCAATGGCGCGCATGCGGCGGGTGAATGTGGATGGGGTTATCCACACAATCCGCGCGGTGGCGCCGGGCATGAAGAACCGGGCATATGGCCGCATCGTCAACATCGCCTCGAACGCGGCGATCGGCACCGCGTTACCCGGAACCACATTCTATGCGGCGACGAAGGCCGAGGTGCTGATTCTAACGCGGCGTTTTGCAATGGTTGGGACGCAGCGGAATCACCGTGAACGCGGTGGCGCCCGGTTGGATCGTGACCGAGATGGCGCGGGCAGGACGTAGCGAGGAGGAGTTCCAGGTGCGAGTGCGCAATATGAGCGAGCGCACCATGGTAGGGCGGACGGGGCGGCCAGACGATATTGCTAATGCGGTGGCTTTCCTGGCATCGCCGAAGTCGGGGTTCGTGACAGCGCAGGTGCTTACTGTCGATGGTGGGCGGATGGACTATATCGGGCAATAGCAAAGCCGAACACATCGATGACGCCACACGTCAGCGACTGCGCCACACGCTGTGGCATTACTACAGTGTTCCCATTTCGTTCTGGATCATATAAAAGGAAAAGCCTGAGCGGTTTTACCGACCGACCCAGGCTTATCTCTGATCGTCTGTAGCGGCAGTCCGATCGAGTTCCGATCCTTATATAGCAGGATCGGGCGCAACCCGCAAGAATGTGCCGCTCACCGGGTTACCCGTTCTCCCTCTCAAACGGTGGAGCAGGCGGCGAATGTGGTTGCCGCGACGCGTGAAAAATACCGGGCAACGCTGCGCCAATTGCGACCCGGTGCCCATACGACGGCCCGCCACGGGGCTGAACGGTGAAAGAGCATGCGGTGCGAGTCTGGAACCGCGTGGGGGTGAGCCGAAAAATCACCCCGGCAGAATCACGCTACGGCGTGGGGGCGAAAGCCCAGGGCACCCGAGTATGCGTCCAATGATGCAAAATCGAGCCAAATCGATTTCTGGCGTATTGGACTGGCCTAAAAGACACAGGCCACCTTCGATCATATCGGAGGGCAGAAAGGGCGACAGCTTTGTCTTGAGAAAAATCCCGCGAAATTCGCTTCAAAACGAAAGTCGGTCGACCGAACAAATGGCGGCAACCCGTTCGCCGTCAGCAACGACGGAATGCGTGACGAGGTCATTGCGAGATACCGCTCAAAGATCGTCCAGCAGCCGCTGGTCATGTCGGCATTAAGCGAACTCCGCGGCAAGCACCTCGCTCGATACCATTACCGGACGGGTCGTGATATTGCCTGCGATGACTGCGAGAGGGTTCTATGCCGGATAAAGGTCCGCGGGTCTTCCTCGACTACGATCAAGCAGCGCTCGACGCAGCTTATGACCAGGCCGCCTACGCGCCGAATCGTGAGCAACTGATCAAACGCCGAATCCGCGACAGCCAACTGGCGCGCCATCCCATCGGCGAGCCCGAGCGCGTTGCGTATGGCTCGGCCGAGATCGAGCGATTGGACATATACCGCGCCCGACGCAAACTGGCGCCGGGCTTCATCTTCATTCATGGCGGGGCTTGGCGCAGCGGGCGCTCGAAGGATTTCGCAGCTCCAGCCGAAATGTTCCTGGCCGCCGGAGCGCATTATGTCGTTCCCGACTTCGCCTGGGTACAGGATGTCGGCGGCAACCTGATGGTTCTCGCCGACCAGGTCTGCCGCGCCGTCGCTTGGGTGTACAAGAATGCCGCTCGTTTCGACGGCGACCCCGATCGGCTCTATATCGGTGGCCAATCGTCTGGTGGGCACCTCGCCGCGGTCGCGCTGACAACAGATTGGCAGCGCCAGTTCAACCTGCCTGCCGACATCGTCAAGGGCGGCATGTGCATCAGCGGCATGTACGACCTGACGCCGGTGCGGTTATCGGCACGCAGCCGCTATGTCGCGTTCGATGACGCCACTGTAGCCGCACTGAGCCCATTACGGCATCTCGATCGGCTGCACGCGCCGTTGGTCGTCGCCTACGGCACCTGCGGAACTCCTGAATTCCAGCGCCAGAATCGCGAATTCGCCGCCGCGGTTGAAGCCAGCGGCAAGGTGGTAGAGCTGCTGGTCGGCGAGCATTACAACCATTTCGAGTTACCCGAGACGCTCGGCAACCCATATGGTCTGCTAGGGCGCGCAGCACTCGGCCTGATGGGTTTGGCATCGGCGTCGCCATAGCAGGTCTATTTTAGCTGAAATGGGTTGGCGTGTGTCTTGCGGCTGGCTGCCGTTCAACTTCTCTACAAGCCCGGCGATCTGGGCCTGCAACTCCAACCGCTTCTCGGGGTTGCTTCGCTGGGTCGCCACCCAGGACAACGGCAATATTGGACTTGTCGTACCCAGCCTGTCAGTGGTAGCATGACCTCTGAGATAGAAACGTTACAGGAGGTCGGGGATTTTTCTCCCGCTCAATCGATGCCGTTTGCTATGCCACAATATTCTCGTACACAGGTCAACGCTGCCGGCGATACCCTGATGAAACTGCGCGCCGAAGGATGGTGGCGGACCACCGAAACCAGAGCGGCGTATTCTCGGCATAGCGGACCATTGCTTCATATGAGGATGTTACTAACCAGTAATTCTACAGGAATAGATCAATATTCGTTGATAGCGCAACGAATTAAACGGCTATCTTCAATAGAAGCCAAGCTATTGCGTTTTAATACCATGCATCTAACTCAAATGCAAGATATCGGAGGATGTCGGGCTATAGTTGGTTCTATCAGAGATGTACACGCGCTTGCTGAAAAATTGGAACGTAGCAAAACGCAACATATCTTTGATCATAAAGATGATTATATCTCGCGACCGCAAGATACGGGATATCGTGGCATACATCTTATATATCGATTTTCGTCAGCAAAGGCGATGTTGAAGTGCAAAGGGCTCAAAATAGAAATGCAAATTCGCTCTCCGCTGCAACACGCATGGGCTACCGCCGTGGAGACTGTTGGCATGTTTACTCGTCAAGCATTGAAGTCGAGCCAAGGAGAGGCAGAATGGTTGCGATTCTTTGAATTGATGGGGACCGTCATTGCGGTAAAAGAAGATACTCCTCGCGTGCAAAACACCCCGTTTGATAATAATGAGCTTATTGACGAGGTTGGAGAACACGAGCAGCTACTAGACATAATCCAGCGTCTCCATACGTTCAGGC
Source organism: uncultured Alphaproteobacteria bacterium (assembly GCA_963700185.1). Taxonomy (GTDB): domain Bacteria; phylum Pseudomonadota; class Alphaproteobacteria; order ATCC43930; family CGMCC-115725; genus AP-15. Next base: position 509,613 of record CAVOWP010000031.1, read on the forward strand.
AAGCGTTACGGGAGATAGAGGAGCCAACGGCCGTAAATGCTCGGTATTTTTTATTGGAAATGGACCCAAACGCGCAATCTATTACAATCACAGGATTTAGATCGGAAGAATTGTTCCGAGCCACCGATAGGTATACAGAAGCAGAAAAGAAGGTGACAGAATCCGGAGGTGATGCTGTGCTGGTATCAGTCGATTCGCTCGCTGCTCTACGTCGCGCGTATCCCAATTATTTTTTGGATACCAAAGTGTTTTTGGATTTGTTGGAAGGCTCGTTGCGAGATGGAATTTGAGTGCGCAATACAATCTTCCGAAACTGGCGATCGAACGCTTCCGGGTCGTCGTCCGCATCGACCTCGCGAGCGAATTCGCGGAATCGCTCATACTGCGCTTTATCCTCAATCTTGCGGCTTGGCGGCTTGGTGGCCGTCTTCCGCGCCGTTCTCGTCTTCGTCGCTGCCATCGAACGGGAGCCTCAATTGCACAGGCTCCCTATATGGCGCGTCAAGCCAGAGAGGTCTAGACGGTTTCGGGTTGGGGGGCGGTTTGGCTACGAGTCGTTCGGTAAGTCAACCGCTTGCCGATGATGCCGCGGATCGCGCGCTCGGTCCGCTCAATATCGTCAACGCCGAGAGCGATTCGGTTGCTGTAACGGAAGTCGAACTCGGCGAGGTAACGGTGAAGGTGTTCCTCGCTGACGTGTTGATAGATGCCGTAGATACCACGCTTCAAGATCGAAAAGTAATTCTCTGCGGCATTAGTAGAGGCGTCACCGCGCACGTATTCATCTTGCGAATGGTTGACAGTTCGGTGACTAGCGAAACGCTCGCCAGCCTTCCAGTAGACACCGCTTTCGTCAATGCGCAGGTGGGAAGCGACGTCGATTTCGGCTTCAAGGATGGGCCGCAGATTGGCTGCATTCACTTCCGGGACGTGGCGCGACCGGACGCGGCCGTTGCGTTCAACGAGCGCCACTACGGCTTTCTTAGGCGGTGGAGCCTTGTAGGCTCTGTTGCGCGCTTTGCCGCCGATAAAAGTCTCGTCCGCTTCCACAAATATTCCGCCGCCACCGAGCAGGCCAGTCGAACCGTCCTCGCTCATTGCTTCGCGGATGCGGTGCCCGATGAACCACCCAGTTTTGAAATCGACGCCCAAAACCCGGCAGAACTGATTTGCGCTGAAACCCTTCTTGCTGCTGCACAACAGATGCATAGCCTGAAGCCAGACATGCATCGGAATGTGGCTTTTCTCAAAAATGGTGCCGACCTTGACGGTGAACGGCTTACGGCAGGCGTAGCACTTGTAAACGCCGATCCGGGTGCTCTTCCCATTCAGCGGACCGCTCTTGTCAATTACGCCGCAGTGCGGGCATACCCGACCGTCCGGCCAGACGATCGCCTCGACGTAGGCATAGGCGGCTTGTTCGTTGCGGAAACGGGGTTCGTCGAGGACTGGCCTTGGCATGATCTATCTCCTTGAAGGAAATATATAATGCCGCTTCGTGGTACGTCAAGTCCAATATTGCCGATGTTGGCGGGCTTATCGAGCATGGGCTGCTCGACCGTATGCATCGGGACGACCCGGACCAGGTCCAACGAGCATTGCATGCGTTTCTCGACAAAACACTCGCCGGCGTAGTGAATCACCGGTGACGCGCAAGTTCCTTTGGCCCCATCGAGCGGATGCAGAAGCCGCTGACGGCGGCCGATTGGAACCGCCTGGAGGATGCGCTGGCTCCCGCCTCGGTTTTGGACGCTCGATCCCATTGAAGAATTCCGAGCCATGTTCGACGGCTCCGACTGGACCATCCGCGGGCGCCAGGGCGGCAGGCGCATTGCATCAAACGACGATCTCCTTACGGCCCGATCCGCGATCTCGGCGAGCTATTCATCGAATTGGCCGGATCGGAGGAGATCGAGGACTATTTCCGGGTCATCCAGTATTAAGATCGAGGCATAACCGTTCGTCGAGTGCACCGTCCGGCGTCGAGATGGCGATAGCCTGGTTTACCAACGCGTTGCCCAACTCGGCTCGCAAATTGACTACAGCAACGCCAGCATCTCCCAAGGGCCACGACAGGGCGCAACGTCAGCCATATGCCGCAGAGTGCTTCGCGGACACGGCTAGGACGGATACATGAAATTGCCGCGCGCGATCCTGTTCGATCTGGACGACACGATCCTCGTCGCGTTTGGGCCGGCGCAGTCGCAGTGGCAACGCACCATAGCCGCTTTCGCCGACCCGCTCGGGCCGATCGAGGCGACGGTCATTGCGGCTCGATCGAAGCGGCCTCGACCGAATTATGGGCCGATCCGGCGCGGCACAAATACTGGCGCCGCCGCACCGGCGCCGCGCGCCGCCGGATCGTCGCGACCGCCTTTGCCGCGCTCGCGGCGGCCGGCCATCCGGTGCCGGCCGAGGCGATCGGTGACGCATTGGCCGACGCCTATAACGCCCTGCACGACGAGGAATTTTCGCTGTTCCCCGATGCGCACGAGACCCTCGACCGGCTGAAGGAGTTGGGCATCAAGTTGGCGCTGATCACCAACGGGGCCGCCGAGCCGCAGCGCGCCAAGGTCGTGCGTTTCGCCCTCGAACACCGTTTCGACCACATCCAGATCGAGGGCGAGCACGGCTTCGGCAAGCCCGAGGAGCGAGCCTACAATCATGCGATGGAAGTGCTCGGCGTCGGCCCGCACGAGACCTGGATGGTCGGCGACAATCTTGAATGGGAAATCGTGGCACCGCAACGGCTCGGCATTTACGCGATCTGGCACGACGGTTACGGCGTCGGGCTACCCCGCAACTCCCCGATCCGGCCCGACCGCATCATCCGCCGCCTGTCGGAATTGCTGCTGTAACCGAGCTTCTTTGGTGTGCCAGCCGGGTGGTGGCATTGCTTTGGTTTATGGCGGGCACCGCCGCCAGCGCGCAGACCGGTCCTGGCGTCGGTTACGATCGTGCAGCCCTGTGAGTTACCCGACCTCACCGGCGTCAAACGCGGCTTCCCGGAAATCGACATACGCATCGGGATCGCCACTGGCGATGTTGTGATGGGCAGCATCGGCTCGGAGCAGACCCGCAACTATACGGTTATCGGCAATACCGTGAATTTGGCATCGCGCCTCGAAGGCGCTAACAAGACCTACGGCACGCGCGTGCTGATCAGCGAGGCGACCAACCCTTCGTTTCGGAATTATGTAGCAAACACACCTAGTTGTGCATGTTTTCGCGAGACAAATTCCTGTGCATCTTCGAAATGCAATGGCCCCAATGCCAGCGACCCCAATGATCCTGCCACTGGGTGCGCCGATATCCGTACCCGCATCCGTTTGCCGCGGGTACGATCGGGGAGACCGTGAGTCCTGTTGGAACGACTTTGCTTGGAGGCAAGGGGGCGGCTTGCGCCGAGATCGTCGATAGAGCTACCAAGCCGGCACAGGTCGCGATGATGATGACGCGTATCAACGTTCGCTCCTCAGATCGTGTGGCACCACCAGGATAGCGAAGGGCGGGCGGGGCGTTAAGCCCCGTTCGCCATGGAGCCATCGCGGTTAGGATCGCCACGATCAGCGCGTTCAATGCCAGAACACCAGCGCCAAGACAATCGTCAGCCCGGACCAGGTAACGATGCCGGCGAGCGTCGCGCGCCATCGTTCGACGATCGCGCGGCTGCGCTCGCTCAGCGGATAGGTCACGACCAGCGGCCCGGCAGCGCCAACACTCATTGGACTTCCGATCAGCATCGAAGCAAATCCGGGGCCGTGCAACATACCTCGCAGTAACCGTTATCCGGCAAGACGCCGGGCTGCTTCTGCGATAGGCAACTATAGGGTTGTTCCCCCATCTCAAACGCATCCTCAGGCTCAATCGACTGCGACCGCCGCGGCCCATCGGGTGCGAAGGACGGTTCTGCGCGATCGCGGTGAGGAGGAATTTCGGCGCGACGCGGCCGCGCGCAGCCTCCGACTGAGCCTGCGCCAGGCCGATGCCGACGCGTTACCCTTCGCCGACGAGAGCTTCGACTATGTGTTATCGTGAAATACGGGCTGCCCGCTACCCGAGCGCTGTAGCGAGATTGATCTGGTAAAGGACTTCGCGTCGCGTCTGGCAATGACTGGAATGGGCTAACAAGGGGCCGTTTCGTAATCCGGGAGATATCGGCCGGAGTTGACCCGAAGCGGTCATTAGCGGCGGTTAAGCTATCAAAGCTGCTTGGTCGCGATCTTATCCTCACGCCTGCGCCGGTGGCAGGATCACAGGGCGCGCCGGTGTGATATGGTGCTTCCAGTTCCGCTTAAATCGGCACGCTCGCAAGCATGACCTGGGGGTGACGGCATGACTGCCGGAAAATCAATCGCGGCGCCGACGACCGAAATATCGTGCAACGTGCTCCTGGTCTGCCCCCGCTTTCACGGTCGATCGTTCTGGGATAATTCGGCGGCCTGCGAGGTGTTCGGCGCCGGCATCCCGGCGCCGCCGCTCGGGCTGATCACGGTGGCGGCGATGCTGCCGGCGTCCTGGGAATGCCGGCTGGTCAACCGCAGCACCGAAGAGCTTAGCGAGGCCGATCTCGACTGGGCCGACATGGTGATGACCGGCGGGATGATCCCGCAGCGTCCCGATACTCAGGCGGTCATCGAGCTGGCCCAGGCGCGCGGCAAGACCGTGGTGGTCGGCGGGCCCGATGCGACCTCCTCGCCGGAAGCCTACGAACAAGCCGATTTCCGGGTGTTGGGAGAAGCCGAGGGCATTATCGACGCCTTTATCGCCGCGTGGGATGCAGGATCGCGGCAAGGCATCTTCACCGCCGAGAAATTCACCATCGACGTCACCAAGACGCCGATCCCGCGCTATGACCTGCTCAAGCGCAGCCACTACGTCTATTACGGCGTGCAATTCTCCCGCGGTTGCCCGTTCACCTGCGAGTTCTGCGATATCATCGAATTGTACGGTCGTGTTCCGCGGTTCAAAACGACCGAACAAATTCTCGCTGAGCTCGAGACGCTGTACCGCCTCGGCTATCGCGGCCATGTCGACTTTGTCGACGACAATTTCATCGGCAACAAGAAGGCGGTGAAGAACTTGTTGTCGCACCTGATTACCTGGCAGCAAGCGCACGGTTTTCCATTCGAATTCTCCACCGAGGCCTCAATCAACCTAGCCGATGACGATCAGCTGCTCGCACTGATGCGCGCCGCTAATTTCTATATCGTCTTCGTCGGCATCGAGAGTCCGGATTCGGCGACGCTGATATCGGCGCAAAAGAAGCAGAACACGCGGCGGGTGTTGGCTGACAGCGTGCAAAAGATCTACCGAGCCGGGATGATGGTGAACGCCGGCTTTATCGTCGGCTTCGACAGCGAAAAAGACGGCGTCGCCGAGGCGATGATCGAGTTGATCGAGGCGGCGGCGATCCCGGTCTGCATGGTCGGGCTGCTTTTCGCGCTACCCAACACGCAATTGAGCCGCCGGCTCGAAAAGGAAGGCCGGCTGCTTCCGGCATCCTATGTCGTCGACCTGGTGGCGGAGGTCGGTGGCGGCGATCAATGTGCGATCGGTCTCAACTTCCTCACCGTGCGTCCTCGCTGCGATATCCTGAACGACCTCAAGCGAATTCTGCAGGGCGCTTACGATCCGGCGGTCTATTACCAGCGGGTGCGGACGGTGGCGCGGCTGCTCGACCGTCCGGTTTTGGACAAGCGCCGTTCGACCGAGCTTGCGCAACGCACTCTCGGCGTTTCGCTCCGTGAACTTGCCCTGGTCTGCCGTATTGTCTCGTTGGTTGCCCGACGGCACCGCGAGGTACTTCGGCATTTCCTCAGAGCCTTGTTCGAGGCTGCGTGGAAAAATCCACGAGCCCTGGGGTTCGTCTTTACGCTGACACTAATTTATTGTCATCTCGGTCCGTTTGCCCGTCACGTCGTGTCGGTGTTGGATCAGCGGCTTGCGCTGCCTCCCGACGAACATGGGGTCGAGAACCTGCCGAACGAGGCCCCGGAGCCGGCCCTGGTCGCGGTCGTCGGGGGCTGACGATCTGTTCAGGCCATCAGGCGGCCTCCGCTGCCAATTGCAAGGGTTGGGGTTGTGGCTGAGCCACGCGGCCAACGTTCGCTGAGGCGCAGCAAACCGCTTGCAAGACTGCGTAAGCGCCGACGTCGGGCTTGGGATGCGTCACCCAGGTCGACGACTGCAATGGCTAAGCGCTAACCGCGGTCGGACCAGAAACGACGCCCCCGAAGGTCTCCTTTCCACCCATCGCGGCCGCCCGCTGCTATCGTCGCGAAGAGCAGCTTTGTGTAGCAAAGCGGGCATACAGCGTTCCTTGTAACCCAGAATAGACCGCCGATTCTCGTTCTCGGTCAGCAGCGACAAGGCCGAGCCCGCCATATATTCCGTGACTATCGAGGGTCGGCGAAGTGCGGTGCCGGTGCACCTGGATGGCCAACATGGCGCGTTTCACGGCACAATCCCGAGCTGGCTGGCAGTTCTCGGCGACCCACATTCGACCGTGGCCTCAGCGTTCGCACGACGGACACCACGATAATGTCAGGATGGTCGGCAATTTGCCGACGCACAGATCGCTCCGTCGCGCGACCCGGTCAATTGCCAGGCTATTGGTCAGCACGATTCTGGGCGCTGGTCTCCGGGCAGCGTCCGGTCTGCGGTGGGCGGCAGCCGCGCCGTCCGACCCGGCTAGGGCGCGGCACTGATCGCGTGCCTCGTCCAGCGGGATGGTTTAATCTTCGCGCGACCTTGGCGAACCAGGCCGGCGCGCGCCAGGCATAAGGAGGGAGGACAGAAATGGCAAAGAAGCCCTACATCATCGCGCTCGAAGAGCATTACCTCGACCCCGAGGTCAAGCAGCTCGGCGGCGGTCCCGGGGCTGGTCGTGATGTCGTCGAGCGGCTCGACGATCTCGGCGCGCTGCGCATCCGCGAGATGGATGAGGCCGGCATCGATCTGCAGGTCCTGTCGCATTCGATCCCCGGACTGCAGGCGGTCGACGCCGAAGCCGGGCCGCCTCTGGCGCGCCGGACCAATGACCGGCTTCATGAGGCGGTTCAGCGCCACCCGGATCGTTTTTCCGCCTTCGCCGTGGTGCCGACCGCCAATCCGCGCGCCGCGGCCGACGAACTGGAGCGCGCCGTCACCCAGCTCGGCTTCAAAGGCGCGATGGTCAACGGCATGACCGGCGGCGTCTTTCACGATGATAAGCGGTTCTGGCCGATCTGGGAACGGGCCGCCAAGCTCGATGTGCCGATCTATATCCATCCGGCGTTGCCGCACCCTGCGGTCATCGAAGCCTATTACAAAGATTACGCGCAGTCGCATCCGTATCCTGCGTGCCGCCTGGGGCTTCACGGTCGAGACCGCGACGCAGGGCCTGCGCTTCGTCTTGAGCGGCGTGTTCGATGCCCATCCCGGCCTCAAGATCATCCTCGGGCACATGGGCGAAGGATTGCCGTTTCTGCTGTGGCGTATCAGCCATGGGCTGCGCGCGACGATGAAGGAAAAGACGTTCCGCGACATCTTCTGCGAGCATTTCTGGATCACGACGAGCGGCTTCTTTTCGGATACCGCGCTCGTGTGCAGCATGATGGAAATGGGCATCGACCGCATCCTGTTCTCGGTCGATTACCCGTTCGCCGAAAACCCGCCCGGCACCGAATGGCTGAAGACGCTGCCGCTCGGGCCCGAAGACACAGAGAAGCTGCTGAACGGCAACGCCCGCCGCCTGCTCAAGCTCTGAAAGGGACGGACGCGCGCGCCAACGTCTTCGCCGCTATGCCACCCTGATTATCTGGCCGCTCAGTTCGGTCAACGGCGACGCCGGGTCACGCCCCATTTGGTCACTGCGCGGGCCAGCCGGATTGTTTCAGACCGGGAGGGCGCGAGATGGGGCGCCAGTCTACCTATCGAGCCACACGTCCTCAAACCGCCAGCCGTTGAAAACGCTGTTGACGACTAGGCTGAGACCCTTAACTCGGGGCCGCCAGCAGGTCGCGGCGCGAGTGTAGAAGATGATTGGCCGCGAAGCGTCGCGCGCGAGGCGCCGCTCGATCTCCCACACCAATTGCCGCCGCTTCTCGGGATCGGGCTCGCTCGACTGCCGATCGATCAGCGCGTCGACCTCCTTGTCGCAATAGCCGGTGTAGTTGCGGTCCGAGCCACAGGCGTAGTTCTCGTAGAGCATCTGGTCGGGATCGTCGACCGCTGTCTCGCTCACATTGACGCCGATCGTATAGTCCTTGCGGATGACCTTTGGGAACCAGTTGGCGGTCTCGATCGGTTCAAGGGTGCCGTCGATGTAGATCTCCTTCATCTGGTCGATCGCGATGACGGCCGGGTCGCGGTAGCCGGCGGTGTTGCGGGTCGAGACGGTGACCCCGAGCCGATTGTTCGGGCCGTAGCCGAGCTTTTGCATGATCGCGCGCGCCTCGGCGCGGTTCTTCGCGACGTCGGGATCGTAGCCCGGCAATTCGGCCAGCTTCTCGACGGGCAGGCCCCAGATGCCGTCCGGCGACGGCTGCATAACGCCGCCGATCAGGCCCTGCCCTTCGACCAGAATGTCGATGAACGCCTTGCGGTCGAGCGCCAGCGTCACGGCGCGGCGCAATTCGGCATTGTCGAACGGCGGCTTCGCCGGGTTGATGATCAGATTGCGGGCGCCGTTGTCGGTGGTGATCGTGCAGATCGCCTCCGACACCTGGCTCTTTATGTCGCGCAACAGCGGCATCGAGACGCCGTAAGACAAGGTCATGTCTACATTGTCGGCGATGAACATCAGGTTGCGGGTGGCGACACTGGCGACGATTGGGAATTCGAGCCCGTCGAGATAGGGCCGCCCAGGCTTCCAGTAATCCGGGTTGCGGGTCAGCCTGACGGATTCGTTCGGCTTGTACTCGACGAACTTGAACGGACCGGTTCCGATGGGGTGCTGGCGCATCTGCGCTGGCGAGACATGGCACGGATAGACCGGCGACACGCCGGATGCCAGCAGCACCAGCAGATAGGGCTGCGGCCGCTTCAGATGGAAGGTGACCTCGTCATCCCCCTTCGTGATCACCTCGTCGATGTTGCGGTACCACGCCTTGCGCGGGTTGAGGCGCAATTTCTCCTGCGCCTTTCCTTGCAGGAGATCCCAGGTACATTTGACGTCGGCGGCGGTGAACGGCTTGCCGTCATGCCATTTGATCCCGTGCCGGAGCCTGAAGGTCAGCTCCTTGCCGTCCTCGCTCCAGGTCCAGCTTTCGGCGAGGTCGGGTGCGATCGTGTCGAGCGTGTTCTTCTCCTTGTGCTGGTCGAACAGCACAAGGTTGTTGAACACCGGCATCAGCACGGTGACCGCGGCGCGCGTTACCTCTTCGTGGATCGACATCGAGGCCGGGCTGGCGAAATCCGGCATCTTTAGGACGCCGCCCGATTTCTGCGCCAACGCCAAGTGGCTGCCCAGCCAGAGCGCCAGTGCCGTTGCAGCCGCAACGGCAATACTACGGGAACGTCTCATCACTGCCCCTCCGGGCCACCAGCTCGACCGGACATTTGTAGCCGCGGCAGGTTTCCCGCCAGCATCGGGGGGCGTCAAGCGACTTGTGGTTTCACGGCACCAATCCCGAGCTGGGATCGGCAGTATTCGGCAACCCGCGCTCGACCGTCGCCTTAGCCGTTGCACGACGGACAAGACGATAATGGATGCTGGCAACATGCCGACGTGACCGATCGCTCCGTTGCACCGTCAGGCCAAATCCCATGTTATAGGCGGCACCCTCCTTGACGCTGGTTTCGGCAGCGCTCGCTCCCGCGGTTGGCGGCGGCCGTGGCGCGGTCCTCGGACGCGAGGCAGATGAAAGCCAGACAGGCAGGTTTGTAGGAGTTGGAACATAACGTGAACACCGCTATATTGAAGGCCAGCGCGCTGGTGGAGGAGTCACCCGTGGCGGCGCGTCTGTGCCAATTGGCACATCCGGTACCATGGGGATGCAGGGATCTACCGGAAGGCCACCGCGAAAGCTCGAAGGCCAAGTCCTGCCGGGACTCGACAGTTGTCCCGTGAAGTAGCGAGCAACCGATCTACCGATGTCGCGGATAGACGGGCCTGAAAGCGACGGGGCGGCTCCGACGAGCAAGCACTGATCGGCGAGGGCAAGCGGCCACTCCAGCACCCTTGCTGGGGATGGTCCCGCTATGCCCTCTGCTCAGGGGACCCACCAACAAGCAATCTAGTAGGCTCTATTATTAAATGGGCCGATTTTCGGCAAAAATCATCGTCGAGCAGACGCACCACGGCACTGCTGCAAAGGAACGCCAGCGGCGCGCTAGTCCACAGGTCTCCGTAGTCGCGCACGTCGCCCGTTGTGGGCGGCGGGTTGATGATCAGCGCGGTGGTCTCCCTAGAGCCCGGTCAGCCGATGACTGCGGCATGGAGCGGCTAAAGATATCGAGTTTACCGACATCGTCGGCTGGTGAGGTGGCCCTAGTACTCAGATCCAGTAAGATGCTTCAGCTCGTCGGCCTGAGAGCGGCCCGGCCAGCGGTATCGAGCCGATGAGCGGTGAATGATCTGTTTGCTTCTGAAACTAGGCTTGTGGCGCACGCCACGACCAATGACTTAATCCGGAAAACGAGCCGCTAGTCGGCTAGATCCGCAGGCAGTCAGCCGGTGCCGATGGCAGGCTTTGTTGCCGTTCGGGACGGCGGATGCACCAGCAGCAACAGCACGCAGGAGCCGATCGCCATGATCATCATCAGCGCGAAATCGTTGATATAGGCGACCATCGACGCTTGCCGGGTCACCTCGGCGTTGAGCGCGGCGATGCCGGCCGGGTCTGACAGGCTGAAGGGTGCGGCCAGATGCGGGGCTTGCGCCAGCGGGTTGTCCGGCCGCAGCTGCTCGACGAGCCGCGAGTGAACGGTCTGAATGTTCTCGGTCAGCCGCGCTTCGAGGATCGAGATCCCGACGCTGCCGCCGAGATTGCGCATCAGGCTCCGCAGCGCCGTTCCTTGCGTCAGGATGTGCCGCGGCAGATTCGATAAGGCGATCGTATTCAACGGAACAAAGGTGCAGCCGAGGCCGAAGCCTTGCACCAAGCCAGAGACGATAACCGGCTCCATTCCCATGTAGAGCAGAACTGTGTCATCTGCCACATCGAGACCGCGCTTAACAGCAGCCCGAACAGAATGATCAGCCGGTTGTCGACCCGGTCGATCATCCGCGCGACGACGAACATTGCGATCATCGAGCCGACGCCGCGCGGCGCGGTGACAAGGCCGGTCGTCAGCACCGGATAATTCATCAGGTCCTGGAGCATTGTCGGCAGCAGCGCCAGGGTGCCGTTCATGATCAGCCCGATCATGAACATCAGCACGGTTCCGGCCACAAAATTGACGTTGCTTAACAGATCGCGGTTGAGGAACGACCGGTCGGTCGCCGTCGTCATATGGACGATGAAGAGGTAAAGGGCGACCCCGGAGATCGTCGCTTCGACCCAGATCTCGGTCGAGCCGAACCAGTCTTTTAGCTCGCCGCGATCGAGCAGCATTTGCAGCGCGCCGATTGCCAGGCTGAATGTGGCAAACCCCAGGAAATCGAATGGCTCGCGATGGGCATGGCGCGCCTCACGCATAAAGATTAGCGCGCCGATCCCAGCAATCAAGCCGACGGGCAGATTGATGTAAAAGACCCAGCGCCAGTTGTAGTCGTAAGTCAGCCAGCCCCCGAGAACGGGGCCGCAGATCCGACCCAATAACGTTTCGACGCCGAAGACCGCCATCGCTTGGCCGTGCCGTTCCGGCGGGTTGATCTGCAATAGAGTGGCTTGCGACAGCGGGATCAGCCCGGCACCGAAGACCCCCTGTAGCCCACGATAGACAACCAGCTCGGTCAGATTGGTGGCGCTGCCGCACAGCGCCGAGGCCAGGGTGAACCCGCCGACCGACAAGATGAAGATGTGTTTGATGCCAAAGCGGCCAGCGAGCCATCCGGTCAGCGGCATCGTGATCGCCGCTGCGACGATGTAGGAGGTCAGCACCCATGAGATCTGGTCGAGCGAGGCCGAGAGGCTGCCGCGGATATGGGGGAGCGCGACGTTGGCGATCGTCGTGTCGAGCCCCTGCATGATATTCGCCAGCATGATCGAGAAGGTGATCGCGATACGGTTCGGAACAGCCGCGCGCACCTCACTTCTCATCGCGTCGCCTGCAACCGGTTGAGCCGGCGTCGTCGTCGAATGCCAGAGCTAGTCAAGCGATGTATCCCGACCTGGCGACGGTTAAAAAAGCGTCAGGTGATGATAGACACGCTAACAAAAGGCAAAACGTTATGCTTTTCCCTGCAGCGTTGGCATCAACCGCTTGGGTATCGGTCGAGTACGACTGCGTCGTTTTCGCGTCGACACCTTCGGGATGACCATTCGGCGCGACGGTCAGGGTTGTATCAACGGTCGTTGCGGCTTCGCGCTGCGGTCGGGTGGCCCTTGGTCCTGCGACCGCCGTTTCGGTGAGCTATCTTCGACCTCGCCGACCGGTAGCAATGAAATCCATTGGCCGCCCTCTTCGATTGGGGTCAGGAGTGCGATCGACAGCTTGCTTGTATTAGCCGATCACGAAGAGGTACCCGTGCACAGACCAGATAGCAGAGCCAGTGTCATCACGGGATGAACCGCTGACCGTCCATCGTCTCCCGCGAAACGTCGCGATAGCTGAAATCGTGCAAGCAACAAGTACAATCTGGTAAATGGCGCGATAGAGTTGTCACGGAGAACATTGGCACGATTGGGCAAACGACGGTCAGTGTGCTGTCAAGACCGAGATCGCACGGGAAGCGGCTGCAGAGCGAGTGCGTCGCCGCCGAGCGTGGCGTCGGGCTGGTTATCGCTGTCTAACGATCGAGATTCTACGACACCGAGATCGACGAACTCGTCCATCGCGGGCTGCTGGCATAGACGAGCGTGAAGATCCTGAGGCGATTGTGGGGCGCTTTATGACTACCTCGGTTCCTGATTGGGCGGCTATCGTGACGAAGAACGGCCGAGATCGGTGGCGTGAACAAATGCGAGCAACAATGCCGGAATTCGCGGTAGGCATGCTGCAGTCGCTGCCGTTGAACACAAGACGATAGGTCGACCGACTGATTACACGCCCGAAATCGCTCGCGAGATCAGCGACCGGATGATCGACGGCAATTCACTGCGCACCGTCGCCGAACAGGACGACATGCCGGACGAAGGCACCGTGTATAGATGGATTTCCAGGCATCCAGAGTTCCGCGAGATCTACGCTCACGCCCGGCGAGCTGCAGGCAATGCGATGCCGAAGAGGTCCTCACCATCGCCGATAACACGACCCTCGATCCGCAGGATGGCGGATTCGCGTCGACATGAAGCGGTTGCTGTCAAAGATCCTGCCGCGGGTTTACGGCGACAAGCTCACGGTCGGTGGAGATCCCAAAGCACCGATCGACCATGTTGTTGCTCTCGATCTGACCGCGCTGTCGATGCCGAACTCGACGCCCTCGAACTCTTCACTGACGCTCGGCTGGCGGCGCAAGACGTGCAGGATCACGGTGAATAAATGGAAACCCCACGGTATTCGGCGCAAATGGGACCAACGATTGATTAACTAATCTCCGCCAAACTCGAATAATGGCAGTCGACCTTTGGTCCAGGTTCCGCCCGTCCATTACGACTTTCGCCGCATCGATTACGGCAAAGCGCTCTTCATCACGGCTATAATAGCCGTTCCGTGGGGGTCATTATCGCCGCTGCGATATATATTTTGACCGGGTAGTTTGATCCGGTCGGGGAATGGCCTCTTGTCGTGTTCGGCGACGGTTCGGTCGTCTGCCTGCCAACGCACGGTCATACGCCGGGGCACCAGTCGTTGCGCGTCAGACTCGACCAGGCGGCGGCGAGGTCGTGCTCGCTGCTGACGCTTGCAGTTTCTGCCAGACCCTGCGCGAGCGACGGCTGCCGCGCTACGACCACGATCGCGAGGGGATGCTTGGCCTCGCTCGACCGGCTCGAAGCGCTGGAAAACGGCGGCGCTCGCATCTTCGGCCACGACCCCGAACTGGCAATTGGTGCCGCAGCCCCGGTGGCGATCCGGTGAACCACAAAAAAATGGTGCCCGTCGCTCGCGCCGTGGCGATGGTCGCCGGCCTACCTCAGTCCTGCCAGAAGCCGTCAAAGCGTCGCGCATCCATCTTCGTATACCGGGTTGTGTTGCCGATCTGGCGATGCCCAAGATAGGCTGCCAGGGTGCGGGTGTCGATGGCTTGGGCGGCGGCCGGACGACGTTCCCATTGCACGCAATCTAGTAAAATAAATCACAAAAGGCGCTTTTCTGACGGCGCCCTGACAGGCCACTGACATCGACTGGATTAGTCTGGCTACTGGCTGAGTGGCGACTGTGATCGCCTTTTGGCTCACACTGGCCACAGGGTCACCCCCTTGAAGGAGTAAATTAAAATGCACAGTCTGGCCAGTCGCTTTTGTCGTGATGAGAGCGGTGCCACCGCTACCGAATACGCTATGTTGATCGTGTTCGTTGCCCTTGCAATTGCGGTCGGTGCACAATCGTTCGGCACCGCCCTCACCGACCTGTTCACACGGGCGGGTGCCGCCCTTACTGGCATCAATATTCCACCGCCCCCGGCGGTCTAGGCGCCGTATACCGTAGCCGGTCGGCGAGGGATCTCCGTTTCCGACCGGGCTGCGCAGACGTGACCGCGAGTAGGGAGTGGGTCATGCACTTGGCAATCCTGGCCGTCGCAGTCGGTATTCTTGGTTATTGTCGCCTAGCCCGGCACGGTCCCCCTGCCCGACATCGGCATACTTTTACTGCGTACCGGGGGATTAGGTTAATCCGGGCCAAAAGCCGTTGAACCGTCGAGCGTCCATTTTGGTGTAACGGGCTGTATTGGCGATTTGCCGATGGCCGAGATACGCGGCGAGGGTGCGGGTATCGACCCCATCGTTGACCAGCTTGAAGCCGCACGCATGGCGCAATAGGTGCGGGTGAACGTCGCCCAAGCCGATGC
>CAVOWP010000032.1:0-50549 GCA_963700185.1 uncultured Alphaproteobacteria bacterium
ATTTACCAGGAACTCTGATGATATGATATGTGGACAATCGGCGTTGCCGACCGGCTGCGCTTCCCCAACTTCCCAAGCGAGCTGGGAAGGCGGGAAAACGCTGGGCTACGCCCAAATACCCTCTGGCAGTACAGTCAAGAAAGCGATTTCAAAGTGATGCTTCGAAAGGCAGACGCGTTGGACCAGCCACTGCATCGATAATAATCGGGGTCGACATCGAAACCGGCTGGGCTACACCTTAAATCGCGACTCCGGCTGTCTCACAGCGGGGTCCACCTCACACTTTGTCAATAGCCTCGTCGGGGAACAACCCCGATTTCCTTGCGGCTTGACAAGGCTACACGTTGCTGAAATCCTGGAAGCGACGTCTCGATCTATTTCGGCGGGGCGCCCCGATCGATCTGGGCATACAAATAGGATCATGACCGGTAGCACCTCCGCCGACAATTCCCGCCACGTGTCGCGTCCGCAGCTACACCGATCCATTTTCTTCTCTGGCGTCGAAAGGTATGGGAGCGCTCTTGTTTTCTTATTGTCGACCGCTGTTCTCTCCAGGCTTCTCACGCCCGCGGATTTCGGTATATGCGCAGCTGTCACCGCGCTTACTGCTGTGGCAACAGCATGGTCACAGGAATTCGGGGGGGCCACTTACCTGATTCAGAAGCCGACGCTATCGGAGCAAGACATCAGAACCGCTTTCACGATAACGTTTTGCATGTCGGCCTTGCTTGGCACTGTACTCTTCGGTTTCCGCAGCGCCGTGGCGTCTTTCTACTCGGAAGAAGGGCTGAAAACCGGGATCGCGATCTTCGCTGCCGGTTTCGTCTTGATGCCCTTTTCGACTATCATATCTGCGCTATTCCGCCGCGAAATGGCCTTCGACGTTCTCGCGCGCTGTAATTTGGCCGCAGCTTTCATTTCGGCGGCCACTTGTATCGCGCTCGCGGTTCTGGGTTGGAGCTTCGTCGGTCTGTTGATCGGTTTGCTAATTGGACAAGCCGCTGCTGTCGTGCTGTTGCTGAGCTGTCGGCGTGACGTGCGGATCTTCCGGCCGAGCTTGAAGGGCTGGCGGGACATCATTGGTTTCGGCTCCTATTCGAGCGCCGTGGTTATCATCAATGTTATCCATAACTCGTCGCCGCAGCTGATTCTTGGTCGTGTCCTCGACTTCCCTGCCGTCGGCCTTTACGGCCGTGCCGCGGGCACGACGCAGTTATTCGACAGGATGTTCCTCGGGGTTTTGAGCCCCGTGATCATGCCTGCCATTTCGGCTCAGACAGGAGCCGGTGAGGATTTGAAACGCTTCTATCTTCAGGCGGTCGAGTTGCTATCGGCGGCTCAGTGGCCGTTCCTGACTTTCATGGCGTTGATGGCCGACCCGATCATTCGGATCTGGTTTGGTACTGCGTGGCTTGAGGTCGTTCCGCTGACCCGCATGCTGTGTCTCGCCTCCCTTACCTTATTCGCAGCATGCTTGAGCTATCCGGTGCTGGTGGCGGTCGGCCGAGTACGCGATACGCTCACCTCATCGTTGATTTCACTGCCGCCATCCTTGGTCCTTATCTTCATCGCGTCGTTCTTTGGTGTGCGAGCAGTGGCCGCCTCGGCGTTTCTGACCTTCCCCTTGCAAGCCGTTGTCGCGATCCATTTCATTGCCAGACGGCTCTCGTTCGGCTGGGCTGATTTAATCGAGGCAGTGAAGAGGAGCGCTATCGTTACTTCCTGCAGCTGCGCGGGGGTGATTGTTAGCATCGCGATCCATCACACCATTTCGACCTCTCCGGTTTTAGGGTTGCTCGCCGCTGCCGTTATGGGTTCGGTCGGTTGGTGGCTCGGGCTGACCGTAACGGGACACCCCCTTCGGTCCCATATACGCTCGGCAGCGTGGGAGTTCGCCATCATCCTGCCACTCCCTGCCATCTTACGTCGATCGTCAATTCTGCAGTCAGCGAGGCGATCAATGTGATGAACGGACCGGTACCGACTGGCAACAACCCGAACGGTGAATGCCGATCAAGGACGACCTTAGCCTCGGTGAGGAGTACCGGATACCAGCCGGAGCTCGTCCAACCTCTATGGCTGCGTGATCGACGGCGAAACTTCGATCGGCGCATTCGTCGAAATTCAGAGAGCAGTGCGAGCGGGTTGCAGCAGCAGCGCGATTTGAAATTGGAACCGACATCGGTCTGTCGGAGGGCCTCCATCGGTTCACGTGTAACCCTTTTGCGTGGGCTGACCATTGGTGAGAGTGCGATGATCGGCACCGGCGCGGTCGTCACTCGTGATATCCCAGAGGGAATCGTCGCGGGCGTGCCTGCCCGCGCAAAGGCAGTTCCTTCGAGCCCAAGCGCTGAGGATTGGAGCACCGGTCTTGCACCAATCACGCTTGTTGGCGGCGTACTGAATGTAAAGAACCGCGGGCTCCCAACGATTTAGCTGTATAGAAATCGGATTGGGCGATAGTATTATTTCGTTTAGCAGGTATGGAGTGGCCTCAGTTGCCGAGCGCGAGTTTCGTTATTCCCTGCTATAATCTAGGACATCTCCTTGCGGAGTGTGTAGACTCAATTCTGTCGCAGACATATCAGGATTTTGAAATATTGATCATGGATGACTGTTCTCCGGACAACACGGCCGAAGTCGCCGCGACGTTCGCTGATCCGCGCGTGCGATATTTTCGCAACGAACGCAATCTCGGGCATCTGCGGAATTACAACAAAGGGATTGCTCTGGCCGCGGGTAAGTATGTTCTGCTGATTTCCGCGGATGACCGGTTGCGTAGCCCGCACTTGCTGGAACGTTACGTCCACATCCTAGATGACAACCCGACAGTCGGATACGTCTGCTGCCCCGGGATGCGTCTTGAGAACGGGATAGAAACGGAGGTGGAAGGATGTCTGGCCGATCACGACATGGTCCTTGAGGGAAAAGCTTTTCTATTCAAACTCCTCGGGGGCAATTTCATCGTTGCAGCGTCGGGGATGGTGCGGCGCGTGTGTTACGAAAAGTACGGCGCCTTTCCTTTGGATTTGCCATACGCGGGGGACTGGTTTTTATGGTGCCTTTTTGCGGTGCATTATGACGTTGCTTACTGTGCCGAACCGATGGTGAATTATCGCCGCCACGAACTGAGCATGACCAATTACTTAATGAGCCAACGCCGTCGCCTGACGTTGAAAGAAGGCTTTATTGTGCTTTGGCGGGTCGAAACGGAGGCGCGGCGGCTCCGTGATACTGAAATAATAGAGGAATGTCGGCGTCGCTTGGTCTCGCTATATGCGCGTCATTTGGTGGGCTGGGAGATGGACGGGAGCCGCTACTGTATAACCGCGCAGGAGCTTGAAAATTCTTTACGTGAACAGACACTGACTCCGGCGGAAAAAAAGCGGATTCAAGCGAGAATATGGACTCTGGCGGGAGATCGCAGTCTCAGGCTGCCGAACCTAAGCGCCGCGAGAGAGTATTACGTTCGCGCCCTACAATGCGACCGGCGGTCGATTTCGCTTCGCGCAAGACGGCTTTTGACCCGGACTGGCAACCGCGGAGTCGCTATGGCCGTCAAAGCCGCGGATCTGGGAAGGGCGGCCACGGCATATTTCCGACATAGCGCAGCGAGAGGTTAACGCCTGCGTGCCGAAATCACGTTTGGGGAGATCTTCTCTTCGATGGGCAGCAGTTCCTTCGGCAGTTAGGAATCATAAGCAGTTCGGGATCGTAAACTGCGTACCAGAGGATTTTGAGCTTTGACGACCACACATTTAGCGGGATTTGGACAGAAAGTCTTCTTCCCGTTAAAGGCGATTGCTGCCATTCTCAATCCAGGCGGTAGTCTTGTTGACCATGACACCGGGCGATGGTTTTGTTAACCATGTCGATAAGGTTTGAAAGGGCTGGGAATTCAAATCGCTCCTGATTACCCTTGTGGGCTTACGAGTTACCCGCTATTTTGGGCCGTGTTCATTTGTTCGAGGCTTTCGCCCTTGGGATCAAGAGTAATCGTCCCCGGTGCCTGGAAATTTTTACGGCCGAAGAGCTCCTTTGAGGAGCCAGTGGGAGACGGACGGCGTCGCCCGACTTGACCCCCAACGACGGACCGACGCCGCAGCCCTGAAACCCATTTCGCCTTTCGTTAATGCTGTGAACATCGAGGCGATGAATATCGAGGTCGCGATCATCAACTAAGCGCGGATGGGAAATCTCGTCACGGATCTGCGGCACGACTCCCACTGAGTGACCATCGACACACCACCATTGCCGATTACCGCCGTCCCTTGCGGTTCAGGGGCGTTCGCCCGGTATATTCCTTCACGAGGACTGCTGAGAATGGACGACACCCCGATGGTGAGCTTTGTAATTCCTTGCTATCGACTCGCCAAATTTTTGACCGAATGCGTAGAATCCGTACTCGCGCAATCATATGATAATTTAGAGATCCTCATATTGGATGACCAATCGCCGGACGAAACACCGAAGGTATCCCAGGCCCTAATTTCTGCCAATCCAAGAGCAAAGATATCTTACGTTCGTAATGAAGAAAATTTGGGCAATATCCGTAATTACAATAAAGGCATAGCTATGGCGCGTGGGTCATATGTTTGGATCCTCTCTCCCGATGATCGTCTTCGAAATCGCTGCATCGTAGAGAGATATGTACGCGTGATGGAGGCAAATCGACATGTCGGATATGCATTCTGCCCGGCGCACATGGTCCAGGATGGTCGTGATCTCGGTTTGTTCCGAGAATCCGTGTATGGATCGGAAGATCGAATATTGGACAGCAAGCAATTTATCAACGACATGGTGGATCATACAGTTGGGCCGGTAGCACCGTCGGTAATGGTCCGAAAAGAATGTTACGAACGTGTAACCCTTTTTCCCGAGGATATGCCGCATCGTGGTGATACTTACATTTGGTCGATGATAGCGATGAAGTATGACGTTGCATATTTCTCTGAAGCTATGGTTGATTACCGAGTCCATGATGATAGCATGATGTCAATGTTAGCCAGCAAAAACACAACGCGGCTTCTCGAAGATGATATTGCCGTACGATGGCGCATTAAGGCTTTAGCGGAGAATAACACTTTAGAAGATGTCGTAGATCATTGTAATACGTCAATCATGTCAATGTATAAGCAGGCAATCAAGGGTTACGGCTACCGAGGATGTTTCTTGTTATTGACGTTGGAGGCGTTTCAAGCATCGCTGTTAAAATGGGAGCCGAGTTCCCGCCGCTCGTTCGCGAATCCGCGCCACGCTTAGCAAACAGCTATATTGGTCCGGAGTGGCTGAGCTACTCCATGGCGACATCAAGAATGCAACTCGAGTTTTTCACTTTGCATTCGGTCTCGATTCTAAGCTACGCTATAGCCCGCCTTTACTACATCTGATGAGAACTCCTGATCTCGACAAGCGCGCGGCGTCAATAATAGGGGAAGCTACAGGTAAGCTTTTTGGCCATTCCGATCGGCGGAAATAATGGCGGCCGGAACAGGAGTATCACGCGCTTCGCGAAGACCGCCGGGAGCTTATGCTCCCGCGGGTGTTGCTACATCGGACCAAATTGATACTACGCCGAAACTTGCGCGCGGCGTGTCGTGTTGTGGAGCATGGGTAAGCGGAATTTCGAAATGAGTAAGGCCCAGTTCGGCGAGTGCTGTGGCGCACTCGGGCGATCCGACCAGAAGTTCGCCTCGCTCTATGCTGTCGAGGATGGCGATGCGGCGCTCGTGCAATTCGCGCAAAGTCTCAGGCGCTCCTCGGGGTACGCAGCTGGGCGTCGTCGAGCCCGCCGGTCGATAGCGGGCACTAAACGGCACGGTCGCCCGCCGGCCGGGATGCCCGCAGCGTCGTCCTTTCCCGAGAATGCTTCGGGGGCAGGCAGACCTTTGCCGGGTGAGGTCTGGCGGAAGAGGTATAATCTCCTGCAGAATTCTTTCTGAGCCGCACCGATCCGGCCCGGAATTCAAAGGCGAAGTAATCGCGTGGATAGTGGTTGTACCAACGGCATCGACACGGGGTTCGTCGCGCTCGGCTATGCGAGGGTGGCTGTGCTGGGCGTCGTTCAAGGCATTACCGAGCTGATGCCGATCTCCTCGACGGCGCATATGCGCATTGTACCCGCACTTTTGGGATGGCCGGACCCGGGGTCCGCCTTTTCGGCGGCTATGCAGCTCGCCGCCTTGGCGGCGGTCATCAGCTATTTCTGGCGAGACGTTTGGGATCTCGTCTTCGGGTCGTTGTCGGCGATCGCACGCCGCGACTACTACAATCGTTCATTCGTACTCGCTGTCGGCATCGTGATCGGCACCATACCGATCGGGATTGCCGGGCTTGCGCTCGCTAAGACACTCAACACTTGCGGCTCGCCGCTACGGAGCCTCGTCGTGGTGGGTCTGGCCTGCATCGTCATGGCGCTGCTGCTCGCGATCGCCGAAATCGCGGCACGCCACCAACGCCCCTTCGAGCGCGTGAGGCTTTTCGACTGCCTCGTTGTCGGCGTTGCGCAGGTCGGCGCCCTGATCCCCGGCGTCTCGCGCTCGGGCTCGACCCTGACGGCGGCCCTCTTCCTCGGCTTCAAGCGCGAGGAGGCCGCGCGCTTCTCCTTCCTGCTCGGATTGCCGGCAATCGCGCTGGCCGGCCTCAAGGAATTGGCGGAGCTGCGGCACGCCGGCCTCGATGCGCATGGCTGGTCGGTGCTGATCTTGGGGCTAGTCGTCGCGAGCTTCTCGTCTTTTCTCGCAATCTGGGGCCTCTTGCGCATCCTCGAACGCTTCGCAGCCTGGCCATTCGTCATCTATCGCGCCTTTGTCGGCGCCGTATTGCTCGCGGGCGTCGCGACCGGCTGGCTCGGTTGACCGAGCCTCTCGCTGCATCCGATGTAATCGCCCCGTCGTTCATAGTTTGACGCGAGGTGAAGTAGCTCGCGCCGGGCGCCCGGGAAGCGACAGCGCCGCGCAACTTCCCGAAGCTTTCCGGCAATCTCGCGATAGTGTTCGCCGCCCGGACATACGGAAGCGCCCGGCACTTCGCTCAGGCGACGCGCCCCCGGAATGCCAGCCAGCGGAGGCGCTGCGCGGCTGAGCAGATGATGCCGGGCAGAGCTCGCGATGAGGCCGTCTATCCCGACCTCGTCAGCGCGCAAGAACCGGCCGTCCTCTCCGCCGCATTAATCCCATGCCGACGAGGGCGGCGCTGAGGAGCGCAAGGCTCGCAGGCTCGGGGACGGCATCGGGCGTCACCGTGAGCGAATGCAGAAGAACGTCCGCACCGCTGGTGGTGGTGTTATCGGCAACGAAGAAGAGGTAGTTGCTTGTTGGGGTAATCGAGACACTGCCGCCTGCGCTGGTGGCGTCTGCGAGCTTAGCGCCGAGCGCGCTGCCGGCAGCGTTGCTTCCAAAGATGCCCAGCATCTCGCCAGCGGTCGCCGAGTCCGCGCTGACCGTGAACGAGCCGTAGTTCGAGAAGAGGCTCGAGATATCGAGCCGCACAGCCTCTCTGCCGCTCGCGTCGATTTCGGGATTATCGTCGATATGGCCGCGGTTGCACCCGTTCCCGAAGCAGACACCTACGCCCATCTCGTCGCTGCCGCGATTGTTGCCGACCAGTTGGCCGCCAGTGGTGAATGCATCGCCGGCGACGGGGACCCCTGTGCCTAGTTGGGTGTACGATCCGGAGATAGCGGTGATGGCGGGACCGCCCGAAGCCGTATAGGTCTCGCTCCCGCCAAGCGCCTGGTCGCCCGATGCGATGCCGCTGAAATCATAAGTGATCGGCGCTGCGGTGGCGCCGTTTGTCACGCTGCCGACTGCACCCACGACGAGCGCGAGTGTTACCGCCGAGAGAGTTTTCATCGCTGGTATCTGACCGGCTTGTTTTGTAAGATATGCGTATAATTAACTCGAATTTGCGAGAAATCCGAGACAGGAAGATAGTTAAGGTCGGGAAATCGTGTTTAACATTGGAACTATTTCAAAGATCACGGTCAATATTAACAGGATCTGAAACGCGCATCCTTCAGGCGGTCTATGGGGCATCGCCGGGGCGGGCCGCATGTTTGGGCTCGTGGACAGCGGCACACAAAAATAGCCCCGCAATTGCTGCGGGGCTGAGGCGTTCATCGCTGCCAAGGGAGATGGCAGCAAAACGAATTCGATATCTAGTCGGCGGCAGCACGCGGTCAGCATGTGCCGGCCCAAAGAAGATTCTGCTGAGCTGGAGCTCCGGCCTACGAGCCGATTGAACCCTTAACTAATGGGGTTTGGGGCCGGTCTCGTTGGTGACGGGATATGCGCCGGTGGCGGGTTGCGCCGGGGTCTGATAGCGACCCTCCTTCCACAACCCACCGCCGCCGGGCTTGGGATAAAAGCTTTGCGTCGATCCCGCTATGCCTGTGTGGGCATTCTGTACCGACAACGTGCCGCCGTAAGACGGCGGCGTATTGCCGTCCGATGGCAGCGCCGACACCGATTGCGCATTCGCGACCGCAGCTAACCCCGCCAACAAGCCAACACTCAGGACCGTCGATTTGAGTACGTTCACCATGAGGGCTCCAAAAGTTGTCCCGACTGAACGTAGTCTCGCTCAGAATTAATTACGATTCTCCATAATGTCGCACTGCAGCAATTAACTTCGTTCATTTTTCGGACGGCGTTCGATCGCTAGCCCCATCGCTGGCGTGCGGAGGTTCCCAGAGGAGAATTGAGTAATCGTTACCCGGAATTTATACATTGAAGACATCGCGATGACATTGAGGCGTTATGCAGATCGTTGATGACAGTACCCACACGCGCGGCTTCCAGGCCATGGTGGCGACGCGCGACGGCACCCGCCTCAACACCTTCGTCTTTCTGCCCGGGAGCGAAGGTCCGCACTGGCCGGTCATCCTCCATCGCACGCCTTACGGAATCACGGCGGCCGATGCCCGCGACAAAACCGACTTCACGAAAGCATGGCTGCCGAGCACAGAGGAACCGCTGCGGGGTTCGATCCTGCGGGGATGGCGCAATATCGTCGCGCACGGCTACGCCGCAGTCTATCAGGATACCCGCGGGCGCCATGGGTCCGAGGGCGAGGACCGGGTCTATGCCGATGACGCCGCCGACGGGGGAGATACGCTGGACTGGATTGCCAGCCAGCCCTGGTCCAATCAGATGGTGGGGATGTCGGGCTCCTCCGCCGGCGCTACGACGACCTTCGCCGCGGCCTCGACTCAGCACCCGACCTTGCGCGCGTTTTTCGCTCAGGCCGGCGCCTCCAGCATCTATGACGATGTCGTCTACGAGGGCCAGTCGATCGAGATGGAGCGGTTATGGCTGTGGGTAGCGCGCAACATCCCGGGGTTGTCTTCTTCGCATCGCGATGCCGTCATGCGGCGTTTTGGGGTAAGTGAGGCCGAACTGGATGCCGCGGCGGCCTCCGCGGCGGCGCGCTATGCACGGTTGGAGGCGGCGCGTCAGGCCGATCCGCCGTTTATCCAATCCCCGGATTGGATGAGATTGCCGCTCACCGGCTACCCTGATTTCTCGACGTGGCAACCCTTCCTAGACGAGATAATCACGCACCCGGCGGCCGACGCGTTTCGAGTGGCGCACAATTTCCGGCGCACGATCGAGATCCCCGGATTCCACGTGACCAGCTGGTTTGACATCTTCCAAACCAGCGTGTTGGCGGCTTTCAACGATATCCAGTCGCGCGTCGGCAATCAAAAGCTGTGGATCGGTCCCAACGAGCACCATTTCGTTTACCATAGCAATTTCTGGCCGCGCGATCCGTATTTTGCCTGGTTCGATCACTGGCTGAAGGGTATGCCGACCGGCATCATGGATGGGCCGGCGGTGTTCTATTCCCCGCGAGCCTGGGTCGACGACCGGGAGGCCTATACCCCGGCCGACTGGCGCCATGCCGAGCGTTGGCCGCCCCCGGAGGCGAGGCCGCAACGGCTTTATCTGCGTGGTGACGGCACCCTCGGCGCCGATGCCCCGGGTGGACCGCCGCGTCACTATCGTCATGATCCGCGCCGGCCAATCCCGACCGCGGGTGGGCGCAACATGTTGATCGACGCCGGGCCGCGGGACCAGCGTGCAGTGCAGGGGGTACCCGATTACGGCCTGATCTACTGCGGCGAGCCGCTAGCGAAAGACCTCACGATTGCCGGCCAGGTGCGCGTCTGCCTTGCCGTAGAGTCGGACTGCCTCGATACCGATTTTGTCGCCAAGCTGATCGACCTTCACCCCGACGGGCGCGCGATGCTCCTGATGGACGGCGTAATCCGCGCCATGTATCGCGACCGCTCCGGCGAGCCGCGCCATCTTGCGCCGAATTGCGTCGAGCGCCTGACCATCAACCTCGGCCACATTTGTCACACCTTTGGCGCCGGCCACCGCCTCGAAGTCGACGTGAACAGCAGCAATTTCCCGCGCCGTGCCCGCAACACCAATAGCGGCCATCCGATACTGGCGAACGACGGCGACGCCGATATTCGGGTCGCCACCAACGTCATCCACCACGCCGCCGCGACGCCTTCGTTTCTCGAGCTCCCAGTGGTGAAGTGAGTTCCAAAAATTGGCTTTCGAGGGCGGCCGCCAGCCGCAGGTCTCGATCAGCTGGGCTCGCGGAGATTTCGCGCGAGAGGCAAGGCTGCGGCGCAGAGCGCTGCCATGACAAAGAACCCGTTCGCGCCGATGTGGCTATAGAGCTGGCCTGAGCCGATTATCAGCAGTGCCGTTGGTAGGCCAATACCAACCGTGCCGTAGACCGTCAATGCCGTTGCTTCCAGACGACGCGGTACGCATTGCGCAAGAAGCCGCATGCAGGTCAGGTGTAACAGCGCGAAAGTCAACCCGTGTAGTGGCTGGACCGCTGCAAGAGCAGGAAGCCAAGTAGTCTCGGTCATCATCACCCAGCGCAGAATACCGGCAGCGGCGGCAAGCATCGCGGCACGAGCCGGGCCGATGCGATTGAGCAACGGGCGGCCGATAAACAAAAAGACGACAACCTCGGCAGCTACCGACATCGACCATAACACCCCGACCGTACGGGGGCCGATCCCGGCGGCCTCCCAACGGATTACCGCAAAGCTGTCGTGCATAGCGTGGCTGGCGAGGATCAAGGCCGCAACAAAGACGATCCGGCGATAGAGCGGGAGCCGCAGCAGCGCTCCAAACCCCCGGACCGCACCATCAGCCACCACGCGTCGGGCCGCGTTTTTAGTCGGCAGCGACAGAACTGGCACGAGTCGAGCGACAACAGCCGCCGCGGTGAGGAGTCCGGCATTGAGCCAGACAGCCGCGGTAATCCCGAATTGCGCGATGGCCCCACCGGACAGCAGGGTTCCGCAAATGAATGCCGCGGAGCCAGCACCACGCACCGAGCCATAGTGGAAGCTTTGCCGGACAGAACCTGCGGATGGATGGGGAGCCGCGCTGGCGAGAGCGAGTGTATCGGTGAGCGGGGCGAGCGGCGCCAATGCCGCCGATTGAAACACGCTGACAACGAACAACAGCAATAATCCAGTTTCCTGCAGGTAGCCCAGCACAATCAGGGCGGCGGCGGCCGAGCAAGCGGCGAGAACAGCCTTCGGAGCATCGAGAATATCGGCTAACCGACCAGCCGCCGGCCCGGCGATCAAGCGGATTGCGGTGCCGGCGGCCAGCACCAATGCAATCGCTTCCGGCCCCAGGTTTCGGCTCTCGAGAAGGCTTGGCAGATACGGCGACTGGACGCCGAAACCGGCGTAAAGTACGCCGTATAGAATGAGGAAACGCCACCGAGGATGGCTGGGGAAGGAGACCATGCAAAGCGCGAAATTCAGGACTCCCGAGACCTCACTTAGAGCCAAGCTTAGGAAGCCGGAGTTCGTCCTTGCCGAACCGAGGCAGTTCGAAAATTACCGGCAGGCCCGGCCTACCTCGGCAATTTTGTCTCGGATCTCGGGGTGATTTCGCTGCAGAAGTCGCGCGATCTCCTCTATTGAGAGGCCGCGCAGGAGCATGTCCCCAAGCTCGCTCAGCTCCGCATCCGACCATTCTCTGCCGATCTCCGCTCCCGACAATTCGTCGTCGGCGCCGGCGTCCCGCGGATCGCGGATCAAGGTGCCGACCAGACGCATCAGCGCATCCTGTTCGGGATTTCGCGGTCCACTGAGGAATGCGCCGATTTCTATCTCGGTCACCCGACCGCCTGACGGAGCGTTCGCTTGGTGTCTGACAAAGGCCAATCCCGTCTCGGGATCACGAGCAAGAAACCAGCTATCCCCGTTGG
The DNA here is from genome assembly GCA_963700185.1 of uncultured Alphaproteobacteria bacterium. Lineage (GTDB taxonomy): Bacteria > Pseudomonadota > Alphaproteobacteria > ATCC43930 > CGMCC-115725 > AP-15. The sequence goes on from CAVOWP010000032.1 coordinate 12,262, forward strand.
GGCTCCGGTAGAGCGGTGTCATATCTGCGCCCTTCACACTCTGGTAAACACACGGGAACGCGATAGGTTACACCCTCCCCAAAAATCGGCCAGAGCCGATCCGCGAGAATTGGCGCCGCCGAAACCATGTGTGCCGCTGTAAGCCAAGAAGGGCGGGCGTAGATCTTGGGATGGGCGGCGCGTAAGATCGGGTGGCAGGAATCGCGAAACAACACTACTCCACCGTTGATCGCTCTTAGCAGCCGCGCCCATGCGGATAGCGCGTCTCCTATTCGGCACACTGGGCGTGCTTGCCCTCGCTGTGGGCGGCTTCTTTCTCTCGTCGAGCCATGAGGAAATCGCCTCGATCGCGCCGATGACGCTATCTCGAGCTCTGATCCCCTCGCGGCGCGCGGTGCTCACCGGCAGCGGCGCGCTCGTCCTGAGTTTCGCGCTTGCTCCGCCCCGGCTGTGGGCCCAAGGCGCGCAGAATGCGGGCGCTCAGCATCGCCGAGCCGCCGCTGCCGGGCAGTCTCAAAAGCGTGCCGATGCTCAATTCCTGGATCCGCATCGATGCGGACGGCAGGATCACGGTCTTCACCGGCAAGGCAGAGCTGGGTCAGGGGCTGAAAACGGCGCTGATCCAGCTCGCCGCAGAGGAACTCGTCGTCGAGCCCATGGCGATTCATCTGGTCACTGCCGACACCTCTCAGACCCCCAACGAAGGCTACACCGCCGGCAGCCATTCGATGCAGGACAGCGGCACCGCGATCGTGAATGCGGCCGCTCAGGTACGAGCGATCCTGATCGCGCAGGCGGCGGCGCGGTTGCAAGCTCCCGGCCGAGCGGCTCAGAGCCGAGGGCGGCGCCGTCATTGCCGATGACGGCCGGCGGCTCGGCTATGGCGAGCTGTCGCCGACCAGATGCTCCACGTTCGCGCGAACCCTCATTCCGATGTGCTCGACCCCAAGCGCTATCGCCTGGTTGGCAAGCCGGTGCCGCGCGTCGACATTCCCGGCAAGGTCACGGGTGGCGAAGGCCTATGTGCAGGATTTGCGGCTGCCCGATATGGTGCATGGGCGGGTGGTCTGGCCGCCCTCCTACGGCGCGAAACTGCGCAATATCGATAGGAATGTGGCCGAGAAGCTGCCGGGCGTTCTGAAGATAGTGCGCGACGGCAGCTATCTGGCGGTCATTGCCGAACGCGAATATCAGGCGATTGTCGCCTTGCAGGCGCTCCAGGCTGTGGCGAGCTGGGACGAGACGCCAAGCCTCCCGGAGCAAGGCGAAATTTTCGCCGATTTGGAGCGGCAACCGGCGCCAGCAGATCCCGGTTCGCAATGATCCAGCCGAGGCACCTCCGCCAGCCGCCCGGATCGTCGAGGCGCGCTACCGACGCGCGTATCAGCTGCATGGCTCTATCGGCCCGTCCTGCGCAGTGGGCCTTTTTGCGAGCGGCGCCCTGACCGTTTGGACCCACAGCCAGGGCGTCTACCCGTTGCGCAATGCGCTCGCACAGCTCGTAAACCTGCCGCAGGAAAAGGTGCGCTGCATTCATGTCGAGGGCGCCGGCTGCTATGGTCACAATGCGGCAGATGACGTCGCCGCCGATGCAGCGCTGCTTGCGCTGGCATTGCCGGGCCGTCCGGTGCGTGTCCAATGGATGCGTGAGCAGGAGCATAGCTGGGAGCCCTATGGATCCGCCATGCTGACGAATGTGCGTGCCGCATTGGATGAGAGGGGCCGGATTGCTTCCTGGGATTACACGGTCCGCAGCAGCACGCATTCAACGCGGCCAGGTGGCGCCGGCAATCTGATGGCGGCGTGGTATCGTGCCACTCCGATACCGCAGCCGGTCCCGAAACCGCTGCCGCTGCCCGAAGGCGGCGGCCACCGCAACGCTCTGCCGCTTTACGAAATCCCGAACGCGCGCATCCTCTACGATTTTGTTCGAGCCATGCCGCTGCGGGTCTCGGCGCTGCGCAGCCTTGGCGCATATATGAACATCTTCTCGATCGAGAGCTTTATGGACGAGCTGGCGCGGGCTAGGGGGGCTGATCCTGTCGAGTTCCGCCTGCGCCACCTTGCCGACCCTCGCGCGCGTGATGTCATTACAGCGGCCACCGAGCGGTTCGGCTGGTCCCGTTTTCCACGGAAACCGGGGACGGGGCGTGGCTTCGCGTTCGCGCGGTACAAAAACCTCGGCGCCTATGCCGCGATTGCCGCCGAGGTCAGTCTCGACCACGAGACCGGTCGCGTTCGCCTAGTTCGCGCGACCGCTGCGGTGGATAGTGGCCAAGCCGTCAACCCCGATGGCATCCGCAACCAGATCGAAGGCGGCATTCTGCAATCTGCGAGCTGGACCCTGTACGAAAGCGTGAGCTTCGATCGGACGCGGATTACCAGCCGCGATTGGAGCAGTTATCCGATTCTGCGCTTCCCGGCTGTGCCGGATTCGGTGGAGGTCCACGTGATCGATCGCCCGGGGCAGCCCTTTCTCGGAACTGGCGAAGCCGCCCAGGGGCCAACTGCCGCCGCTATTGGCAATGCGCTTGCCGATGCCGCCGCAGTCAGGGTGAGGGAACTGCCGATGACTACAGAGCGGGTCAAGGCGGCGATCGGCATCTAGATGAGCATGCGTCCCGCGATAAATGGCCGCGACGCTTGGATGACTTAAGGTCAGCGTTCGGCCACCATGTGGGACAGCCAATAAGCCAGCAGCGCAGCGATCTGCAGGTTATTCTTTTCGATCATTGCCATGCGACAGTTGTCGTACACGTCGTGATCGGCCAGCCTCATGGCCGTGACCTTGACGCCGGCTTGCGACAAATATTTGACTGTGCAGTGATCGTAGCCGAGTGGTATTAGGCTTCGGCAGTGACTACGAGCACCGGTGTGTGGATGAGATTGGCAAGGCGGCGGGGCGGCAATTCATGTTGACGGCAGCGGACCAGATCAGCCTCGTCGGGCATCTCTTGCTGCTCGGTCTTGATCTCCGATGGATCGGCAACTGGCGGATCGTAGGTGATCGAGATGTCGGTGACTCCCCAGGCACGAACCGCGCCCTCTCGCAATATTCATCGCTTCATCTGTCGAGCCAGATCGTCGCCAGGTTCTGGTTGACGTAATGGCTCGGGCTCACCTTCCAGCCTTTGCTAAATGGCGTTGAAGCTCGGACTGCCATTGGCGTCGGCCATGGCGTGCAGGGGAACCGAATATGGCGACTAGCACGACCGACAGTGCGACGCCCTCTCCGACGACAATAGCTACGCTGCCGTGCTGCCAGGAGATGACCCGCGACGGCATGAGTGAGCGACCGGTGGGTGTGAGCCGCTTCTCAGTGCAGGAAAATCGCTCAGGCGTGCGCCTCGGCGTCCAGCAGTTCGAGCGCTCTGCGTAACGCGGCTTGCCGGATCGCGGTGCGGTCGCCGCGGGATATGCGGCGCTCTGTGCGGCACGTCCCGTTGCGCCGCGCCAGGCCGAACAGCACGAGGCCCACGGGCCTTGTCGGGGCGCCGCCGCCGGGACCGGCGATACCGGTGACCGAGACAGCCAGATCTACCGGGGCGCAGGCGAGCGCGCCTTGCGCCATCTCCGCGGCAGTCTCGGCGCCGACGGCGCCATGCGCTGCGATCGTTTCGGGAGGAACCCCCAGGAGCTCCGACTTCGCCTCGTTCGAATAAGTCACAAACCCCCGTTCTACGACGTTGGACGAACCCGCTATCGCGGTCAGCGCTCCCGCGACGAGCCCGCCCGTACAGGATTCCGCAGTCGCCAGCCGCCAATTCCGGACACGGCAGGCGTCGAGAACCGATTGCGCGAGGGCCAGGGTTTCAGCTTCGAACACCGGATGCTCCACCTACCGCCAACAGGACCATCGACACCAGAATAGCGTAAACCGCGGCAAGCAGATCGTCGAGCATGATGCCGAGCCCGCCCGGAACCCGACGATCGACTAACCCTACCGGCCACGGCTTCCAGATGTCGAAGATCCGGAAGAGCAGGAAGGCTGCAGCGTAGGAGAGCGGATTGAGCGGCGCTGGTAGAAGCACCAGCCACTGCGCTGCGACCTCGTCGATCACGATCGCGCCGGGGTCTTTTACGCCGCTGGTTTTGGAGAGCGTCCCTGCGGCCCAACAACCGACGGCAAAGACGATCACTGCGGCAATCGCCAGCCCCGCGACGCCCCACCGGCTGCGGATCGCCCAGGCGCAGGGCAGGGCGGTGAGGGAGCCCCAGGTTCCCGGCATGATCGGCAGCAGGCCGGTACCGAACCAGGTCCCGAGCACCAGCGCCGGATGCCAAAGGGGCAGGCCGAGCTCGCGGGGGGCGGTCGTCAGAACGGCAGACGCACGGTGGCGACGGCTTGTGCAGCAATGCCTTCGGCGCGGCCGGTGAAGCCGAGCTTTTCTGTTGTCGTCGCCTTGACGCTGACGCGATCGGGCCTGATGCCGAGGATCGTGGCGATGCGTTCGACCATCGCCGCGCGATGGGGCGCAATCTTGGGCCGCTCGCAGATGACCGTGACATCGACCGCGGCAACGGCCCCGCCTCGTGCCCGCACGAGATCGGCGGCGCAGCGCAGGAACTGGTCGGATGCGGCGCCGCGCCAGCGCGGGTCGCTCGGCGGGAAATGCATGCCGATGTCACCGGCGCCGATCGCACCGAGCACCGCGTCGGTCAGCGCATGCAGTCCGACATCGGCGTCGGAGTGTCCGGCGAGGGTCATACCGTGCGGGATTCTGACGCCGCATACCCAGAGATGATCGCCTGGGGCAAAGGGGTGCACGTCGAAGCCCTGGCCGACACGGACGTCGCCCTGCCGGGCGGCGAGGAGGCGCTCGGCTGCGGCAAGGTCCTCCGCAGTCGTAAGCTTCAGATTGTCTTCGCTGCCGTCGACGATCAATGGAACTAGGCCCGCGGCCTCGGCGACTGCGGCGTCATCGGTCAGCTCGCAGCCGATCGCGGCGCGGTGAGCGGCGAGGATCGCATCGAAGTGAAAGCCCTGCGGGGTCTGGGCGCGCCACAGGGCGGAGCGGTCAATCGTCTCTCGAATGGCTCCGCCCTCGCCACGCTTGATCGTGTCGCGCAAGGGCAGGCAAGGGATCGCCGCGACCGCCTTGTCCAGACCATCAATGACCCGGTCGACGAGCTGCTGATCGGGAAAGGGCCGCGCCCCATCATGAATGAGTACGCGGTGCGGGCAATAGACCGCCAATGCTTCGAGGCCGAGTCGAACGGATTCCTGGCGCGTCGGGCCGCCAGCGACCGGCGGCATCACAGCTAAGCCGGCGACGCTGCTATCGAACAGCGCTCTGTCCTCGGGCCTGATTGCGACCAATACATTTGCGATTCGCCCGTGCTCGCCCAGCGCAGCGACCGCATGGCGCAAGATAGTGGCGCCTCCGAGCGGCAGGTATTGCTTGGGAAGTGGACCGCCAAATCGGCTGCCCTGGCCCGCCGCGACCACGAGCGCATAAACAGAGGACATGGCTAAGCTTAACCCCTGGTCAGCTTATTTGCCATTACGCCGCAACCTTCCGTTTGGGATTGATGTTGCGGCGCAAAATGAAAGCAGCTAACATCTGCCTAATTGGTAGGCAAAATGCATAGTTGCGTAATCTATGGGCATCTCGATCGCCTCTCTAACTCTCGACGACCCGGTCATCCTCGCTCCGATGTCGGGGGTCAGCGATTTGCCGTTTCGCCGGCTTGTGAAGCGGCTCGGCGCCGGTCTCGTCGTTTCCGAAATGATCGCCAGCGAAGCGATGATCCGCGAGACCCGTCAATCGATGACGATGGCCAAAAGCTGCGCCGACGAGCAACCGATGGCCGTGCAGCTGGCCGGCTGCGAGCCGCGCGTGATGGGCGAGGCGGCAAAGCTCAACGCCGATCGCGGCGCGCGAATCATCGACATAAATTTCGGTTGCCCGGTGAAAAAGGTGGTCAACGGGCATGCCGGTTCCGCGCTGATGCGCGACGAAGCTCATGCCGCGCAAATCCTCGAAGCAACGGTAAAGGCGGTCGACCTGCCGGTCACGTTGAAGATGCGGACCGGATGGGACGAACGAAACCGCAACGCGCCGCGGCTCGCCCGCATCGCCGAGGCCTGCGGCATCCGCATGATCAGCGTGCACGGCCGCACCCGTTGTCAGCTTTATGCCGGCTCTGCCGATTGGAGGTTCATCCGCCAGGTCAAGGAAGCAGTATCAATCCCGGTCATTGCCAATGGCGACATAAGCACCCTCGATGATGCCGACCGGGCATTGGCGGAATCCGGTGCCGACGGATTGATGATCGGCCGCGGCTGCTACGGACGGCCGTGGTTTGTCCGTCAGGTTATCGAATGGCTGAAGACCCGGCGGCGGGTTCCGGACCCGCCGCTCACGGCACAGCTCGAAATCGTGCTCGGCCATTACGAGGAAATGCTCTTCCATTATGGGACGGACACGGGCTCGCGGATCGCGCGCAAGCACGTCGCCTGGTATTCGAAAGGCCTGCCCGGGTCGGCGGAATTTCGCGCAGCGGTCAACGAGACCATCGATGTCGGGCGGATTCGGAACCTGATTCGATCCTTTTACGAGCCGTTGCTGGCCCGCGAGACGGCATGATCAAAACGCCGTTTCGGCACCGCGGAAGCTCGAACCCGAAACGGGGTCCTTTTGGGGCGGCCCAACCCGACGCGGCGGTCATCCTGGCGGCTCTCGCGTTTCCCGTAATCGTTATCGATCGGGGCGGCGGCATCCGCTTCGTGAACCCGGCCGCCGAGCAGTTTTTCGGATCCGGCGCGGCTGCGCTGTGCGGCAGCGCCCTCGCTGATCTCTTGGCGCCGTACAGCCCTCTGCTGGCGCTCGTCGACTCGGTGTGGCGCATCGGCAATACGATTTCCGAGTACGACATTCTCCTCGAGGGCCCGCGGTTCCCGGGCCGTCTGGTCACCATTCAGGGAGCGCTGACGGGCGAAGGCGCGGACACGCTGGTGCTCACATTGCACGAGCGCTCGATGGCGGAGATGATGGACCGCCATCTGACCCACCGGAACGCCGCCCGCTCGATTACCGGGATGGCGGCAATGCTCGCCCATGAGGTCAAGAACCCGCTTTCCGGGATTCGCGGCGCGGCGCAATTGCTGGAGCAGGATGCCGATCCGGCCGGGCGTGAGCTGACCCAGCTGATCTGCGACGAAACCGACCGCATCGTCGCGCTCGTCGATCGCATGGAAGCGTTCTCCGATCACCGGCCGATCGAACGCGAAGTGGTCAATATCCACGAGGTGCTCGAGCGCGTACGTCGGGCGGCGCAATCCGGCTTTGCCCGCCACGTCCGGCTCGTCGAAGAATACGACCCCTCGCTGCCGTCGGTTCACGGCAATCGCGACCTGCTCGTTCAAGTCTTTCTAAACCTCGTCAAGAATGCGGCCGAGGCAGTGCCGAGTGTGGAAGGCGAAATCATTCTTTCGACGGCTTATCGGCACGGTCTGCGGCTCACGCGTCCAGGCGGCGAAGGCCGGCAACACCTGCCCTTGATGGTGTCGGTGACCGATAATGGCGCCGGCATCCCCGATGACTTGCGGCCTTATCTCTTCGAACCGTTCGTCACGACGAAACGGAACGGCACTGGCCTCGGTCTTGCACTGGTCGCCAAGGTAATCGGCGACCACGGCGGCGTGATCGAATTCGACAGCCAGCCCCGGCGAACCGTGTTCCGGGTGTTTCTGCCGGTGGTCGCGCAAGACGGTGCTGCGTGATGACGTCGACGATCCTGGTGGCAGATGACGATCGCGCGATCCGGATGGTGCTCAATCAGGCGCTGATCCGGCTCGGCCACGATGTGCGGATGACCGGCAATGCCGCGACCCTGTGGCGATGGGTTGCCGACGGCGAGGGCGACCTCGTCATTACCGACGTGATCATGCCGGATGAGAACGGCCTCGATCTGATCCCTCGCATCAAGAAAATCCGTCCGAAGCTGCGCATCATCGTCATGAGCGCGCAGAACACGCTGCTGACCGCCGTCAAGGCGACTGAGCGGGGCGCGTTCGAATATCTCCCCAAGCCGTTTGATCTGCGCGAGCTGGTCAGCGTCGTCGAGCGGGCATTGACCGCTCCGCACGACGCTCCTGCGCCGTATGCCGACGAAGAAACCGAAGACCAGCTGCCCTTGATCGGCCGGTCCTCGGCGATGCAGGAGATCTATCGCGTTCTCGCCCGGCTGATGGGGACCGACCTCACGGTCATGATTATGGGCGAGAGCGGCACCGGCAAGGAGCTGGTCGCCCGAGCCTTGCACAATTACGGCAAGCGCCGCAGTGGTCCTTTTGTCGCGATAAACATGGCCGCGATCCCGCGCGAGCTGATCGAGAGCGAATTGTTCGGCCACGAGAAGGGAGCTTTTACCGGCGCGATGTCGCGCGGCATCGGACGGTTTGAACAGGCGCAGGGCGGCACGCTGTTTCTCGACGAAATCGGCGATATGCCGATCGAAGCGCAAACCCGTCTGTTACGGGTGTTGCAGGAGGGAGAATTCACCGCGGTCGGCGGTCGCGTACCGATCCGTGCCGATGTGCGGATCATCGCCGCGACACATCATGAGCTGCGGCAACTGATCCGGCAGGGTCTGTTTCGCGAAGATTTGTTTTATCGTTTGAACGTGGCACCTATACGCCTGCCGCCGCTGCGTGAACGAAGCACGGACGTTCCCGCGCTGGTCCGCCACTTTGCCACCCTGGCGGTACGGGAGGGGCTGCCGTTGAAGCGGCTCGACGATGCCGCTATGGAGCGGCTGCGCACCTATCGCTGGCCCGGCAATGTGCGTGAGCTGGAGAATTTGGTTCGGCGGCTGGCGGCGCTCTATTCGCAGGAGGTAATCGGGGTCGGGATCATCGAAGCCGAGCTCGGCGATGCGCCGGCGACGGGTGATTCAGCGGACGGACCGGGCGGAGAGGGGCTCGCAGCGGCGGTCGAGCGCCACATGAAGGGTTATTTCGCTGCGCACAAAGGCGGCTTGCCGGCGGCCGGGCTCTACGACCGGGTGCTGCGGGAAGTAGAGCGGCCGCTGATCCTGTTGACACTCGGGGCGACCCGCGGCAACCAAATCAGGGCCGCGCATCTACTCGGCCTCAATCGCAACACATTGCGTAAGAAAATCCGCGAATTGGACATCCCGGTGGTCCGCGGCTTAAAATAATCAGCGGATCGACACTACCGGAGCCACGCCGCGAGGCATCGGCCGGAGATAATTTGAGTGGTTTGTATCAAAGCCGTCCGCGGCGGGCTTCGGATAGAGGTCTTGAATGAACCCGATGCGGCGGATGGGAATTTGGGCGGGCCGTATCGGTTTGGGCCGAAAGCTGGCGTTCGCCCTTGCAATTCCGGCCCTCGCTTCGGGGATCGCGACCTACCTCGCGCTGACCGGCGCACCGCCTTTCGGGCCGCATCCCGGCGCCGTCCTGGCGCTCCTGAACCTCGACTTGATCTTGCTGTTGGCGCTCGGCGCGGTGATCGCCAAGCGCCTGATCGAGGTGTGGGCCGAGCGGCGGCGCGGCCTGGCCGGTTCACGGCTGCAAATCCGACTGGTCGTGCTGTTCAGCCTGATCGCGGTATTGCCGACGATCATCGTTGCCGGCTTCTCCTATCTTTTCTTCAGCTTTGGCGTGGAGTCTCTGGTTCAGCGACAGAGTGCGCACCGCAATTACCGAATCTCTGGCCGTCGCTGAAGCCTATCTGCACGAACACCAGCAGGCGATCCGCGCCGATGTTTTGGCGATGGCCAACGACCTCAACCGCGATTCCGTGCAGCTGGCGCTCAACCCCCAGCATCTGCAGCAGGTGGTCTCGGCTCAGGCGGCCCTGCGCGGACTGACCGAGGCCATGGTCTTCGACCGCGCCGGCCATATGCTGGCGCGGTCCAGTCTTTCGTTCACCCTGGGTTTCGAGCCGGTTCCCGATGATGCGATCCACCTCGCCGACACCGGCGACGTGGCGATAATGACCAACGACAGCGATGACCGGGTGCGGGCTTTGGTGCGCCTCAACCAGTTTGGCGACGTCTATCTTTATGTCGGGCGGTTTATCGAGCCGCGGGTTTTGAACCACATGGAGGAGACCCAGCGGGCCGCCGCGTTGTACGAGCAGATGGAAGGCCAACGCTCCGGGTTTCAGATTACCTTCGCGTTGATCTTTATGATGGTGGCGATGCTGTTCCTGGTGGCGGCTGTCGCCATCGGCATTCATTTCGCCGCGCAATTCGCCGGTCCGATCAGCCACCTGATCACCGCGGCCGAACAGGTCCGCGGCGGCGATCTCGCGGCTCGGGTGCCGGAAGGGGAGAAGGACGACGAGCTGGCGTCGCTGAGCCGCGCCTTCAACCGAATGACGTACCAGATCGAAAGTCAACAGCGCGAGCTCAGGGAGGCAAATCGGCAGCTCGACGAGCGGCGGCGGTTTACCGAGACCGTACTGACGGGTGTTTCGGCCGGGGTGATCGGGCTGGATAACCTGGGCCGGGTCAATCTGCCCAATCGTTCGGCCTCGGCGTTGCTCGGCACGGATCTCGAACAAGCGATGGGACAGGACCTTGCCGAGGTCGCGCCGGAAATGGCGGGCTTGCTCGGTGAGGCGGAACGCCGTCCAGATCGCCTGGCCCAGTCCCAGGTGGAGCTGATTCGCGGGAACAGCACGCGTACTTTGCTCGTTCGCATCGCCGCCGAGCACAATGGACGCGTTATGAGCGGCTTTGTCATCACGTTCGACGACATCACCGAGCTGTTGTCGGCCCAACGCAAGGCGGCCTGGGCCGACATCGCCCGTCGTATTGCCCACGAAATCAAGAATCCGCTGACGCCGATCCAGTTGGCTGCCGAACGATTGCGGCGCAGATACCTGAAGGAGATCAAGAACGACGTCGAAACCTTTACGATCTGTACCGACACGATCATTCGGCATGTCGGGGATATTGGCCGGATGATCGATGAATTCTCGTCCTTTGCTCGAATGCCGACGCCAGTGCTGAAGCCAGAAAATCTGGTGGAAATCGTGTACCGGGCCGTTTTCCTGCAGCGCACCGCCCATCCCGAGATCGTGTTCGAGCGGGTGTTTCCGGCGAGCCCGGTGGCGGTCAACTGCGATGCGCGCTTGGTTGGTCAGGCGCTGATCAATATCGTCAAGAATGCGATCGAATCGATCGAAGCACGCAGGGCGGACGATAGTGCGAGCCCGCCAGGGCGCATCCGGGTGTCGGTTGCGCAGGAGGATGGACAAGCTGCCGTGATCATCGAGGACAACGGGAAAGGCTTGCCGCAGCACGGGCGCGAGCAGCTGACCGAGCCTTACGTCACTACGCGGACAAAGGGCACAGGCTTGGGTCTGGCCATCGTCAAGAAGATCATGGAAGATCATCACGGAGAGCTGGTCTTGGAGGATGGAGAGACGGAGGGCGCCCGCGTCAGTCTCCATTTCGCGGCCTCGGAGAGTTCGCGCTGGGCAACGTCTCGATGCAGCGGAAGAGCCCATGGAATTGAGCCCGATCAGCCATGGCGCATGATGTTCTGATCGTCGACGACGAAGCCGATATCCGCATGCTGATTGCGGGCGTCCTCAAGGACGAGGGCTACGCCACCCGTGAAGCTGCCGACACGGCGCAGACGCTGGCCGCAATCCAGGCGCGGCAGCCTACGCTCGTCATCCTCGACATCTGGCTGCAGGGAGGGGGACTCGAAGGGATCGAGATCCTGAAGCAACTGCGCGTCGAGATGCCGTCGGTGCCGGTGGTCATGATCAGCGGCCACGGAACGATCGAAACGGCTGTCGAGGCGATCAAGCTGGGAGCCTATGATTTTCTCGAAAAGCCCTTCAAATCAGACCGGCTGCTGCTGGTTGTCGAGCGCGCGATCGAAGCGGCGCAGTTGCGGCGCGAAAACGAGGAATTACGACTGCGCGCCGGAGGCGACCTCGACCTCGTCGGCGTCTCGCCGGCGGCCAACCAGCTGCGGCAGCAGATCGAACGAGTGGCGCCGACCGGCAGTCGGGTTCTGATTACCGGTCCACCCGGCTCGGGCAAGGAGGTTGTCGGGCAACTCCTGCATGCGCGCTCCCGGCGCTCGAAGGGCCCCTTTGTTCCGGTCAACTGCGCAACCATGCGGCCCGAACGGCTCGAAATCGAGTTGTTCGGGACCGAGACGCGGATCGACGGCGCGCCGCGCAAGGTCGGGACGTTCGAGCGTGCACACGGCGGCACGTTGTTCTTGGACGAAGTGGCGGACATGCCGCTCGAGACGCAAGGCAAGATCGTGCGTGCGCTGCAGGAGCAGACTTTCGAGAGGGTAGGGGGGTCGAGCCGCGTCGAGGTCGATGTCCGGGTGGTCGCCTCGTCGAACCGGGAGCTCGGGGGAGAGATCAGCGCCGGACAATTCCGCGAGGATCTGTTCTACCGGTTGAGCGTCGTGCCGATTCGCCTCGCCCCGCTGCGTGACCGGCGCGAGGACATCCCGCTGATGGCGCGTCACTTTATGGCGCGGGCATCCGAAGCCGCACGGCTGACCCCGCGCGAGTTCGGCGAGGATGCGATGGCGGCGCTGCAGGCTTACACATGGCCGGGCAATGTGCGGCAGCTACGCAACGTCATCGACTGGCTGTTGATCATGGCCCCGGGCGACGCGCGCGAGCCGTTGCGCGCCGATATGCTCCCGAACGAAATCACTGCGATCGCTCCAACCGTCGTGAAATGGGATAAGGGGAGCGAAATCATGACCTTGCCGTTGCGCGATGCGAGAGAGGTGTTCGAGCGGGAATATCTCATCGCGCAGGTTACCCGGTTTGGCGGCAACATCTCTCGGACCGCGGCCTTTGTTGGGATGGAGCGTTCCGCCCTGCACCGGAAGTTGAAATCCTTGGGTGTTTTCGGCAATGATCGTCCGTTGAAAGTCGGGGCCTGAACCCCCGTCCCAGCTCTCGGGGGAGGGAGGGGGCGTGGGTTATGGGGGATAAAAAATCAATGGCGCATGCCGCTTACGTCCGAAGATTACGGAAGCATTGCCCGGCCCATGTCGCGCGAGCAGCGTGAGCGCCGTCAGCGTCACGGCAGCAGCGCCGCAGGGTCTCACCCGGCCGCGGGCGATCTTGTTCGACTGGGACAACACCCTCGTCGACAGCTGGACGACAATCCACGAAGCGCTCAACGCCGTCATGGCGGCGATGGAGAAGCCGCTGTGGTCGCTGCAAGAGACCAAAGAACGCGTCCGGCTCAGTCTGCGCGAGAGCTTTCCGCTTCATTTCGGCGACCGATGGGAGGAGGCGCGGCAAATCTATCTCGATGTCTTCCGCACGATACATCTCGACCGGCTGAATCCGCTGCCGGGCCGCGGTGAATTGCTGCGCGGGCTCGTCGCAGATGGTATTTTCCTCGGGGTGGTCAGCAACAAGACCGGCGCTCTGCTGCGATGCGAGGCCGAACGGATCGGTTGGTCCGGGCTGTTCGGCAGCGTTATCGGGGCAGGGGACGCGGCGCAGGACAAGCCGAACCCCGCCCCGGTCGCGCTCGCCCTCGAGCCGAGCGGCGTCGAGCCCGGCGAGGGCGTCTGGCTCGTCGGCGACACCGGCACCGACATGGAGTGCGCATACAACAGCGGTTGCATTCCGGTTTTGCTAGGCGACGGAGCGACCGAGGAAGAGTTTCTCCGTTGCGAGCCGCGCCTTGTCTTCCCCGATAGTGCGTCCTTGTTTCACTTTGTGCGGGGCTTGTGATTCGCCGGCGCGCGCCCATCTGGATTGCAGCCACTCGGCAGTCTCGTCCGAGTGCTTTGGCTTGAACTGGCTGGCTCGGTTCCAAGAAGGGAGTGGGGAAAGACCCATGACTTCCGGAAAAATCGCAAAACGTTCAAGACGTTTTCTTGAACCATGTCCGGAAAAACAAGACGCCGGTAACCATCTTTCTCGTCAATGGCGTGAAACTCCAAGGGATCATTACTTGGTTCGATAATTTTTGTGTTTTGTTGCGCCGCGACGCGCATTCGCAACTCGTATATAAGCACGCGATTTCCACGGTGATGCCGGGGCAGCCGATCCAGCTTTTCGAACAGAAGGAAATGGCCGAATCCTGAACCGGGCAGACACCACAGGGGTCGTCGACGCAAGCTCGACAGGTCGGGCTCTCGTCGTACATCCGGTGTCGAAAACGGCACCTGGACGGCACTCTAGAGAAATCTCCGGCCGTTCGGTCGAAGCGCGGTTGGAAGAAGCGGTCGGTCTCGCCAAGGCAATACGTCTCGACGTAATCCGTGCCGAAGTTGCGAGCATCACACGCCCGCGCCCAAGCAGCCTCTTGGGCAGCGGCACCGTCGAGAACCTCGGCGAGCTGATCGGCGAAAACGACATCGGGCTCGTCGTCATCGACGCTGCGTTGAGCCCGGTGCAGCAGCGCAATCTCGAACGGCGCTGGCAAGCCAAGGTCATCGACCGCACGGGCCTGATCCTAGAGATTTTCGGCGAGCGAGCCCGCACCCATGAGGGCCGATTGCAGGTCGAGCTGGCCGCGCTGACCTATCAACGGTCCCGTTTGGTGCGTTCCTGGACACATCTCGAGCGCCAGCGCGGCGGGTTTGGCTTCCTCGGCGGCCCAGGCGAAAGCCAGCTCGAAATCGACCGGCGGCTGATCGGCGAGCGGATTGCCAGGTTGAAGCGCGACCTCGACGCGACCAGACGGACGCGGAATTTACATCGCGAAGCGCGCCGCCGCGTGCCATATCCGGTGGTCGCGCTGGTCGGGTATACAAATGCCGGGAAATCGACGCTGTTCAACCGGTTGACCAGCTCGTCGGTCACTGCCGGGGATATGCTGTTTGCGACACTCGATCCGACGATGCGGCGCCTCGGGTTGCCGTCGGGGCGCCAAGTCATCCTATCGGACACGGTCGGTTTCATCTCCGACCTCCCGACGCATTTAGTTGCCGCCTTCCGCGCCACGCTCGAAGAGGTCACCGAAGCGGATATCATCGTCCACGTCCGCGATGCGCATCATCCCGACACCGAGGCGCAGCGCAGCGACGTGGTGAACGTCCTCGTCGATCTCGGCCTCGATCAACCGGTCGAGGAGGGGCTAATCGAGGCGCTGAACAAGATCGACTTGCTCGATCCGACGACGCGGCAAAGCCTGCAACAGCAAAAGCTGCGCAATTCGCAGAGCATAGCCCTATCGGCCGCGACAGGTGAGGGATGCGACGGGTTGCTCGAGCTGATCGATAGCCGGCTCGAGAGCGATACCCGCGTCGTGCGGCTGGACGTGCCGCTGACCGACGGCAAGACATTGGCGTGGATATACCAACGCGGCGAGGTGTTGGGCCGGCGCGATGACAATGAGGCGGCGCATATCTCGGCTCGATTGCCGGAAGAGGACATTGCGCGACTCCGCCATCGACAGCGCCTGCATTAACCCCGACAAAAGGCGCGTCGCGCCGCGCAAGCTCGGATCGAACGGCGGTAGCCTTCCGGCATTGCCAAACCCCGGAACTCGCCGACTGCGAAGATGCCGAACCTCCGGTGCTCCCGGCTGACCCGAAACTCGTGCCGGTCGACGCGGTGCACTGCGTAAGTCACGATCAGCACCTTTTTTCCCGGCAGCACCTGATACAGCCAACAATCGAGTATCCTATCCGCGACAATTTCGACGCCGAGTTCTTCGGCAAATTCTCGCTCGAGGCAGGCGACTGGATCTTCGCCGCGTTCCAGCCGGCCACCTGGCAGCTCCCACTCGTCCCGTTCATTAAGGAGAAGCACGACCCCGTCGCCCTCCAGGAGGACACCCTTCATCGACACCGGAAAACGCATCCCGCTTTCGCGTTCGAGTGCCTACTAGCGCTCTTCGCGCTTGACTTGCTGCCACAGGGCTTCGAGCGAGTCGAGATCGCTGCCCGCCGCACGCTCGGCGGCGAGCGTCTCGACGCGCCGGAAGCGGCGTTCAAACTTCGCGGTGGCATGCCGCAGCGCTGCTTCAGGGTCGATGTCGAGCTTACGGGCGAGGTTGGCCGCGGCAAACAGAATGTCCCCCATTTCGTCTTCCAAGGCGCGGCGCTCAGCGGATTTTTGGAGTTCGGTCTCGAGTTCGGCGATTTCTTCTTTGAGCTTGTCGAACACCGGTCGCGCCTCGGGCCAGTCGAAGCCGATCCGCGCCGCGCGTTTTTGGATCTTATCGGCTCGCAGCAGCGCCGGCAGAGCGAGGGCAACGCCATCGAGGACGCTTTCGGCCGTTCCGCTCGGTTGTGCGCGGTCCCGACGCTCGGCTGCTTTGTGTTCTTCCCAGGCCTTGTCTTGCGCCGCTAGCGAATCGATCTGGACGCTGCCGAAGACATGCGGATGGCGCCGCTCCATCTTGTCCGCTATCGCCGCGGCAACATCCTCGAAGGCGAAAAGGTCTTGTTCCTCGGCCATCCGTGCATGGAACACAACCTGAAATAGTAGATCGCCAAGCTCGTCCTTCAGCGCGGCCATGTCGGCGCGCGCGATCGCGTCGGCCACTTCATAAGCTTCCTCGATCGTGTACGGCGCGATGGTCGAGAAATTCTGCTCCCGATCCCACGGACAGCCGCGTTGCGGATCGCGCAGCCGCGCCATGATTTCGAGCAGACGGGCGAGGGGAGTGGCCATGCGCCCGAATATTTATCTGTCGGGTCCGGTCGACGCAATAATGGTAACTTTGGCCCCGTTGACGCCGGAACCACTTCCTTTGCTCAAGGCCGGCCGAACCCCGTCAAGAAGCAGAAGGAATTTGTGTCGGAAATTCTTACACAACCCGCTAAACGCCGCAGCTTCTCGGCCGCCAAGGTCGGACCGAAATCCCAATAGCGTTCGCGAATGATCGACAGCGCCTCGGTGCGAACCGCCTCAGGCTTGCGCCGATTGCTGGCGCGACCGCGGCGCTTCGAAATCAGACCAACCGGACCCTCGCTACGGTAAGCCTTTAACAGCCGCAACACCTGACGGCGCTCCAACCCCAGAAGCTGCGCCGCCGCGGCGGTCGTCAGCCGACATTGATCCAAATCCCGCAGCACCTCGAGCCGCGTCAGCTCTCCATCGCTCATCAGCCGAACCGTCACCCCAAACACCCCCCGGAAGACCCCAGGGCAGTGTCATCTCTAATTGGCAGAGGGGTGACATTTTGATGGGGCGGCTACATAATACGGGGTTCCGCTAATCTCAATATGTGGTAGAGAGGTGCGGCTGATGTACATCTTCTGGTGGGGGGCAGATGGCGGTCTACTTTTTTCGCACGGAACTGGGGGCGGCGGAGCTGCGGCGCTTGGCACGACACGAGAGCGGGCGTGTCTGCCAGCGGGTTCTGATGATCGCCAACATGCTGGAGGGGATGGAGCATGAGGCAGCGGCACGGCTGGCTGGGCTGAGCCGGTCGTCGGCCTACCAGTGGCATAATCGCTATGAAGAGGCCGGGATTGAGGGATTGCGTGACCGGCCGCGCCCCGGTCGGCCGCCCCGGGTGGACGCGCTGACGACGGCGCGGCTCAAGGAGCGGATTGTCGCCGGCGCCGATCTGGAGCGAGACGGGGTGGTGGCGTTTCGTGGGGTCGACGCCCAACGAATATTGAAGGAAGAATTCGATATCGACTGCAGCCTCTCGAGCACCTATCGGCTGCTGCATCGGACGCAGTTGAGCTGGCTGGCACCGCGTCCGCGCCACCCGCAGGCTGACGCGACGGCGCAAGCGGAGTTTTCGCAACTCTGGGATTGCAATTAGAGCGAGTCCGGGCGGCGCAAGCACGCGGTACGCGAGTTGAGGTTTGGTTTGCCGACGAGGCCCGGATCGGCCAGAAGAACAGTCTGACCCGGGTGTGGGGGCAAACCGGCAGCCGGCCAGTTGCACCGAAGGATCTCGGCTTCGCCTCGGCCTATCTGTTTGGCGCGGTCTGCCCGTCGGCCGGCAAGGCGGCGGCACTGATCATGCCGATCTGCAATACCGCGGCGATGAACCACCACCTGATCGAGATCAGCAGCCAAGTCACCACCGATGCCCACGCGGTGGTGATCCTCGACGGTGCCAGCTGGCACCGCAGCCAAGGGCTCGTGGTGCCCGGCAATATCACCTTATTGCAGTTGCCGCCCTACAGCCCAGAGCTCAATCCGGTCGAGCGGATTTGGCACTATCTGCGCAGTCACTGGCTCGCCAACTCGGTATTTCGCGACCTGGGACACATCATGGACGCTTGCGAAACCGCCTGGCAGCGGTTCGCCGCCGACCACGGCCTGATCCGCTCGCTCTGCGCGGTCGCTTGGGCTCCTACTTCGCCCTCGCCGTAGGCGGTGCGCTATCTGCCGCGGTCTCAATGAAAAATACTCTCGCGTCCGCAAATTTGCGGAAATTCGTATAAGAATGTCGCATAATATATATTATGGAAAATACATCGGTCCGCCGCTCATCCCACACGGCACCGATTGGCCGGCTTTTACACGGCTGACGGAGACTCAGCCGCTATTATCGGCCTACAGCTCACTGATGGACCATTGACGGCGGTCTCGCCTAAGGGGGTGATGCTCGACGTCCAATACGAGGAGCTGGGGGCGGCGGCAAATCATCAGCGTTGATCCGGCCGAACCGCTCATAGATTATCGATCCCATCCGGGCGATCCGGGCAGCAGAAGCCAAACATACTGGTTTGGGTGTCGGCAACCCTTACAGCTCTCGTCCCCGGCTCCGACGCATATTTTGTAACATATTGGAATAGCGCCATTTTATCGGGATGGCACCGATTTTGCCTTTCCTGTACACCGTGTCTCTTATCAAGGACAGTAAAATGAAAGTTGCTAATTCGTTACTCGCTGGGATCGTGATCTGCGCCGGCGCTGCGTTTGCCACCATGACCGTGTCCACAACCCCGGCGCAGGCCACGTTGGCACAAACGGGTGTCTGCCCGAGTGATCTTGGCCATGCTCCTGAAGGAGGCGGTGGATCTGGCAGCGCGACAGACTGCAATGGGCTGATCACCTTCGGCGCAAATGGTTCGATCTCGACATCGTTTGGGCCGCAGACTAACTACGACAACATCGAGGACGCACTTATCGGAATTGTGAACAATAGCGGCGGCGCGCTCACCAGCTTCAACCTGACGTGTACCAATGGCTGCTTTGGATTTGACGGTGATGGCATCGACCTCTATCAGGGCACTGGTACCGGCTCCATTCCCCACAATGCCAGCGACAATACAGGCTACGGTGGTCCTCTCGTGTTTTTCACGAACATCGGAGGAAACAACAACAGTGGTACCGTTAATATAATTGGTGGGTTGCCAAACGGTTCTACGACCTATTTCTCGTTGGAAGAGAATGTTGACCTCAACCTCGTGGCATCAGCCGTTCCGGAACCCGCATCTCTCGCCCTTTTCAGCGCCGCGCTTGTCGGCTTTGGTCTGATGAGGCGCCGCCGTCAAACTGTCTAAAAGATTCTAGGACCCATGACCGTTTGAGCGGCGCCCTCAGGGCGCCGCTCTCGTTTCAGCCGTGGCTTCCGCCCGCCCGACGACCATTGCTCGATTTACCTAAATACGCCAATACCGCTGAGCGGGACCCAATGCGTCCGGTCGAACTAACGGTAGCACTAAGATCCCGAGTTCGGAACTTTTCCGACTATCGGCTGCTTAGCTCGATTATGAGACCGTCCTGGCCGGGCTCGACGCCGCTCGGCAATTCGGCGCTGAGCTCGCGGTAGTCGAGGCTCTGATCCATGTGGGTCAGGACGGCGCGTCGCGGACGGACGCGCGCGATCCACGACAAGGTCTTTGCCAGATGCGAGTGGGTCGGATGCGGCTCGCGCCTCAGGCAATCGACGACCCACAACTCGATCCCCTCGACCGCGGCGAACGCCGCGTCGTCGAGTTCGGTGACATCGGTCGAGTACGCGAAACCGCCGATCCGCAGACCGAGGGTCGTGCTGAAGCCATGGTCCTGTGCGAACGGGGTAATCGGGATTCCGGCGATCTCAAAAGGGCCGGGGATCTCGTGCGGCTCGAGGGTGGGTTTGTAGTAGCGGCCGGGCTCGCTGACCGGCTTGAATACGTAGCCGAAGCGCCGGTCGATCTCCGCCAGGGTCATTGCGTCGGCATAGAGAGGGATCGCCCGCTGCATGAGCCGGTTGACCGAGCGCAGATCGTCGATCCCGTGTAGGTGGTCGGCGTGCGCATGGGTCACGATGACGGCGTCCAAGCGCGATACCCCGGCATCGATGAGCTGCTCGCGCAAATCTGGTGACGTATCGATCAGGATGACAACGTCCCCGATCTCGACCAGGGCCGAAACGCGACGACGGCGGTTGCGCGGATCCGCGGGATCGCAGCGGCCCCAATCCGGACCGATCGCCGGCACCCCGGTCGAGGCGCCGCAGCCGAGGACTGTCACCCTCATCCTCTGGACGGGGCCGCCTTGGTAAAGAGGCGGAAGAAATTGTCGTGCGTTACCGCCGCGATTTCCTCGGGTTCGACGCCTTTGAGCGCCGCCACGGCCGCCGCGGTCGCCGCCACGAAGGCAGGCTCGTTGCGCTTGCCGCGATAGGGTACCGGCGCGAGATAGGGCGCATCGGTCTCGACGAGCAGCCGGTCGAGCGGCACGTCGCGCACGATCGCGCGCAGCTCCTCGGCGTTGCGGAACGTGACGATCCCGGAGATCGAAACATAAAATCCGAGCGCGATCGCCGTCTCGGCGAGTTCCCGGCCGCTGCTGAAGCAATGCAGGACCCCCGGCGGCGGCCGCTCTTCCTCGAGAATTCGTGCGATCTCGCGATCGGCTTCGCGGGCGTGAATGATCAGCGGCAAACCGCTGGCCCGCGACGCCGCAATGTGGACGCGGAAGACGCGCTCCTGAATGTCGCGGGGGCTCAGATCGTAATGGAAGTCGAGGCCGGTCTCGCCGATGCCGACAACTTTGGGGTGGTCGGTCAGAGCGAGAAGCTGGTCGGCAAGCACCGGGGCATGATCGGCAGCCTCATGCGGATGCGCCCCGACCGAGCACCATACATCGTCATAGGCCGCGGCGATCGCCCGCACCTCGTCGAATTGGTCGAGCCGCGTGCAGATCGTCAGCATCGTTGCGACCCCGGCGGCCCGGGCACGGCCGATTACGGCATCCCGCTCTACCGCGAAATCCCGGAAGTCGAGATGGCAATGGCTGTCGACCAGCGACGAGACCCTACCCTCGGCCATTACGGCGACGCTTCCTCGACAAAGCGCGGAAAGATAGCTTCCGGCTTTGGCAGCCGTGTTCCCGGAGCGAGCGGCGCCTCGGCCAAGGCGGCGAAATTGCGCGCCGTCTGCGGCACCGCCAGCTGATCGAGGAGCTTTCGCGCTGCGCCGGGCACGAAGGGCTGCACCAGGATCGCCAGATGGCGCAGCGTCTCGGCCAAGGTGTAGAGGACCGTACCCATGCGGGCCGGGTCGCTGCGGCTGAGCGCCCATGGCGCCTGCTCGTCGACATAGCGGTTGGCCTCGCCGACAACCCGCCAGATCGCCTCCAGCGCCAGGTGAAAAGCCTGCTCCGCGATATGCCCGCGCACTGTCCCGAGGAGGTTCTGCGCAGCTTTCAGCAGTGCCGCGTCGCCAGCATCCAACTGCCCGTAATCAGGCGCGCAGCCAGCGCAATTGCGGTTGATCATCACGAGCACGCGCTGCGCCAGATTGCCGAAATCATTGGCGAGATCGCCGTTGAGCCGGCCCACCACGGCGCGGTGCGAAAAGTCGCCGTCGCTGCCGAACGGCAATTCGCGCAGCACAAAATAACGCACCGCATCGAGCCCATAGGTGTCGACGAGCTGCTTCGGTGGGATGAAGTTGTTCAGCGATTTCGACATCTTCTGCCCCTCGACGGTCCACCAACCATGGGCGAAGACGCGGCGCGGCGGTTCCAGCCCGGCGGCCATCAGAAAGGCTGGCCAATAGACCGCATGGAACCGCACAATGTCCTTGCCGACGACGTGTATATCAGCAGGCCAGAAAGTCGAAAACTCCGGACTTTGGTTGCGCGGATAGCCGATCGCGGTGATGTAGTTGGCCAGCGCGTCGAGCCACACATAGATCACGTGGTCGGGGTTGCCCGGGACTGGAATTCCCCAGCTGAAGCTGGTTCGCGAGATCGACAGGTCGCGCAATCCCGACTTGACAAAGCTGATGACCTCGTTGCGCCGGCTGCGCGGCGCGACCAAATCCGGATTTGCATCGTAATAAGCCAACAGCCGATCCTGCCACGCCGATAGCCGGAAGAAATAGTTCTCTTCTTCCAGCCACTCGACCTCGGCGCCGGTCGGCGCCTTCCCGTCCACCAGCTCGCCTTCGTCGTAGAAGGCTTCGTCGCGCACCGAATACCACCCGGCAAAGCGTCCGAGATAAATCTCGCCGCGCCGCTCCAGTTCCTGCCAGAGCGCCTGGACGCCACGGACGTGGCGCGGCTCCGTGGTGCGGATGAAATCGTCGTTGCTGATGTCGAGGAGCCGAGTCATGTCGCGAAACACCTCGGAAATCCGGTCGGTGAATTGCTGCGGCGAGAGGCCGGCAAGGCGCGCCGATTGCTCGACCTTTTGGCCATGCTCGTCGGTGCCCGTTAGAAACGTCACCCGACGCCCGTCGAGCCGCATGAAGCGCGCCAGCGCGTCGCACGCCACCGTCGTGTAGGCGTGCCCCAAATGCGGCGTGTCGTTGACGTAATAAATCGGGGTCGTGACGAAAAATGGCCGGTCGGCGGTCATGGCTGTCTCCAAACCCCAAATATAGGAGCGTGCCGATGCCGATCCAGCCGGCGCCCGCCGCCGCGTTCCTATCGCGCCAGTTCCTCGATGGCGAAGAACGCGCCGAGGACGGCCTGCTTGCGATCGAGGTTGAGCTGGTCCGTGTTGGCGAAGTCGCGGCCGATCCGGTCACGTAGATCCGCCCAGCGCGCCGAATCGGCGCAAGCGGCGAGACGCTGCATCACCTCCCCTTCCCCGGCGATCGGCTCATCCGGTTCGAACGGCCGACCGGCGGCACGAAGGGCCATCTTGGCAAGAAACTGCGACAGCAGCTCTTCGCAGGCGCGGTAGGCCTCTTCCGCGTCGGAGCGGGCGAGCTTGTCGGCGAAGGCGTAGAGGTCGGCGACGTCGACGCGCGGAACCTGCGCCAGAGCGCTTAGAATTGACCGGTAGAGCGCCAACCCGCCGGCGTCTGCGAGCTCGATCGCCCGACCGATGCTGCCCTCGGCCAGCCGCGACAGCGCCTCGGCCTCAGATCGAGCGAGTTCGGGGCGGTATTGCTCGAGCAGCTGCAAGACCATTGACCGCGGTAACGTAGCTAGCGGAAAGTGCCGGCAGCGTGAGCGGATAGTCGGCAACAGCCGGCCCGGACTGTGGCTCACTAGCAACAACAGCCCCCGCCGTGGCGGCTCCTCGAGGATCTTCAGCAACGCATTCGCGGCGTTGCGGTTCATTTCCTCGGCACCGTCGACGATGACGATGCGCCACCCCTCCTCGGCGGCAGTCAGCCGGAAAAAACCGGCGATCGCGCGCGTATCCTCGACGATGATGTCGCTGCGCAAGCGGTGGCGCCGCGGATCGTAGGCCCGCTCGACGGTAAGCAGATCGGCATGGCCGCCGGATGCAACCCGGCGGAACACGCCGCTCTCGGCGTCGATCGCCAGCCCGCCCTCCCCCGCTTCGCCAAACCTCTCCGCCGGGAGGTCTTCGGGCACGGCGAGCAGGAAACGGGCGAGCCGAAAGGCAAGCGTCGCCTTGCCGATCCCGCGCGGCCCGCTGAGCAGGATCGCATGCGGCAGCCGTCCCGCCTCGACGAGCCGGCGCAGCTCGCGTTCGGCTTCCGCATGGCCGAGGAGCACCGGGTTCTCCCGCGGCGCGAACGCTCCGGCAGCCGCGCCAGCCGACAACTCTATCGCCACGATCTCTCCCGAACGTGGAGGCTAGCGAACGCAAAGCTGCATTCAACCGCGTCTGCCAACCCTCTCCAATCGACGGACATCAGCTCACGCACTTCGCCTGCATCGTCGGTCAGCGGCCCAGGTTTTCATACCTCTTCACCTCTCGGGAGAAATGATCGCACCTTGCTGGCAGCCGCACTACCCTCACCCACCGAGCGCAGCGAGGCGGGTGAGGGTCTTGCTGCAGTCCAAACTCTCTCTCGGCGTGGACCTACTCGAGGACCACGCCGAGCCGTTGCTCGGCCGCACCGGCCACCGCGCGGTGCACCGTCTGGGGGTCGCCCGAGGCGTCGACCATGACGCAGCGAATAGGGTTCTCGGCGGCGATCTGCCGGAACCCTTGGCGCAGTTTTTCGTGGAATTCGCGGTCGAGGCGCTCGAACCGGTCGGCGGGCGAGCGTGCGGCAGCACGGGCGAGCCCGATTTCGACCGGCAGATCGAGGATCACGGTCAGGTCCGGTGCGAAATCACCGAGGGCAAAACGGTGCAATGAGGCGAGGTCTTCTAGCGCTACTCCTCGGCCGTAACCCTGATAGGCGATTGTGAAATCGGCGAACCGGTCCGACACCACCCATACCCCTTGCGCGAGAGCAGGGGCGACGACGCGAGTGACGTGATCTCGCCGTGCGGCGACGAGCAACAGGGCTTCGCCGATCGCATCCCAGCGCTTGCCCTCGCCTTCGAGCACCAGCCGCCGGATTGCCTCGCCGCCGGGCGATCCTCCCGGCTCGCGGGTCGCCCGCACCGGGATCCCGGCGCTGTCGAGCGCCGCCACCAGCAATCCGACCTGCGTCGACTTGCCGGCGCCTTCGCCGCCCTCGATCGAGATGAACCGCCCGCGAGGATCCGTCACGTCAACGCCGGCCACCCCACACCAGATAGCCGGCGAGGGTGGCGATGCGGCCGAGGGGGGCCATGCGGTCGACATCCGCACCGGCAACAAGCGGCACCTCGGTCGGCGGCACATCGGGAGCGGTCACCACCAGCTTGCCGACTGTCTGGCCTTTCTTGACCGGCGCCGGAATGGGGCGATCGTAGTCCACTATAACCTTCATGTCCTTGCGCGACTTGCGAGGCAAGGTCACGACCAGATTATTGGCGACGGTCAGCGGCACCTTGGGGTCGGAGCCGAGCCACACCTCGGCGTCCTCGACCTTGTCGCCGGCCGCAAACAGCTTGTAGTCGTTGAACTCCCGGAACGCCCATTCGATCAGCCTCTCGCTTTCCTGGGCGCGGGCTTTCATCGTCGGCAGGCCACCGAGCACGAGGATGATGCGGCGGTCTTCGCGCTTGACCGAAGCGGTCAGGCTGTAGCCCGCCTCCTCGGTATGGCCAGTCTTCAACCCATCGGCGCCGACCCCTTTATAGAGCAGCGGGTTGCGGTTGCCTTGTTTGATATTGTTATATTCGTACCCCATTTCGCTGTAGTAGTGATAGTACTCGGGAAAGTCTTTGATCGTCCGCATTGACAAAGTCGCCAAATCGCGCGCGGTCATCCAATGGTCGGGGCTCGGCAAACCGTCGACATTGGCAAAATGACTGTCCTTGAGCCCGATTTCCTTTGCCTTCTGGTTCATCAGCTCGACAAAGGCCTCCTCGCTCCCGGCGAGGCCTTCGGCGAGGACGAGACAGGCATCGTTGCCGGACTGGATGATCACACCTTTCAGTAGATCGTCAATTTTTAGGCGGCCACCGATCGGCACGAACATCTTCGAGCCTTGCAGCCGCCAGGCGCGCTCGCTGACCGGCAATTCGTCCTCGAGCTTGGCGCGCCCCTGCGTCAGCATGTCGAAAACGACATAGGCGGTCATGATCTTGCTCATCGAGGCCGGCGGCATGCGCTCGTCGGCGGCCTTGTCGAGCAGCACTGTCCCGGTATCAGCCTCGATGACAAAGGCATGCGCGGCTTGTGTCTCCATGCCCGCGGTTCGATTCCCCGGGGCCTGGGCGGCGGCAGTGGGCTTTGCCTTGGCGTGGCCTCGCGCACCTGCCGCCGGGTGGCCGTTAAGTCCGGCTGCGAGCAGGACCACCGCAATAACGGCGGCAATCGCGCGCGTCATAAAAACTCTCCGGATTTTCCGATCCGCCATTTTCGCTCACTCTCTCTTCCGGACCGAGAACGCCCCCGCCCGGGCGAAGATCCGTCCCGACGACTTTGCCGCAATCAGCCTCGCGCCATGCTGTCGGCGAGATACCCGACCGCGGTCGCGAAATAAGTGGATTTGTTCCACTTCATGATCGTGCGGAAATTGTCATAGACGAGGAAA
This sequence comes from uncultured Alphaproteobacteria bacterium, assembly GCA_963700185.1. Classification (GTDB taxonomy): domain Bacteria; phylum Pseudomonadota; class Alphaproteobacteria; order ATCC43930; family CGMCC-115725; genus AP-15. The sequence continues at coordinate 38,450 of CAVOWP010000032.1, forward strand.
GCCGGCCCGCCTGAGCCGTCCGGCATGACCAGCGAGGCCTCGCCGTCGCGGCCGGCAAGCGGGCCGGCATCGATGCTGCGCACCCCCAGCCGGCTCCACTCGCCGGTTGGCCGCTTGACTTCGAGGCCGGTGGAGCGCGCGTCGAACCCGGCGGGCAGCATGACCTCGCGGCCCCAACCCTCGCCGCCGCGCCAACCCAGCCGGGCGATGAAATTCGCGATCGACGCCAGCGCGTCGGCCCGGTCGTTCCAGATATCTTTGCGGCCGTCGCCATCGTAATCGACCGCGTATCCGAGAAAAGTCGAGGGCATGAATTGGCACTGCCCCATGGCCCCTGCCCAGGACCCGGTCATATTGTCCGTCCGAATGTGCCCCTGGTCGAGAATGCGCAACGCCGAGATCAGCTCGCCGCGAAAATACGAGCTGCGGCGCCCGTCATAGGCGAGCGTGGCGAGCGCCGAGACCACCGCGTAATTGCCCATGACCTTGCCGAAATCGCTTTCGATCCCCCACAGGGCCACGATAAAGCGCGGCTCGACATTGAACCGCCGCCAGATCCCCTCGAGGAGCGTTCGATTTTCGGTCAACTGGGAGCGTGCGCCGTCCATGCGCTGGGACGTGACGACCTTTTCGAGGTACTCGCCGAACGTCATCGTGCGTTCGGGCTGCTTGCGGTCGAGCTCGATGACGTGCGGCAGGTATTGCGTGTTGCGCAGCGCGACTTCGATCGTCGGCGCCCGAACCCCTTGTGCCGCAGCGTCACGACGCACCCCCGACAGGAATGCGTAGAAGTCACCCTCGCCCGCTCCCGCCCGCCGGACCGCAACGCCGGAGGCGGCAATGAACGGAACCATAAAGATCAGCCGGCGGCTCACTCGTGGAGACGTCATTAAATAGAACCCGCTGCCTGCAATCCTCACTCGTCTCTTGCCACAAGCGAGCCGAACGGTGCAACGATCGCGGCCTCTCACGGCGGATTCTGCCCTCCCCGCCTCTCCCAGACCCCGCCTACCTCGAAGGAGCCGCCGAATCGTCGGGGTGAAGGCAACTGAACTTCGCTTGTTTGCCGCTCGACCAAAGCCTATCGTGCCTCGACGTACTCAAGGGAGGATGGCATGGGACAGATACTGGGCCTCGGCGTCACTCACTTTCCGCCGCTCTCGGGAACCGACGAGAATCTCGGCCGTATTCTCAAGCGTGCCCTCGACGACCCGGCGGTCCCGGAAAGGATGCGGCACCCGGAAGGCTGGCCCGCGGCCATGCGCGAGGAATACGGCGCCGACGCTGGGTTGACCGCCGCCAGACACCACCGCGAGGCGCTCCTCACCGGCTTTCGCAATGCCCGGCGGGTGTTGGACGAATTCGATCCTGATCTCGTCGTGATCTGGGGCGATGACCAATACGAGAACTTCAAGGAAGACATCATCCCGCCGTTTTGCGTGCTGGCCTATGAATCGCTGACGACCAAACCGTGGCAATACTATCGCGGCCCCAATGTCTGGAAGGAGCCGACGGAGAAGACCTTCGAATATCCAGGCCATCGCGATGCCGGGAAGTTCATCGTCGGCGGCATGCTGGAGGCCGGGTTCGACGTCTCCTATGCCTACAAGCCGCTGCATCACCAGCTCGGCCATGCGTTTCTCAATACGCTGTTGTTCCTCGATTACGACCGCAAGGGTTTTCCCTATCCGGTGGTGCCGTTCCAGGTGAATTGCTACGGCCGTCGGGTCGTTGCGCAACAGGCCGGCGCGCGCGGGTTGAGCCAGTTCCCGTCCGAAGACCAGCTCGACCCCCCCTCCCCTGCCCCGTGGCGCTGTTTCGATCTCGGAGCGGCTTGCGCCAGGGTCGTCGAGAAAAGTCCGTGGCGGGTCGCGCTGATCGCGTCCTCCAGCTGGTCGCACGCCTTTCTGACGCCCAAGCATTACCTGCTCTACCCCGACGTCGAGGCCGACCGCGCTCTGTATGACGCATTGCAGGCCGGCGATTACGCGACGTGGCGGCAGCGGCCGCTGAGCGCGATCGAGGACAGCGGACAGCAGGAGGTCCTGAACTGGATGTGCCTGGTCGGCGCAATGAACGAGCTCGGGCGGCGGCCAACCGAAACTTCCTACGTGCAGAGCTACATCTTCAACTCGAACAAGTGCTTCGCCGTCTTCGAGCCGTAGGATCTGTGATCCGCGCTCATCCCTTGGGTTCTCGTCACCCCCGCGAAAGCGGGGGTCCAGGGCCTGCCCCTGGCTTGAACAGGGGGGCAATTGCTGCGGCCGCGCCGCCCTGGGTTCCCGCTTCCGCGGGAATGACGGATAACCCGTCAAGTGTAGGAGATTCACTTCGGGTCGGGCTCTAAACTATGCCCGAGCTACCGGGAAGGGACTTAGCGCGGGAGCTGATCGAGAAAAGCCGCAGTGAGAGCCGCGCAACACCGGTGGAGGACGTGATCCGGGCCATCCGTCGCGATGGCCTGGATGATGAGGCGGCGCACCGGCTGATCGGCCGGCTGTGGACCCTCGAGCGGATGTTCTATTACATCTACGGCGGTTGGGGTCAGGGGCTCGAAGTCAACGACTTCCCGCCCTCGATCAAATACTTGTTCTCGAAGCAGATCGTCGACGAGTCGACGCACGAGATGCTCTACCTCGACGCATTGCTGCGCAAGGGGTTCGCCGCCACGCAGAAAGACGCCTTTCGCCACCCCTCCGGCTGTTTCGTGCTGGATTCGGCCCTGGCCCATTACGTCTTCTCATTGCGCAACCTGGCCACCTACCCGCATCCGATCCGGATTGCGGCGTTGAATTTGGGACCCAAGATCCTCGAGCTCGGCTGGATGGAGGGATTGGTGGAATCGGTCGCCGACCCCGACCTGAAGGGCGTGCTCGAGAGCCAATTCGTCGAGAACCGCAGCCACATCAACATGGGCCGGCGCATCGTCGAAGAGTTTGTGACTAAGCCCGTCGAGGCCGAACTGTGCCGCTGGGCCTGCGGCGTGGCCAAGCGCGATTACGGGCGGTTCTTGGGCGAGCTCAGCGCCTTTGTACTCGGGCGAGAGGCGCCCGCTCCACCAGCACCTCGTCGGCAAGTAACCGATTGAAGGACACCGGCATGCCCAGCCTGAAAATCGATCACCAGCACTGCACCGAATGCCGCATGTGCTACATCGTCTGCCGCGAGATCGACATCAACGCGGTCTATGTCGCTCTGGAGCCGTTGCACCGTATCGAGATCGATCTGCAGAAATGCACTTACCCCGGCTGCACCGCGTGTCTGATGTATTGCCCGGCGGAAGGCTCGATCGTCGAGGTCGAGAGCGGCCGCTCGATGGTTCCGCCGCCACCCGAAACCTGGCAGGAGGCTTGACCCATGCATCCGATCCTCGACTGGTTTCTGGACAAATGGGTGTGGCCGACGATGCCGGGCGCGCCGGGGGCCGAGTTCCGGCTGCGGCTGACCCGGGAGAAATGCCTCAAGGGCTGGGAAATTTCACTGCAGCGTACGCTCGGCGAGATCGAGGAGGAACTGGGCCGCAACGACGAGGCTTGGAAGAAGGAGCGCGCGCTACGGGGCTATGCCGCCGAGGGCGTGCACATGTCGATCAAGCAGATGTCGGGGCAGCTCTTGTCGGTCGATATCGCCGACCAGGAGCGCTACATCGATCTGCAGCGCATGCGCGCCCGCCAGATCTGGGACGAATGCAAGCACAGCAAACTGCACGCCGACGTGTTGCTCGGCAAAGGTTGGATCAAAAACGAACGCGAGTTGATGGACATCGCACAGGCCAATACCCAGCCGTTGCCCGCCTATTTCGGCCTCTCAATGATGTTCCCGCACATCCACCCGTTGGCCCGCGCCGCGCAGAACTATTACCAGGAAGCCAATGCCTGCATCGGCATCATGGCCTATCTCGACCGGGTCGATGATCCGCTGGTTCGGCACGAGCACCTCAGCCAGCGCGACGAAGAGCTGATGCATTTCATGGAAGGCAAGTTCCAGATCGATTTCCTGTGCGCGACCGACGAAACCCAGAAGCCGGTCGAAGATGCGCTGGATTATCTGCTGCACCAAGTTGGCGGCATCAAATGAAGGTGCGGATCGACTACGCGATCTGCAATTCCTGCGGCCTCTGCCGCGAGGTCTGCCCGGAATCGGCTATTCGCCCGATGCTCCTGGAACCGCGGCACCTCTACGAGGTGCAGGAATTGAAATGCACTGGCTGCGGCGAGTGTCTCGAATATTGCCCCGCGCCCGGCGCGTTGGTGCAATACGAGCCTCCCTCTCTCTCCCGCATGCCCCCACCCTTCCCTCCCCCGCGAGCGGGGGAGGGTTAGGGCGGGGGTCCTAGGGTCAGGGTGAGGGGCCTCTTCAGGATTACGAACGGAGGGTAACATGGCGCGCGAATACAGGCTGATGTCGAGCGACGGGCATCTCGAAGTGCCGCCGGAGCGGTGGGTGCATCGGGTGCCGGAGAAGCATCGCGACCGCGCGCCGCATACCGTCCATCTGCCGGATGGCGGGGACGCGCTGATGATCGAGGGGCAGCCGCTGCTGGAAGCTAATTTCCTCGATTTGCGCGCCGGCCGGGCCGAGGGGACGTGGCAGCCCTTCGGCCTCAAGGTCGCCGACGCCGCCGGAACCGGCTCGCCCGAGCAGCGCGTCCGGGAGCAGGACCAGGACGGCATGGACGCCGAGGTTCTGTTCGCGGCGATGGTCGCCGGCCCCGTCTTCTGGCGCAATATCGCGCATGACGAGGTCTACAAGGCGGTGATCCGCGGCTACAACGATTGGCTCGCCGAAGAATACTGCGCCGTAGCACCCGACCGTCTGATCGGCATGGGGGTGATCCCGATCACCAATGTCGACGACGCGATCGCCGAGATGAAGCATTGCAAAAAGCTCGGCCTCAAAGGGATCCTATTGGGCGCGTTACCCAGTGCTAAAGGCTACCCGACCCCGGAGGACGACAAATTCTGGGCCGCAGCGGTCGATATGGAAATGCCCGTCACCGTGCATGTCCAGTTCTACCGCACCGGGGCGCGCGCGACGCAGCCCACCTTCAAGTACCCGAAGGAAGACCCGGTAATCATGCAGCGGCTGCGCCGGCCGTTCCTCGAATGGCTGTGCAATTTCGGATTGGCGCCGTCGGTCAGCATCGCGCAACTGGTGCTTGCCGGGGTGTTCGAGCGTCATCCGAAGCTCAAGATCTTTTTTGCTGAGACCCGGCTCGGCTGGGTCCCGTTCTGGCTCGAGCACATGGATCTTTGGTACCAGCGTCATCTCGGCTGGGCGCAGGAATATCTTGGGTTCAAGCCATTGAAAGAATTACCCAGCCATTATGTGCGCGAGCACGTCTATTTCAGCGTGCAGTACGAGCGGGTGGCAATCGAGGAGCGCCAGCATGTCGGCGTGGACCGCATCATGTTCGCGACCGACTTCCCGCACATCGAGAACGAATGGCCCAATTCGCGCCCGATCATCGACAAGATCTACGCCGACGTCCCGGAACCCGAAAAGCGTAAGATCTGGGCGGGCAACGCCGTCGAGTTCTTCCACCTCGGGAACTGAACGGCCCTCACCCACCAAGCCCTTTGGGCTTGGTCCCACCCTCTCCCGCGGTGCGGGAGAGGGTGCCGAGCGGAGCGAGGCGGGGTGAGGGTTTCTCGCCCGAGATCGTTCAATTCGCCAAAAACGCCTTAGCTTCGGCGAGTTCCGGGCGGTCGGTGTCGGCGCTTGCCAAGGTGACGAGCTTGCCGTAAGCCTCGCGCGCCTTTGGCGTATCCCCGGTCTGCTTGGCTGCCCGTGCGATTCCAAGGATGCTGCGGAAGCGGTTGCGCTCGGTGCCCACGGACTGTTCGTATTCCTTCAGCGCCGCGGCCGGCTCATTGACCTCGAGCAGCAAGTCGGCGAGCAGCTCGCGCGCCGGCAGAACCTCGGCCGGGGTCGCGGGATGCTTGTCCATCGTGGCATCGAGATCGGCCGCGGCGCGCACCAGCTCGACGGCCTGCTTGTCGTTGCCCTTCACATGCGCGAGGATTCCGGAGGCGGCCAGCCGCTGGACCTCAACTTGCTTGGCCCAGTATTCGTCCTTGGCCTGGTCGAGCTTTTCCTTCAAAGACCGCAGCTTGGCGATTTGCGTCTCTGCGCCGGCAACATCGCCGGTGTGAGCTGCGCCGAGCGCCCGCGTATAGGAGATCATCGCCTCCGCCCATGGGAAGCGCTCCCAGGGAAAAGCCATCGGCGGCACGGTGAGGGCCGCTGCCTCCGTCCAGTTCCGGCGCTCCAACGCGTAGCGCGCCGGTATCGCTGCGATCGCATAGGCCATGGGCAGGTTCGGTACATTGGCTCGTCCAAAACTTTGCAGCTGCTCGACGACCTGTTTCGCTTGACGGTCCTGTCCGGTCTGCAGGTAGGCGTATTCCATATAATCCATCGAGTGGACGGCCTCGCCATTAAAGGCGTCAGGGCCGAGCTCCTCCCTGACATAGGCGAGTCCGGCAGCTGTCGCCGCTTGGTTGGCATCGATCGATTGCCGCCACATTCCCAGACGGGTGAAGATATGGGACGGCATGTGCAGTGCATGCGGCACCGCCGGCGCGATCTCGGCATAGCACAGCGCCGCGGTCAGCCCGTCCTCCGCCATTGCCGGGGAATCGTTGGCGTGGATCAGATAATGCGCGACACCCGGATGATTGGGCACCTCCGCATTGACCTTATCGAGGATCGCCTTCGCCTTTTTCTGATTGGCGTAGGTCTTGTCGGTCGGCGGCGCGGTTGCCACCAGCGAGAGGGAATAGAACACGCCGGCTTCGCGATCATCGGGATAGCCCAGGTGCACCTGCTCCATGGCTTTTTCGTAAGCAACAGCGCGGGTGCGGTGATCGACCTTGTCGTTGTCCCGGTAGAAGCTCGCGATCGCCGCGATGTAATCGCTTTCGCGGTCGGTCTTCTGCTTCGCGGCCATCGCCTTCTCGACCGCCTCCGAGCCCGCCTTCAGCGCCGCGGCATTGGGCGGGTACCACAGCGGGTACCATTGGCTCATCGCCACACCCCAATAGCCCATCGCGCAATCGGGCTCGATTGCGGTCACGGCAGTAAAGGCCTTCACCGCTTCGTCGTACCAGAAGGAGTGCAAAATCCAGACGGCCTGGTTGAACTTCTTCTGCGCCGCCGAGCCGCAGGAAATCGGAAAATCGACCTCGCTGCTCTTTGCTGTCGCCGGCGCTTTGTCGCCGACATCCGCACGGGCACACGCTAAACCCAAAGCCGCAACAAAACCCGTCGCTACGATTGGGACAGCGATACGATCCCACTTCATGGCCCTCTCCCTACGGACGCTTTGAAAACCTCGACAACCTTTGGAAGTCATTCAGCCGTGTGCAGTTGTCGACTTTTGTCTCAAATATACAGCGTTGTATAGCAGAAGTCAATTTGTTTGTCTCTAATGGTTGATTTTTTAGCATTAATATGATAATTTCTTGCTCCGATAAAATGCTAAATCTCGAAGGTCCGCCAAAGGGAGGCGATTTTGCAGAAAGAACACCAATAACAGCGGTAACAGCCAGCATCGTCGCTGTTGTTTCAGTTTCGAAATTGCCGATTCCCAGGATTTCTGCGGCTCACAGATGATCCCTCGCTGATAACTGGCTGCAGATAACAGCAAAAACAGCCAGCGCGCCCCTTTACGAAGGATTATGCTGCGGGTGCGTGTTCTTCCGGTCGGAGGGGATTGTATGGGTGAGTTCGCACTAGGGCAGGCGGTGCCGCGGTTCGAGGATCCGCGGCTGTTACGCGGCGGGGGGCGCTATGTCGACGACATGGTGTTGCCGCGCATGGCGTTCGGCCACGTGCTGCGCTCGCCGCATGCGCATGCCCGGATCCGCTCGATCGACGCGACCTCGGCCAAAGCCGCGCCTGGCGTGCTCGCTGTCGTGACCGGCGCGGATTGGGAAGCCTCGGGGTGGGGCGACCTGCCCACGGCGTCGGGCAACAAACGGCGCGACGGCTCGGCCGCGTACCGACCGCGATACCCGGCGTTGGTCAAGGATCGGGTGCGCTGGGTCGGCGACTACGTCGCCTTTGTTGTTGCCGAGAGCGCGCATCAGGCGGCTGACGCGGCGGAATTGATTGCGGTCGAATACGAGCCCCTGCCGGCGATCGTCTCGACCGCGGAAGCATTGCAGCCCGGCGCACCCCGGGTTTGGGACGACTGCCCCGACAACATCTCCTTTGTCTATCTCGAAGGCGACAAGGCCGCGGCCGACGCCGCCTTCGAGCGTGCCGCGCATGTCATCCGCCACCGGTTCGTCGTCAACCGGGTGACTGCGGCGACGATGGAACCGCGGGGCTGCATCGGCGACTACAACCCTGCGGCCGACCATTACACGATCTACACGACCCTGCAGCGCACGCACGCCTACCGCTCGGAACTGGCCCGGCAGATCCTCAAGGTCCCGGAAAGCAAGGTGCGCGTCGTCGCCGGCGACATCGGCGGCAGCTTCGGCATGAAGTCGGCGATCTACAACGAGGTCGCGCTGGTGTTGCGCGCTTCCAAACTGACTGGACGGCCGGTCAAATGGACGAGCACGCGGACCAAGTCCTTCCTCGGCGACGCCCAGGCCCGCGACAACGTCACCGAGGCCGAGCTGGCATTGGATGCCGAAGGCCAGTTTCTCAGCCTGCGGGTTAAGACAATCGCCGCGGTAGGAGCCTACCCGCAAGCCGGCTCCAACGCCTTTGTCGCCAATCTCGGAACCTTGGCCGGCGTCTACCGCACCCCGGCGGTGCATGCCGATGTGACCGCCGTCTACACGAACACCAACCCGATGCGCGCCTATCGCGGGAATGGCCGTCCTGAGGCGGCCTACGTCATCGAACGAATGGTAGATCTCGCGGCCGCCGAGCTCGGCATCGAACCGATCGAATTGCGCCGCCGCAACATGATCCCGCCCGAGGCGATGCCATTCAAATCCGGTCTCACCTTTATTTACGACTGCGGCGAATTCGAGAAGAGCCTCGACATGGCGCTCGACCTCGCCGATTTCGTCGGGTTCGAGGAGCGCCGCGCAGAAGCGCGCGGACGCGGCAAATTGCGCGGTTTCGGGATCTCGAACACTATCGAGCGTGCGGCGGCAGGCGGCTTCGAAGCGGCGGAAATCCGCTTCGACCGCACGGGCACCGTCACCTTGCTGTCGGGGTCCATCACCCAGGGTCAAGGGCACGAGACCGTCTACAAACAGCTGTTGTGTGACCGGCTCGGCATACATCCCGATCAGGTGCATTACGTGCAGGGCGACACGGACAAAGTGGCGATCGGCGAAGGCACCGGCGGCTCGCGTTCGGCAGCACTCGGCGGGTCGGCAGTGCATCTCGCAACCGAGAGAATAGTCACCAAAGCCAAGGCCATCGCCGCGTCCGTCCTCGGCGCCGATGGCGACGAGATCGATTTCGACGACGGACTATTCTCTGCGCCCCGCTCGAACCGCAGGTTGACCATCGGGGAAGTTGCGAAGGAGTCGTTGAATCCGCAGAACCTGCCGGAGGGGATAGACCTCGGCTTGATTGCCGGCGCCACCTTCAGCTGCAAAGAGCAGAACTTCCCGAATGGCTGCCATATCTGCGAGCTGGAAATCGACACTGACACCGGGGAGGTCGAAATTTCACGCTACAGCGTCGTCGACGATGTCGGCACGGTCATGAACCCGCTGTTGCTCGAGGGCCAGATCTGCGGCGGCATCGCCCAAGGCGTCGGCCAGGTGCTGATGGAGGACATCCGCTTCGACCCGGCCTCGGGCCAGCTCCTGACCGGTTCGTTCATGGACTACGCGATGCCGCGCGCGGGCGATCTCTCGGCGATCCATTGCGACAGCAACCCGGTGCCGACGAAGACCAACCCGCTTGGCGTCAAGGGCGCCGGCGAAGCCGGCAATGTCGGCGCCCTCCCCGCCGTTGCCAATGCCCTCGCCGACGCCCTCTCACCGCTCGGCCTCCGTCACATAGAAATGCCCGCCACCCCCGAGCGTCTCTGGCGCGCCCTGCGTGAGGCAGGGGACCGAACCCTCGGTCAGGGCAGCCGTGACAGGTAATAGGCAAACTCGACGAGCTGCGCGTCGTCGATCGGCTGCAATACCTCGGCCATCGTCGGCTCGTAGCCGTGCCGGGCACCACTCTTGTATTCGCGCAGCGCTTTCAACAGGTAATCCTCGTGCTGGCCAGCGAGCCGCGGGACATTTTCCTGCCCGGAAAAATCCGCGCGATGGCAGACATTGCAATGGCTCTGCTCGACCAGCGTGCGGGCCCGCTCGAGGCGCGCCGGGTCGCCAGAATCGGCCGACGGCTTTGGCGGCGGCAGCGTGGCGATGAAATCCGCCGCCTGTTGCAGATCCGCGTCGGTCCAGTCTTGGGTCAGCTCGGTCATCGGCTCGACCGGGCGCAGCTTTTCGCGAAACATGAAGAGCTGGATCAGTGTGTATTTCGCGGGCTGCGCCCCGAGCGATAGCACATCTTCGGTTTCCGATTGGCCGTTTGCGCCATGGCAGGCAAGGCAGGGCTCGAGCCTCTCCGGCGGCGCCGCCGCGGAGGTAGAAAGCGCGCCGGTCAAGAGCGCTGCGGCAAAGGCGCAGGCTCCTCCGGCACGCTTCATGACGCTCCGCCTAGTGGCGCGCGCTGACGCGCTGCAAACCGTAGGTCAAGCGATAGACGGCACCGTTCCAGTCGTCCGAGATCAGCATCGAGCCGTCTTTCATCAGCTCCACATCGACCGGCCTGCCGACATATTTGTTGTCTTGCAGAAAGCCGGTGATGAAGGGCTGGATCGACTTCACCGACCCGTCGGCGTTGAGCTTGGCCACGAGGATGTCGCCACCGATCTTCTTTGTTTTGTTCCACGAGCCGTGGCGCACGATGAAGAGCGCGTTGTCGTATTCGTGCGGGAACATGCGGCCGGTATAGAAGCGCAGGCCGAGCGGCGCCGAATGCGGCCCCAGCTGCGCCACTGGCTTGGTGAACTCATTGCAGCTGTGGCCCCAGCCGAATTGCGGGTCGGGGATGTCGCCGCCGCCGCAATAGGGATAGCCGAAATTGTCCTGGCCGGGGTGAGCCAGGCGGTTGAGCTTATCGTTCGGCTGGTCCTCCGACAGCCAGTCGCGCTGGTTTTCGGTGAAATACATCTGCTTCAGCACCGGATGCCAATCCATGCCGACGATCTGGCGGACGCCGCGTGCGACGACCTCCATCCCGCTGCCGTCCAGGTTGATCCGACGGATCTGGGCGTGGGTCGGCGGCGGCATGCAGTTGTTGCACGGCGCACCGATGTTGAAATAGAGCTTGTTGTCGGGCCCGACGGTCAAAAACTTCCAGCCGTGCGGCGCGTCGTTCGGCAAATCGCTGTAAATGACGGTCGGCTTCGGCGGGGTGTCGAGTTGGCTTTCGATATTGTCGATCTTCGAAATCTTGTCGATCTCGGCGATATAGAGGGTGCCATTGTGGAGGGCGATGCCGTTCGGCGAATTCAGCCCGGTGGCGAGCGTTTTGAGCTCACGCTTGCCGTTGCTGTCGACGATCGCATAGACCCGGCCGAGGGTTCGAGTGCTGACGAAGACTGTCCCCTTGTCGTCGATCCGCAGCGAGCGCGCGTTCGGCACGCCGCTGGCATAGACCTCGAGATGGAAGTTTTTCGGCAGTTTCAGCGCTGCCACCGGCAGCTTGTCGGCGGCGGTCGGAATCGGCGGCGGCACCTGCGGCGCGAGATGAGAACTCCTCGGCCGCGCTAGGCGCGCCCTGCATCCATGACGGCGGCGGCGTTGGGGTCTGCGCCGTCGCGGGTGCCGCCGGAGCGGCGGCAGGTGCCGGGCTCGACGGCGCCTGTTGCGCAGTCACCGGCCATGGGGCGGCGAAAACGCCCGCCGCCATCGCCGCGAGCAACAATGTTCGCGAGCTCGACAAAACCGAACTCATGGCCATCCTCCCATCACAGCCGTCGTCAGACAGGCTCAAGCTGCCTTGCCGATCGCTACATCAACAGCACCCGCTGTTGAATTGCAACAGCATCCGCGCCATCCGGCGGCACCCCTGCGTAGGGAAGAAGCCTTCCGGCACGGCGTATGTTTATCGG
>CAVOWP010000033.1:0-26155 GCA_963700185.1 uncultured Alphaproteobacteria bacterium
CTCGTAGCAATTGTTCAGCTCGCCTACGCCCATGTCGCGGGTGGCATGGACCTCGGAATTGTAGGCCGGCCGATTGTGGATTCGGATGTTCTTGATCTTCATGCTATCGAAATAGAGCTTGCCGGTGGCCCAGGTGTTTTCGTAACCGCCGCCGGCACCGCCGTGGTCAAAGGCGGAGACGATCAGACCATCCTCGCCCTGCTCCTCGATGACGCAGCGGGTCACCTCGGCAGCGAGCCACAGTGCGTCATCCCAGGAGGTCGGGAGCATGCGGCCGTAGCGATAGACGAGTGGCTCGGTGAGCCGCTGGCCTTGCGTGCCGGTGATCGTCGAGAAGGAGAGTTCCCCTTGCCGGGCACCCCGGATCGAACCGAGGCCCGAATTCACTTCACACTGCTTGTCGGGCTTGATGACGAGGTGCACCTCGCGGCCGTTCTGCTTGACGATGTTGTACATGGCCGGCGAGAACCAGTTTGCAGTCTCGGCCTCCTGTCGGCGGGTTAGATCAGTGCCGAAAAAGTTGTCGGTCGCCCTTGGTCCGCCCTGTTTGTCGACAGGCCAGCTGATCGCCTTGTAACCGCATCCGACAATGCAGAACGGGCAGGTGACGTTCTGCACTTTTGCGTCTTTTGGCGGGATCGGCAGGCGGTCGATGTTGCGTTTGTAGGCCATCGCTCGTCTCCCTCCCCTCACGCCGTCAAGGTATTGCTGAGACGGCCATAGATCAGTTCGTCCACGCCCTCGGCATAGATGTCGCCATTGGCGGCAACGCGAAGCCGAAATTGCGCGAGGTTTTGCGTTGCGTGGCCCCAGATCTGCTGACCCCCCTTCTCGCAATCGAACCGCGAATAGTGCCCCGGGCAGTTCAGCGTCTTATCGGCAGGGCCATAGCCGAGTGGATACCCCTTGTGCGGGCACAGCGTCGAGAAAGCGACGATGTCGCCACTGGGACCGACGCCGCCATCCACGGTTCGCCCAAGTTTGATGATCACCCCGGGCGAATCCTTGTCGGGATAGGCGATCTGCACCGGCTGGTCGGTCTTCAAATCCTTGACGTTTGCGAGCTTGCGGCTGGGGTAGCTGACTCGAGCAAGAGCCGGCGTTGCGCTGCCCTGTCGCGGCGTCACTCCGGCGGCGACGGTTGCAGCCGCCGCGGTGGCCCCGCGCCGTAGGAATTGGCGACGGCCTAGCTCGACCGGCCGATTTTCGCCTTTCATGGCTTCCTCCCTATGATGTTATCTGAGATGATGTTATCTGAGCCCCGTTGCCGGGACATTTCGATATTTTGACAGAATAGCGTCTGCCGAAGTGATCCGCCAATACGTATGTGACGACTTTGTTGCAGGCCTAGAGATGCCGGTTGCGGGACGAGCGGCGTGCTGACCGAACACCCGATGAACCGGATCGACGCCGATCGTGGGGCCCGCGGCGCACAGGGCGAGGCCGGCTCCAAGGTCGAGCTCGGCCGCCGGGAGCTTTTCGCTCTTATCCTACCGAAGGCCAAGAACCTCGATCGGGAAATCTGACGCGGGTGAGAGAGTTTTCGCCACCTGACGCCGAACAGCCAATCGCGAGAACTCCAAAGCGCGGACTGTGCCCCGGACGATGCCCATCACCGGTTCGGTCCTAACCAAGCGGAGCCTCTAGGGTCGCCGTTGCCAAATGTCTCGGGACAGGAAAATCGTGGCGGCAGCACCGGCCAAACAAGCGAGCCCACAGGTGCCGAAGCTCAGTGTCCAGGCGGCGAGCTGTGATGTGCCGCCGAATTGATCGAGCGTGACGCCGAACAGGAGCGTTCCGAGGAACCCGCCGCCAAAGCCGACACAGGAATACAGTCCGATCGTCGCCCCTCTGTGCCGCGGGGCGGCGACGGCGAGGACACCCGAAGTGAGGTTGGAGAAGTTTCCCTGCACGATGAAGCCAGTGACCACGGCCAGCCATACGACGGCGATGTAAGGCAGCATCGCTGTGAAGCCGAACAGGCCGCCCGCAAACGCCGACAGCAGGAAGACAAGGGTCGCGATGTTGCGCAGGCCGTAGCGGATCGACAGCTCGTTGCCGAGAAGACCGGCGGGGACGCCGAGGAAACTGATCAGCGCACCGACCGCCAGCATGATCCAGGCTTGCGCGGGAGCAGCCGGCCTGATCCGCGGCACAGAACGCGAGAAAGACGACGATCCACTGCCGCAATCCGACCGAACCCCAGATCGCCGCGGCATACCCAAAGATCAGGATGAGGGCGTCGCGATTGCCGAGAACCGGTCGGATATCGAGGACCGGCCGCGGCGCCTTGGCGACTCCGGGATCCGCCCGCGGCAGTGCAGCCCACGCAATCAGGACACCGGCGGTACTGAGGATGCCGGCGAGAACAAAAGCGCTGCGCCAGCCCAAGAGCGTTCCGATCCTGCCGAGGAGGAACGACAGTGACGCGCCGATGGTGAACGAACTGGTATACCACGCCGCAATGCGCGCCCGCATGGTCCCCTCGACACCCTCAGTGAGCGCGTGCAGGCCGGGCATGTACATGCCGGCGAGCGCGATGCCGGCGACGGCCCGGAATCGCAAGCGCCGGGAGCAGACTGTCGCACAGCGCAATGCCGAAACAGGACAGCGCGCTGAGCGCGCTTGATGCGAGATAGATCCGTCGGGCGGGCTGGCGATCGGTCAGGCTGACCAGAGGCACGACGGCCAGCATATAGCCCGCGGACACGATTCCGGCGAGCCAGCCGGCCTGCGTGTTGGTCAGAGACCAGGCCTCGATGAATTGCGGGAGGAGCGCCGGTACGGTTGAGTATCCCGCCAGGCCAAGGATTTCGGCGCCGCATACGGCAGCAACAATAGCTGCCGAAGGTGCAAGCGGGGCGGTACGAGCCGGGCTCACGGTATAATTTCCGTGTATACGCATCCTCGTTATCTCATCATGGGTGAGACGTTTCGTACATACTCCCAACATCAGGTCGGGGTGCGTGGCTGCGCACGTGCTCCGGTCCCGCGCATCCTGCGCCCCAATGAGACCGTCGTGCGGCACGTCGTCGTCAGACGGGACGTGTAGTCACGGGTCGGGCAAATCTGGAAAGGTCCGGAATTGGCACTGAAGAGGCGAGCAGTCCCGCTGGCAAAGGGTCTGCTTACTGAGGCAGTGCTGAAGGATGCGCGCGTTGTACTGAACCGCCGCCCATGCCCCGAAGCCAGTCGCGCGCTTACTTGATAAATAGACGGAGCGATCCTCTCGAATGCTCACCTCAGAGTCGAACCGATCCCGGCGCCGCATCAACCGACTGGATCGACGAACTGCCGGCAGCCCGTCTAGTCCTGACCGAATCCTTGTTCGCTCGTGACCCATGGCTCCTATCCGAAGCACAAGGTCATGGAGCGTCCGCTGGAGTTTTCGAACGACGAGCCTTGGTGGAGCTTCCGATCATCGTCCTTCGGTGAGGAGCGGACACCGCAGACTGTTCGCTGGGGGAGCGGCACCAGCTGTCCCAGGGTGGTTCTCGCCCAAAGCGCGCGGCAAGAAAGTCGCGAACGTGCGGACCTTAGCCGATAGATGACGGTTGTGCGGATAGAGTGCGCGGAGCGTTAGCGGCGGCGGGGTGTATTCGTCCAGAACCGCCACCAGCCGCCCCGACTGCAGCAAATCGCCGACGAGATAGATCGGCAGACACACCAGGCCGAGTCCGGCGAGCACGGCGACCTTGAGAACCGCCCCACCGTTGCTGCGATCGCCCGGGGCAGCCTTTTCTCGGTACCAGCGAAGCAGCACGGGGTCCGACTGCCGCTGCGATCGCCAATGCCCTCGCCGATGCAGCCGGGGTGAGGATCAGAGAGCTGCCGCTGACGGCGGAGCGGGTGAAAGCGGCTATCGGGATCTAGCCCGACGATAGGATCGAAACTCGCGCCAGGACATCATCAGACCGCTCTGGCGCAAATAGCCGGCATCGAGCTGCTGCACCGCATCCGGAAGGGGACAGTTCGTAAGGCCGGACTGCACCTGCGGTCTGGAACGCCGCGCCTTCAGGCCTGAAGCCTGCACGACGAAGTAGTTTCCTTCTTCCGGCTATCTGCACCAGAGCCCTGTGGGCCGCGTCGGGGCGTCGCCTTGTCGAGCCGTCCAGTGCGGTTGTTCCGAATAGGGCAGGACAGCGCGCCGCTCGTCGTCGTCGCCGTAGCCGGCGCATCGGTTCCGCATCACGTTCCCGTGATCTTCACCCGCCTCCCGATTCGGTGCCCAGAATGAGCCCCGAAACCGGATTATCGCCTAAATCGACAGGTCAACTCCTGCTATTATACAGGTCCTGGATAGGATAAATGTATTGCAACTCAGAAACGCTAGGATGCGACAGGATGGCGAGGCGGCCGCTGCGGGAACCGCCAAAGAGCGATGAGCCCGTTCCCGACGATTTGCGGACCGTCTTTGGCCAGAACCTGCGCGCTGCCCGAGTAACGGCGGGCCTGACCCAAGCTCAGCTCGCTGAACGGACCGGCCTGACGCAACAATACGTGTCTTGGGTCGAAGCCGGCCGTGCAAACATCACTCTCGCCACATTGACAACTCTCGCGAGAGTTGTCAGGGAAGATGTCAGAGAGCTACTCCGAAAACGACCCGGTCGCACTCCGCCCGCGAGATAGCGCACCTCCTTTCGGTCATCGCTGGCGCTAACCTATATTTTGTATAGCCATCTCCGGCAAACCACTTCGAGTGGTTCGGCGACCCATTTTTGACACTATCGAAAATCCGTTGTCGTTGCGTATGCCTACACGTTGTAACGTGTAGCGACAGACGACGCAAGCAAAGGCACCGCACCCTAAAGGCCCAGGATGGGGGATTCAGGAAAAACCTCAACTCGCGAGGAACAGGCGCGCCGGCTTGCGGAAAGCATGAAGCGCCAGCTCGGCGCTTTCTGCGG
Source organism: uncultured Alphaproteobacteria bacterium (assembly GCA_963700185.1). Taxonomy (GTDB): domain Bacteria; phylum Pseudomonadota; class Alphaproteobacteria; order ATCC43930; family CGMCC-115725; genus AP-15. The sequence goes on from CAVOWP010000033.1 coordinate 4,908, forward strand.
GCTGCTGCGCGAATCGGATGTCGTCGAGTTGATGCTGAATGCGGACGGGACGGTCTGGGTCGACCGCCTTGGCCAGCCGATGCAGCCGGCGGGAACGATGCCGCCCGCGACGGCGGAATCCTTCATTGCGACCGTTGCCAGCACGTTGCGCAGCACCGTCACGCGCGAGAATCCGATCCTCGAATGTGAGCTGCCGCTCGACGGCTCCCGATTCGAGGCCCTGATCCCGCCGGTCGTGTCGGCTCCGGTGTTCACGATTCGCCGCAAGGCCTCCGCGGTGTTCACACTGCAAGAGTATGAACGCCAGAGAGATCATGACGGCCGGCAGCGCGAGGCGATCGAGACGGCTGTTGCACGCGCCACAACATCCTGGTCGTCGGCGGCACCGGCACCGGCAAGACGACGCTGACGAACGCCATCATCGACCAGATGGTCAGAGCCGCGCCCGGACACCGCCTCGTCATCATCGAGGATACGGCCGAAATCCAGTGCGCCGCCAAGAACGCGGTGATCATGCGGGCGACCGATACCGTCGACATGCAGCGGCTGCTGAAGGCGACGATGCGCCTGCGGCCGGACCGGATCATCGTCGGCGAGGTCCGCGGCGGCGAGGCGCTGTCGCTCCTGAAGGCCTGGAACACCGGCCATCCCGGCGGCGTCTGCACCGTTCACGCCAACCACGCACGCGCCGGCCTGCAGCGAATCGAGCAGCTGATCGCGGAAGTCAGCCAGACCCCGATGCGGGCGCTGATCGCCGAGGCGGTGAACCTGATCGTGTCCATCGTCAAGACCGACTCGGCCCCGGCCGACGCATCGAGGAGGTCGTGGCCGTCACAGGATTCGCCGACGGCGACTACCGTTTTTCCGAGCTGGAGTGACTCGAATGCAACCCTGCACCGATGTCCTTCGGCGCCGCAACTGGCTGCCTCTCCTGCTGATCGCGCTGGTCTTGTTGGCGGCGACTCCATCCCGCATGCGGCGCACGCCACCACCACCGGGGCGGCAGCCTGCCCTGGGATACTCCGCTGACCACGCTGAAGAACGACATCACCGGTCCGGTGGCGTTCACCATCTCCCTGCTCGCCATGGTCGCCTGCGGTGCGGCGCTGGTGTTCGGCGGCGAGATCAACGAGTTCGTCCGCCGCATCATCATGCTGGTGCTGGTCGTCGCGTTCATCGTCGGCGTCACCAACCTCGCGAGCGCACTGGGCATCACCGGGGCGGTCGTGTGAGCCTGCGCCGCCTCCCCTTCCACCGCGTGCTTCACCGCCCAAGCCTGTTCCTCGGCGGTGAGCGCGAGCCGGCGCTGATGACGCTGATCGTCGCCGGCGGCCTCGCCGTCTCCGGCATGAACCGGTGTCGTTCGTGGTCGGCGGCGCGCTCTGGTTCAGCTCCATCCCGGTGCTGCGCTGGATGGCGAAGGCCGATCCGCAGATGACCAAGGTCTACCTGCGCCAGCTCAAGTATCGCGGCTATTACCCGGCGCGCTCGCGGCCCTACCGGACGGAGTAGTCGCTCGTGCTCGCGCTCAAGCCTTTCCGCGACAAGGCCGCCGGTCTGGCCGATCTCCTCAACTGGGCCACCTGATCGATGACGGCATTGTCCAGGGCAAGGACGGCAGCCTGCTCGCCGGGTGGTTCTATCGCGGCCCGGACATCGCCAGCAGCACCGATAGCGAGCGCAACTGGCTGACCGGGCCGCATCAACGCGGCGCTGGCCCGGCTGGGGAGCGGCTGGGCGACGTGGGTCGAGGCGGTGCGCCTCCCTGCGTCCGGCTACCCGCCGGCCGAGCTCTCGCACTTCCCCGATCCCGTCTCGCGCCTGGTCGATGAGGAGCGCCGGCGGCAGTTCATGCGCGAGGGGCTGCACTACGAGAGCGAGTACGCGCTGCTGGTCCAGTACACGCCGCCGCTGCGCCGCAAGAGCAAGGTGGCCGATATCATCTATGACGACGATCCGGCCGAGCGCGTCAGCCCGGCCGACCGCATCCTCGAGCAATTCGAGAAGGCGCTCGCCGACCTCGAGGACGCGATCGGCGATGCCGTGAAGCTCCGCCGGATGCGGAGCTTCATCGTCACCGATCGCCTACGGCCGCGAGCACCTGCGCGACGAGCTGGTGAACTACCTGCACTTCGCCCTGACCGGCGAAAACGTCTCGCTGAACATCCCGCCGGCCGGCGCCTATCTCGACGCGGTCCTCGGCGGCCGGGAGCTGTGGCCCGGCGACACGCCGCGGCTCGGCGATCAGTTCATCTGCTGCGTCGCGATCGAGGGCTTCCCGGCCGAGAGCTTCCCCGGAATTCTCGACTGCCTCGACCACCTGCCGATCCGCTACCGCTGGTCCACGCGGATGATCTACCTCGACCAGCACGAGACCCTGGCCGAGCTGCGGAAGTTTCGCCGCAAGTGGAAGCAGCAGGTGCGCGGCTTCTGGACGCAGGTGTTCAGGACGCAGGGCGGCTCGGTCAACGAGGACGCCCTGCTGATGGCCGAGCCAGGCGGATGCGGCGATCGCCGACGCCAGCTCGGCGCTGGTGGCCTTCGGCTACTACACGCCGGTCATCGTCCTGATGGACCCGGATCGGGCCACGCTGATCGAGAACGCCCGGCTGATCGTCCGGGAAATCCAGCGCGAAGGCTTCACCGCCCGGATCGAGACGGTGAACACCATGGAAGCGTGGCTCGGCTCGCTGCCGGGCCACACCGGTCCCGAATGTCCGCCGGCCGCTGATCCACACCGGCAACCTCGCCGACCTGCTGCCTCTGGCGGGCGTCTGGACAGGCCGCGAGGAGAACCCCTGCCCGTTCTACCCGCAACCGGCTCGCCGCCGCTCCTGCACGCCGCCACGACCGGCGCCACGCCCTTCCGGGTCAACCTGCACGTCGGCGACGTCGGCCATACGCTGGTCTTCGGGCCGACCGGCGCCGGCAAGTCCACCCTGCTCTGCACCGTGGCACTGCAGGCTCTGCGCTATCCGCGGCGTCACGATCTGCGCCTTCGACAAGGGCCGGAGCATGTGGGCCACGGTCGAATGCCTGCGGCGGCCGCCACTACGACGTCGCCGGCGGACGGCGGTCGGGCCGGCCTTCTGCCCGCTCGCGGTCCTCGAGACCGAGGCCGACCTGGCCTGGGCGGAGGACTGGATCGCCACCTGCTTCGAGCTGCAGGCCGGGCGGCCGCCCGTCACCGGGCGAGCGGGAAGCCGATCCATCGGGCGATGTTGCTGCTGCGCTCGGCGAATGACCGCACGCTGACGCATTTCGTGGCGCAGGTGCAGGACGAGACGATCCGCTCGGCGCTGCGCTACTACACGCTGGAAGGTACGCTCGGCCGACTGCTCGACGCCGAGGAGGACGGGCTTGCCGAGGCGCACTTCGTCGTCTTCGAGATCGAGGACCTGATGGCGATGGGGAGCGGAACCTGCCATCCCGGTCCTGCTCTACCTGTTCCGCCGCTTCGAGCGATCGCTGAAGGGCCAGCCCGCCTACCTGCTGCTCGACGAGGCCTGGGTCATGCTCGGGCACCCGGTGTTCCGCGCGAAGATCCGGGAATGGCTGAAGGTGCTGCGCAAGGCGAATTGCGCGGTGGTCCTGGCGACGCAGAGCCTGTCGGACGCGGCCCGCTCCGGCATCCTCGACGTGCTGATCGAATCCTGCCCGACCAAGATCTTCCTGCCGAACGAGGAAGCCGCCACGGCCGGCACGCCGGAGCATCCGGGCCCGCGCGATCTCTACGAGGCGATGGGCCTCAACGAAACGCAGATCGAGATCATCCGGAGCGCCACGCAAGAAGCGGCACTACTACCTGGTGTCGCCGGAAGGGCGCCGGCTGTTCGATCTCGGCCTCGGTCCGATCGCGCTGTCGTTCGCCGGCATCAGCTCGAAGGAACAGATCGCCCATCTGGCTCGCCTCGCGCAGCGCGAAGGCGAGCGGTGGCCGTTCGCGTGGCTCGACGAACAGGGGGTGGACTATGCGTCTCTGCAGTAATCGCGCAGCGTCTGTAGCGGCGGCGTTTCGCACTCGCCGCCGCCACCGCCCTCGCGGTTCGTCGCCGCCGCCGCTCCCCGTCCAGCACAGGCACAGTTGGCTGTGACCTGCGTCAATTGCTCGACGATGTGGACGCAGCTGCTCGAATACGGCAAGCAGGCCCAGCAGCTCGCAACGCAGCTCCAGCAGTACCAGACGCAGCTTCAGCAATACGCCAACATGGTGACCAACACCGTGGCGCTGCCGCAGGAGCTGTGGGGCACGGTCCAAGGCGACATCATGCAGGTGCGAAACCTGTCGAATGCCGCCTCGCTGCTCTCCGGCAACGCGGGTTCCATCGTCACCCGGCTGCAATCGGCCTCGGCCTACGCGAACCAGGCGGCCAGCCTCGGAAACATCGCCGGCCAGTTCACCACCTGGCAGCAGACGATCGGCAACAACGTCAGCACGCTTGGCAAGACGCTCGGTCTGCAACAGAACCAGCAAGCGAGCGACGCGGCTCTGCTTGCCATCCCTGGAACAGCACTCGCAAAGCGCACAAGGCCAGATGCAGGCGATCCAGGCAGGCAATGAGCTGGCTCATGCGAACGCAGCGCAGCTCCAGCAGATCCAGGCGACGCTTGACCGCGACGGCGCAGATGCAGGCGACCGAGATGGCCGTCGACGCCGATCGGCGAGCGTCGGAGGACGCCGCGATGCTGCATTTCGCGCACGCCGCCGCCGATCGCCGACTTCCGGCTATCAGCAATAGTGAGGCATGCGATGCTGACCCTCAAGACAAGCGTCGCTGCGGCAATCCTGCGGCCTGCCATCGCAGGCACGGCCGGAGTTACCTACGTCGCCACAAGGCCAGCATGCAGTGTCGCGGTGAGCTGCCCGGCTCCAGCTGTCGCGGCCACCGCCGCCAACGTCGTCCGCGATTGCCACTCTGGGCCCGTCGCTCCCACTGAATCAGGGGAAGAAGTGGTGATGCGCCGCCGCGTTCATCTTGATCGGCGTGGATAGTCGCTCGTCGTCGCTTGTTGTCGCAGCGCCAGCACACGCGCAATCGGCCGAACGTGCTCGATCAGATCGTGGCGCAGTTCCAGACTCGCTCGGCTGGCTGGGAAGGCACGCTGCGGTCCTTCGCACTCAACACGTTCGGCATCCTCGCAGCCATCGAGCTGGCCTGGGCCGCCATTCGGCTCGCCTTCCGCGGTGCGGACGTGAGCGAGTGGCTGGCGGAGATCGTCAATCAGATCCTCTTCCTCGGCTTCTTCCTGGCACTGCTCGAGAACTCGGTCACGTGGGGCCAGGCGATCGTCAACAGCTTCCGGCAGGCCGCCAGTGCGGCGGGTGGCGGCGGCATCGCGCCAAGCGACGTGTTCGCCGCCGGCGTGAAGCTCGCCGCAAAAGGTCATGTCGCAGATGTCGATCTGGTCGCCAGCGGCCAGCGTCGGGCTGATCATCGCCGGGCTTGGTGATCGAGGTCTGCTTCGCCCTGATCGCGGCCTTCATGGTGCTGGCACTGGTCGAGAGCTACCTCGTGATCTCGATGGGCGTTCTGTTCATGGCGTTCGGCGGCACGCGATGGACGAAGGATTTCGCCGTCAGCACGGTCCGCTACACCGTGTCGGTCGGCGCAAAGCTGTTCGTGCTGCAGCTCCTGGTCAGCATCGGCGACGGCCTTATCCAGAGTTGGGCTAGCTACGTTCAACGACGTGACCGCTGCCTCGCTCTGCATCCTGGTCGGCTGCTCGATCGTCATGCTCGCGCTGGTCAAGGTGCTGCCCGAGACGATGCAGCGCATTGTCAACGGCTCCAGCATGGCGAGCGGCTCCGCACTGGTCGGCGCCGCAGCGGCCGTCGGCGCTGCCACGGCGGCCTTCGGGGCTGGTCTGGCGGGCAGCGGTGCAATGGCGGGCAACGCGGTGCGGCTTGGCCTCCGCTCAGATGAATGCGAAGGACGACGCGGGCACGGCACCAGCGATCGCGCATCGGCCGCGCCGCGGCCCTGACGGGCTACACGGCGAGGAATATGGCTTGCAGCGCCGCTCGCTGACGTCGGGCGGCGTCTGAGCGGTCAGCCAGGCGCGCGGCACGGCATCGCCACGTGGCGCATGAGCGCGGACCTGGCGAACCGGCGGCGCTTGCTCCAGGACGACCGGAACAAGCCGACACCGCCGCCAGACGATAGCGGCAACACCATCAGCTGAGGAACCGCGTCCCTCATGAAACGACCTGCGAACGCCGCCTGCCCTCGATCCCGATAGCCCACATTCGGCCGTCTACATTGCGGCCCGGCGGAGTGGAACGAGCGATACGGCAGCTACATCGCGCAGGCGCACGCCTGGCGCCTGACGGCTCTCGCCTCGCTCGGCGTCGCCTTTCGTCGCCGTTGCCGGCGTCGTCTGGATCGGAGCGCAGAACCGCGTCGTGCCCTACGTCGTCCAGACGGACAAGCTCGGGGATGCGCTCGCCATCAGCCGGGCTGATATCGCGCCGCCTGCCGATCCGCGCCTGATCCGGGCGCAGCTTGCCCGCTGGATCGCCGACGTGCGCTCCGTTTACGTCGACGTCGCGGCCGAGCGCACGCTGATCAAAGACGCGTATGCGATGGTCGATCGCAATGGCGCCGGCCGTCCGGACGCTCAACGATTGGTTCTCGCACAATGATCCGTTCAAGCGGGCGGAAACCGACACAGTGAGCGTGCAGGTGGTTTCGGTACTGCCCCTCTCCGGCAGCACCTGGCGGGTCGAATGGCGCGAGGACAAGCGCAGCCGCGACGGCACGCTCGAATCGCAAGCAGAACTGGCAGGCGACGGTCACGATCAGCATCAACCCGCCGACCGACGACGCGACGATCCTCGTCAATCCGACCGGCCTCTACGTCGAGTCGTTCGACTGGACGCAGCGCCAATGACTCAGGGGAGCAAACCGCATGAAGAAGGCAATCGGGATCGTCCTTCTGGCCGGTCTGCCGGCGCTGGCGCACGCGCAAGCACCGACCCAGGTACCGGCCATCATGCAAGGAAGCGCGGACGCGGCGGCATCCGTCACCGGGTCCGCCACCTCGAGGGGCGAGCCAGCCGCGGCGAAGGTCCTGCACCGGCGAACACCGGGGCGAGGACAGGCGTGCCGAGCAAGCAAGGCCGCCGGCCCAGTGCCGGCACAGATGCCGCCGCCCGTGCAACTGGTGTCGCCTTCCGCTCCGTTGGACGCCAAGGAACGGCACGCCGTGATTTTGGCCCGCCGGTGGCGCAACCGGCGGGAGATGCCCCAGCCCGGCGAGGACGGCGTCGTGCGATTCCTGTTCGGCGCGACGCTCCCGACGGTTGTCTGTGCACCCTTGCAGGTCTGCAACCTGGCACTCCAGCCGGGCGAGGTCGTCAACGACGTGCAGGTCGGTGACAACGTGCGGTGGAAGATCTCACCGTCGATCAGCGGCAGCGGCGAGCGAACAGACCACGCATCTGATCATCAAGCCGGTGGATGCGGGGCTCGTCTCGAGCCTCAACGTGGAGACGAACCGGCGCACCTACGCGATCAAGCTGGTGTCTACGCAACGCGATTGGATGCCGCTGGTCGCGTTCAATTATCCGGATGACATGCAACGGCAATGGTACGCCTACCGGCAGACCGTCGCCTTTGGTGCCGCGGCGAACACGACTGCCGACCGGCGAGAATGTCGCGAATCTGGATTTCGGCTTTCGGCTCAGCGGTGACGATCCGAGCTGGAGACCGCTGCGGGTCTATACGGATGGGGCGAAGACCTACATCGAGTTTCCCCGGACGCATCAGCTTCACTTCGGCTCCGGCACTGGTGGCTCTGGACAATAACGGCGGCTGGTTCTCGAGCGGCAGCACGCAGATGGTGAATTATCGGATGCTGGGCGATCGGTACGTCGTCGATCGGGTGCTCGATCGAGCCGAGCTGATTTCCGGCGTGGGCAGCGGCCAGACGCGCGTCGTCATCACGCGGGACGGTACGCGATGAACCGCATGGGACGCTTCGGCCTTGCGCTCCTCGCCTCGGCATCTCTCGTTTCCTGCGCAATCGGCCCGGATAGCTCCTATGTCGGCGAGCTCTCGGCGCCGGGCGATGCGCAGATCCTGGCCGCTGGCATGGCCGAGTTCGTGTCCACGCAGCTCCCTGCCGGCTCCAGCACGATCGCGCTCGATCCGACACCAGCCGATCAGGCGGGCAATGCCCTGACGCCGGCTTTCGCGGCGGCTCTGCGCCGGCGAGGGTTCGCCGTAGCGAGATGACGGGCAGGCCGCCGCCCCCACGAGGCATCGCCTGCGCTATTGGGTGACGCCGTTGGACAACGGGGACCTGGTGCGCCTGTCCATCGACGACCGCACCGAAGCATCGCGGTTCTTTGTCCGGAACTCTCGCGGCGGCTTGCAGGCGGGCGGGCCGTTCATGGTCCGGCAAAACGCGGAGGCAAGCCGGTGATCGGCACACGAACTCCGTCCCCCGACGGCCCGGAGCGCTCCCCGGTGATGCTCGCTCCGCCGCCGCGCCGCGGGGCTGGTGTTCGGCGGCTCAATCGCATGCCTCTGGTGATCGGGTTTGGCGGAGCGTGCGTGGTGGCGGCAGCGATCGGCTATACTTACCACGAACGCGCGATGCAGGCTGCCGCAAGCGCGCAGCGGGATGCCGAGCGCAAGGCCGAACCAGCGAGCGGCGCCGCAATCTTGAGCGGCGCTCCACCTGTTGGCGAGGTTCGGTCCGCAGTCTATCGGCCTCCGCCCTCATCTCCCGGTCCTGAACGGCCGACTGCGGCGCAACCGTCCGACCATGCCGAGACCAGCCCGGGGCAGAGTGACGACGACGCTACCAAAGCTCGCCGACAGGCTTGGCAGAACTACTATGCCCAGCTCGCCCAGCTCGAAAAGGATCGATTGACGACTGCACAATCGGCGATGATGGCCGATACCTCGGCCACCAACCGCGGCCAGTCGTCCGTTTCTGGATCCCCCGCTGGTGCGACAGCGCCGACACCGGCCGGCATCGCCCCCGCGCAAGGGCTTCCGGATACAGCGAATGCTGTGGCGGGCTATGGCGGGGCGGTCGGCGTTCCCGGCGTCTATGGGACCGGCGTCGCCGGATATCCGATCTATCCGCCGGCCCAGATCGACACGGCGGGGCAGCGTGAGAAGCAGGCCTTTCTGGCGCAGCCGGGTGCGACTGCCGCTTCCGACTACCTTCAGGCCAGCGTGCACGACCCGATTTCGCCCTACGAGGTGAAGGCCGGCACCGTGATCCCAGCCGTGATGGTTGGAGGCATCAACAGCGACGTGCCCGGCATGATCGTCGGCCAGGTGGCCGACAACGTGTACGACACAGCGACCGGACGCTATCTGCTGATCCCGCAGGGAGCCAAGCTCATTGGCGCCTACGACAATAGTGTGTCCCAGGGGCAGACTCGCGTCGTCGTAATCTGGAACCGCATCATCTACCCGGATGCCAGCTCGATAGATCTGGGCTCGATGCCGGGCGCCGACGAAGGCGGCTATGCCGGCTTCCACGATCAGGTGAACACCCATTTGTGGGCAAAGCTCGGGAATGCCGTGCTGATCAGCATCGCCGCCGCCGGCGTGCAGCTGAGCCAGCCGCAAGCGGTGAACGGGCAGAACTACAATAGTCAGCAGATCGCTGCCGGTGCGCTCGGGCAGCAGTTCGGCGAGCTCGGTCAGGAATATGCCCGCGCTGGGCTGGCAATCCCAAATACTCTGGAGATCAGGCCGGGCTACCGCTTCGTCGTCATGGTTAGTAAGGACATGGTTCTGAGACCATGGTCGGGCAGTCAAACCGCTGTTATGATGAACGCTTTAGCCGGGCAGTGATCGTGAATTTGTTTGGTTAGCGGTTCCGTCCACAGCACCGGGAGGCGGGCAGAACCACATAGGAGCCATAGCCGTGCCCGTCGAAAGGTCCCGCCGGCTGCATTGCATCACGGCTTGGTCAAGATCTTGTGGTAATGTCGCAGGATGCGCTGGATTTCCGGCAGCATGTCGCCAAGTGGGATTGGCTCGCCCTGAGTGACGGAGAGATCACTTCGCTCGAAGATCGCGTAGCAGATCTGCAGAGGATTGTGCCGAGACGCGTAGGCTATTCCGTCCGGCTTGTCCCGGTGAGAGTAGAGGTAGTCCGACCAAGTCCAGCAAGGCGCATAGGGGCCGGTTGAGATTGCGTTCGTCGTTCCGATCCGTGACAGCCCTCGGCCACGCATGTCGACCAACCGAAGGTCGCGGCTGAGAGTAAGTTCCGTTACGCATCTGAGCCTGATGTAATTCTGCGCGACGAAGGTGAGCTGCGGGTTGCGGAGTATCGTCTCTACGAAAGCGCCTTCGAACCGGGCAGCGGCATAAAGCACACCGAAGCCGCCGGATGCGCTATCAAATCGGTAGGTGGGTGGTGACGCTCGCCGGTGGCGGGATCGACCCGCGGACCGAAAAAGACGGCGCTATGGCCGAGCTGGTGGATCCGAGAAACTCTCGTCCCAGCTGGGAGATCGAAGATCGGTAACGACCTCCTGGCCAGCCATGCCGGCGGCAGAGGCGCTGCGCCGCTCGGACCTGCCGCCATGGCTCTTCCCCGGGGCGTAGGGTTCCGCGGATCTCGTCCGCCGGAGTGTCGCACTCAAGCAAAGCCGTCACCGGCCTCCTGGCCACGCACCAGCGTCATTACGCGCGCGTACAGTTCGCCACCCTTTAGCAGTGCCTCCCGCGGAGTTAGGCCGTCGAGCACTGAGTCAGACGTCAGTATAAACTCGAGAGTCACCCAAGGACCTGAAGCCTCAAACCCCTTGACGATCTCGGAAATGCCCGGGATCACCTCGTGCTCTTGGAACTGCGCCCGGGGATAGAACCAGTCCCCGGCCTGGCGAACGGCAAGCAACGTTTTGTTCCGACGGCGTTTGTCGACGGCCTGACGCCCGATGTGCAGAAGATGACCGGCCTCCTCGGCCGAAAGCATGCCCCCGGCACGCTGCACCAGCTTATCGCGGTGCTCGATCTCGCGGGCGAGATCAAGCGCCTCAGGATCGAGCTCCGCTACTGCTGTGCCGATTACACCGACATCCGTGAGCACCCGTGCCAAGGTGCCGAAATCGGTCGGCGCTGCCATAGCTTCGACGAGCGTCGCGTCGTCGGCCCGTTCCGCAAGGCGCTCGATGACGTGAGCCGAGCGCTTGATGAACGCATCGCGGATAGGCGACTGCCGTCCGAGCGCGTCTTCCGGAGAAGACCGAGCCTTGACCATGACGCCTCCACCGGTTATCTTCGTATGAGACATGGGCATTTTAGTTACGAAGTCAACCGACAGGGGGTTCCCAGTTCAAAGGTCGTTCGTGTCACCCCCGGAAGGCTCGGCAAGATCAACGTAAGAAGGTCTCAAGGCGTCTGGATGCGCTCGCGCGCTCATGATCGGCCGAGGCGTTCGAGCACCTGCGGGTCATCTTTCTTCAGCCAGTCAGTCCATTTCCCGTGATAGTACGTCATCACTACGATCAGCAGGAACGGGACACCGGCATAGCCAAAGAACCCGAGCATAGTGTGAAATGCGTGGGGGTTGCGCGTGAACAGCCACATCACTCCGCTAAACAAGGCCGCGATCAGAAACAGGCCGGAAACGATGCCGCACACCCAAATGAACAGGACCCCGACAACGAAGCCGATCGCCGCGAAGAACGAAACCACACCCGCCAGCAGCACACCTAGCAGTTCCGCAGCCATTCGCCCGATCGTGCGCATTGGTCCGACCTCTCCTTTTGAGGAGAAATACTCCGATCCTTCCGGTTTGCCGAGCCGATCTGCGCACTCGCTCACTGAGTCTCAATATCGGGAGCGTGTCGAGCATAGACGACAGTCTCAGCCGTGTACGGGTTCGGTGGAAGTTGTTTAGCCTCTTGCCTCACAGTCGCCGGCGCAAGACAAACGAACGTTTTTAGCCAAGGCGGGCACCCCATCAGTAGCATAGTAACGGGCCACATAGCCGTTTGCGAACCCTCGATTGAAATCTCCGGTATTGTAGGCGCTGAGCGCAGCCTGAAGGGCCGCCTGGCCTTCGCCGTGCACCCGCACCGCTGCTGCATAGTCGGCCGTGAGGACCGCAGCGCCCGCGCGAATGTTGGTGCACGGATCATTCAGCACCTCCTCGACGGTGTAGCCGAGCGCCGGCAGATTGCGGCTGTTCACCTGCATCAAGCCAAGATCGACGCTGTAGCCCTGCGCGATATAGTTTCGGGCGAGCATCGCCGCTTCTCGGGCGTCCGCGGGTCGGTGCGGCTGCGTTGCCTGGCCGTTGACGTGAAGGGCAAGCGCGTCGCCGCGGCTCTCCACCTCGATAACCGCCTCGAGCGTCACCGGCGCGATATTGGCCGCGCATGCGAGGAGTGCAGCGGCGATCACTCGACCACCCAGATCGGGACGCGCGACGCCCTGGATATTCGTCACCGGCACGGCCCCGAAATATCGGCTGTCGAAGCTGCGCGGATCGTGTCCGGACAGCAGCCATACCTCGCCGGCCGGACGCTGTAGGCGCCCGCCGGGACCGGCCGCAAGGGGCGGCCGGCGCTGTCCTCGTCGAGCGGTGCGCTGTGCGCGATCGGCTCCCCGTTCACTGCAATACCAAGAGCCGTGACCGTCACCCGGTCGCCGGCCATCGCTGCTACAGGCTTCACCAGCGGCTCGTGACCGCCGGGGCAGGCACCGGCCGGGATGTAACCGCGCTCGGCCGCCTCGTTGAGGGCGGGGCTTTGAGGCAGACAGACGCTCACGATCTCGCCTCGCCCGATTCGCGCTCCCGGCGCCTCGACGCTGCCAGATACCCTGAGGCATCGAGGCCGTAGCATTCACGCGCAACCCAGCTGTTCCTGCCAGCGCGATCCCCAGCATCAGGGCCCCGCCAGCACCCATAGCGAGCCAATAACAGCGGCGTGACCCGTTCTCGCTTCCCGGGCAGGTCATCCGGTGCGGAAGACCATCGTGGGCCGGAATGTCGAGCCGGACGGTGGAGCCGGTATCGCCGCTCGGCTGGCGAATATCGGGTCCAGGAAGTAGAGGATCTGCGGTGCCGGCGATCGGCGACTCGCCGGCGACGAACACGACCATCTCGCCCGCCTCGAGGATCCGCCCGTCGCCGGCTTTGACCGGCTTTTTCAGCTTCATGATCTCGTCGGGGGTCACCAGCGGACGGCTCAGCTGGTGATAGGTCCGGCTGACGTTTCTCAGTGGCCCGAACCGCGTCCCGCTTTCGGTCACATCCTCCTTCACGATGGTCGTATTGCCGGCCATCTCGGAAACCCACTTGCGCGGTGCTCCATTCGTTCGGCGCGTAGATGATGCGGACGTGGCAATTGGCGGTGATGCTCTGGTGCTCGCCATAGGCCCGGAACATCTGCTCGCGGTCCTGCGCCGCGAGAAATGCCTTGATTCCGTAACCCGCGCATTTCGGCAGCGCGCCCTCGAGCAGCTGCATCCGGCCAAGGGAGGGAAACTCGTCCAGCATCAGCAGGAGCCGGTGCTTGTGCGGCATTACCGGCTGGCCGTCCTCGAACTTCAGCTCCACGCCCATCAGCACGCGCATCGCCATCGTCAGCAGCAGCCGCACCACGGGCCGCAGTCGTTCCTTGTCGGCGCCGCGCGTGACGATATAGAGCGAGACCGGCCGCTCGAGGTTCATCAGGTCGAACAGCCGAAACCCGCAATGCGCCGTGTTCTGTGCGACGACCGGGTCTTTGAACAGCAGCAGGCAGGTCTTGGCGCTGCTCAGAACGCTTCCTCGCTCGCGCGCCTCGCGGTCGAGCATGTCGCGGCCGGCCGCCGCGACGACCGGGTGCGCGCCCGTCACGAGATGCCGGTTCGTCCGCATCTCTTCCCAAAGCTCGTCCGACTTCTGATCCGGGTTGGACAACGCATGGGCGACATCGGCGAGACTCGCCGTCCTGCCCTCGGCCCGCGCCTGGTAGAGCTCGTGCAGGATCAGAGCGGTAATCAGGTCGAACGAGGTCTTGCCCCAGTGATCAGCGGCATCGATCCCCTCCCCTTTCGGGTCGCACAAGGCGAGCGCGATATTCTGCGCGTCCGCGACTTCGTGCGGCGAGCCGAGGCGCACCTCCTCGAGGAAATTGAAGCCGGCGCTGCCCGCAACGGCACCCGGTTCCCAGCGTACGACTACATTGCCGGCGTGCTGTGCCCGCCATCCGGCGGTCATCTCCCACAGCTCGCCCTTCTCGTCGTAGACAAGGCAGCTCGACGGCCAGGACAGCAGCGTCGGCACGATATTTCCGACACCTTTGCCGCTGCGCGTCGGGGCAATGACGATGCAGTGCTCTGGACCGTCGTGACGGAGGTAATGCGTGCGGCCTCGGGCATCCGTCCAGCCGCCGATATAGGCGCCGGAGCTGGGGTGCCCGCGGCGAGGCAGTAAGCCGTTCCGGCGGATCTCGAGCTCGGTCTGGAAGCGCGCGGTTCCGTGTACGCCCTCATGCCTGATCGGCCGCCGTCGCCGAGCCGTCGAGATGCACATGACCGCGAGCATGCCGAGTGTGGCGATGGCCATCAGCGCCGAGTCGACGATCCGGAATGTCGTCTCGGCGTGAACCGCCCACGGCGCTTCCTGCCATTGCACCCAGGACCACGGTGCATAGAAGTGCCCGATCCAAGCCGCACCGAGGGCCGGGTGGTAGCCGACGCGGTACGCGACAAATTGCGTGGCCGCGCTGCTGATCGCCGCGGCGCCAAGCGATCAGCGCCGGGATTCCGACTAGGGCGCGCTTGTGAAAACCGGCGCCTTTTTCAATCCCGGCCCCTTTCACCCCCTCGATCCCCCTCTGGTCTCGTCACGCGTTATAACATGTGCTCTATTTCCCGGTTTATCGCCGCGCTCAAGCGATTTTGTCGAGACCGTTGCGGTTCGCTCGCGCGCTGCCGCTCGAGCGCCTGATCGGAAAAGGCGATGTTCAGGCCTTCGCGGCCGGCCACCGTCGCCACTTGACAGCCGGAACTCGTCCGTGCCGCGCACGACGAGCGGTCGATCGCCGAATCGCTCAGCCGCCAATGACAAGGCGAGCAACGTCGCACCTGCTGTAACCTGGTCGACGCGAACATTGCGCGCTTCGTCCGTCACGACCCCGCCGTCTGCGGCACGGTAGATCACTCGGCCGTCCCGCCTCACGACAGGGCGCAGCTGCGGGAAGATAATATGACGGACCTCGGCTGCCTCTTCGGCTTCAACGAGTTGCACCGCGACCGGATGCCTGCCGCCGCATCCGGCTCCGCAGCGCTGCGAGGGCGGCGACGTTGCCGCGCGCCGCCTCGACTTCAAGATATCCCTGCCAGCTCGGAATGGGATGTCGGGCCCGAAGCTGGCGCCGTTCCTCCGCCTCCCGTGCCAGCCGCTCGGCGCGGTCCTGCTTTTGTTTCGCTATCAGATGCTGAAAAGACTGCCGGCGCAGCGCGCCGGAAAGACCGCTCAGCTTCTCCTGCCGGAAGCGCTGCCGATACCAGTCCTGCAGCTGTGCGGCGGTACGCCGAGATGCTGCTCGCGCAGTGCCTTGACCGCGGCCTCCCTGGCGGCGATCGCCGCCTCGCGCTCCCGCTTGAACGCCTCGTAGAGCGGCCCCGTCCGCTCCGGCCTGGCATACCGTGCTTGCGGCTGTTCGGCTCTGGGCCTGCTCGTCCGGCGGCTCGTAGGGACCTAAAAGCTCCGGTCAGCGCCTTGCATCGAGAGGCCGCGATCGACGTCGGACGCTTTGACGTGCAGCCGCCGGTCGCTGCGATCGCCGATCACCAGGCCGGCGCCGCGCGGTTTGATCTCGAGGTCATAGGCGCTCGCTACCCGGTGCAGCTCTTGCCAGCCTTGGCCGCTGTCTCGAGCGTTCAGCAATGCCGGTTCCGGCGTTCTCGCGTACCCATTGCAGAAAGGAAGGGTAGCCCTGATAGGCCTCGAAGTCGGCCGCCCTGCCCCGCGCCTTCTTCGCCTTGCCTCGGCTCCGGAGTGTGATTGTCTCGGATCAGCCCGTGCTTCACCTCCAGCTCGGCGCAGGCCTCCTGCAGCCGGAAATGATCCCGGAACGGCTCGATGTTCCGGAATGTCTCGGGATGCACCTTGTTGATGGCGATGTGCATGTGCCAGTTGTCGGTGTTCTGGTGCACCGCCGAGACGCGCTGGTGCTCCGCGAAGCCGAGCGCCGCGCAGAGCCTGTCCTCGATGTCCGCGAGCTGCTCGCGCGTCGGCCGCTCGCCCTCGGGGAAGCTGACGACGAGGTGATAGCTCTTGTCGGCCTGGCTGCGGGTGTTGCGGGCCTGGGTGGCCAGGATCTCTTTCACCGCCCAGCCGGGATCGTCGGATTGGCAGTTGCTGACCCGTGCCCAGGCGACCTTCTCGCCCTGATGGGCCTCGTCCAGTACGTAGGCGCCGAGCCGGGACCAGCTCGCCGGATCGACGCCCCCTCTGGCGTTGAGGACGTAGGCTCCCAGGCGCTCGAAATCCGAGGCAGCCCTTCTCGCGGACGATGCGCTTGGCGATCATACTCGCCCGGCGATCTCGGCCAGTCGCCCTTGCAGCTCGGCGATGCGCTCGAGCAGCAGGCGAACCTCGATCTCCGGCGCCCCGATGCCGGGCCGGTCCGCCAGCCACAATTTCAGCAGGCCGCCGAGCCGGCCCTGATCGCCGTTGACCTTCGCCAGCTCCATCACCGCCGCGTGGTCGAAGCTAGAGCGAATCGGGTGGCATAGGCCGGCGGTGCGCAGATAGGCCGAGACGGACAGGCCGGCGGATCGCGCCCGTTCCTCGATTCGCGATCGCTCGCTGGCCGATACGACCACCCGAAGCTGGGCAGCGCCGGTCTCTCGTCTCCTTCGCCATCGTGTTGCTTCAGCCTTTCACCGTCGAGCCGCGGGCGAGTAAGGCACCGCGTTGTTAGCCAACAACGCCTATCCTGCCATCCAACTTCATGCGATTAACGGAGACTGTACGCGACTATTTGGGGTTTCGCAGAAAAGTGCAGATAATCGCGTATGATCTCGCATAGGATCAGATGTTCTCATATGATCGCACATGGTCGCGTATCGTCGCCGCCCAACTGGAGAATCGCTCCAGCGCCCTTGGGTGAAGCCGTCTGATGGATCAGCCTCCCGATCGAAAACGCATGAAGGGCATGGGGCGTGTAGCCTTCCTCGCCCAGCTCGACCAGATCAAAGCCGAGCTCGACGCTGGCTGGCCGATCAAGGCCGTATTTCAGAAGCGGGCCGACAAGCTCGCCATGTCCTACGCCCAGTTTGCCCGATACGTCGACAAGCTCGTCAGAAGCAACCAGGGCCGGCGATTCGCTGCCGATGCCCCCTCCCCTCCCCCATCGTCGCAGCAATCGCCGCCGCTACCTGCCCCGCCGGCGCCGGCACTGCCTGCGACCACCCCCACAACCGCCTTGGAGGAATCGGCCCATGCCGGACACCAGCCTGCCCGAAGCTTCGTCCACGACCCGATCGAAAGACCGGGCGACCGCGAACAACTCCTCGGCGAGGATTGGAAGCGGTGAGGTAAGCCGCAAAGCCCATTTCGTCCTGCAGGGCAAGGGAGGCGTCGGCAAGACGTTCGTCGCCTCCCTGCTCGGTCAATACTACCAGGAGAGAGGCCTGCCATTCGCCTGTCTCGACGCCGATCCGGTCAACGCCAGCTTGTCAGAGCTCAAGGCCCTCAACGCCCGCCACGTCCCCTTGCTGAGCGGCGACAAGCTCGACGTCGATCAGCTCGACGCCCTGATCGAGCAGGTTCTGACCGAGGATCGCAATTTCATCATCGATGCCGGTGCCGCCAGCTTCGTTCCATTGAGCCGCTACCTGCTCGAGAACAGCATCGCCGATCTGATTGTCGGAAACGGCAAGACCATGATGGTGCACACGATCGTCACCGGCGGCCCGGCCCTGATCGACACGCTGAAGGCGGTCGCGGCGGTGATCGAGCAGTTTCCGCCGAGCGTCGAGCTGGTGACGTGGCTCAACGAATATTTCGGCCAAATCGCCGATCGCACGGGTAAGAGCTTTGAGGATACGCCGGTCTACCAGCAGCACCGCAGCCGCCTTACCAGCCTGGTGCGCCTGCCGCCTCTCAACCCCGATACGTTCGGCGCCGATCTGTCCCGCATGCTCTCGAAGCAAATGACTTTCGCCGAGGCCGATGCGTCCTCGGAGTTCCGCATCGTCGCCAAGCAGCGGCTGCGCCAGATCAAGCGGCCGATCTTCGAACAGCTCGCCCTCCTCGCCTGATGGACAGGGATCGGCTGATTGCGGAGATCGCGCGCGAGCACGGGATTCGAACTCGATCAGGAAGACCCGATCGTCGTCGCGGCAATGATCAACGAACGACTGCTCGAGGAGGCGGCCGCGGCGCTGCGGCGCAGCATTACCGCAGCGGCAGACCAGCTCTCGGCAGCCTCTGTTCAGCACCTCGAGGCGGCGAAAAACTCTGCCGCTGCGCTGATGACCGACGCTGGCGCGTGGGTGGCCGAACGGCTCAAGGCGGCCGGGGCGGAGGCGAGCGCTACTGTACTCGCCCAGCTCCGGCAGGAGACGGCGAAGGCAGAGCGGGCCAGCCACACCGCTGTTCGCGCAGCCTGGGTGACCGCCGCGATCGCCGCCCTCGCTCTGGCTGGTATGGCCGGCTTTTGGTTCGCCGGCCTCGGGCATGGCTGATCCGTACTCCTGGCCGCTTGGCGGCAGAAATCGCCCGCATAATCTCGGGGCAGCCTATTCCAACCGACAGCCAAACGAATTTATCCGCCCGCCCGCGACTTACTGTTAGCGTTATTTATCTAACAACCGACGCTATGCCCTCAGACAGCGCGCCATTAATCTGATATACTGTACAATTATTCGAGTAAACCGGCAAAGTGGCGGGGTTGCGTCGGCGGCTCAGCGTAAAAGTCGACCAGGTCGTCCCGCTCGCGGCCGCACCCGCAGCAGGCGGGATAGAGCGGCATTTCGCGTTGTCCGGGCGGAGCTACGGCGGTGAAAACGTCAGAACAGCCGCACTTGGGGCATGATCGTTCGAAGCTCAGCTCGGGATCGCCATAGGCCATGTCGGTCCCTCCCCAATCGCGGCACCTAGCCTCCGGTGTTCCCATAGCCGTTATTCCCGAAAGAGTATGGCCGTCCGGTAATGGCGGCCGCCCCCCACTGGAGGGTCTCGTGAACGAGCCTCCCGGGAAGGGGAAACTCGTCCAACGCCCAGCGCTCGACCCGAGCAGGGAGCGCCAGTGCACGCGGGTCGCCGATGCCGCACCCTCTACCAAGAGGCGAGTGGGCAGGTGATCTTTAAGCAATGGGTCATTCACGAAGCCGGTCACGCCTGGTCAGGTGGCAGTACGGTTGGCTCCTACACCGATCCGCAGGGGCCGGATGCCGCGCGAGAGATGCTCCGGTTCTTTCTCGATCATCCAATGAGTTTCTGATCGGTTAGGCAAAGCGCACATCGGGGGGCAAATCGGCATCCGAGCTCTTCTCCAAAAGAACGCACGCATGCTTCAGCACTGCCTCAGTAAGCAGACCCTCTGCTGGCATTACCGACCCGCCTCTTGAGTGCCATTTGCGGACTCCAGGCTTCTCGGGGCTGGTTCAAGAAGCTTGCGCTTTTGGATGCCGCAAAGCGTGCGAACGCTTGCGTTACCGGGTGCAGGATTATCTATGAGCGGGCGTGAAGGGCTCCTGGCGCCCGGCGTACGAGAAACGGAACGTGCCGGCGATGATCGGCCCTCTCATATGGACGTCGAAGCCAAACCTGCCTTCGCTTCCCGTAATATTGAAATTGAGGCTGCGGTAGCCGAGGTGCAGGTTCCACGATGGGTTGAGGGTATAGTCGATGGTGCCGAGCACCTGCCAATCGCTATGCGCGCCGACCCCGAAGCCGCCGACATCGCCATAGGCCGTCAGCCCGAACCCGTTGCCGAACTCGCGGTGATAGCGCCCGCCAATCAGCGGGTCGGCCCAGCCGCCGCCGGGGTTCACGCTCACACCGGGAAGCAGACCAGGGTTGAGCTCCACCCTCGACGAAAATCCCCAAGCACGAAAGCCAAGACCGGCATCGGCGAACTGCACCGGGTTCTCGAGAAAGCGGTAGAGGGCGATCCCGGTGCCGGTATCCGCCTTCAGCGCAGCGTTGCCGCCATTATAGAAAATGTCATGCGTCGTAATCTTGGTGCTGACCGGCAGGTGGATGGCGTCCGCGAGAAAGCCGAGAGACCGTAGCGAACCTCGAACGACCCCATGAACGGGGCCCCATCGAGGTGCGACAGGAGATCGATGGTGCTGACGTTGGAGTTCACCTGTGGCTCACGCGCTAGCGGCGTCAATGTCGTCGCGTGGACACTCGCCTGCGACAGGTAGGGCGTGACGAAGAACTGGTAGCCGTCGGACGTGGACATTTCCTGCGCTGCGGCCTCATGCTGCAGCCCGGATGCGGTCACGACAACGATTGCGAAAACAGCGACAATCCGGGTTCGGATTTCTTGCATTCCCCACTCCCCTCGCGTGAGGACCGGCGTAGGTCCGGTCCTCCACCATTCCACCATATGCCGGGCTACTAGCTTGATGGTTGCTGCTGCCAGACGCCTCCTGGAGCTGGCGGAGCACTTCGTCGAGGCAAATGCGACCTGTACGACGGGATGATCCAGCCTCGCGGCAAACCGAGGTGCCCTCGCCTTCCGGATAGCGCCAATAAGCGCATCGCTTCCATTCCCATCAATTCGAGATATTGCGCAAATCCACCGGCCCGCGCGTCTTGCGGAATACCAGTGAGCCGGGTTTCAGCATATGCGGTAGCGCACGCGGGTAGTGAGCCGGATTTGGTGCACGCTCGGGAACTCTGCGATAACCAGTGGCAGCGACAAACGCGGCGAACTGACGATTGGTCACGTGACAGGGATCGATAAAGAAGCCATTGACCCCGCACGGGGTGCGCCGGGGCCTCTTCCGGGTAGTGGTCATCGGAGCCCATCCGGAACTCGCGCCCCTCGATCCACACCATTTCGCGTGTCGGATACGCAAGAGCGTCGCCATTGTTGCGGTTCACTTCAGCCGAGGCCGTCTTCATCGCGTTCTACTCCCAGTGGAGCCGGATCGGCGCAGCTGTACTAGGGTTGCCGCGCCGGGCCGATCTGTGGCGCGCGCACCGGCTTCAGCACAGACGCGGTGGCATTGGGAGCGTCTTTGGCAGCAATTAGATTACTCCTTCTCCGCTATGTTCTGGCTACTCCGCCGCTGCCGCGGCGGGTT
>CAVOWP010000034.1:0-8313 GCA_963700185.1 uncultured Alphaproteobacteria bacterium
TAGCGAGCGGTGATGCGTGCCCTGCCAGGAGAACCCGTCATCGAGTACCAGCACCTCAAAGTTTCGGCCTTGCCATTCCCGAACTAGCCGGGTTCCAGGCTTGAGTTCGGGGCGAGCGCGCACCGTGGCCTCTCCGGTTTCTTTGAACTGCTGTGAAATGCGGAGCAGCTGGCGCCGCGGCTCTGGGCGGAGGCTGCCCAGAGCGAGTTCCTGCATGCGGTGCGCGACAGCTCGCACCAGCAGCTCGCGGCTGAGGTGTGTCGATGCCTCGGCT
This sequence comes from uncultured Alphaproteobacteria bacterium, assembly GCA_963700185.1. Taxonomy (GTDB): domain Bacteria; phylum Pseudomonadota; class Alphaproteobacteria; order ATCC43930; family CGMCC-115725; genus AP-15. The sequence continues at coordinate 275 of CAVOWP010000034.1, forward strand.
TTGTAGAGAGTGCGCCACTGCTGACGCAGTTCGCCGAGGTTGAGCTCGGGGAGGCGCGAGAGCGCCTCCCGGCAAGCCGTTGCATCTTGGATCGCGCGGCTCATGCCTGCTCCGGCGTGGCAATGCGGTAAACTCGCCCACGTTCTTCTTGAGCCGACGCGAGGGTTAGCCCGAGCTTCTTCTCAGGGTTCCCGAAAAGAGCCCCCGGACGGTGTGCCGCTGCCAACCCATAGCGCTCGCAACTTCGTCGACGGTCGCGCCCTCGGGTCGCTGCAGCATCGCGATCACCGCATCCTGCTTCGATGGGGACTTTGTGTCGGACTGTTGGTCCGGATCGGGCAGGGCCTCGATCGCCGACCACAGCTGATCGATCAGCGCGTCGCGAGCGCCGACTTCTCTTTCGCTTCTCGACACCGGGCAGAGCGTTCCACAGCGCCAGCAGCCGCTTGCCGCTGAGTTGGGCGGCGTGCAATTCCTGGTTCGATGCGACGACGATCTCGCCCTCATTCGCTGCGGCCGGCGGCTCGCGGCAGAGGGTGATTCCGTCATTGCCGATGATGTAGACGCGCATGGGTGGGGTCTCCTGTTGGCGCCGGCCCAGTGCCGACGGTGACCACACTCACGCTCTCGTCGGCGAGGAAAGCCACTGGTTTCCGGATAATCTTGTGGCGTTGTTGGGCCCGATCCGAGCATGGCATTGCTCGACTGAGAACGCATGAACCGCAGTGGGTTTATTTTTGGCATTGGAGCGCCGGCCGAGCTAGTGGACACGCTCCGCCGGTCCACTGACTAAGTCTCGCCTCAGCTCAAGAAAACCGGCTGTTGCGATGCACCGGAGCCGTTTTCCTCCAACGATGTGGCTGCGACAATGGCTCTGAATTCGGTGAGGATCTCCGGGTGACAGCGAAGCGGCGGAGGTGCTCGCAGCCTTCCACCAGGGACTGAGCGAAACCGGCTGGGTCGAGGGACAAAGCGTCTCGCGATCGAATACCGTTGGGCCGAGGGTCGTTATGATCGGCTACCCGCATTGGCCGCCGACCTTGTCGGCCGCAAGGTTGACGCGATCGCGCAACGTGCTGCTCCTTCGGCACGCACCGCGAAGAATACGACCTCGACTATCCCGATCGTCTTCTCCATCGGCACCGACCCGGTCGGGGACGGCCTGGTCACCAGTCTCGCCCGACCGGGCGGCAACCTCACGGGCTTCAGCATCCTCACCCTCGACCTGATGCCCAAGCGGCTGGAGCTGCTTTCCGAGTTGGTTCCACAGGCCAGGACGATCGCTCTACTTGTGAACCCGAACAATCCAAATGCCGAGCCAATCAGCCGAGGCGCTCAGGAAGCGGCCCGCATGACAAGGGTGGAGCTTAAAATCCTCCAGGCCGGCAGCGAGGGCGAGATCGACGCCGCTTTCGCCTCCCTGATCCAATTGCCAGCCGGCGCGCTCGTCGTTGGCACCGATCCGTTCTTCACCAGCCGGCGGGAGCAGGTGGTGGCGCTGGCATCACGTCATGCCGTTCCGGCGATGTACGAGTGGCGCGAGTTCGCCGATGCCGGCGGTCTGATCAGCTACGGGGCGAGCCTTCCCGACACGTGGCGCCAGGTCGGCATTTACGTCGGAAAGATCCTCAATGGCGCCAAGCCTGCCGACCTGCCGGTCCAGCAGCCGACGAAATTCGAGCTGGTGATCAATCTCAAGACCGCCAAGGCGCTCGGCCTGACGGTGCCGCAATCGATCCTCGCCCGCGCCGATGAGGTGATCGAGTGAGTAGCCGGCCCAGGGCTACGGGATGCTGGATGATCCGGTATGACCCCGTGCAGATCGGTGCCTAATCGGGTGCCTGGGCGGGGGCTGATGCACGGGCAGAGATGGCTTGCCGCGCTATTCGTCGTCCTGGCGCTCGCCGGGTGCGCCCAAGGGACCACGGGCCAAGCCGGAGCCCCAGATTGGCCCTCATCGCCTGCCGACAAGAGCGGAGAGTGCCCGAGCACGGCGGAGGGGACGGCGGCGGCGGTGGCGGGGGTATGTAGCCGGCGAGACGCGCCAGATCGGCGCCTATCAGGGGGGTGGGCAACGCCGTGACCCGGTCCGGGGGCATGCTCGCGGACGAGGTCGCCTCTGATCGGCGCGCTAGGGCCGCCGCGGGTTTCAGGTTAGACTTGGTTAAGCCAACTCGACCGCCGCGACAACCATGCCCCCTGTCCGCCGCCTCACCGCGATCCTCGCCGCCGACGTGGCCGGGTACTCGCGCCTGATGGGCGCGGATGAGGAGGGGACGCACGAGCGGCTCAAAGCGCATCTCCGGGAGCTGGTCAATCCGAAGATCGCCGAGCACCGGGGCCGGATCGTAAAGAACACCGGCGACGGCCTTCTTGGCGGAGTTTCCGAGCGTGGTGGATGCCGTGCGCTGCGCTGTCGAGATCCAGCGCGGGATGGCCGAGCGCGAACGCCGAAACGCCCGAGGACAGGCGCATCACGTTTCGCGTCGGCATCAATCTCGGCGACGTGATCGCCGAGCCGGATGACATCTATGGCGATGGGGTCAACGTCGCCGCGCGGCTGGAGGCATTGGCGGAGCCCGGTGGGATTTGCGTCTCGCGAGTGGTGCGAGACCAGATCCGGGACAAACTCCCTTACCCGTTCGAGGACAGGGGCGAGCAGAGCGTCAAGAACATCGCTCGCCCTGTGCGGGTCTATGCGTTGCGCCCCGAAGCAATCGCCGAATTGCCGGTAGCGAGTGTGCCGCCGCCGGCGTCGCAACGACGGCGTATAGCCCTTGCGCCAATGGCTGGCAGCCGCTGCGGCGGCGCTGGTCATCGCCGTCATCGCCTGGTGGGTTTGGCCGGCGACAAGACCCTCTCCCACGCCGGCAGATGGCCGCGACAGCCGCCACGTTGCGATCTCGCCGCCTCCGATCGCGCCCCGCCTGTCGATCGTCGTGCTGCCGTTCGCCAATCTCAGCAACGATCCCGAGCAGCAATACTTCGCGGACGGGATCACCGAGGATCTGACGACCGATCTGTCGCGGATCGCGGACATGTTCGTGATCTCGCGCAATACCGCGTTCACCTATCGGAACAAGCCGGTCGACACGAAGCAGATCGGCCGCGAGCTGGGCGTGCGCTATGTGCTGGAAGGAAGCGTTCGGCGGTCGGGCAACCAGGTCCGCGTCAACGCCCAGTTGATCGACGCCGAGACCGACGCGCATCTGTGGGCGGAGCGGTTCGACCGCGACATCGGCGATCTGTTCGCGCTGCAAAACGAGATCACGCGCCGGATCGCGATCGCGCTCAAGCTCGAGCTGATCGTCGCGGAGGCCGCTCGACCGACCGAGCATCCCGACGCGCTGGACTATATTCTCCGGGGGCGCGCCGTGTCACCGAGGGCATCTACGCGTGACAACTTTGCCCAAGCCATCGGCCTATTCGAGCACGCCTTGGCGCTCGATCCGCAGTCGGTTGAGGCGCAGACCCTGTTGGCGTCAGTGCTCGCGGGCCGCGTGTTAGAAGGTATGACGAACTCGCGCGTCGCCGATATTGCACGCGCGAAAGGGCTGGTCGAGCAAGCCTTGGCGACCTCACCCGGCAGCACGCGGTGCACATTTCGCGAAAGGCCAATTGTTGCGGGCGCGAGGGGCGCTGCGAGGAGGCTATCCCCGAATTTGAGCGGTGATCGCGTCCAATCGCAACTCGGCGGGCGCATTCTTTGCTCTCGGCGGTGCAAGGTTCATGCCGGGGCGATAGAGGAGGTGATCCCACTCGAGGAGCAGGCCATCCGCCTCAGTCCCCGCGATCCTGTTGTCTTCAATCGATATCTTGGATCGGTCAAGCGCATTTGCTGCAATCGCGCACCGACGAGGCGATCGTCTGGCTCGAAAAGGCGCGCAGCGCCAATTCGGCGTCACCGTTCCCTCATGCCTGTCTCGCCTCCGCCTACGCGCTCAAGGGCGAAATCGAACGCGCTCGCCGCCGAACTCACCGAGGCCCGCAGGCTGATTAGGCGGTAAGGCTTATTCGAGCATCGCCCGCTTGAGGGCCGACGTATATCGGGGGTACCGAAGATCCGCGCCTTGTACGAGGCCACCTATTTCGCCGGCCTGCGCAAGGCCGGGATGCCGGAGGAGTGAGGCCGCCCCACTCCGGTCGGTCGCCGTGACCTACGCCTCGGAGGGGGACGCCGGCGGGGAGCCGATCGCCCGACCGTGGCCCGCCCCGCCTCTGGACTTTCTCGACCATTTCGGAGGGGTTTCGGGCGGGTTTCCCCGCGGTGGCGAGGAGCCGCGCAAATCCTGCGCTCCGGAAGATCAGGTACCCACTGTCCTGTTGATAAGATTAGAGGTGGTCGGGTATCGGTGCTGGTCGGTGCCGACATGCCCCTTAGGGGCGTGCTTCGCACCACCGCGCCGATTTACCCCTAACTGGTTGATATAATACCTAAATCACCCGATTAGAGGTCTGTCTGGGTCCCCCTGCGCCTTCAGGACGGACCTGAAGCGGGTCGATCATCAATGCCAGGCCTGATGGATTGCTCCTCGAAGAAAACATGACCTATGCGGATCGATTGAGCCGCGCCGGGGTGCCGGTCGAGCTTCACATGTATCCGCGGACGTATCACGGCTTCTATCGGGCAACGAATGCCCGCGTGACCAAGCAGGCCGAGCACGACAATCGCGAGGCGCTGCGACGCTTCCTGCACGGATAGGACCCTGCACCGGTTCTGTCAGCTTTCGCGCCCTCAGCCTGAGCGGGCAAATCGAGGGCGGTGACCCCCATCGAGTAGCGGAATGTCGTCGTCGTGTTGTAAATACTGTTGGACATATTCGACTGCCGCTGTGAATATAGAGGTGCTCAGCCTCGCTGGTCGGGCGGTATTCAAAAGGGATAGGCTCCGGCTGGAGGACAGTCTCGTTCCAGGGTGTTCGTGGCGCGCGGGTCGGCAAGGTCGCGGCCGTTCCGAGATCAGAGCTATTCGGGCTGGCTCCGGATGCTACGCTGATCGGGTCGGGAGCCAGAATGGGGATCCTGACTCGGGATATCCAGCAAGGTCACGGCTTTCGAGTGCATGTAAACATCAATCAGGAGGGGCCGGACGACAATCAGCTTCATGCTTTCTGTACACATTCCGGTGGAAGCGTGCGGAGCAAGGATGCCAGAGGTTTCGTCGTCGGCGATGACGCGGAGTACGCCTTTGCGTGCACGATGATCTCTCTGTGGGAAGGAGCACGCGCATGATCGTACGGATATATACGGGCCACGACGGCCAGACCCATTTTGAAGATCTCCCTCTGCCGGCCGAGGAGAGCCACAACGTTGCGCTTCAGGCGGGTGCCAACCTCGTGTTCCGCTGTTTCCCTGCGGACTATTGGAGCGATTGGCACACCGCGCCCCGGCGACAATACATTTTTATTCTCGTGGGGCAGATGGAAATCGGGATCGGCGATGGCACCACGCGCCGTTTTGGACCGGGTGATGTGGTCCTCGCTGACGACCTCACAGGCCAGGGCCACACGACGCGCTCGTTGGGAGTTCCGCGGATCAGTGCCACTGTGCCGGTGGGCGCCTAACGCGGGTCCTGCCCCCATCCACGTATGAGGACACCCCATGGCACTTCGGCCACTGTGTTGCTCTGAGGCACCGCGAGGCATCTTGGCATGAGCCGGCGAGGCGCTGGCTGGCTGCCCGGCACCATGACGCACCCCGCGACGCCAGGACGGTTCGGTCACACACGAGGAGACTGCGTATGCCAGAGCGTCAACGTATGACGACCCGACTGAAGACCCTGTTTCAACGGCCCGCATTATTTGTCTTAGCGGGCGGGATCAATCCCATTGGCGCGAAGATGGCGGAAGCGCTGGGCTATGACGCCTTCTACATGTCCGGGGGCAATACCTCGGCGCACCAACTGGGCTGGCCCGACTCCGGGACCAGTATGCGCGACATGGTGGACAACGCCCGGAAAATTGTCCTGACCGTGCAGATCCCGGTCTTCGCGGATGCCGACACAGGCTACGGTGATGCCATCAGTACGCATTACACCGTGCGGGAATACATTCAGGCGGGCATCGCTGGCGCCCACATTGAAGACCAGACGTTTCCGCCGAAATCCGGCCCCCGCCGCCGCTGTATCTCGATTCAGGAGATGGTCGGAAAGCTCCGGGCGGCGATGGATGCCAAACAGGCTCTCGACCCGGACTTCGTGATCATGGCCCGGTGCGATCTCGGCGGCGTGCCGGGCGCCAGCTTTGCGGAGATTATTGAACGCTGCCAGGCCTACAAAGCCGAAGCGCAGGTCGATGTCATCTGCCCCAATGGCTTGCGCACCTGGGAAGAAATTCAAGAGGCGATCCGCCTCATTCCCGGGCCCGTCGTCCCCCTCATTCCCGCCCACCTGTCGCCGTATCCCTCCTTACAGGCGCAGCAGGATGCCGGGGCCGCCGCGGCCTGGTTTCCCGCGCTGACCACCATGGCAGGCTTGCAGGCTAACTGGGATTTCTTGAGTGATTTTCAGCAGCGCGGCACATTGGCCCTGGATGCGCTCCGTGCCCAGGCGGCTCAGAGTCCCTGGGGCGTCGCCAGTAATGGCCGCATTCTGGACGAGCCGCGTCTGCGCTCCATGGAGGAGATGTATCTTCCAGACTAAGGTGGTTGAAGCGGTAGATTGCCCCGACGATGGAACCCGCCGGCGGCCCGCCGCGAATTTTGGCCGCGTGTCGCAACGAAGGAAACACGTCATGCCGGACACACACGTCTTGGCGGAACACTCAAGCCAGGGTCAGCTTGCGGTCTACGACGCGATCGTCATCGGCGCCGGGATTTGCGGCCTGTATATGCTCTACCGCCTGCGCGAACTGGGCATGACCGCGCGGGTCTCGAGGCTCCGAGCGCACTCTAACGGTAAACGGGAGGGCTGGCATTTCCTTTCGGTGAGGCCGTCTGTTTGGTTTACCTTTCGGTACCGCCGAACCCTCACCCCGCGCCAGATGAGATCGGAAGCACGGTTGGCGGTTAGGAAACCGGCCTGTGCACCGTGGCAAGGAGCGATGTCGATGAATGAGAGGATCTGGGATAAATTCCTCACCGAGCGCGACAAGGCCGTATTCGCCGCCGGCGGGTTCGGCGCTCGGGCCGGGGTCGGCAAGCGGCCGGCGCTGCTCGTCATCGACGTCAATTGGGCGTTCTTGTGGCGAGCAGCCGGAACCCATTCTGGAATCGATCAAGCGCTGGCGGACCTCCTGCGGTGAGGGTGGCCTGGGTCGCCCTCGAACATATCAAATCGCTGATCGAGGCGGCACGCGCCAAGGGGCTCCCGGTCATCTACACTACCGGGGAGCGACGCGCGGACAATTGGGATGCCGGCAGCTGGCGGTGGAAGAGCACGCGCGGCGACGAGGCGAGCGGTTCCGTCTACGATGACATCGACGGCAACGAAATCGTCACGATGATTGCACCTGGATCGCGCGATATCGTGATCAAGAAGCAGAAGCCGTCGGGCTTCTTTGGGACAAACCTGGCCTCTTATCTCACGCTGCTCGACTGCGACAGCGTGATCGTCGTCGGGACAACCACTTCAGGCTGCGTGCGCGCAACCGTGGTCGACGCGTTCAGCCTTAATTATCGGGTGATCTTGGCAGAGGAAGGCTGCTTCGACCGGAGTGAGGCCAGCCACGCCGTCAGCTTGTGCGATATGCACGCCAAATACGCCGACGTGGTGTCAACGGCCGAAATCCTCTCGTATATCGATCAGCTGGCCGTCAATCTTTTTGATCTGCCGACGGGCGGTAGTAGGCCCGCAACACCGGTCAGGGAGGCGGCCGAGTAGACCGTCCTCGCGATTCCATCAGCCGCCGGAATGAAAGGGGAAGTGCCTCTGCAACTCGCAGGCATTACCTCTCTGAGGAAAGCACATGCAGGAGCAATTTCAGCGTCAGCTTCAGTCACCGACAACGCGGGGCGTCCACCACCTCGCGCTCTGCACTGACGACATGAAGGCGACAATCGACTTCTACGTCGAGGTGCTCGGTATGCCGCTTGTCCATGCG
>CAVOWP010000035.1:0-17620 GCA_963700185.1 uncultured Alphaproteobacteria bacterium
TGATCGGGAGCCGCGTCAGCACGTCGTAGACCCTGACCTGGTCAAATTAAAGTTGGCCTATATACGACAGCATCATGATCCTCTTCGGGCGGAACGCTGCGCTCAACACGGCGGGATGGTGACTTTGCTCGTGAGCATGTGAGGACGCGCCATCACTGCCCCCTCGCCAGTACGCCCCCCAGCATGTCCATGATGCGGAGCCCCAGTGGGGTGCCGACTACAATTATCAGCGCTGGCAGGATAAACATCATTAGCGGTATAGTGAGGAGAACAGGAAGCCGCGTGGCGCGCTCTTCGAATCGAGCCAGACGCTCCGCCCGCATTTCCGCGGCAAACACCCGCAATGATGCGGTGAGTGGTGTCCCAAACTTGATCGTCTGGTTGAGCGTAGCGACGATGCTCCGTAGGCTCGAAAGCACCCGCGCGTCGCGCCAGGTTATCGAGTGCTTTACTGCGGTCGGCGAGGACGCGCATTTCCGCGGCGGTCGCTGCGAACTCCTCCGCGACCTCCGGTTGGAGAGGCGGAGATCCCGGCTAACCTGCTCGATCGCCTGGTCCAGGCCGAGCCCCGCTTCGGCGCAGATGACTAGGAGATCGAGGGCATCCGGCACGCCGAGGTCGAGTCGCACCTGTCGACGTGCAGCCAAGCGAGAGAGCAACACCTCGGGGAACCACCAGCCAATGATAAAGGCACCGGCGAGTATCGGCCAACCGAAATGATCCACTTGCTGCCACGAAGAATTGCTGCCACGGAAGGATTAGCCAAAAAAGTGTAACGAACGCTGCACCCGCACAACCTTACCGGCGATTAAGTGAGTCAAGACGGATCCTGTCCCTTGATACCGGCTGCAACAAGAGCCGCGAGCAGCCTTTCTGTTTGGCAGTGCTGACGATGGGGGTTGCTAAGACTTTGGCTCCGAGCCGATGGTACCAGTGGGTCTGCTTGCGTCGGCTCTGGGCGCTGGAGTGAAGCCCCACGCAGAGCATCGAAACGGCTCTCGCGATCTTCGCGCCGCTCTATTTGCCAAAGATTGAACGCCGACAGCAAGGCCACCGACAGTGCGAGGACAAGGATGCAGGTATCGAGTGGCCCGAAATGGGCCTCGCCGATGCGGATGGTGAAAATAGCCCGAAGCATTTTAATCAAAAGCACGGTCCTCGAGCATTGAAAACATCTCGTAACCTGAGCCTTTTCGGATGATGATGATCATCATGCCAATGCCCAAAAGAGGCTGAAGAGGGCGACGCCTAGCATGAAACGCCCGCGCGGGTCGACCAACAGGGTCGACATCAGTTGACGGTTGATCAAAAAAAGTCCGGCGCCCGCAATCAAAGGCATCATTGCGACCACCACCGCGGACGCTTTTGTTTCCGCAGTGAGCGCGCGGGCTCTGAGACGTACCGCCCGGCGCTGGCGAATAAGGGTGCTGAGATTGGATAAGGTATCAGCTAGCCCACCACCGATTCGCCGCTGCAACACGAGGCAGACGACAAAGAACCGGAAATCCGGCACGCGGATGCGGTCTGCGGTTTCCTGCAGCGCGTCTTCCATCTCGACGCCGACGCGCATCTCGTCAAGCATCCGCTGGAATTCGGTGCAGACCGGGGGTGCAATCTCCCGTGTCGACAAGTCGATCGCTTCTAGCAGCGGTAATCCGACCCTGACGGCGCGGACGATCAGATCGAGAGCATCGGGGAAAACGTCAAGAAAACGGCGTTGGTATCGGCTCTGTGCAAGCCGGAGGAGCAGGGCGGGACCGCCGAACGCGGCGGCGCCACCCAAGGCTATTGCGAGACCAAAGGGGAATTGAGCCACCATGAGTGCAAATGGTATCATAGCTGCGGCCGCGATGATTGCGGTCGAAATAAGATGCGACACCCCGATCCAGTTTCCGGTCGCCGCAAGCGCGACATCCAGACGGGTCGGAAGATCCTTGGGAAGGAGATAAAAACTGCGCAGCCTACGCTTCAGCGGCGCTCTGCGCAGCATCAGCGGAGAGCTGAGGTTCCGATCCGGCTGGGTGACAGCCGAAATCGCGGCCAACCGATGCCGCAGACGCTTTCTCCGCCGCTCGGCAACGAGCATCAAAGAGCGTGCAGTACCGCATAGAACGGTCGAACCGAAGGCCCCAAAAAATAAGTAGTCGTGCAAATCAGCCACCAGCAATACCGAGTGCTTCCAGTAGCGGCCGTTCGAGACCATAATGGGCAGCCCGAGTAACCAGATCGGGACGCAACCGACCTGGTTCGAAAACGCCATCGATAAATCCATCGCGGCGGTCCCCGCGGTACTGAAAGGCGGAAAAGGTCTCGAGTGGTAATAATTTCACCTTCCATACCGCCAATCTCGACGATACGATCGACACGGCGAAGCCCGTCACGCATACGCTCAATCTGCACAATGAGGTTGAGGGCACTGGCGATCTGCATCCGAATGCCCGCAATGGCAGGTTCGACTGCGGCCATCAGCACCATGTTTTCTAGCCGGTACAGCGCATCGCGCGGACGAGTTGGCGTGGATCGTCGACATCGATCCGTCATGGCCGGTGTTCATCGCCTGGAGCATGTCAAAGGCTTCGGCACCGCGCACTTCGCCGACGATGATCCGGTCCGGTCGCATGCGCAGGGCATTGCGGACGAGTTCGCGTTGGGCAATTGCGCCACACCCTCGATATTGGCTGGCCGCGATTCCATTTGCACGACATGCGGCTGTTGCAGATTGAGTTCGACGGCGTCTTCAATCGTGATGATCCGCTCATCGCGGTCGATGTGGCGCGACATCGCATTCAGTAGCGTGGTCTTACCAGACCCGGTCCCGCCTGAGATCAGGATAGTTGATCCGGCGCGCGCCGCGATGTCGAGGAATGAGCCATCCCGCACTGAGAGATTGTGCTGGCGGACCATCGTTTCGAGCGTGATGTTCTGCTTAGGAAATTTGCGGATCGAGATCGTCCCGCCGTTCAGAACGAGCGGGGGCAATACGATGTTGACGCGGCTACCATCCGCGAGGCGGGCATCGACCATCGGACTGGCCTCGTCGATACGCCGGCCGATCGCCGAGGCAATGCGCTGCGCGACATTGACGACATGCTGAGCGTCGCGAAAGCGAGCGCTGGTCTTCTCCAGCTTCCCGTGTCGCTCGACATAGATTCGCAAACGGTCCATTGACCAGTATATCGGTTATCTCGTCATCTTCGAGGAACGGCTCGCAGCGGACCCAGTCCGATCATATCGTCGGTGAGCTCTACGGCGAGCGCCGTTTCCTCGATCTTGTTGAGCTGCACGCTTATCCTCGGTCGCGATTTCGCTCACCAGATTGCGTCACTTCGGCCCGCAATGTTCCCGTGGCATGCGGCCGGCCACCGAAGGATCGATCCGCGTCATTAATACCGTCCGGATCCGCTCCTTCAGATCGCCTAACTCGACCAGATCGGCAGTTGGTGTGGGGCTGCTCTCCGGGAAGTCGGCTGCGAGCGTCAATTCCGGGCCTGGAAGTTCGACGATGCGGCGGCCAAAGCCAGACGTTGTCACTTCGCCCACCTCCACCATCCGCGCCGTTCCGGCATTCGTCCCGAGATCTCGCCCGCTAGCGCTGCGACCGCTTCGGCAAACTTGCCGCGCCGAGCCGCGACTACCCTTGCCCGACCAGCCTCCGCGGAGAACAGCTTCGGCTGAAACGGGATCACGATTTTTGGACGTATCGTAGATATAATTTCCCATCTCTTCCAGCGTCACTTCCCGGCGGCCGCCCTCGCCACTGCGGTTAATTACGAGTACATTGCGGTGCGCTGCATCACTCCCGCCAAGCGCGGTCCGCAGTCGCGCCGTATCGCGAACCGAGCGCAGCGTGTGGTCGGAGACAATTATACGGTGATCGGCGATATCGAGTGCCAGCCGGTAAGGCGTTGCGGTAATCCGCGGGACATCGGCGATGACGTAGTGAAACTGCGCGCGCAGCTCGCGGAGGAGTACGTCGATCGCTTCGTCGGAAATATCTATTTTGTCGCGCAGCGGTTCCGCCGAACTCAGTACGAACAGCCGCTCGCTATGCGTCACCATTGCCCGTTCGAGAGGTAGGCTTTGATCCGAAACGGGTTCGTTAGCGCCTCCCGCAAGCCGGGGGTCGGCTTGAGGTTGAGGGCGAGCGCGCAGTCCGTTCTGCAGGTCGAGGTCGACGAGCGCGATCCGGCGGCTCCGCCGATCGGCGAGATACCATGCCAAATTGACCGCGAGCGTCGTCGTGCCGACACCACCCCGCGCGCCCACGACAGCGACCATCTTCCCACGCTTGTGACTGATCGACGTGGTCTCGCCGCCAGTCAGCTGTCGGGGGACAGAGCCTGCGCCAGCAGTGCCGGGGTTACTGGCTTGACAATGTAATCGCTGATTCCCGGCCTTTATCAGGTCGCGGTAAAGCCCGACATCGTTACATTTGCCGATGGCGATCACGGTAACCGCGGGCTCGCAGACCTCGGCTAGGTCATGGACTCGCGAGGCAGGCATGTCGACGTCGCTCACGTCGACAATAGGATGTTGGGCGATCGCTGCTCTCCCAAGTGATTAATGGCTCTGACGATACCCCCGCGCATGATCTTGAAATCGGAGAAAGACAGGTCCGACAGGCACTCTCGCAGGTAAACCTCGGCCTCTGCGTCCGCCACGAACGCCATCAGCGCCGCCCGGCGTGCAGGAACCGCAGCTGGCTTTTCGACTCCCTCCGGGCGCTGAAGGGAGATTTGTGCCGGGTGCGGCGTGTTCATCGCGGATTCTTCGCCAATTCCAAGCCAGTAGACCTATCGCCTGATTACTGTCGACCAGCCGTCGTGCTGAATTGCGCAGATCATTGTGGCTTCACGGTTTCGCGCTTGATGCCGTGAATGATTTCGACGGGAGGTTGCTCCGCGGCGACCACCTTTTCCGGCGGAACATCGCGCCGCGCAGTGCCGGTGATACATCGCCTGCCCAAGTCGGTTTGACGGCCGCTGTTTTGGCCGCCCCAGGCATCGACGACCCGATGATATGATCGCTAACGCTGTACCCCGCGCAAAGTTAGCGATAGCTTGCCAAGTTCGATGGCGACGTTGATTTTTTCCCCTTGTTCGGGCGTCACCTCAGCGTCACCGTGTGGCCGAAACCGTTTCGGCAGCAGCCGGTTTTGCGTTTGCTGCGTCGACCGCCAGGACGCGCAGGCTCTCGACGACCGTCTCGCTGACCGAGCGCCGCATCAGCGGAGTGTTGTTTTTGAAGGTCTGGGTCAGTATGATATCGACGCGATCGCCAGGGAATAGTAGGCCGGTGCTGGCTCCGCCGGCCGCCACCGGGAATCGCAATTGCCCGCGCACCGGGAGCGAAGCACCATCTGCAGGAAATCGCGATCGCCCGGCTTTACAATGTTGCCGCGGCGGATCGGATCGCCAGCAGCTAACCCAATACGCAGCGCGGCGCCATACACATCGGAGCGCGCCAGTTCATCGAGGTTGGGCTTGGTCTCGCCGGCTGCAGCGGACGGTCGAGAGATCTGTCCCAATTCGGCGGCGTGGGGAGGTTCGCCTCCACGCCACATCCTCGGCGCGCAGGAGCGTGCCCGGCGCCAGCGGCATGGTCGCGACGAGAGTTCTCGTCCGCCGCTGCGATGCTGGCATTGATTCGCTGCGGGCAGCGACTTTGAGGTAGAGCATCGCGAGCACCCCGAGCGAAATCAGGAAAAGGACGGATAGTATGGTTTTGGCACGCATTGGCCGTCACCACGGAAACGAGGTCTGGAGGATTAGCATCATCGCGCCGGCTGCGGAAATGGCAGCGCCATAAGGCACGTTCGATTGACCCGGGAGCGCTCGCGCGCTTCGACGGGCGTTTCAGTGGGTAACGTCAGGCACCGCCAAATCTGCCACAGCCGCAGACCCGGCTTGCCTCGCGCAATGGTGAGGAGTGCGAGCGCGCCGCCGCAGAGGCTCATGAGGATCAGGAAACGTGAGAGGTCGTGGTGGCCGACAAGGAGCGCCGTGGCGGCCACGAGTTTGACATCGCCGCCACCGAAGACACTCTTCCAGAAGAGAAAGAACGCGGCCGCAAAGACCGCAACCGCCGCCGCGAGGGTCAGGATAGCCGTGACCCAGTCTTGGGCGAACATTAGCCGAAGCAAGCCGAGACTGGCGATTGCCGAAGCGAGCTCGTTGGGAATGTGGCGCGTCCGCACGTCAAGCTCGACCACAATCGTTAATATCCAGACTGCCACAACCAATATAACCGCCTGCACTACCCGTCTCCTGTCGTTGACCGCGTTGATATTGCGAGGCGGAGATCATGCGCACGCTTCCCGCTGGGCGCGTCGGCCCGCTAATTTATGGAGAAGGCAGCGTGATGAGAAATTGTGGTGGTGATGTTGGTGAACAGATTGTTGATCCCGTTGCCCAGCGTCTGCGCCCCCACTGCGATAGCGAGCGCGACAAAGACGATAAGCATGGCATACTCGGTCGCCGTGGCGCCGCGTTCGTCGCGGCCGAAGCGGCGGATCAAACTCAGCATGTGAAGGTCCTTCGACGGTTAGAGTGAACGACACTTGAAACTGACGCTGCCCGGGTGGAGTGCTATCACCGCGATCTGAATCGTCATCAGCCGATGTACACTTAACCATGCACCCGTCAACGTGCTGTCCCAGAACCGTCAAAGGAACGCCCTTTTGCAAACCTTGAGACGTGATCAGGTTCAGTGTTTGCCGCTGAATTGAACAGGGCTGGGTTGTTATCGAGTGGTCCGCGGCCGTGCTCGCGTCAAGCCAAGCGCTTCTCGTCTCCGCGCTGCGACCGTCCTGAACTCCGCGGGACCCGTGGTGGAGACCACTTCAGGCCCTCGATCGGTGCCGGCAACGGTTCACTACCCTATCGGCGTAAGCGCTCGGTGGAGGACGCCTGCCGCTGAGCGTCGCCTGGCGCGATGATGGGCCATGGCAAGGAGAGCAACGGAAGTGTCCACTGGTCAGCTTGGTGGACACTAAGAGACGCCGCGGCGCGGGTAAGCGTCGGCGTCGGCAACGGCCCGAGGTGTTGAAGCGTCGGATCGTGGCCGAGACACTGGAGCCGGGCTCGTCGGTTTCGATCGTGGCGCGCCCCCACGACGTGAACGCCAACCAACTGTTCAAATGGCGGGGGAGATCGCGGCGGAGCAGACGCCGGTGGCGGGTGAGAGCATGCCCATGATGCCGGTAGAGTTTGTGTCGGAGCGATCTAGAAGCCTGCGGCGTTTTGACTGACCTTTTGGTTGATAAGTGGTTGAGGCGGCGGCTATGGGATAATCGGGCTCGTGACGACGTCCGAGAGACGCTATGGGGCGAGCGGCGAGGACAAGGCACCATCGTCGCTGCGAGACAACCGACGGAGTGCCCGATGCCACAGTCGAATGATCTGAGCAGATCGCTCGCCGCTCTGGATCGAAATGGTACGCTGATCGTCGTCATTGAGATGAGCCGGTCGAGCTGGCTGGTCGCCGGCATCATTCCCGGCATCAACCGCCAGCCGCTGAAAAAACTGGCGGCGGAGCGGCGCTGCTTGGGCTGCTGCATCGCTGGCGCGACGAGGCGACCAAGGCCGGCTGCACGGTCAGCCGGATCGTCGTGGCCTTCGAGGCCGGCCGGGATGGCTTCTGGCTGGCGCGGTGGCTGCGGGACGCGCGGTATCGAAGCCCATGTGATCCATGCAACAAGTGTCGCCGTGTCGCGTGAGCCGGCTTCGCGGGGCAGGCGGGCGGGCGAAGACCGATCGGCTCGACACCGAGTTGCCGAAGCGGGCCTTCCTCGGCGGGCTGCGCGGCGAACGGGGTCATTGCAGCAGGGCCGCGATCCCAAACCTTTGAGGAGGAGGATGCCAAGCGGCCGAACCGCGAGCGCGAGGGCCTGGTTGGCGAGCGCACCCGCATTGTCAACCGGATCAAGAGCACCCTGGCTCGTCTCGGGGTTCGCGGCTTCAAGCCGACCTTACGCCGGGCGCCGGAGCAGCTCGCAGCATTGCTCACACCGCAGGGTACGCTGCCACCGCCGAACACGCTGGCCGAGCGGCGCCGCGACATGGCGCGCGTGCGCTTTGTTATCGGCCAGATCGGAGAGATCGAAGCCGCGCGCCTGGAACGGCTCGAGCAGCACCCCCAACAAGGCGCCCACGCGAGGGTCCGGCGGCTGGCACAGGTCATCGGCGTTGGTGTCGAGACAGCGGACAGGCTGGCGCACGAGATCTTGTCGCGTAACCTGCGCGACCGCAGAGCCGTGGCGCGTGATGCCGGGCTGACCGGCGCGCCGGATGAAAGCGGCGCGCGGCGACGGGAGAAGGGCTTGGCCGGGCTGCCCCTGTTCAAGCCAGGGGCAGGCTCGGCACGAACAGGGCCGGCAATGCCGGGCGCGCCCGGGATCAGCCCGTGGCGAAGGCCTGGCATGATCCAGTTGGCTTGGCGCTTCTTGATGTTCCAGAAGGACAGCGCCCTGGCCCAATGGTATCGGGCGCGGACAGCCGATGCCCGCGGCGCCACCCGCAAGACCACGATTGTCGCGCTGACGCGCAAGCTGCTGGTTGCATTGTGGCAACTGGTGACGACCGGCGAGGTCCCGCAGGGTGTCGTCCTGCGTGCAGCGGCGTGAGCGACCGGCCCGGAAGGAACTAACGGTTTCGGCGCCGCGTCGCACGAACAGCCGCGCCGATAAGATCCGAGGCGGCGGTGACCCGAGGCAGGCATGGCTTGCACGCCGTCTTAGAGAATGGGCCTGCCGTCTCGGAGGTTTGCCGCCGATGCGCATGACTGCATTATGGTCGAGGTTCACGCGGACCTGCCGAATATAAGTGTGTAGCGCTATCTTTCGCGCCCGCTGGCGAGCTCCCTCGGATCGTCCGGCACTGAGCTTTGGCCAACACCGAGACCCGACACCGGGAGAAAACGCAGTGTGCGTTATCAGGCTTGACAACCAACGCCCCATAAAGCCTGCCCGACGATATCGCCGCGCGGCGGAAACGAGGATTGGGGCACGAGCCGCGCGGCAGCGCCGGCAAGGTCCGCCGCCGCGAGGTGCTGAAACCGCGCCGCACCGTCATCGATTACCTCTACGACTTCGGCGACTGCTGGGAGCATCGCTTGACCGTTAGCGGGATTCGCGGCGGCCAGCCGGGCGTCTTCTATCCGCGCTACGTCGCCGGCGAGCGAAACGCCCCGCCCTAGGATTGCGGCGGCATTCTCGGCGTCTGCGAAACCCTGGAAGCCGCCGCCGACCCCACCCACGAGAGCCACGCCGAAGCCAAAGAGTGGCTCGACGACTACGATCCCGACACGCTCGACGAGCTGCCGATCAAATATGCCCGCGACCGCATCGCCGCGCGCCGCAAGGCTGCTCGTACCCGGTTCGTCGAAAAGCCGCCACCCGCCTGACCGCCATCGCAGCACGGCCTTCGCCAGATGGTTACTGAGAAGGCGACCACCGAGGCAGCGTCAATCATTATGTAACGGATTGTATCAAAATTGTAAGCGATCGTAACGATTATTGACTGAGTTGTGACGAAATTCGGATAGCGCACTGACATGCGCCTGGTAAAACTGCGCTCGTTGAAAACCACTACCAAGGCTGGAGGTTTCAAGGAACAAGAGCCCTTCATTCGCGGTCCTCGCCGCTCGCGCCCGTGCATCGTCGCGCATTTGCCCGCTCAGCGATCAGTTGAGGGGGCTCGGGTCGTCAGAGCCGTCAGACATCGCGACGTGGCGAAACCTCTATCGCGAGCAGACACGATATTCGGCACGGTCTACGTCGGAGTTCTGACGCCCGATGAACTTCGGGAAGGCTCCCACCAGCACGGCTCTCCTCACCCTCGCGAGCAACAGCTCGTGGGGGTTGAGGCGCTGCTCGACCCAGATGTCCGCCTGAGGACGGGGCGACCCATCTCACGAT
The DNA here is from genome assembly GCA_963700185.1 of uncultured Alphaproteobacteria bacterium. Lineage (GTDB taxonomy): Bacteria > Pseudomonadota > Alphaproteobacteria > ATCC43930 > CGMCC-115725 > AP-15. The sequence continues at coordinate 9,917 of CAVOWP010000035.1, forward strand.
ATGCAGGTGACGAGGGTTGCGCCGGATCGGCCGGCGCCGAGCCTCATGCGTAGGAGACGGGTCGTCCGGGATCGTATCACGTATGTCGGGCTTGATGTTCACAAGGCGGGGGATCTTCGTGGCAGTAGCCGAGGGCGGCCTGCGCGGCGAGGTCCGGGAGTACGGCCGGATCGCCAACACGCCGGCAGCCTTGGATCGCTTGATGCGCAAGCTCGGCCGGGCCGGCTATGGCCTTCAACGTCACGTTTCGACGCACGGTCACGAATGCGTGGTGGTTGCCCCCTCGCGGGCGACCGGATCAAGACGGATCGGCGGGATGCAGCCAGTTTTGCGCGGCTGCATCATGCGGCCGAACGGACGGCGGTATGGGGTTCCTGATCCCGGGCATGAAGCGATGCGCGACCTGGTGGGCGCCCGTCTCGACGCAGTGCATGCACTGCGCCGGGCACGCCAGCAGCTTTCGGGTTTCCTGCTGCGGCAGGGGTGCCGTTACGGGCGGCCGGCTTGGACCAAACTGCATCGCCGCTGGCTGGCGGGTCTCAGCTTCGAGCAGTCGGTCCATCACCTCGTGCTCGAGGATTACATTCAGGCGGTCGAAATCGCCGAAGCACGACACGATCGGCTGACGGCGCAGATCGCGGCGATGCCGCTGGACTGGACACCGGCGCCGGTGGTGGCGACGCTGCAGACGATGCGAGGCATAGCGCTGGTCAATGCGGCAACCTTGATCGCCGAACCGGGCGACCTCTCGCGTTTCGGCAATCCGCGCCAGCTGATGGCCTATCTCGGGCTGGGTGCCGTCTGAGCATTCGAGCGATGCCAGCGTCAGACGCGGCACTGTCAATCGGCGCGCAAAAGTGACCCCGAGTCGGCGTGCAAAAGAACACCCTGCCGGGTGCGGCGCGACAATCAAGATGAGAGAGCGCGTCAATCAGGATGAGCCGCCGGATTTGTGACGAAGGACAGCGTACCCCGACTGAAGTCGCAAATCCGGCGGCGTCGTGCGGGAGGTACTTGTTTTGCTCACCCCGGTTTTCGCCGGCGCAGGCTCTAGGCAACCCCAGGGGTGGGGATCCGGGGGCGGGGGCGGCTAATCGCCGCCGAAGCCTTTGGGTAGTTGGATCGCCTGGAGTTCGTTGAGATCGAGGTCGTCGATGGCCTGCAGCGCTTGGCCGGTGGCGCCTTGCTGAAGGCTTTGGGCAAGGCCTGGAGCCATGCCCGATGCTCGGCATGAAGGGCGAGGAGGACGACGACAGCCTCGTGTCAGCGCCGCCCCCGGCTTCGTCGGTCGGCCGCACGCCGGTAATCACGGCCGGTCCGCGGTACGGGCAGCGCGATGCCGGGCCTGTCGTTCGGCATTGGTCATCAGTTTTGTCGCCGAGAGGCCTGTGGGGCATAGGTCCGCTCCGAAGCGTTACCTAACGGAACCGGCTGTGGTCCACGGCGGATCAGGCGTGGTGCTTGAAGCGCCAGGACTTCGTTCCCGGTTTCGATGATTTCGCAGCGATGGGTCGGCCGATCGAGCAGCGCCGTCGTGATCTTGGCGTCACTGAAGACGCTTGGCCATTCGGCGAAGGCCAGGTTGGTGGTGACGATGATCGAGGTGCGTTCGTAGAGCCGGCTGATCAGGTGAAAGAGGAGCTGGCCACCGGTCTGGGCGAAGGGGAGATAGCCGAGCCCGTCGAGCACGACAAAGTCGAGGCGGGTGAGATATTCGGCGAGGCGCCCCTGGCGGCCGGCACGAGCTTCGCTCTCCAGTCGGTTGACGAGGTCGACGACGGAGAAGCGGCCCCTTGCGCCGCCGCGGATGCACGGCGCGCCCGACAGCTGCGGCGAGATGCGATTTGCCGGTGCCGCCGATCAGCACGGCATTGCGCTGCTCGCCGAGAAAGGCGCCGCTCGCCAGGTCTCGGATCAGCGCCTCGTTGATCGGGGTACCGGCGAAGTTGAACTCGTCGATGTCCTGGGCGAGCGGCAGCTTGGCGATGGTCAGCTGATACTTGATCGAGGGTGCCTGCTCCTCGGCGATCTCGGCGGCGAGCAGGTCGCCGAGGATGCATCGCGGCCCGTGGCGGCGCTTGACCCGTTGCTCATCACCTCTTCGTAGGCCGCGCGCATGCCATACAGCTTCAGCGTCGACATCAGCTCGAGCACGTCGGTGCGAATGAGCGCGCATGCTCGCCGACGACAGCGCCGTCCTGGCGGATGACGATGCGTTCGGCGTAGGCCTGGAGATCTCGACCGGTCGCCCGACGGGACGCGAGCTAACCGAGTACTTGTTGTTGTCGAACCGTACCAGGCAGGTCTTCGCGACCGCGGCCTGGGTCGCGTGGAACCCGTCGAACGGGCCGCCGATCGGCACCAACCGCGGGCGTTCCTCTAGAACGCCTGCCAGATCGTGCGGTCGGCCAGCTCGGGATGCGGGTGCGCCTTGGCGTAAGCGACACAGCGGTCGAGCAGCCAGGCGTTCAGCTCCTCATAGCTCGCCACCCGCAGCCGCGGCGTGAAGAACCGCTCGCGCACCGCCCCGACCTGGTCTCGACCTGACCCTTCTCCCAGCCCGAGGCCGGCGTGCAGGCGGTCAGCTCGACCAGGTAATGCCCGCACAGCCGCAGAAAGCGGTTGAACTGGCGGTCCTTGCCGATGAACACGGTCTCGACCGCCGTCTTCAGTGTTATGGGATGGACGCCTCCCGCTTCCCGGCGACGATCCGGTCGCCAACCACAGGAGGGAAGCTTGACACTGAAATTACTGGCTATCGATCTCGGCAAGCGATCGTTCCACCTTTACGGCATCGACCCCGACGGGGTGATCCTGTCGCGGAAGGTCAGCCGGGCCAAGCTGGCCGAGGTGGTCGGCAACCTCGAACCGACGGCGATCGCGATGGAGGCGTGCGCGAGCGCGCATTATTGGGCTCGATGCCTGGCTCGCCGCCGGCTGAGAGGTGCGCCTCATCAATCCTCGTTTCGTGAAGCCCTTTGTCAAGGGTTCGAAGAACGATGCAGTCGACGCGGAGGCGATCTTCGAAGCGGCGGTGCGTCCGACGTGGTGCTTCGTGCCGGTGAAGTCGACAGACCAGCAGGACCTGCAATCGCTGCATCGCGCCCACGACCGGCTGATCTGCTAACGGACGGCTTTGATCAACCATACGCGTGGTCTGCTCGCCGAATACGGGATCGTGCTGCCGCAGGCCCGTGGCGCTTCGCAGCCCAGGCGCCGGCCGCCGTCGCCGATGCCGATTTGTCCGACCTGGAGCGCGCGATCTTCGGCGAGCTGCTGGACGAACTCGATGACCTCGACCGTCGGATCGGGAAGCTCGACACGACGATGATTACCCTCTGCCGAACGAATGAAACTTGCCGGCGGCTTGCCAAGCTGCCGGGCGTCGGGCCGGTTGTCGCCACCGCAATTGTCGCCGCCGTCAACGATGGCCGACGAGATTCGCTCCGGCCGCGAGATGGCAGCCTGGATCGGGCTTGTGCCTCGACAACATACGACTGGCGTCAAGCCGCGGTTCGGTGGCATCGGACGACGTGCCAACCACTATCTCAGGCGCCAGCTGATTCATGGCGCTCGCGCCGTCGTCAGCCGGCTGCATGACGACCGGCGATCAATCTGGCTGAACGCGCTAGTTGGCCGGCGCGGCTTCAATTGGACGATCGTCGCCCTCGCCAACAAGACCGCGCGTATCGCCTGGGCGTTGCTGAACGGGAAGGAGGCGTATGCGGCTCCCTGAGAAGACGGCACGCTTCTGCTCTGCACCCAAGGGCCGCGATGAATGTGAGGTGAGTACTGATGGTTCGTCGGCAAAGGACCGCAGCTTCGAAGCGTCTCATAGAGATCACCAAACCCAGCATCAGCTATTCACGCAACCGGAACGGCGAGCACCTCTTTCGGCATCTCGGCGGTTATGACGGGATTCTTCAGGCCGATGTGGCGCGGGGGCTGGCCGATACTGGCATCGGGCAGCAAGTCATTCAATACTTCCTCTATTCGCCGCTCCAAATCGGCGACCTTAAAGGGCTTTGCAAGCAGAGGAATCACACCATCCCCGGCAGTACGAAGGATCTCGGCATGCCCCGTCATTAGCAACGCCTTAAGCCCGGGCCGACATGCCTGGGCACGATCGATGACAGCCAAACCGTTCATTTCCGGCATAGCATAATCTACCAGGAGAAGATCTATCGGCTGCTCTCTCTGAATAATCTCCAAGGCGGTCGAGGCGCCGTTTGCTTCCGAGATCGTAAAGCCGCTTTCGCGTAACATGTCTACGACGAACGTCCGGACGTCGTCATCATCATCGCAAACGAGAATTCTTGCCTGGTGCGATTGCCTAACCGGCGCGCCCACTTCCACGGTGTCGCGTTCGGCAGCCCCGCCCTCGGCGCGTGGTAACCACAAGTCCACCCTGGTGCCTTTCCCGAGGACGCTGGTTATCAGAACCGATCCGCCTGACTGCGCCGCAAAGCCGTGCACCATCGATAGGCCTAAGCCGGAACCGCGGCCCGCCTCCTTCGTCGTAAAGAACGGCTCGCAAGCGCGTGCCAGCGTCTCCTCGTTCATCCCGATACCGGCGTCCGCCACCGACACGATCACATACTCGCCCGGTGCTAGTTCTCGCGGGGAGCCTTCGGTTTGCGCCAATCGATTCCGGGAGTGGATCTGTAGCGCACCACCGTTCGGCATCGCATCGCGTGCGTTCAAGGCTAGGTTCAGGATCGCGAGCTCGAGTCTGGTTTGGATCTACCCATGCCGGCGCTAAATCGGTTTCCGCTTTCAAAACCAGCCGAATATTAGGACCAATAGTCCGTTCAAGGATCTTCCCGACGCCATCGACGACTGCTGAAACGTCAACCGGTCTGGCGTCCAGGTGCTGCCTCCGTGAGAACGCGAGCAACTGCCGGGTCAACGTGGCGCCCCGCTCCGCAGCGTGTTGGGCGGCCCGCAATAGCGCCGTCGTTCGTGGATCATCGACGGCGCGCGCGCTAGCCATATCAAGGTGCCCGATCACGCCGGTGAGCAAGTTGTTAAAGTCGTGTGCGATCCCCCCCGTTAATTGACCGATAGCTTCCATCTTTTGTGCTTGGTGCAACTGAGCTTCGGCAACCTTGCGCTGTGTGATCTCAGTCTCCAGGAGCGTATTTGTGGCGCCGAGCTCCTTAGTTCGCTCGGCAAGATCAAAGTTCAGCCGCAGGAGATTCTTAAAGGCACGGTTAGAGTTATAAGCTGCGAGAGTTATAGCTGCAGCAAAGACCAGGATTATGTCTCCCATCACTGCATTTACCGGCCAACCAGTTAGCACGAACCGTCCGGCAAGAGGGAGAGTAGCGGGAATGACGTAAGCCAAGAATGTGGGTAGATAGTATGAAAATGAAACCAGCGGGGCAGTGCACATCCCGCCTATTACGAAGGCCAGAAACGTTTGTTGGACAAGATTGTCAGGGAGGAACAATGCACTTCCACCGCCCCAAAGGACCCCGGATAGTCCTGACCCTATTGTTGCCCAAATCGCCCATTTTGCAGCGGAATTGGGTATCTTTCTCGTACGATAAAGATACCAACCGGCCACACGGAGACTCACTAAGGTAAAGATCAAGCTATAAAAACCCAACAATCGATACCGACCAATATTATGCGATAGTACTATCGCTAATAAACCTGCGTTAACTACATCTAAAGATAACACTATTGGAATTTGCTGGTATAGCGCTCGAATTTGCGCGTGGTAAATCTCACGGTTTATTCTACTTACGCTCGCGTCTTCGCGCCTGGATGTTAACACATTCTCCCGTACGACACTGCTGTTCACCAACTCCTCCATTGAATCTTCCTGATAGCGACCCCGGATCACCACCGAATTCGGAATCCCCATCGTCGGCAGAAACTTAACTACGTTGCCCGTCAATATACTGTCTAGGACACGTCAAAAACGAGCAGAGTATCGTTCATTCTCTTTCAGCGAGATCTGATTTGGGCGAAGTGGGGGTGGGGCTCGAGCCCGGATCCATAGTAGGGCATCACACGTCGATCCGCCGCGGCTCACAGTTTGTCCCTCGGCACCGAGCGCGGCATGAAATGCGTGGCACGCCGTAACGTCCCTGGTGGCAATCATGAATTCGGGGATGTCGTCGAGAAGCGCCCGATTGGCGGCGAGCCAATACTCACCAGCGCCAGCCTCGACCGCATCGTCCGCAATGTACCGCATGCAGCTCAAAGGCGACACCCTATGCAAGCAAAAGGGGCCGAAAATTGGGTGATGTACGGAGATTTGTGTCAGGGCGGTGAGAGGCGGTATTGAGCGGATTGCTCAGAGCCGCAAAGGGAGCACTCCTAAGGAAACACTGAAAAAGAGAGCGGTTTTGGGCGCTGGCATCGGGTAGAATTGGGCGGTCCGGGGGGACCAAGGGGCGGGCGATGCAGCGGCAGGGGAGCTTTTCGCAGGCGGAATACGCCGGCAAGAAAAAGCAGACGCGGCGGGACAAGTTTTTGGCCGAGATGGAGCAGGTGGTGCCGTGGGCGCGGCTGGTCGATCGTCTGCGACCGCTTCTACCCGAAGGGCGAGCGCGGCCGGCCGCCGATCGGGCTGGAGCGGATGCTGCGGATCTACTTTTTGCAGCAGTGGTACGGGCTGGCCGACGAGGCGCTGGAGGACGCGCTGTACGACAGCCAGGCGTTGCGCGGCTTTGCCGGCATCGATCTGTCAGTGGCGACGGTTCCGGACGCGACGACGGTGCTGAACTTCCGCCATTGGCTGGAGCAGCACGACTTGACCCGGGTGCTGTTCGACGAGGTCGGTGCGATGCTGGAGGAGCGCGGCTTGTTGATGCGCCAGGGCACAATCGTCGATGCGCACGATCATCGCCGCCCCGCCCTCGACCAAGAACAAAAGCAAGGCGCGCGACCCGGAGATGCACCAGACCAAGAAGGGCAACCAGTGGCACTTCGGGATGAAGGCGCATATCGGGGTGGATGTCGCCTCGGGGGTGGTGCACACGGTCATCGGCACCGCCGCCAACGAAGCCGACATCAACCAGATGGCGGCCGTGCTGCACGGCCAGGAGGAGGCTGTCTTCGCCGATGCCGGCTATACCGGGGCGGACAAGCGGCCGGAACTTGAGGACCGCGATGTCTCCTGGAACATCGCGATCAAGCGCAGCATCATCAAGGCATTGCCCGAACGGCTGCGGGATTGGGCCGAGGCGGTGGAGCGGGCGCTGTCGCAGGTGCGGGCCTGGGTCGAGCACCCGTTCCACATCGTCAAGAACCTGTTCCGCCATAAGAAGCTGCGCTATCGCGGCCTGGCCAAGAACACGGCGCAGCTGCACACCCTGTTCGCGCTGGCCAACCTGGTGATCGTCAAGAAAGCGCTGCTCGCGCAAGCGCCGGGCCTGATCGCCCCCGGAATCTGTCTCGATCCCGAAAACAGCACAGAAAACCCCAGCGCAGCCCCGATTTCTACTGCCCCAGACCGCCGGTTAGTGGAGCACCCCGTCATAACCATGCCCGCAGCCGCCCATCTGTCAGCCAACCCGACATTGTTCAGTGTTTCCCTAAGCCACAGGCTGTGACGATTGCTAGTGTGCTGCTTCGGAAGTTTTGCAGATCAGAACCTGAGTATGGGCTGTCTTCAGGGCAGCGAGGCAGAAGCGCTTGATGGTGGCCAAGATGTCGTCTGCGGATTTGGTCCAGACAAAAGGCTTGGGG
>CAVOWP010000036.1:0-57881 GCA_963700185.1 uncultured Alphaproteobacteria bacterium
CCCGCTCGGCCTGCCGAAGAATGCCGCCACCGGCCGAGGCTACTCGGGCATCAATGTTCTGATCCTCTGGATGGCCTGCACCGAGCGCGGCTTCACCGGCCAGAACTGGCTCACCTTCCGCCAGGCGCTGAAAATCGGTGCCCATGTGCGCAAGGGCGAACGCGGCACCACCGTCGTCTATGCCGACCGCTTCATTCCCTACCGCGAGCGCACGCGCGCCGCCGAAGCCGGCGACGAACCGGAGGCGATCCCGTTCCTCAAGCGCTTCACGGTCTTCAACGCCGACCAGTGCGAGGATCTTCCAGCGGACATTGCGCCGCCGCCGGCGCCGGTCGCCGAAAACCTGATCCTGCCGCAGGCCGAGGCGCTGATCCGCGCGACCGGCGCCGATCTCCGCATCGGCGGCACCCGCGCCTTCTATGTACCCACTGCCGATTACATCCAGGTGCCGCCGCCTGCGGCCTTCTTCGAGCCGATCAATTTTCACCGGACGGTTTGCCATGAATTGGGCCATAATGCCGTAACCGGGATTATGCCGCATGTAGCTGAGAACCGGCGGTTAGCCGTATGATGTCGCCGGTCGTGTTCGGCATAAACTCGTCGGCAGCACACGGGTTCAACGTTCCCGGCACGGCAGCCCTGACGGAACCGACATCACTTGCCAGTTCAGTGGGTTGATTGAAGGTTGTGCCGATTCCGGACCTCCCGGCCTCACCCCGGAACGGAGAGGTTCGACCCCAAGCGGTCAGTCGTTCTGTCGCTCGCATCGATACAGGTGTTCTGTGCACCCTGACCCCGCCGAAGAATCCGGTGGGCTTTAAAGCATAGTGCACAGAAGTTAAGAGGTCGGTCGGGCCTCTCGTTGCTGTTACAAAGAGACAGTAACCAAGAAGGCGGCTTCGAGAACGTTGGATGTGGGCTACCAATCAGGATCGAGGTCGATAACAAGATGAACTCGGATACGCCTGTTACGGATGCGACGTTTGAGGCATTTCTTCACTGTGACACCAAAGCCTACTTATTACACGAAAGTATCGACAGTCAATCGAAGTTTGGTGTCTGGGAGAAAGGTCTCACCCAACAGTTCCACCAACGTGTCTCGGAATGGTTGAGGTCCAGTTTCGGGGATGATGAAGTGTACGTTGGAACGCCCTCCCAGCGGATGTTGGAACAGGGATCCCACCGGATAGTGCTTCACCCTCTAATAAAGTCGTCAGACCTTCGCGCAGAGCCGGACGCTCTGTGGCGAATGCCCCCGGTCTCGGGCGCCACGAGCTTTCGGTATATCCCGGTTCGATTTGTCAGAAATGAGAAAGTGTCGCGTTTTGACAAGCTTATGTTGGCCTTTGACGCGCTCGCCCTCAATCGATGCAGTAGTAACCCGTACGGTAGCGGCAAGCTGATCTGCGGTTCGCAATACAACATCGTCACAGTGCCGCTTGCAAAACTTTTAGAGAACGTCCGGCATTCCGTCATACAAGCAATGAAACAGCAGAAAAGCCGAGTGCCCCCGCCGCTAGTGCTCAATAAACACTGTCCAGAATGCGAATTCCGCGCGCGCTGCCGTCGGGTCGCCGTTGAGAAAGACGACCTAAGTCTCTTGGCGAATATGACCGCGAAGGAACGGCAGAGGCTGAGCGACAAGGGAATTTTTTTTACTGTGACGCAGTTATCCTATACATTCCGGCCGCGCAGGCGCCGAGCGTTCAAAAGTTCGCACGCCTTCAAGCATGAGCCTGCCTTGAAGGCTTTAGCGATCCGGAAGGACCGCATCCATGTTGTCGGCACGCCAACCTTCAACATTCCCGAAGGTACGGTATATCTGGATGTGGAAGGAATACCCGATCGCGACTTCTATTACCTGATCGGACTAAGGTACAAGGCGAGAGACGAATACGTTCAGCACTCCTTTTGGGCGGATTCGCCATCTGATGAACGAGAGATGTGGGCGTCATGTTTCGGTGTCCTTAAGCTGCTTCAGAATGTCCGCTTGTTCCACTATGGGAACTACGAAACAATCTTCCTGAAGCGTATGAGGGTACGCTATTTAGATCAATCAAGGGACGACGGATTTCTCGACCAGTTGATAGCGTCGTCTGTTAACTTGCTGTCGCTCATCTACGCTCAAGTGTACTTTCCGACTTATTCGAACGGCCTTAAGGATGTCGCGCGGCGTCTTGGCTTTGAATGGTCCGAGAGCGAAGCGTCAGGACGACAAGCGCTCATCTGGCGCGCCCAGTGGGAGACCACGCGCGATCCCACTCTCAAACGCAGGCTTATCGCCTATAATCAGGAAGACTGCCAGGCGGTCCAGAGGGTGGCCGAGGTCATCGCAAACGTTTGCTCCGAGCGACCGTCGACGGCGGCAGAGGCTATCAGCGTGAACGTCAGCTCGCTTGATCGTGACCCGCCCTTGCGGTTCGGTCCCCTTCAGTACGTCGCCCCGGACTTCAAGGCCATAAATGAGGCAGCATATTGGGACTATCAGCGGAATAAAATTTATGTGCGGACAAACGATAGGTTGAAGCGAATCTCCCGAAGGAGGATCAATAATAGTACGAGCGGCCCACCCGTGAACAAGTCCATCCAGGCAAAGGAGAACCGTCCACCCGTTTGTCCCAAATGTAATTCGACGAGATTTTATCGGAATGGCCGGTTTAGCAGTGTCATTTGCGATCTGCGCTTCTCCTCCGCCGGCGTTAGGCGGTGGGTAGTGAGGCACAACTTCAACCGATACCAATGCCGCAACTGCAAGAACGGCTACAACGAACTTCCGCGCCAGGAACGGTTCGGCACGCATCTGAAGGCATACGTCCTCTATCAGATAATCGAGCTGCGCGTCTCTCAACATGCCGTTGGAAGAAACCTGGGAGCGCTATTCGGTCTGCAAATGTCAGCCACTTCGGTCAACTGCATCAAGATCAGCGCCACAAGGCAATACGACGCAACCTATCGCGGTATCCTTCAGCGGATCGTCGAAGGGCCGCTAGTCCACGCCGATGAGACTAGGGTCATGATCAAGGGTGAGGCCCACTACGTTTGGGTTTTTACGAACCTGGAGGACGTGGCGTATGTATACAGCGACTCGCGAGATGCCAGCACTGCACGGGAAGTGTTGACCGGCTTCAAGGGCGTTTTGGTGTCCGACTTCTATGCTGGGTATGAATCTGTCGACTGTGCCCAACAGAGGTGTCTGATCCACTTGCTGAGAGACATCAATGAGGACGTTCTGAAGGAACCCTTCAATGTTGAGCTGGAGGAGCTGGCACATGGCTTCGCAAGGCTCCTCAGACCTATGGTAGCAACAGTCGATCGGTTTGGCCTGAAAGCCTATCATCTACATAGACATAAACTTGCTGTGGAGCGGTTCTATCGGGCCCTATCCGGACGCGACTACAAAACGGACGTCGCAGCTGGGTACAAGAAGCGATTTGAGAAGAACCGAGACAAACTATTCACGTTCCTGGACCATGACGGAGTGCCGTGGAATAACAACAACGCCGAGCATGCAATCAAGGCCTTTGCGCGGCTCCGCAACGTGATCGGCGCCAACGGAACGCCCAAGGGCGTCCGGGAGTACCTGGCGCTGTTGAGCATCAGTGAAACATGCAAGTACAAGGGGATTAGCTTCCTCGACTTTTTAAGGTCAGGCGAGATTAACCTTGAGGCATTTGCCGCGGCACACGATCGGCAAAGGAAGCTTTTGGCAAAGCCTGGGGATCGGCGTCGCGTCGCCCCGTTCCCCACTCCGATCGAATGACCAACAACTACATCGCGGGCACCATTTATGAGACGTCGGAATGACCGTTTCCACTCCACTGAGACTTCCTAGACTGGCTCTAGCCAATGGCTGCATGGGGATCACGGGTCGTCGCTGTCGGTCGCAGGGAGCGGCCGCTGTGGGTCGAAAACTGACCAGCAGGTCGTGACCATCCAACTATTTGATCGGGCTTGGTCGAGCACTGTGCCCCTCTAATCCGTGCTGCCATGCCGGGGATGTTCAACCGGCGTGCCGCCGACATAATCCTTGCTGCTCCAACAACATGGAGCACCACGATCATGACCGATAATCGGGAGACCTGCGTCGATCCTTATCTGGACTCGTTCGCGCGAAGCTTTGCCGCAGCCAACTATACGGCGGGGACGATCAGGACCTACCGTCATCTGGCGCGGAAGCTGGGGCGCCTGATGGGCACTGGCGGGATCGCGCCCTCCGCATTGACCCCCGACCTTGCGGATCAACTGGCGCGAACGGCGGCGCGAGGACCGGGCAGCAGAATCCGCTTCCACAATCTCGCCCGGCAGTTCGCTGAGCATCTGATCGACATCGGCGTGGCGCAGCCGGTGCCGTTGACCGAAGCGCAGATCGCGCGAGCGGCGTTGCTGGCGGACTATGAAGCCTATCTCGTCAAGCAGAGGGGCCTGAGCCCGCGCACCATCTACCATGTGCTGCGCTTCGCCGACCGGTTCCTCGATCATCGCTTTGGAACCGCGATGATCGACCTGACGCGTCTTCGCGCCGCCGACGCTGTCGGCTTCGTCCAGCACCTGCTGACAAGCAAGCATCCGTATCGCGACAAGACGGCCGCGACCCATCTGCGGACCTTCTTCCAGTATCTGTTCGGGCGCGGGGCAACGGCGACCAACCTTGCGCTGAGCATCCCCAAGGCAGCCAAGCGCTGGGATGTGCGACTGCCCCGGCACCTGTCGCCCGATGGGGTCGAGGCGGTTCTCGCCTCGGTCCGCGGCAGCCCCCGGCATGGCGCGCGTGATTATGCGATGCTGCTGCTCATGGCGCGGCTTGGGCTGCGCGCATCCGAAGTCATCGCGATCCAGCTCGACGATATCGACTGGCGCGCGGGCGAGCTGCTGGTGCGCGGCAAGGGCAAGCTGCACGACCGCTTGCCGATAACGGCCGAGGTCGGCGAAGCCCTGAGCCGGTATCTTTGTGCGGAGCGCCGCGAGACGAGTTGCCGAACGGTGTTTGTCACGCACCGAGCGCCGCATCGCGCGTTCAAGGACGGCCAGATCGTCAACGCCATCCTCAAGGACGCCTTGGCGGCGACCGGCCAGAAGCCGGTCACGCCTTATGTAGGATCACACCTCCTGCGTCATAGCCTTGCGACCCGGCTGGTGAACGCGGGCGCATCGCTTGACGAGGTGGGCGATGTGCTGCGGCACCGCTCACGATCATCGACCATGATATATGCTCGGCTCGATATCGACGGGTTGCGGTCCATCGCGCAACCCTGGCCGGTGGCGGGAGGCGTGCAATGAGCATCACGCCCCAACTCGACCGCTATCTGAGCGTCAGACGCAGCCTTGGTTATGATCTTCGTACCGAGGAACGGCGGCTCCGCCGCTTCGCCCGGTTCGCCGATCAGGAGGGTGCTCCGCACATCGACACGGCGCTGTTCCTGCGTTGGGACGCGAGCCTGCCCGCTGCGACTACATCGACGCGATCAGCCAGGCTCAGCGCGGTGCGCCTGTTCGCGCAATGGCTGAGCAGCATCGATCCTGCCCACGAAGTGCCGCCGCGCGGGCTGCTCCCCGATCGTTCGCAACGACCGCGCCCGCATATATACAGCGAGGCCGAGATCGCATCGATCATCGCAGCGGCCAAGGCGCTGCCGTCGATCTACGGCTTGCGTGGGCTGACCTACTCGACTCTGTTCGGGCTCATCGCGGTCACCGGCTTGCGCATCAGCGAGGCGCTTGCGCTCGACCATGACGACCTCGACGTCGAGAACGGCGTGCTGCGCGTGCGACGCGGGAAGCTCGGCAAGGAACGGCTGCTCCCGCTCGACTCGACGGTGGTGGCGCAGCTCGTCGGCTATTCTGCCGAGCGCGACCGGTTGCTCGGGAGTGCCCCCGATGCGTTCTTCGTCACCTGGAAGGGAACGAGGCTGACCGACTGTAGCGCACGCTACAACTTCGCGCATGCCTGCCAGCAGATCGGCTTGCGCGCGCATCAGCATTACTGCCGGCATGGCCGGGGACCGCGCATCCACGATCTGCGGCACACCTTCGCCGTGCAGACGATGATCAACTGGTACCGGACCGGTAAGGACCCGGCGCGCGAGATGATCCGGCTGACGACCTATCTGGGCCATACCAACCCCGACAACACGTTCTGGTATCTGGAAGCGGTGCCCGAGCTGCTCGATCTGGCGATGGCACGGGCAACCTCCAATGGCGGGGAGGTGAACCAATGAACGCCGCCACCTTGCCCGCGCTGATCCAGCGCTTCTTCACCGACCGGCTGTGCGTCCAGATGGAGGCCAGCCGCCATACGGTCGCAGGCTATCGCGACACGTTCCGCCTGCTCTTGCGGTTCGCGAGCGTTCGACACGGCAAGCCACCGGTCAAGCTCACGGTGGAAGACATCGACGCCGATCTGGTCGCTGACTTCCTCGTTCATGGCGAGACCGCGCGCGGCAACTGCGCGCGTAGCCGCAACACGCGGCTTGCCGCGATCCGCTCGTTCTTCCGCTACGTCGCGATGACCGATCCAACCCGACTGCTTCACTGCCAGCGCGTCCTGGCGATGCCCAACAAGCGCTATGTGAAGCGCGCGGTGACGTTCCTCGACGCCGAAGAGATCGCGGCGTTGCTCGCGGCTCCGGATCGCATGACATGGGCAGGACGGCGTGATCATGCACTGCTCCTGCTCGCGATCCAGACAGGCTTGCGAGCATCCGAGCTGGTGAACTTGCGGTGCGGCGATGTGATGCTTGGCAGCGGCGCGTATATCCGCTGCATGGGCAAGGGCCGGAAGGAGCGCTGCACGCCGCTCCGTCGCGACACGGCCAAGCTGCTTGCGGCATGGATCGGCGACCGTCCGGACGACAACAGGCCGCTGTTCCCATCAATCCGGGGGGAACGGCTGAGCCGCGATGCGCTCGAACATCTGGTCCGCAAGCACTGCCTCACGGCATCGCGCGCTTGCCCGAGCATCGCTGCGAAGCGGGTCACGCCACATACGCTTCGCCACAGCACCGCGATGGACCTGCTCCATCATGGCGTCGACCAAGCGGTGATCGCCCTCTGGCTCGGACACGAGTTCGGTGGCGACCACCCAGATCTACATCCACGCCGACATGCGGATGAAGGAAAAGGCCCTCGCTCGCGTCGCCGCTCCGGCAACGCCAACGAGCCGCTTCCAGCCCGACGACCAACTCCTCGCATTCCTCGAAGGGCTCTGATTATGCCGAACCACCGCATGGCCAAAGCTCGGCAAACAGGCCGCCAGCAGAGGCCATGCGGCATAATCCCGGTTACGGCATTATGGCCCTTATGCCGATATCGGCATAACGGTCACTGGAGTGGAGCGGCCCATCGTTTGAACCGCGATCTCACCGGCGGTTTCGGTTCATCCTCCTACGCGCGCGAAGAATTGTGCGCCGAAATGACCGGCGCCTTTGTCTGCGCCGCCGTGCCGACGGTGCGCCACGCCGACTATCTCGCCAGCTGGCTCGAGGTCTTGCGCGAGGACAATCGCGCGATCATCCGCGCGGCGAGCGCGGCGTCGAAAGCGGCCGACTATCTGCTGGCCTTTCGCGGTCAGGACGACGAAGCGTTCGTCGAGGGTCCTGCCGTCCCCGCAATTCAGCGGCCCATGTCTGAGCTTTCTTTGGCCGCAGAGGTGCAGCCATGACCATCGAGCGCATAACCGAATTTGCCCCCTCCGATCGCTATGTCTACGACTTCGGGGCTTGCACTTACGCCAAAGGCTGGGCGCAAATCGACACACGACAAGACGCATCATATTACGGCACTTGGACCAATCCCGGGCGGCGAGAAATCTTCACTTACTGCGAAGGCGAGACAACGCTCGTGCGTTGCTCGACCGACGACGACTACAAGCAAGCGCTGCGCGACGTGATCGATTGGAACAAAGAGGCTGGCTACTGGCTCGGCATCGATCCTGGTTTTAGCGAAGCGATGAAAAATCAACTTGTGCGGCTCGGGTTTGGCGACGAGTTGCACTGACCATGCTGCCGGCGCGCACCAAGAGCGCGTCGTTCGAATTTAACTGGCCTTTCCCTTTTCCCCCAGCGGCGGTCCCAGCGGCGGGCATCAGAGGAAGAGGGCCGAAAGGGGATTTGTGACGGGTTTTCCAGGGCGAGAGACGTCTCGCGCCCGCCCGTCGCAGGAGTCCCCCGCCATGACCAGGAAATCCGCCACCCGCCATGTTTCACGCCTCGATGTCGCCATCCAACCCGGGCCCGTCCCAAGCAAGGTGCGCAATATCGCGCTGAGCCTGCTGGTCCTCTCGCCGGCAAATGTCCGCAAGACGCCGCCCACGGCGGCTGAGGATGCCGAGCTCGAAGCCAGCATCCGCGCGAAAGGCATCCTGCAGAACCTGGTCGTCCATCCGGCGCCGGTCGACGGCCAAGACATCTACGAGGTCGATGCCGGCGGCCGCCGGCTCAAGGTGCTGCAGAAGCTCGCCGCCGAAGGCGACATCGAGACCCATCATCCGGTCCCATGCCTGGTCAGGGAACCAGAAGCCTCCGTCGAAACCTCATTGATGGAAAACACGGTGCGCGCCGCGATGCACCCGGCCGACGAGTTTGTAGCCATGGCGGTGCTGATCGACGGCGGCGCTACCATCGATGACGTCGCGCGGCGTTTCGGCGCCTCCGAACGGCATGTGAAGCAGCGCCTGCGGCTCGGCAAGCTCGCGCCGGAATTGCTCGACGCCTACCGCAACGGCGACATCAGCCTCGACGTGGTTACTGCCTTCACCCTCGGCGCCGACCATACCGCGCAGCTCGCGGTGTGGAATCAGCTCAAGGCCAATTCCTACATTCAGCCTTACACAGTGAAGCGGCTGCTGACGGAGAGCGCCGTGCCGCTCGATTCCGATCTCGGCATGTTCGTCGGCGCCGAGGCCTACGAGGCCGCCGGCGGCGCCATCACACGCGATCTCTTCAGCGGCGACGACGAGGGCTTCCTCGACGATCCGGCACTGGTGCGGCGGCTCGCGATCGAGAAGCTCGAAGCCAAAGCCGCCGAATTGAGCCCGCAGTGGGCGTGGACCAAGGCGGTGCTTGATCCCGAACACCGCTTTCTCGCGCCGTATTCCCGCGTCACGCCAAAGCCCGGCGCCATACCCGCCGCACTGGCGGCCGAGCTCGAGCAGATCGAGACACGTTGCACCCAAATCGACAACTTGATGGAGGTCGAATGGGACGAAGAGCTCGCTGCCGAAGGCACCAAACTCGAAGACCGCCGCACCGAAATCGACGAGATCATCGAGGGCCTCGCGGTCTACAACAAAAAGGACCGCAAGCGCGCCGGCTGCATCGTCACGATCGGCGGTGACGGCGAATTCTGCCTGCATCTAGGCCTCGTCGAACGCACTGCGGTCCACGGCGCGGTCGATCCCGGCGATGTCGACGGCCAGGACGAGGATGAGACCGGTGACGCGTTCACCCCGGCCTCCGATGACGACGAGGACGGTGATTTCAGTCCCCGCCCCTCCTCTGGCGCCGAGCAGGCGCTGCGCAAGGAATGCGGCTTCAGCCAGCTGCTTGTCGACGACCTTAAGGCCCATCGGCTGCAAATCACCCGGGCCTATCTCGCGACGGACTTCAACGTGGCGTTCGATCTCGCACTCTACACGCTGTGCGTCGATCTGTTCGATCAGCGTTACCGCTCGCATCCGCTCGACTTACGGGCGATCGAGGCGACGCCGCGCAGTTCGCTGAACGATCTCTCCGGCACCCCGGCGGACCAGTTGATCGAGGCCCATGGGATCGCGCTCGATCTCGACTGGATGAAGCTGCCGCCGGCCGAAGGCTTTGCCATGCTCACGGCGATGCCGACCGATGCCAAGCAGCGTCTCTTCGCCTGGTGCGTCGCCTCCTGCCTCAAGCCGCAGCTCGCGATCGAGGACCGGGCCGATCCGGTGACCGAAGCCGCCGGCCAGCGGCTGGCGATACCATTCGCCGATTACTGGCGGCCGACTGCCGCCAATTACTGGGGACGTGCGAAGAAGGCGCACAGCCTCGCGATCGGCCGGCGAGATGCTCGGCGAGCGCTGGGTGCGCGATCACGCTGACGACAAAAAGCCAGTGCTCGCCGACGCGCTCGAAACCGCGTTCGACCCGGCGAAAAGCACCGCCTGCATCGGTTTCGGGCAAGCGGCGCGAGACAGCGCCGCGGCGTGGCTGCCGCCTGGCATGGCCTATGGCGGCGCGCACGCCGATCCCGGACAGAACGGCGCTGAGCGTACCGGTCTCAGCGACGGCGACCCCGAAGCCGCCGATGCCGACATCGCGTCAGCCGACCTCCCGGCCTTCCTGACCGACGACCGGCCGGACGGCACCGCGCTCAACGGCGCCGCCGCCGACTGACGCACATTTTCAGACCGCAGGCCGGGCGCCGGCGCGCGCATGGTCCGCGGCTTTTTGTGCCGGCGAATTACTGGGTGCCGAAATCCTCGGCGATCGCGTGTAAGCCGCTGATCGAAATCGCAAGCAACCTCTAATCCCCTCAAACAACGGAAGGAGAAACACAATGGAGCTATTCAGCGTATCCGGCGGCAAGTTCCACAAACCTGCAACCGCGCCAACCCGACAAGAGGCTTGGAAGCCAAGGCTAACCGTCTGCGGACGAACTGTAACTCCAGTCAACTTCTTTGAAACTGCGGAGGACGCCAATCTCTACACAGGAGGTCGGCTGCATCTATACCTGTGTCGGCACTGCGCAGCAGCCAAGAGCGCGGCCTAACCGCCGCGCCCAGAGCCGCGACTCTCAATCGCCCCGCCGCTGACGCACATTTTCGGAACGGAGACCGCGCACCGGCGGGCGCGCGGTCTTCGCTTTTTCGCATATCCGCCAACGCCTCAACCAAAAAGCACCAGGGAGATCGCCATGAATGACACAACCGAAGCCTTGCCCGCCGCGCCTGTTGACGACATCCGCGCCCGCAACAAGGCCATCGTTTTCGCCGTGCTCGCCGAAGCCGGGATCCACAGCGTTACCGTCGAGTATGACGGCTCTGGCGATTCCGGCCAGATCGAGGACGTCGCGGCGTGGAATGCCGCCAATGAAAGAATTCCGTTCCCGTCCGATCGCAAAATTACGCTGATCTCCGAAAACCCGGACCGATCCCCTCCCCGAGCAGAGCTTCGAAGCGGCCGTCGAACACCTCGCTGGGATTATCTCGGAAATCTATTACGGCTGGGAGAACAACGACGGCGCCTTCGGCACCTTTGTCTTCGACGTTCCCGCCCGCACGGTCACGCTCGAACACAACGAGCGCTACACCGACGTCAACACCACCAGCCACGAATTCTGAGGGAGGCAGCCATGGCTCATCCGTATCATCACGCCCTCGCCTCGGTGAAGAAATGGGGCGGCGAGGTTTCCGATTACATGCCGCTGCATAGCTGGTTCGACCAGTCGAAGAGCATCGCCGGTGATTTCCGGCACCGGGCGCTCCGGCATCACGCCGAAGGCATTTTTATGCTGGAGACGATCTTCGGCCCGACCATCACGCTCTCGACCGGCCGCGTGATCCCGACGCGCTATGTCGGCGAGATGCACGTGCAGCAGGATCTCGGCTTCATTCCGTCCTTCGCCGACTGGATGCGCGCGATCCGTCCGCTGCCGTGGATGGGCCGCGCCGGCCGCCTCGATGACCGGCCGGATCACGCGGCGGCGAAACCGGCCGAAAACGCAGAGCGGCATGATCCGTCCTGATCTCCGACGCCTCCCCGCCGGCCGGCACAAAGAGTGAGAGGTGCAACCGGAAAGGGGTGAACCCGGCGGGAAGAGAGAGCGGCCCGTCCGGTTTCCCCGCCTCCGGCATGCCGCCGGTTCGGGGACAGGCTCCCCGCTCCCGGAGGCCCCGCCATGCGCGCCATTATCATCAACGCCAAAGACCGCACGATCACCACAACCGAGATCGACGGCTCGCTGAAGACTCTGCAGCAAATCGTCGGCGGCATGATCGAGCCGGTCAGCCAGGGTCTCGACGAATTCCACCATTGCTACGTCAATGAAGAAGGCCTGCTCGATCATCCGCAGCATTTCTTCATGTTCCGGGACGGCCACCAGCCGCTCGCCGGCAATGGCGTCATCCTGTCCTCGACCGAGGACGGCGATGAGGCGCCCTGCACCCTGCTGCTCGACTGGGTGAAGGAACGCGTCACCTTCATGGATCTCGCCGCCGCGCGCCAGTGGTGCCGGACCCATGGGGAGGGCTAGCCATGACACGCACCGCCGAAATCGAAATCGACATGGTCGAAACTTACGATCAGGACGCGCATCCGCTCGATTACCTGTTCCAGGACCCCAACTATCGCCGACAGGACGAAGCCAGGCTTGCGGCGTGGCGCAATGACGAGTGGCACTTCCTCGGCATCCGCGCCAGGGCCACCATCAGAATTCCGTACGGCATCAATCCCGACTGCTGGATCACCTCAGAAGTGCTGTCGCCGGGTCTCTGGGGGATCGAGAGCGACAGCGGCGACCCGTATTTCGAGGAGGTCTACCGGGAGGAACGCGCGGTTCTGATCGCGATGCTCGCCTCCCTGAAATCTTTCGACATCACCGCCTGACAATCGCGGCGACTCATGCCGCCGCTTCATCCGCAACCGCCCACGGCGGCGCGACGCCCGCGCCGACGCCGGACGAATACGTCTCACCAAAACAACAGGAGGAGCCCTGAAGAACACCTACACCGCGAATTTCTACACTGACGCCGAATACGCAAGCACGGACATCGCAGCATCCAACCCGCAAGAGGCGCTGGAAAAAGCGAAAGCCATAAACGCGTTACAGGGCGGCGCCGGATTAACTTTCGATCACTACGACGAAGGGCAGCCGGTCAACCACATCGAAATCCTCGACGACGACCACAATGAGCTCGTGCACTGGCGGGACGACGATTTGCTCTTGCGCATGGCCGCCCCCGATCTGCGGGAAGCCCTCGAATTTTGCGACATGACGCTCGCCGATCTCGAAGCCTCAAAACGCAAAGGGTACATCGCGCAGGCGAAAAAGCTGACGCGGGCCGCCCTTGCCAAGGCCACGCCGCCCGCCGGCGGCCAGACGCCGGAATAGTGCGCCGCTTCATCCGTGAAGCGATCAATCGATCAGTCGCAAAACAGGGAGACAACCATGCGCACAACAACCTACAGGGCCGAGTTTTTCACCGCCTCCGACTATGCCGTCCGGGATTTCGAGGCCGAGACCCCCCAGCAAGCCCTGGAACTCCCGCCGGTTCTATGAAGACAACCTCATCGAGCTTGATTTTCGCAGCTACGACGACAACGCCGGTCTCGATCAAATCCAGATTTGGGACAGCAAGCGCGGCACGCTTGCATCGTGGGAGAGCGATGACTACCGCCTGCGCCAGGCCGCCCGCGACATTCTGACCGCGCTCCAGGCTCAGACCGACGCCGCCAAAACCGTCATTGCCGCCTGGGAACACGGCGACCTCGCCGCCGCGGTACGCGCCCTCGATGCCTCGATCTCAATGGCCGGCGCGGCCATTGCCAAGGTCGCGCCTGCAACAGACCAGTCTATCGGGCAACCCGACAATCTATCGAAGTCGGCACCATGCTCATGACTTCGTGTATAATAGAAGGACTGAACTACAACAAATTAAGAGCACGACCGCCAAGCAAAAACAGGGGGGACGCAATGCTTCTTACAAACCAACGCCGTTCGGTTTACAGCCGCGCTGTCCATGGCAACGTCATCGCCATCATCGACCATGACGGCGCCAGGAGCGTCACCAACGACGCCGATAATGTGATCGCCGACCTCGCGGCGGAATTCGACTTGTCGAGAACCTTGTGATTTACAAAGACACGCGCGGCATCTGGGATCAAATCCTGGTCGACCGCACCGGCCGATTTGCCGGCTTCAGCAGCATCAACGAGCGCGACCTTCCCTCGGCGCTCGTCAGGGTCACCCGGCATTAAAGAAAAACCAGGCCGCCTTCCGTGGCCTGCTTTTAAACAACCCGGTAGTCGACCACCCCAAAACATCCCCGAAAAGAGCGAGCGAGAGGCCGGCCGTAAGCGGGGTGAACCCTGCCGGAAAAGGGGAGCGCGCGCCGGGTTCGTCCCCTCACTGCTCCCGGAGGTCTGCACCATGGCCGACTATTTCACCCCGACCGTCATCCAGCCGGCGATCCCGGTTGCCGACATCACGCCGCTCGAGCGGCTCCTGCTCAGCCATATCTTCAACGCCGAGCCTGACGGCGAGGGATTGTATTTCTACGCCGACGAAGGCCCGGCCGACATGATCTGGCTCGACCGCGCCCCGATCGAGGCGGCGCTCGCGCAATCCCCGGCGGCCGACGACAGCACTGCAACCAGTTTGGTCACCGAGCAGCTCGCGCGCGTGCCTGCCGACAATGTCGAGATCGAACTCGACTTCAGCGATATGTCCTGGGAATCGATCTTTCAGGACATCGTCCGCCGTTCTCCAAGCTTGCGCTACGTGACGGCCGTCTCGGCCTTCACCTGCTCGCGCATGCGGCCCGACGGCTTCGGCGGGATGGCGGTCCTGATCACCGCAAACGCGGTTGTCGGCAAGTCAACCAGCGACATCATCGAGGATTTCCTCGACCGAGGCGCATCTCGACGAGCCCGCGGCGCTCGCCGCCTGATCACCCTCACTTCCGGAGGCATCATCCAATGTCTGTCACGCCCGCGGCGGCGCGCGCGAAACTGCGCCGCGATCACTTCGCGCACCTTCATCCCTCGGTCACCGGCGAACGCGTGACCGAAGCGGTCGAGCGTGAATTGACCAGCCTCGACAATCCCGGCTTCTGCCTCGCTTGCGGCGCCGAAGCCGAGGGCTGCGAGCCCGACGCCGAGCAATACGAATGCGAAAGCTGCGGCGCGGCCGCCGTCTACGGCGCCCAGGAAATTCTGCTCGCCATAGCCTGACCGCGAACACCAGCCCGCGCCACAAAAGAGGGAGAGGAAAGCCGGGAACGGGTGAACCCGGATGGAGAAAGAGAGCGCCGGCCGGGCTTCCGCACCCGCTCCCGGAGATCCCCATGCTCACTGCCGCATCACCGCGCCCGCCGCGGCCACGCTCCCGTTGTTCCTGCCGCAGGCCCCGCCCGACAAGGTGTCGGGCCTGATCCATGCCGCGACCTTGCTCGCGCAATTGCTCGGCCAGGGCCGCGCGCTCGACACGCCGCGCGCTGCGCTCCGCCATGGAAGCGGCCTTCGCCGGCACCGACGCCGAAGGGGCGTGGGTGTGGAAGGACGCCTACGAGGCGCTCGAGGCCGCGCAGGTCCTGTTCCTGCGCAAATTCGGCAGTGCCATGCGCACCCGCGCGGGCTCGGCCGCCGCGATGCTCGAGATGCTGACGCGCCTTGCCGGGCGCCTTGCCTCACAGACGCGCCGCTCCGAGGAATCCGAGCACTTCCAGCAATTCTCGACGCCGATCGCACTCGGCTTCGTCGCCGCCGAAGCCGCCGCGCTGACCGCGGCCGATCTGGTGCTCGAACCCTCGGCCGGCACCGGCTTGCTGGCGATCTTCGCCGAACTGGCCAAAGCGCGGCTCGCGCTGAACGAGATCGCCGACACGCGCGCCGGATTGCTCGGCCGCCTGTTCCGCGACGTCACGGTCACCCGCCACAACGCCGAGCAGATCCACGACCGGCTCGATCCCGCGATCCGGCCGAGCGTGGTGCTGATGAACCCGCCCTTCTCGGCCTCGCCACATGTCGAGGGCCGCTTCGCCGAAGCCGCGATGCGCCACGTCGGCTCGGCGCTCGCGCGTCTTGCCGACGGCGGACGGCTGGTCGCGATCACCGGCCACAATGTCGGTCCCGATCAGCCGGCCTGGCGCGACAGCTTCGTCCGCCTGCAGGAAAAAGGCCGCGTCGTCTTCACCGCGACGATCGCCGGCCAGGCCTATGCCCGCCACGGTACGACCATCGAGACGCGGCTCACCGTCATCGACCGCGTTCCGGCCGAGGACCCGCGCGCCTTCCCGCCGTCGCCCGGCATGGCCGCCGATGCCGCCGAACTGCTCGATCAGGTCCGCCGCCTGGTCCCGCCGCGCCTGCCGGTTGCAACCCCGCCCCCGCTGCTCGCCCCCGCCATGTTTCACCGGCCCGCGGCCGCCAGCCGTGCGCCCAAAGCCGCCGCAGCTCGCCGCTCGTCAAACGCCCGGCGCCGATGCCGGATGTCGTCGAGATTTCCTACGAGACCCGCGAATGGACGCCCGATCCATCGGTGCGCCTTACCGCCAGCCTCTACGAAGGCTATGCGCTGCAGACGGTCCATATACCCGGGGCGGTGCCGCATCCGACCAAGCTCGTCCAGTCGGCCGCCATGGCCGCGGTCGCCCCTCCGCGCCCGTCCTACCGGCCGCATCTGCCGCCACGGTTGGCCACGGCCGGCATTCTCTCGGATGCGCAGCTCGAGAGCGTGATCTATGCCGGCGAGGCGCATGCCGGCCATCTCGCCGGCTCCTACACCGTCGACGACACCTACGATCTCGTGTCGGCAGCACCGGCGGATGCCACGAATGCCGTGCGTTTCCGGCGCGGCTGGTTTCTCGGCGACGGCACCGGCGCCGGCAAGGGCCGCCAGGTCGCCGCGATCATTCTCGACAACTGGCTCAAGGGACGGCGCCGCGCGGTCTGGATCTCCAAATCCGACAAGCTGATCGAGGACGCCGAGCGCGACTGGACCGCGATCGGCGGCTACCGCTCCGACATCGTGCCGCTGTCGCGCTTCCGCCAGGGTGCGGCGATCGCGCTCGAGGAAGGCATCCTCTTCACCACCTACGCGACGCTGCGCACGCAGGCGAAAGGCGACAAAGCCAAGCCGCGTCCAGCAGATCATCGACTGGCTCGGCCGCGAATTCGACGGCGTCGTCGTGTTCGACGAAGCCCACGCCATGGCCAACGCCGCCGGCGACAAGGGCGAGCGCGGCGAAAAGAAACCGTCGCAGCAGGGCCAGGCCGGATTGCGCCTGCAGCACGCGCTGCATGACGCGCGCATCCTCTACGTCTCGGCGACCGGCGCCACGACGGTGCAGAACCTCGCCTATGCGGCGCGGCTCGGCCTCTGGGGCACCGGTGATTTTCCGTTTGCGACGCGCGCCGATTTTGTCGCTTCCATGGAAAAAGGCGGCGTCGCCGCCATGGAGGTGCTGGCCCGCGATCTCAAGGCGCTCGGCCTCTACGCCGCGCGCTCCTTGTCGTTCGAGGGCATCGAATACGAGATCGTCGAGCACAGGCTGACGGCGGAACAGATCCGCATCTACGACGCCTATGCCGACGCCTTTCAGATCATCCACAAGAACCTCAACGAGGCGCTGAAGGCCGCCAACATCACCGGCTCCGACGGCAGCACCTACAACCGCAACGCCAAGGCGGCGGCGCGCTCGGCGTTCGAATCCAACAAGCAGCGCTTCTTCAATCATCTGCTGACGGCGATGAAATGCCCGACCCTGATCGCCGCGATCGCGCGCGATCTCGAGGACGGCCATGCCTGCGTGCTGCAGGTCGTCTCGACCAACGAGGCGCTGCTCGACCGCCGCCTCGCCGAAATCCCGGCCTCGGAATGGGGCGATCTCTCGATCGACATCACGCCCGCGCGAATACGTGCTCGACTATCTGAGCCACTCGTTCCCGACGCAGCTGTTCGAACGTCTACAGCGACGACGAGGGCAATCTTCAGTCGCGCCCGGCCTATGACGCCGACGGCAATCCGGTCATTTCGCGCGAGGCCGTCGAACGCCGCGACCGCATGATCGAGCATCTGGCGTCCTTGCCGCCGGTGCAGGGCGCGCTCGACCAGATCCTGCACCGCTTCGGCACCGATCTCGTCGCCGAAGTCACCGGCCGCTCGCGCCGCATCGTCAAGCGCGCACGACCGTCTGTGCGTCGAGACCCGTCCCGCCTCGGCGAATTTTGCCGAGACCGCCGCCTTCATGGACGACGACAAGCGCATCCTCGTCTTCTCCGACGCCGGCGGCACCGGGCGCAGCTATCACGCCGATCTCGCCTGCAAGAACCAGCGCCAGCGCATCCATTATCTGCTCGAGCCCGGCTGGCGCGCCGATGCCGCGATCCAGGGATTGGGGCGCTCGAACCGCACCAACCAGAAACAGCCGCCGGTGTTCCGTCCGGTCGCGACCGACGTCAAGGGCGAGAAGCGCTTCCTGTCGACGATCGCGCGGCGTCTCGACACGCTCGGCGCCATCACCCGCGGCCAGCGCCAGACCGGCGGCCAGGGCCTGTTCCGCGCCGACGACAATCTCGAAAGCCCCTACGCCAAGGCGGCACTGCGCCAGTTCTACCAGCTGCTTTACGCCGGCAAGATCGACGGCTGCTCGCTGACGGATTTCGAGGACCGCACCGGGCTCGATCTCACCGACCAGGACGGCTCGTTGCGCGAGGAATTGCCGCCGATCACGCAGTTCCTCAACCGCGTGCTGGCGCTGCGCATCGATCTGCAGAACACGCTCTTCGCCGCTTTCGAGCAATTGCTCGAAGCCCGCATCGAAGCCGCGATCGCCGCCGGCACCTACGACATCGGCGTCGAGACCCTGATCGCCGAAAGCTTCCATATCGCCGAGCGGCGCACCGTCTGCACCTATGCCGCGACCGGCGCCGAAACCCGCTGCTACCGGGTGCTGCGCAAGGACCGCAACCGGCCATTGCCGCTCGCCGAGGCGCTCGCCATCCGCGCCGCAGGGCGGCCGTCTGCTGATCAACGAGCAAACACAGCGCGCCGCGGTCCAGATGCACGCCGCCAGCCTGATGGACGATGACGGCACACGTCGAAATCCGCACCCGCCTCATCCGGCCCATGAGCGCGCGAGACGATCAGCGTCGAGCGGTTCGAGCATTCCCACTGGCGCAAGGCGACGCGCGAAGAATTCGTTCCGCTCTGTGGGAAGCCGAATGCGCACGCGTCCCGGAATTCTCCGAGAGCAGCTTTCACATCGTCACCGGCCTGCTTGCTGCCGATCTGGGACCGGCTGCCGGCCGCGAACATGCGCGTCTACCGCTTCGAGACCGATGACGGCGAACGCGTCATCGGCCGCCTGGTCACGCCCGAAGCGCTCGATCGCGCTCTATCAAGCGCTTCGGCGTCGACGGCGCCCCGGCCCTCTCCCATGTCGGAAGCCTGGAGCGCCGTGCTCGATCGCGGCGCCGTGCTCGATCTCGCCGGCGATCTGCAGATCCGCCGCTCGCTCGTCATGGGCGCGCATCGCGTCGAACTCACCGGCTACTCCGACGGCGCCGTGCCGCAATTGAAGGCGCTCGGCCTCATCTCCGAAATCATCGCCTGGCGCCTGCGGCTCTTCATGCCCACCGCCGCCGACCGTGGCCCGGCGATCCTGGCATCGATCCTCGATCGCCATCCGCTGCTGCGCGCCAATGCCCGTGCGGCCGCCTGATCGCGAGATGAACCGTGATCAGCGCCGCCGCCGATCTGGCGCGCCGCCTCGCGCGCGATGCCGAGGCCGTGTGCCGTCACTACCTCTCCAAGGGACGCCGCTCCGGCCATTACTGGATCGCCGGCGATGTCCAGAACACGCCGGGCCGCAGTCTCTATGTGCGCCTGCAGGGTCCCGATTACGGCCCCGGCGCGGCCGGCAAATGGACCGATGCCGCCACCGGCGAGCATGGCGATCTCCTCGATCTGATCGCGCGCAACCGCGATCTGCCCCGCCTTGGCGACGCCATGAGATGAGGCGCGTTCCTTCCTCGCCCTGCCCCGCCCGGCCGCGGGCGGATTTATCGCGCCGAAGCGCACCGAAGGCGGATCCCCCGAAGCCGCCCGCCGTCTCTTTCATCTCGGCCGCCCGATACCCGGCACCCCGGCCGAGGCCTATCTGCGCGCACGCGCGGCATCACTCGGACCGCTCGACTGGCCCGCCCTGCGCTTTCACCCGTCGGTCTATTACCGCGAAGCCGAAGACGCTCCGCTCGAGCTGTGGCCCGCCCTGCTCGCCGCCGTCACCGCTTTCGACGGCACCATCACCGGCATCCTGCGCACCTGGCTCGATCGCACCCGGCCGGCGAAGGCCCCGCTTGCCGATCCGCGGCGGGCACTCGGCCATCTCCTCGGCAACGGCGTCCGCTTCGGCAAAGCCGCCGACATCCTCGCCGCCGGCGAAGGCGTCGAGACCATGCTCGCGCTCAAATCCGTGCTGCCGCTGCTGCCCATGGCCGCCGGCCTCTCGGCCAACCACCTCGCCGCCCTCGAACTGCCCCCGGCGCTGCGCCGTCTCTACGTCGCCCGCGACAACGACGCGGCCGGTCTCAACGCGGCGGAACGATTGCGCGAACGCGCCGCCGGTCTCGATGTCCGCGATCTCGTGCCGGTCCACGCCGACTTCAACCTCGACCTCTGCCGTCTCGGCCCCGACGTCCTGCGCGCGCGGCTCGCGGACCAGCTCGTCCCCTCCGACCGGATGCGATTTTTACCCGATCAGCGCCGCCCCGATGCGCAGCGGTGAGTCCAGCCGTTGCGGTTCACCCGGATCGCGCCGGAAGGAAGAACGGCTTTTCGTGTGCGGCGGCAGGCGCCTTCATGCCGGAGAAAAAGCAGCCGCGCGGCGGCCTTCCCGAGCGGCGATCTGCCGGAGGCGCCGGGCGGCGGCCGGTTTTGCATTAGCGCGTCGAGCCGCCGCCCTGAGCCGGTTTGCAATGGCGCGCGGACAACATTTTCCGCCGCCGGCCGAAAAGGCCGGCCTCCTCGCGGCTCGCGTCGCTCCAAATAGTTGCCCGCGCGCCATCCTCCGCTGCGCTGCGGCCCTGCGGGTGCAAACCGTCTCCGCCTCCGGCAAGGGGATCGCCGTGAAGGCCGCGATGGGCGCGGCTGATCCTCCGGCAAGAAAGGCTCCCGCCATGTCACGCACCGAAAGCACCTTCCCCTTCCCCGACAGCGACACCGATCCCGAATCGCACACCGCCTCCCCGACCGCGTATCTGCTCGACGAGCTGGCGCTCTGCGGCCATCGCCCCGGCCAGGACGAACCCGATCCGCGCCCGCTGCCCGAGCCCGATGCCGTCCAGGGCCAGCTCGGCGCCATGGTCGAGGCCTTCAGCGCCATGCTGACCGGCACCCGGCTCGAGGACGATCTCGCCGATCTGCTGTGGTCGTTCGTCAACCTGTTCCACCGCAAGGTCGACCGCGTCGAGCGCGAGCTCGACGTCAACGAGCAGGCGCAGCGCCGCGGCCAGGCCGAGCAGGACGGCTCCGAGGTCAAGTCGGTCGAGCTCGAACGCCTGATCGCCCAGGGCCTCAGCCTCATCGAGCGCCGCAACGCCTTCGAATTCGTGCGCGATTACGCCGCCGAACTCTACGAGGTCACCACCGGCTCCGCCTGGCGCCCGCGCGCCGGATCGATGGTCAATCACCGCGCGCTGACCGCCTCGGTCATCGACAGCCGGGAATTTATCGCCGCCCGCCGCCGCGCCGACACCGAGGTGCTCGCCCCCGCCGGCAGCCGCATCGCCTTCACCGGCGGCACCGACTGCAACGATCACATCCGCATCTGGGACGCCCTCGACAAGATCCGCGCCAAGCACCCCGACATGGTGCTGCTGCACGGCGGCAGCCCGCGCGGCGCCGAACGCATCGCCGCCTGCTGGGCCGACAATCGCAAGGTCCCGCAGGTCGTCTTCAAGCCCGACTGGACGCGCGAAGGACGCGCCGCCCCCTTCAAGCGCAACGACCGGCTGCTCGAGGCGCTGCCGATCGGCGTCGTCGTGTTCCCCGGCTCCGGCATCTCCGCCAACCTCGCCGACAAGGCGAAGAAGCTCGGCATCCCGGTGTGGCGCTTCGACAAGCCGGCCCCGACGACGGCCGAGAGCGGCGCCGCCTAGGCGCCGTTTTCTCGGCTCGCTTAGACGATAGACCTCTGCCCTTTGACTACCAAGGGTAGCGCTGAAATAGGCCCGTTGTCGGAAGTCGTCGGCTTGAGGTAGTAATGGCCGCTCTTAACGTATGGGCATCACAGGCCGGGCAAATCGGGAACGGCAGCTCACCACCGATTGTGTTGAAAAGGCTGAGACGGCTGTGTATAATTAACTGATTTTTCGCAAGTCACGATGGCCCGGATCAGTCGATGATGGGAGAGGGGCAAGTCCAACTGCACCTTTTTCTATTAGTTTTCTCTCGAACGTCATGCGCCTGAGAAGCACCTGCTGAGGGCGACTGACCGTTTCGTTGAGCTCGACGGACTTCACTTACGACCACGCCAATGACACCTACCGCTGCCCGACGGAAAGATCCTCCAGCACTATCGTCGGCGGTTCACGACGCCGCGGACCGGTGTATCGAAAGACAATTTCTGTTGGCTGCATATTCACGCTCGCAGTCTACGCGCTTCCCTTCTTCGCGAGCGTGACGGCTCGCCGCGTTCCACAACGGTACCGGCGCGATCGTCGCTGGCGTCGTCACCCTCGGCGCCGAACAGTTCGCCTTCGCCGTGGCCGGATCGCCACTCATCCGCGCTGCGATCGCGCTGCCGTTTGCCACGCCGGCGGCGGTCGCCGGATATCATGCGACGCTCGCCCTTTGCGCACATCGGCGTGTCGTCATAAGGATGGCACGAGGCGTTCGCAATGATCGGCGCGATCCTCGTCGGCGGCACGACCTGGGGGCGGATGACGCTTTTCGCGGACCCGCTCGGGAGCGGTGGCCCTCCGCCGCCGGGTTCGCCACAGCCGTTGCTGACAGCCGCGGGCGTCAGAGGATTGAGCTGACCCAACTCGTCTTGGTAGGCGAATGGCCTTCAGGATCAGCCGTGCCCGAGCATGATCGGGCAACGACCCGGACACTGAACCGCCTTCCATCCGGTGAGAAATCTGTCGGCTAGGGCTGACGACCCGTCGATGCTGGGAGCGCCACGCGGTGACCTAGCCGTGGGGACTACGACGCCTTTTCCTACGCCGGGGTTTCTTTCTCTTCGCCTGCCACGCCGCGCCGCTTGTGAGGGACGCCCGACGTCCGCCACGTCTTCTCCCGAGGATGCTGTTCGGGTCGCGCGAGCCACACGGCCTCTCTCTGGCTTGATCTGGCCGGAGGGCGGCTGCGCCTCAATCGCCTGGGCCGCAACGGCGCCGGATCGACTTTCTTCCCCTGGGCTATGCCCATTCCTCGCGAGGCAACAAAGTCTCACCGGCGCCATCCTCCGCTCTGCTCCGGCCCGCGAGCGGGTGCGTCGTCGATCGCCTTCGGCTTTCCGATCGCCCATCGAGGCCGCGGTGGTCGCGGGCTCGAGACAACCAAAGGAGAAGCGACATGGCGAACATCGGTTCCTTCAAGAAGGTCGGCAGCGAGTTGCAGGGCGCGATCGTCACCCTGAGCGTCCAGACCAAGGGCGTCCGCATCGTCCCCGAGGTCAACCGGGTCAGCGACAACGCTCCCAGCCACCGGGTCTTTGTCGGCCGCGCCGAGATCGGGGCCGCCTGGTCGAAGCGCTCCAGCGAGGGCCGCGATTACCTATCGGTCAAGCTCGACGATCCGAGCTTCACGGCGCCCATCTACGCCAACCTCTTCGAGGACGAGGACGCCGAGGGCTACAGCTCTTATCTGGTCCCGCGGCCGCAGGGCGAACGGCGAGTAAGCCGAACCCGGTGGCAAAGCCCCGCCCGGACCTCCGGGCGGGGCTTTCGACGTCGTCATTGACCGTTGCGCAGCCGGTCACCCCCTTCGGCGTTGAACCAAGCCCCTTGGGGCATCGGGCCGCATTTTAGATTGGTCCGCCGCTCTTCTGATCCCATAGTGCGGCGGCCACGTGCCGACCCTGGAGAGAAGCGTGATCCTCGCGGGGGTGTCGACCGATGCTAGAGCGGTTAGTCATCGCTGTCTGGCTTTAACAGGTCGAGGTAGCTGACGTTGAGCGCTTGTGCCAGCTCGTATAGGGTCACAATGGTCGGATTACGACGCCCCCGCTCCAAGCCGCTGAGGTATTGCTGGCTGAAGCCGGAGCGCTCCTCGACCGCTTCCTGGGTAAGCCCCTTCTCGCGGCGGATGCGCGCGAAGTTGCGGCCAACCAGCTTCCGCATATCCATGCGGGCAAAGTCGGCTGGCTACATACTTGAAGTTTATTAACAATAGTATGTATACGGCTATGGACTGGGAGAGCGACAGGGAGTTGCCGGTGAGCTCAGCGCAATTGAGACGAGGCCCGACGCCAGATCGCGGACGCCCTACTCCGAATAGAGAAGTCGCATGAGTGGCGCGTCAGTGCGAGGCTTCGGGAGGTGATCATGAATGGTCACCTCCCGGCAGGTCCGGGCCGCGCGGGCGCTCTTGGGCTGGACGCAGGAGCTGCTCGCTGACTAGGTCCTGGTCGCGCTGACCGCGTTGAAGCGGCTCGAGTCGGATCGGCTCTTGGTGCGGGATGCGACACGGCACTCCGTGCGGAAGACGCTCGAGGCCGCCGGCATCGTGTTCCTATCGTCCGGGTGCGGAGAGGGAGTCATGCTGGTCCGGCAAGGAGACAAGAAAACCGAGACGAAGAAGCTTGAACAGGTGAGGACAACAGTCGAGGGGAGGCGACATTGACCAAACCGAGGATAGACGCGCCGATATTAGATCAGGCGCCCACCGCCGACAAACTGACCGACTATGACCGACTTCATCTGATCACTTATATCCGGCTACTCGACGCCGACGCGGACGGCATACCGTGGGAGGAGGCGTCGCGTTCGATATTGCATATTGATCCTGATACAGAGCCCAAGCGCGCCAAATGCGCTCATCGAAGCCATCTGGCGCGAGCGCAGTGGATGACCCGCGTCGGCTATCGCCATATCTGACTGACGAGAAGCTGCGAAAATCCGGCGATTCGCGCTGACAAGCGCAGGCAGATGACGGATTGCGTCGGTCCGCGACCGCAAATCCGTCGCTAACGCTCCGTAATAAGTTCCCAGCACCTCCGGTTATCGGCTGATAACCGCGGCTGCCATTTTAACTTTTGGAAGGCAATCCCAGGATTTGCAACTACCTGGATTTACTCCGTTCTCGACTCATAACCAGAATGAGGAAGCTCGATGTAACGCGGCTTCCGGCCGCATATCGGTACATGACGGAACTCGACCCGAGCGGCTGGGCATGGGAGTTCCTGCGCCGCAACCCCGATTACCGTGCCGATGCGGCCAAGCTCACAGCGCAACCGGAGGCTGCGCGTCCGCCGGACGGCTCGGGCCGTCACTGGGGGTTGCAAAGTCCTGGAGAACCCGGACCGCCGCGGCGATGAAGCCGTCCTGTTCTGGCGATCCGAGTTGCTGATTGATCTGGTGCGCCTCGTAGCCGCCCCGGCCGGTACCAACTCGCAACTCCGCTTCGATCCCCTGCGCTGGGCGGGCCAACCGGCGGCACTCGCCACCGATGAAGGCCTCAATCTGATCCTGCGACTTCCCGGTGACACAGAATACCGGTTGCTGTTGCCCGGCCCGGACCCGCCGCGGGATGGGTCGCCGCTGGCCATCGTGATCGAGCCGAACCGGTTCTGGCGGTTCCGCGTCGCCGCGGCCGAGCGCTTCCTCGCGCTGGCCGTCCGTTCCCGGCTTCCGATCCGACCTCGGCTATCGGCACTTGTTCCGCCGGAGGAGGTGGCGCGCAGGACATACATGCTCTGGGCTATCGACCTCGAACAGGCGGCTGCCAGCGAGCACGAGATCGGCGCCATCGTCTTCGGGACCAGAGTCTCCGGCGCTATCTGGTCGAATCACGCCGACCGCAGCGAACTGCGCCGCCTGCTTCGGGCCGGCCGCAGTTTTGTTTCGGGACGCTATCGCGAGCTTCTTCAAGCACGCCGTCTGCGCTGATCGGCACGTCAGCCCCTGGTCGGTTTCCGCGACCCGATCTTCGACCATCCCGAGCCCCCTTGATCGCGCCGATGTTGATCGGCGACGCGAAAGCCGCGCCTTCGCGGCCTCGCGCGAGCGATGGAGCACGAGCATGCCCGATCCCCTGGCCGGTCTACCGCCGCGCTACCTGCGCACACCCGAGGCTGCCCGGTGGCTCGGGATATCCGGTCGAACACTGGAGAAGCATCGCATCTACGGGACCGGTCCGGTCTACCGGAAGATC
The DNA here is from genome assembly GCA_963700185.1 of uncultured Alphaproteobacteria bacterium. GTDB lineage: Bacteria > Pseudomonadota > Alphaproteobacteria > ATCC43930 > CGMCC-115725 > AP-15. The sequence goes on from CAVOWP010000036.1 coordinate 26,068, forward strand.
GGCGGCCGCGTCGTCTATCGTGTCGATGACCTCGAACGCTGGGTCGATAAGGGCCGCCGAACCTCGACCTCGGATCCAGGGACCGACACGGTGCTGCCGCCGAAGCGCACGGCGGGATGATGTCGAACCTGCTCACCGGTTCCGAGCGCGCGCGCCTCGATCCGTTCGTCGCTCTCGCCGACGACGGCATCAGCATGCGCGACCAGCGCGACCTGATGAGCCAACCCTTCTTCAGTCTCGCCAAGGGCCGGCGCACTGCCCCGATCCTCTACGAGGCTGGTGGAATCCGGGTCGAGGTGCACGGTTTTCCCGAGCACGGCATGGCAACCATCTGGGATGCCGATGTGCTGATCTGGGCTGCCAGCCAGATCGTCGAGGCGGCCGATCACGGCCTCAGGACTTCCCGCTTCTTCCGATTTACGCCCTACCAGCTCCTGCTCGCGATCGGCCGGGGTCCGGGCCAAAGCCAATACGTGCGACTGAAGCAGGCGCTCCAGCGGCTCCAATCTACTGTGGTCCTGACGACGATCCGTCACGGCGTGAACTGGCGTCGAATGCAATTCTCCTGGATCAACGAATGGGAGGAGCTGGTCGACGCGCGCGGGCATTGCCACGGCGTGGAATTCGTGCTGCCGGAGTGGTTTTACCGCGGCGTCCTCGACCGTTCTCTCGTGCTGACGATCGACCCGGCCTACTTCGCGCTGACCGGCGGCATCGAACGATGGCTGTATCGCGTCGCCCGCCGCCATGCCGGCCATCAGCCCAAAGGCTGGGCGTTCGAACTGAGGCACCTCCATGCCAAGTCAGGGAGTGCCGCGCGTTTCTCCGATTTTGCGCTCGATCTCCGTCGCATTGCCGCCCGTCAGAGCTTGCCCGGCTACGACCTGTTTATCCAGTTGGAGAAAGCGCGCGAGCTGCTGCGGGTCGTCCCACGCCGGTTGTCCACAGGCACTGTGGACGGTTGTGTGGAACCTATCCGCCGATCAGGCGCACGCATTATCCGCCGATCAGGCGCAAGACTATCCGCCGATCAGGCGCATCAACCGCAGCTAACTCTTTGGCCTGCAACGCGAAACGGCGCCCGTAACGACTCTAACTCAAGAGAATCTAACTCTTCTGTTGTTGGCGCCCGAAAGGCGGGTATTCGCAGCGATGGTGCCGCCCCATCGCGACCGGGGAGGCGGCATTGATCGGCGCCATGCTCAATCAGAAGGGAGCTACCGGCAAGGCGAAGCCCGCCCTGAATTTCGCGACGGATCCAGCACGGGAAGGGCTCTGCGCACTAGTTAAGCTCACCCAATCCGTTTGCGGCCTCAGCGTCACCGAAGCGCTCCGGGTGCTATCCAACAGCTCCTTGCCGAAGCCCAGCCGATAATATCGGAGCGCCGCAGTGACGGCGCCCATGACCGAGGTCGTGCTCGTCTTCTACGAGGGTCGGATCGAGCACTGGCTGCGCTTTGGCAACCAGGACCGCGAGCGCATTCTCGACCGGCGTCGGCGTGTCATCGCCTTCGCGCCCGGCGAGATCTTCGCCTTTGTGCGTTGGGAAGCGAATGACTACGGCACGGTTCTGTCGCGTCTCGACATTCTGCGCGCGTGCGATGCTGGTGACGTCATTTCTACAGTACCCGGCGTGACACCGGGTGGGGAGATCCTGTTGCGCCTCGATGGTTGGCCGCGGGTGAAGCGCGCACTCGACGCCATTGCGGATATCGAGGCCCGCGGCATCGATCCCGCATCGGTCGCGCCGGACTGGTGGCGGCACCTGCACAACCGGATCAACTGCAACATATCGCACCGGGCTTACACCCGCGCTCAGCATGCGGCATGGCAGCGCCGTCGCAGTGTCGTGGGATGATGGCGAGCGCCTCGTCTTTCGTCCTCACCGGGCTTGGCGTTGGGCTCGCGATTGCCTCTTCGCTGGTTGAGCCACGGCCGATCCTCGTCTGGAATGCGACCGCAAGCGCGCCCCGTGGCCTCTACTGCATTGTGTCGCTCAAGTGGCTTACAGGCCGGCGATCTTGTGCTGGTCCAGCCCGATCCGGCGAGCGCTGCGCTGTATGCCGAGCGCGGTTACCTCCCGCTCGGGGTGCCATTGTTGAAGCGCGTCGGCGCGCTCGGCGGCATGCGCGTATGCGAGCACGGCGGTGACGTGACGATAGAGGGCCGCCACGTCGCCAACGCGCTGCCGATCGACGGCCGGGGGCGTCCGATGACCTCCTGGTCAGGTTGCCGGGCGTTGAGCGACGGCGAGTTCTTCGCGCTCAATGCTGATGTGCCTACCTCGCTCGACGGGCGCTACTTCGGCCCATCGCCGCTTTCATCGGTGATCGGCCGTGCCATCCCCGTCTGGACCGTAAAGGAGCGCTGAGCGTGGCTTCAATCAGCCGTCTCCGATGTGCTCCTCTGTTCGATCAGACGCGGCCGGTTCTCCGTCCCGACCGCGCGGCCAATCCGTCGCGCGCAGCGGATGTCAACGGCCGGCCGCATGGCCGCCGCGCTTTGGCGTGGTTTGGCCTTGACCGCAGCGAGCACGACGGCAGTCGCCCCACAGCTGCGCCGAGCCTTCACTGGCACTGCCGGAGAGATCTGTAATGGACCTGGTGACAATCTTCACTGCCTGCGCGCTCGGCTTCAAGGCGGAGCTGTTTGTTCCGCTCGGGGCGCTCGACAATTGCAGTGCGTCGTTCGGCCTGGGCGCCACGGTTGCGCCCCAGAATGGCTCTCCGACGATCGAGCAGATGGGCAGCCTATATCGCGGAGGCAGCCCGGCGGTTCGGCCGGCCGGAAGCGTGGGTGCGTGCCGTGATGCAGGCCGAAAGCCGCGGCGCCGCCGACGCTACGTCTCCCGCCGGCGCCATCGGTTTGATGCAGATCATGCCGGACACATACGCCGAACTGCGAGCGCGGTATGGGCTCGGTGCGAATGCCTACGATCCACACGACAACATCATCGCCGGCACCGCATACATGAGCGAGATGATCGAGCTGTTCGGCGTCCCGAACTTTCTCGCCGCTTACAATGCAGGTCCCGCTCGGCTGGAAGATCATCTGCAGCGTGGCCGCCCGTTGCCAGAAGAGACGCAGCGGTATCTGGCGCAAATCGGCGAGCTGCCGGCGGCTCCGCCCCCGCCCGACGAAGTGCCGGCTCCCCAATCTCTCCCCTTCGTGACCGCTGCTTCGAACGCGCCGAGATCGAGCCCGCAGATGACCAGCGGCAGCGCGTCTGCGCTGCGCATGATCGGCGCTCCGATCGACGAGCCGCAGCATCGGCGCCCAAAGAAGATCGCAGCCCCGAACGAGCTCTTTGCGCAGAAGTGGAGCAATCCCTCTGCAACGCCGGCACTCTCGACCAAGCCGCCGAGCGCCTCCAGATATCGGCACTGGATTCGCGCTGTTCGTTCCGCTCGGGCGCGATCCAATGCGGCTCTCGGCTAATACCCCTTCCAGTCACCCGGAGTAGTAGAGGATAGGACCGGCAGAAGAAGCACGTGTGCAGACCGGATCGCAAGATAGAGGACGGTGCCGCGCCGATTGCGCGACCGCTGGATTTTCGAGGCCTGCACATGGGTTTGAGGCAGTGCCGTCGGCTCGGCACGGTGCCGTCCTTCGGCCGTAGGCCGCGGATCGGCTGAGTTTCGCCGGCACTATGCTCGAAGACCGCGAGTTCCACCCCAAGCTCGGTCGTCTCAGAGAGCCGGGAGCGGGCCCCAAAGCTGTTCGTCGCGCAGGTCCTCGCCGCGGCACAGCGTCGCAGGCCATGTCGGCCGGAGCTGGCCCGCACGATCCTCAGCCGGGCATACCCGACGCGGGCCGCGGCCGCGGCGGAGTGGCCGCCTGGCGCGCCGCAGAGCGACGGCTGTACGGTAATCGTGCGCGCCGGGTGATCGTAAAGGCCCGCATCGTCCGACAGGGTTTCCGCGCTGCCGGCGCGGTTCGGGCGCATCTCTCGTATCTCAGGCGCGAGGGCGTCACCAGAGACGGCACGTCGGCCCGGATGTTCGACGCCGCTTCGGACGACGCCGATCTGCGTGCCTTCGCCGAGCGCACCAGTGATGACCGGCATCATTTCCGGTTCATCGTCAGTCCCGAGGACGCAACCGAGATGGAGGACCTTCGAGCCTTTACTCGCGACCTCGTCAAGCAAATGGAGCACGACCTCGGAACGCGGCTGGATTGGGTCGGGATTGATCACTGGAACACCGACAATCCGCACGTCCATCTGATCGTGCGCGGCGCTGACGATCGCGGCGACACGCTCGTCATCCATCGCGGCTACATCAGTCACGGCATGCGCGAGCGAGCGGCCGAATTGGTGACGATCGAGCTCGGTCCGCAGAGCGAGCATCAGGTGCGCCGCAAGCTCGCCGGCGAGGTCGGCGCGGATCGCTGGACGCGGCTCGACGCGACCCTGCGGCGCGAGGCTCAGCGGACCGAGGACGGTGTGCTCGACTTCCGGCCGGAGGTGGCGAGGTCCGACGCGGCCGGCGACGAGATCCGCGCCTTGCTGATCGGCCGGCTACAGAAGCTCGAACGTATGGGCCTGGCCCGTGCTGTCGGCCCAGCGCGATGGCTGCTGGCGGAAGAAGCGGAGCCGAGTTTGCGCGAGCTCGGCATCCGCGGCGACATCATCCGGACGATGCAGCGCGCCCTTTCGGCACAAGGGCAGGACCGTTCCCCCAGCGATTTTGCGATCATCGACGCCACGATTGCTTCGGAGCAAACGATCATTGGCCGCGTGATCGAAAAGGGCCTGCACGACGAGCTGAAGGGTTCGGCCTACCTCGTGCTCGACGGTGTCGATGGTCGGGCGCATTACCTGCGGGTCGGGAGTATCGATGGGATCTCGGAGGTATCGGAAGGCGCGGTCGTTGCGGTCGGAACGAGCGCAGGGCCGACGATCGGACCAGACCATAGCGCGCCTGGCGGAGGCATATGATGGCATCTACGATCCGGAGCGCCATCGGACCGAGCTTGCGCGCGCCAATGCCGCCAATCCGGAAGCATTGGTCGAAGCACATGTGCGCAGGCTGGAAGCGCTGCGGCGTGGGAGCAGACACGTCGAGCGGCTGCCCGATGGCCGGTGGCGTGTACCCGAGGACTATCTCGACCGCGCCCGCGCCTATGATGTGAGGCACGGCGCCGTTCCCGATATCGAGTTACGGACGCTTTCCCGACTGCCGCTCGAACGTCAGGTTGTTGCCTCGGGTGCCACCTGGCTCGATCGAGAGCTCGTTAGGCGCGAGAAGACGGAGCTTGCCGAGACGGGATTCGGAGCCGAGGTTCGGACTGCGCTGGCGCAACGGACTGAACGATTGGTGGATTGCGGTCTGGCGCGCCGACGACAGGGTCAAGTGATCTTCGCTCGAGACCTTCTCGACACGCTGACGCGGCGCGAGCTGGCAGATACAGCGGCGCAGATCGCGCGTCAGACCGGGTTAGCATATCGGCCAGTCGAGGAGGGCGACCACGTGTCGGGCATCTATCGCCGCCGGGTCGATTTGGCGTCGGGTCGCTTCGCGCTGATTGAAGACGGCCATCAGTTTTTGCTCGTGCCCTGGCGTCCGATCGTTGACCGTCAGCTCGGGCGCGAGGTGTCGGGCGTTTTGCGCGGCGGCAGCATCTCCTGGAACTTGGGGCGGGAACGCGGGCTTGGAATCTGACCTTGCCAGCTGCTTGAATATCGCCCGCGGGCGTTGTCGTCGCCAGTCGAGCGGTCGGCGCGTTCTATCGCATTCCGCGGGCCGTCCAGCATCTGTCGCTGAATATTGTCGCGGGTGAGTAGTAGAAGCGCTGACTTCCAGCAGCGGCATATGAGGAAGGTATGCGGAGCACCGGCAACCCTCTTTCGCCTGCCGGAGCTACGCGCACCTGCTCTCCGCTGCCCAGGCGCCTTCGGGCGCATCTATTTCTTTGATTGGCGGCGCTGGGCTTTGCTGAGCGGAACTCCCGTATTGCGCGCCTGTTTTTCGATCTTCTATTTCGGTCCCGTTCGATCTCACCGGCGACGAGAAGATGACCGGAACCAAGATCCTCTGGGGCCAGATGGCCCTTTCGCTGACAGCGGTCCTCACCGGCCTGGTGGGCGCCACCGAATGGACCGCGATGCGCCTGGGTTTCCAGCCGGCGCTCGGCCCCGCCTGGTTCTTCGCCGCCAGTGTGCCTGTATACGAGCCGTATCTGTTCTTCGCCTGGTGGTACCACTACGACGCCTATGCCCCGAGCATATTTCTCGAAGGCGCCGCCTGGGCCACGGGGGGCGGTGTGATGGCCGTTGTCGTTGCGATCGCCGGCTCGGTGCGTCGCGCACGCCAGTCGGCGCTGGTCACGACCTACGGCTCGGCACGCTGGGCGACGGAACCGGAAATGCGCGCGGCGGGGTTGCTGAAGCCGGCCGGAATCTATCTCGGCCGCCTCGGCAAGCAGCACCTCCGGCACGCCGGCCCCGAGCACGTGCTGTGCTTTGCGCCGACGCGCAGCGGCAAGGGTGTCGGCCTCGTTGTGCCGACACTGCTCTCTTGGCCTTCTTCCGTGGTCGTGCACGACATCAAGGGCGAGAACTGGACCTTGACCGCGGGTTGGCGGTCGCGGTTCTCGCATTGCCTGCTGTTCGATCCGACGGACGCGCGGTCGGCGGCGTACAACCCCCTTCTCGAGGTCCGGCGCGGCCCCGAGGAGGTACGCGACGCCCAGAACATCGCAGACGTTCTGGTCGACCCCGAAGGCTCGATCGAACGGCGTAACCACTGGGAAAAGACGAGCCACTCATTGCTCGTCGGCGCCATCCTTCACGTGCTCTACGCCGAAGAGGAGAAGACATTGGCCAGTGTCGCAACCTTCCTCTCCGATCCCACCCGGCCGATCGACCGCACGCTACGCCTGATGATGAGGACGCCGCACCTCGGCGAGAGTGGCGTGCACCCGGTGGTGGCTCAGGCCGCACGCGAGCTTTTGAACAAGAGCGATAACGAACGCTCAGGCGTGCTGTCGACGGCCATGTCGTTTCTCGGCCTCTATCGGGATCCGATCGTGGCGCGGGTAACCTCGCGCTGCGATTGGCGCATCAGCGACCTGGTCGAGGCCGACCACCCCGTCAGCCTCTACCTCGTCGTCCCGCCCTCGGACATCAGCCGCACAAAGCCGCTGGTGCGGCTGATCCTGAACCAGATCGGACGGCGGCTGACCGAGAGCCTCGAAGGTGTCGAGCGCCGGTACCAGCTGCTGCTGATGCTCGACGAGTTCGCGGCATTGGGGCGGCTCGACTTCTTCGAAACGGCGCTCGCCTTCCAGGCCGGCTACGGCATTCGAGCCTTCCTGATCTGCCAATCACTGAACCAGCTCGCGAAGGCCTACGGCGAGAACAACAGCATCCTCGACAACTGCCACGTCCGCATTGCTTTCGCTTGCAACGATGAGCGGACTGCAAAGCGGATCTCGGACGCGCTCGGCATTGCGACCGAGCAGCGGGCGATGAAGAACTATGCCGGGCATCGGCTCAGCCCCTGGCTCGCGCACCTGATGGTCTCGCGCCAGGAAACGGCACGTCCGCTGCTGACCGCCGGCGAGGTGATGCAGCTGCCCACGACCGATGAGATTGTCATGGTCGCCGGCCTGCCGCCGATCCGAGCCAAAAAGATCCGCTACTACGAGGATCGCGCCTTTCGAGACCGCTCCCGGCCGACGCCGATCCTCCCGATCTCAGAGGTCTACCCGGACCGGCCCAATAGTCGGCCCGATGGTTGGACAGAAGGCGTCGTAGTTGCAAGCGCTCCGCTGCACACTGCTGACGGACTGGACGCGCTTGCTAACGACAGTGAGGGCGGCCTCCGACGAGAGCCCGAGCTGCCAGAGCACGAGGAAATCGCCCCCGAGCGGCAGCCGGCGAATGAGTTCGATCTGGTCGACGATGCCGACGCTGACGAAGAGGCACTGAGGACCCGCATACTCGCACGCCAGCGGCTGCAGACCTTCACCCGGACGGCGGCGATCGACCGCGGCGACGAGATGATGCCGGGCATGTGAGTCATCCAATGAAGACGCGCCTCAACATTTATCTGTCGCCGGGACTGCACGAGGAGATCGCGGACCTCTCGGCGAAGCGCAGAGTATCGAAGTCATCGGTAATCGAGGCAGCAATCGCTTCGATGCTCTCGCCGGACAGTGCCGATATGCGCGAAGGCGCCTTCGTACGGCGGCTGGACCGGCACACCCGCCAGCTCGAGCGTGTCGAGCGCGACTTGTCGATCGCCATCGAGACAATGGCGCTGTTCGTACGCTTTTGGCTCACAGTCACCCCGCCATTGCCCGAGAGTGCGCAGACTGCCGCCCGGGCGAAGGGGGCGGAGCGCTATCGCGATTTTGTCGAGACGCTCGGGCGCCGGCTGCAGCGGGGCAACAGCCTCGTGCGCGAGATCAGTCTCGAGATCTGGCCGGAGCAGCGGAGCAATAGTGTCGGGTCATCGGGTCCGCTCGACCCTGCCCATGGAGCGGGGGAGGGAGCCGATGCCGGCTGATCCGACACGGTTCTCCCGCTCGACCCGGATGCTGCGTACGGCGCTGGGGCCGGACATCGGCCGATATCTCGAGGATCCGGACATTGTCGAGGTGATGCTCAACCCGGACGGGCGGCTATGGATCGATCGGCTGAGCTCCGGGCTCGAAGATACCGGCCAGCGCCTTCCCGCCGTCGATGGGGAGCGGATCGTGCGACTCGTCGCCCACCATGTCGGGGCCGAAGCGCATACCGGAAGCCCGCGCGTCTCGGCCGAGCTGCCCGAGACGGGTGAGCGCTTCGAGGGGTTGCTGCCGCCCGTCGTCACGGCCCCGGCCTTCGCAATCAGGAAACCGGCAGTCTCGGTGTTCACGCTCGACGACTACGTTGCCTCCGGCATCATGACCTCGGCGCAGGCCGGGACGCTCAGGAGTGCGGTCGCCGAACGCTGGAATGTGCTGGTCGCCGGCGGCACCTCGACCGGCAAGACAACCCTGGTCAATGCCCTGCTGCACGAAGTGGTGGCGACCGGCGACCGCGTGGTGCTGATCGAGGACACGCGCGAATTGCAGTGCGCCGCGCCGAACCTGGTTGCGATGCGCACCAAGGACGGCGTCGCGTCGCTGACCGATCTGGTGCGTTCCTCGCTGCGGCTCCGGCCCGATCGCATCCCGATCGGCGAGGTGCGGGGTCGCGAGGCGCTGGATCTGCTGAAGGCTTGGGGCACCGGGCATCCCGGCGGCATCGGCACGATCCACGCGTCGACCGCGATCGGCGCGCTGCGACGTCTCGAGCAGTTGGTCCAAGAGGCGGTCGTGACCGTCTCGCGGCCGCTGATCGCGGAGACCATCGATCTGATCGCAGTGCTCGCCGGGCGCGGCGCTCAACGCAGGCTCGCGAGCATTTGGCAGGTTGCCGAACTCGGTCCCACCGGCGACTACGTCGTCGAGCCGCTCGGGCTCGATTCCTTTGGTACCCTCACCGTGATCCAAGGAGACAAGAGGTGATCGAGCGAGCTTCATCACGGCCGCGGGCTCTATGTGCCAGCCTTTCGGTACTTGCCGTGGCACTCCTGCTGTGGCCCGGCTTCGCACTCGCAGCCGGCTCGAACATGCCGTGGGAACAGCCGCTGACCCAAATCCTCGATAGCATCCAGGGTCCAGTGGCCAAGATCATCGCAGTCATCATCATCATCGGCTCGGGCCTCGCACTCGCCTTTGGCGAGACCTCGGGCGGGATGCGCCGATTGATCCAGATCGTCTTCGGGCTCTCGATCGCCTTCGCGGCGAGCTCCTTCTTCCTGACGTTCTTCAACTTCGCCGGTGGAGCGCTGATCACATGAGCCCGCCGCTCGCCTTCCCGGGCCCGAGCGAGGTGCCGGGCTTCGCGGTACCGCTGCACCGCTCATTGACCGAGCCGATCCTGCTCGGCGGCGCGCCGCGTGCGATTGCGATCGCCGTCGGCACGCTTGCCGCCGCGGTTGGTATCGGCCTCCAGCTCTGGATTGCGGGCCTGGCGATCTGGATTCTCGGCCACGCCGCTTCCGTCTGGCTGACCCGGACCGAACCGCAATTCATCGGCGTATTCGGGCGCCACCTGCGCCTGCGCGCCCCCGTGCTCGACGCCTGAAAAGGAGACAGCGCATGCTCGACCTCCGCGAATACCGAACCCGGCGAGTGCTGCTTGCAGACTACCTGCCTTGGGCGGGGCTCGCCGCACCCGGGATCGTGCTCAACAAGGACGGCTCGCTGCAGCGCACGTGCCGGTTCCGCGGCCCGGATCTCGACAGCGCGACCGATGCCGAGCTCGTCGCCGTCTGTGCCCGGCTCAACAACGCGCTGAAGCGGCTGGGCTCCGGCTGGGCCCTCTTCGTCGAAGCGCTGCGCCACGAGGCCGCCGGGTATCCGGAAAGCCGCTTCCCGGACCCGGTCTCGTTCCTCGTCGATCGCGAGCGCCGCGCCATGTTCGAGACCGAAGGCGCCCACTTCGAAAGCCAGTGCTTTCTGACCTTCGCCTATTTGGCGCCCCCCGAGAGCGCGGAGCGCGTGCAAGGCCTCCTCTACGACAGTGCCGGAGAGAGGCGAGGGATCGACTGGCGCGAGCAGCTGGAGGCTTTCCGGGCCGAAACCGACCGCGTCACCGGTTTGCTCGAAGGCGTGATGCGAGAGATCGCCTGGCTCGACGACTCCGAGACGCTGACCTATCTACACGCCTGCGTCTCGACCGAGCGCCATCCCGTCGTGGTGCCGCCGGTGCCCTTTTACATCGACGGCTTGGTGGCCGACATGCCGCTGGTACCCGGCGTCGAGCCAATGCTCGGGCATTCCCACCTGCGGACGCTGACATTGCGAGGCTTCCCGGATCAGACCTGGCCCGGGCTGCTGGACGAGATGAACCGGCTGCCGGTCGCCTATCGGTGGGTCGCACGCTGGCTGCCATTCGACAAACCGGCCGCGCTCAAAGAGATCGAGCGCAAGCGCCGGCATTGGTACGCCAAGCGCAAAGGCATCGCCGCCCTACTGCGGGAAACGCTGTGGGGGAAGGAGAGCCCGCTCGTCGACAGCGACGCCGAGAACCAGGCGATGGACGCCGATGCGGCACTCCAGGAGCTTGGTGCCGATTACGTCGCCTATGGCCTTTTCACTGCGACCGTGACCCTCTGGGACGACGATCAGGATCGGGTCGCCGACAAGGTCAAATCGGTCGGTCGGGTGTTGAGGAGCCGCGGTTTCGTCGTCGCCGAGGAGACGCTGAATGCCGTAGAGGCCTGGCTCTCCTCCCTCCCGGGACAATGCTACGCCAATTTGCGCCAACCGCCGGTGAGCTCGCTGAACCTCGTGCACATGGTCCCACTCTCCTCCGTCTGGGCGGGTCCGGAGCGTAACGAGCACCTGGACGGACCGCCGTTATTGCATGCCCGGACCGCCGGCTGGACGCCATTCCGGCTGGTGCTCCATCAGGGTGATGTCGGGCATACGCTCGTGGTCGGGCCGACCGGCGCCGGAAAATCGGTTCTTCTCAACCTGCTCGACCTGCAGTTCCGGCGCTACGAGAGGGCGCTCGTCTTTCGCTTCGACAAAGGCCGCTCGTCCATGGCCTCGATCCTCGGCATGGCCGGAAGCTTCTATGAACTCAATACCGACGGGGAGGTCGCCTTCCAGCCATTGGCGCGTGTCGATGATCCCGGCGAGCGGGCCTGGGCGGCGGAGTGGGTGCACATGCTGGTGGCTCAGGAAGGCGTGGTACTCGCCCCCGACCTCAAGGAAGCGGTGTGGTCGGCGCTGGGGTCTCTCGCCAGCGCGCCGCGCGACGAGCGGACGATCAGCGGTCTCGCAGCCCTGGTCCAGCAGAGCCGCCTGAAGGCCGCGCTCGAACCCTACACACTCGATGGACCCTGGGGACGGTTGCTCGATGCCGAGCGCGACGATCTCGACGAAGCCAGGGTGCAAGGGTTCGAGATGGAAGAGCTGCTGCCGCACGCCAGTGCGGCCCGGGCGGTGCTGACGTACCTGTTCCGCCGCATCGAGCGGCGGCTCGACGGCTCTCCGGCTCTGATCGGGCTCGATGAGGCTTGGGCATTGCTCGATGACCCGGTTTTCGGGCCGAAGATCCGCGAATGGCTGAAGACATTGCGGCGGAAGAACGCGTCCGTCGTGTTTGCGACCCAGAGCCTCGCCGATGTGACCGAGAGCCGGATCGCCCCGGCAATACTCGAGAGCTGCCTCGCCCGAGTGTTCCTGCCGAATGCACGCGCAGTCGAGCCGCAAAGCCGCGCTGCGTACGAACGGCTTGGCCTCAACGCTCGGCAGCTTGACACGGTCGCGCGCGCCACGCCCAAGCGCGATTATTACTTCCAGTCTGCGCGCGGCAATCGGCTCTTCGAGCTCGGGCTCGGAGAGGTGACACTGGCCTTCGCCGGCGTAAGCCAGGCCGAAGACCTGAAGCGGCTGGAGGCCGTTCGGGCGCGAGCCGATCAAGCGGGTTTCGCGCCGGCCTGGCTGCATGACCGGCAGCTCGACTGGGCCGCCGATTTGATTCGACGCCGAGCAGGATCGCCGGGTCGAACTTCAAGATGCCGCGACGGAGGCTCTGGCATGAAACGGCTACGCACTCTCTTCGCCAGCACCGCGTTCGCGACTTCGCTGGCGATCAATTGGCCGGTCTCGGCTGACTTGCCGGTGATCGACGTCTCGAACCTGAAGCAGAGCATTTTGACGGCCGCGAATACTTTGAAGGAGGTCAACAATCAGATCACCCAAATCCAGCAGTTCGTCCAGATGCTGGAGAACGAGGCCCGCAACCTTCTCTCGCTTCCGTTCTCGGCACTGCAGCAGATCACCGGCGCCATCGACCAGGTGAACAGCCTGATGAGGCAGGCGCAGAGCCTCGCTTATGACGTCGCCCGGATCGACCAGCAGTTTCAGCAGCTCTTCCCGTCCTATAGCGGCAATATCACTCAGGCAAAGCTTCTCTCGGATGCACGGGCGCGCTGGCAGGCGAGCGTCGATACCTTCAAGCACACGATGGAAGTCCAGAGCCGCATCGTCTCGGATATTCAGGCCGATGAGGCTACGCTCTCGACTTTGGTCGGTCAGAGCCAGGGCGCCGCCGGCGCATTGCAGGGAATCCAGTCGACCAATCAGCTGCTCGCGCTTCAGTCGCGGCAGCTTGGCAGCACCCAGGCCTTGCTCTCCGCGAATGCACGGGCGCAGTCAACCGAGGCGATGCGTCGCGCCGAAGTCGAGGAAGCAGCGCGAGCCGAGTGGCAGCGGTTCTGGGGCAGCGGTGTGAGCTACACTTCGGCGCCAGTCCAGGTGTTCGGGGGAGCAGCGCCGTGAAATCTGCAAGTCGTCTGACCATTGCTGCCGAGTATGGTCGCGGCATCGGCAGCAAAACTGTCGATCAGCTTATGGCCGATCGGGTGCTGCCGAATGCTGAACTCGAGCGGTGTAAACAGCTCGGCATGGCCTCGGTTGACGATATGCGGTGCATCGGCAGGGCGCGACCTACACGCCTTCCGTGCCAGTAGAAGTCTTCCCGTCGCATCCGATACATCAATCCGCAACCGACGAAGCAGAAGACACCCTTAAAATCAGATCCGATGCCTCATGGCTAACGACATCGCCGTTATCGACCGCTTCCTTGACATCTTCAGCCGCTACATCGACAGCGGTTTCGGATTGATCTCCGGAGACGTCGGATTCCTGGTCAAGATCCTGATTGGGATCGACGTCGTTCTCGCGGCATTGGCTTGGGCTGCCGGCGAAGACGAGGTGATCCAGGCTTTCGCGAAGAAGGTGCTCTACGTCGGCTTTTTTGCCTTCATACTGAATAACTGGAACAGTCTGGCGCAGGCCATTTTCAAGAGCTTTGCCGCGCTCGGTCTTAAGGCGACAGGCTCATCATTGAGCTACGCCGACTTTCTTCGCCCCGGCAAGCTTGCTCAAGCCGGCGTGCAAGGCGCTGATGTACTGCTGGCCCAGATCCAGCGCCTCTCCGGCTTCCCGGAGGTCTTCTGGAACTTGAGCGAGATCATGCTGATGGCCCTCTCCTGGGTCGTAACGCTGGTCGCGTTTTTTGTGCTCGCGATCATGCTCTTCCTCGCCGTCATCGAGTTCAAGCTGACGACGCTGAAGGGCTTCATCCTTGTGCCCTTTGCTCTCTGGCGCGGAACCTCGTTCATCGCCGAGCCGGTGCTGGGCCAGGTCATCACCTCAGGCGTACGCATCCTGGTCTTCGCGGTGGTGACCGGCATCGGGACCCAGATCTTCTCGCAGATTCTCCCGTCGAGCCCAACCGCTGAACTTTCTCTTCAGGATGCGCTGACCGTCCTTCTCGCCTCGATGACTGTCGGTGGCCTCGCACTCTATGCACCCAAAATCGCCGCGGGCATCGTCTCCGGCGCGCCGCAGCTCGGGCTCGGTGCTGCCGTGGCGCCGGCCGCCGTTGTTGGCGGCACGTTGTTGCTGGGCGGGGCTGGATTGGCAGCAGCGGCTCGCGTCGGTGGCGGCGCGGTCGCCTCGGCGGCAACGCTTGGCGGTGCTGCACGCACTGCTTACGCATTGGGGAGCGCTGCGTCGGGCGGCGAGGCTCTGGCTGGCGTTGGCGGAGGCCTCCTCGGTGTCGCTCGCGCAGGTGTCTCGGCAGCAACGGGCTGGGTTGCGGGCGACCGGCGACCGGGTCGCCGACGGTGTGGCCGAACATGTTCGCACCGGCGAGCGCGCGGGTTGGACTGCGACTGGAGGATCAGCCATCGGCGAGACCGCCGAAAGCACTGGTCTGGCTAATCCTTCGCGGGCGCCGGGCTGGGCGCGGCAACTTCGCCGGGAGCAGGTGATGCGCAGCGTCGAGCGCGCTATGCGTGAAGGCGAGGCGGGCGGCGCCGGGCTCAAGCCGACCCTGCGAGGGGATGACAAATGAATTGGCGCCGTGCCGCGACGCGCTACGGGCAGACACCGGCGCCGGCAACTCCCTACCAGCGTGCCGAACAGCTCTGGGACGAGAGGATCGGCGCGGCCCGCGTGCAGGCGGCCAATTGGCGCCTGATGGCCTTTGGTGCGCTGGCACTCGCCGCCGTGGCGATGGGCGACGACATCCGCGCCCGCTCCCGCTCGAGCGTGACGCCATACGTCGTCGAGGTGGATCGCACCGGTGCGGCGAACGCGATCGCGCCGGCGGTTACCGAATACCAGCCGAGCGACGCCCAGATTGGCTATTTCTTGGCGCGTTTCGTTCAGAATACCCGCGCGCTTTCGGTCGACCCCATTGTCGTGCGGCAGGCGTGGCTCGACGCCTACGACCAGATCACGAGCCATGCCAAGCCCGTGCTCGACGATTACGCGCGGCAGGTCGATCCCTTTGGCAAGGTCGGGCACCGCGCGGTCACGGCCGAAGTCACCAGCGTGGTGCGCGCCTCGGACAAGTCGTTCCGCATTGCCTGGATCGAGCATGCATACGAGGAAGGTGCCGCAATACCGGCGGAGCGCTGGTCGGCGATCCTGACCGTGATCACTCAGACGCCACGGACCGAAGAACGGCTGCGCAAAAACCCGCTCGGGATCTACATCGACGCGATCGCCTGGTCACGGGAGCTGGGAGGCAATGGATGAGGCACACACTCGCGCTGGGCGTGGCCGCGGTGCTGCCGCTCGCCGCCTGCGCTCCTCAAATTCCTCAGATCAGTTACGACGATCCTGCAGCGCTCCACACGGAACCTCCCAAACCCGTCAAGATAGTTCAAATGCCCGAGCTGCTGCCGCTGCCCGGCCAGCTCAAGCGGATGCCTCGCGGCGCCGGGTCGACGAGCGCGTCCGAGCCCCGCGATCCGGCTCGCCGCGTCCAGCTCGCCAACGCCGCCGCCAGCGTCAAACCGACACGCGCCGGCTACGTCAATGCGATCCAGGTCTACCCGTACAGCGACGGGGCGCTGTACCAGCTCTATGTCGCCCCGGTGCACGTCACCGATATCACCCTCGAGCCTGGCGAGGAGCTGAAGGCGGTCGCCGCCGGGGACACGACCCAATGGAAGATCGGGGATACCGAGAGCGGATCGGGGGCCACCCGTCAAGCTCACGTGCTGGTCAAGCCGGTCTCCGCCGACCTGCCGATGAACAACATCGTCATCGCGACGGACCGGCGGACCTATCATATCGAAGCGCATCCGACCCGGGAGACCTACATGGCCGCGGTCTCCTGGCGCTATCCACAAGACGAGTTCGTCGCGCTGCGACGGCAGAATGCCGAAGCCGAGGCACGCGCCAACGTCGACGGCGGCGGGCGGCATCGACGTGTCGTCGCTGCGCTTCCGTTACCGGATCAGCGGAGATTCTCCGCCCTGGCGGCCGGTGCAGGCCTTTGATGACGGGCACAAGGTCTATATCCAGTTCCCGCCCGGCATAGCTCAGGGCGAGACGCCGCCGCTCTTTATCATCGGGCCGACCGGCGAGGCCGAGCTCGTCAATTACCGCGTCAAAGGCTCGACCTACATTGTCGATCGCCTGTTCGCCGCGGCGGAATTGCGCCTCGGCTCCAACCCGCAGCAGACCGTGCGGATCAGCCGGACCGACGGTCGATGAGCGATACCACGCCGCCGCGCAAGGAACCGCCTCCATCCGAATTGCGGATCGGCGCTGCCCCGCGTCCGGTGACACGGCTATCGCGTCGAACATTGGTGGTTGCGACGGCCCTCGCCACCGCACTCGTCTTCGCAGCGCTCTGGTATGCGCTGGGCATCCGGCCAATCCGTTTCGCAGGCGGCCCGGAGCTCTACAACACCAACGCCAAGCCCACCGATGCGCTCGCCAATATGCGGGACAGCTACGCCGATCTCACCCGACCCAGACCGGCACCTTCACTGCCCCAGCCGGTCCCGCAGCTCGGGCCACCTCTGCCCGGTGATTTGGGACGACCGATGCTGCAGCAACAAACTGGGCCGCCGACACCGGCCGCCGATCCGGAGGCGGAGCGGCGCCGGCGCGAGCGGGAACAGGCGGCAGCTTCCGTCGTGTTCTTCACCGTCTCGGCAAGGCCGGCCGCCCTTGCCGGGGCAGCTCCAGGTCAGGCAGCAGAAGGTGGCACTTCAACGCCGTCGTTAGAGGGAACCGCGCCGCAAACGTCCGCCGGTGACGATCTGTCGATCCAGAACGGCCAATCGCACAAGGAGGGCTTTCTCAACGGGCATATTGACCAGGCGATCTACTCGCCGCAGCGCGTTCAGACGCCCCGCAGCCCTTACCAGCTCATGGCCGGATCCGTCATCGCCGCGGCCCTGATTACCGGCCTCAATTCCGACCTGCCCGGCCAGGTGGTGGCGCAGGTGACCGAGGACGTCTACGACACGGTGAGCGGACGATTTCTGCTGGTCCCGCAGGGCACGCGGCTAATCGGCAAATACGACAGCCATATCGCCTACGGGCAGGAGCGCCTGCTGCTGATCTGGACACGCCTCGTCATGCCGGACGGCAGCTCGATCGTCCTCGACAACCTTCCCGCTACGGACACGCAGGGCTATGCCGGGCTCGAGGACGGGGTGGATTACCACACCTGGCGGCTGCTCAAAGGCGTCGTGCTCTCTTCGCTGCTCGGCATCTCGAGCGAGCTGGCCGCCAACAACGGAACCCAGAGCAATAACCGCATCATCGTCGGACTGCGGGATAGCGTGAACAACACCGCGAATGAGGCCGGACAGCGCATTGTGTCGAAAGATCTTGCACTCCAGCCGACCTTGACGGTCAGGCCCGGATATCCGGTGCGCGTCCTTGTCAACCGAGACATCGTGCTGCGGCCTTATGTCAATCGATGAGCGAAACATGATGAAGCTGAAACTCGGGCCGATCCCGGACGATAAGCCGGTCCGTCTGACGATCATCCTCTCGGCCGAGCTCGCTGGGCTGCTGCGTACCTATGCGGAGGCCGTCGGCTCAGGCAACAGCAAGCCGGTCACGGTGGAGCGCATCGTCCCGCACATACTCGAACGGTTCATTCGAACCGACCGCGTATTCATGCGGACGCGCCGGCATGTTGCGCATAGCACCGCGCGTTCGACAGAGTCGGCAGCGGCGGAGCCAAGCTGATCGCTCGAGGAGCGCGCGCCCGAAACCTCCCGAGCGACATTGAGAAATCGCCCGACCAACCCCGGCGGCGGGTCGATGTCATGCTTCAGAGCGATTACTGCGTAGCCGGGGTCTTGGAGCAACGGTCGCATCACCGCGCGGAGGCCCGCGACCAATACCGACGAAGACGGCGCTATTGCGATGGCGGAACCGGCGCGCGCCAACATGATGGCCGTTCGACGGTTCGAAACACGGAATGCAACGCGAGGCCAATCCGACTTCTTACCAATCCCGCGCAGCCGGGAGAGCACTGTCTTCTGGGCCGAAGAACGGACCAAGGCGAGAGCTTCGCCAGCAAGGTCAGCCGGGACAACCGCCTCCTTACAACAGAGTGGGTGTCCCTCAGGAAGGACGACGCTCCAGCTTTCCCGCCATAGCTCTTCAATCGGCGAACCCATCCGCGTCCCGCGGCTCCGAGGCAAGTGCGAGATCGACTGTGTTTGCTTCAAGCGCCGCGAGCACCTCCGGCTCTGACAATTCGACCAGCTCGACCAGGACATTCGGTGAGCGAGCATGGAATGCCGCGAGAATGGAGGTCAGAGCGAGCGTCGCGGCATCGTCGGTGAGGCCAATTCTCAGCCGCCCCGAGCGGCCGTGCGCCACGAGTTGTACGCCGCGGATGGCGTCCTCGACCTGCTCGAGGATGTGGCGCGCCTCGACGAGGAACTCGGTGCCCGCCGATGTAAGCCCGGCAAGACGATGTCGCTCCCGCGCAAACAGGCTGACGCCCATCTGCTCTTCGAGCCCGGCTACCTGTTTGGTGACCGCCGGCTGCGTGATCTCGAGTCGATCGGCGGCGCGACGGAGATTCAGCTCTTCGGCCACGACAACGAAGTAGCGGAGATGCCGAAGCTCAATGTTTCCGTGCCGAATACCATCAGGCAAACGGGTGCTGCGCGCCGATCGCGGTTTTCTTGAAACCCTCATCTCTGTCATCGCCAGTTGAATCGCAGTACTCCAGACCGGAAGGCCGCAGTTCAATGAGAGTGCGCAATTCCGTACACCGCATCCTCTCTCGGCGCGCTGTCCATTACGGCGGTATTTTGGGAGAAAATTCAGATTTTCCGCAGAATTGATGGTTAGTTACTTCTATTTAATGATCGCATCCGATCTGTGTTTTGCGAACCTAGGCCCATCGTTTCTGTGGAATTCCACTATGGTTGCCTGGCCTGATGGCGCCCTTCGATCGGGGCGCGAGGAGGCTTGGTCGGACACATCAAGGCAAAGCCGAGACACTCCAGCACGGCCCGGAGCCGGCTGAGGTTGACGGCGAAACTCACCCCCCATGTCGACCCCTGAGCCCGATCGGTGGCGAGCGTAGCGCCCGTGCCGCCCGACCCGCCAAAGCTACTAGGCGTTTGCCGACAGTGCGAGGACACAGCCGAAGCCGCGCCAGGGGCGCCGCTTTTTCTCATTTACCACCTTTGACAACTCATTGTGCTACGCCGCCTACGAACCGGTTCCACCGAACGAATTTGCGTATTAGCTCAGGGACTGCGGGCCGGTACAGGCTGCGCTTCGGACCGAGAAAGAGTTATCATGGTCGGAACCGGCAAAGTCGTGCCATTGCCGAGACGGGAAGCGGAATTGCCTGATCGGCTGATTGTCACCCTCAGCGTCTTCGCGGATTGGGGCCGTTTTTGGTTCACCACCCGTTGTAGAGCAACGGGTTAGGCGGAAGGGTCTTCACTACGGCAGGGTTGGATTGGGTTGGACGGCGGCGGTGATCCTGGGTGGTGGCTGCGGCGGCAACTGGAATTTGAGCTGGCTGATCAGGAGCTGCAGCTCGGGTTCCGGTTGGGTGTAACGGGTGAGCACGAGTTCGCGTCCGTCCGTGGTCGGGAAATGAACGTCGATCATCTGGACGACGGCAAACTTCTCGAGAGCGCAGCGCGCGGTCAGCCCCGGGGCCAGGGCGTGCAGCCGGCGCTGCAGCGTGACGTATAAGCAATAGGCCAAGAAGGCGATGAAGATGTGGGCCTCGATGCGGCGTTCCTGTTGATGGTAGACGGGGCGGATGGCGAGGTCGGCCTTGAGGTTTTTGAAGGCTTCTTCGACGGCGACGAGTTGGATGTAGTATTGCCAGAGGGTGGCGGGGTCGCTTTCGGTGAGATTGGTGCGCAGCAGATAGCGGCCTTCGCGGCGGCGGATCCGGCGCAGCTTGCTGCGGTTGAGCGCGACGGTGAAGTCGGCCGAGGCTTGCTCGATTTTGATGTCGATCAGGCGCCAAGCGCTTGGTGCCTTGGCGCGAGCAGCGCCAAGCTTCATCAGCAGCTGCTCGCGGGTGAGCTTCATCGCCGCGAGTTCGTGGAGGCGCCGCCACAGCCATTTTAGCTGCCGGCGGCGCATCGCCCGCTCTTTGAGAACCCGGTCAGCGCTCTCGGCGAAGACATAGAATTCGCCGTCTTGGGCCAGCAATTTGACTTGAACACCCTTGCGGGCTTCCTGCCAAGGTTTGTCGAGGAGATGCTTCTCCAACCGGGTCAGGCGCCCCTTTGGCGTCCCGACCAGATAGTGCACCGGCGGATCGCTTTGACGCATCTCGGCCAAGACCGCCTCGGTCGGGATGCCGCGGTCCATCACCCAGACGCGGCGGGCCTTGCCGTACTGCGTCTCGATCTTGGCGAGGAACTGCGGCAAGGTCTGGTTGTCCGCGGTGTTGCCGGGAAGGACCTCGTAGGCCAGCGGCAGGCCTTCCGGGGTGACCACCAAGGCGATCACCACCTGCGGGCAATCCGGCCGGCGGTCGCGGCTGTAGCCATGCCGGCGCTTGTCGCCTTCCGGCACCGCCGCAGCGTCGATCTCGAAGTAGGTGCTGGTCAGATCGTAGAGCAGCACATCGAAATTGGCGTTGAACAAGTCCCGCCAACGCCCGACCAGATGCGAGCACAGCGCGTCCTTGTGTTCGAGCAGCCGGTCGTGGCAGGCGTACAGCTTGTGCGCTTCGGCCAAGCCAAAATCGGCGCCCAGGAGATCGGCCATGGCGCTGTTGCCGAACCAGTCGCGGTGCAGCTTCCATTCGCTGCCCGGAGCGATCAGCCGATAGGCTGCCAGGACCTGGAGAATCTGGTCCCAGCGCGTCCCCTTCCGGCTGGGCGGCAGCCGCTCCGCCCAGAACCGGTCCAACTGCAGTTCGCGCCACAACTGACCCGAGAGCCAGCAGGCGCCCCATTGCCGCGGCCGGCGCAGCGTCAGCGCCGACAAGCAAACACGCACTACCGAGGCGTCGTCGATCGCTTCGCAGCGATCCTCCGGGAACAGCGCCAAGGTTCGCGGCTCGCCCGCCGCCTCGTCGAACACCGCGATCGCCTGGCGCCAGGCCGCGGCCTGCGACGAACCGATCTCTCCCAAATACAGGACCTGCCGTTGCGCCACCCGGCCATCGTCGAGACGCCGATTCTCGACGATGTTCCAATAAACATGCGTCTTGCCGTCCTTCTTGCGTCGGGTCTGCCGCAGAAACATGATGGCGCGAAGCTTGGCGCACAAACCCGACCCAGGGAATGGGGTAGGTCTTCACTACAGCCGATTTCGGCGATACTCGACCTTCCCGGTCCCAGCAAATCAATTGCTTGCACCTGCCGAGCCGCACGAAAATCCCGGTTACCGGCCGCCAATCCGCGAAGTCGGGTTAGCTCGGAATCAGAGACCAAATTCAATGGCTTACGACCCAATTCCCTACGCATCGGAACAGGGAATTTATTTCGGCCTAGCAGGGAATTAAATCAGATCATCAGGGAATTTATTCGCCTGATCAGGGAATCCCGCGCTGGCTGCGATTTGACTGCGAGGTAAAGCGAGTGTCGGAACACAACTGGCGCACGATGAGCAGGGTGCCTGAGGAAGATGCTTTACCTTTTCGGACGTGACCGAGGGCCTCGGAGCGCTTGGATCTGCCGCCCAGGTAAGGCCCGAGATCACGATCACCCCGTGGACCTAGAGTCTTGACCTCGTCGGGCAGCAGGCGGCCGGGCACCGCGTCCGCGGGCGCCTCGCCGATCCGCATCGCCCCGTTGCGCTCGTCGCCGCCCGCCTCGGCGACCGCGCACTCGCTATATCGAAGCGGCGATCGGCGACACGTTAGTCGGACGTCTCTATATGCCGAACGGCAATCCCGCGCCGGGCCCGTTGAACTCCCGTTATTTCCGTCCCGTTCGCGGCAAAGAGACCCCGCGCCCGCAGGTGGGACCTATAGTTCGAAATCCACTTCCCTCCAGCGGGGAGTCAGAAACGAACCGTGCGGTTACCGAGGAGCTTAGTTTTCGTCGGATCAGGTCTGTCCAAGCGGTCGCTCAATCGATGTGCGCGATAAAGCGACGGGACCCCGCTTCCCTTCGAATTCTACTTCAGATCTTCGATCGAATGGACGATCTTAGAGGCAAGGCCGTAGTCGATAGCCTCGGATGCCGACATCCAGTAATTCCGGTCGGTGTCCCTGCGGACCCGCTCGATCGACTGTCCGGTCTCGGTGGCGATAATCTGGCTCAATCGCTCGCGCATCTTGATGATCTCGCGCGCCTCGATATCGATGTCCGTTGCTGGGCCTTGCACGCCGCCCATGGGCTGATGCAGCAGGAAGCGCGTGTTCGGCAAGCAAAAGCGGAACCTCTTCTCGCCGGCCGCATAGATGAGCGCGCCGGCAGAGGCCACCCAGCCGGTACCGATCATGTAGATGGGCACGCTGGAACGCACAAACTTGATGATATCATGGATCGAGTTCGCCCGACTCGACATGACCTCCGGGCGAATTGACATAGATCTGGATCGGCTTCGCGGATTCGTCGACGAGCGCCAGTATCCGGGCCACGACGTCGCGTGCCAGCTTGTCAGTGATCTGGCCGAACACCATGACCTTGCGCCCTTTGAACAGGCGTGATTCCAAGTCGTTGACGAGTGCTTCGGCGGGTTTCGTCTCTCCCGTCTCCGGCATGTCGGGCTCCGCTGGCTCGTCGTCGGGATCGCGGAACGTTGGGTGATGGATCAATATCGCATCCTCTTTGGGTTCAGTAAATGCCGGGGGAATGGCCCCCGGCGATCTCGGCGCATATTAAGTTCTTTTTCTTCAAGATCCATCGCGTTTCTGCTGTACGATTCGGTGGCGATGCGCGGGTTTGTCGGAAGCGACTTCGGCCGCGAGCCCGTGGTCGCCATGTAGCGGAGGGCCACTGGGATGCCCGCGGCACGCTTGGCGTCGACCGCACAGTGCCGATCGGCCTCACAGATATTGCGTTGAACTTTGAACTGGACGCCGATGCCGATGCCGCGACATTGCAGCGTCTTGTGGAGATGAGCGAGCGGTTCTGTGTGATCTATCAGACCTTGCGCGCGCCACCCCGACTTTCGGTTACGCACAGGATCGTGGTCGGTGCCTGACGTATGTGCCGCATGAAAAACCCGGGGCTCCGATCTTGATGAGATCGGCCCATTCTCAGCGGGTGTCGTTCGCCCCGGGGGAAGGCGCGTTGAGTTAGGCGTCGCGCAGTCCCGCATGCCCCTATTTCCGAAGCCCACTAATTCAGCCAGCCTTCGAAAAGGAGCACTACCCAGCGTCTCTCGGCAACGCCCGATGGGGAAACGTGGAACGCCACCCTTCGTTCCAGGCCAAGCGCCGCCACAGAGGGCCCGCGGTTCAAACCGGGATGGTCCGCGTCCATCGGCAGGCCGTCGCGCATTCGTATGCAAATGCCGCGCGCGCCTGGCGTCGCCGCCAATTTCGCCACCACATCGTCAATCGCTGGATCGGTCGCGTCGACCGGCGTCACAACCCGAAACTTATCCGGATTATTCCTCGGGATGAACCTGGTCAGCCGCTGTGCAAATCAAGAAATTGTGGAGCACTGCTACGCGTCAGACTGGCATTACGAACTGCTGACGGCACGACAATTGGCAGCGCATGCCTCCCAGCTCATGCCAAGCGGCCGTGCAGCGCCGTCTTCAGTCAGTCTGTCGCCGGTCTGCACCGTTCCCATGCGCCGAACAGAATTTGCACCAACCCTGACGGCGAGATCTGTCATCGCTCAAGCCTGATTCCCATCAGGTCTGAACACGCGTATCTTGGCGCCAGGGTCTGACCCCGCTCGCAGCTACGGCAGTGGACCGGTGCCCCCTTGCGTCGATCAGTGCCTTAAAGGCGGCGTGCATCTCGTCGACAAGGACGTCGACGCAATCCTCGGCTATCTGGTCACCATCTAGGGCGAATTAGGCAGAAACCTCGTGCAGGCGTCTGAGCTGATGCTTATACTCTGGCTCACCAGACCCGCTCCTGCGGCGGTGGGCGCGTACGGTCTCCCAGGAGGCCCGGGCGCGCCGGCAAGGAGCCACGATGCTGCTTTTCATTCGCCCGCGATTCTGCCTGAGCTCGGTGGCGGCCGCCGCCGGTCTCATCGCCACGGCAACGGCTTTGGCGGCGGATCCCGCCGAGGTGCCGTCCCTGGCCGAGTACATCACCGCGATCTGCTCCACGGCATTCCACTCCGCCCCGCCCGAGGAGGCACCGTTCCTCGCCGAGAACGTTGGTGCGATGACAAGGATGATGGTCGGCATGGAGATCACGCCGTCAGGCGATGTCGATACCGACTTTGCCGCTATGATGATCCCGCACCACCAGGGGGCGATCGACATGGCGCAGGCGGAGTTGCGCCACGGGCACAACGAGCAGCTGCGGCGGATCGCGCAGGAAATCATCGTCACCCAGCAGCAGGAGATCGCGGCGATGCGGCTGGCGCTCGGCCAGCCTTTGCCGCCGTCGCTCGCAGCCCCCGACCAACCGTCGGACCTGTCGACCGGGGCACCCCAGGCGACGCCCACCCCACAATGAACATGCGAAGGGAGGAATAAATGATCCGCAATCTGTTCGTCGCTGCAGTGCTGAGCGCCGCTGCGTTCGCGAGCAGCGCTTCCGCATGGGCCGGGCAGGCGCCTGCCGCGGCTTCGGCGCCCGACATCCCGATCAGCCACCACGACCGTTTCTACACCTCTGACCAATTCTCCAATACGGTGTCGGTGATCGACCCCGCCGACAACAAGCTGCTCGGCGTCATTCGCTTGGGAGAGCCGGTACCGGCGAACCTGAGCCCGCTCTACAAGGGGCAGCTGCTGGTGCACGGCATGGGCTTCTCGCCCGATCACCGCACCCTCGACGTCGTGTCGATCGGCTCGAACTCCGTCACCTTTATCGATACGGCAACAAATGCGGTCAAGCACGTCACCTATGTCGGTCGCTCCCCGCACGAGGCGTTCTTTACGCCCGACGGCAAGGAAGTGTGGGTTAGCGTCCGCGGCGAAAACTACGTGTCCGTCCTCGATGGCACGACCTATCAGGAAAAGACGCGGATCACCACGAACAACGGGCCGGGCATGACGATTTTCTCGCCGGACGGCAAGTATGGTTACGTATGCTCGTCGTTCACTCCCGAGACTGTCGTCATCGCGGTCGCAGACCACACGATTGTCGGCAGGGTGCCGCAGGCGAGCCCATTCTGCCCAAACATTGCCGCGACACCCGATGGCACGCAGGTCTGGTTCACCCTGAAGGACACCGGCAAGACCGAGGTATTCAACGCACAGCCGCCGTTCAATGTGCTGAGGACGATCGACACCGGTCCGATCACCAATCACGTCAACATCGTGCGCAACGCAAACGGCCAGTTCGCCTATGTCACGATCGGCGGCCTCAACGAAGTAAAGGTGTTCCGCACCGACGATTTCGGCCTGGTCGCGACGATACCGGTCGGCAAACTGCCGCATGGCATCTGGCCATCGGGTGACGGCACACGTGTCTATATCGGGCTGGAGATCGACGACAAGGCCACCGCCATCGATACCCTGACGAATACGGTCATCGCGACCGCGCCGATCGGGCAGGCGCCGCAGGGGGTCGCTTATGTGCCGGACGCCGTGCCTGAAAGCACCGGACCGGAGATGGGCAACGCGGCAATGTCGGTCGCCGGCGGCAGCATGCCCGCAGGAGCCGGAACGGAAGGGTTGCAGCCGCTCGGGGTCGCCGGTGAGGCGCCCCATTTCACGATGGCGCCGGCGGGCCGGGCTACGGCAGCCGGTGCCGGGGCGCCGACCAGCGTGAGTTTATACGACCAGGGGCTGGTGCAGGTTTTGGAAGCTTCGGTGACCGGCCTTGAGCCAAAGAAACCATACGTGCTCGCGTTCTCAGAGCGCGCGGATGGCGGCGGCAAGCTCGAGCCTCTGGAAGGCTTTATGACCAATCCGGCCGGCTCGGCAATCGTCAACGCCATCGGCCCGATCCGCCAGATCGTCCAGGGCGCGGAGAACACGCCCCGCCGCTACCTGGTCATCGCATCAGGCTCGATGACGCAGCCGGGCGAGCCTGTGCAGGTGCAGGGTCCCTAGGTCGAGTTTCATCAGCATCGGTTCCGCGTAGGGCCGGACAACCACCCTCTTCAAGCTCAAAAGCCTGACGTCGGAGAGACCAGGGTCACCTCGGCTCTCCGACGCCGAAAGGCAATGCAGCACAACCCGACAGTCCGACGCCGTTGCAAGCCGCCCAACCTCCTGCGGTTGCACGCGCCTTAATGGAGAACGCGCTAATTCAGCAGAGGTTAACCGACCGTCGCGACGATGCTCAATCCGCGGAGCTGCGGCCGGCCAGCGCTTCATCCAGGTCGCGGCGCGTGCCGCGCCAGCGGCGCAAGGTGGTGGCGAGGCGGTCGAGATAGAGGTAGACGACCGGGGTCGTGTACAATGTCAACAACTGCGACAGCATCAGGCCGCCGACGATGCTGTAGCCGAGCGGTTGGCGAATTTCTGATCCCGTTCCGGTTCCGAGCATCAGCGGCACGCCGCCCAACAGCGCCGCCATCGTCGTCATCAGGATCGGCCGAAAGCGCAGTGTGCAGGCGCGATAGATCGCCTCCTCCGGGCTCAGGCCCTGGTTGCGCTCGGCTTCGAGCGCGAAGTCGATCAGCATGATCCCGTTCTTCTTGACGATGCCGATCAACAGGATGATGCCGATGATCGCGATGACGCTGAGATCGAAGTGAAAGGCCATCAGCATCAACAGGGCGCCGAGGCCGGCCGAGGGCAGGGTCGAGATGATCGTGATCGGGTGGACGAGGCTCTCGTAGAGGACGCCGAGGATGATGTAGATCACGACAAGGGTCGCGGCGATCAGGATCGGCTCGCTCGACAAGGAGGAGGTGAAGGCCTGGGCATTGCCCTGGAAGCTCGTCGCCAGCGAGGCGGGCACGTGAAGCTGTTGCTTGACGCGCGCTATGGCGTTGACCGCCGGGCCGAGCGCGACGCCCGGCTTCAGGTTGAACGACAGCGTCACCGACGGGAACTGGCCCTGATGATTGACGATGAGCGGCGCCACGCGGACGACGCTCTTGACCAGCTGACCGAGCGGCACCTCCTGGCCGGTCGCCGAGGGGATGTAGATTCGGTTCAGCGCCAGCGGGCTCAACTGGAACTGCGGCTCGACCTCGAGGATGACATGATATTGATTGAGCGTCGTGTAAATCGTCGACACGATGCGCTGGCCGAAGGCGTCGTCGAGGGTGTTGTCGATCGTCGCCGGCAGATATGCCGTAGCTCGAGGCGACATCGCGATTCGACCGTGACGTCGAGCAGCGGGCCGGCGCTCTCCTGGTCGCTGGCGACGTCGGTGATTTCCGGCAGGCTCTTGAGCTTGCCGAGAAAGATCGGCGTCCAGTGGGCCAGCTCGGCGGAATCGGCGTCGACGAGGGTATATTGGTACTGCGTGCGCGCGACGCGGGCGCCGATCGTGATGTCCTGCGCCGCCTGCATGTAAACCGTGAGGCCGTCGAGGCTTGCCAGCTTCGTGCCCAGGCGGCGGATCACCTGGTCGGCGCTGGCGGTGCGCTGGCTCTCCGGCTTCAGAGTGATGAACATCTTGCCTTCGTTGAGCGTCTGCGCTCCGCTCGCGCCGATCTGCGCGCCGATCGAGGCGACCGCGGGATCCTTGAGAATGATGGCGAACGCCGCCTCCATTTTCTGTTCCATCGCCTGAAACGAGATGTCGTCGGCCGCCTGCGGCACGGCGATGATCAGCCCGGTGTCCTGCTGCGGGAAGAACCCCTTGGGGATAAGGATAAAGAGATAGCCGGTGAGGACGATCGTCCCGAGCATCACCAGCAACGTCAGGAAGCGATGCCGTAATACGACCTTAAGACCGCGCTCATACGCGCTGAGCAGCCCGTCGAAGGCGGCTTCGAGCAGGCGATAGAGACGCCCGTGCTGCGCCTCGTGCTCGGGTTTCAGAAGGTGCGCGCACATCATCGGCGTCAGGGTCAGCGCAATGATCAGAGAAAGGATCAGAGATACGCTGACGGCGACCGCAAATTCACGGAACAGCAGCCCGACATAACCGCTCATCAGGAACAGCGGGATGAAGACGGCGATCAGCGACACCGTCATTGAGACGACCGTAAAGCCGATCTCGCCGGCGCTTTTGAGCGCCGCCTCGACCGGACCGAGGCCGGCTTCGAGATGGCGATGGGTATTCTCGATGACGACGACGGCATCGTCGACGACAAAGCCCACCGCGATCGTCAGCGCCATCAAGGACAGATTGTCGAGGCTGTAGCCGAGCGCATAGAGCACGGCAAAGGTGCCGATCAGCGACAATGGCACGGTGACGGCCGGGATCAGCGTCGCTCGGGCATTGCGCAGGAACAGAAAGATGACCATGACGACGAGAGCGACGGTCAAGAGCAGGGTGTGCTGCACATCGCTGATCGAAGCGCGGATCGTCTGGGTGCGGTCGGACAGGATCGACACGTGGATCGCCGGCGGGATCGAGGCTTCGAGTAGCGGCAGCATCGCCTTGACGCGGTCGACGGTACCGATGACATTGGCGTCGGGCTCGCGCTGGACTGCCAGGATGATCGCCCGCTTTCCGTTATACCAGCCGGCTTGCTGGTCGTTCTCTGGTCCCGAGATCGCCTGGCCGATGTCGCGCACCCGCACCGGCGCCCCGTTCTGGTAGGCGACGATCAGGTTGTCGTAGGCGGAGGGCTTGAGAAGCTGATCGTTGGTATTGAGCGTATAGGTCTCGCTCGGGCTGTTCAGCGTGCCTTTCGGCAGGTCGACATTGGCATTGCCGAGCACGCTGCGCACGTCTTCGAGGCTGATGCCGCGGGCGGCGAGCGCCTGCGGGTTGACCTGCACGCGGATCGCCGGCTTCTGCTGGCCGCCGATGCCGACGAGCCCGACCCCGGCGATCTGCGAGATCTTCTGCATCAGGATGTTCTCGGCATAGGCGTCGACCGTGGTCAGCGGCACCGCATCGGACGTGACGGCCAACACCAGGATCGGCGTGTCCGCCGGGTTGACCTTGCGGATCGTCGGCGGATAGGTCAGGTTCGGCGGCAATTGTCCGTTGGCGGCATTGATCGCGGCGAGGACGTCCGCCGCCGCGGCGTTGATGCTGGTGCTGAGGTTGAACTGGACATTGATCACGCTCTCGCCGAGCGTGCTCGACGAGGTCATCTGGGCGACGCCGGGGATCTCGCCGAACTGCAGTTCGAGCGGGCTCGTCACGGTCGCGGCCATGGTCTGCGGATCGGCCCCCGGCAGCTGGGACGTCACGCTGATCGTCGGGTAATTGACACTTGGCAACGACGCCACTGGCAGCAGCGGATAGGCGACCAATCCCAGCAACAGAAGGCCGACCATCAACAGCGCGGTCGCGATCGGCCGGTTGATGAAGAGGGCGGAGAGGTTCATGGAATTTCCATCCCCGGGACGCTTTGACCGGCCAATTGCTGCGCCGCCTGGCCGGTGACGACCGCGACGCGGCTGTCGGGTTGCAGTCGCGACTGGCCGTTGACGACGACCCGTTCCCCCGCCTTCAGCCCCGAAGCGATGACCGCCCGCAGATTGCCGATCTGCGCGACCGTGACGGGACGGATCGCGACCGTTGCATTGGGCTCGATGACATAGACATAGGCGCCGTTCGGGCCCTGCTGCACGGCGGGCGCGGGGACGGTCAACCCGTGCGGCAGGGTTTCGAGCAGCAGCCGCGCGTTGACCAGTTGGCCCGGCCACAGCCGGCTCTGCTTGTTTGGAAAGACCGCCTTGAGCTGGAGCGTTCCGGTCGTCTGGTCGATTTCGTTATTGACGAGCAGCAACCTGCCGCGGCCGAGCAAGGTCTTGTTGTCTTGGCTATAGGCGAGCACGGTCATCGGGCCTTTGGCTACCTGCTGCTGGATCTCCGGCAGATCCGCCTCGGGCAGCGTGAAGATGACTGCAATCGGCTGGATCTGGGTCACCGTGACGAGAGCGTTATTCGTGGAGCTCGGAGCGTTATTCGTGGAGTTCGGAGTGTTATTCGTGGAGTTCGGATAGATGATGTTGCCGACATCGAGCTGATAGATCCCGGTCACCCCGTCGATCGGCGAGGTGAGGCGGGTGTAGCTGAGCTGTACCCGCGCGCTGTCGATCTGCGCCTGGTCCAGCTTGACCTGCGCTTGATCCTCGCCGACTGTCGCCACCTGCGTGTCGCGCGTCTGCGTCGCGATCGAGTTTTGCGCGACAAGGGTGTTATAGCGCTTCAGGTCGAGTTCGGCGTCAGCCAGCGATGCCTGATCCTTGGCCAGCTGGGCCTGGGCCTGCTCGAGCGCCACCTGATAGGGGCGGGGGTCGATCTCTGCCAACAGATCGCCCTTGTGCACTATCTGGCCTTCCTTGAAAGCGATCCGGATCAGCGGTCCCTGGATTTGGCTGCGGACGACAACCGTGTTCCAGGCATCGACCGAGCCGATGCCGTGCAGATAGATCGGCACGTTGCCGGACTTGACCGCCGCCGCGACGACGGGCACGGCTGGGGCAGACGCAACCGGTGGTGCGGATGGTTTATCGGCGCGGCTGGCGGAAAAGCTCAGAGCTGCGCCGAATGCCAGTGCCGCGCAGCCGGATGCGACGATAGCCGCAGTTCCCAGTCGCACCGTCACCTCCCGCTGATTGCGCCCGTCTGCGTTGCAGCTGCACTGTCCTGGTCGAGATCTGCGCGCCCAACGCGATGATCAAGTCGAAGGGTTGAATCCCCTTGATAGGCGATCTCTATCGCGGTGGAACCCTGACGATCGCATAATCACCCGGTCGCGATCCCATACCGCCGTCTCGGCTGCTGGCAGGTGCACTCGCACTGGAGTTGGGTCGCTGCCCTCCGATAGCCGAGTTAAATCTGGTAAAAATCGTCAAAGCGCGCCGGGGCTTTCTGATCTTGTCATCCCGGCGCAACCCAGGCCGGGATCCAAACCCGTTCCGAGCCCAATCCCGCCATATAACCCATATCCGCCGGCATTCTGCGCCCAATTTAGACTCGGAGATCGCGAGGGTTCACGCGGAAGTCCAGACCATCTTCAACTAAGCGCTCAACGATGGCGGCAACTGCCGTCCCCGACTCTAGCAGGCAATCCCACTACACTGCAGGGCAGCGGGTACGCGGATACCGTATCAAGCGCCGCCACGGCCCTGATGACTGAGTTAATCAATCGGGAAGAGAACAGCTAAGCGGGGAAAAAGGCCGGGGGAAACCCGGCCCTTCGAGTTTTCAGTAAGGCGGAGACAGCTCTAGCGGTGCCCGCCGCCTCCGAAGCCGCCACCGCCGTGGAAACCCCCGAAGCCGCCGGCGTGGGCGAAACCTACACCACGGTTGAAGCCGCCGGCCATGCCGTGGGCGAAACCGCCAGTCCCGAAATGGGCGACACCTATGC
>CAVOWP010000037.1:0-38302 GCA_963700185.1 uncultured Alphaproteobacteria bacterium
CGCAGGTATTCACCATCGCCCGCCGCGATTGCAACCGGCCATTCACCCTCGCCGAGGCGCTCGACCGTGCAAGTGATCCGCGTGCCCGGCTGGTGGTGAACAGTCAGTCCCGGCGCGCCGCCGTGCAGGTGCCGGCGCCGAGCCTGATGCTCGACGATGGCGAAGTCGAGCGTCGCGTCCGTCTGCTTCGCCCGATGGAGCGCACCGCGATCCCGCTCGTCATGATGGCGCAGACGCATTGGCAGGACGCGGATCGCGCTGACTTCGCCCGCGCCTGGGAGGCCGAGATCGCCGCGCTGCCGGAGTTTACCGACAGCAAGCTGCACATCGTCACCGGCCTGCTGCTGCCGATCTGGAAGCGGCTGCCCGAACGACTCCATGCGCGTCTACCGGCTCCAGACCGACGATGGCGAACGCATCATCGGCCGTCTGGTCTCGCCGGCCTGGGTCGCGCAGGCGACGCAGGTCGATATGCCGACGCTGAGCCCGGCCGACGCCTTCGTCGCCGTGCTCGACGGACGGACGGTCCTGCAGCTTCAGGACGGGCTCGAGCTTCGCCGCGTCAAGGTCATGGGAGAATTCCGCGTCGAACTCTCCGGCTTCACCGACGGCATGGTCGACCGGCTGAAGGCGATCGGCCTGATCTCCGAGATCATCTCGTGGAAGCTGCGCGTGTTCGTGCCGACCGGCGCGGACGGGCCAGCGATCCTGGCCAAGGTGATGGAGCGGTATCCGCTCGTCCGCATCGCCGACAGGGCGGCGGCGTGAGGGGGACACCATGTCGTCGCAAGCCGCGGAACTGGCGCGCCGTCTCGCGCGCGATGCCGAGGCGGTGTGCCGCCACTATCTCTCGAACGGTCGCCGCGAGGGCCGCTACTGGCTGGTCGGCGATGTCCGCAACACGCCGGGCCGCTCCCTGTTCGTCCGGCTGAAGGGGCCGGACATCCGGCAAGGGCGCCGCCGGCAAATGGACCGACGCCGCCACCGGCGAACATGGCGACCTGCTCGACCTCATCGCCATGAACCGGGGGCTCGATCGCCTTCGCGACGTGCTCGACGAGGCGCGAGCGCTTCCTCAGCCTGCCACGGCCGGAGCCGACGTCGGACCGCTCGCGACGGCAGCCACCAGCGCCGACCGGATCCCCGGAATCCGCACGGCGTCTGTTCGCGATGTCGCAGCCGATTTCGGGCACAATCGCGGAAGCGTATTTGCGCAGACGCGGCATTACGGCTTTGCACGGAACCGGAGCCTCCGCTTCCACCCGCGCTGCTACTATCGGCCCGATGCCGACGCGCCGACCGAGACCTGGCCGGCGATGATCGCCGCCGTCACCGATCTCGACGGCAAGATCACCGGCGCGCATCGCACCTGGCTCGATCCCGTCGGGCGAGGACAAGGCGCCGATCGACACGCCGAGACGGGCGATGGGCCATCTGCTCGGGCAACGCCGTCCGCTTCGGTGTGGCGGCGCGATGTCATGGCGGCCGGCGAAGGCATCGAGACCATGCTGTCGCTGCGATGCGTCATGCCGACCATGCCGATGGTCGGCGGCGCTCTCGGCCACATCATCTCGCCGCCATCCTGTTCCCGGCGACGCTGCGCCGTCTCTACATCGCCCGCGACGACGATCCGGCCGGCGACGCGCGCGATGGCGACCTTGATCGACCGGGCGCAGGAGGCCGGGATCGAGGCGATCACGCTGTCGCCGACGCTCGGGCGACTTCAACGAAGATCTCCGCCGCTCGGCATCGATGCGTCTTCGGGCAGCGCTTGCGGGTGCAGCTCGCGCCGGAGGACGTCGCTCGCTTCATGGAGCTGGCGGCGACGACCGGAACGGGAGATGAGGGCAGCGGCGGCGCTGCGGTCTCGCATCGCATCGGATCGAGGTGATTCCCTGCCTTGTCGGAGAGGACCGCGCCCACGGCCTTCTGAGAGGGCGATCGGACGGCAAACGGCCCGGGCCCGCAATGGCGGGCGGCCGACTATTTTCCGCCGCGCCGGCAGAGCGCCGCGCTTTACATCGCGAAACAAAATAGCCGCCGCCCGCCGTCCTCCGCTGCGCTCCGGCCGCTGTCGCTGCGCTCGGCGGTGCAGGCCCGGTCCGCCCGCCGTCAGGTGGTCGCCACGAAGGCCGCGATGGGCGCGGCCGATCCGACGAAGGGACATCACCATGACGACCGACCACGACGACACCGACTTCGAGCCGCCGCACACCTCATCCCCGACCGATCACGTCCTCACCGAACTCCAGCTCTACGGCTATCGCCCGTTCCAGGACGAGCCCGACCCGAGACCGCTGCCCGAAGCCGAGGCCATCGCCGGCGCCGTCGCCGACATCTTCGACGCCCTGGTCGCGACGCTGGGCGACACCCGCCTCGAACCCGACCTCGAGGACCTGCTCTGGTCGACGGTCAACCTCTTCCACCGCGCCGCCGACCGGATCGAGCGCGAACTCGACGACAACGAGCAGGCGCAGCAGCGCAGCCAGAAGGAACAGGACGGCTCGGAAATCCGCTCGGTCGAACTGGAGCGCCTCATCGGCCGAGGGCATGACGCTCATCGAGCGCCGCAACAGCATGGAGTTCTTCCGCGACCAGGCCGCCGACCAGTTCGAGCGCCACACCGGCTCGTCCTGGCGGCCGCGCTCGGGCTCGATGGTCAACCACCGCACGCTGACCTCGGCGATGATCGACAGCCGCGATTTCCTCGCCGCCAAGCGCCGCGCCGAGACCGAGGTGCTGCTGCCCGCCGGACCCAAGATCGCCTTCACCGGCGGGCTCGACTTCAACGATCATCGCGCTGATCTGGGACCGGCTCGACAAGGTCCACGCCAAGCATCCCGACATGGTGCTGCTGCACGGCGGCATCGCCGAAGGGCGCCGAGCGCATCGCCGCCTGCTGGGCCGACAACCGCAAGGTGCCGCAGATCGCCTTCAAGCCCGACTGGACCACGCCACGCCAAGGCCGCGCCGTTCAAGCGCAACGACCAGATGCTCGACGTCCTGCCGATCGGCGTCATCG
Organism: uncultured Alphaproteobacteria bacterium; assembly: GCA_963700185.1. Lineage (GTDB taxonomy): Bacteria > Pseudomonadota > Alphaproteobacteria > ATCC43930 > CGMCC-115725 > AP-15. The sequence continues at coordinate 3,023 of CAVOWP010000037.1, forward strand.
TCTTCCCCGGCACCGGCATCTCAGGCCAACCTCGCCGACAAGGCCAAGAAGCTCGGCATCCCGGTCTGGAAGTTCGGCGAAGGCGGCGCGTGAGCGCCGCCTCGTTCGAAAGTACCGTGCTACTGGTCCGAGATGAGCAACTCAACTCCGGATCGGCGCCGACCTCCCGACGAGCCTCACCACGCGTATGTGTAAACCGCGAGGGCAAGATCGATCAGGTTGGCCGATAGCGCCCGGAACCCTACCGGGCGTGGGCTCAAGACATAGTCGCACAGCCGCCGACGGGACGTCGCTGGAATGCCCTGTGTCGTCGGGTCGTTTGCCTACGACGTCACGATGACATCTCTTCGGCGCTGGTGCGCTCGCGTGTGGCCGCTGCGTCGACGCGGCGAGCCTGCGGTTCCCCTGGTTTGCCATGCCGGCAGCTCTCTGCCTCGCCGTCCTGCTGGCCGCGCCGAAGGGACAGCTCGGCCGAGTGACGGCATCGTGTTGGTGCCACCTATCCGCTGTTCGTTCTTACCGTCCTCCTCGCCTGAGTGCGCGCCGGCGACAGCGCCTCTATGAGCCGACATTCGGCGATCGTGCCATTGCCGCACTGGCCGATGAGATCCCTGAGCTCGCGGCGAAGCGCGGTGAGATCGCCGATCTTCCGCTCGATCTCGGCGAGATGTTCGCGGGCAATTCCATTCGCCGGTCGACTGGGAATTTCCTACTGCGCCAACCTGCTACCCGAGGACCAGATCGCGATCGTAAAGGTGCACTAGCGCGAAGGCCGGATCGTCGTCATAGTCGGCGACGGCGTCAACGATGTACCGGCTCTTGCCCAAGCCGATGTCGGCATCGCAATGGGTGCGGCCGGAAGCCCGGTCGCCATAGAAGCGGCACACATTGCGCTGATGCGAGAGGACTGGCGCCTCGTGCCGGAAGTCTTGCGCGTCGCCCGTCGAACCATGGGTGCGGTGCGCTTCAATCTGGGCTTCACCGCGATCTATAACCTGACCGGCCTATCATTGGCGACCGCCGGCGTCCTGCCACCGGTGATCGCGGCCGCTGCTCAGTCTTTGCCGGACTTTGGGATCTTGGGTAACTCAGCTCGGCTGCTTCGACAGCGCCGCCACCGATCTTCTCAACAAAGACATGGGGCCGCTGTCGACCCGGTTCGCTCCAGCGACCCGACGCCCGCGCTCCGCCAAGGCGTGCAGGCAACGTGGACGGGCGCGTTGGTAGCGCCCCGCCGGGTTCCAAGGCGTGACCCGACGGGCATGACAATACTGGATACCTACCGCCTTTGGGACCGGCTATTCTGCACTGCGCCGTGGAGGTGGTGGAAGGCGCGACCGTTCGACCCTTTGTCACGGAGACCACCACCATGATCGTCATCGGCATCATCCTCAGCGTCTTCGGCATTGGGTTCTTCTGCTGGCTGCTGTTCACGCTCGCCGTCTATGCGCTCCCTTTCTTCGCGGCGCTGACGGCGGGACTCGCCGCCTTCCACAGCGGCGCCGGCGTGGTCGGCGCGATCGCGGTCGGCGTCGTCTGCCGGCGTCGTCACGCTTGTCGCCGGACAAATCGCTTTCGCCGTGGTCCGATCGCCTCTCATCCGCGCCGCGATCGCGCTTCTGTTCGCCGTGCCGGCCGCAATCGCCGGCTATCATGCGACGCTTGGCCTCGCGCACATCGGCGTGCCGTCTCAAGGGTGGCGCGAGGCCTTCGCGATGGTCGGCGCGATTCTCGTCGGCGGCACGGCCTGGGGGCGCATGACGCTGTTGGCAGTCCCGCTCCGGACCAGCCGGCTCGTTGCGGCGGGTTCGGCACAGCCGTCCCTGACGGCCGCGGCTAGAGAGGGGTGAGCCGCCCACCTCGTCCTCGATGGGTTGGATGGCGGCCGGGATCATCCGTCGTCGAGCATGATCGGCAACGGCACGGCCGTTGGACCGCTTTGCAGCCAAGATCGGGATCGGCTAGCTCGGCGCGTGACGACCTCTCGGTGCCGGCGAACTGCGTCGGCTCGGTGGCGATGCCGAGGATGAGCCGCCTTTTGTACGCCAGAGCTTCTTTCTCTTCGCCCGAACGCCCGGCCTCTTGTGCAGGACGTTCGATATCCGCCACGTCTTCTCCCGAGGATGCTGTTCGGAGCGCGCGAGCCACACGGCCTCTCCTTGGCTTGATCTGGCCGAAGGACGGCTGCGCCTCGATCGCCTGAGCCGCAACGGCGCCGGATCGACTTTCTTCCCCTGGGCTTCGCCCATTCCTCGCGAGACAAGAAAGTCTCACCGCCGCCATCCTCCGCTGCGCTCCGGCCCGCGAGCGGGTGCGTCGTCGATCGCCTCCGGCCTGCCGATCGCCATCGAGGCCGCGATGGTCGCGGGCTCGAAACAGCAAGGAGAAGTGACATGGCGAACATCGGCACCTTCAAGAAGTCCGGCCAGGAGTTCCAGGGCGAGATCGTCACCCTGAGCGTCCAGACCAAGGGCGTCCGCATCGTCCCCGAGGCCAACCGGGCCAACGACAACGCCCCCAGCCATCGGGTCTTTGTCGGCCGCGCCGAGATCGGGGCCGCCTGGTCGAAGCGCTCCAACGAGGGCCGCGACTATCTCTCGGTCAAGCTGGACGATCCGAGCTTCAACGCTCCGATCTACGCCAACCTCTTCGACGACGAGGACGGCGAGGGCTACACCCTCATCTGGTCCCGCAGCCGCAAGCCCAACGGCGAGTGAACCGGACCCGCAGCGAGCCCCGCCCGGAACAACCGGGCGGGGCCTTTCGCGGCCGCGCGCGAGCCCTGTCGCGGAGTTGAAACTCCGCGTCGGCTCGAGGCGTTGCGATGAACACGGCGATCAATCGGCCGAACCTGCTTTCGCTATGGGGCTCCGCTGACCGTTTGAGGTGGCGGCCAGACCTGTCCTTGAACCGATCGACGAGCCCTAATTCAGTACGCTCGGGATGAATATCCGTCGCCTCGCCAACCAAGATGGCTGCACCTTCATCCCCTGACATCATCCGAGCGATCTTTCGCCCCGCATCACCGGCTTCGCTGTTTTTACCGACGACAGTGCTCGGATGCAGGGTCGCTGAGGCGTCGGGGACCACTATCAACGCACCCAAAACCTCCTCCGTCCGGCAGGTAACGTGAAGCCCGAACCTAGCAGCAGCGCGCGCGCTCAAGATCCGCTATAAGCCCAGCAACGGGGAAGATCGTGAACGAGTCACCTCCCCAGCCGGGGATGGCGACCCCAGCGGCTCCGATGGCGGTCTTACAAGCTGGTTTGCAACGCAAAGACGACTATTTTAGTCGTATGAGTGGCGCGTAGTCCGCGTCTCCGGGAGGTGATCTTGAATGATCACCTCCCGGCAGGTCCGGGCCGCGCGGGCGCTCTTGGGCTGGAGCCAAGAGCTGCTCGCGGACAAGGCCCTGGTCGCGCTGACCGCGTTGAAACGGCTCGAGTCCGATCGGCTCTCCGTGCGCGACGCGACACGGGAAGCCGTGCGGAAGGCGCTCGAGGCCGCGGGGATCGAGTTCCTATCGTCCGGCCGCGGAGAGGGCGTCATGCTGGTTCGGCCGCAGACAAGAAAACAGGACGAAGAGGCTTGAACAGGTCGGGACAACAGTCGAGGGGAGGCGACATTGACCAAACCGAGGATAGACGCCGCAGTACTGGATGTGGCGCCGACTGACGATAAGCTGACCGACTATGACCGCCTTCATCTGATCACCTACATCCGCCTGCTCGACGCCGATGCGGACCGCGTACCTGGGAGGAGGCGTCGCGTGCCATATTGCATATTGACCCCGACACAGAGCCCAAGCGCGCCAGACGCGCTCATCAAAGCCATCTGGCGCGAGCACAGTGGATGACCCGCGTCGGCTATCGCCACATCCTTATTGACGAGAAGCTGCGAAGATCCGGCGATTCGCGCTGACAAAGGCGACGGCAGATGCGGATTACATCGGTCCGCAACCGGCAATCTGTCGCAACGGCTCCATAATAAGTTCCCAGCACCTCCGGTTATCGGCTGATAATCGCGCCTGCTATTTTAACTTTGTGAAAGCAAGTCCAGGATTTTCAACTACCTGGATTTACCCCGTTTTCGATCACAACCCCATGAGGAAGCTCGATGTCACGCGGCCGCCGGCCGCGTACCGGTACATGAGGGAACTCGACCACAGCGGCTGGGCATGGGAGTTCCTGCGCCGCAACCCCGATTACCGTGACGATGCGGCCAACTCGGTTGCGCAACCGGACGGTGCGCGTCCGCCGGACGGCTTGGGCCGTCGCTGGGGGTTGCAAAGTCCTGGAGGACCCAGACCGCCGCGGCGATGACGCCTTCCTGTTCTGGCGCTCGGAGCTGCTCGTCGATCTGGTGCGCCTGATAGCCGCCCCAGCCGGTACCAACTCGGAACTCCGCTTCGATCCCTTGCCCTGGGCGAGCCACCTGGCGGCACTCGCGCACGGATGAAGGCCTCCATCTGATCCTGCGACTTCCCGGCGACGCGGAACACCGTCTGCTGTTGCCCGGCCCGGACCCGCCGCAGGATGGGTCGCCGCTGGCCGTCGTGATTGAGCCGAATCGGTTCTGGCGGCTCCGCGTCGCCGCGGCCGAGCGCTTTCTCGCTCTGGCCGCTCGTCCCCGTCTTCCGACCCGACCTCGGCCATTGGCACTGATTTCGCCGGAGGAGGTGGCGCGCCGGATGCACATGCTCTGGGCTCTCGACCTCGAACAGGCCGGCGCCAGCGAGCATGAGATCGGCGCCATCGTCTTCGGCACCAGGGTCTCCGGCGCTATCTGGTCGAATCATGCAGACCGCAGCGAGCTGCGCCGTCTGCTTCGCGCCGGACGCAGTTTCGTTTCCGGCCGCTACCGCGAGCTTCTTCAAGCGCGCCGCCTCCGCTGATCGCCACGTCGATCCCTGGTCGGTTTCCGATAACCTATCTTCGACCATCCCGCGCGTCACTGCTCCCGCCGATCGTGATCCGCGACGCGAAAGCCGCGCCTCCGCGGCCTCGCGCGAGCGATGGAGCACGAGCATGCCCGATCCCCTAGCCGGTCTGCCGCCGCGCTACCTGCGCACACCCGAGGCTGCGCGGTGGCTCGGCATCTCTGGTCGAACGCTGGAGAAGCATCGCATCTACGGAACCGGGCCGGTCTACCGGAAGATCGGCGGCCGCGTGGTCTATCGTATCGATGACCTCGAACGCTGGGTCGATAAGGGCCGCCGAACCTCGACTTCCGATCCGGGCACCGACACGGTGCTGCCGCCGAAGCGCACGGCGCGATGATATCGAACCCACTTACCCGTTCCGAGCGCGCGCGCCTCGACCCATTCGTCGCTCTCGCCGACGACGGCATCAGCCTGCGCGACCAGCGCGACCTGATGAGCCAACCCTTCTTCAGTCTCGCCAAGGGCCGGCGCACTGCCCCGATCCTCTACGAGGCTGGTGGAATCCGGGTTGAGGTGCACGGTTTCCCGGAGCACGGCATGGCAACCATCTGGGATGCCGACGTGCTGATCTGGGCCGCCAGCCAGATCGTCGAGGCGGCCGACCAGGGCCTCAAGACGTCCCGCTTCTTCCGCTTCACGCCGTATCAACTCCTGATCGCGGTCGGCCGCGGCCCGGGCCAAAGCCAATACGTTCGACTGAAGCGGGCGCTGCAGCGGCTCCAATCCACAGTGGTCCTGACCACGATTCGTCACGGCATAAATTGGCGTCGAATGCAATTCTCCTGGATCAACGAATGGGAGGAGCTGGTCGATGCCCGCGGGCGTTGCCATGGCGTCGAATTCGTTCTGCCGGAATGGTTCTATCGCGGCGTCCTAGACCGTTCTCTCGTCCTGACGATTGACTCGGCCTACTTCGCGCTGACCGGTGGCATCGAACGATGGCTGTACCGCGTCGCCCGCCGCCATGCTGGCCATCAGCCCCAAGGCTGGGCGTTCGAGCTGAGGCACCTCTACGCCAAGTCAGGGAGCGCCGCACGCTTCTCCGATTTTGCGCTCGATCTGCGCCGGATCGCCACCAGTCGGACCTTGCCCGGCTACGATTTGTTTATCGAGCTCGAGAACACGCGCGAGCTGCTGCGCGTCATCCCTCGCCGGTTGTCCACAGGCACTGTGGACAGTCGTGTGGAACCTATCCGCCGATCAGGCGCACGCGTTATCCGCCGATCAGGCGCACGACTATCCGCCGATCAGGCGCACGGACCGCAGCTAAGTCTCTGGCCTGCAACGCCAAGCGGCGCCCGTAACGACTTCTAACTTAAGAGAATCTAACTCTTCTGTTGTTGGCCCCCGAAAAGCGGGCATTCGCAGCGGTGGTGCCGTCCCATTGTCGCGACCGGGCCGGCGGCGATGATTGTCGCTGTGCTCGATCAGAAGGGAGCCCGATGCAAGACGAAGCCCGCCGTGCATTACGCGAGGGATCTGGCACCGGAAGGGCTCTACGCTCGAATTGAGCTCGCCGCGTCCGTTTGTGGCCTCAGCGTCGCCCAACCGCTCGAGGTGCTATCCAATAGCTGCTTGCCGAAGCCCACGGACAATATCGGAGCGCCGAAGTGACGGCGCCGATGACCGAGGTCGTCCTCGTCTTCTACGATGGTCGGATCGAGCACTGGCTTCGGTTTGGCAACCAGCAGCGCGAGCGCATTCTCGATCGGCGCCGGCGTGTCATTGCCTTCGCGCCGGGCGAGATCTTCGCCTTTGTGCGCTGGGAAGCAAATGACTACGGCACGGTCATGTCGCGTCTAGACATTCTCCGCGCCTGCGATGCCGGTGAGGTCATCACCACAGTACCCGGAGTTACACCGGGCGGCGAGCTCATGTTGCGCCTCGACAGTTGGCCGCGGGTGAAGCGCGCCCTCGATGCCATTGCAGATATCGAGGCCCGCGGCATCGATCCCGTAGCGGTCGCGCCAGACTGGTGGCGGCACCTGCACAACCGGATCAGTTGCAACATATCGCACCGGGCTTACACCCGCGGCCAGCACGCGGCGTGGCAGCGCCGCCGCAGCGTAATGGGATGATGCCGAGCGCCTTGATCTCCGCCCTGGCCGGGCTCGGTGTTGCATTCGCGATTACCGCTTCGCTGGTCGAGCCACGTCCAATACTCGTCTGGAATGCGACCGCGAGCGCGCCGCTTGGCCTCTACTCCATCGCACCATTCACCGGGTCACACATCGGCGATCTTGTGCTGGTCCAGCCCAATTCGGCGAGCGCCGCGGTATATGCCGAGCGCGGTTACCTCCCGCCCGGCGTGCCATTGCTGAAGCGTGTCGGCGCGCTCGGCGGCATGCGCGTATGCGAGCACGCCGGTGACGTCACAATAGAGGGTCGCCACGTCGCCAACGCACTGCCGAGCGACGGGCGGGGGCGTCCGATGACCTCCTGGTCGGGTTGCCGGGTGTTGAGCGACGGTGAGTTTTTCGCGCTCAATGGTGACGTGCCTACGTCGCTCGACGGGCGCTACTTCGGCCCATTGCTGCTCTCATCGGTGATCGGTCGCGCCACCCCGATCTGGACCGTGAAGGATCGCTGAGTGTGCGTTCTATCAGCCACCCCCGGTGCTGTTCCTCTGTTCGATCAGAGACGGCCGTTCCTCCATCAGACCGCACCGCAAAGCCGTCGCGCGCAGCGGAGGTCAAAGCCGGCCGTATGGGCGCCCCGTACTCGGTGCGTGGCTTGGCCGTCACGGCGGGATCCGTCCGACGACTGCGGCGACTCTTGACTGGCACTCCCGGAGTGATCTGCGATGGACCTGGTGACGCTCCTCACTGCCTGCGCGCTCGGCATCAGAGCGGAGCTATTCGTTCCGCTCGGAGCGCTCGACGATTGCAGCGCGTCATTCAGCGTGGGCACAGCGGTTGCGCCCGGGAATGCCTCGCCAAAGATCGAGCAATGGGCAGCCTATATCTCCGAGGCAGCCCGGCGGTTCGGCCGGCCGGAAGCATGGGTGCGCGCCGTGATGCAGGCCGAAAGCCGCGGCGTCGCAGACGCGACATCGCCGGCCGGTGCAATCGGTCTGATGCAGATCATGCCGGAGACATACGCCGAGCTGCGAGCGCGGTACGGGCTCGGTGCCAATGCCTACGACCCGCACGACAACATCATCGCCGGCACTGCATACATGAGCGAGATGACCGAGCTATTCGGCGTCCCGAACTTCCTCACAGCCTACAATGCCGGTCCCGCTCGGCTCGAAGACCATCTGCGGCGTGGCCGCCCATTGCCTCGAGAGACGCAGCAGTACCTGGCGCAAATCGGCGAGCTGCCGGCGGGGCCGCGCTCGCCCGGCGAAGTGCCGGCCCGCCAACCAGTCAGCGTCGTGGGCACTCCCTCGAACGTGCCGAGCTCGAGTCCGCGGACGACCAGCGCCAGCGAGTCCGTGCTACCGATTGCCAGCGCTCCCGCCGACGAGGGCCAGCATCGGCGCCCAAAAAAGATCGCAGCGCCGAGCGAGCTCTTTGCGCAGAGGTGGAGCAATCCAGCTGCGACACCCTCACTCTCGAGCCGACAGCCGAGCCACCCTGATGCCGGTATTGGCGGCGCGCTGTTCGTCCCGCTCGGGCGCGATCCAATGCGCTTCTCGGCTAACACTCCTTCCAGGCATCTAGAGTAGCAAGGGTTAGGATTGGCAGGAGGAACACGTGTGCAGACCGGATCGCAAGATAAAGGGCGGTGCCGCGCAGAGCGCGCGACCACCGGATTGTCGAGGTCTGCACATGAGTTTGGGGCAGTGCCGTCAGCTCGGCACGGTGCCGTCCTTGGGCCGTAGGCCGCCGATCGGCTGAGCTTCGCCGGCACCACGATGGAGGACCGGGAGTTCCACCCCAAGCTCGGCCGTCTCAAAAAGAGCCAGGAGCGGCTGCCAAAGCTGTTCGTCGCACAGGTCCTCGCCGCGGCGCAGCGTGCAGGCCATGTCGGCCGGAGCTGGCCGGCGCGGTCCCCAGCCAATCATGCTCGAGCGGGGCGCGGCCGCGGCGGAGTGGACGCGTGGCATGCCGCGGAGCGACGGCTGTACGGCAATCGTGCGCGCCGGGTGATCGTAAAGGCCCGCATCGTCCGACAGGGCTTCCGTGGCGCCGGCGCGGTTCGGGCGCATCTCTCGTATCTGAAGCGCGAGGGCGTCACCAGGGACGGCACCGCCGCCCGCATGTTCGACGCCGCCTCGGACGACGCGGAGCTGCGCGCCTTCGCCGAGCGCACCAGCGATGATCGGCATCATTTTCGGTTTATCGTCAGTCCCGAGGACGCATCCGAGATGGAGGACCTCCGCGCCTTCACCCGTGACCTCGTCAAGCAAATGGAGCGCGATCTCGGGACACAGCTGGATTGGGTCGCTCTCGATCACTGGAATACCGACAATCCGCACATTCATCTCGTCGTACGCGGCGCTGACGAGCGCGGCGACACCCTCGTCATTCATCGCGACTACATCAGCCACGGCATGCGCGAACGCGCCGCGGAATTGGTGACGATCGAGCTCGGACCACAGAGCGAGCATCAGGTGCGCCGCAAGCTCGCCCGCGAGGTGGGCGCCGATCGCTGGACGCGGCTCGATGCGACTTTGCGGCACATAGCTCAGCGGACCGAGGGCGGCGCGCTCGACTTCCGGCCGGAGGTGGCAAGGCCTGAAGCAGCCGGCAGCGAGATCCGCACGCTGCTCCTCGCGCGGCTACAGAAGCTCGAACGGATGGGTCTGGCCCGTGCTATCGGCCCAGCCCAATGGCTGCTGGCGGAAGAAGCGGAGCCGGGTCTGCGCGAGCTCGGCATCCGCGGCGACATCATCCGGACTATGCAGCGCGCCTTTTCGGCACAGGGTCAGGAACGCTCTCCGACGGATTTCGCGATCTCCGACGCGCCGATTACATCGGAGCAGACAGTCATCGGCCGGGTAGTCCAGAAGGGCCTCGACGATGAGCTGAAGGGCTCAGCGTATCTGGTAGTCGACGGCGTCGATGGCCGCGCGCATTACCTGCGGGTCCCGAATTTCGATGCGATCACAGATGTACCGCAGGGCGGGATCATCGCGGTCGGACGAGCGCAGGGCCGACAGTCGGACCGAACAATCGCGCGGCTGGCCGAGGCTCTTAATGGCATCTACGATCCGGAGCGCCATCGGCTCGAGATAGCGCACGCCAATAGCTCGGATCCAGAGGCACTGGTCGAGGCGCATGTCCGCAGGCTGGAAGCACTGCGGCGTGGCGGCCGAATTGTCGAGCGGCTAGCCGATGGGCGCTGGAAAATACCCGAAGATTATCTTGACCGTGCCTTTGCTTATGATGCGAAGCACGGCGCCGCGCTCGAGCTCGAGGTACGAACCCTTTTCCGACTGCCGCTCGAACATCAGGTTGCCGCCTCAGGTGCTACTTGGCTAGATCGAGAGCTTGTGAGACGTGAAAGGACGGAGCTTGCCGAGACGGGGTTCGGAGGCGAGGTTCGGACTGCGCTGGAGCAACGGACCGAACAGTTGGTGGATTTCGGGCTAGCGCGCCGGCGACAGGGCCAAGTGATCTTCGCTCGAAACCTGCTCGACACTCTGATGCGGCGCGAGCTTGCGCATGCAGCCAGGCAGATCGCACATCAGACCGGGCTCGAATATCGGGCGGTCGAGGAGGGCGAGCGCGTGTCGGGTATCTATCGCCGGCAGGTCGACTTGGCCTCGGGCCGCTTCGCCCTCATCGAGGACGGCCGGCAGTTCGTCCTCGTACCATGGCGCCCGATCGTGGAACGTCAGCTCGGACGCGAGGTATCCGGCGTTTTGCACGGCGGCAGCGTCTCGTGGAGTTTCAGACGAGAGCGCGGGCTCAGTGTGTAATTCGCCAGCCTCTTTAATGTTGCCCTACACGTAAAGCGGTGAGTACGCGTGTTATGGTCATGGCAGCCTCGTGACGACCATGGGCTTCAGATCCCGCTGGAGCAATCGCATCAGAAAATGTAGCTCAGTCGCTCAGCGAACGCTTGAAACGACCTCTCTTGCGACTTGTCGGGCCAATATCCCGCTCGGCCGCAGCGAGCGATCGATCCACGAGGATAGGAGGTGTTCGGTTTCATGCGGAGTCCAAAAACTGATCGCGCAGCGGAGGAGTTCGGTCGCGCGCGATTGTCGCGTTCATTCTTCATGCGCGACTTCCTCTACCGCGAAATCTCGAACGTTCATGGCATCCCCAACCTGCCTGGTGATCCAGGATTGGCAATCGCAGCGGGCAGCCGCTTCTGCCAGGATCTGCTGCAAGCGACATTCGGACGACTGACGGTCCGCTCGGCTTACCGGACGCGCGCCATGAACGCGTTAGGGAACGCCAGACACTACAACTGCGCTTCAAACGCACGCAATTACGCGCGCCATATCTGGGACCGCCGCGATTCGCGAGGCAGCATGGGTGCCATGGCTTGCATTGTCATTCCATGGTTCGTAGACCGCTTGGCTGAGGGCACCCGCTGGCGGGCAATGGCGTGGTGGATCCACGATCATCTGCCCTACAGTCAATTGCAGTTCTTCCCCAAGCTCGGCGCCTTCAACATCGGGGCAGGAGCTCCCCAGGCAAGAAATCTACAGCTTCATCCATCCACGCGGCTACTTAACCCGACCTGGCATGCCGAACCATTCCGGCGACCGCGCGGGCCACTATCCGTATGTCCCCAATTTTGTCGCATCATCCCAACCCGAACTTAAGTCCACTGAACAGCAGGCTTTCGACGAGACGGCCATCGTACCATAGCCTGATCATTTGGGGGCGCTGAGGTTCCAGCAACCGCAACTGCGCGAGGCGTCCCAACCACCGGCAGCCCTCTTTCGCCGCCCCAGCTACTCCCTACCGCTCTGCGCTGCCCGGAGGGCTTCGCGGATATGTATTTCTTTGCTTGGCTACGCTGGGCTTTGCCTGAGCGGAACTCGCGTATTGCACGGCTCTCTGTCGATCTTCTATTTCGGTCCCGCTCGATCTCACCGGCGAGGGGACGATGACCGGAACGAAAATCCTCTGGGGCCAGATGACGCTTTCGCTGGCGGCAGTGCTCGCCGGCCTGTGGGGCGCCACCGAATGGACCGCGATGCGCCTGGGTTTCCAGCCGGCGCTCGGCCCCGCCTGGTTCTTCGCCGCCGGGGTGCCTGTCTACGAACCGTATCTGTTCTTCGCGTGGTGGTACCACTTCGACGCATACGCCCCCGGCATCTTCCTCGAAGGCGCCGCCTGGGCCACGGGGGGCAGTGTCATGGCCGTTGTCGTTGCGATTGCCGGCTCGGTGCGTCGCGCACGGCAGTCGGCGCTGGTCACGACCTATGGCTCAGCACGCTGGGCGACGGAGCCGGAGGTGCGCGAGGCGGGGTTGCTGGAGCCGGCCGGAATCTATCTCGGCCGCCTCGGCAAGCAGCACCTCCGGCACGCCGGCCCCGAGCACGTCCTGTGCTTTGCGCCGACGCGCAGCGGCAAGGGCGTCGGCCTGGTCGTGCCGACACTGCTCTCCTGGCCTTCTTCCGTGGTCGTGCACGACATCAAGGGCGAGAACTGGACCTTGACGGCGGGCTGGCGGTCGCGGTTCTCGCATTGCCTGCTGTTCGATCCGACGGACGCGCGGTCGGCGGCGTACAACCCGCTTCTCGAGGTCCGGCGCGGCCCCGAGGAGGTCCGCGACGTCCAGAACATCGCGGACGTTCTGGTCGACCCCGAAGGCTCGATCGAACGGCGTAACCACTGGGAAAAGACGAGCCACTCGTTGCTCGTCGGCGCCATCCTCCACGTCCTCTACGCCGAAGAGGACAAGACACTGGCCGGCGTTGCAACCTTCCTCTCCGATCCCAGCCCGGCCGATCGAGAGCACGCTCCGCCTGATGATGGCGACGCCGCACCTCGGCGAGCGTGGCGTGCACCCGGTCGTGGCCCAGGCCGCACGCGAGCTGCTGAACAAGAGCGACAACGAACGCTCGGGCGTGCTGTCGACGGCAATGTCGTTCCTCGGCCTCTATCGGGATCCGATTGCGGCACGGGTGACCTCGCGCTGCGACTGGCGCATCGGCGATCTGGTCGAGGCCGACCACCCCGTCAGCGCTCTACCTCGTCGTCCCGCCCTCGGACATCAGCCGCACGAAGCCGCTCGTGCGGCTGATCCTGAACCAGATCGGGCGGCGACTGACCGAGAGCCTCGAGGGTGTCGAACGCCGGCACCAGCTGCTGCTGATGCTGGACGAGTTCGCGGCATTGGGCCGGCTCGACTTCTTCGAAACGGCGCTCGCCTTCCAGGCCGGTTACGGCATCCGCGCCTTCCTGATCTGCCAGTCGCTGAACCAGCTCGCGAAGGCTTACGGCGAGAACAACAGCGTCCTCGACAACTGCCACGTCCGCATCGCTTTCGCCTGCAACGACGAGCGGACCGCAAAGCGCATCTCGGACGCGCTCGGCATCGCGACCGAGCAGCGGGCAATGAAGAACTATGCCGGACACCGGCTGAGCCCCTGGCTCGCACACCTGATGGTCTCGCGCCAGGAGACGGCACGTCCGCTTCTGACCCCCGGTGAGGTGATGCAGCTGCCCTCGACCGACGAGATCATCATGGTCGCCGGCCTGCCGCCGATCCGAGCCAAAAAGATCCGCTACTACGAGGACCGCGCCTTTCGGGTCGCTCCCGGCCGGCACCGGCGCTGCCAATCTCGGGCGTCTACCCGGACCGGCCAGGTAGCCGGCCCGACGATTGGACCGGGCTCCGTCATCGTTGCCGACGCTCCGCGGCACGCCGTTCATGATCTGGACGAGCTTACCAATGACAGCGAAGGCGGTCTGCGACGAGAGCCCGAGCTGCCGGAGCATGAGGAGATGCACCCGAGCGGCGGCCGGCGAACGAGTTCGATCTCGTCGATGATGCCGAGGCTGACGAAGAGGCGGTGAAGGCCCGAATCCTCGCACGCCAGCGGCTGCAGACCTTCACCCGGGCGGCGGCGATCGACCGCGGCGACGAGATGATGCCGGGCATGTGAGGCAGCCGATGAAGACGCGCCTCAACATTTATCTCTCGCCCGGCCAGCACGAGGAGATCGCCGCGCTCTCGGCGAAGCGCAGGGTGTCGAAATCGTCGGTGATCGAGGCGGCAGTCGCTTCGATGCTCTCGCCGGACAGTGCCGATATGCGCGAAGCCGCTTTCGTGCGACGGCTCGACCGGCATACCCGCCAGCTCGAGCGTGTCGAACGCGACTTGTCGATCGCCATCGAGACAATGGCGCTGTTCGTCCGCTTTTGGCTTGCGGTCACCCCGCCATTGCCCGAGAGCGCGCAGGCTGCCGCCAAGGCAAAGGGGGCCGAGCGCTATCGCGATTTTGTCGAGACGCTCGGGCGCAGGCTGCAACGGGGCAACAGCCTCGTGCGCGAGATCAGTCTCGAGATCTGGCCGGAGCAGCGGAGCAACGGTGTCGGCTCAGCGGTTCCGAGCGACCCGGATCTTGGAGCCAGGGAGGTGGCCGATGCCGGCTGAGCCGACACCGTTCTCCCGCTCGACCCGGATGCTGCGCACCGCGCTCGGGCCGGACATCGGCGCCTACCTCGAGGATCCCGACATCGTCGAGGTGATGCTCAACCCGGATGGGCGGCTGTGGATCGATCGGCTGAGCTCGGGGCTCGAGGATACCGGCCGGCGCATTCCCGTCGCCGACGGGGAGCGGATCGTGCGGCTCGTGGCCCACCATGTCGGAGCCGAAGCGCATGCCGGAAGCCCGCGGGTCTCGGCCGAGCTGCCCGAGACGGGTGAGCGCTTCGAGGGGCTGCTGCCGCCTGTCGTGATGGCGCCGGCCTTCGCGATCAGGAAACCGGCAGTCGCGGTGTTCACGCTCGACGACTACGTCGCCGCCGGCATCATGACCGCGGCGCAGGCCGCGACGCTCAGGACTGCCGTCGCCGAGCGCTGGAACGTGCTGGTCGCGGGCGGCACCTCGACCGGCAAGACGACATTGGTCAATGCTCTGCTGCGCGAAGTGGTGGCGACCGGCGACCGGGTCGTGCTGATCGAGGACACGCGCGAACTGCAATGCGCGGCGCCGAACCTGGTTGCGATGCGCACCAAGGACGGCGTCGCGTCGCTGACCGATCTGGTGCGCTCCTCGCTTCGGCTCCGGCCCGATCGCATCCCGATCGGCGAGGTGCGTGGTCGCGAGGCGCTGGATCTGCTGAAGGCTTGGGGCACGGGACATCCCGGCGGGATCGGCACGATCCATGCCTCGACCGCGATCGGCGCGCTGCGCCGTCTCGAACAGCTGGTGCAAGAGGCGGTCGTGACCGTCTCGCGGCCGCTGATCGCGGAGACCATCGATCTGATCGCCGTGCTGGCCGGGCGCGGCGCTCAACGCCGGCTCGCGGGCATCTGGCAGGTTGCCGAGCTCGGTCCGACCGGCGACTACGTCGTCGAGCCGCTCGGGCTCGATTCCTTCGGTACCCTCACCGTGATCCAAGGAGACAAGAGGTGATCGACCGAGCTTCATTGCGGCCGCGGGCTCTATTCGCCAGCCTTTCAGCACTTGCCGTCGCGCTCCTGCTGTGGCCCGGGCTCGCCCTCGCGGCC
Source organism: uncultured Alphaproteobacteria bacterium (assembly GCA_963700185.1). GTDB lineage: Bacteria > Pseudomonadota > Alphaproteobacteria > ATCC43930 > CGMCC-115725 > AP-15. The sequence goes on from CAVOWP010000037.1 coordinate 18,558, forward strand.
GGCTCGAACATGCCCTGGGAACAGCCGCTGACCCAGATCCTCGACAGCATCCAGGGTCCGGTCGCCAAGATCATCGCAGTCATCATCATCATCGGCTCGGGCCTGGCACTCGCCTTTGGCGAGACCTCGGGCGGGATGCGCCGATTGATCCAGATCGTTTTCGGGCTGTCGATCGCCTTCGCGGCGAGCTCCTTCTTCCTGACCTTCTTCAACTTCGCCGGGGGAGCGCTGATCACATGAGCCCGCCGCTCGCCTTCCCGGGCCCGAGCGAGGTGCCGGGCTTCGCCGTACCGCTGCACCGCTCATTGACCGAGCCGATCCTGCTCGGCGGCGCGCCGCGGGCGATCGCGATCGCCGTCGGCACGCTTGCCGCCGCGGTCGGCATTGGCCTCCAGCTCTGGATCGCGGGTCTCGCGATCTGGATTGTCGGCCACGCCGCTTCCGTCTGGCTGACCCGGACCGAACCGCAATTCATCGGCGTATTCGCGCGCCACCTGCGGCTGCGCGCCCCCGTACTGGACGCGTGAACAGGAGACACGGACATGCTCGACCTCCGCGAATACCGAACCCGGCGGGTGCTGCTCGCAGACTACCTGCCTTGGGCGGGGCTCGTCGCACCCGGGATCGTGCTCAACAAGGACGGCTCGCTGCAGCGCACCTGCCGGTTCCGCGGCCCCGATCTCGACAGCGCGACCGATGCCGAGCTCGTCGCCGTATGTGCCCGGCTCAACAACGCGCTGAAGCGCCTGGGCTCCGGCTGGGCATTGTTCGTCGAAGCGCTTCGCCACGAGGCGGCCGGGTATCCGGAAAGCCGCTTCCCGGACCCGGTCTCGTTCCTCGTCGACCGCGAGCGACGCGCCATGTTCGAGACCGAAGGCGCCCACTTCGAGAGCGAGTGCTTTCTGACCTTCGCCTATCTGGCGCCGCCCGAGAGTGCGGAGCGTGTGCAGGGCCTCCTCTACGACAGTGCCGGCGAAAGGCGAGGGATCGACTGGCGGGAGCAGCTGGAGGCTTTCCGGGCCGAAACCGACCGCGTGACCGGTTTGCTCGAAGGCGTGATGCCCGAGATCGCCTGGCTCGACGACTCCGAGACGCTCACCTATCTGCACGCCTGCGTCTCGACCGAGCGCCATCCCGTCGAGGTGCCGCCGGTGCCGTTTTACATCGACGGGCTGGTGGCCGACATGCCGCTCGTACCCGGCGTCGAGCCAATGCTCGGGCATTCCCACCTGCGGACGCTGACATTGCGGGGCTTCCCGGATCAGACCTGGCCCGGGCTGCTGGATGAGATGAACCGGCTGCCGCTCGCCTATCGGTGGGTCGCACGCTGGCTGCCATTCGACAAACCGGTCGCGCTAAAAGAGATCGAGCGGAAGCGCCGGCATTGGTACGCCAAGCGCAAAGGCATCGCCGCCCTACTGCGGGAAACGCTCTGGGGGAAGGAGAGCCCGCTCGTCGACAGCGACGCCGAGAACCAGGCGATGGACGCCGACGCGGCACTCCAGGAGCTTGGCGCCGATTACGTCGCCTATGGCCTCTTCACTGCGACCGTGACCCTCTGGGACGAAGATCAGGATCGGGTCGCCGACAAGGTCAAATCGGTCGGTCGTGTGTTGAGGAGCCGCGGTTTCGTCGTCGCCGAGGAGACGCTGAACGCCGTCGACGCCTGGCTCTCCTCCCTCCCGGGGCAGTGCTACGCCAATCTGCGCCAACCGCCGGTGAGCTCGCTGAACCTCGTGCACATGGTGCCGCTCTCCTCCGTCTGGGCGGGTCCGGAGCGTAACGAGCATCTGGACGGGCCGCCGTTACTGCATGCCCGGACCGCCGGCTCGACGCCATTCCGGCTGGTGCTGCATCAGGGTGATGTCGGGCACACGCTCGTGGTCGGGCCGACCGGCGCCGGAAAATCGGTTCTGCTCAACCTGCTCGACCTGCAGTTCCGGCGCTACGAGAGGGCGCTGATCTTTCGCTTCGACAAGGGCCGCTCGTCCATGGCGTCGATCCTCGGCATGGCCGGAAGCTTCTATGAGCTGAATGCCGACGGGGAGGTCGCCTTCCAGCCATTGGCGCGCGTGGATGATCCCGGTGAGCGGGCCTGGGCGGCGGAGTGGGTGCAGATGCTGCTTGCACAGGAAGGCGTGGTCCTCGCCCCCGACATCAAGGAAGCGGTGTGGTCGGCGCTGGGATCTCTTGCCAGCGCGCCGCGCGACGAGCGGACGATCAGCGGTCTCGCAGCGCTGGTCCAGCATAGCCGCCTCAAAGCCGCGCTCGAACCCTACACGCTCGATGGACCCTGGGGACGGTTGCTCGACGCCGAGCGCGACGATCTCGACGAAGCCAGGGTGCAAGGGTTCGAGATGGAAGAGCTGTTGCCGCACGCCAGTGCGGCCCGGGCGGTGCTGACGTACCTGTTCCGCCGCATCGAGCGGCGGCTCGACGGCTCTCCGGCTCTGATCGGGCTCGACGAGGCTTGGGCATTGCTCGATGACCCGGTTTTCGGGCCGAAGATCCGGGAATGGCTGAAGACATTGCGGCGGAAGAACGCGTCCGTCGTGTTCGCGACCCAGAGCCTCGCCGATGTGACCGAGAGCCGGATCGCCCCGGCAATACTCGAGAGTTGCCTCGCCCGAGTGTTCCTGCCGAATGCACGCGCCGTCGAGCCGCAGGGCCGCGCTGCATACGAGCGGCTCGGCCTGAACGCTCGGCAAATTGACACGGTCGCGCGCGCCACGCCCAAGCGCGATTACTATTTCCAGTCCGCTCGCGGCAATCGGCTCTTCGAGCTCGGGCTCGGGGAGGTAACGCTGGCCTTCGCCGGCGTGAGCCAGGCCGAGGACCTGAAGCGTCTGGAAACCGTTCAGGCGCGAGCCAATCGATGACGGGCTTCGCGCCGGCCTGGCTGCGTGAGCGGCAGCTCGACTGGGCCGCCGACTTGATCGACGCTGAGCAGGATCGCCGGGTCGAACATCAAAATGCCGCGACGGAGGCTCTGGCATGAAACGGCTGCGCACTCTCTTCGCCAGCACCGCGTTCGCGACTTCACTGGCGATTACTGGGCCGGTCTCCGCTGACTTGCCGGTGATCGACATCTCGAACCTGAAGCAGAGCATTTTGACGGCCGCGAATACATTAAAGGAGGTCAACAATCAGATCACCCAGATCCAGCAGTTCGTCCAGATGCTGGAGAACGAGGCCCGCAACCTGCTCTCGCTTCCGTTCTCGGCACTGCAGCAGATCACCAGTGCCATCGACCAGGTGAACAGCCTGATGAGACAGGCGCAGAGCCTCGCTTATGATGTCGCCCGGATCGACCAGCAGTTTCAGCAGCTCTTCCCGTCCTATGGCGGCAACGTCACCCAAGCGAAGCTGATCTCGGATGCGCGGGCGCGCTGGCAGGCGAGTGTCGATACCTTCAAGCACACGATGGAAGTCCAGAGCCGCATCGTCTCGGATATTCAGGCCGATCGAGGCTACGCTCTCGACCTTGGTCGGTCAGAGCCAGGGCGCGGCCGGCGCATTGCAGGGAATCCAGTCGACCAATCAGCTGCTCGCGCTTCAATCGCGGCAGCTTGGCAGCACCCAGGCCTTGCTCTCTGCGAATGCTCGGGCGCAGGCCACGGAGACAATGCGTCACGCCGAAGTCGAGGAAGCGGCGCGCGCCGAATGGCAGCGGTTCTGGGCCGCGGCGTGAGTTATACCCCGGCGTCAGTCCAGGTGTTCGGGGGCGCCCCGTGAAAGCTTCAGTTATCATACTGACGATTGCTGCCGGGACCATTGGGGCTGCGGCATCAGCTCGACCATCGATCAGCTTTGGCCCGATCCGGCGGGTGCTGAATGCCGAACTCGAGCGCCGTAAAACAGCTCGGTATGGCCTCGGTTGATTGGGCGCAGTGCAGGACGGCTCGATGGCGGAAAACAAGCGGTTCTTTGGCGACGGTGCGATTTATATCGATAAGCCGGTCCGAGTGTTTCCAGACGCGGCAGTTCCGGATCTGAGGCCAAAACCGCCTAACTGGAAGGGCCCGAATGGGTAACGACCTCGCCGTAATTGATAATTCCTAGACATTTTCAGCCGTTACATCGACTCGGGATTTGGGTTGATCTCCGGAGATGTCGGGTTTCTGGTCAAGGTGTTGATCGGGATCGATGTCGTGCTGGCCGCGCTGGCCTGGGCTGCCGGCGAAGACGAGGTGATTCAGGCATTCGCGAGAAAGGTGCTCTACATCGGCCTTTTCGCGTTTTTCCTGAACAACTGGAACCAGCTTGGCAGGATTGATATTCAAGAGCTTTGCCGCGCTCGGTTTGAAGGCAACCGGCGCTAGCTTAACCTATGCCGATTTTCTCACGCCCGGCAAACTTGCTCAAGCCGGCGTGCAAGGTGCCGATGTGCTGCTGGCCCAGATCCAGCGCCTGTCCGGCTTCCCGGAGGTCTTCTGGAATTTGAGCGAGATCATGCTGATGGCCCTCTCCTGGGTCGTGACGCTGATCGCGTTCTTCGTGCTCGCGATCATGCTCTTCCTCGCCGTCATCGAGTTCAAGCTGACGACGCTGAAGGGTTTCATTCTCGTGCCCTTTGCTCTCTGGCGCGGAACCTCGTTCATCGCGGAGCCGGTCTTGGGTCAAGTCATCACCTCAGGCGTCCGTATCCTGGTCTTCGCTGTGGTGACCGGCATCGGGACCCAGATCTTCTCGCAAATTCTCCCGTCGAACCCGACCGCTGAACTTTCTCTTCAGGATGCGCTGACAGTTCTGCTCGCGTCGATGACTGTCGGTGGCCTCGCACTCTATGCACCCAAAATCGCCGCGGGCATCGTCTCCGGCGCGCCGCAGCTCGGGCTCGGTGCTGCCGTGGCGCCGGCCGCCGTTGTCGGCGGCACGCTGTTGCTCGGCGGGGCTGGATTGGCAGGAGCGGCGTCGAGCCGGTGCCGGCGCGGTCGCCTCGGCGGCAACGCTTGGCGGTGCCGCACGCACTGCTTACGCGTTGGGTAGCGCTGCATCAGGCGGCGAGGCTCTCGCTGGTGTTGGCGGAGGCCTCCTCGGTGTTGCTCGCGCCGGTATTTCGGCAGCAGCGGGCGGGCTGCGGACGACCGGCGACCGAGTTGCCGAGGGGTTGGCTGAACGGGTCCGCACTGGCGAGCACGCGGGCTGGACTGCGACTGGGGGATCAGCAATCGGCGAGACCGCCGAAAGCACTGGTCTGGCTAGTCCTTCACGGGCGCCGGGCTGGGCGCGGCAACTTCGCCGGGAGCAGGTGATGCGCAGCGTCGAGCGCGCTATGCGTGAGGGCGAAGCGGGCGGCGCCGGCCTCAAGCCGACCCTGCGGGGTGATGATAAATGAATTGGCGCCGTGCCGCGACGCGCTACGGGCAGACCCCGGCGCCTGCTACTCCCTACCAGCGTGCCGAACAGCTCTGGGACGAGAGGATCGGCTCGGCCCGCGTGCAGGCGGCCAATTGGCGCCTGATGGCCTTTGGTGCGCTGGCACTCGCCGCCGTGGCGATGGGCGACGACATCCGCGCACGCTCCCGCTCGATCGTGACGCCATACGTCGTCGAGGTGGATCGCACCGGTGCAGCGAACGCGATCGCGCCGGCGGTTACCGAATACCAGCCGAGCGACGCCCAGATTGGCTATTTCTTGGCTCGCTTCGTTCAGAATACCCGCGCGCTTTCGGTCGACCCCATTGTCGTGCGGCAGGCGTGGCTCGACGCCTACGACCAGATCACGAGCCATGCCAAGCCCGTGCTCGACGATTACGCGCGGCAGGTCGACCCCTTTGGCAAGGTCGGACACCGCGCGGTCACGGCCGAAGTCACCAGCGTGGTGCGCGCCTCGGACAAGTCGTTCCGCATTGCGTGGATCGAGCATGCATACGAGGAAGGTGCCGCAATACCGGCGGAGCGCTGGTCGGCGATCCTGACCGTGATCACTCAGACACCACGGACCGAGGAACGGCTGCGCAAAAACCCGCTCGGGATCTACATCGACGCGATCGCCTGGTCACGGGAGCTGGGAGGCAATGGATGAGGCACACACTCGCGCTGGGCGTGGCCGCGGTGCTGCCGCTGGCCGCCTGCGCTCCTGAAATTCCTCAGATCAGTTACGACGATCCTGCGGCGCTCCACACGGAACCTCCCAAACCCGTCAAAATTGTTCAAATGCCCGAGCTATTGCCGCTCCCGGGCCAACTGAAGCGGATGCCGCGCGGCGGCGAGTCGACGAGCGCGTCCGAGCCCCGCGATCCGGCTCGCCGCGTGCAGCTCGCCAACGCCGCCGCCAGCGTCAAACCGACACGCGCCGGCTACGTCAATGCGATCCAGGTCTACCCGTACAGCGACGGGGCGCTGTACCAGCTCTACGTCGCCCCGGTGCACGTCACCGATATCGCCCTCGAGCCTGGCGAGGAGCTGAAGGCGGTCGCCGCCGGGGATACGACGCAGTGGAAGATCGGGGACACCGAGAGCGGATCGGGGGCCACCCGTCAAGCTCACGTGCTGGTCAAGCCGGTCTCCGCCGACCTGCCGATGAACAACATCGTCATCGCGACGGACCGGCGAACCTATCATATCGAAGCGCATCCGACCCGGGAGACCTATATGGCCGCGGTCTCCTGGCGCTATCCACAAGACGAGTTCGTCGCGCTGCGACGGCAGAATGCCGAAGCCGAAACGCGCGCCAACGTGACGGCGGCTGGCGGCATCGATGTGTCAGTCGCTGCGCTTCCGTTACCGGATCAGCGGAGATTCTCCACCCTGGCGGCCGGTGCAGGCCTTTGATGACGGGCACAAGGTCTACATCCAGTTCCCGCCCGGCATAGCCCAGGGTGAGACGCCGCCGCTCTTCATCATCGGGCCGACCGGCGAGGCCGAGCTCGTCAATTACCGCGTCAAAGGCTCGACCTACATTGTCGACCGCCTGTTCGCCGCGGCGGAATTGCGCCTCGGCTCCAACCCGCAGCAGACCGTGCGGATCAGCCGAACGGATGGTCGATGAGCGACATCGGCCCGCCGCGCAAGGAACCGCCGCCGTCGGAGCTGCGGATCGGGGCTCCCCCGCGTCCGGTGACGCGGCTCTCGCGTCGAACACTGGTGGTCGCGACAGCGCTCGTCACGGCACTCGTCTTCGCAGCGCTCTGGTACGCACTGGGGATCCGGCCACTGCGTTTCGCAGGCGGCCCGGAACTCTACAACACCAACGCCAAACCCACCGATGCGCTCGCCAATATGCGGGACAGCTATGCCGATCTCACCCGACCGAGACCGGCACCGTCACCGCCTCAAGCGGTCCCGCAGCTCGGGCCACCTCTGCCGGGTGATCTGGGACGACCGATGCTGCAGCAGCAAATCGGGACTCCGGCGCCGGCCGCCGATCCCGAGGCGGAGCGCCGCCGGCGCGAGCGGGAACAAGCGGCCGCATCTGTCGTGTTCTTCACCGTCTCGGCAAGGCCGGCCGCCGTTGCCGGGGCAGCCCCAGGTCAGGCAGCAGAAAGTGGCACTTCAGCGCCGTCGCCGGAGGGAACCGCACCGCAAACGTCTGCCGGTGACGATCTGTCGGTCCAGAACGGCCAATCGCACAAGGAGGGCTTTCTGAACGGGCGCATTGACCAGGCCATCTACTCGCCGCAGCGCGTTCAGACGCCCCGCAGCCCTTACCAGCTCATGGCCGGGGCTGTGATCGCAGCAGCCCTGATCACGGGCCTCAATTCGGACCTTCCCGGCCAGGTGGTGGCGCAAGTGACCGAGGACGTCTACGACACGGTAGCCGGCCGATTTCTGCTGGTCCCGCAGGGCACGCGGCTGATCGGCAAATACGATAGCCATATTGCCTACGGGCAGGAACGCCTACTGCTGATCTGGACACGCCTCGTCATGCCGGACGGCAGCTCCATTGTCCTCGACAACCTCTCTGCTACCGACACGCAAGGTTATGCCGGGCTCGAGGACGGGGTGGATTACCACACCTGGCGACTGCTGAAAGGCGTCGTGCTCTCTTCGCTGCTCGGCATCTCGAGCGAGTTGGCCGCCAACAACGGAACCCAGGCCAACAACCGCATCATCGTCGGACTGCGGGATAGCGTGAACAACACCGCGAATGAGGCCGGACAGCGCATTGTGTCGAAAGATCTTGCACTCCAACCAACGCTGACGGTCAGGCCTGGATATCCGGTGCGCGTTCTTGTCAACCGAGACATCGTGCTGCGGCCTTATGTCAATCGATGAGCGAACATGATGAAGCTGAAACTCGGGCCGATCCCGGACGATAAGCCGGTCCGTCTGACGATCATGCCTCTCGGCCGAACTCGCTGCGCTGCTGCGTACCTATGCGGACGCCGTCGGCTCAGGCAACAGCAAGCCGGTCACGGTGGAGCGCATCGTCCCGCACATACTCGAGCGCTTCATCCGAACCGACCGCGTTTTCATGCGGACGCGTCGGCATGTTGCACATAGCACGGCGCGTTCAACAGGGTCGGCAGCGGCGGAGCCAAGCTGATCCTTCGCGGAGCGCGCCCCGGAAACCTCCCGAGCGATATTGAGAAATCGCCCGACCAAACCCGGCGGCGGGTCGATGTCATGCTTCAGAGCGATTACTGCGTAGCCGGGGTCTTGGAGCAACGGTCGCATCACCGCCCGGAGGCCCGCGACCAATACCGACGAAGAGGGCGCTATGGCGATGGCGGAACCGGCGCGTGCCAACATAATGGCGGTTCGACGATTCAAAACGCGGAATGCAACGCGAGGCCAATCCGACTTCTTACCAAGCCCGCGCAGCCGGGAGAGCACTGTTTTCTGGGCCGAAGAACGGACCAAAGCGAGAGCTTCGCCAGCAAGGTCAGCCGGGACAACCGTCTCCTTACAACAGAGTGGGTGTCCCTCAGGAAGGACGACGCTCCAGCTCTCCTGCCATAGCTCTTCAACGGCAAACCCATTTGTGCCCTGCGGCTCCGAGGCAAGTACGAGATCGACCGTGTTGGCGCGCAGGGCCGAGAGCACTTGCGGCTCAGACAATTCGACCAACTCGACCAGGACATTCGGTGAGCGAGCGTGGAACGCCGCGAGAGCGGAGGTCAGCGCGAGCGTTGCGGCATCGTCGGTGAGGCCGATCCGCAGCCGCCCCGAGCGACCGAGCGCAACAAGCTGCACGCGGCGGATGGCGTCCTCAACCTGCTCGAGTATGTGGCGGGCCTCGGCCAGAAACTCGGCGCCCGCCGATGTAAGCCCGGTAAACCGATGTCGTTCCCGTGCAAACAGGCTGGCGCCCACCTGCTCTTCGAGCCCTGCTACCTGTTTGGTGACCGCCGGCTGCGTGATCTCGAGTTGATCGGCGGCGCGTCGGAGATTCAGCTCCTCGGCGACGACGACGAAGTAGCGGAGATGCCGGAGCTCGACGTTTCCGTGCCGAATACCATCAGGCAAACGGGGTCTGCGAGCCGACCGCGGCTTTCTTGTAACTCTCATCTCTGTCATTGCCAGTTGAATCGCTTTACTGCAGAGCCGAGGCCGCAGTTCGACAAGGACCATTTAGCGTCTCGGTCCCGTTAGACCGCCCCTTTCCAACAGAAGCGGCTCGAAAGACGACGGGCTCTGCGGTCGGATCAAGATCTCAGTTGCCGATATGGTCAGACGGACGTTGCCCTTCGTCTCTCGGCGCGGTGTCCATCGGGCAGTATTTCGTGAGGAAAATCAGATTTTCTGCATAATTGATGGTTAGTTACTTCTATTTAATGATCGCGTTCGATCCACGTTGCGACATGTTTCCCCGCTGATGGTTGCTCAAACCTGAGGCCGCTCCGCTTTCGGCAGTGGAATCCCGACCTGCCTGCATCCTCCTGTGATGAAGGCTGGTGAACCGTCTTCGTCGTGACCAGGCCGCGGAGCAGCAATTTTTTCCGAAACCGACCGGGTGGGCTTCGCAGGGCGATCGGCTAGCGGTCAACAAATTGATCTCGATCAAAGCTTCCGATATCAGCTTGGCAGCCCTGAGCGGCCGGAAAGGCGAGCCAGCCATGCTGCCCTCAGTAGCGACTACCCAAGGCCATCCCGATCCCAGCGGTAACCACCTTGCCATGCGCTCGCCAATGCGTATGCGGAAGCTGCTGCAGCTTGTGGACATGACATGATCCGCATCCAAGTTGCGCGCCTCCCAATCTCTGCGCACGCGAGAGGACTTCGAGAAGGATCAGTGCCTAAAACATTGGTCGAGGCGCGCGAGGCGATCGTTTCCGCGCAGCACCAGGTAATCGTGTTCCTATAGCACGAGACGGTGCCGGCCCTCCTCAAGGTATTACTCGAGCAGGTGATGCGCCCCGGTGTCGCCATCGAGTACCGCAAACACGCTTTCCCGACGGGGCTACTTGCCCGGCGTTTGGCGTGGCCCGTCGTAACCATGGGCATGCCCGTGCGCTGATCTATCGATGTATTTCCAAGCGTACGGGGTGTGCCGCCCGAAAAGCATTCTCAGATTTTCCGCAATGGCCCCGTCCGGGAGACCCTGTTTGGGATCGTAGACCCGGCGAGCGAAGTGAAGCGACGGGCTGGCTTGACCGGATGAGAGGCTACGGCAAACGCCTGATATGAGCTGGGTCGGCCTATGCGGCGCTCCCCCGGACGCGATACGCGAACGGTCTTAGCGCGCCTCGGGATTGGGCTCCGCTGTTAGTGAGGTCGGTCAGCAATGGCGATGAGCCCGGAGGCCTGAGATGGGAGCGAGAGCACGAAAGGGAGCTGATAATTGATTTAAATCAAAGCCTACGGCCAATTCAAAAGTATCGGATTGCGGCCACCGACTAGTTCCCGATTCTTGGTGAATTATTGCCCGGATTGGGTTCTTTCGTGATGCACCGCGTTAACAGCCGACATCTTTTTTAGATGACCCAGCATCCATCCGTCCTTAACCGGCTGTGGCGGGTCGCACGGCGGATCCCTTCCTGGTTCACGCGAACGTCTTAGGGTCTTCCGCACGATATTGCAGGCCGACGGAGTGGTATTTTGTCACGAGCGGCCCGGCCAAGGCCTCTATCGTATGGGGAGATCGAAGTCGCGGCGGTGCGTTCCATTGACCTCGATATCCGCTAAGGCGAGTTCGTCGTACTTCTCGGCCCCTCGGGCACCGGCTAGTCGACCCTCATCAACATCCTGGGGGTCTCGACTCGCCGACGGGAGGGCAGTGGTTCTTCCACGATCACGCCTTTGTCGGCGCCGATGAAAAGGAGCTGACTTGCTGTCGCTGAGAGCATATCGGTCTTGTGTTCCAGTTCTACAATCTGATCCCGAGTCATCGCTCGGGAAAACGCCATGCTCGTTACCGAGATCGCCGAGCATCCAATGAAGGCCGAGGAGGCGCTGGAACTCGTCGGGCACAGTCACCGCCTCGATAATTTCCCGTCGCAGCTATCGGGTGGCGAGCAGCAGCGCGTCGCAATCGCCCCGCGCCATCGTCAAACGGCCGGATGGTGCTGCTCTGCGATGAGCGAGCAATGCGCTCGATACCAGACGGGAGCTAGCGTCTCAATGCGATTGCCCGGATCAATTGCAAGCTGCAAACGACCGCGATCGTTGTCACACATAACGCAGCGATCCACGGTATAGCGGACCCGGTGCTCCATCTGGCAAACGGTTCGGCGAGCGAGTGATCGTTTTTCCGAGTGAGGCTATCAATGACGGCGCTCCCGTCACGAGGAGATGAACAGCGCCGGGGGAGGCACCTGCAGGCACAAACAGGGATGGGTATGAGCATTGCTGGGCCTGATCCGAAGCAACACGAGGCGCGACGCCTGTCCAAGCTATTGGCGGACCACGTGCGGTCGTTGACGGGCGACCGCGTGTCACTTGGCGATATCGCAAATTTTCTCGGCACGCGATCGATTGGGGCATGGCTGTTGGTGCTCGCGCTGCCAATGGTCTTGCCGGTGCCGGCGCCCGGCATCTCGGTCCTGTTCGGCGTGCCGCTGATAATCCTTTCGGTGCAGCTGATGCTGGGGTACCGGCGAGCATGGATTCCGGGGCCGCTCGCGCGGCGGTCGATCGCGCGGGCCGATTACGGGGCAATGGTGGATCGGATGCTGCCGTCCCTGCGGCGCTTTGAACGCATGGTCCGTCCGCGCGCGTCCTGGCTGGCGAATGATTGGGCGAAGGTCCCGGTCGGGCTGATCTGTGTCGTGCTGGCGACGATCATCACTTTGCCCATTCCGCTGGGCCATATCGCGCCCGGTACTGCGATCTGCTTGCTCGCCTTGGGGCTGATGGAGCACGACGGTGTGGTCATTGGCGTGGGGTTTGTCGCCGCGGTGGTCGCTCTGGTGTGCGTTGCTTCAGCGGGCGCAGTGAATGCGGTGCATCATTGGTTCATCGGCTGACGGTCCCCGTCCTCGTGCGGCGAAAACGCGCGGTTAGCGACGGATGGACGAATTTCTTTGCCAGCTCCAGAAGTAACAGGCTGGCCAAGCCGCTAGCCAGGGCCACGGCAATATCGTCGCCGTGCAAGGGCCCAAAATGGAACAGCTCGCGCGCTGGCGGAAAGAGAAGGACGCCCGCCAGTATCGTGGCCGTGGCCGCGACAACCCACCACAACGCCGCGTTCGGGCGGGCGAGCGCGGCAAAAATGGAAGCGCCAAGCGAACGATTGACGAGGACAAGGCCGAGATTGGTCGCGACCAGGGCGGCGAAGGCAAGGGAGCGCGCATCCGGTTCCGGCAGGCCCTGGCGCAGGGCCATGACAAACAGGCCGGCGACCAGCGCCAGGACCAGCGTTCCCTGCAGCAGGCTCCAGACCACAAAGCTGGCGGTGAACAGCGGCGCGGACGGATGGCGCGGCGGCCGCCGCATGGTGTCGGCCTCCTCGCCCTCGGCTTCGAACACGATCGAGCAGACCGGATCGATCACCATTTCGAGAAACGCGATGTGAAGGGGCCAGAACACCAGCGGCAACCCGAACAGCAGCGGGATCAGGGCAAGGCCGGCGATCGGCACATGGACGGCGAGAATGTAAGCCATCGCCTTGCGCAGATTGTCGTATATCCGCCGCCCAAGGCGGATGGCGGTTACGATCGACGTGAAATCGTCATCGAGCAGGATCAGGCGAGGCGGCTTCGCGCGCGACGTCGGTCCCGCGGCCACCCATGGCGATACCGATATGAGCCGCCTTGAGCGAGGGAGCGTCGTTTACGCCGTCGCCGGTCATGGCAACGACCTCGCCGTTGGCCTTGAGCGCATTGACGATCCGGAGCTTTTGCGCGGGCATCGTGCGGGCGAAGATCGTGGCCGAGCGCACGCGCCGGGCGAGGTCCTCGTCACTCATCCGCTCGAGGTCGCTGCCGGTGACAATATCGCCGGCTTCGAGGTTCGCCTGGGCGGCGATTGCGCGCGCTGTCTGCGGGTAGTCGCCGGTAATCATGAGAACCCTGATTCCGGCGGTGCGGCACTCCCGGACCGCCGCGGGCACAGTCGGGCGCAAGGGATCCGCAATCCCCACAAGGCCCAGAAACTCGAACGGGAACCCGCGCGGCGTCTCCGGGCGCGCGAAGTCGGCGGGTACAGATGCCCTCGCAACGGCGAGGACGCGCATGCCTTCCCGCGCCATTTCGTCGACCGCGGCGCGCAACTGGGCGAGCTCCGGCTCGGGAGAGATGGCAGAGCTCGGCAATCGCTTCGGGCGCACCCTTGGCGGCTACGATCAGCTCGTCAGATCCGGCCTGTTCCCAGACATTCGTGACCGCGAGAAGGTCCGGGCGCAGCCCATATTCCCATTTAAGCGCGCGGCCGCTGTGCGGCTGATGATCCGTCGGTAAGCGTTCGGTGCCGAGAGCATGGAACGCCTTCTCCATCGGATCGAACGGCTCGCGCGCGCTGGCGAGAATGCCGTGCTCGAGGAGCGTCGCGAACCGGGCCGTCGATCTCGCCCATGTCGCCTTGGCGCCAGAAGTCCTCTCCGGCGCGCAGCGCAACGATTGTCATCCGGTTCTGGGTGAGCGTGCCGGTCTTGTCGGTGCAGAGCACCGTCGCGGCGCCAAGTGTCTCGATCGCGGCGACGCGCCGGGTCAGGACGCGGGCTCGCGAAATACGCCAGGCACCCATCACCATGAAGACCGTCAGGACGAGCGGGAACTCCTCCGGCAGCATCGACATGCCGAGCGCGATGCCGCTCAGCAACGCATCGAGCCAGCCGCCGCGCCACAAGCCGTACAGCAACACGGCGAGGGCGCTGAGGCTGAGGCTCACGGCGGCAAAATTGCGGACCAGGCGCGCGTGTCTGGATCCGCAGCCGCGGCGGCTCGGTGTCGATCCGCGTGATCGCCAGGCCGATTTTGCCGATCTCGCTGCGCGCACCGGTCGCGGTGACCTCGGCGCGGCCGTGTCCGCGGACGACCAGGCTGCCGGAATAGACGTAAGGCAAGTCATCGCCGCCGGGCCGCGCTGCCGGTGCTCCGGGGGACGACAATCTTGCGCACCGGCACGGCCTCGCCGGTGAGCAGCGATTCATCGCACTGCAGATCGTGGGCAGCGAGCACGGTCGCGTCGGCCGGGACGCGGTCGCCCTCGGCGAGGATGACGAGGTCGCCGCGAACCACCTCGGCGCCGGCAATGCGTTTCTCGACGCCGTCGCGGATCACGACGGCGCGCGGACTGGTCAGATCGCGCAAACTTTCGAGCACCCGCTCGGTGCGGGCTCTCCTGCACGACGGCAATCAGAACCGAGGTGCTAGCAAAGACGGCGAGCACGACGGCTTCCCTGAGGTCGCCGAGGACGAGGTAGATGGCCGCCGCGCCGAGCAGCAGCGCGAACATTGGCTCGCGCAGGATCTCGAGGATGATCCGGCCGAACGTGCGCCGGTCCGCTTGCGGGAGGGTATTGGGGCCCTCGGCCTTGAGGCGGTCGGCGGCGTCCTCCTTGGAAAGCCCCCGGGAAGGAATATCAGTGGAACCGCCGTCCACGCTCACTCCCGGGCGACGAGAACCGAGCACCGGGCGTGGCGCACGACCCGTGACGCATTGGTGCCGAGCAGGTAATCCTTCATGGCCGGCCGATGCGATCCGACGACGAGAGCGGCCCCGGCTTCCGCCCAGTATCTCGGCATAGATGCTTGCGCCGTGAGCGACGAGAATGTTGGATCAAGATCGGAGGCGTCGACGAGGGGGATCAGGGCGGCAAGCCGGTTTTCCAGATCCGCGACGATCAGCTCATAGCCGGGCGTCGCCGTCTTCGCCTGAAGAATGGCCTCAACCTCGCGCACCACGGTGAGGACATGAAGCCGGGCGCCGAAGGTGCGCGCAAGCTCGACGGCCGAGACCAGCGGCCTGTGGCAGGACGTTTCGTCATTGAGGTCAATAGCGACTAGGATATTTCTATACATGTTGGCCCCGCATAGATCTCGCCATTACGAGAGTGTGCTGATTAGGATCGCCCGGCCTCTAACCTACGTCCGGTATTGTAGTCTGGCTCTAGCAGGCGCAATCATCGGTATCATTCCAATTCTTTTGGTGATCTTCGTGATCGTCGAATTCCAAGCGCTGGACGATATGATCGCGGAATCCGACACAGACATAGGCGTGAGGTTGTATGTTGCTCGGCGTTGAGGCCGTGCTGCCGCGCATATAGACCCTCGCCACGGAGCGAAACCGGCGAGGAAGATCGGTTTCGTTGGGCGTTCGGCCCTTATTCCAGGACCAGCCGAATCCTTGTCGGCCACCGGAGAAGGTCAAATTGATTCGATGGGCCTCGGTTTTTGCCGGACATACGCGCACGAACCAGCCTTCATGCGCAGTGACGGCAGAGCAGATGGGCGCGCCAATAATCGCCGCCATTAGGGACACTACGAAGAATGCACGCATCCGATCCCCGGAATCTTTGAGTGAAGCGAGCCCGACTCTGCGAGTAAGTCCGGGCCATCCTGAATGCCGCGGTGATCCAGGTTATGTGGTGCTGGAAGTTCCCTTGGGGATCTTTGCGGAAATCGACCCCGTCGATAGGCCGGCTGGCGCTGCCATCCGGCTTGCGGCTGACATAGTCGATATGGATCGCCTGAATACCGTTGAATTCCGGCATCTCGGCAATGACACCGGTGATCGCCGCGGTGATCCGGCTCGCTTCACTCTCGCGCCGAAACGCCGGTCCGGCCACGAGCTTGCTGTTCACCAGCGTCACGATGAATTGGGCATTGGTGGCCGTCAGCCCGACCGCGTTGGGATCATAGCCGGTGGCGGCAAGGATCGCCTGCTTGACCTCGTTCAGCGAGGTGCTCGGTGGCCCCGCCGATAATCCTGATTGGGCATGCGCGCTTTCCCAAAGGGCCGCAAAGACGAGCGCGACAGCCAAAGAGCCAATCAGCAGCGATCGCTTGAGCATCGTTTTATCCTTGCGAACACGCGAGCAGCAGCCCGGCAACGTAGGACCGCTCGGCTGAGCGGCATTGACCGGGATCAAACCCCTGTCGAGCAGAAACTATCGCCTCGGAAATGGCAGGCTTGATCCAGATCAAAGGCAATCCGGGACAGCACCGATACCCTGCTCGCCCGCGGTGCGGAGATGAAAGATGACGAGTGACGCAACCATCCGGATAACGAGCCAGCCGACGGGCACCCTCTTTTGGGACCCGCTCGTGCGTTTCGGGCATTGGGCGCTCGTCGCGGCCTTCGCGGTCGCGTATTTCAGCGCCGAGGAGAGGCCGGCCGGCCCCGATCCGTTGCATTTGTGGGGTGGCTATGTGGTCGGCGGCATTGTTGTGCTGCGTGGGCTGTGGGGGTTTGGAGGACCGCGCCACGCGCGCTTCAGCGATTTCGTCTGTGGGCCTGTGAAGGCCCTGCGATATTTGATCGACTTGCTGCGTGGCCGGTCCGATCGTTACCTGGGGCATAGTCCCACCGGAGGAGCGATGGTGATCGCGCTGCTGATCTGCCTCGTGGCAACCGTCGGTACGGGGCTGATCGCATACGGCGAGCGGGGCAAGGGGCCGCTGGCAGCGGCGTCGGTGACTGACGCCAATGCGAATGGCAATGAAGCCGAGCGCCGCGCCCGTCCGGAGGGGGGAGGGGAACGCACGGAAAGTGCGATCGGCGACCTTCATGGCGCGCTCGCGAATATCTCGTTGGCGCTGGTGGTCCTGCACATTTTAGGGGTTGGGCTGGCCAGTGTTGTAAATCAGGAAAATCTTGTTCTGGCCATGATCTGGAAGGAAGCGCGCCGAGCACGCGATTGATCACCGATAGCGCCGACGCTCATTGTCGTGGACCCGGGTGCCTATCTCGGGCCGGCCATCCTCGGCGCGGTGCTTCGTCCGGTCGGATCGACTGTCAACCCGCAGACGGTATCGCGCTGGCCGGATAAAGCCTCGGCCGCTGTCATGAGGGGTGTCCTTCCGCAATGTCCCGACGTTCCTGCGCAGGAAGGTTACTTGGCAAAACCTTCCCGAGTTGGAAAGTTAAACCTGGTCAAATCCTATTTAGGTGGAAAACAACGTCGATCAATTTGATCTGGATCAAGTTACCCGGGATCCGCACCTGATAGAGATAACCAAGATTTGCAAGGGGTCCTCATGCTTCACCGAAATATCCGTGCCTCACTCGCGCTGATACTGGCCCTCGTTGGGGCGCCTGCGATCGCCCAACAGCAAGAGCACGAGCAGCATCATCCGGCAGGAACGCCGCCGGCAGCGGCAGCGCCTGGTGCGGGAATGCCCGGCGGCTCAATGTCGGGAGCCGGCGACATGCCGATGATGGGCATGATGCGAATGATGATGGGCCGGCACGGGATGGGCAGTATGCCGATGATGGCGGCCATGACCGGGCATGTCGACGGGCGGCTGGCTTTTCTGAGGACCGAGCTGAAGATCACTGACGCCCAGTTGCCGCGCTGGGACGCGGTCGCCGACGTGATCCGCGCCAATGCCAAAAGCATGGGCGATATGTCCGGCGGGATGATGGGGAGCTCGCAGACGGTCACGCTGCCGGACAAGCTGGCGATGCGGGTAAAAATGATGACGGCGCATCTCGAGGCGCTGCATCAATTCAAGTCGGCGGTTGAGCCGCTGTACGCGGCGCTGAGCGACGAACAGAAGAAAACCGCCGACGAGCTACTGATGGGACCGATGGGGATGATGTAGTGGAAGCAGGAGGAGTAACCATGAGCCAAATGCAAAGCGTATCATCCCGGCCGCGGTCGCGGCCCGATGCAAGTGAAAGGGCTTCAATTTCCGTCGTAACGCTGGGGCTGAGCCTGAGCGTGTTTTTTGTGATTTCATACCTGATCTGTGTCTTGGGTTACCTTGTGTTCCCAGGCCTGCCGATAGAGCACGCGGCACTTTCGATCTTTTTGCCGGGGTTCGAACTTTTGAGCTGGCGGAGCTACTTCCAGGGACTGGTCGAAAGCTTCGTCTGGGGCTGGTACGTCGCGCTCGTGTTCGGGCCGCTTTACAACTTTTTCCTCTGGCGCGTGCAGCGCTGACGGGCAGCGACGTGAGAACGGGATAGCCCATAAATGATGAACCTCAAGAACAGCCGTGGTGGCGGACCCGGCCGCGGATCGTTACCTGCGGCTTTTTTATTTTGGCGGGTTCTTCTTGCTCACGGAGCATACCGCGCATGTCTTTGGCGAGCTGCCCTACTTGCTGCTGGCGGCGTGCCCGTTGATGCACCTGTTCATGCATCATGGCCGTCATGGCGGGCACGATCGGGTGCCCCGGCTACGCCCGGATAAGGAGCTGGAGGGAAGATCATGACGGCCGGCGCAATGCCGGCTACGGTCTATGGGGGCTGGTGATCATCAATAGCGCTGCACTCGCTATTTTCGCCTTCAGCTTTACAAAGCCGAAGACGAGCCGCGACTGGCGTTCCTTTGGCGCCTTCTCCGCTTTCATCCTCGCACTGCTCACGGAGATGTACGGCTTCCCGCTCACCATCTATCTGCTTTCAGGATGGCTTACCCGCACGCACCCGGGCCTCGATCTGTTCTCGCACGACGCTGGGCATCTGTCGATGTCGGCCTGCGGCAATTTCCAAAGGGCTACTGTTATGCAGCGCAGCGTTTACCGGGCCCCATCACGAAGCGGGCATCTTCGACATGCGTCCTCAGCTCGCCAGCGGTTCGGAATCCTGAATCTGCGCAACCAGGCACGTACGCGGCGCGCCGTCCCGCCAACTGTCGGATCATCGCCGGCGAAGTCGTGCACGAGCGCTTGATGTAGATCAAGGCATTGGCATTGCGGAGCAGTCAATCTTGATTACTAAATTAAATCGAAAGGACGAACCATGGCGGTACGACTTGCCATTAACGGCTTTGGCCGCATCGGCCGGCTGCTCCTGCGCGCGGTGCATGAGACCAGGTGCGAGGATATAGAGATCGTCGCGATCAATGACCTCGGCCCCGTCGCTACTAATGCGCATCTCCTCAAATACGACAGCGTCCACGGGCGCTTCCCCAGTGAGATCACCACGAGCGACAATTGGATCGATATCGGCCGCGGCAGGATCGTAGTCAGCGCGGAACGCGATCCGGCACAGCTCCCCTGGCGCAATCTCGGCATCGATGTCGCGCTCGAATGCACCGGTATCTTTACCAAGCGAGCGGCGGCGGCCAAGCACCTCGAGGCAGGGGCGAAACGCGTGATCGTCTCGGCGCCGGCCGATGGCGCCGACCTGACCGTCGTGATGGGTGTCAATCACCACGAGCTGACGCCTGTGCACAAGGTCATCTCGAACGCTTCGTGCACCACGAACTGTCTTGCTCCGGTGGCCTATGTACTGCAACAGGGCATAGGC
>CAVOWP010000038.1:0-20408 GCA_963700185.1 uncultured Alphaproteobacteria bacterium
CTGTCTGCCTCTCGACTCACTCTACCGTATTGCTCGCCTTCCGGTCCGGATTGAGCTCGAAGGATACGACCCAGACAAAGAGGCTTTGTTCATCGGGACTTCCGTTGTTCCATACGTCTACATCAACAAGCCACCCACCGGACCCGATGCCGGGAAGTTTCTGCAAAGCTCTGCACCCAAATCACAAACCGGCGGTTCGACCGGCAACCCGCCGGGCATAAACAAATGACAGTCGCGGCACTTTCACCTGCCAGATCTCGTGCTGCGCGGAACCCCTGGTTCGTCGCCGCCGCGGTGGTCGTGCCCACGTTCATGGAGGTGCTGGATACCACGATCGCCAACGTCGCGCTGCGGTACATCGCCGGCGGCCTGTCGGCGTCGAACGTCGACAGTGAGTGGGTCCTCACCAGCTACCTCGCGGCCAATGCCACCATCTTGCCGATCACCGGCTGGCTGTCGGCCCACCTCGGCCGTCGCAACTACTTCCTGCTCTCGATCGCCGTCTTCACCATCGCCTCGGGGCTGTGCGGCATGGCCACCAGCCTCGAACAACTGATCCTGTTCCGGGTGATCCAGGGTCTGGGCGGCGGCGGACTCCAGCCTTCCAGCCAGGCGATCCTCCTGGACAGCTTCCCGCCCGAGAAACAAGGCGCCGCCCAGACGATGTTCGGCGTCGCGGCCCTGCTCGCGCCGGTCGTCGGCCCGACCCTGGGCGGTTATCTCACGGTCCAGTACAACTGGCGCTGGATCTTCTACATCAATCTCCCTGTCGGCGCCCTCGGCTTCCTGGCGTCTTACCTCCTGGTCGACGACCCGGACTACCTCAAGAAGGAGCGGGCGGAGCTGGGCCGCAGACCGCTCAATTTCGACTACATCGGCCTGGGGCTGCTCGTCCTGATCATGTCGAGCTGGGAAGTGATGCTCAGCAAGGGGCAGGAGTGGGACTGGTACAACGACCCGTTCTGGCGGGTGCAGACGCTGTTCATTTTCGTTTCGTGTCGGGCTGGGCTGCCTGATCTTCCGGGAGATGCGGATCGCCAACCCGGTGGTCGACTTCCGGCCGCTGGGCGAGCGGAACTTCGCGGCCTGCTGCATCATCATCTTCTGTGCGTACGGCGTGCTCTACGGCGCCAGCACGTCCCCTGCCGGGCCTGCTCCAGTCCCTGTTCGGCTACGACGCCTATGTCTCGGGGCTGGTGCAGTCGCCGTCGGGCGTTTTCTCCATCATGGGGCTGATCGTCGTCGGCGCTCTCATCGGTCGGGGCGTCGATGCCCGCTGGTTGATCGCCGCGGGCCTGCTGATCATGGCGGCCGGGAACTACTGGATGGCGCCAGATGAACCTGTACATCAGCCCGGGGCAGGTGATCTGGCCGCGGGTGGTGTTGATCGTCGGCCTGTCGATGATCTTCGTTTCGATCAACGTGGCCGCCTTCAAGTACATCCCGCCCCATCTGCGCGGGGCCGCGGTCGGCCTGTTCGCCTTGCTCCGCAACGAGGGGGGCAGCGTCGGCACGTCGCTGGCCCAGGCCTTCGAGTGGCGACGCGAACATTTCCACACGGCGCGTGTGGGCGAGTTTCTCGACCCCCTCAACCCGGCGGTGAACTCGTTCCTTCAGCAGGCCCAAGCCTTCTTCTTCCAGCAGACGGGTGACCCGGCCGCGTCGCAGCAGATGGCCTTGCAGGCGCTCGAGAACCTCCGCCAGCAGCAGGCGGCTTCACTGGCCTACTTCGACGACTTCTGGCTGTTCGCCGTGTTGACGTTTACGGTCGCGTTTCTGGTACTTTTCATGAAACGCTCGGTGGCCGAGAAAGGCGGTCACATGGTCCAGAGCGAGTGATTGCATCTCGGCAAGGTCGACCGGGCCGATGGCCGCGGAATGGTCTGTTTTTATAGCGGCAACCGCCTTCATCAGCATGGCCTTGGCCTCGTCAGCCGTACCTTGAGGCGTCAAGGCGATCGAGCGCGGGGTCTCCGGTAAGGGGAGGGACCGAGGGTTTGCAGACGCGCTGGTGGAGGGAGATGGATTCGAACTTTCGGTTCCGGGCGAGAGAGCCCACGGTTTTGAGGCTGTCGGGACGTTGTTTGTCCCGTAAAATCCGACGTCTGGCGGGCATTTGAAGGCTCGCCTTCGCTCCGCGGTAATCAACGAGAGTGTCGACCTGATCTACAATCTCGTTGTGCTGTGGAACGCACTTGGGATCTCTGCCTCAGAGATCTGGGCCGAAATGGATCGCCGCCGGGCGCTGTTTGGGATGGCGGAGAAGTTGCCGAAGGAAGTCGGGGTGGGCCCGATGCCCTCCGCCGGGAACTAGACACCAAGGGCAGTCAGATGCTGCGAGATGCGCCGCCCATCGGGGTATACGCGGAGCGGCTGGAATGATTGCCAGCCGTTTCGAGCTGGTCATTTTCGACTGCGACGGGGTGCTCGTCGACAGCGAGCCGATCATCAACCAGGCCCACGCCCACGTCCTGACCGCCTGCGGCTATCCGATCACGGAACAGGATCTCGTCGAACGCTTCTGCGGCATGAGCGATCCGGAAATGCTCGACATCATCGAGCGCGAGTGGGGTCATGCGCTGCCCACTTCTTATGCCCAGCGTGTCGGATTGATGATCGAGGCCGGGTTTCGTCAATCGCTTGTAGCCATTGAGGGAGTTGCCGAGGTGCTCGATTGGCTGCACTGCCGGTTTGTGTCGCATCGAGCAGCGCACCGGAGCAGATCCGTCGGAAATTGGAGATAACGGCCCTTCTGGGACGTTTCGGCGAACGCCTGTTCAGCGCGACGAGGTCGCACGCGGCAAGCCGGCTCCTGACCTGTTGCTATATGCTGCGAGCGCTTACGACGGCGCCGGACCGCTGTCTCGTAATCGAGGACAGGCCTGCAGGTATCAATGCCGCCCGCGCCGCCGGGATGACAGCGATCGGCTTCTGCGGCGGTAGCCATTGCGGGCCGGAGCATCGCGCACGTTGCAAGAGCACGGGGCGGCGCTGGTCGTGGACGACATGCACGAACTGGTGACCGCGATCGCGAAACTCACCTAGGTCCCAGCGCGATCACACCTCTAACTTGCTGGCCCGTTCGGAACCCATCGATGCCGGTGTTCGGCATAGACGGCTTGAGAAGGCGGCGGGAACGCCGGATCGGCGAAGGCGCCGACGGCGACGGCCACCATTTCCGGTTTACGGTCGGGCTTCCAGTAAACGGTCGAGCCGCAATCGGGACAGAAGTAGAAGCTGACGGGATACCCGCTATCCGATGATCGGGTGTAAGCCTTAGATTCGCCGGCCACCCCGACATTTTCGCGCGGAAAGAAGGCGGCGATCCCATAGGTGCTCCCCGTTCGCCGCTGGCATGCGAGACAGTGGCACAAAGAGACTTGAGCCGGATCGCCTGAACAGCTCACGGTAAGCTGCCCGCAAACGCATGTGGCGAGCCTTCTAGGCATCAGATCCTCCCTTCGGCGCAGCGCCGACGACAGCTCGGTCAAAATTATATCGAGAAAGGTGTAAATTGCGGACGGTGGGACTGGGATCGCTCGACAAGCTGGAAGTCGCGCTCCGGCAAAACAAGTGGCTCGAGGAGATCCTCGAAAGGTTCGAGGAGATTGTCTTGCCGGACAGTTGGCTCGTCGCCGGCTGCATCGCACAGACAATCTGGAATTTGGGTTGCGGACAACCCGCCGAGTTGGGCCTTAAAGATGTCGATCTCATATATTTCGATGAACAAGATCTATCGTTCGAAGCTGAAGTCGGGCATGAGACACACCTCCGTGGTCTATTTTGCCACCTTCCCATAAAACTCGATGTTAAGAACGAAGCGCGCGTGCACCTTTGGTACGAAGAACGCTTCGGCTATGCGATCAAGCCCTATTTATCGAGCGCGGACGCAATCGCAACCTTTCCAACAACTGCAACCGCGGTTGGGGTACGTTGGATGCGGGGCAAATTGGAGTGCTGCGCACCCTTCGGACTCGACGATCTGTTCGGCCTCGTTGTCCGACCGAATAAAAGGCAGATAACACGCGCCATTTACGAGGCGAAAGTCGATCGGTGGCGTTCAATCTGGCCTCGGCTGAACTTCCTAACTTGGGAAGAGATAACGCCACCTGCGCAGTAGCGTCCGCCCAACGATTCGCGCCTAACTGCGCACCGGCGAGGGTCGTACCGCGACGGTGCAGCGCGGGCGCAGGAGGAACAGCGAGCCGAAAGCGGCGAGGCATAGCCCAGCCGATAATCCCACCGCCTCGATACCGACCCGGTCGAGCAGCAAGCCAAACAGAAACGGCGACGACGCCTGGAGCATCCGGGCCGGCGCCGATAGCAGCCCGCTGCGCAGGCCGTATCCCTGCGGCCCGAACAATGCCAAGGGCAATGTCCCCTTGGCGATCGTGATCATGCCGTTGCCGGCGCCGTGAAACAGCGCGAACGCGCTGATCCCGGGAACACCGAGCACGATGAGGAACGCAGCGCCGATCGGATGCAGAACCGAAGCAATCCGCGCCGAGGAGATCGGGTGAAACGAACGCAGAAGTCCGAACTCAACGAGGCGGGCGCCGACCTGAGCCGGACCGACCAGCGCGGCAGCGGCGATTGCCGCGGTCGCCGACGCACCCGCCGCCTGCAGCAGACCCGGTAGATGCGCCGCCATCGCTCCCTGCACAAACCAAGTGGCAGAGAAAAAGAAGGCCAGGATCGGCATCGCCCCGCGCGGCGGCTCAGCCACCGGCAATTCCATCGCGGCCTGCGGCACTCCGGCCGGCATGCCGTGGCGCGGGATCGTTAGCCAGTTTAATGGGGCGGCGAGCAGGATGTTCAGCCCGGCCCAGATCAGGCAGGCGGTACGCCAACCGGATTCGTGCAGGAACAGGGCGGTCATCGGCCAGCCGATCGTGCTGGCAAAGCCCGCGATCAGGGTAATCCCGGTGATTGCGCTGCGTGCTTCGCGGCCGTAGAGCCCGCTCAAGGTGGCAAACGCCGAATCGTAAAGACCCATGCCTAGAGCGACGCCAAGCACCGTCCAGGCAATAATGAGCCCTGTGAGGCTATGCGCGCCAGCAAGGATCAGTAATCCGGCGGCAATGACCAGGTTCGAGGCGGTTAGCAGATAACGTCCACCGTGGCGGTCGATCAGCCGCCCAACGGATGGGCCGACCACCGCCGACAAGAGCAATGCCCCCGAAAACAGGCCAAAGAACACGCTGGTCGGCAGATGCAGCGCACGGGCGATCGGCGCGCCGAGTATTGCCGGCATGTAATAGCTCGATGCCCATGCGATGGTCTGGGTCGTGCCGAGCGCGGCGACGACGGTGACGCGGCCGGCCATCACCTGCCGCTCCTCATGGCGGGGTGCTGTCGCCGCCGCCGACATCGCGCTGCATCAGCACGCTGTCGACCCAGCGCCCAAATTTGAACCCGACCGAACGGAGAACGCCAACCTCGCGAAAGCCGAGGCTCTTATGGAGGCCGATCGAGGCGTAATTCGCGCTGTCGCCGATGATGGCCACGATTTGCCGCAGTCCTGCCACTTCGCATTCGGCGAGCAGCGCCGACATCAGCTGTCGACCGATCCCTCGACCGGCCCGTGCCGGGTGCAGGTAGACCGAGTTTTCAGCAGTGTGGCGGTAAGCCGGCCGCAGGCGGTAAGGCGACGCGTAGGCGTAACCCACGACCTCTCCGGCGCACTCGGCGACGAGATAGGGAAGGCCCCGGCTGACGACATCGAGGCGCCGCTGGCGCATGTCATTCTCGCTCGGCGGCTCGATTTCAAACGACGCGAGCCTATGGACGACGTGATGCGCGTAAATGGCGGTGATCGCCGCAACGTGACCCTCCTCGCAGGCGAGAATGTCGACATTCCCGGCCGGCGGCTGAGCGCTCATCGCTGTATTTGCGATCCGGTGCCGCTCGCGAGTGCGCGGAGCACGCGGGTCAGCTGCCACGCCAGCGGCAGCGTCAGCAGAACGACCGAGGCGACGAGCAGCATCGCTGGGGTAAGGCCGATCGCATCGCTGAACAGACCGTACAGAGCGGGTGACAATGCCCCAGCTCCGATCGTGCCGGTGTAAAAAACACCAAAAGCGGTCTCCCGGCGGTCCGCCGTCACGAGGTCGGGCACGGTGCCGTAGAGCACGGATGACGTGCCATTGAGCGCAACGCCGATGACCGGCAGCAGCGCCAGCGCCGCGCCGATCGGCAGCGGGAGAAGCGCCACTATGCCGACCGCTGTGGCGCCTTCGGTAATCAGCACGGTCGGCAACACCCCAAGCCGCGCCCCTAGAAAGCCGCACACGAGTTTGCCGGCCGCACCGCCGGCGAAGACCAATGTCAGCGCGACCCCGATCTCCGAGAGCCCGGCCCCTTTTGACCGCAGCAGAAACGGCAGGAAGGTGAGAAAGCCCATCCGCGTCGCGCTGTCGATGACACCGATCGTCAGCAAAAGAGGAAAGCCGTTGCCCAGCAGCTTATTGTTGCGGTCGCGGCCTTCCTCGGGACCGGACCGGACAGGCGCGCGGACCGCGCTCGCCGATGGCACAGCTCGCAGCGAGAGCAGGATCGCGCCCGCGCCCAACAGCCCGATTATCCCGATTACCGACGAGGTCGAGCGCCAAGATATGACCGCGATCAGGCAAGCGGTGATCGAGGGCAGCGCCATCTTGCCGAGATCCCCCGCGAAATTGTACGTGCCGAGAGCACCGCGCGAGCGTGGCCCCTGATAAGCGGCGGCTACGAGGCTCGATGCGATCGGATGCTGGGTGCTCGAGCCGATGCCTCCGAGAACGAGCGCGGCAGCCAGCATGACCACGCTGGAGCTCGCCCCCAGGAAGAAATAAGCAACGGCAGCGACAGCAGTGCCGGCCGCAAGCATCCTCGCCCCACCCGTCCGCTGTGCCACCTTGGCTACCGGGACCTGGAACCCGGCCATCACGCCGGTGTAGAGCGCGCGCAATATGCCGACTGCGGCGTAACTCAAGGCGAATTGCGCCTGCCACAGCGGGAGCAGCAGATAGAGCGTGTCGGTTAAGCCGTCATGCAGCGCGTGGGCACCGCAGGCGACCCAGAGCACGCGCGTTCTGTCGGGATTGGGATGATCCGCACGGCCGGTTGCGGTCGAGAGCGCGGTGATTGTCATGACGCCATGCCATCTCGGCGAGAGCTGTTGAGAGCGCCGGAGATCGGGGCCCAATTGATGGATTTGAGCGGTTGTGACGCTTTGATGACAAACGACTTGTTCTGACGACGGCTGTGAGGAAAACTCACAGCATGTCTCGTTCTCGCCTCCCGCCGTTGAATGCGATCAAAGCCTTCGAGGCTGCCGCACGGCTCGGCAGCTTCACCCGCGCGGCGGAAGAGCTCAACGTCACCCATGGCGCCGTGAGCCGGCAGATCCGCCTGCTCGAAGATTGGCTCGGCGCTCGGCTTTTCCTGCGCACCAGCCGTAACGCCGTGCCGACGCGGGCGGGGACGGAGCTGCTCGCCGAAGCCGGCCCCGCACTTGATCGTCTGGCGGCGTATCGCTGCGGATGCAGAACCGCGCGCGAGCCCGTGGGTTGCTTCACGTATCGGCACTGCCGACCTTCGCGATGCGCTGGCTTATTCCCCGCCTTCCCGACTTCCAGCGCGATCATCCCGGCTTGGAACTGCGGATTGTCACCGCGAGCACGCCGGCCGAGCAATTCCGCATGGATGTCGATGCGGTGATCTCGGGCCCGTCGCGCCAACCCGGTTGGGTTGGAAACGGGTTCCTCGGTGAGGCACGCTTGCCGGTTTTGAGCCCCGACCTGATGCGAGAACTGCCGCTGCGGACACCGGCAGATCTCCAACGGCACACGCTGCTCCATGCAACGACGTTGCGCGAGGCGTGGCCACGATGGATGGCCGCCGCCAATGTTCCTGATCTAATGCCGGCTCGCGATCAGGTCTTCGAGCATTTCTACTTTGCAATTCAGGCAGCACTTGAGGGGCTTGGCGTGGTGATGGGCCCCTTGGCACTGATCAGCGATGAGCTGCGCGCCGGACGGCTCTTGGCGCCAATCCGAGAACCCGCGTTGAGGACGCGCGGGTATTTTGTTTATGCGCCGGAGGCGAGCAGCGATGCTCCGGCGGTTGCCGCTCTTCGGAAATGGCTGGTTGCCGCCGGCAGGTTGGCCGAGACCGAATTGCCGACCTATCTCTCAACAAATCCCTCCCTACAGGCGATCAGTCCCGGCCCGGGAACGCGCGGCTGCTGAATTCCAGGCAGCAAGCCCGTCATACAGGTAGTTATGGGGCACTATCTCCTCGGTCAATGCACCGGCCCGGACGGCGTGTCGTTCGCGAGCTGCCCGACTGCGTTGGTGATGCGGCGCCAGGTCACCGCGCCGTTCGTTCGTCGCCGGCGGCCACGAGCTCGTCGGCTCGAGCGGCGCTTTCCTGGAGGGCCTCCACACCGTACCGCTTCTGCACCAGGTTGGCGGCGCGCCAGATGTCGATCTCGGGTAGTCGCTATCAAATCGAACTCCCGAAATGGCCGAGATGCGCTCGATAGCGCCCGTTCGCCGAGTAACAAGCAACCGGCCGGGTTCGACCCAAAGGCGACCTTCGCGCTGGCTTCATGGGCGCGTAAGGTTCAGCTTGTCGACGGAGCATCGTCTGCGATTCCCCCGGAGCACCCCGTTATGCAGCTGACCATCAGGAGCGCTGTGCTGGAAGACGAAGCCAGCGTTGTCGAGCTGTGGCGTGTCTGCGATCTGGTCGCGAGCTACAACGATCCCGCCGCCGATTTCCAGTTCGCCAGGGCTGGCACTTGCTCCGACGTGCTGGTCGGTGAAGATGAGACCGGCCGCATCAGCGGCAGCGCCATGGTAGGGCATGACGGTCACCGGGGCTGGCTCTACTACGTCGCCTCTACCCCTCACTCCCGTGGCAGCGGAATTGGGCGGCAAATGGTGCAGGCAGCGGAGGAGTGGCTGCGGCAGAGAGGGGTGGTTAAAGCCCAACTCCTGGTGCGGGAGACGAACACCAAGGTGGTCTCTTTCTACGAGCACCTAGGTTACGAGGTAGCGCCGCGGGTGGTCATGGCCAAATGGCTGGGCCAACCGGCGTAGGTCGGCAGTCCACCCAACCGAACCATTTTCCCCATCCCACCGGCAAGGTCGGCTAGGGGCAGGAAGAGCCATTCCCAGCGCGAAGGCTGAGTGGCCGAGAAGCGCCGAAAGCGGCCGTTTGGTTGCTACTGACTATGCGCGGCATCGAACCATCGCTGTTCTTCGTCGAAGCGCTCGATCAACATATCGAGGAAGATGCGAAGCTTCGCGGTCATGTGCCGACGGTGAGGATAAAGCGCGACGACCTCGAGTTCTGGACTACCATACTCAAGTTGTACCTGCACCAGCGCTCCGGCCGTGAAGAGGTCGGCGACGATATACGGCGGCACTAGCCACAGCCCGATCCCGGCGAGCGTACCCGTGCGCATCGTGTCGATGCTGTTGGTGACCAAATTCCCGGAGACACGGGCCAGCACGCGATTGCCGACCGCATCGATGAACGGCCATTCCTGGCCAAAAACGGAATAGGTGTAGAGTAGGCAATTGTGATCGGCGAGGTCGGCGGGGGTGTGGGGCGCGGGATGCGATTTGAGATAGCCGGGTGAGCAGCACAGCGTGTAACGCCATCCCGCGAGGCGTCGACGAACCAGCGTGGTGTCGGCCGGCGAGAAGGGCATGATCGCTAGGTCGAACCCCTCATGCACAAGATCGATCATTGTATCGCCGGTGCGCAGATCGACCGAGGTGTCCGGATACCGGATCAGAAAGTCCGCGACCACCGGCGCGATGAAGCGTCCCATGCCTGTCTGGCCGACCGAACACGCGAAGCTGGCCTTTAGGTGTCAGCTGAAGCGCGCCTGCAATCTCGTCGGCCTCGCGGAGTTCGTGCAGAATTTGGCTGCAGCGCTCGTAATATTCGCGGCCCACCTCGGTGAGGTTCACCCGCCGTGTCGTGCGGTTCAAGAGGCGCACACCGAGCGCGTTTTCCAGGGCCTGAACTTGGTCGCTGATCGTTGTCGTTGAGACACCGAGACTGCGCGCTGCGGCGGAGAAGCCGCCACTTTCGGCAACGCGCACGAATGCGTTGATGCTGGCGAACCGGTCCATCGAACCTCCATATTGTCCAGGTCTACCGGACAGTCCTTCCGCGAAATGCCAGATTATAACCTATTCTCCC
Organism: uncultured Alphaproteobacteria bacterium; assembly: GCA_963700185.1. GTDB lineage: Bacteria > Pseudomonadota > Alphaproteobacteria > ATCC43930 > CGMCC-115725 > AP-15. The sequence continues at coordinate 10,204 of CAVOWP010000038.1, forward strand.
GAGTCCCAAGTCCTCCGCCAGACGGAATTCGTTCTTGGGGCGCAGGGTTATGGCCGACACCACTCAAACCGCGCAGCTGCGCGCTCCGGCCGACAAGACCGGAATACGCATTTCGGGCGCTCGTCTGAAGTGGACAGTGCTCGGCCTCGCCCCACAGTAGCGCCGAAGGCGCAACCACGGTTGGCGACGCTGCTTTGAGTTGGTCCGACGCCTCTTCCGCATCCAACTCATTCCTTGATCGTGGCGCGGGCGCTGCGGGCCTGATGACTGCCCGCGAGCTTGGGCGCGCAGGCAAAAGGGTGACGTCGTTGAGGCACGAGACCGATGCGGCGGACGCATCTACCCGCTGCAGGATCAGGAATTTGGATACCCCGCGGAGAGCGAGGTATAATGCTGATAGCGTTGGAAAAACCTCTTCCTGAGACGGCTTCTGAGCGGCCCGCCACAAAGGCCGCGCCACCAATATTCGTCGAGCCCTGGACCATGTTTGATTTGGGCCGCACCCTTCTCGCCGTGGTCGAGCGCAGTCCCGACGCGCTGGCGATCGTCGACGGGGAGAGGCGGCTCAGCTACTCGGCGTGGTATGGCGAGATCGGCAGCGTGGCGGGCGGGCTGGCCGCCCTCGGCCTCAGCCGCCGAGACCGCCTCGCTGTAATCCTGCAGAACCGGTTGGAGACGGCTACGCTCCACTGGGCGTGTCAGTTCGCCGGGATCGTCGTGACCCCGCTCAATTGGCGCAGCAAGGCCGAAGAGCTGGATTATTGCCTGCGCGATGCCGACGCCGGTGCAATCGTGTTCGACGAGGTGGCCGCTGCCGCGGTCGGCGGCGCGGTTGCGGCGCGCCGACTGCCGCGCATTGCGATTGGCGGCGCCGAAGGCGGCACCTGCCGCTTCGAGGAATTGGCCGGCGCCGCGAGCAGCCTTGCGCCGCAGGCCGGGCCCGAGGATCTGTCGCTGCTGCTCTACACCTCCGGCACAACCGGGCGGCCGAAGGGTGTGCCGCGCCGGCAGCGCGCCGAGCGCGCCGCGGCGCTCGCCCATGTCGCTCAGAACCTCTACTTCCGGGGCGAGCGCACGCTCGGTGTCATGCCGCTCTATCACACAATGGGCGTGCGTTCACTGCTGGCGATGGCGCTCGTCGACGGCGCGTTCATCTGCCAGCATCACTTCGATGCGGCGGCGGCACTGAGGCACATCGCGCGGGAGCGGATCACCAGTCTCTATCTCGTGCCGACGCTGTACCACGATCTGGTCGGCCACCCCGATTTCGCTGCTTACGACACCAGCTCGGTCACAAAGCTCGGCTTTGCTGGCGCGGCCATGCCGGACGGGCTGTCGCAGCGCGTCGATGCCGCGTTCCGCCCGGCTTTATTCGTCAACCATTACGGCTCGTCCGAGATCTACACCTTTACGACCGAGCCGCGCGCCGCGGCGAAGCCGGGCTCGGCCGGCAAGGCGGGGCTGAACCAGCGGATCCGCGTCGTCAAATTCGGCACCGACAGTCCCGATGCGCGAGCGGCGACTGGCGAGGAGGGCCAGATCATTGCCGATGCGGCGAGCGACGAGGCATTCGAGGACTATTGGCGGCGCCCCGACGCCGATGCCCGTGCGTTGCGTGACGGCTGGTATTTCACCGGCGACACCGGCTATTTCGATGCGGAGGGCGATCTCTTCGTCACCGGCCGGGTCGACGACATGATCATATCCGGCGGCGAGAACGTATCGCCCGCCGATATCGAGAGCGTGCTGTCCTTGCATCCGGCGGTCGCCGAGGTAGCGGTCGCGGGACGGCCTGACGAGCGCTGGGGTCAGCGCATCACCGCTTTTGTCAAGCGCGCCCCGAACGCTGAAGTTGCGGTCGAGTCGGCGGCGCTCGATGCTTGGTGCCGCGCATCGAGCCTCGCCGATTACAAGCGGCCGCGGGAATATGTGTTCGTCGCCGAGATCCCGAAATCGCCGGTCGGCAAGATCCTGCGGCGGCTTCTCCTGGCCGGCGAGTATCGAAGGGAATGAGATGACCGATCCCGCGCCGTTGTTGCCGGTGCTCCCCGATAGTTTCGACGGCTTCCGCCTCGAGATCGATCCCGCGCGGCGAGCGCGCCGATGTGATCCTCGACCGGGCGCCGCTCAATGTCATCACGATGGTTGAGCGTGAGCAGTTGCGTACCGTGTTCGAAGCGCTCGACGCCGATGTGCGCGTCCGCGTCGTCGTATTGCGGGCGGAGGGGGAACATTTTTCGAGCGGCGGCGAAATCCGGGGCTTTCTCGATGCCTCGCCCGAGCATGTCTCGCGCCTCGCCTGGAACATCGCGGCACCGGCACGCTGTCGAAAGCCGGTGATTGTGGCCAGCCGCGGCTATTGCTTCGGCGTCGGCTTCGAATTGGCGCTGGCCAGCGATTTCCGCCTCGCCTCGGAAACCTGCCTTTATTCCCTTCCCGAGCAGCGTCTCGGCCAGATCCCGGGCTCGGGTGGTGCCGCGCGGCTGCAGAAGATGGTCGGCATCACCCGGGCCAAGGACATTGTGATGCGGTCGCGGCGCGTTCCCGGTCGGCAAGCGTATGAGTGGGGCGTTGCGACCGACTGCGTCGCCGATGGCGAACTTGAAGCGGCGAGCGACGCGCTCGCCGAAGAGCTGCGCGGCTTTCCGTCGTTGGCGCAGCGCAGCGCGAAAAAGCTAATGAACGACATCGAGGATGCGGGTCTGTCGCTGGCGATCGAGCTCGAAGGCCAATGCTACGGCAGGCTGCGCAGTTCCGACGATTTCCGCGAGGGCGTCGAGGCTTTTCACCAGAAGCGCACGCCGAAATTCCGCGGACGATGAGGTCCGGGTCGACGACGTCGACGAGCGACGCAGTGAACCGGGGCAGCGGGGCGCATGAGCCCTCTTATACCGGACGCGCGGTCCGCCGCCTCGAAGACGCCGACCTATTGCGAGGCCAGGGTCGCTTTGGCGACGATCTCCCGGTTCGGCCAGACACACTGCATGCGGCGATCCTGCGCTCGCCTCACGCCCACGCCGATATCCTGTCCGTGGATGTCACCGGCGCGCTGGCTGTGCCAGGCGTCGATTGCGTCGTCACCAGTGAGGATGCCCGTCGCTGGACGCGACCGTTTGCCGTCGCCGTCAAGACGGGGATGGAGCAATGGTGCCTCGCCATCGACCGGGTGCGTTACGTTGGCGAGCCGGTTGCGGTGGTCTTGGCGCGCAACCGCCATACCGCCGAGGATGCGCTCGAGCAGATCGTGATCGAATACCGGCCGTTGCCGCCGATCGTGGATCCCGAGGCGGCGACCCGGCCGGATGCGCCGTTGCTCCATCCGGCCGTCGGCTCGAATGTGGTCAGCGAACGGGTTTTCCGCTACGGCGACCCGGAGAGCGCATTTGCCGAAGCCGATCATCGAATTTCGATCACGACCCGCTACCCGCGCAATTCCGCTACGCCGATCGAATGCTTTGTCGTGATCGCCGAGTATTCACCCGGCGAAGAGGCCTACGAGGTCATCGCCAATTTCCAAGGCCCGTTTGCCATGCACCCGGTCATGGCGATGGCTCTGGGTGTCCCGGGAAATCGGCTGCGGCTGCTGACGCCGGCGCATTCCGGCGGCAGTTTCGGCGTCAAGCACGCGGTGTTCCCCTACATCGTGCTGTTGGCGCTCGCCGCGCGCAAAGCACGCAGGCCGGTCAAATGGGTCGAGAGCCGCCTCGAGCATCTCGTCGCGGCGACCTCGGCGACCAACCGCGTGACGACGCTGTCGGCCGCGGTCGACAAGGACGGCATGATCACTGCGCTCGCCTGGGATCAGCTGGAGGATTGCGGGGCCTATTTGCGCGCGCCGGAGCCGGCAACGCTCTACCGCATGCACGGCAACATGACCGGCGCCTATCGGGTTAGGCATTTGACGATCCGCAACCGGGTCGTGCTGACCAACAAGACCCCGAGCGGGCTCGTCCGCGGGTTCGGCGGGCCGCAGGTGTATTTTGCGCTCGAGCGGCTGATGCAACGCATCGCCGCGACGCTCGGCCTCGATCCGCTCGACGTGATCCGGCGCAATCTCGTCGAGACATTTCCGTACCGCTGCCCTGCCGGCGCCGTCCTCGACTCGGGCGATTACTGCGCGGCTATCGATTTCGCCGCCGCACGGGGCGGGCTCGCCGAATTGCGACGCCGGCGCGATCTGGCGCGAGCCGAAGGCCGGCTTTACGGCATCGGCTTTGCCGCGGTGGTCGAACCGTCAATCTCCAACATGGGCTACATCACGACCGTGCTGACCCCGCAAGAGCGGCAGAAGGCCGGCCCGAAAGGTGGCGCGCAGGCCGCCGCGACGGTGGCTCTCGATCCGCTCGGCGGCGTTTCGGTCACGATCGACTCGGTGCCGCAGGGCCAAGGCCACCGCACCGTGACGGCGCAGATCATTGCGGATATCTTCGGCCTCACCCCTGCCGCAATCCGGGTCGATGCGGGCCTCGATACCGCCAAGGATGCGTGGTCGATCGCCGCCGGCAACTATTCGAGCCGGTTTGCCGGCGCGACAGCCGGAGCCGCTTATCTCGCAGCAACCCGGCTCAGAGGACGGCTCGCCCGCGTTGCTGCGGCGCAGCTGAATCTACGCCCGGAGGATCTCCGCTTCGCCGACGGGCGCATCTCCGCCGCCTTGAACCCGGAAAATTCGCTGAGCTTTGCCCGCGTTGCCGCCGCGAGTCACTGGTTCCCCGGAAGTCTGCCCGATCCCGAGCCGTGCCCGTTGCAGGAAACCGTGTTCTGGAGCCCTTCGGCGCTCGAGGCGCCGAATGCGGCCGACGAGATCAACAGCTCAGCGGTCTACGGCTTTGTTTTCGATTTCTGCGGGATCGAGGTCGACCGCGACACCGGCGTAATCCGCATCGATAAATACGTGAGCCTGCACGACGCCGGCCGGATCCTGAACCCGGCGCTGTTCGACGGGCAGGTGCGCGGCGGCTTTGCGATGGCGATCGGCGCGGCGCTATACGAGCGGTTCGTCTATGCCGAGGACGGTGGTTTCCTGACCGGCAGCTTCGCCGATTATGCCGTGCCGACCGCCTCGATGATCCCGGACCTGACGATGCTACATCAAGAGAGCCCCTCGCCGGTGACGCCGCTCGGCGCCAAGGGCGTAGCGGAAGGCAATGCGATGAGCACGCCGGTCTGCATCGCCAATGCCGTGGCCGACGCGCTCGGCGTGGCCGAGATTAGTCTGCCGTTGACGCCGGAGCGGATGCTGGAATTGCTAAGGCGCGGATCGAGCGCTCCCGACGCACAGAGTTTCCAGGCGCTGACATTGATGCCGTAGCTCTGTGCCAGTAGCGGATCCCTGCGGATCGCGCGAAATGACTTCCCGGCATTGGTTTGCTCGCAGAAAAATGGCATCGCCGCGATGCCGGCTGCAGCAAAGCCAAGCGCGATCAGATGGATCACCTCGTGCTGCTGCAAATCCTCACTGGGCAAGCCGGGAAAACTTCCGAAATCATACAGCCCGAAAGGCCGGTCGCCGGTCACAAAGTGCACCAATATTAACCACGCAATGACACAGGCTTAAACCACGCAATCCGGTGGACTGTGCGGCCGAATGGAGCGTGTGTGTCGTCGTCTTCAATAGGAGAAACCGATGGACACCACTGCTTCTAGTTTCACATTGCGCAAGAACGCCAAGCGTGCCGCCGAGGCAATGATCCGCAAGGGCACCGCACCGGCGGTCGACTACGGCATTGAGCCCAGTGACGATGGGCGGTTTGAGATCGTCTGGAAAATCGCCAAGACCGCGCCGACCACTGATGAAGTCGAAACCGAGATCGCCGAGGCTTCAGCGGACCAGCCCGCAGCTGCGTCGCCGACTGAGGCCGCGTCACAACCCGCGCCAGCGGCCACCGAGCCCGCGACGACTGACGCTGCGCCGCAGCCCGCGTCAGAGGCTGAGGCCGCGTCACAGCCAGCGCCAGTGGCCACTGAGCCCGCCCCGGCATTGAGCGAGCCGGCGCCGAACGAATGGCCACACGGCACCCGCGTGATGGTGCGCAAGCGCAAATCGTGGCGTGAGGCAACGATTATAAGCCGCCTCGATCCCGATCATTGGCGCGCCGAATATCCCGGCGGCGGCTCCGGCATGTTCCGGGAGGCCGATATTCGGGCTTACGACGCGGAGCGCGATGCGACGACCGCCAAGCAGCCCCGGCGTGCCAAAGCGACGGCGCCGCAAAAGTCGTCGCGGTCGAGATATGCCATCGACCCCGAGGCGATCGCCGCCGGGCGGCTTCCCCAAAGGGCGCCGGTCGTGACCTCAGCAGCGAACCCCCATTACCAGAAGCATTTCGACCGGCTGTTCGGCCTCGCCAAAGCCGGCGATTGGGATGGGGTGCGCAACTACGAGGTCAAAGGCAGCAACAGCTATTCAAAAATGGTCGCGCGCTACCGCCAGGATTTGCTGGCCGTGCACGCCGCTTCGGAGGCCGCCCCATGAGCAAGCGTTTCCACGATTGGTGTGCCGCGCGGGACTGCAACACTGAGACACGCCGGCTTTGGCGCTCCCGCTGCGTGATGCACGCACAACGATCACCTTTGACTAACGTCGTAATCAGATCCGGCTCTTGCGCCGAAGCAGGATCTATACTTCGGCACCGGCCGTTGACTTACCGTATGGTCAAGGAGATTTGAAATGCCGCGGGCGAGTTGGCGAGGTTTCCTGCGCCTTTCTCTGGTGTCCTGCCCGATCTATTTGTCGCCGGCGACGACACGCACGAAACCCATTCGCTTGCACCAGGTGTGGCAACCAGCGCCGGTCGATGTGGACGAGGACGACTTGCCGGATCGGGGTGGAGGGCGGCAGGGTTCTGCGCCATCGCTACCGCCGCTCCTCGACGACAATGCCAGCGCTGATGGAGAGCAGAGCCCCGCCGCTACCCGGATCACGCTCCGGCCGCATGATCCCGGAACCGGCGAGGAGATCGAGAAGCGCGAGGTCGTCAAAGGATACGAATACAGCCGCGGCCAATTTCTCACCTTCACCGCGGAGGAGCTGAAGGCGCTCGATGTCGAAAGCTCAAAGATTATCGACCTGGAGAAGTTTGTGGCGGGCGACGACATCGATCCGGTCTATTTCGACAGCCCGTACTACGTCTATCCCGATGGTCCGATCGCGGTCGAGGCGCTCCGAGTGATCGGCGCGGCAATGGCCCAGGCTGGTGTCGTCGGTCTTGGCCGTCTTACCCTCAGCCGGCGCGAGCGGATGGTCATGGTAGAGCCGCGCGGTACCGGGATGGCGCTGTTTACGTTGCGCGCTGCAGGTGAAGTTCGGGCACCGCAATTTGGCAGCGCCGAGGGCGATCTCGATGCCGAGATGGTGGCAATCGCGGGTACGATCATCAGGCAGCGGACCGGCAATTTCGACCCGAGCATCTACCGCGACCGTTATCAGGAGGCGTTGCAGCAGCTGATCGAGGCGAAGATGAAAGGGTTGACCATCGAGCCGCGGGCGGTGTCAACGCCATCGCCGGTGATCGATTTAATGGCTGCCCTGAAACGCAGCCTTGCGCAGGAACCGTCCGCGCCGGAGCAAAGAACGGCAAAAAGGAAGCAAACCAAGCAGACACCCGATCGACGTCAGCCGGCATTGCTCTTGCCCTTAACCGGCGCTCGCAAAAGAAATCAACGGCCCTCGACAGACCCGGCTGTCACTGGCGTTAAGAAGCGAAGTAGCACCCGGTGATAACGGGCCTCGCCAGCCGGCCCGTCAACAGACGCTGCTGCGACGCCGTATAGCGAGGAGGGTGCGGTTGGTTATCCGATGGCTTACCGCACCTCGCTTTAATGCAAAACCGGCCGGTCTCGTCGGCAGCGATCACACCTCTCCGTCCAAAAAGGCATCGTCGACGTCGCAGCGGTGTCGGCTTAAATCATACCCAAACCCTTGATAACTTTCGCTTATCACCGGGTCAGAAGGATTTTGCTGCGCTTCAGGACCTACGACAGGAGTGATCTCTTTTGCAAAATTTCGGCCCGGAGTGTGAGAACGTGCTCCTCATGACGCCAATTGCATGTCGCAGGACTGCTGCGTGAAGCCCGATTTCACCGTGCGAATCGGCCGGGCTCGATGCGCTGCCCCAAACCGACGCGCCGACCACCGGTCATCCGGTTGGCAACGTGCAGCCGCAGCGGGTCGACCAGGTGCCGCCGGACCAGCGCAAATCCGTGCCGGGAGCCTATGGCGCGGAGACGCTGGCGAAGAAGGGCGTCTTCGGCATTCCTGTGGGCCACCAGAACCGCCACGGAGCAGGGAATCCGCGGCCTCTCACAAAGCGGAGGCGCCGCCGCCGGCCGTCGAGACGCGCCGCTACGACGGATGCGACGCCGATTTCCGGCTCGCCCGGCCCATGGTCCCGCTTTTGCGCGCGATCGCCCTTGATCCATTCGTTGGGATGACTGGACAAGGTCGCTCTGCCTGAGTAACTCTCGACGATGGAGAAGAGAGAGTTCAGCGGGCGCGAGATCCTGGCCGGCGAGGCCCCGCAGGACGCACCCGTCACGATCAAAGGCTGGGTGCGCACCCGGCGGGACTCGAAGGCGGGCATTTCGTTCGTGCACCTGTCGGATGGGTCGTCGTTCCATCCGGTGCAGGTGGTCGCGCCGAACACCTTGCCCAACTACACCGACGAGGTCCTGAAGCTCTCAGCCGGCTGCGCGGTGGAGGCGACGGGCATGATCGTGCCGTCGCCGGCGAAGGGGCAGCCCTTCGAGATGCAGGCGAGCGCGCTCCGCGTGATCGGCTGGGTCGAGGACCCGGACACCTATCCGATCCAGCCAAAGCCGCACACCTTGGAGTTCCTGCGCGAGGTTGCGCATCTGCGGCCGCGCACGAATGTGATCGGTGCGGCGACGCGGGTGCGGCACAGCTTGGCGAAGGCGATCCACCGGTTCTTCGACGAGCACGGGTTTCTCTGGGTCAACACGCCGATCATCACCGCCTCCGACGCCGAGGGGGCGGGGGCATTGTTCCGGGTATCGACCTTGGATCTCGCCAACGTGCCGCGCACACCGCAGGGCAAGGTGGATTTCGAGCGGGATTTCTTCGGCCGCGAGGCGTTCCTGACGGTGTCGGGGCAGCTCAACGTGGAGGCGTACTGCCTCGCGCTGACCAAGGTCTACACGTTCGGGCCGACGTTCCGTGCGGAGAATTCGAACACCAGCCGCCACCTCGCCGAGTTCTGGATGATCGAGCCGGAGATCGCGTTCGCCGATCTGTCGGACAATGCGAGTTTGGCGGAAGCGCTGCTGAAATACACCTTCGCGACGTTACTGAACGAAAGACAGGAGGATCTCGCCTTCTTCGACGAGCGGATCGAGAAGGGGCTGGTCGCGAAACTCGAGGGCATCGTCGGCTCGGAATTCGTGCATATGGATTACGGCGAGGCGATCACGGTGCTCGGGCGGGCGAAGCAGAAGTTCGAGTTTCCCGGTAAAGTGGGGCATCGACCTGCAATCAGAGCACGAGCGCTATCTGACCGAAAGGCACGCCAAGAAACCGGTCATCGTGATGAACTACCCGAAGGACATCAAAGCCTTTTACATGCGGGTGAACGACGACGGCAGGACGGTCACAGCGATGGACGTGCTCGCACCGGGGATCGGCGAGATCATCGGCGGCAGCCAGCGCGAGGAGCGGCTCGAGGTGCTCGACGCGAGCATGGCGGAGCACGGCATCGATAAGGAGCACTACGCCTGGTACCGGGATCTGCGCCGCTATGGCACGGTGCCGCATGCGGGCTTCGGCCTCGGCTTCGAGCGCACCCTCGCTTATGTCACCGGCCTCGCCAACGTCCGCGACGCGATCCCCTTCCCGCGAACACCCGGAAACGCGCGGTATTGATCCGACCGCGCACTGCTCTAGCGTCTGCGTTCGCCGTTGGTGGGGCTCGACCAATCGCGGAAGCTCCGCCCAGCCGAAATCGATGAAGATATTGTTGCCCCCAGCAGCGACATAAGTCACGAGGTTCCAACGAGCGATCTTGTAACTAGGAGCAAGCGATCTTACGACCATGAGGATAGGGCCTCAGTTGCATCGCGCACGCCCAGATGCACGAAGCTCACCGTAGCCTCAATTCCCGGCCTCGAATGTTTTAATAGAGGGGAAAAGTCTCCGTCGGAAGCCTCAATGACGACAACAGCGCCACGCGGATCAGCAACACTTCAAGTAA
>CAVOWP010000039.1:0-12688 GCA_963700185.1 uncultured Alphaproteobacteria bacterium
TGGCCGGGATCGGTGCGATCCAACAGCGCCAGCGGGCGATCAAACTGGCGGCGCAGCAGAACCACCCGTCGTTGCCGGCTCCACCCCATCAGCCGCAGCTTTGTTTCCTTGCCTTGCCAGCCGTGGCCGGCATCGCTCCAGTCGCGCTCCGCCATCGCGCGCTCCAGCGCCCGCTTGACGTTCGCGGTGGCGCGCAGACGGAACAAATACGGCAATCCCTCCCGCTCGGCCCGCGCCATCACCCCTTCGTTGCCCCATTCGGCATCACCGCGCAGCAAGCGCGGCCAGCGTTCGCGCCCGAGCGCCGCCAACAGCGACCACAGCCCGGCGGCGGCGTGCTTGGGATTGTGTTGATCGCCGGGATGCACCTCAACGCGCAGCACCAGGCGCAGATCCGAAAGCATGTAGGTGTGATAGCAATGCGACGGCCGCCCCGGTTTGTGCGGATTGTAGCCGACCACCGCGCCTTCCTGATGGCCGTAGAGCGGCTTGATCGTGGCATCGACATCGAGAACCCAAGGCTCCTCGAGCAGCGGCCGGACGCAATAATCGAGATGCCCTTGCACCCACTGCATGCCCGCCGTCTCGTCGATCTTCGCCAGCGCCCGCCGCAGCGCATCTTCGCTGACCACTTTGCTCAACCCGAGCAGCGGCGGGTTGACCGCGTCGCAGCGCAACGCCGTGACGTGGGCATAGCGCCGGTGCCCGGCCAGCACCGATAACAGCAAGGTGCCCAGTACGTCGCGTTTGCGCGGGGCGTTTGGGCTGGTGAACAACAGCGGGCAATCCGCCACCCAGCCGTCGAACAGGCCGCCCTGCTTCAGATACTCAATGAAGAACGGCAATTGTCCCAGTGGCGTGACCGGCGCCGTGGTGTCCCACTCGATATGGACACGGCCGGCAAAAGTATCCGCGACCGCCGACCACTCCTCCACCTCAGGTTGCTCACCCAAAGGGTGAGCGATCCACTCGCTCAGATCTGTTCCCATACCGGCCCAATCCGCCAATTCGGTCACTCAGCGCAACCCCCAACTGCCGGATCGCGGATCGGAGCCCTTGGGCAAGGACTTCGTCGGACTCTGAAGGTCGGTGCCGCGGCACGCAAAGTGATCCAGACGGTGCACTAGAGGTTCACTTGCCGTCGTGCGAGAGATCATCCGACCACCGGCACCGTTCGACGTGATCGCCGCGCCCCGGCCGCGGCGAGCGTTGGCAGATTATCCCTTCATGCCAGAGTTCGGTCGACACCACAGTTATCGGCGTAGTTTTTACGGCGCCGGGGGTTGCCGAAGGTGAGTCGCCGATGACCTCTCCCGTTCATTGTATTCGGCGCGCGGTATCGTTCGATCGGGCGAGAAAGTTTTGAGACATCAGCCCTGTTGAGACTTACAGACAACCGGACGGGGAGTGCCGTAGACGCCCGTTACAGGTCTGACGAGCGCGACCAGTCGTATCATGGAATCGCTACCAATGTGATGTGATGGTGCAGGGTGCTCCATGTTCACCGACGCCAGGTCTGGCAAGATGACAATGATATTATACGGAAATCGAAGAGATTCCTCCAGCTTCATACGTATGCGCTCCAAAGCCGACCGTTCCGCCGAAAGGCGAGCCGTCGTTCATCGCGAGGAAACGTCTCGGGACTACCGCCCCTAGAGGCGTCGTATCCGGAACTGTCGGCGTGCTGCCATGACCGTAATGACCGGCTGTAATGGTGGCGACGATAGTGGCGGCGGCTCGGCTAATTTCGACGCTAATGTTCGATACGCCGTTGCTGCCAATGTAACCGACTGTCCCATTTGCATGAACCCGCACCGAATACATGCGGCCAAGATTGGCGCGCGAGCTGTAACTAGGCTGTTCGGAGATAGCAAGTAATCCGGCGGAATTTTTCGTTAATGTGAAACTGCATGGTACTCGCGGTGCCCGACGCGTCCTGAGCGGTCAGCACACCGATAACGGTCCCCAATGGTGCGGTATTATCTATGCTAAAATTGCTTATACTGATGGTCATACAGCTCTCCGATAGCGACCGTAATTTAAAATCCACGTGGGTCATGCTCTTCGCTGACCGCCAGCAGTCGTTGCGAATTATAATATTATTAATTTATGGATTTGTCAATAGGGCAAACAACGCTGTTATTGATTAGAATGGTTTCGAACGCATTTTACGATCTGAGCCGGACGCAGCGAGGACGCTTTTCGGTGGCCGGCCCACTGCGTGAACATGACCCAACGCAGCGCGGTCGGTTTTGAAAAGTCTTACCCTGAACCTGCGGTTTCGTGCGTCAAATGGATGCATCTGCTGGTTGTGTAGGCAAACGCACGCCATTGATAGGACTTGGCTATCCCTCCCACATTAATGACATACCATGCCGATGATGCACCCGCCCCTGCAGGCGCCGATCAGAATATCGCCGTCCGTCAGTTAGAAGTCAGGGCCGACACCCGACCGCAGTTTTGGCAGTGGTAGTCCCTGAGAATGATGGAGTAGGAAAACCGGGTCAAGGACTCCGCCTGGCGATAGCGAGCCTTCGTTCAGCCTCTCATCCGGGCATCTTCGAGAATAAGGTCAGAGGCCTTCTCGCCGATCATGATCACCGGCGCGTTGGTATTGCCAGCTGGGGCCGAGGGCATCATCGACGCGTCGACGACACGCAGATGCCCAATTCCGCGCACCCGCAGTCGTGGTCGAGCACCGCAGCCTCCTCTCCACCCATCGGCAGGTACCCACGGGATGCAGGTTGGAGATGCCGCTCGCGCGAATGCTGGCCTCGAAATCGCAATCGGTTTTGACGCCCGGTCCGGGCGTGATTTCTTCGGCGACATAACTGGCAAGTGCCGGCTGCCGCACGATCTTTCGCGCTAGCCGCATGCCCACTGTTATCACGTTCACGTCTTCGCGTTGACGCAAGAAGTTAAAGCGGATCTCTGGGGTCGCGAGCGGGTCCGGGCTTTCAGCCGGAACACTGCCGCGGGCTAGTGGGCGTAGGTGCACCACGTCGACGCTAAAGCCAGGGAACCGATGGGCACGCACTTCTCGCCCGTCGCGCGCGGCGACACTCCAATTGATAAAATCGAGCTGAAGGTCGGGCCGATCGAGCGTCGCATTGCTGCGAGCAAAGCCTCCGGCGCAAACACCGTTGTTCGCCAGCGGGCCGGACTTGAACAAGCCGTATTGCTAGGGCGGCTAAGGCCTGCCGAATAGGACTATTGGCCACATGGTTTAATGTGATCCGCTTCGTGCATCGGAACACCAGCCTGACATTGAAATGATCCTGCAGGTTGGCCCGATCGCGGGTATCGCGCGAATTACGGGTATGCCGAACTCTTGCAGCAGCTCCGGCGGTCCCAACCCAGACATCTGCAGAAGTTGAGGCGAGTTGAACACGCCGCCGCAGACGATCACTTCGCCCCGCGTACGCACTGTCTGTTGCGCGCCCCCACTGACAAAGGTTACCCCAATAGCCTTGCCATCCTCGATCAGGATACGGGCCACCCGCGCGTTAGTTTTGATGGTCAAGTTTCGCCGCCTTCGCACCGCTTGCAGATAAGCATCCGCGCTGCTCCAACGGCGGCCGCGCTTCGTCGTACTCTGGAAATAACCTGCCCCCTCCTGCCGAGCACCATTGAAATCATTGTTGGGGGGCAGCCCGGTCTCGATTGCGGCGGCGATCCAACGATCTGCCAACTCCCAACGCACCAGCGGATCGGAAACGCGTAGCGGACCGGCTACGCCGTGAAACTCGTCCGCTCCCCGCTCCTGATCCTCGGCCCGTTTGAAGTAGGACAGTACGCTCTCCCAGTTCCACCCGGTGCAGCCAAGCTGATGCCACTCATCGTAATCGGCTGGATGGCCGCGCATATAAACCATGCCGTTGATAGAGCTGGTGCCACCGAGCACTCTGCCGACCGGTTGGTAAATAGTTCGGCCTCCAAGATCCGGTTCAGGCTCGCTTTCGTACATCCAATTAAGGCGCGGATTGGCGATCAGCCGGGAATAGCCCATCGGAACACGAATCCACGGATTCCGATCGCGATCTCCTGCCTCGAGCAGTAAAACGCGATATCGCTGGGATTCGCTGAGCCGCGCAGCTACGACACAACCTGCCGAACCGGCGCCAATCACGATGTAGTCGAAAGTGTCTTGGACCGCAGCCATCATTTCGAAGCTCATCCCCCGTTGAACACGAACCGAAAAGTCCGCTGCGTTTCACATTGCCGAGCGTATCGCTGCGCTAAACCGATTTTCCGAAGCATAGCGCGACGCTCGACATAATTGAACGAATCTTTGTCAATGATCCCAACCCGCGTGCCATCTCGAAATTATCCCGGTTAAACCGTGGGTCTCTCGTCCAGGCTGCCGCCAACTTGGTGAAGATCATTGAGGAGATGGCAGGCTGCCCGGCAGAGAAATCTCCACTCGACCTGCAGCTGCCCGATCTTTCAGTGCCGATCGTCGATGACCTTCTGCGCGTCGTCTAACGCCGGCGCCTTGCTGTCCGCGCAAGCAGCTCGCCCGCACGTGTCACCAGCTCTGCTTCAAGTCGGTGATCGGCCTCGTAGAACCCCCAAATTTCCACCGACAGCTGCATCAAGGTCTTCTCCCGGAAAGCGCCGTCAATTGCTCACATGCCTTGAATTCTGCGCTGTGCTGCTTCCTCTTTACGCCCACCTCTCACCCCCCTTTGGACCGGGTCGGCGTCTAGCTTATCGGGCTGTCCAAAAATCCGGCGCGGGCCCCAAACAAATGGTCCGCCTAAAGGCAAAAAGCCAATTTTCGAGCATTTCGCCATGCCAATTTTTGAAAGGCGCAACGGCCGATCCACCTTTTTAGGGCAAAAAGCCGGCCGCTATTGCAGTCTATATAACATTGTCCTAATGCCGCCCGCACCTTCCCGCGCAGCCAGCCTGCCGGCCCTCCGGACCGATCTCGGCAGCAAGGGCTCGATGAACTAAAGCGCCTGTGGGCTGAACGCCCGTTCGACCCCGCTCGAGCAAGCCCCTGATCGGCGTCCCCCAGATGCGGCAGACCGATCGCCTAGATTGAATGAGGGTTGTCGCTGCCATCGCGCTCACGAAAAAAGACCCCCTATCGAATTTCGCGGCATTGCGCGCGTTGGACCCGTTGCGGTTGCGGGCGCGGGCGGCGCGCCTGGCGATACCCCCATCCCCTTCCGGTCGGCTGGGTCCGCCGCGGCAGGGTTTTGACCGTCGCTCTGGGTTGCGGTGACGGTCAGGGAATGGGTGCTGCCGCAATGCGCCGGCGCGATGCCGGCGCTGCCGACCACGACGGTCGAGCCGCTGACCGCGAAATTGGCCACATCGCCGCCGGTCGGTTGCAAGGTCACCGGGTTGCCGTTGCCGCCGGCGACGTGGATCGCGGCGACGACGGTGCCGGGCGGCGCCTGGCACGGCACGGCGGACCGAGAAACGCCAGATGCAATGCCGCCGCCGCGGCGAGAACGTCGCTCACTGCTGCGTCGCGGTTCCTGTAACGGTCTGCACCTTGCCGCAATTAGCCGGCGCCATGCCGGCCGGGCCGACGACGGACTCATCCGCCGAGATCATCCCGTCGTAACTGGGGCCCTTCAACGTCAGCAGTCGGCGACCTCGCTCGTCAAATTGCTGCGCGATCCGCTCGGCTATCTCTGGCAATACGGTTTCGGCTGGACCGAGCCCAGCGAGACCGAAGATCCGCTTCTGCTCAACGCCCTCGCAGTCGGCAATCTGCTGCATACCGCTCTGCAGACTGCCGTCGCGCGCCTCGAGGCTGCACAACCGGGCGGTTTCGGCTCAGCTGCTCCTCAAGAGCTGCGCGCCGCGCTCGACAGCGCGCTCGATACTGTCGCGACTACATGGGAGCAGTCCCAGCCGACACCGCCGCCTGTGATCTGGCGGAGAAAACTCCAGGATATCCGCGACCTCGCGATCGTCGCCCTTACCTTCTCAGAAAACCAGCTCCCCGGTCAGCTAAGCTGGGCCGAGATCCCATTCGGAGGCGATCGCCGCGCCCGCGATCTCACACCAGAGCAGCGCGCAAAACTTCCGTGGGAGTCACTGGCTCCGGTTGTCATTCCGGGTACGGACCTGCGCATAGGCGGCAGCATCGACCGCCTCGATCTAGCGGCAGCCGGCGACGTTGCCCGCGTCACCGACTACAAATCCGGCAAGCCGCCACGCAATGGCAGTCAACCCATGCTTAAAGGCGGCGCCGAGCTCCAGCGCTGCCTTTACGCCTTTGCCGTCAGGTCCCTGCTTCCGGCGGTCAACAGCGTCCGCAGCCGCCTTCTATACCCCAAAGCAGGCGATGGCGGGCTGTATTCCCTTGCGGATCCAGATGCCGTGCTGTGCCTGCTTGCCGAATTTGCTGCGGCCGCGGCCCGTCTATCTGCGGCCGGCAATCTACTACCGGGACCCGGCGCGGCCGATACCTACAACGATTTCGCCTTTGCCCTGCCGGGCGGAGCCAAGGAGGGCTACTTCGAACTGAAATTTCCCTCATCGCCGCACGCCTGGCCGATCTCGCCTCCCTCTGGGAGATGGAATGATGCCAAGCAGCCATCACCTCCGTGCCCTTCCGGATGCTGGCGCGCGGCAACGTGCGCTGCTCGATTACGGCGCAACCCTGCTTGTCGAGGCAGGCGCCGGGAGCGGAAAGACCGCCCTGATGGCCGGACGCGTGGCTCTCATGCTGGCGCATGGCATTCGGCCTCGCGACATCGTGGCCATAACATTCACCGAGGCGGCCGCCGCTGAACTCCTCGAACGCATCGAACGCTTCGTCACCTCCCTCACCGCCGGGACTGTGCCTCCTGAATTACACCAAGCGCTGCAAACCGGCCTTTCGGCGGATCAGCGCGTCGCCATTGCAACTGCAGCAACAGCAATTGACGAGATCACCTGCACGACGATCCACGGCTTCTGCCAGCAGCTCATAAAGCCATACCCGATCGAAGCCGGCATCGATCCCGGAGCCACCATCATCGATCCGGCGGCCGCCGATCTCGCCTATCAGGATTTGATGACGGCCTGGCTATCGGCCCGCTTCGGGCGTGCGCGCGGCGACGATGGTCTTGGCCGAATCCCGCCAATGGCGAATCTTGGCAGCGAAGACGATTTCTTTGCAGAGCTTCTCGCCATCGCGCCGGACCAGGCTGTGGAACTCATTGCCGACGCGGCCAATTATCTGAGGACCCACCGGACCGCGCGGGCCCCCCAAGCCGAGCTGGACATCGATCTTCTCCGCAGTCTTTCGCAGGGAATACGCGATTTCGCCAATTGGTATGCCGCCTGTGGGATTGCCGAGTTGGCGACCGCCGAATGTGTTGCCGATCTCGCCCGGTTCCGGGTGATGCTCGACGACGCCCTCAGCGCTCCCATCAGCGGACGCGCTATCGCCCGCCTTCTACTGCATGAGCACCCAGATTGTTGCCACGGCAGCGAACCGCGCTTCAAGGCATGGCAAAACCAAGGGAAATGGCAAGCAGCGGCGGCCGAAGCTGGCTTCGCCAAGGCGCGCGGGAAGCAGCTCTGCGCCGCGGCTAAAGCGATCTACGACCGCTGCAGCGACGTTTACAAGTGTTTCTCAGCCAAAATCGGTGCCGCCGCACTCGCACGGTTCGTGAGCGAATTCGACGCGCTCAGGGCGCTGTACGCAGACTATAAGCGGCAAGCCGCGCTGCTCGATTTCGACGACCTTCTCCATCACGCCCGCGATCTCCTCGCTGGCGATCCCGGCGTGCGCCAGGCCCTCGCCCGCCGCTATCCGCGCGTCCTGGTCGACGAATTTCAGGATACCGATCCCCTCCAGGCCGAGATCCTCTGGTTGCTCTGCGGCGAAGGCGCCGAGGACGAGCCGTGGACCGCCCGGAAGCTGCGCCCGGGCAGCTTGTTTCTGGTGGGAGACCCGAAGCAGGCGATCTACCGCTTTCGCGGCGCTGACGTTGACACCTATCTGCAGGCGAAACACGCTCTTCTCGCGCAAGACCCCGCCGGCATTATCGAGATCACGGCAAACTTCCGCTCCCGAGCCCCGATCCTTGAGTTTGCCAATGACCGCTTCCAGCCGCTTCTGTCAGAGGCGGCCGGACAGCCCGGCTTCACACCCTTGACGGCGACCCGGGCGGCGTCTCCCAATGGCCCTGCCGTCGCCTGTTTCGAAGTCCCGATCGACGACAGCCACAAAGACGACAACGGCAAACTCAATGGCGATCTCGTGCGGGAACAGGAAGCGGGCATCGTGGCCGAGATCGTCCAGCGGCTTATCGGAAATTACCAAATCTGGGACAAGCATAGGCAGATCATGCGAGTCTGCGGTGCCGGAGATATCGCCCTCCTCGCCCCCACCGGCGCCAGTCTCTGGCGCTACGAGCGCGCCCTGGAATATCGCCATGTGTCGGTCGCGTCACAGGCCGGCAAAGGCTTCTTCCGCCGGCAGGAAGTCCAGGATCTCATTGCCCTCTCCCGCGCCATCGCCGACCGGCGCGATACACTGGCCTTCGGCGCCCTTATCCGGGGTCCGCTCGTGGGCTTGACCGAGGAAGAAATCGCGGACGCCATCGCCGCTTTGCCGGCTCGGGAAAACGCGCCTCCCCCGCGGCTCCATCTGTGGACCGATCGCGGTACGATCACCCACCCCATTCTCAACCGCACGCTCGAAGTGCTGCAAAACCTTGCTCGCAAAGCGCGCACCACAACGCCCTACCAGATCATCGCCGAGGCCATCGAAGAGCTCAACATTCGCCCCATCCTCCGATCGCGTTACCGCCTGGCTCCCGAACGCGCCCTCGCCAATGCCGAATTGTTCCTGGAGATGGCGCGCGCTTATGACGGCCGCGGTCTCACTGCCTTCACGCAAGCCATGCGACGCAACTGGGACGACACCGAGGCCCAGGTCGAAGGCCGGCCCGATGCGGAAGCCGACTCTGTCCCGATCATAACAATGCACCTGGCGAAGGGACTCGAATGGCCGATTGTCATCCCGATCAACTCCCCGACCGAGCTCTATGACGACACCGCGTTTCTTCACCGTCGATCGGACGACACAGTGCATTTCAAGATTCTTGACCAGGCCCCCGCCGATCATGACTTGGTCAAGGCTGCCGAAAGAGAGCAGCTGCGCCGCGAGCGCGTACGCCTCTGGTACGTCGCGATAACCCGCGCCTGCGATCTCCTGCTCCTTCCGCGGCAAAGCCAGCGGAAGGGGAATGACTGGATGAGCATCGTTGACCTCAAGCTTGACGATCTGCCGACCTTTGACCACCGCGCCATCATGTACGCGCCCATGCTTGCCGATGTTCCGGACCCGAAGAATGCCCAGGACGAACTGACCTGGCGCAGCGAAGCCGCCATTATTGCCGCAACCCGTCGCTCCGTCATGTGGCGCAGCCCCAAGCCGCCACGAGATGCCACCCAGCGTAGAGCCTCCGCCCGGTCGCGAGGAGATCTTCGCCGATGCCGCAGATCTCTCCGACCAACTTCCCCCAGAGCCAGACAATGCCGCCGTCGCGAGCGCGGTCCGCGGCAGCCGCGAACGAGGTCTCGTCGTGCATAAGCTGCTCGAGGAAGCGCTCACCGGGGAAACTGCCGACCGCACCGAGGCGCTCGAAATTCGCGCAAGAGCCTTGCTGGCCCAGCTCGGCATATCCGAAGCAGCCCGGCCGGAGGATGGAGCGCACGCTCCCGAGTTGGCCGCGACAACTTTGCGCGCCCTTGCGATCCCCGAGATTGTCGCATGCCGGAGCCGGTTACTGCCCGAGCTGACGGTCTTTTCGGCACAGGCTGATAACGATCGCACGATTTATGTCGGCGGCATCGCCGACGCGGTCGCCTACCAGCCTACGGGCGATATTGATCTCGTGGTCGACTGGAAAACGGACGTCAGTCCCAGTGTCCAGCAGATAGACCTCTATCGCGAGCAAATACGGGATTACCTCGCCGCCACAGGTGCTCCCGAGGGCCTTCTTGTTTTTGTTACCAGTGGCCAGCTCGTCCGCGTAACACCGGTACCTACGGCAGACGCCGCTTAGACAAGTTCAGAAACACGTGGGGCAAGGGTCCAACGTAGGCCCGAGCCTTGCATAGGTTAGCCGAACCGGCCTTTTGAGGATCGACTGTAGGCGGCGACCTACTCCGGGCCATGCAGCGCGATCGTTGCGATGGGATAGCGACGCGGAATCCTTTCTTGGCCCTCGTGCTCAGCCTCTTGCGTGTACGCTCAAACATGTGTTCGGCCCAAACCGCGGTCATAAGCGCAACTCACCCGCCAAATTTCACAACGTACCGTTGCAAATCGGATATTCAACTTTTGCGCCGTAGCCCTACCCTTCCGACGACATGATCTGCTGGCCGGTGAGCGCGCGCGTCGGCAATGTCAGGAATAACGATTCGAGCCTGATCGAGCCGATTGCCGCGGCGTAAACGCCCGGTTTGTCCCGGAAATCTATCAACCTCGACGATCATTGTGTGATGCTGTTAGATATTTTCTGGACGATCGAATTCTTCCCCCTTGCTCGTCCGCCCGAAAGCCCCGGCCTCCCCCCGCCGGGGTTTTCAATTTGGCGGGCACGGCGGTTTCTGACGACGCCTCGGCTGGCGCGCGTCGCGGCCTCGGCCGGTCTGGACCAGGCCGCAGCTCACCCAACTCGCCGACGCAATACACATGCCGGCAGGACCGTTTCGTCCCATATAGGGTTGAGCATCGTGCCCCGCACCTGACCCAACGAGGAGGAACGGAATGGCCCGCCGCAGCCCGCCCCGGAAAGTCACCTATTTCGAGCCGGTCCCGCCGCGCCTCGCCCGCAACACCATCATCGAGTTCGACGTTCGATGTCGGCCGCCGCTTCCGCTGCACGATGCGCGTCGATTGCGGCCAGCTCGACCCGGGCGCGGTGATCCGGCCGGTACGCGGCGAATGGCAGCCGCGTATGCCCGAGCAGCCTCGACGAAGAGGAGCTTGCCGACTGGCGCGCCGGCCGCAACGCGGTCTATCAGCTCGCCGCACTGACAGTCGGCGCGCGCCTCGCGGTCGCCGACGGATAAGCCGAAAAGAATCCCGAGGCGCATGCGCCGGCACCGTAGTCGCTCTCCGCTTCCGGCATGGCGCGGCCGGTAGCGCGCCGTCTCGCGCCGCTGCGGCCGCTTTGCCGCAATGGATCAAGCCGCAGCTCACCCAGCTCGTCGACAAGGCGCCGGACGGGCCGGACTGGCTCCACGAAATCAAGTTCGACGGCTACCGCATGCATGCGCGCCTCGACCGCGGCGCGGTGCGACTGCTCACCCGCACCGGGCTCGACTGGACGCACAAATATCCGGCGATCGCCGACGCCGTGGCATCGATCGGCGCCCGGCAGGCCTATCTCGACGGCGAGCTGTGCGGCGTGCGCGCCCGACGGCGTCACCTCGTTCAGCATGATCCAGTTGGCCTCCGACAGCGGCAACGCCGCCGCGCTCGTCTTCTTTCTGTTCGATCTTCTGCATCTCGACGGCGAGGATCTGTGCCCGCGGCCGCTGATCGAGCGCAAGGCGCGCCTTGCGGCACTTGCTGTCGAACGCGAGCTCACCCCTGCACTACTGCGATCACCAGATCGGGCACGGCCGGGAATTTCATGAGAAGGCGTGCGCCATGGCGACTCGAGGGCATCGTCTCGAAGCGCGCCGATGCGGCTTACGCGCCCGGCAACCGCGGCCTGTGGCTCAAGGTCAAATGCCTGCACCGCGAGGAATTCGTCGTGGTCGGCTGGACCGATCCCGAAGGCTCGCGGCCCTGGCTCGGCGCGTTGCTGCTCGCCTACTAC
This sequence comes from uncultured Alphaproteobacteria bacterium, assembly GCA_963700185.1. Taxonomy (GTDB): domain Bacteria; phylum Pseudomonadota; class Alphaproteobacteria; order ATCC43930; family CGMCC-115725; genus AP-15. The sequence continues at coordinate 11,799 of CAVOWP010000039.1, forward strand.
GATCCGGATGGAAACTTGGTCTATGCCGGACGCGTTGGCACCGGCATCAAGCGGGCGGAACTAGGCGGCGGGCTGCAGCCACTTGCCACTCGAAGATGCCGCTCGCGGTGCCGCCGCCGCGCGACAGCCGCTTCGGATCGCCACTGGTCTTGAGCCGCGTGCACTGGGTGCGGCCCGAGCTCGTCGCCGAGGTCAAATATCTCGCCTGGACCGACGACAACCTGCTGCGGCAGGTCGTTTATGAGGGTTTACGCGAGGACAAGCCGGCGACCGAGGTGCACCGCGCAGTGCCGCATCCGAATCCGCCCGCTGCGGCAAGCACGCCCGTCCGGTCGCGACGAGGGCTCAGCTGAATGTTCCAGCGGGCGCGGCGGTCAAAATAATCGCCGGGCCGGTCGTAGCGCCCGGCCAGATCGACCAGCTGACTGTCGAAGAAACCAGCCCGAACGTTGGATGGTTACCTGGCGTAGAGCCGCATGTTGGAGGGCGCGCCCGGGCCAAAAGGAGAAGATTATTGGCCCCGGTGTTCCGAAGTTCTGCACGCCTGCGCATCGACCGTCTCCTGCTGCTCGCCTAACGAAAAGGTCTCAAGGGAGCGGCCGTGAAGAAACGCCAATGAGCGGCAGGAAATCACACCTCCACGGCCACGCGGCCAGCTGTTGACCACTCCGTTGATTTGCCTGCCGCGAAACCGAGGGATCGGTCACACGCCCAGGCTCGCTGTCTTTGGCAACGCGAGGAACGAGCGGTACCCATCTCAGAGCGGTGAGGTAGTCTACTCAGTGTAGGTAGCGATTTTCCTACGGGAGTCGTATTCGTCTCGCCGCGAGCCGGCCGAGCCGTAAGCTGTATTAGAAACACCGGGTACCTGCTTTGAGAGCCTATCACAC
>CAVOWP010000040.1:0-14573 GCA_963700185.1 uncultured Alphaproteobacteria bacterium
GGCTAGCACCGTGTTGATCCGCAGTGCGACCGGACGCGGCGTGGGAACAGGATTAGCCGGTTTTGCCATCATCGTCGCGGAGGGGTGAACCCGCTCGGGTCAGTGGCCGCAGGCCCTCGGCTCCCACCTATCCTTAGCCTTGGCGTCGCGGATCGTCTGCCACTGCATGTTCGAAACCGCGTCGGGCCCGCCGCAGGCGAGCGGCTTTACGTGATCCTTGCGGTAGCCGGGGCAACGGCCGGTCGCGAGCCCGGTGGACGGGCACGGATGCTCTCGTTGGAATTCGCGCGTCACCTCGCGCGATCGGTATTCCCTGGCCGATGGCGCGCTGGAGGCGACCGCGACCGCGATCGCGACGATGCACGAGACCAGCTTCGGGGCAGCGCGGATCAGCACAGGCGCGTGGGTCATCGATCCCGTGCGCCGGTCCAGATGATCGGCTCGGCTCTCGAACCGTGCGGCGAGATGCAGGATCTCGTTCCGGGCGCCCGCGAACCGACACGATCTCGCGGCCTCACGCAGCTTGCCGGCGATCTCTCGATAATGCTCGGCACCGGGAACGGCCGCCGCCCTCATCATAGGCGCCAAAACGCTTCCGCCCACAGGATGACGAGCGCCGCCGTCGAGATGATGATCCCGAGCGCGGCCATCGCCAGGTCCCGCCGCCTCGGCACTCGGGCGAGCTGGCCGGCGATGAATTCGAGATTGCTCTCGATCAGCGCGAAATCGGTTCTCGCGTGATCGGCTTGGTGCAATGTTAGGATGCGTTGGTCTGACATATGCACGTTATGCCAGAGGAGAATTGCCTGATGATTAATCGGAGTTTGGGCTGATGCCGCGCGATCAGGATGAGAGGTGTCGCCGGCGGTGACGAGAAAGGCAACCACGCTCGCGGGCTTCCTCACGCATCGGATACCTGTACCCAGCGGAAGGGCCCAAAAGCGGGCGCGCGATAATCGCCGTGACTTTGCAGTCCAAAAATACTGCCGTAAGCTCGATGGCGCGGCTCGGTAGGACCCGAGAATCGAGCCCGGTTAACGAGCAGCCGTCCTCGACGACAATATGATCACGGATGCAATAGTGGCGCGCCTCGGCGAAGGCTGCGTCGGTCATCTGGAACATGCCGATACTGCTCGAGGCAGGCTGGTAGATCGCGAAGGGGTTCCAGGTCAGCCGCCACCGCCAATAAGTGCTCGCGACCGGATTGCCGGCGGCCTCGACCTGCGCCAGCGCGGCGAGCAGCTCGGGTGAGATGGATGCGGTGGAATACTCGCGAAAGAGCGGCGCATATTGGCGCCAGGTTTCAACAGGAGTTTTATTGAACGCGCTACTCACGGGAGCAAACACCGCGGTGGGCTTCCGCAGTACTTGATAAACGAGATTCGTCGCGGAAAAGACGGCGAGGATGGTCGCAGCAATGACGACGATCCGCACCGTATTCGGTAGCGCATTGAGCTTGCGCCACATCCAGAGTGCGCTTTTGCGCCAGCGGCCGACCCGACGCAAACGAGTGCTCCGGCCCCGACAGATCGGCGTCCCAGGAGGCGGGATCCTGATCGCGCGCGGCGAGGACATTGGGATGCTCGCGCCCTCACATTCTTCTTGCGGCATCTGCACGAATGGCGCGCCAAACCCGCTCGAGTGTCGCCGGCATTTCGATATAGCGCACTCTAAGCTCGGCGAGGGCGTCGGCCCTTCCAGCCCTCACGAGGTCCCGAGCTCCGCCGCGGTCAATAACTCTGCCATAATTGCGAATTGCCGAGCGCGCTCCGTGGCTGCCATAGGGCTTTCGAGGCTCATCGCGTCCTCCTCCTGCTCACCCTCTTCATCGAACTCGTCGCGCTCGCGGATGTAGGCATCACCATCCCGCCGCTCGCATTGAAATCGATTAAGGTGTGTCCGCATCTCCTGCACTGTAAACAAGCCCCTGACATGCGCGACAAACCGAGGAAGCTCTCTCGCGAACGCAGGATGTGAGCTCGCAGCCTCAGCAAAATTGAACAATTTTTCTGCGACGAGGTAATCGAACGCCGCTTTCGTTCCGTAGCGCCGCTTGATACCCTCAGTAGCCTCGCACTGCTCAACCCAGATTTCGTGAAATTTCGGCGTATCCAAGATAGGCTCCTTCTCCATCTCGCTCGAACGATCACCTAAGGGCCAAACGATAGATCTCTATCGGATCGGCACCAGTCGTAGACTGCGCTTAAGAAGCGGTCGGCGGATACAGCCGGCCTCCGACCCACCTTTCAGCTTGCTCCTTATGTGCACCCTTCCCTCATCGGCGCTGTGGTTCGAACCGCCGACGGGCGAGCGCGGCACCGGCGCTGAGCGCGACAAGTTTGCTGATCGCTAGCGAGCGATCCATCGGGCCATGCCGCAATTCGTGCAAGGGTGGATCCGCTCCATGGGCGGCTTGCCTGACCGACACAGGCCGGTGCCCAGAACACTATCGAAGTTGAAAGCGTGGCGGGCGCGGCCCATGACACGGCAAATCATGCCAGAAAATTGCGGAGCCAATAAGAACGCCAGGGCGGAGCGCCGGCTAGGTGTCAAAGATGGTCAGCAACAAAGCTCGATCCGGTAGGTGATCACGAAAGAGGTCGGCCTCTGCGGGCGATGAATTCAGGGAAGGCCTCCTCCGCCTTGGCGCCTCTGACGACGTGCGTCGTGTAATGCCGCTCCTTGCTCCATTGCTGTTCGAGGTTCTGCCCCATCTGGTCGAGCAGCAATGCCTTGATGCCGATCACCGAGGCGCGGTTGTTGCCGGCGATTATCCGGGCAAGCTCCAGGGTCTTGGCCCGCAGCTGCTCGCGCGGGACCAGATGATTTAAAAGACCAATGCGGTACGCTTCTTCGGCTTCGACGACCCGCGCCGAGAACAATAACTCCTTGGCGATCGGCCAGCCAACTTGGTTGGGCAGGGTCCAGGTGCTGTTGATCCGGCCATAAGCAGCCGCGAGAAAGCGAAAGCGGCTGTCCTCGCAACCCACCCGCATGTCGAGCGAGGAGGCGAGCACTGCCGCTCCCCCATAGGCGAGGCCGTTGATCATCCCGATCGTCGGCTTTGTGCAAGCGGCAATTTCGTAGCTGCCCCGGCGTGGAGGGCGGTGAGCATCCAACTCCTCCTGGCTGTAGCGGCGATCATCCTCGCGCTGCTCGTGAATGTCGCCACCGGCTGAAAACGCGCGCTCCCCGGCGCCGGTGATGACGATGCAGCCGATCGCCTCGTCGGCATCCATCCGCTTCACCGCGTCGTGCAATTCGCTCGACAGCTGCCGGTTCATGGCGTTGAGCTTGTCGGGACGATTGAGCGTCACGATCCCCACGCCCTCTTCCGCGTCGACCAGGATATGCTCGTAAGACATTCTTCCCTCCATACACCGCCGCAATACCCTACGCGCGCGGGGCCACCTCGTCACTGCGTCGCTTGTCAAATTCAGCGGTTCAGGCATCCTGATTGGCGGCGGGCTCTGGTGATCCGCCCAGCCGTTTTGGTTAAATTCCGCGGGTTTGGCGCACAATTCGGCCCTGGGATGAGAGACCGGTCGCGACAGCTCTGGCCAACAGCGCGAAGGGGTAGCGGAGGGGGAAATGCATCGATCGTTAGCGGCGGGCGTCGCCATCCTGCTGTTGATCGGCTTGCCGGCGGCCGGCGCGGAGATGCCGAAACGCGGCGACACACTGACCTACATGATCCCGGCCGATGCGCCGCCAAGCTTCGACGGCCATCGCGAAGCGACGTTTGCGACGGTCCACGCGGTGGCGCCATTCTATAGCGTGCTGATCCGGGTCAACCCGGAAAACCCCGCCTCGACAACCGATTTCGTTTGCGATGTCTGCACCGAAATTCCCGAGCCAGCGGATAGCGGCCGCACCTACGCATTTCCGATCCGCGATGATGTCAGGTTCGAGGATGGCTCGGTCTTGACCGCATACGACGTGGCGGCGAGCTGGAACAAGATCGTCGACCCGCCGGAAGGCGTGATCAGCGCGCGCCGCGGCTACTATTCGATGATCCAGACCGTCGAAGCACCCGACGCGAAGACTGTCGTTTTCCGCCTCAAATACGCCACGAGTGCGTTTATCCCGGCGCTCGCCGACCCCTACGCCTTCCTTTACAAGAAGGAGATCCTCGATCACGACCCCCGCTGGTTCGAGAAGAATAATAGGTGATCGGGACGCGCTGCTTGGCGACCACTTGAAGATGCGTCCGAAGCCGACGGGCGAGCGTTTCAGGTGCGTTGCCCTCGCCGGCCGTCGCCCTACCGACATCGCATGCCGTGGCTGTCATGACGCGGTCCTTGCGAGATCGAGCAGACTTGGGCGATCGGTGTGCGCCGGCGGTGCTTTGGCGGCGGATGCGGCGCTCTCGACCAGCGTGCCGTCGGGCTCGACCACCACGGTCCAGGCTCGCGTGCGATACCTGAAAGTAAGCCGTATGCGTCCGGCGTCCTCGTCGACGCCTGTCTCGGCGACGCTGTAGACAATGCCCTTGCGCATCTCCCCCTTGAGTGCCTCGGCCGAGAGGCCGAGCTTGGGCGCGAGCACCTCGGCGTCGATGATGATCCCATCATCGACGATGACAATCGGTGATGCGAGAACAGGACTTATCGCGATGCGGCTCCGGTGACGGAGCCCTTCATTGCCATGGGCTTGCCCGGGGCGAAGTTGATACAGAGCTCGTCGAGGTCTTCAGGAAGTAGCGGCTCACCAATGAAGCCGCAGGCATAGGGTGCCCGTCCCTCCGGGCAGCAGCCGTCACCTTCGAGATGCTTACAAGACGCGCAAGTGCCGAATGGAGGTCTGCCTCTTTCCGCCGCGATCTGGCCGAGCATGCGCTGCAGGGCGGCGGCGAAATGGCTGTGGACGCCCGGGGGCAGGTCGTCCGCGGCGCGGACCACGGCCTCGAACGGATCGTTGACGAGGATCGCCCTGCCTTTATCGGTGAAGTCGAGCCGGGCGCTGCGGCCGTCTGCCTGCGACCGTATGCGCGTCAGATAGCCTTGGATTTCGAGGTTTTTAATCATCACGCGGGTGGTGGATCTGCGATCGGCTCCAGACGGCCCAGGATGAACACGTAGGCGACGATGCCGATGACCAACACGATGCCGGCAGCCAGGAACGCGCCGACAAAGGATCCCGTCGCGCCGACAATGTAGCCGGTTGTCACCGGCGCCACGACTCCCATCATGTTGTTCAGGAAATTCATGATCCCGCCGATGGTTCCGGTTCCACCACGGGGGGCGATCAGCGACGGGATCGACCAGCCTACTGGCGATGCCGCAGCGAGCCCGCTCAGCGCCACCGAAATCCAGACGATCGCCCAAACCGGATTAGTCGTGACGCTGGCGCCGAATACCGCGAGACCGAGCAGCATGCCCACCACGAGCACGGTCTTGCGCACAGGCGTCTCGTCGTAGCCGCGGGCGATCAGGTGGTCGATCAGCCAGCCGCCGACGCCAAGACCCGCAATCGTAGCGCAAACCCAGGGGATCGCAGTGAACCCAGCGGATTTCAAGATGCTCATGTGCATGGATTGCACGAGGTAGTTCGGCAACCAGGTCAGGAACAGGTAGAACGAGTAACCGTAGGCCGAAAACCCAATCGTCAGCCCCCACACCTTGCGGTTGCGCAACAGATACCCGAGCATCGCAACTTCGCCGCTTTCCGCTGAGTTGCGGTCGACAGCGATGCCCATCGCGCATCCCAAGCTTAAACGCGAAAACAAGACAGATCGCTCGACTAAACCTTGTTCAAACTGCGGGCACCTTGACGGGCGCCCCGACCGGCCCCTTGGCGGTGAGCGTGCTGTCGATCTCATCGATCGTGCGGCGGTTTTCGAGTGACTTGCAAAGTCCGGTCACGATGATCGAGTTTGTGTGACTCGCCGCTGGAGGGAGATGGATTCGAACTTCTAGTACCGCGGCACGAGAGCCCGGGATTTCCGAAGCATCCCGGACATCGCGGGTGGCTCTAGCACCCGTGAGGGTGATGTTGGCGGCGGCCTGCACCGCCGTCGGCGATGGGGTAGCCAATGGTGCCAGCCGTGGTCTTCGACGGCACCGCGGCCGAGGCTGAGCTTTGGCGGATCGGGGAAAACCTCATGCGTAAAGAGTTGACTGACCTTGAGCGCGCCGAGCAGATTGCTCGTCGGATCGGTCTTACGGAGGAACAAAAGCAGACGGCGCAAGTTGCGCCCCCCGATGCGAATCGTTACCACAAAAGGGGAATTCGCCAAGTCGCACGCGAACTCGGTATTGAGCGGCGCACGATTCAGCCCAGCATCCCGTCGCATGGTGCCCAGGAAGTCAACGAGATCATCCCCTTTCTCCCTTTCTCGCGCAAAAAATAATTACAACTCCACTTTCTCGGAAATCTTGAGCGCCGCATTGAGTTCGGTTTCGAGATAACGCGCAGTACTTTCTATTTTCGTATGCCCGAGCAAGAGTTGGGCTGCTTTGAGGTTGCCGGTTGTCTGCACAATCAACAACACCTTGGTGCGCCGCAGCGATTGTGTCCCGTACACATCGGGGTCAAGTCCCGCACCTTCGACCCAATCGCAAACGAGGCGAGAATATTGCCGTCCTGAAAGATGCGATCTCGAATGGATCCGGCTGGGGAAGAGATACTTCTGTCGCATCGGAGAACCAAGAAGGGACAACCACTCTGTGATTGCCGCTTTGGTCTCGGTCGTGATCTCAAACTGCAACGGCTTACCCGTGCGCTGCAACACAACACGCCCCCGCTGGCGCACGCGATGCGGATACCAAACATCGCTGACTTGCAGGCAGACGAGATCGCGGGCCGGCAATTTGCTGTCCAGCGCGAGATTGAACAGCGCCAGATCGCGGACACGACCTTCCGCCCGCAACCGGTCTCGGATCAGCGAAACCTCTGGCGGACGCAATGCCCGCTTTTGGCCTACTTTGCGACCCTTGTTCCACGGAGGCACGTTGCTGCCACCCGGTTGTGCCATCTGGTTATGATTTAGGTCGAAAGAGGCTCCGCACCAGATGCCTGCACCGCGACCCTCTTGGTGACCCGATGTTTCTCGCTGTTAACCCCTATCAGGGAGAGGTGGGCCGTCGCAAACTGCTGGCCCGGCACGACACCGACATCCCGAACTGAACACCTACTCTCAGTGTGCGTCGAAGTCGAGGGCTGCTTCGATGTGAAGGCGCGGTCGAAAGAAGAGATTCGAGACCTCATCGAGGAAGGATTCCCCGTCGACTGTCAAAACATGGCACAAATCGAAATGGTTGATGGACCAATGATCAGGATTTTCTCGATCGAAGAAGCCGGACTCGAAAAAATGCTGTCGACTGAACTTTGAATTTTTTGGTAGGGCGGCTCAGCCGCCTTGTCACCTATCCATTCAGCTTTTTGACAAAAAAACTATACGATCCGCGGCAAGTTCGCCAAAGTCATCGCCCATCGCGACATGACCGGTCCGCGCCGCGAGAATCGTGCGGGCGGGCGCGGGGGACGATGCATCGACAAACGACCCAGTAAAGGTCCGTTGCCCATGGAAATCGATCTACAGCCTGCTGGAAGGCGCTGAGCGGGCCACCGGCTCGGTGGCAGCCATCGATGTATTTCGAGCGTTTACGACCGCTGCCGGCGCATTGGCGAACGGGGCCTCCGGCATCATCATGGTCCGCTCAGTGGACGAAGCGTTGACGCTACGCGAAGTAGGAGTCGGCCAAATCTGCCGCCGTCTCGTGGTATTGAAGGCCCACCTGCTCCTCTAAGGCGCGCTTGTAGTAGGCCCCGACAGTCTTCTTGGTGTTCGGATCGAGGATTAAGAGGAACCGCCAGCGCTGCATGTTAGACAATCCTCAAAATGCCCGAAGCGGCCATCGTGATACAAAGTCGTTCTGAGCGCCGCACTTGGGCGGTTCGGCGCAGCGAGTGCGTCCCGAAGAAAGCTTGGACCCAGCCCGATGGCACCGGTCCACTGGGAGACCAGCCGCGCATACTGACGTGTGGTCATGGGTCGGGTGCGGCTGCCTCGATCGGGAAAGAGGAACTCCCCTGGTCTTGTGGCGGCGGCTCCAAGGTACGCGTCGATAGCTTCAGGGGTTTGCTCCGTGAGCCGAACCGACGGGCCGGCCGGTCTTTTTCTGGCGCACGGTAGCGCGATCGGCGGCATGTCCGTGCGGCGCCACGCCCTCACTCGTCAAGCACTCCGCCGGTCGTTAGCCGCTTCGCCGAAGGCAGCCTTCATTGTCGAACAGGCTTCTGCGAGGTCGCGTCGTAGTCCTCGCTCGCCTCGCCTTGAACAGGATACCCCTCAACACGGACGATCTGCGCGAGCACAAAAAGGAAGCGCTGCGCCATGCTGCCTGACCCTCGACCGGTTCAGTCTAGCGCCGCGCTCGCTCTTCGGGCCATCTTGACCTCCCAATCCCGTCCGCGCGGCGGCCTGAGCCCGCCAGAGTTCGAAGTTCGCGTGACTTCCCGCTGGAGCGGAATGGATTCGAACGTTCAGTTCCGCGCTAGATAGGCAACAGTTTGTGGTTTCGTCCGAGTTGGGGCCGATCTACCGGCGCACGGTCATCCGAGCAGTTGCCTGCCTCGGCAAACCGATCGAGTTGTCGGGCGGCGGTCCGGTGCGCCGCCACTCACCGCCCGGATCAGGCGGCGTCACACCAAGGTCGCGCTGTCGGCGGTGCGAGAGCGTCGCGGAACCGAAGGTTCGAATCCGTTCCCCTCCAGCGGCGAATCTTGTGCGAACCTCACTAGTACCTCGTTGCGAAAATTGGCGAATGTCTCGGACCCATTCTTCCGCGATATCGTCACTCCTGCGCAAGCGGGTGTCCAGGGGAGCATTCGGAGCATTGAGCCCTGGATGCCCGCTCTTCGCGGGCATGACGAAAGAGCCGGGATCACATACGCTGACTTCCGCAAGCAGGTACTAGGCCCGACGCAACGGGGTAAGCGAAGTGGTTGATCGGTGAGCAGCGGCTCCGCGAGTCCGCCGGTTGGGGCGGCGGGAGTCTGACGGGTCCGGACGGACCCCGGGGACCGAGCCTTTCTCCGGCATCTTTGGGCTCGGTTTTGGAGTTCGGCATAACCGCCGCCGCGCGCGCCTCGATGGCAGGGTGTTCTCGACGGTACGGCAGCGCGATCGCCTGCGGAACCGAAGATGCGGCATCCGCCAATTTTTGCGTGACGTGGCACACCGATCCCGACCGGAAGCTATCCGTCCGCGCCTTCGCATAGGGGCGGGGACGGCTTAAGGTGCCGTGATGTCCTACCTGCTTTTTTATAGAGTTGGAGTGAGTATGTTTGTCCTCGCTTGGGGAGGGGCGGCGGGATTCCGCTTCGGGAGGATGCCGTTGGATAAGTCTGCAGCGCTCGAACCCGTAGACCAGAAAACCGGATCGACGATTCGAACGGGCAAGCTCGTCGTGAACCTGGATACCCGGGTCGTTTCCGGTGCGGTGACCGGGTGCTCGGACCTCTATATGGGAACGGCGGCTCTGTCCGAGCGCGACTACGTGCACGAGGCGATAAACGGGGCCGACCTGATCCTCTCGATTGGCCATGATACGGCGAGAAGCCGCCCTTCATCATGGGCCACAATGGGCCCAAAGTGATCCATGTGGGGTATGTGCCGGCGACGGTGGAGGAAGTCTTCTTTCCGCCCGCCGAAGTGGTCGGCGATGTCGGACCGAGCCTCGCGCTGCTCGCCGACCGGCTTGCGGGCAAGCTGAAGACGGCTTCCTCGTTATTGCCGCTGCGCGAGAAAATCCTCGCACACCTGACCGAACGGGCGACCGAGAGCCGCTTCCCGGCGACGCCGCAGCGCATCGTTCACGACGTCCGCCAAGTGATGCCGGAGGACGGCATCGTCTGCCTCGACAATGGCATGTACAAGATCTGGTTCGCACGCAACTATCGCACGCATGTGGCCAATACGCTTTTGCTCGACAATGCACTCGCGACGATGGGCGCGGGACTGCCGAGCGGGATGATGGCGTCGATCCTGTATCCCCGCCGGCGTGTGCTGGCCGTGTGCGGCGACGGCGGGTTCATGATGAACTCGCAGGAGTTGGAAACGGCGACGCGGCTCGGGTTGAATTTGGTGGTGCTGATCCTGCGGGATAACGCCTTTGGCATGATCCGCTGGAAGCAAGAGGCAGAGGGTTTCGCCGATTGGGGGCTCACCTTTGGCAATCCTGACTTCGTCAGATATGCCGAGGCCTACGGCGCAAAGGGCTGGCGGATCGAGACAGCGGACGGGCTGGTCCCCGCGCTGGAAGCGGCATTCGAGGCGGGCGGCGTCCATCTCGTCGCGGTGCCGGTCGACTACTCGGAGAACATTCGAGTGCTCGTAGATGAGCTGCGCGATCGCATGCCCGCGGTCGCTTCGGCCTAGAGGCATAGATTTCACTCATGTTCCAAAATGCGCTTTAGAGCGACATTACCAGCGGCCCTTGCCGCCTCTTCAGATCGATAGGTCGCCTGGGACAGCTTGATCGCATCCGGCTCATCGCCATCGTAAATCTCCCATCGGTACTGCGATGGCTTGGGCGCACAAATCTGCACCTCAACTCGCAATGCTCTTTGGCGCTTCGGCATGCTCGCTCCCTCGCGTGCTTTCCGGTATCGGCGCGACGCATCGGATCTCCGTCCTTGACTGGGTCTCTCGAACCCTTGGTTTCAGACGATGTCCAACATTATCCTTGGCCGAACTGCTCGACCAGTGCCGACCACAGACGCCAGACCTCGTCGGTATATAGGATATCGAAGAGGCGTGAAGGACGCGATCAACGGCAGCGCTCGCAAGCCTGACCGTCGGTTGGACGGATATTGGGCCGACCCGGCCGAGGGCGAAGGCTGGCTCCATGAAATCGAGCACGATGGCCGCCCCGGGTGATGGCGACTGGCGATGCCGCGCCGACGCCGACGGAAAACAGAATCATTCGGGCCAAGCACGGTTACGACCGTAAGGCTCCCGATCGCCGCCACGACAAAAAACAGGGCGGCGCCGGCCAGCGCGATCGCACTTGTCGCGCGCAACAACAAAATCGATGGCACTCGCCGGACGAGGCGGCTCGAGCTGAAGCTACCGATCGGCATCGCCGCTGGCGAACCCGGTGTCCCGCAAAAAGGCGCTGGAGGTATTCGCCGGAACCGACAACGCCTACAATCTGGCGAAAAAGTACAAAATCAAAACGGCTTTTGGCACCGACCTTCTGTTCGATGCGAGGGTTGCCGGCCGCCAGGGAGCCATACTCGCCAAGATGGTTCGCTGGTACACGCCGGCCGAAGCGCTCGAGATGGCGACCGCAGACAATGGCGAGTTGATGGCACTTTCCGGATTTATCAATCCCTATCCCGGCAGGCTTGGTGTCGTGAAAGAGGGCGCAATTTAAGCCGGTTTGGAGCCCGAAGTGGGACAGCTATCGCGTGCCTACGCGCGAGCTTGCTCCTGAGCTGCACCTGCGGAGGGCTGGCCCGATTAGGCGATCGACCGGACATGGTGGTCTTGGCGTCCGTCAGGACAGGGGTCTGCTACAGGCCACTACAGAGGCTAGGAACTCGCGGAGCGACAGCCGGTTGGAGACCTGTCCGTTTTAAGGGCTGGCCTATAGGCGCATCTATCCTTCTTTTCTTTGGGTAGGTTTCGGGTGATCTTGCTCACCGCGGGCGGCCGTTGCTGGCCGGCCTCTCGACTCTCGGCAGATGCCTCGCGCCGCCCTCCGTTCGAAGCTAATCGACGGCCAGCCCGAGGTTGACGGCATGACACGAGCGACTTCGGTGTGCGCGACGGCCGCCCTCGCCGCTTACGCGCTATAACAGCCGCCGCCGGATTACGCTGCGATAATCCGTCAACTGGAACTTGATGGTTTCAGTGTCGTCGATATTGACGGGCGGATTTAAACGCGGGCACCATTGCCGCTGATGGTTCGCTGCGGGGATCAAAAGGGAATACGGTGAGGCCGCTGCCTTCAAAAGGTATGGGCCGATGCCGTGGCTGCCCCCGCAACTGTAAGCGGCGAGCCGCGCGCCAATCACGCCACTGGGCAACCGGGAAGGCGGCGCAAGGCAGGGACCCTCGAGCCAGGAGACCTGCCATCGGCCGTGGTCACGCAGCCAAGTCTTCGACCACGCTGACGGGATGATGAAGCTGCAATCCAATCCGTAGGGAACAGGGCGACGCTATGATCAGCGGCACTGGAGCGCTGGCGATTACTCGCGTCGTTTGCTCTCTCTCGCGCCATCAAGGGCGCCGTCGAGAGACGGAATGAGGGTCGGAGCGGTTCATCCCGTGCGCGCGTACCGGGACCGTTAACGGACTCCCTTACCGTCGGCATCGTGGCATTCGAAAAGGCGGGCGCGCACCGCGTCACACTCCGCGCCGACCCCGCCCGAGCGCCTCACGGCCGACTGGCGGCTTCGGCTCGCGTTGCAAGCGGTCGAGAACAGCGTTCGCCTCTCCGAGCCGTTGCGTCTGACGGGAACCCTGACCGTTCCGGTGCCTACCGTCCTCACTCGACCTGGTCGCGAGCAACGTCTTAACCGATTTCGAGACCGCAAAATCGCGGCGCGGTGTCCAGGCGTGCCCGCAACCAGATCGAACGCAAGACGATTCCAAATTATTGCAAACTATTCAATGAGTTCTCCCCTTAGGCCCTCCGGCTAACATTCGACGCGGAGCGCGCTGACGAGCGCAAACTGGCGCGGCTGTGAAGACGGTTGTCGGATGAGCGGACAAATTGCCCCGAGCCCGGAACGCAACGCGGCGCTCCGCGCGTTCGGTTAGCTCTTGGTCTTCCATTCCCCACTCTGGGTGCGACACCAGGTGAGCCGTCATGACCCGGTTGGCGCCCGGCGACGACGATGTGGTGCCGCACCAGATGGCAGCCATGCCGCCCGAGTGGAACACTCGGAGCATCGTGGAGGTGCCGGAGCTGTTCGTCTGCGGGTTGCTCCACCTCCGAGCGGCCGACCTGGCTGGGCTCGGCCGCATTCAGGTGTCGACCAGCAGCGCCTCGTCCTCCTCGGCGATTGCCGGGAAGCGCACGGTCTCCCACGCCTCCTGCGCCAGCACGTGGCCGGTGAGGTCGTCTTCGTGCAACCGGTGCATGATGAGGACGATCGCGCCGGTGAGCTTGTCGTTGAGGCGGCTGTAGAGGGTGTGGTCGAACCACTCGTTCGCCGCCTGGCGCTGGGTTTGCGACAACGCCTCCTCGGGCTTCAAAGGATCGTCGATGACGATGAGGTCGGCGCCGCGGCCCGTGAGCACGCCGCCGACCGAGGTGGCGAGGCGGCAGCCCTCCGCGGTCGTGTCGAATTCGGGCATCGCGGCGCGCTGCGGCGACAGGCGCGTCGGGAAGACCCTGCGGTACCACTCGCTGGCGACGATCTGCCGGCAGTCCGCGCGACAATTTCTCGGCGAGGTCCTACGCATAGCTGACGCAGAGGATCTGCGCCGACGGATCGTGCCCGAGACACCAGGCCGGAAACGCGACCGACGCGAGCAGCGACTTCAGGTGGCGCGGCGGCAGGTTGACAACCAGCCGCCGGATCTTGCTGTCGCGTAATGCCGGCAATTTCGCGGCGATGACCCGATATCGCAAGGCGCGTGCGCGGGTTCAGCTTGCGGAAACCAGCGAGGAAGGAGTACGTCTCCGCTCTCGGTTCACAGCTTTCGGCTGACCGAAAGCCAATTCTCGGCTCTGAAAATTGACAAGCACCGACGAAGAGATTTCCTTTAGCTGCCCAGGAGCAGAGCCGCTCCAATCAGCTTGTGCTTTCGCAAGACAAGGAGATGTTCGGCAGCGACGTGTGTGACGATGGCCGGCTGCGCAACCAGTTCGGAATGATCACTGGAGCTCTCGCCGACCCCGCTCCCGGAGTGGTGCGATGAGGCCGCGGTGGTCCATTGGGTTCAGGACGCGAACGAGCCGCCATCCTGGCCGGAGGCATATCGGCGCCTGAAACAAGAGGGCCGTCGTTCAAGGGTCAGTCATCCATCGGAAACCCATCGGCGGTTCGGGATGCCCCGGCGCGAGGATCTGCCGGCCTTCGCCAAGAACAACCCGGTGCTGTGCTTTGACAACCTCTCGACGATCAGCGCGTACCTGGCAGATGACCTTTGCCGCCCTATCTCAGCGCTAGGGTCGCCGCCGGTTTCGCAGTAGATTGGTTAAGCCCACCGACCGTCGTTCAGGCTAACTCGGCACCTCGACCTGTTGTTAAAAATCTCTGAGAAGGGCGAACTCGACCAGGTGTTGGGCTATGTTGAGTTCCTCAACTCGCTCTCGAAGAACCTTGAGATCATCGAAGTAGCTGATCTTCCACGTCACGCGACCGGCGTCGATGTTTCGGATCACCTCACGAAAATAGGGACGATCTACGCCGAACACCGAATGGCCCATCACGAAAATCCTTTCGACTTGCGAGAGATTGCCGAAAAACGCGGCATTGTCTCGGATGATCTGCGCTGTGGGCTTGAAGGTTTCCCGGAAATAGTGGTCGATGATGCTCTGTCCTTCGACAACCCGTATATCCGCGGCCGCCGGAGAGCGTTCGAACCGATAAGGGTCAGGATTTTCCTC
>CAVOWP010000041.1:0-41659 GCA_963700185.1 uncultured Alphaproteobacteria bacterium
GGCCCGCAATCCCCCCTCTCTCCCCTTTAAAACACCTCAGCGCACCGGATGCGGCGATCGGCGGTATGGCCGATAGACCGGGTTCCACATCTTGCGCGCGATCAGGCCGTCCAGCTTGTCCTCGTCGAACGGCTCGCACTGCCCTTCCGCCCGAGCCTCGCGGGCAACCGCTTTGGCGACGGCGAATGCGACCTCGCGCAGTTGCGCCACAGGGGGCAGCAGAGGTGCGTGCGCATCCCGCGCGGCGGGTGAGATATCAGCCAGGACCTTGGCGGCGGCCACAAACATGCCATCGGTCACGCGCCGGGCTCTTATTCCCAGAACGCCGAGACCGATGCCGGGAAAGACATAGGCATTGTTCGTCTGGTCGACAGCGAAAGATCGTCCGTCGCGCACAGCAGGCGGGAAAGGGCTCCCTGTGCCGATCACCGCGCGGCCCTCGGTCCATGCCAGCAGATCTTGTGGCGCCGCCTCGGAACGGGAGGTCGGGTTTGACAGCGGGAAGATGATCGGCCGCACCACCGCCGCGGCCATGTTGCGGATTATGTTCTCAGCGAAGATGCCGGGTTGCCCGGAAACCCCGATCAGCACGGTGGGTTTGGCATTGGCGACGACATCGGCCAGTCCGATCGCATCGCCACCCGCGCGGCGCCAATTCGCCACCCCAGCGGGAGACTGTGCGAAGGGCCGCTGAAAATCGAGGAGGCCGGGCATGCCTTCGACGAGCAGACCGTCCCGGTCTATCGCATAGAAGCGGCGCCGCGCTTCGGCGTCGGGCAGGCCCGCATCGATCATGACCCGCAGCAACAAGTTTGCGATGCCGATCCCCGCCGAGCCCGCGCCGACAATCGCGATCCGCTGGTCGCTGATCGGCTCACCGGTCACCTTGACCGCGGCGAGCAAGGTGCCGGCGGCCACCGCCGCAGTGCCTTGAATATCGTCATTGAAGGTACAGAGCCGGTCGCGGTAGCGCTGCAACATGCGTCCGGCATTGGCGCGGGCGAAATCCTCCCATTGCAGCAATGCATGCGGCCAGCGTTCCAGGACGGCATTCACGAAGGTTTCGACGAAATCGTCGTAATCCTGGCCGCGCACGCGCTCGTGGCGCCATCCGATATAGACCGGGTCGGCGAGGCGCTCGTTGTTGTCGGTCCCGACATCGAGCAGGATCGGCAACGTGGTTGACGGGTGGAGACCGGCGCAGGCGGTATAGAGCGACAACTTGCCTATCGGGATGCCCATGCCGTCGGCGCCCTGGTCTCCCAGACCGAGGATGCGCTCGCCATCGCTGACGACAATAGTCTCCACCTTGTCGAGGCGTGGGTGCGCCAGGATTTCCTTGATCCGGTCACGCTGCGGCCAGCTCAGAAACAAACCACGCGGATAATGCCAATAGTGGCTAAAGGTTTGGCATCCCTCGCCGACCGTCGGGAGTGTAGACTCGGGGGAGCAGTTCCTCGAGGTTTTGGGTCAGCACTGCGTAAAAGAGCGTCTCATTCGAATCCTGCAATCCTCTCAGGAAGACATAGCGATCGAGATCGCTGGCGAGCTTCCGCATTGCCTGAAGACGCCTCGCCGACTGCACTTCCAATGTTCCGACATGAGGCGGCAGCAGGCCGTGGAGCGCGAAGGCGGTTCGCTCTTCGTCGGTAAAGGCGGTCCCTTTGTTCAGCATCGGGTTGGTGAGCAGCGCCGTCCCTTCGAGCTCGGTCTCGACGAGATCGGCTTGCGCGGTCGGGCCCTCATCAGTCATCCGGAGTGCTCCTTTCGACGCCTCAAATTGGCGCGTTCCGGCCGGTCAATCGAGCATGATCCGCACGCCGGTGGCGCCGTTGAGCAGACGTTTCAAATGAAAGCTCACCAGCTGGTCGTCGCCGCGTAGGCCAAGCAGAGCGGCAAATGCCGGCAGTGCACTCGGGTCTCCTGCTTCGAGTTTGCGGAAGGCTTCGAGGTAGGCCCGGGTTGCCTCAGCCTCATACTCTGCCGGAGAGAGCGGCTCGAAAGCCCGCAATGGTTCGCTTCGCCCGCGCAATATCAGGTCGCCGACCGGCCTGCCGGTAAAACCAGGGACGCGCGCTGCCACGCTCTCGCCGACGCAGATGCGGGTCCCGAGTTGCTTGTTCGCCGCTTCGAGCCGCGCCGCCGTATTCACCGTGTCGCCGTAGGCGGTGTAGTCGAAGTAGCGTCGGCCGCCGAAATTTCCGACAATTGCCGGGCCGGCATTGAGGCCGAGACGGGTCGTGCCAAGAACAACCCCTTTTTCCTGCCAGCGCTTGACAAAGGATTGGGAGCGGGCATCCAGTTCCAGCGCACAGGCGACCGCGTGAGCGGCATGGTCCGGCTGCTCGGTCGGCGCCCCAAACAGCACGTGCAGCGCGTCGCCGACGATCTTCACGACGGTTCCGCCGTGCGCGAACACAGTGTCGGTCATCTCACCGAGATAATCGTTGAGGAGCGGCGCGATGACCTCGGGCTCGAGCGTCTCGACCAGGGTCGTAAACCCGGCCATGTCGGTAAACAGCGAGGTGATCTCGCGCCGCTGGCCGCCGAGATCGACGGCGTCGGGATCGCTCGCCAGCCGCTCGGCCAAATTGGGGGAGAAATACCTGGACAAGAGGGCGTGGGCGCGTTCCGCGGCAATCTGCCGGCGCCGCGCCTCGCGCAAAGTTTCGATATGGCGCAAGGTCTTGTTGATCGTCGTCTCGAGGTCGGCGAAATCGATCGGCTTGGTCAGAAAATCGAAGGCTCCGCGGTTCATCGCCGTCCGGATATTGGCCATGTCGCCATAGGCGGACACGATGACCGTAGAGAGCGGGTCATCGCCCTCCTGGATCTTTTGCAAAAGGGTCAGCCCATCCATGCGCGGCATGTTGATGTCGCTCACCACCATGTCGACAACACCGCCATTGCCCAGCATTTCGAGCGCCTCGGCGCCGTCGCGGGCGAAGAGAAACCTGACTTGGCCATCCCGGATCTGGCGGCGAAACTTCTGTTGGACGAGGGTTTCCAGGTCGGGCTCGTCATCGACCACCAGGATCGTCGAGGTCATGACTCCCCCCTCGCTCCTTGGTGACAACATCGAGCGGCTCGGCGATTATCCCCTTGCCGACACTGATTTGCGCGTCCTGACATCCCGTCGCCACCTCGCCTGCCGAGCGCCTTGAAAGGTCGATGATAGCAGACGTTGCGGCGACAAAGGGGCGTGGATCGGCGGTACGAGGAGTTTGGTGTCGTTGATGGTGACCGCCTCCCCCTACATTCTGGCGATCGACCAGGGCACCACCAGCACCCGGGCGATCCTGTTCGACGCGGCGGGGCGGGCGCGCAGCACCGCGCAGATCGAACTAACCCAGCATTACCCGCAGCCCGGCTGGGTCGAGCACGACCTGGAGGAGATCTGGCGGAGCGTCGTCGCGACCTGCCGTGAAGCGGCGGCTGCCGCCGACGGGCCGATCGCCGCGATCGGCATCGCCAACCAGCGCGAGACGACAGTGTTGTGGGAGCGCGCGACCGGGGCGCCGGTGTATAACGCAATCGTCTGGCAGGATCGCCGGACCGCTGAGCTTTGCGACCGCTGGCGCAGGGAGGGTCTCGGCGAAACCGTCGCGGAGCGCACCGGGCTGGTGATCGATCCGTATTTTTCCGCGTCCAAGATCGCCTGGCTGCTCGGCAATCTGCCAGGATTGCGCGAGCGCGCCCGGGCGGGCGAGATCGCCTTCGGCACGATCGACAGCTACCTGCTCTGGCGGCTTTCGGGCGGCCGGCGGCATATGACCGACGTCACGAACGCGTCCCGAACGATGCTGTTCGATATTCGGCGGTTATGCTGGGACGCCGATCTCCTCGATGCCCTCGGAATCCCGCCGGCGGTTCTGCCGGAGGTGCTGGATACAGCTGCGGATTTCGGCGCGGCCATCCCGGAGCTACTGGGAGCCGCGGTACCGATCGCCGGGGTCGCCGGCGACCAGCAGGCGGCGCTGATCGGCCAGGCTTGCTTTCGCCCGGGGATGGTCAAATCGACCTTCGGCACCGGAGCCTTTGCGTTGCTCAACACCGGGCATGAACCGGCGAACTCGCGCCACCGGCTGCTGACGACGATCGCCTACCGGCTCGGGGACAAGACCGTCTACGCTCTCGAGGGCAGCATCTTCGTCGCCGGAGCGGCGGTCAAATGGCTGCGCGACCGCCTCGGCGCGATCGGGACAGCGGCAGAGGCGGAGCGGCTGGCCGCGCGCGCCGACCCGCAGCAGCGGCTCTACCTCGTGCCCGGCTTTGCCGGGCTCGGGGCGCCCTACTGGTCGCCGCAGGCGCGTGGCGCGCTGATCGGGCTGACGGCCGAGTGCGGGCTCCCGGAGATCGCGCGCGCCACGCTCGAGGCCGTCGGGTATCAGATGCGCGATCTCGCCGAGGCGATGGCGGCCGACGCCGGAGTCGCTGTGGGGAGCTTGCGCGTCGATGGCGGCATGGCGGCCAGTGATTGGACGATGCAGTTCATCGCCGACATCTTGCCGGCAATTGTCGAGCGACCGAACTCGGTCGAGACCACCGCATGGGGCGCCGCTTATGTCGCGGGCCTCGCCCGCGGCCTCTATCCCGAGCCCGAGGCGCTGGTTGACGGATGGCAGCCCGAACGCCGCTTTGCGCCACAAATGCCCGCAACCGAGCGCGAGGAGCGCTACTCGGGCTGGCAACGCGCTGTCGCCGGCGTGCTCGCGACCGTGTCGTGAACCTTCTCTCCCCGCTTCCCGACGCGCGGGCAGCCGAACAGGTCGCGACGTTGCTGACCCGGCCCGGTTTGCGTGTCGAACGGATCGTCTCGCAGGGCCAAGCGAGCCCGCCAGGGTTCTGGTACGACCAGCCGGAGGGCGAATGGGTGCTGGTGCTGGCCGGCGCCGCCAATTTGCGGTTTGCCGACGAGCCTGAGCCGCGCCTATTGCACGCCGGCGACTGGCTCTACATCGCCCCGCATCGCCGCCACCGCGTCGATTGGACCGACCCCGCCATCCCGACCGTGTGGCTCACCGTATTCTACTGGTAACGCCACCCTTCGCTCTCTCTTGAGGGCTGATACTCCATTAAGGATTACTAACGCGTGTAAACGACGATTTGTCGGATTCCCTTACAGATTTTAAAAGTCGGATTTAGTTTAACTATCTAAGCGATTGATTTTAGGGTAATAGATTTTGTGGCACGCGTCTTGCTCTCTCCTTGTCAAGTTTGTTGGAGGTTCACATGAGCACGCGTACCTTTGTCGGGGTTGTCATTTCAGTAATTTGCTTGGCAACTGCGGCCTATGCTGTCCCAATCACTTCAAGTCCCACTATTGTCAGCGGGAACGAAACATTTAACAATTTCACTTCTTGTAACGTGGTCGGAGGCGTCAGTCTGACCTGTGGCCAGATCGATGTCTCCGCCCATACGTCGGTGAGTCCGCCAGATCCTACGAATGGAGATTTCGGCATCCGGATCCAGGCCGCCTTCAATGCCGGGAGCACGACAGAAGACGTCATTCTCCAATATGACGGGCATATAACCGGGGGCTTGTTCCATGACGCCTCGATGTATTTCAACGGCACTGCCGTTTCGAGCGTCACGGAGGACATCTTCAATCTCGCCAACGGTGACTTGATCGGTCATTTCTCGGTAAGCAGCCCCGGGTCCTCTACCGCCAGCATAATTTTGACGGAAAACGCCACGGACATACGTATGGTAAAGGATATCGGGTTAAATTTCAGCTCGCCCGGACCCACGGTGATCAGCATCGTCGACCAGCAGTTCTCGCAGACGACGGTTCCCGAGCCGGCTTCACTTGCGCTCCTCGGCGGCGCCCTCCTTGCCTTGGGTATTGGCCGTAATCGGCGCAAAAACAAATAAAGGATTTACAAACGTTTCGACTGGCGGCGCCATCAGGCGCCGTCTTTCTTTGTGTGCCGAGCATTATCGACAGCTTGGAGGTGAAAGTCCTCTACCCGGCCTCAAGTCGGGGCGACTCGCTGACGGCGCAGGTGTAGGCTAAGCGGGGCTATCTCCGGGGGGTGATCCATGTTGCGCGCGTTGTTGGTGCTGTGCCTGGTGTCGGTCGCTGCGCCGGCACTAGGCCAGGAATACCAATCGGAGGACTTAGCCGCGGCGGCTAGTGATTGGCGTCGGGAATTGATCGAGCGCATCCCTGCCAACAAGCGCCAATCGGCGATGATTGCCGGCTGGCGGCGCACGGCCGAAAGCGATTACCGGGAAAAACGCTACGCCGCCGCGATAGACGAGCTGACCCGCGCGATCGTCAACGGCGCCGATGACGGTCTCGTGTGGTTGCGGCTCGCCCAGGCCGAGCTCGCAGCCGAAGACGACCATGCGATGGCGAGTGCCTACAACGCGTATCTCAAATCCACCGACCCGGTGGAGCGCGGCGTGGCGCTGTTTGTGATCGGCCAGGATTACGACCGCCACGACAAGCAAAAGGAGGCGCTCGCCGCGTTCGACGCCGGCCTCAAATTCACCCAATCGCCCTCCGTTGCCGAACGCGCCGAGCAGCTGCGTCGGCTGGTCGCGTTCCGCGTCACCAAGATCGACGTCCAGGCCGAAGCGGAATGGGGTCGCGCTTGCCTCAGGTTCAACGGAAACATCGCGAGCAAGGGCGACCTCTCCTACGGCTCCTTTGTGCGGAGTCAGCCGCCGCTCGACGGCATCGTAACAGCGCGCGGCGACACGATGTGCCTCGACGGCATGAAGCACGGCGGAAACTATAACATAGAGATTCTCGCCGGCCTGCCGGCGGCGACCGGTGAACGGCTGCGGGAGACCTTCACGACGCGGGTCGTCGTTCCCGACCGCAAGCCGCAGCTGCGCTTCTCCGGCACCGGCTACGTGCTGCCCAAGCACGGCACCTCCGGACTGCCGCTGACCACCGTGAATCTCGACAAGGTGAAACTGCGGCTGTTGCGGGTCAACGAGCGCAACCTCGTCCCGAGCATCGACGCCGAGCGGCTGACGATGACTTTTTCGTCGTACGAGGTGGACGAAATCGTCAACCGCACTGGCAGCCTCGTCTGGGAAGGCGAGATGGCGATCGCCGGCGAGCGCAACCGGCCGGTTACGACCGCCATTCCCCTGAAGGACATGCTCCACGAGAAGGGCCCCGGCATTTATCTCGCCGTCGCCGAACGCACCGACCTGATGCAGGACCAGTATGCCGAACCGGCAACGAACTGGGTGCTCGTCTCCAATCTCGGTGTGGCGGCCTATAAGGGCGCGGATGGCCTCGCGGTCGATGTTCGCTCGCTCGCCGACGGCAAACCGATGTCCGGCGTCGTGGTTCGGCTCTACGCCCGCAACAACGGCGAACTCGCCGCGGTTAATACCGATGCCGGGGGCATCGCGCGCATCGCGGGGGGTCTGCTGCGCGGCAGCGGCGGCGACGAGCCCTTTGTCGTGACGGCGCACGGTCCCGACAACGATTTCAATTTTCTCGAAATCGGCCGCCCCGCTTTCGATCTGAGCGACCGCGGCGTCAGCGGCCGTCCGCAACCGGGGCCGGTCGATGCCTTTCTCTATATCGATCGCGGGATTTACCGGCCCGGCGAGACGGTCGAGCTCATCGCGCTGGTGCGCGACGACAATGCCAATGCGATGCCGAGCCTCCCGGTCGGATTGCGGTTGTTGCGGCCCGACGGCGTCGAGGTCGAAAAGCGCCAGCCGACTGGGGATCGACTGGGCGCCTATCGAGAGAGCTTCACACTGCCGCGCGATGCGCGCTTTGGCGCGTGGAGGGTCGAATTGCGGCTCGACCCGAAAGCGCCGCCGATCGGCAGCGCCGAGTTCCGCGTCGAGGATTTCGTCCCGCCGCAACTCAAGGTCGCACTGGCCGCGGCCGACGCGTCGATCCGCCCGGGCGAGGCGTTTCCGGTCGATGTCGACGCCCGCTATTATTACGGCGCGCCGGGAGCCGGGTTGGCGATCGAGGCCGAGGCGGTCATCTCGCTCGACGAGGACCCATTCCCGACGCTCCCGGGCTTCCAGTTCGGCCTCGTCGGCGAGGAATTCACCGGCGATCGCCGCGATGTCGAGGCCCCCTCCACCGACGAGAACGGCAAGGCGCGGTTGTCGGTGACATTGAACGACCTGCCCGACCTGACCCGCCCGCTCGCCGCGACGATCCGGGTCGGCGTGTTCGAGCCGAGCGGGCGCGCCGTCTACGAGAGCGTGAGCCGGCCCATCCGGCAGCGACCGGTAGCGATCGGGCTGCGCTCGCCCGCCGGCGACGACGCGGTGCC
The DNA here is from genome assembly GCA_963700185.1 of uncultured Alphaproteobacteria bacterium. Taxonomy (GTDB): domain Bacteria; phylum Pseudomonadota; class Alphaproteobacteria; order ATCC43930; family CGMCC-115725; genus AP-15. The sequence continues at coordinate 8,271 of CAVOWP010000041.1, forward strand.
GGAGGGCTCCGAGGCCAAGCTCGAGGTGATCACGGTCGATCCGCAGGGCACCTTGACACCGGTCAACGGTCTACGCCTCGAGCTGTTGCGCGAGACCTGGGAATACCGCTGGTTTTCGGTCAACGGCACCTGGCGCCACAAATCGCATGTCCGCAGTCAGCCGATAGACGCCGGCACGATCGACGTCCCCGCCGACGCGCCGGCGACCCTGGCCCGGCAATTGCCCGCGGGGCGCTATCGCTGGGAGGTGACCGACCCTTCCAGCGGCGCACAATCGAGCCTCAGGTTTCATGTCGGCTGGTGGGTTGAGGCCGAGCAGCCGGACGTGCCGGATAAGCTCGATGCGGCTCTGGACAAGGCGAGCTATCAGCCGGGCGACATTGCGAAGCTCTTTATCAAGGCGCCGTTCGCCGGCCAGGCCGAGCTGGCTATCGCCTCGGACCGGATCCTCTCGCTGCGCGCGGTGAGCCTTCCGGCCGAAGGCGCCACCCTCGACATCCCGGTCGACGCGTCATGGGCGAACGGCGTCTATGCGCTGGTCAGCGCCTATCGTCCCTCCGGCGCCCCGGGGGATCCACCCGGGCCGCAACAGCGCGGGCCGGGGCGGGCCGTCGGGGTCGCCTGGCTCGGGATCGACATGAGCGCCCGCACGCTCGCGCCGGCGCTCACCGCGCCGGACGTCGTACGGCCGCGCAGCCCGCTGAAGATTCCGGTCAAGGTGGCCGGGCTCGCCGCCGGAGAGGAGGCGTACGTCACCCTCGCCGCCGTCGACGAGGCGGTCCTCAAACTGACTGAATTCGACAGCCCGGCGCCCGAGAAATATTATTTCGGCAAACGTCAGCTCGGCGTCGAATTGCGCGACCTTTATGGCCGGCTGATCGATGCGCGGGCGAATGCCGTCGGGGTCTTGCGCAGCGGCGGCGACAGCTTTGCAAAACGCTCGGTCGCCGGGCTGCCGGACAAGAGCAGCAAGGTCGTCGCGCTGTTTTCCGGCATTGTCCGGCTGGATGGTGATGGGGCGGCACGCATCCCGTTCAATATCCCCGACTTTCAGGGACAGATGCGGCTGATGGCCGTCGCCTTTTCGGCGCACAAGGTCGGCTCCGCGACAGGCTCGATGACGGTGCGCGACCCGGTCGTGACGACGGTGTCGTTGCCGCGCTTTCTCGCTCCCGGCGACGCCGCGCGGATCGGGGTCACGATCAACAATCTGGAAGGCGCCGCTGGAGACTATCATCTAACTTTATCGGCCAACGGCGTCGCCCAGTTCAAGGCCCGGGCGAACCGCACCGTGAAGCTCGCCCCCGGCGGTAACTTCAACGAAGGCTTCATTCTGTCCGCGACGACGCCCGGCAATGCAGCGCTGAAGCTCGAGCTTTCCGGGCCCGGCGATCTGAAAATCGCGCGCGACTTCACGATCGGCGTGCGGCCGGCCCAGGCTTATCAGCTGCGCCGCTTTGTCGGACGGTTGCAGCCCGGGGAAAGCGTGACCTTAGACGACGGCGCGGCCGACGAATTCCTGCCGGGCACGGCGGAGGCCTTGTTGAGCGTCAGCCCGCGCCCCGATTGGGACGTCCCCGGCCTGTTGCGCACCCTCGAGCGATACGCCTATGGCTGCATCGAGCAGACGACCAGCCGGGCGTTGCCCTTGCTCTATGTCGAGGATGTCGCGCGATTGTGGCGCACCGATCCGGGTCCGGCGACTGCGGAGACGCTCGATCGCGCAATCGGGCACATCGTCGAGATGCAGCGCTCCGACGGCAGCTTCGGCGTGTGGAGCGACAGCGGCGACACTGTGCCGTGGCTCGACGCCTATGCCACGGATTTTCTGATTCGAGCCAAGGAGCACGGAAAGAACGTGCCAGATTTCGCGATCAAGGCCGCCGTCTCCTGGCTGCACGATTATGTCCGCCAGGAGCACACCGAGATCGGGGACCTGCCGGCGATGGCCTATGCGCATTACGTGCTGGCGCGCGGGAAATCCGACGATCTCGACGGGTTGCGGTATTTTTACGAGACGCAAATGGCGCGATTGCCGACCCAGCTCGCGAAGGCGCAGACCGCCGCAGCGCTTGCGCAATATGGCGATATGGCGCGCGCCGCCTCCGCCTATGACGCCGCGCTCGGTCCGGGGCCGCCGCGGTCGGCGGCGATCCGCTATGTCGATTACGGCAGCGAGTTGCGCGACAGCGCCGCCGTGCTGTCGTTTGCCGCCGCCAATCCCGGCAATCAAGCGCGGCTGACTGCGGTCGTCGACCGCATTGCCGAGCGCTTCAGCCGAGCCGCGCGGACCAGCACGCAGGAGCAAGCTTGGCTCTTGATGGCGGCCGAGGCGGCCGCCAAGGCCGGCGGCGGAACAATGACGGTGGCGACCGACAACGGCGCGCCGCAGTCGCGCGGCGCCCCCGTTTATCTGCGGCGCCCCCTCGGCTCCGGCGCGCCGCCGATCGCCGTCACCAATCGCGGCGACACGCCGGCCTGGCGCGCTGTGTCTATCACCGGGGTCCCGGCCGCCGATCTCCCCGCCGAGAGCAAGGGTTATGCCGTATCCCGCGAGGTCTTTCGGCCGGATGGCGCCTCGGCCGATCTGAGCAAGGTGCGGCAGACCGATCTCTTCGTCGTCGTGATCAAAGGAACCCGAAGCGACGCTTCGGAGCCGGCGCAGGCCCTTGTTGTCGATCTGCTGCCTGCGGGGTTTGAGATCGAGACGGCGACCGTATCGAAAGGCCACTCCATGACCGATTATTCCTGGCTCCCGAAACTGACCGATGCGACCTACACCGAGCAGCGCGACGACCGCTTCATCGCGGGCCTCGACCTCAAAAACGGCACAAGGGACTTCACCCTCGCCTATATCGTCCGCGCCGTCACACCCGGCGAATTCAAATATCCGGCACTCGTTGCCGAGGACATGTACGAGCCCGAAACGAGCGGGCGCACCGCGATCGGCAAGCTGACCGTCGGTGCGCGGTAGGAGTGCCGAGATCGCGTCGAGGCTAGCAGGCGGCATTATCGCCCTCTCCGCCCGCTTGCGGGGGGAGAGGGAGGGGACCCGCCGCGCGAGCGGCGGAGAGGGAAAGAAGAAGCGACGCCGGGTACCTGCGGTGGCTGCCGTTATTCTCGCCGCCGTCGCGACCGCCGTCTACTTCACCCTAACGCCGCCGCCGCTCGGTCGCGGGCGTAGCGCATCGGTTCTTGTCTTCGCTTCGGACGGGTCGATCCTGCGCGGTTTTCTCAGCGGAGACGGCAAGTGGCGGCTGCCGGTCGAGCCCGAGAAGGTCGACCCGCTCTATCGCCGTATGCTGGTCGCCGCCGAGGATGCGCGGTTCGCATGGCATCCCGGCGTCGATCCACTCGCCGTGCTGCGCGCCTCTGCTCAGCTGGCGCTGAGCGGACATATTGTCTCCGGCGCATCGACCTTGACGATGCAGGTGGCCCGGCTGCTCGAACGCCACTCACGCTCGCTCCCCGCGAAGCTCGGCGAGATGACAAAGGCGCTGGCGCTCGAACGAACCATGTCCAAGGACCAAGTGCTTGGTCTTTACCTGACCCTGGCCCCGTTCGGCGGCAATCTCGAGGGAGTGCGGGCTGCGAGCCTCGCCTATTTCGGCAAGGAGCCGAGCCGCCTATCGGCGGCGGAGTGCGCTTTGCTCGTCGCGATCCCGCGCTCACCCGAGCGCCTTCGCCCCGACCGGCACCCGGAGGCCGCGCGTGCCGGCCGCGACCGCGTCCTCTCGCGCATGGCCGAGGCGGGTGTGATCTCACCTGCCGCTCTCGCCGAGGCGCGCGCGGAAGATGTCCCTCGGGTTCGGCTCGCGATGCCGTTCCGAGCACCGCATCTCGCGCGGGCATTGCGCAACGAAGATCCGGCGGCGGCCGTCCATCGCACGACAATCGACCCGTTGCTGCAGCAGCGGGTCGAAGGAATGCTGAAGCGCGAGCTCTTGTCGCTCGATGCCGAGGCTTCGATCGCCGCCATAGTCGTCGACAATCGCGACCGGCGAGTGCTGGCCTATATCGGCAGCGCCGACTTCAATGCCGTGGCGCGCCGGGGGACGCTCGATATGGCGCGAGCGGTACGATCGCCCGGATCGGCACTGAAGCCGTTCATCTATGCGATGGCTTTCGACCGGCTGATCATCCATCCGGAGACTGTCCTCGAAGACCGTCCGCGGCACTTCGGCGACTATTCACCCTCCGATTTCGACGGCCGGTTCCAAGGCGATGTGAGCGCACGCCAGGCGCTGCAGTATTCGCTGAACCTGCCGGCCGTCGCGGTGCTAGACCGGCTCGGGCCGACGCGATTCATCGCAGCGCTCGCGGTTGCCGGCGTCAGATTGCGCCTGCCGGAGCCGACCGCCGACCCTGGTCTGGCACTGGCGCTGGGCGGCGCTGGGATCACCCTGAGCGATCTGGTACGGCTCTATGCAGCGCTGTCCAACGGTGGAGAGGTGGCCCCGCTGCGCTATCGTCCCGCAGATCCGCGCTCAGATCCGCGGGGCCGCGGCACGCCGATCTTCGGCACGCTCGGAGCATGGTATGTCAACGACATCCTGGCCGAGGCGCCGCCGCCGCCCGGCGTCCTGCCGGCCGAGACCCGGCGCGGCCGGCGGCTCGCCTTCAAGACCGGAACCTCCTATGGTTTTCGCGATTTCTGGGCGGTCGGGTACGATCCCGAGGTGACGATCGGGGTGTGGGCGGGGCGGCCGGACGGTACCCCGATGCCGGGCCACAGCGGCAGGCTGACGGCGGCGCCGATCCTCTTCAAGATCGCCGACCTTCTCGGCCCGGCAACCCCGCGCAGCGAGGGGCCGCCGCCCCGCGGCGCGTTGCTGGTCCCCCGCAATGACCTCCCGGCGCGACTGCAACGGCTCGATGCCGGCTCGCTGCCGCGGCTGGCCGCGTCGGTGGAGGGGCTAAAGATCGTCTATCCGCCGGATGGGGCCTTGATCGAATGGCGCGGCGAGGAGTTGCCCCTCGAAGCCGCTGGCGGCAAGCGGCCGTTGCGCTGGCTCGTCGATGGAAGACCCTTGCCGCCGGCGCTCCCCCGCCGACCGATCTACTGGCAGCCCGAAGGCGTCGGGTTTGCCCGCCTCACCGTCATCGACGGCGAAGGCCGCAGCGCCCACAGCACAGTGCGGCTCTCTCCATGACCAAGCCTTTCGACACCTAGGGAGGACAACATGCCCACGTTCCAACCCACCCCTGATCTGACGATGCATTACGAAATCGACGACTTCACCGATCCGTGGCGGCAGCCGGAAACGGTGCTGCTATTGCACGGCAACGCCGAAAGCGGCGCTGCGTGGTACGGCTGGGTCCCGCATCTTGCGCGCCATTACCGCGTCGTGCGCCCCGACATGCGCGGCTTTGGCGCCTCGACGCCGATGCCGCGCGATTTCCCGTGGACCCTCGATCGGCTGATCGAGGATTTCACGAGCCTGATGGACCGGCTCGACTGCCGCCGCTTCCATCTGGTCGGCGCCAAGATCGGCGGAACGATCGCACGAGTCTTTGCGGCACGCCGTCCCGAAAGGGTGACGACGTTAACCGTGGTCGGCACGCCGCCGCCGCTGCGCGAAGGCGCCGCCGAGCGTGCCCCCGAGCTAGCCGACGAATTCGAGACCAGGGGGGTCGAGCATTGGGCGCGCCGTACGATGGCAGGCCGGCTCGGCAGCGAATTTCCGGCAGAAGGCGTCGAATGGTGGATCAAGTTCATGGGCCGCACTGCGGTGTCGACCCAGATCGGCTTTATGAAAACGATAGCCTGCGCCGACATCCGGGCCGATGTGCCGCAGATCCGCTGCCCGACGCTCGTCATCACGACTGACGGGAGCGGGCTTGCCTCGGTCGACCAGACCCGCGCCTGGCAGCAGCAGATCCCGCATTCGGATTTACTGGTGCTGCCCGGCAACTCCTACCACGTCGCGGCAAGCCACGCCGAACGCTGCGCCGCGGCAACGCTGGATTTCATAGCAAGGAACAGCGGCACCGCCTAACGCAGCCGCGGCTGCACCTTCTCGCATAGGAGCTGCATCGATCGCATCACCCGCTCGTGCGGGATCAGGCCGCCGGTGTTGAGTTCGGCGAGGATGCCGGCGAGGCCCAGCTGCTCCCTCAGCCCCGCAAGACGATCGGCAACCATCTCTGGCGTGCCGACGATCGCTCGGGTGCGACGCGCCTCGTCCCAGCTGATCGACTGCAGCCGCTGTGCGCCCTCAATCCGCCGCTCGGTGTCGAAGACGCCGGCGCGGTTTGCCGATTCCTCGAGCCGTGCGCCCAGATAGCGGAAGAAATGCATCAGGGTCTCCTCGGGGTCGGAGAGCGCTTGCTCGATGGTGTCGCCGACATAGACCGGAGCGCGCAGATACACCTCCCCGGCACCGGGGTGACCGGCGGCTTTCCAGGCCTCGCGGTAAGGCCTCAAATTGAGGAGCACCTCTTCGATCGTGCCTCGCCGCGCGCCGACAAAGATCGCAAAACCTTGGCGGCCGGCAGAGATAAAGGTGTCTTCGCGGTTTGCTGCGATCCGGATCGGCGGATGCGGCTTGCGGTACGGCTTCGGAACGATGCAGACATTTTCGTAATTGTAGTATTTGCCCGAAAAGGAAAAGGTCTCCTCGGTCCAGGCGCGCTTGACGACCTCGAGCACCTCGCCAAAGCGCTCGGTGCTCTCGCCATAGGAGATGCCGTAGGCTTCATAGGCGCGCGGGAAGCCGCTGCGTCCGACACCGAAGATCAGCCGTCCATGACTGATGTGATCGACAGTCGCAGCCTCTTCGGCCAAGCGTAGCGGCTGGCACAACGGCAGGACTTGGACGCCGAGGCCGATCTTGATGTTCTTGGTTCGGGCCGCGAGCGCGCTCGCGATCGTCAGCGGCGCCGCGCATACCGAGCGCTCGGGCGCCATGTGGATTTCGGCCAGCCAGATGGCATCGAGCCCCCAGCGCTCGGCCCCATCGACCTGCTCGAAGGCGGTGGTGAACGCCTCGGCCTCGCTCTGCCCCGGGCGCCGCTGGAACTCGTGGAACACGCCGAATTCGAATGCCATCTGCGTCTAGTCCTCTCGTAATGTTATTTGCCGGCGAGGGCGAAGGCGGGTTCGTCGGCGAAGGCCGGCATGATGTCCCGCGCAAACCGGCGGATATTTTCGCGCGAGCCGCCGAAATTGATGATAACGTATTCGACCCCACCCTGGCTCAGGGCCTCAAGCTTGCGCATGATCTCGTCCGGGGTGCCGAAGAGCGCGCTTTCCGCGCTCTCGTAGCGGGCCTCTTCTTCGCGCGATTTGAACCGTGTCCTGGCCTCGCCGTCCGGGCGACGCGCCAGAGCGTTGATCCGCATATGCCCCTGGTACCGCCGCTCGAGCGCGGCCTCCTTGTCGGCCGCGTCCTTGGCGATGTGAACCGCGCGCGCCACGGCGACATGCATGGGATCGAAGCTTCGGCCGCGCGTCTCGACCTCCCCGCGGAATTGGGCGACCTGCTCTAGGATCTCCTCGGCGCGCGAATGCTGGCCCAGCAGCATGTTGTAGCCGCGCTCGGCCACCTGGCGGACCGAAGCCTCACTGCCCGCTCCCATCCAGAACGGCGGATGCGGCTTCTGTGCCGTCGGCGGCTCGACGACGATGTTGTCGAACTGCCAGTATTTGCCCCGATGGGAGAAGGGGGTCTCGCAGGTGAAGGCCTTGGTGATGACTTCGAGCGACTCCTCGAACCGCGAATCCGCCTCCTCCATCGGCAGGCAAAACCCGGCAAACTCGTTGTAGCGATAGCCCTTGCCAACGCCGAAATCGAGACGCCCGCCGGAGAGAAGATCTAATGTCGCCGCCTGCTCGGCCAGCAACACCGGATTGTGCCAGGGCAATACCAGCACCGCCGTGCCGAGGCGCAAATGGCGGGTGCGCGCTCCGAGCCAGGTCAAGAGATTGAGGCTCGCCGAGACCTGGCCAAAGCCGGTGAAGTGATGCTCGACGAGAAAGGTGCTGTAATAGCCGAGCGCCTCGGCTTCGACATTGTTGTCGATGAACTCGCGGAACCCCTGGCTGCTGTCGGTGTCGGGACCGCTGCGCCTCGCCTGCGCGCTGCCGAACAATCCAAAACGCATCTTCTTCTCCTCAGGAAACCGGATCTGATTTCGGGCCGCGGCGAACAAAGGGTCTAACCAATCCGCGGGGATTGTTCCGTCCGCCCCCGCATATCCTATGCGCGGGAGCCATCATGCAAGACTGTGTCGCTGGTAGGAGTTCCCAGGCAAGCCCAAACTCGAGGAGTTCTTTTGTGAAACGGATACTGCTCGCCGCTGCACTGGCGGCAACGACCGCGGTCGCGGTCCCGACCATCGCCCGCTCGGCCCAGGATGCCGAGACCCAACAGGCCCAGGCGGCGCAGGCGGACGAGCAGCAGGGCGAGGAGCACCGCGGCGGTCCCGGGCGTTGGATGCGCGGCGAGGGCGGTCCGGGCAGGGAAGGTTGGCGGGGGATGATGATGCACCGCATGATGATGCACCGCGACCCGAAGGAACGGTGCGAGGAGCGGCTGGCCTGGCGTGCTGCGATGCGCGCCTACACCGAGGCGAAGCTCGACTTGACCCCCGAGCAACGCCCGCTATGGGACAGGGTGGAGAGCATCGCCCAGACCGAGCAGCAGAAGGAACGCCAGCTCTGCTCTTCCCTGAAACCGCGCGACGAAACGACCGTGCTCGACCGGCTCGACCGGGTGCAGCAGTTCCTGTCCACCCGGCTCGAGGCGTTGCAGGCGGCGAAACCGGCCGTCCAGGCGCTCTATCAGGCGCTGACGCCGGAGCAGCGGGCGATTTTCGATCACCCCTTCCGCCGCTAGTGGTCCCACTGACGACCATTGGGGCGGCTCAGTGCGACATCAGGACGGGCACCGTCATGCTGCGCAGCACCGAACGCGTCGCGCCGCCCAGCAGGACTTCGCGCAATCGGGAATGACCGTAAGCGCCCATCACGATGAGATCGGCGCCGAGATCCGCGGCCCGCGACAGCAGCGCCTCCCCGACCGGCAGACCGGCGGACACGGTCCGCTCGATCTGGGCCTTGACGCCGTGGCGGGCCAAATGCAGCGCAATATCCGCGCCGGGCAATTCGCCGTGCGCGTGCGGTCCCTCGCGCGGGTCGATCGTCAGCACTGTTACCAGCTCGGCTGACGTCAGGAGCGGCATTGCGTCGCTGACCGCACGGGCGGCTTCCCGCGTAGCACTCCAGGCGATCAGAACCCGCCGCCCGACATTGTCGAAATGCCCGGCATAGGGGACGATCAGGACCGGCCGGCCGGAGGCGAGCGCCACCTGCTCCGGACGTGGCCGGATCAACTCCGTTTCCGCGCGATCGGGATCGAGCTGGCCGAGGATGGCCAAATCGGCATAACGGGCGTGCAGCGCCGGATCGGCGTCGGGACCCTCCGGGATCTCGCGCCACTCGGCGGAGAGCCCGCGAAGACCGGTAGCATGGTCGAAGGTTTCGTGCATTTTGCCGGCCGCATTGCGCGCCCTTTCACGGAGTTCCGCAAAGAACGGATCGAGTAGCGCCGGGTCGTAATAGCCGAGATGCCGCGGTGATTCCGGCGTCGGCAATGGGTACAGGCCGATCAGATGCGCGGAAAATCGCTCGGCGAGCGTCGCGGCCAGATCTATGCATTCGCGCGCGGTCGGCTCGGCATCGAGCACGACCAGTAGATCCTTGTAACTCACTGAGCGCCTCTCTCTTCGCCGAACCAGATGCGTCGGAAGGTTTTCGCGAAAGCGGCGAAATTGCCTTGATCTGGATCAACGAGAATAACGGTCAGGCGACCCTGAGCGCAAAGCCTCTTCCGTAGGGATTTCCGGATCCGATCGGGGCTCGGGACCCGTAACCATCATTGCCTGGCGGGAAACCTGCGGCTCCCGCCGAACATCGAACGCGGCTATCGGCCGCCTTTCCCCGCGCAAACCCTCGAGGATGGCCGATTCCCCGGTCAGCGCTTCCGAGCCGTCTCCTCCGAGCCATTGCTGGGCCAGTATCCGCCAGAGCGAGCGCATCGGCCTCCCCTCCTCGGTGATGGCGGCGCCGTCATGGCCGGGAAACCGGGCCGGAATATGGCCGTGTCGCGGCATTGTGGTATCACCAGCACGACCACCGCCCCGATTTTCCCGCGCGCAAGGGTATTGCCAATGGCATTGCTGTTCCGCTCCTCCGTCGATTCCGAGGTGCGCTGGAAGCCGCAGCTCGCCCGGCTGATGCCCGAACTCGAGGTGCGGATATGGCCGGAACTCGGCGATCCGGCGGAGATCGATTACGCGCTGGTCTGGCGCCCTGAACCCGGTCTGTTGGCGTCGTTGCCGAACCTGAAGCTGATCCTCTCGCTCGGCGCCGGGGTCGACCACATCTTGTGCGATCCCCATTTGCCGCGCGGCGTGCCGATCGTCCGCCTCGTCGATCCGTACATGACGGACGCGATGAGCGAGTACATCGTTTTTCAGGTGCTGCGGCTGCACCGGCAGGACCTCGATTACCGAGCGCAGCAGGAAAAAAGCATCTGGCTGGAGCTCGATCAGAAGAACGCCGCCGAGCGCGTCGTCGGCATTCTCGGTTTTGGCGAGCTCGGACAGGACGCCGCCCGCGGGCTCAAGGAATTGGGCTTCGAGGTCGTGCTGTGGGGACGGCGGCAGAGAACCGTCGAGGGGCTGCGCGGGTATGCCGGCAGTGCCGGCCTCCCCGTTCTGCTGGGCCAAAGCGAGATCCTCGTCTGCCTGTTGCCGCTGACCGCCGAGACGGAAGGGATATTGAACGCGAGCACCTTTGCCATGCTGCCGAAAGGGGCGGCGCTGATCAACGCCGCCCGTGGCAGCCATCTGGTAGAAGAGGATCTGCTCGCGGCCCTCGCGTCGGGCCGGCTCTCGGCCGCGGTGCTCGATGTCTTCCGTGACGAGCCGCTGCCCGCCGGCCACCCCTTCTGGCGCCACCCGCGCATCGTCGTGACGCCGCATGTCGCCGCCGCAACCCACCCCCCGACCGCCGCCCCGATCATTCTCGACAACATCCGCCGCTTCGAAGCAGGCCGCCCGCTCCTTAACCGCGTCGACCCGGCCCAAGGGTATTGAGAGATTTATTGCGGGAAGTGAGGCGGCAAGGCGCGTATCAGGCTTTTGACGGCGGCCAGTTATAGACCCGCTGGAGCGTCTCACCCATAAGCACCGCCCGGTCCCTGTCGGACAGACGGTCGGTGACGCGAAACGCCTCGACCCCCTGCTCGTAGGTCAACAATCCGACCGCTCGCGTCCAATCGGTGCCCCACATGCAGCGATCGAGGCCGAAGGCGTCGAAGATGCGGCCGAGCGGATCCCAGATGTCTTTGTAAGGGAACGGTTCGTGCGACAAGGTGCAGGCGCCGCTGATCTTGATCGCGATGTTGTCGCGGGCGGCCAGCGCTAGCACCTTCGGCAAATCGGCGAACGGCGCCGCCGGCGGCGGCGGCTCGAACGGCTGTTGCAGCCCGACGTGGTCGATCACCAGCCGCGTGCTGGGGTTTCGCGCCGCCAGCTGTGCGGCCTGCTCCAGGCGCCCCCAACACAAAAGGTTGACCGGCAGGGAGTGTTGCGCCGCAGCGGCCAGAACCTTGTTGAGGCCGGGGTCGGCGGGGTCGGCCGAAACCTCGTCTCGCAGCATGATCCGGACGCCGACCGTGCCCTCGGCAGCCGCCCAGTCGGCGATCGTGTCGGCCACTGCGGGATCCGTCGAATCGACCGGCTTCACCAGCCTGAACCGCTTGGGATGCGCCGCATAAACTTGAAGGGCATAGCTGGCGTCATACCGATACATGGAAAAGGGTGACACCAGCACGGCACCGTCGACACCGACGGCGTCCATCGCGGCCACCATCTGGTCGCCGGTAACCTCCGCTGGGCCGTGGAGAACGCCGGCCCAGGGGCGCCCCGGGTGGTTGCGTTCGTAGGCGTGAACCTGGGAATCCAGTGTCGGCATGACCTCCACCCCTTCATGGAACCGCCGTTGCTCGGGAGCGGCGCGTCCCGTTCCTGCTGCAATCAACCGAGCTTACAACGCGGATGGACGCTACGTTGCGGGGTCCTGATGTGCAAGAGCAGCACCCACAGCCCTTGACCATAACCACACATTGTGTCGACGATCGCTCGTTGCTGCACCTGCAGCGAATCTACAGCAAAATCTCGCCTCTGGGTTGAAGCACTCGCCGGCGCAGCACCAGCCAAAACGCTGTTCCCGAACACCCGTGACACATCCTCACACATGCACCTTCAGGTCCAACCGGCGGTCCGCTCATGACCGCAAAGTCGGAATTATGCGATGCCAAGAAGGCAATTTTAAGATCGCCACGGTCGCAACAAAGCTGCCGGCTGTTTCGGCTTAATCTCTCAGGCGATTGGCGCCGGGGCCGGCAGCACGGCGCCGTCGCGGGCGACGATCCGCCCGTCGAACAGCACCAGCTTGCGCGGGGGGTGTGCTGCGACCGCCTCCGGGACGCCGCTGGCCGGAATCGTAAAGAGCGTGGCCGCGCCGCCGACCGCGACACCGTAATCGGCGACGCCGAGTGCCCGGGCGCCGGCGGCGCTGACCAGATCGAAGGCGGTCGCTACTTGGTCGTCGCGGCGGAAATCGCCTTTCCACCCGATGATCGCGGCGCGCTCGAGGAGGTCGCCGGTGCCGTAGGGCGACCAGGTATCGCGGATATCGTCGTTGCCGGCGAAGACCAGGACGCCTGCGGCGCGCAGCACCTCCAAGGGCGGCAGAGTGAGACCGCCGGCGCCATGCGTGACGAGGGCAACGCCGGCTTCAGCCATCGCTTCCGCCGCGGCCGCAGCCTTGCTTTCCGGTGATGTCGCCGAGGCAGAAGCCGTGGCTGATCGTGACCTTGCCATTGAGGCCCAGCGCGCAGGTGCGGGCACAGATCTCCTGGACATTGAAGAGGCCCATCTCGCCCGGCTCGTGCAGGTGGATGTCGAGCCCGACGCCATGCCGATGCGGCGATCGCGAAGATGCCGTCGAGTTGACCCTTCGGGTCGCGATCGATCTCCAAGGGGTCGATGCCGCCGACCAAATCGGCGCCGTTCCGCACCGCCGCGTCGAGCAGGTCGAGGACGCCGGGGCAGCGCATGACGCCGCTTTGCGGAAAGGCGACGATCTGCACGCTCACCCGGCCGCGGTGCCGCTCGCGCGCCGCCAGCACCCCGTCGAGCTTCTCAAGGCGGCTTTCGAGATCGATGTCGACATGGGTGCGCAGATGCGCTGTGCCGCGCGCCACGCACGCCTCGATCAGATTACCGGCGCGTTCCTCGGTGGAGACCGCCAAGTGTGGCAGGACCCTTTTGTCCGTCTCGATGCGGCTCATCCTGGTCGGTCCCGCCGCATGCGGCATCCACGGCAGCCCCATCATGGTCTTGTCGAGGTGCATGTGACCATCGACGAGGCCAGGCAGCACCAAATCGCCGCCGACATCGAGCTTCGGCACCCGGTTCGACAGCGACGGCGCCGTGCCTTCGCCGATGGCCGCGATACGCCCGCCGGCGAGCCCGATATCGACGAGCCGACCGTCGGCAAGGCGGCAATGGGTTAAGAGTGCGTCGAGGTCCATGACTCGTTCCGTGCTGAGGTGCAAGTCGGGAAGCCTAGCTCACGGGCCCTGCGTCATGAACCAGCGTGCTTGTCATCTCGATTTGAGGTTCGGCTATGGGTGGACTCCTGTCCTTCGCGGGAGCACGGGCGAACGGCGAGGTTGCGCCGATTCCAGACCTTCCCGCCCCCGCCCCGGAAAGCGGTGACCACCTTAGCCGCGGTTCCAGGCTTACGTAGGAGGGATCATCTCCGAGTAGCCCGTGGCCTCTGAGGCTCCCCAATTGGGTGGGTATCTTCGGGAGCTGGAGCGGGAGGGCGTTCGCACCCCTTGTTGCACGAGACGCCTCGTTCAGGACAGGCAAATTTTGACATGGACGACCTGGCCCTCGCGGCTCGTGCTCAACGGGAGACCACTAGTCTTGAAGAGCTGTAACATGGGAGTATTTTCCGGCAGCACTTCTGCGACCAAGGTCCGGAGCCCGGCTGCACGGGCAATCCTAATGAGATTACTTATCAGCGCCCTGCCGATACCACGCCCCTGATACTCATCGACCACGACAAACGCGACCTCGGCTTCCCCGGGCTGCAGGACAATGTAACGTCCGCCGCCCGCTATCACCGACCGCCCCTCTTCATCTATCAATGCAACCAAGGCCACGTGATTGACGAAATCGACGTTCACGAAGAACGCCGCTTCTTGATCTGTGAAGCTGCGTTTTAGCCCAAAGAACCGGCGGTAAAGGGACTGGGCGCTTGTACGATTGATAGCGGCGAGCAGATCGGCCCGGTCGTCGGGGCGCAGAGCGCGGATTTCGACCCGGCATCCATCGCGCAGCGCCTCAGTCACTGAATATTTCTCGACTTTCAGCACGAGTCTCCGGGTTCCGGCTTTACCCAGCGGTCGCTGGGGCCTAACAGTAGTAAACGCCCGCGGCGCAGCGTCGCGCGGTCCTTCGCGCAACGCCCGCATAGCTCATCGGGGTCAGCGGGCGCCCAATGATAGCTTCTGCGGTCGAGACGTAGCTGTGCACACCGGGAATTTCGAACTCGTTCGCCGATTTCCAGACAAATGGCGCAAACGATGATCGCCAGTAACCCGACAGTGATGCGCTTCAACATGATCACTTTACTCCCTTTGCCGAGAAAAGAGCGGGTATTTCGTTGAGCTCGGCGACTTCACCGGGCGTCAATTGCTTGGCACTGGCGGGGATTTCCAGTTTGAAGCCATCGGAAGCGACTTCGTCGCCCGTTTTCCATGCCCACATATCGATGGTGTATTGCGGCCATCCGGTAACCTTTTTGCTGGTGATGACATAGCGGCAAGGACGAGGGCGGGCTCCCTGCGCGATCCAGATCTGCCAATCGACCTCCTTCGTCCTGAAAGCCAGATGATCGCATTCGACGCCATGGATCACACCGCTTCCCAGGTCCTTCACGTCGTTGACCTCCGACATCAGCTCTTTATACGGATCCGAAATCAGCAGATCGGCCGCTGGGACGGGCCTGTGGTACTTGTCCCGCAATGCGTCGACCAGTTGATCGATTGTGCCGGGCGCCTCGACTTGGGCATACAAGTTGGTGTTCTTGCCCAACAGCGTCAGCGTTTTCCCATCAAAGACCATCTCGGCATTGGCAAATCCGCCTGTGCGCGTCAAGTGAACTTTATCAGGGCGATTGAGAATTAACGAACCGGAACTCGCCAGCCCTATCTTTTGCTGTTGTGTGCTGACGAGTTCCAGGTTCACATCGTAATCGAACGATATTGCTTTCTGGGCCGCGAGATAGTCAGACATCGCCTTTAGCAGGTTCTTGGCATCTGTGGCGTCGGCCCGAGCAGCGGATATATTCGTGATCCCGGCCGTCGCGACCACAGCAAGAAATGCCGACCACGTCCCGGCGATTTTTGTGAACGTCCTGAATGTATGTTTCATACGCTTCTCCGCCAAATGGTGGTGGAAAATGGCCGCCGGGAGCGTACTGGGCCGAGGCCGCGATTGTCGACCAGAATGATGATCGCGTCCGTGGCTCCTGGCCGGGTCGGCTTTCCCACCCGACCCGCCCATTGCTCGGTCGCACCCTTAATGGCGGCTTTGGGGCATGAAGAGCCGTTGCAAGCGCGAACTTTGAGTGCCCGAGTTAGGTCGTAAGCCGACCTTCTATACCGACCCTCGATCCCGGCTCCGCGTTACGAGGTGGCCTCAAGAGTTGTGCATTATCAGCGCTCGGCCTGAGGAACTCTACGCGGCCTTCCTGGACCCGACCGCGTTGATCGACCAGGTCCCGCCAGTAGAGATGACGGGCGAGATTCACGAATTCGACACGGGCTGGGGGCGGATATCGGATGTCGCTGTTCTACCCGGCGGATGAGCGGGCTTTCCGCGGCAAGACGTCCGATAGGGAGGACATGGTCAACGTGCGGTTCGTAGAGTTGGCGCCTCTATGCAGGATCGTCGAAGCTGTCAGCTTCGTCACCACCGATCCGGCCTTCTTCGGCACGATGACGCTGACGGCGACGTTCGAAGAGGTGTCCGGCGGAACAGAAGTCACCTTGGTGCTCGAGAACCTGCCGCCAGGCTTGCGGGCGGAGGACAACGAGGCCGGCTCGCGATTGAGTTTGGAGCAGCTGGCCCGCCGCTTCCAATGACAGGGGCTATGACGTCCGCGAGCGATCAAGTTCGTCGAGGCGCGCTAAAATATCCAGGGCCGCGTTGCGATCGGCACCCGCGGCCAGCGCGCGAAACCGGGTCTCCGCGTCGTGCGCGGCCAATGCCGCCGTGCTCAGTTCTTCGATGAGCTTGTTGAGACTCATACCCCTCGATGCCGCCAGCTGTTTCAGTCGCAGGCTCGTATCGCCTGGGAGGCGGATGGTCAAAGTTGTCATGTCAGTTGCTCCAAACATTCGGACGGCGTGAGAACTGAGAGGTCGCGCCACCGCAACTCACCGCGACGCAAGTGCCGAACATTATGTGTCACGATCGCCCGCGCCCCGCCAGCCACCGCTAGTTCAATAAGGTAGTTGTCGTTCTCATCGGCAAGGTTGGGCCGCCAGCCATAATATATCTTGATCCATCGTCCCGCGGCCGCCAGTCCGGCCAGGACCTGCCAACGTTCCTGATCCGTCGTTTCCTCCGTCCAGACCTGTCGGCCCAACAGGTCTTCGTATTCGAGCCACAACGCATCCGAGAAGATTGGACAATACCTGCCTTCCAACGCTCGTCGCACCACCTGTCGCGCCGCGCCGCCGCCCGAACGAAGAGCGGCCACGAACACCTTCGTATCGATGACGATCAACGTCATGATGACAGCATATATGCCATCATAATTACCGCTTTCGACGCCGCATGGAAGGAAGCCGCGAAATGACAGAAGAGCATGCAGGGCCTGGACTCGCACATCGAGGGTCATCAGGGCTCGGCCCGAGGAGCTCTACGCGACGTTCCTGGACCCGGCCGCTCTCGTCGACTGGCTGCCTCCGGCAGAGATGACGGGCGAGATCCACGAATTCGATGCGCGAGTCGGAGGCGGATATCGGATGTCGCTGTTCTACCCGCCGGATGGGTGCGCCTTCCGCGGCAAGACGTCCGACAGAGAGGACATGGCACGGCGCCGTCGCAGGCGACGATCTGCCCGTTAGACAGCACCAACTTGTGCGGGAATGTGCTGCGACCGCCTCATGAACCCCGCGCGCGTTGCTGGCACTCTCTTAGTTTGAGGTTCGGCAGTGGGTGGAAAATCGGCGCTCGGCGTTCCCGACTTTGAGTCAGTTGCCGGACCCGACGCGGACTCAACCGCTGAATCTCGCTCGGTAATCTTGCGGCGTCGCAGCCAACAGGCGCACAAAGCTTCGGCGCAGTGTTTCCTCCGATCCGAAGCCGCAGCGCGCGGCGATGCGCTTGACCGGCAGGCGTGTATCGGCGAGCAGATGTCGTGCCGCTTCCACCCGCAGCCGTTCGACCGCGCGCGCCGGGGTGATCCCGGTCGCCTCCACATAGTGCCGGCTGAAGCTGCGTTCGCTCATCCCGACCTCCCGGGCCAAGGCAGGGAGCGACAAGTCGTCGGCCAAACGGCCGACTATCCAACTGTGCAATGCGCCGAATCGGTCGTCCGCGCCCTGAAGCGACAGAACAGTGCTGAACTGCGCCTGCCCGCCCGGACGTTTGAGGAACATGACCAAGTGGCGCGCCACGGCGAGAGCCAAGGAGCGGCCCACATCCTCGTCCACCAGCGCCAATGCCAGATCGATGGCGGCCGTCACTCCGGCCGAAGTCCAAACCGCACCGTCGCGCACGAAGATCGGGTCCGGCTCGACCCGAACCGCCGGATAGCGCCGGGCGAGTTCGGCACAATGCATCCAGTGCGTCGCCGCGCGCCGCCCGTTCAGCAAACCTGCCGCTGCGAGCAGAAAGGCGCCGGTGCAGACAGACGCGATTCGCCGCGCTCGCTTCGCCCGTGCCCGCACCCAATGCAACACCACCAAATCGGCGGCGGCCGCGTGGACACCCGGACCACCGGCGACCAGCAGCGTGTCCAGCGCGGCCCGCGCGCGCGGTAGCGGCGCGGCCACCAGCCCCAGCCCGGCGGAGGCGGTCACGACCGGAGCGCCGGCCGATACCACTCGAGGTGCGTAAAGCGGTGGCTCGCCGTTTCTGGCGGCAAGCTCGTTGGCCGAGGCGAAGACCTGCAGCGGTCCCGCGACATCGAGCAACTGTACCGCAGGATACGCGAGTATCTCGACGACGCGCGGCGCGGTTTGGCAGAATCCGAGGGTTATCTGGCATTTCCGCCATAGCCTGCCATGGTAGATTGGCCTTGTCCATCGCAATCCACACGAGGCTGCTTCATCATGATTTCTCCCGATGTGCCACCTCCAGATCGGTTCGTTGTTGTTCGAGGGGCTGGACCAGATCGATTTGACAGGTCCCTTTGAGGTCTTTTCGCGGATTCCCAATTCCACCTATCGAGTTTTTGGCAAGACCACCGCCCCAATGCGGGATTTGCGCGGCCTTCGCTTATTGCCGGATGCTGTTCTAACGGAAGCACCGCAACTCGATCTTCTGCATGTGCCGGGCGGATTCGGCCAAGAGACGCTGATGGATGATGAGGATGTGCTGGCCTGGATTCGCGATCAAGCGACCGGGGCACGCTGCCTGTTTTCGGTGTGCACGGGTGCGCTGATTTGCGGGGCGGCCGGGCTGCTCAAGGGGCGCCGGGCTACGACGCATTGGGCTTCAATGCATCTGCTTCCATTCTTCGGCGCTGTGCCGGTGAATGAGCGTGTTGTAGCGGACGGGAATATCGTGTTTGCCGCAGGGGTCACGGCGGGCATCGACGGCGCATTGCGGGTCGCTGCCGATCTGCGCGGCGCCGAGGTAGCGCAGGCCATCCAGCTTTCTATTGCTTACGCGCCCGAGCCGCCTTTCAGCAGCGGCACACCCGAGTCGGCGCCGCCCGCCGTGCTGGAGCGAGTGCGGCATTCCTATCAGGCGATCGGGGAGCAGCGGGAGCAGACTGCGCGCCGCGTTGCTGAGCGTCTCGGAATCACGCCTCCCTCGGCCTAGCGGCGGTTAGCCCCAGCCATGAGTAGCTCCTTCAGTCGCGGCGGGGGCGGCGCAGCGTGAAGCTTTCGAACGGGGCAAGCTGACCGTCTGTCCCCACCACGTCGTAGTAGGTGACCTTGATCGTCGTGAAACCGCCACGCTCCGATCCCGGATCGACGGTGAATGCTGCGAAGCCGTAGGAATGCGCCGCGTTTCGTACGGCCGACCAGGGCGCTTGCTCCTTCACGTAGACCGGCGGACGCTTGCCGGTTTTCGGGTCGGGCGGGCCGACGGAGGTGATCACCCGGCACTGCGGCGGGTCGAAGAACAGCGTGTTCGACGGGACGGAGGTTCCGCCGCCGCCGATGACCATGTGCACCGTTCCCTTGGTGGTGTCGATCACGTCGGTGGCGGTCGCTGCGGCGACCGGAGTCAGGGTGGAGTTCGATTCCTGGCCGCGGATCGGGTGCGAGCGCTCGTAGTGGTGCTCGTGCCCACACACCACGAGATCGACGCCGTGCTTGTCGAACAAGGGCACCCACTCTTCGCGGATCCCGAGGTCCGCGCCATTGAATTTGTCGGCTGTCGAGATGGCGACCTGGTGCATGCACACGACGATCCAGTCGATATCCCGATCACCACGGGCAGCGGCCAGTTCCCTTTCCAACCAGGCCTTTTGAGCACCCTCCGAATAGCCCCGGACGTAGGAGTTGCCGCCGTCCTGGTACGCGACGTCGTCGTTGGCGATGCTGAGCACGCGCACGGGTCCGGCGGTGAATGCGTACCAAAGCCCACGGGTCACATCCGTCTGGCCGGCTGAATCCGGCACCGAGAAGTAGGTCTGGTAAGCCTGATACCCGATCGGTCCATTGCCCAGCTCGTTCTCGTGATTGCCGGCCGAGGGCATCCAGGGACGTTTACGGGCGCTGCGGCTGTTGTTCTCCCAGAAATCCCACCAGGTGCGTACCCGGTCGTTGGCGAGATTGGCGTAACAGAGATCGCCGTTGAAAAGGTGGAACAGTGGCTGCAGCTGTTCGACGCCGAGAGTGGTGTCGCCAGCCGCCGGCGAGCCGAGATTGTCGTTCACATACGGGGGGTTCGGGATCGTCACACCCTCGGGCGGGACGTATTTCTTGCCCAGGGTTGGCGTGCCCTGATCACCGAAGCTGGTGAAAGTAAACTGCGCGCGACCACGTGGCGAGGTCCGGAACGTCACGAACTCCGGCTCAGCGCCGTCGTGAGATGCCCCGTACAGATACGGCGAGTCGGCCTGCAGTCGATCGATCTTCGCATGATAGGCGTAGACAACCTGGCCCGACTTTGCATCGGTGTAGCTGGTCTCTTTGGCCTCGATCACTCGCTCGAGCCCACCGTCGGGACGCCCGAGCACGACACGCGGACTGCGAACGGATCGCAGCGTGTGCCAGGACACCACGATTTCCGACGAAGCATCCGAGCCGAACTGCAGATGCAGTCCAGCGACCGGGGGTGTCGCCACCGGATCTGGTGATCGGCGTGCGGTAGGTGCGGTCTGAGCGGCACCGGTTCCGACGAGAGACGCCGCCACCGCGGCCCCTCCTCCGATGCCTGCGGCGGCGAGCAGCTTGCGACGACTGAGTGCGAGGTCGAATCCAGTGTCCCGTTTGGTCATGGCGGCCCCTTTGCCAGGCTACCTCCAGGATAAGCTCGATCGCCGCAACGGACTAACTCTTTGCTGACTGGGTTACGCTCGCGAAGCCTGTTATCGGCATTTCTCTGCCTAGGCCCGGGTTATGCGCAAATAGGTCCGTTGCACAGACCGCTTCTTCCTCAAACTCCTTCGGGGTCAGGTCTCGCTCTTCAAAGAATTCCCTTCAGCCCGGCTGGAACCCGGTTGACGATCCACACTTATTCCGCGTATCGCGGTGAATTGCGATCGCGAAACGTCGGATAATCCTGCAAGGGCGGATAGCGGATGGGAGAAGGAGAAGCGTGACTTTGTCATGGAAGACTGGCAGGGCGGCGCTTGTCCGCCGCGGGCCATCGATCGTGCGCCGGCTTCGGCTGGCAAGCGGCCTGATATTGTTCACTTATGTGTTCCTGCATTTTCTCAACCACAGCCTGGGCAACATCTCGTGGGAGGCGATGGAACGCGGCGCCGTGGTGCAGGAATGGATCTGGCGGGGCCCTCTCGGTACCATCGCGCTCTACGGCGCCTTCGCAATCCACTTTTCGCTGGCCTTTTGGGCGCTGTACATCCGCCGGCATTTGCGCATGGGCGCGCTCGAGGCGCTGCGGCTCTGCCTCGGATTGCTGATACCGGTGCTGGTGCTACAGCATGTTCTCGCCTTGCGCTTCGCGTATAGCTATTTCGACATTCATGCGATTTACCGACACGCTCTTTTTCTTTATTGGGTTGCAGATCCCCAGATAGCCGGCGCTAAGCAGCTCGCCGTGTTCATCATCGCCTGGCTCCACGGTTGCATCGGGCTGTATCTATGGCTGCGGGTTAAACGCCATTTCCAGCGGGTGGCGCCCTTCTTGCTCATTGTCGCCATCCTGTTGCCTACCGTGGCCCTGCTCGGCGTGTTCCAAGGCGCGCGCCAGGTCGAGGAGAGGGCCCGCACCGACCCGGCCTGGCTGGCGAACCTGCGCCAGACGGGGGTTCGCGCTAATCCGCGGGCCGCAGCGGCCCTCTGGACGATCGCGCTGTGGTCCTGGGGCGGGTATGCCGGCGCCCTCGCCCTCGTCCTCGTGGCGCGCGGCGTGCGCATCCTCGTCGAACGCCGCGGCGGGACCATCCGGATCGTCTATCCCGATGGTCGCGCGGTGCGCATTCCGAAAGGCCTCAGCGTGCTCGATGCCAGCCGGCGCGCCGGCATTCCCCACGCCTCGGTGTGTGGTGGGCGAGCGCGCTGCTCGACCTGCCGGGTGCGGGTGCTGCTCGGCGGAGAAAGCTTGGCGCCGCCGTCACCCGCCGAAACCCGCGTGCTGACGCATCTCGGCGCGGATCGCGCGGTCCGACTGGCGTGCCAGCTCAAGCCCATGGCCGATATCAGCGTCTGGCCGCTCCTGCCGCCCGAAACAACCGTGCGGCACGAGGACCGGCTCAACGTAACCGAAGCCGGGGCGGAGCGCTTTGTGGCTATCCTGTTTGTCGATATCCGCGCCTCGACCCAGCTGGTCGAGAGCCGTCTGCCCTACGATGTCGTATTCATCCTCAACCGTTTTTTCGAGGCGGTCGGCAGCGCTATCATCGCGGCGGGCGGCACGCCCAATCAATTCATCGGCGACGGCATGATGGCAATCTTCGGCACCGAAACCGCCGCGCAGCAGGCCTGCCGTCAAGCGTTGGAGGCAGCTCGTCTAATCGACTGGCGCCTAGACGAGATGAACCGCGCCCTGGCAAACGAGTTGCAACAGCCGATCGGCTTCGGCATCGGCATTCACGCCGGCGAAGTCATCATCGGCAAGATGGGATATCGCGAGCACGCGCAGACCACGGCGATCGGCGAGGCCGTTCATGTCGCCTCGCGGCTGCAGGATCTCACCAAGGAGTATCGCTGCCAACTGGTCGTCTCGGAAACGGTCGGAACAGCAGCCGGCGTTCCCCTCGGCGACTTCCCCAGGCATGACATTCAGGCGCGGGGCCTCAGCGCGCCGCTGGCGATCCGGGTGATCGACAGCGCGGCGAAGCTGGCACAGTATCAACCCCCACACCCGAGCAGCGAAACCGAACGGGGTGGTGACCAAACCGACCGCTCGGCGCCAGCCTTCGAACAATCGGCGCAAATCTAACCCTAACCGAACCTTTGGGCGATATGGGCGTAGAGGGCGCGCAGGGCGGTGGCCTCGGCGCCTTCGGGGCGGCCGAGGCGGCTCTGCGGGTTCCACGCCATCACGTCGAGATGCGCCCAGGGGATGCCGGGCTCGACGAACTCCTGCAGGTAGAGCGCAGCGGTGATGGCGCCGGCATGCGGCGATTCCGAGACGTTGTTGATGTCGGCGATCTTGCTGTCGATCATCTTGCGGTAGGGCCGCCACAGCGGCATCCGCCACATCGGGTCTTCCTCGGCCGCGGCGGCGTCGAGAAGGCTCTGGGCGAGCCCTTCGTCGTTGCAGAAGAGGGCCGCCAGCTCGGGGCCGAGCGCGACCCGCGCCGCCCCGGTCAGGGTCGCCATGTCGATCAGCAATTCCGGCTTCTCGGTCGACGCCTCGGCCAGCGCGTCGCACAGGATCAGCCGGCCTTCGGCATCGGTGTTGCCGATCTCGACGGTCAGCCCCTTCCTGGTGCGCACGATGTCGAGCGGGCGCATCGCATTGCCGGAGACCGCGTTCTCGACGCAGGGCAGCAGCACCCGCAGGCGCACCGGGAGTCGCGCATCCATGATCGCCTGGGCGAGCCCCAGCACGATCGCCGCGCCGGCCATGTCCTTCTTCATCAGCCGCATGCCGGAGGCGCTCTTCAGGTCGAGCCCGCCGCTGTCGAAGCACACCCCCTTGCCGACCAGGGTCACCTTCGGCGCCGCCGGGTCGCCCCAGACGATGTCGACAAGCCGCGGGGGACGCGCGCTGGCGCGGCCGACCGCGTGAATGGTCGGATAATTCTCGGCGAGCAGGTCGTCGCCGACGATGACATGGTTACGGGCGCCGGCGGCGTTGGCGACGCGCACCGCTTCGGCGGCGAGCTCTTCGGGGCCGAGGTCCCCAGCCGGCGTGTTGGCGAGATCGCGGGCGAGAAACACTGCGGCGGCGAGCCGTTCGACGCGGCTGCGATCGGCACCTTCCGGCCAGACCAGAGCGGCGGCGGGGCGGGGTTTCGCGCTGTAGCGCGCAAAGGCATAGGTCGCGAGCGCCCAACCGAGGGCGAGGTTCGTCGGGTCGGCTCCGCGGGGAACCGCATCGAGCCGGTAGCTCGCTTCCGGCAGCGCCGTCGGCAGCCCGGCCAGCGCCCACATCCGCCCCTCGGCATCGGCTCCGTCGCCGACCCCGACGAGCACCCGGGCGAGCCTGCCGGTCTCCCCGGGAACCAGGGCGTGCTTTCCGGCTTCGGCGGAAAAACCGATCGATGCGAGCCAGTTGCGCTCGCGCTCCGGCGCCCTTTCGAGCCAGGCCGGGAATTCCCTCTTGGTCAGAGCGGCGATCGGAACCGCGCCGTCGGTTTCGTCGATCAATGAAAAGGCCATGTCGGTGCTCTCGTGGACTTCGTGACGACCCGCAGAATGGCGGGCCATCCTATTTCGAGCAAGACCGAGCGGTTGGACAGAGTTCCTCGAAGCGGATCACCAGCGGCATGAAGAAGACCGGTACCGTGATCGACAGGGGCAGCAGTCTGGCGTCGTCGGTCACGGTCAGCTCGACCTTGCGCGGCGCGTCGTCGGGGTCGCCGTCGTCGCTGGTCTCGCCTCGGAAGCCGGCGATCGGACGCAAGGTGAGTTCGGCCCGCAGCGTGCCGTCGGCCGGGTTGGTCCTCGAAAGGATTTCCCCGACGATGTCGAAGCGCCGCGCGCCGTCATAGACCGGGATCGTAAACCTGCGGCCGGGCCCGGCCGTGCGCAGCGCCTCGCGGATGCGTTCGAGGGCCGACAGCGGATCGACCGAATTCTTGCGGAACGCCTCGGCCAGCGGGGGCTTGCGGCTGGTGTCGTCGGGACCTCGCTCGGCGACCGTCCCGCTCGGAGTGGCGGACGAAGTGCATGCTGATCCGGCTGTCGTGCCGCTTGCGCAGATCATAGGCCGCCAGATAACGCGACGGCTCTGCCGTCCGATCCGCGGCAAGGCGCCCCTCGGCCGAGGCGGTGGCGCGAAACCGGGAGAGCAGGTGGGGCAGGCCCTGGGTCGTGATTTCGATCTCGTCGTGATACCCGGCACTGCTATCGCGCCCGCCACTGGCATCGCGCCCGGCACTGGCATCGCGCCCGACACTGGCATCGCGCCCGACACTGGCATCGCGCAACGTCAGGCGGATATTGGCCGCAGGAAGGCCGGCCCAATAAGCGCTGTAGTTTGCGACGATGTCTTCGGCGGCTGCCGGGCCAGCTGTAATCGCCACGAGTAGCACGGCGATGGCAGAGCCGCGCCGCGCCCAGCCTTGCCGCCAACAGCGCGGCAGGGTCTCAGACCGAGACGTAATTCCAGCTTGCTCCGTTCCAGACGATCTTCTCGCCGCCCGGAAACAGCAGCTCGATCGCGCCCGACGGCGAGCGGGTCCGCTTGACCTTCCCCGCGGCGCCCAACTCCTCCGCCTCCCAGCGGTCGGTAAGAGCGAGCCCGATCCGGCTCGGGCTCAGCCCGTCTCTTTGCAGCGCTATCGCGTCATCGAGAAGCTCGCGAACAATGCTCATGTCGTGACCCCGCCCTTTACGCTAAGGCACGAGTTCGGCCACCGTGTCGTCAGGCAACCGGCCTTGCGCCCGATATTGCCCGATCTTATCGAGCAACGGCGCATCCGACACGGTGTAAAGGATCGCATCCATTTTACCGGCGTTGCTGTGGCGGCGCCAGGCAAAACCCGGCACGACAAAAATATCGTTCGCTCGCCACTCGAAGCGCTGTCCGGCCACTTCCGTGACCCCCTCGCCTTCGATCGCGATGTACAGCGTACTCGCGGTCTCTCGCTTGAACCGGGTCGCCTCGCCCGGGCGGAGCAGCGCCGCGCCATAATCCAACGTCGGAAACAGCGATGCTCCGGTCGCCGGATTGACGAACCTCAGGCTAAGCGCGTCGTACGGATCTCCCTCTTCTCGACGCAGCCCGTCGAATGCTTCGCGGATATCGGCGCCGCGGTAGTGGAACATCGGCGTCGTGTCCCGGCCGAAACCGCGTCGGTGCGGCGCGAAGCGCGGCATCAAGCCGCCGCGACCGTAGAGCTTCTGCGAATACGCCGGCGGTCGTACCACCCGTTGCGCGCGGGCGTTGCCGTCGGTTTTCCCGGGATACGCCTCGTCGAGCCAGACGCAATCGAGGAACTCCATCAGCGGGAAATCCAATACGTCGATCCACACGACCGGCTCGTACGCCGTCATTGCCGTGATCGTGCCAGGTGCCGTTCGGGGTCAGGATCAAGTCACCGCGCGCGGCCTCGCAGCGCTCCCCGTCGATCGTCGTGTAGCCACCCTTGTCCGACAGAATGGTGCGGCTGGCATTCGGGGTGTGGATGTGGACCGGGGCGACATCGCCCGGATTGTAGATCGATACCGCGCAGCGCATCGTCCTGGTGACCTGCAGGCGCCCGCCGAGCCCGGGGTTGGTCAGCAAGAACTGCTGGCGTTCGGCGAATTCTATCGGCGAGATCTCGGCGCCGCGCGCGATTTCGGCAATGCGGTCGAGATAAGGCGAGATCTCGCTCCATCGCCAGTGATGGGCAACGGGCTTGAGCTGGGCTGCGCCGACCCGGCCGGCGGCAATCTGCCCGCTCGCGTCCAGCCCGGTTTCGCGAAACCACGGGCGTTGCGCCGGCGCGTTCGCCTGAGTTCGCAGCCAGATGTGAAACTTTCCTGCCTCGGAATTGAGCCGCTCCATCGCCTCTCTCGGCCCGATGGATGGCGCCGGGTCGGTCATTTCAGCTCCTTCCCTCGCGCGAACAATCGCAGATCGGCGACGAGGCCTTCATCGCGCTCGATGCCATACTCGCTGCGCTCGCTCTCCGCCTTTTCGAGCACCATCAGAACCGCCGGATCCGCGGTTTCGAAGACGCGGAGATTTCGCTTATCAAACTCCAGCTCCGCCAGCTTCCCCTTGATCGGCACTGCAGGCAGCCGTTCGGCGATATCGATCAGCTCGATCAAGCCCTCGACCGTGATCCCGGCGGCCTCGATCTCGCGTTGCAGCGCCTCGGCCGCGGCGGATTTGTGCCTGCCTTTCCGCCTCCAGCGCCCGGGCCCGTTCGTCGGTTTGTCGCCGGTATTCAGCGTAATGCGGCTGGATCCTCTGCAGAAAGGTCGGCGTGGACATCTCGCGGGTGTCGAGCCAGCTCTTCGCCTTGGTCCAGGTCGTGGCAAGCCAGTGCGCGGATCCCCGGGTCCTTGATCTCGCGTATGCGGTCGGCGCGCAGCGCGGCCGCCCAGCGGATCTGGGTAGGGGCGCCGGTCAATACCGCCCAGCCATCCTCCTCCGGCGGCGCGCTGACGGCGAGGCTGGGTTCGACCACGGCGGCTTGTCCCGTCGCATGGCGCCTTTTCGCCTGCTCGAATTGCCGGCGATACTCCGCTTCCCATTCGTCGCTGTCCTCATCGGGGACAAAGCCGTTCTTGTCCCAGAAGGCGCGTGTGGTCGCCTCGATCGCCTCTTCTCGCACCGTCCGAAGATCCATGCTCCTGGCCTCCGCTGGCCGACCCGGTCCCGGACGGTAGCATGATCCGGCGCGGGGAGGGGAGGCGTTGACGCTGGCGTGGGGGTCGATATCGGCCGGCAGGCCGACTCATCTGGCGCTGGTCGGCAGGAGAGCGGCCCCATAGGCCATACCCCGGCAACCGAGGACCTTGACATGACTTGGCTTTTTGCCGCCCGCTTTCGCGGTGCAGGCGCGCCGAAAACACATCCGGACGGAGCGGCGGGTCGACGCCTTGAATGGACATTTCGGATCATTATATTACCAATAAGAGATTGCGATTTTATTATTTTGCGCGAATACAATTACCCCGACCGTCGTTTTAGCTGGCATTTCCCGCAAGCTCACAGCCGGATGGGCGCGGTAGCTCGGAGGCTTTTCCCTAGCCCCGATTCGCCCCCTCCCGCATGAACCTCCGCGCCCCCACATATAGACCGCGGCTTGTTTTGGCGGCAGCTCAACTTTCGGATAAGTTTGACGATCTCGTCAAAACTGCTCGGTTTAGTTGAAATTCGTTGCAAGTTTGCACGGGTTTGCCCCACAAGAAGCCATGTCAGACGCAGCGGAGCACGACCTTCCGGATTTCGACAATCCGCCTGTTGTAGAAACTGTGCTCTCCGCTCAGTTCGACGGGCTCGCCGCCATGCGGTCCGTACATTTCGGCCTTTTCTGGCAGCGCGTCAGGGACGAGTTCCCAAACGCCGAAGAACACGCTCCCCTGCCTCCTGTCGTCGAACAACCCGGAGACGTGACCCCTCAAGCTGTTCAGCTACGCTTTGATCCTCAGGAGACCTTGTCGTTACCGAGGCTCTGGCTCCTTGATAAAAGCGGTTCGGAGGTTATGCAGATCCAGAATGACCGTTTCATCAAAAACTGGAGGAAAGCCCCCGAAGACGCTGGTTATCCCCACTACACGCCGGTGCTTCGGCCAGCTTTCGAGCGCCACTTCAAAGAATTTAGCGCTTTTGCCGACGAGCAGGGCCTCGGCCCGATAAAGGTGACTCAGTGCGAAGTTACCTATGTGAACCACATCGTCTCCGGAGAAGGCTGGGCCGGCCGGGATGAAATTGAGAAGATTTTCACCTTCTGGAAGCAGCTTTCCCCCGATGATATCTACCCGGGAAGAGCAGAGGATTTCGGATGTCGCATCCGGTTCCCGATTTTCGGACCGGAAAACCCGATTTTCGGACCGGAAAACAAGTGGATCGGACGCTTGCATGTCGAAGTCCAGCCGGCCCTTCGCATTGCGGACAACAAGCCGATGTACGCCCTGAACCTCACCGCACGCGGCATGTACGGTAGTGGCATCGAGTTTTTCGATATCGGCCGGCGCTGCATTGTGAAATCCTTCGAACGTCTCACGACCGAGCACATGCAAGCAATCTGGAGGAAGAAGAAACGATGAATGTCGTGGAGGGAACATACAACGGCGCTCTGGCCTTTGCCCCCTATTTAGGCCTGCAGGACATCACCGCCGCAACTACACCGCCCTATGCGGATGTCTTCGCGCGCCGTGAGCGCCAGTCCACTGCTTCTTACCGCCAGCCCAAAACCAAAACCGTCTACGTCGAATATCAAAACCGCTGCGGCGTCATCACCTATCCCGATGCGAGCACTGAACCGCCTCCCTGGCTCGTCCCCGTAGTTCGTTCTCTTCTGGAGCGCCGCGGCATGAACCCGGGATGGGACAGCTACAACGCGAAGCCAACCGATGCCGGGCACGCGGGGCGGCTTCTGACTCATCTGTTCACGCTGATGCGTGACAATTCCAAGCCGCCGATAATTACTCCCCTATGGGATGGTGGGGTTCAGGCAACATGGCACCGCAGCGGCAAGGATCTTGAGATAGTCGTATCTGCGGACGAGCCGCCAGCGTACTATTTCCGAGACGAAGCTACCGACGAAGAGGAAGAAGAACAGCTCGATCCTAGCCGCTTCCAGCGCATCCAGGCCCTCATTCAACAATTCTAATGGCACCGCATGCCAGGCGTCACGGAAGAGGACGATCTCTCAATTCCCGATACGGACCGCCTCTTCCGCCGAGTTCCACCAAACCAACTTGAGCCGCTGGAGGATGGCACCTTCCGGCCGACCTCCGCCGTCTTCAAGCACCCCGAGCTATCAGTGAATATTGAATGCCTCATGGTCGAGCAGGGCCGCCAGCCCGAAGACACGCTCACCGGCTATCCAGGCCACTACCTCACCTCCATCATTGCCGGCCACGTGCGCGCCAAGGGGCACCCCATCGTGAAGGACACAGAGCCGCCCAATGATCCGGCGCACGGTCTGGTCCTCGGAAAGAAAAAGGCCAGCTTTGCAACTGCGATGTTGGCTTCGCACCGCTGGATCCTACCGCCATCTCCTCGGCAGAGGTGAGTTAGAGATATCGAACCACAATGAGGCCAATTTCCGAGCCAACCGCTGTCGGGGAGACCGCTTGACGGTCGGGGGTTAACATCACCCCCGGATCGCTGCCAGGGTCGAGCGCACGGCCTCACCCTTGATCAGGTCGCACATCTCAAGCTGAAGCCAGGCCAAAAAAGCCGCTAAAAAGCGGCCCTTTGAGATTTAAGCGATTGATTTTATCGGAGTAGCGGGAGAGGGATTTGAACCCCCGACCTTGGGATTATGATTCCCCGGTCTTGGGATAACACTCCATAACGACGCCTCTCCTCGGCCGCCCGGTAAGTTACTATAACAAAAGCCATTTAACCGAGATCCTCTATCACGGCGTCTCACCGCCAAACTCCCGCTACCATTCTATTCTGCTACCCGGTATGCTACCCCGAATGGATTTTGGAGAGGGAGCAGCAGATTGCCATCCGTCAAGCTCACAGCAAAGTCCGTCGCGAAGGCCAAGCCGCCCGAGCACGGCCGAGTCGAATATTGGGATGCCGCGCTCTCGGGTTTCGGGCTGCGGGTCACCGCGAAAGGAACGAAGAGCTGGACGGTGCTCTACCGCGCAAACGGACAACTCCGCCGCTGACCTTGGGCCACTACCCTGCCCTGCCCTTGGCGGCCGCCCGCGACCGGGCACGCCAAGTGCTTCGCGAAGTCGAGAAGGGCAATCGACCCGGCGGCAGCGAAGGCGGAGGAACGGAGGCGCGAGGCAGACCTGTTCGAATCGGTAATCGCGGAATTCATTGAGCGGCACGCCAAGCCGAACAATCGCGGATGGGAGCGGCAGGACCGTGACCTCCGGCGCGAGTTCCTGCCGCACTGGCGCAATCGCCCAATCAGCGGCATCCGGCGCCGCGATATCCTCAGGTGCTCGACAAGATTTCGGATCGATCGTCGCCACGGCGGGCCAACCGGTACCTCGCTCTTATGAAAAAGCTTTTCGCCTGGTGCGTCGAGCGCGGCTACTTGAGGGCTCACCGGCATCGGGCATCAAGCCACCTGGTCGGGAAATCTCTCGTGACCGCGTGCTGTCCGACGATGAGGTCCGGGTCGTCTGGCATTTCTGTGAAAGGGCTGGCTGGCCGTTCGGCGATCTGTTTCGGCTGCTGATCCTGACGGCGCAACGGCTCGGCGAAGTCTCGACCATGCGCTGGCTGGATGTCGACCTCGTTAGGGCAACCTGGACCGTACCGGCCGATGTCGCAAAAAACGGCGTAGCGAACGAGGTTCCGCTCTCGCCAGCGGCGCTTGCGATCCTTAGCGCTACGCCGAGCCTCGGAGCCAACGGCTATGTCTTCCCTGCCCTCAACGGCTCCGGGCGGCCCGTTTCGGGTTTCTCCAAAGCGAAGGCAAGGCTGGACAAGGCCATTGAGGCCGAATTCGCCGGAGACGGGATACAGGCCCCGTGCCATCTTGGCGGCTGCATGATCTTCGGCGATCAGCGGCCAGCGGCATGGCGCAGCTCGGGATAGCCCCGCACGTCATTGAAAAGGTGTTCAACCACATCAGCGGATCGCTAGCCGGCGTGGCCGGAGTTTACAACCGATTCGGCTATGCGCCCGAGAAGCGCCACGCGCTCGAAACCTGGGGCGGCCCACGTCCAGCGCGTGATCGATCCATCTTCCGCAAACGCCGTGTTATCAGCGGTAGAATGTGAGCCGCGGCGGATAGGGTCTGCAGCCTGACAAGGCCGGCTCCGCACCGGCTTTCCACCGTTAGCTTCGTGCGGGCTGTGCATGGGCGAGAGTAGGGAATGCGCAGGACACCGGGGCTGCCACCGCCGCGCTCGCGCACCACGCCCCGAGTCCCCTACTTGAAGCCTGATTGGCTTCCGAATTGGATGGAACCGCGCGCATATCCTGGCCCATACAATCTACTCCTGGATCAATGGGCATGGGAATTTCTGCGGCGGAATCCAAGATATCAACAGGATTGGGTTGAGAAGGCTGAACCAGTTGTTACTTCAAGGGGTGAGTATGATAAATCGTTAATAAGTAAAGAGTTAGACGCTGAAATCAAAGAAATCGAGCAAAAGTATGGAATTATGAGGGTCCAAGATCCTAAAGATGGACGATGGCCGCCTGCATTTCGTTCTGAATTTGTTTCTATGTATGAGTGCCCAACGTCATTGAATTCTATTCAGTGGACAATTCAGGTCGGTCCTGGGGAACTCTACGTCAAATTCAATCTTAAACGGCCCATCAGCGGCCAAATTGAGGTGGTTCGCGGATGGATCGAGAACTACCAACGGGACCTAGTGAATTCTGGGCGCATACCTAAGCCGAGGCAAACACGTAACTGGCGTGACAAATGGCCTATGTATCTCCGAGTATTGGATGCCCGAGCGGCAGATGTTAGCCTTAATGAGATTGCGAGAATTCTCTTTCCTGATACACCGAATTCGTATCCAGAATTTAAGGGACGTGATGCAATCCGAAAGGATCTGACTGCTGCTCGACGGCTTCGAGACGGTGGGTATCTTTCCATGCTACGCGGGCCGGGGTGGTAAATAAGCGCTGATCCTTATTTTCCCCTATCGTCAGGACCCAACTTCTCCTCACTTTGTCGCGCAGAGGCTATCCGTGCTGCGGTCGTCCGTGGCGGCGGCCTCATTTCGGAGGAGAAGAGGACAAATGCCTCACCCGCAAACACATGCTACTGCTCCGGGCGCAGCGACGGAGAAGCAGCGGCGCCCAAGCCCTCGTCGGCGTGCCGCGGTCTCGGCAGACCCCGCGGTGGCCGGAGAAGTCTACATCAACCGCGAGCAGTTGCGCTCGCTCGTCCCGGCGTCTGACATGTCGCTGTGGCGGTGGCAGCGTAATCCTGCAATTGCATTCCCGCCTCCGGTCAAGCTCGGGGAAAATGGGCGAAATTTCTGGTGGTTACCGGCGATCCGCGCATGGCTGCGGCGCCGCGAGGAACGGGCCGAGCCAAAAAACCCGCCAGAAGGCGGCGGAGAAGGTGACGGCCAAACCGAGCACATCGTTTGATGGGCCGAGCGATGACACGCGGCCCAGAACCATCCGGGGAAGACTAGAATCCGCCCGCGCGATGACGCGCGCTAGCGCCAGTTCTCGCAACTGCTCGATCGATCTGTGAAGATTGCCGCTGATCTCCAGCCTGGGCGGCATTCTCGTTTTCGATCATCGCCGAGCTTCGCTTCCGCCGGGACGCACAGACAGTCCATCGGTTCGGTGCCCGGTTCGTTTACGAACTGCTTGCAGAAATCGGCCGGCAGGCCGGCGAGAAGACGCCTCGTCCGCCAGATCGTCGCCCTATATGCGGGTCGGCTGACACCTGAGATTTTGGCTGCGGCGGGAGCTGATCGGTTTCAAGCCAATCCAATATATATTCGTGCAGTCGCC
The DNA here is from genome assembly GCA_963700185.1 of uncultured Alphaproteobacteria bacterium. GTDB lineage: Bacteria > Pseudomonadota > Alphaproteobacteria > ATCC43930 > CGMCC-115725 > AP-15. Next base: position 41,469 of record CAVOWP010000041.1, read on the forward strand.
GCAGGGGGTCAAGGATGACCGTCCGGCTACGCGGCTTCGTCTACGATTGGGCGCCGCGCCCCGGGACGCACCGGCTGCTCGGCACGATCTCGCAGGTCCTCGAGCATTGTGTCGAGCAGCTGCCGCTGACCCTTCGGCAGATCTTTTGCATCCTCGAAGACGTGCTTTCCCGGATCCCGGGCTTAGGCGCG
>CAVOWP010000042.1:0-268576 GCA_963700185.1 uncultured Alphaproteobacteria bacterium
ACGATCGGTCTCCCTCCGGTTGGCGGCGGCGCGCGCCTACTCGATTATTACCGGCGGCGGCGCATCGACGTATTTCAACAGCATGGGGCGCGTGCCCTTGGCCCAGGCCGGATTGGCCGTGGGATTGAGGACGCTGCCGCCCGGATCGCCTTCGGGCGGCTCCTTCGGCAGCTGATAGGTCAGGCCCAGGACGCCGGTCCCGGTGGATCCCTTCACCGACTTGTCCTGACGCACCCAGTCCCAGGTGAGGTAGGCGAACGCCCGGTCGCTATCGAGGTTGAACTGCGTCGAATACCCTGTGTCGTTCGCCAGCTGCGATATTAGGTGCGCCGAGAACGGGATCGGATCGCCGATCGGGCTGAACTCCAGATCCCGCCGGGCGAGGAATTCGATATTGAGTTGGTCGGTTTCCCACGGCGTCTGCGCCTGCTCGTAGGCCGACCGAACCTGGGGATCGACGCTTCCATCGAGACGGAAGAACACGTCCGGCATGGTCCCGACCGGATAGGGACTGCCCGAGAGGGGCTTGAACGCCGTGTCGGGACCCTCGCCGAACGATTGAAACGGGTTGTAGGTCTCGGTGGGGGTGAGCCGTAGGGTGTCGGGGCCGCTGGCCTGCTGGACGGGACTCTTGTCGGGCCAGGCCCATGGCCGGCGGTATTCGTAGTTCGTCTCCGTGCCGTCGGTCTGCCAGCGCAGGACGGTATAGTAGGGATAGTTGGGATCCTTCACCGAATGCCCGACCCCGATCACGTCCAGGCCGGCGTCGATGTTTCCGAAGGGATCGAAGGCGGCAGCCAGTGCGGCGCGGAAGGCGGAATTGACGGTGCCGCCCATGGTAATCATCGGAATGTCGATCTCGTTGGGCAGACGCAGCTCGCCGCCTGGATAGAACTCCGCGGGGTGGGGCGCGAAGAAGCCGGTGTGGGCGAGGATTTCGTGCGTCTTGGTGACCAGGTCCCAGACCAGCATCGCCAGCTCGTAGAGCGCGAGGCGGATGGCGTAGGTCCATGGACTGACGAGCATCTTGATGATGTCGCCGATCAGCTTCACTACCGCGTCGATCGCTTTGACCACCGCTTCGAACAAGGCGACGATCGCTTCGCAGACGTCGAGCGCCGGGTTGGAGGAGTCGATCCCGCTCAGATCGGGGGGCTGGAACAGATTTTCGACATCCGAGGCCGGCGGAAAGATGATGAAGTCCGGCTTCTGCGGTTTCTCCAGTTCCCAGTTGCCGTTGTAGAATATCCGGAAAAAGGTATAAAGTATCTTATATGTCGTCTTGATTTCCCACGGCAGGGGAAAGCCTCTCCTGACCGGGAAGGGTGGGGCGGGCGCGATCGCCTCCAGAAGATCGTGGAACGGCTGAGTGAGGCCGTCGCCGGTCAATTCTTTGAATATCCGGGTTAAAAGGCCCTCGTCGATCGCCGACTGGAAGGCGTCGCCCTGGTAGATTTCGGGATGTTCGTCGGGATCCTGATAGCAATCCATCATGGCCGCGACGATGGTGTTGGCCATCCAGTCGGGCATCTCTCCGTCCTTGTCCAAAGCCTTGGTGCGCGCGGTGTCGTCGGCAAAGGGTCCGACAGGCCGCTGAAGACCGTGAGGATCGTCTGGGGTTTGCTGGATCGCGAACCACAACGCGGAGAGGGAGAGGTCCGGATAATCGTCCGTGACACCCCAGTTGTCCGGGATCAACCGGCCGTCGGGCGCGGTCTGCACATAGTTCCACGAATCGATGTGGTTCTCGATCACGTGGTGGCGTTGCGGATGGTTGCGGAAGGGGCCGCCGCACTGGGCGTTGACGAAGGAGTGGGCGACCGTGTCGGTGCCGAGGTGGGTCATGTAGCCGAGGGCAAAGGCAAGGAACTGCTCGGACCGGTCCCGGATCTGGTCGGCCTGTTTCTGATCACCGCTCGCCGCCAGGTCTCTCGCCTGCTGGGCGAGGAGGTTGGCCTGTTTGACGAAGCTTTGGCACAGAGCCGAGGGGCGGCGGTAATGGCTCATGTCGCTCCACAGGAAGAGCTTCTCGCCATAGCCCTTCTGCAGGCAGGTGTTCAGATTGCCGAAAATGTCCTTGAAGGTGACCAGTTCCTCTTCGGCGATGGCCTTGAAGGCGGTCTTCAGCTCGTCCATCACCACGCCGAATTCGCTCAGCACTCCCCCGGTGAGGTCGTCGGCGAGGTTGTTTATGTCGGCGACCAGCGGTCCCACCGTGGCGTTCCAACCATCCACGAACGATTGCCAGATCTTCTGCAGCTCAATGATGAACCGCAGCAGACTTGCTAACTGCGAGTTGGCCTCGGCCAGTATCGTCAGCAGTATGTCGTAATCGGTCTCGCCCTCCTTATCGATGAAGTAATAGACGGCGAACGCGAGCATCAGCTCGTCGCTGACCGGGCCGAGGATATTGTTGTTCCAGTCCTGGCTGTAGTAGAACATATCCGGACCGATCGCGCCCAGGTGGGTGAACTTTTCCCATTTCTGCATGATCGTGCCGCAAGTCTTGGCGTCGTAGCCATCCAACGCGCCAGCCGTGTCGGGCCAATCGGGGAATTCGCCGTTCAGCAGATGATCGGCGACGCGACGCGCTGTGTAGATGTGTGTGAAAAACCCCGGCATCCAGCCCTCCCTGCTCTTCGGACACGGCCCCAAACCCCTGGGGACTGCCATCGTATGCACCCCGTCCCGTAAGACAGACATATCGACAGCGTTCCGTAATCGCGTGTGAGCTACTTCACATTGGTTTATTTTTTAACAGACCGTCAGCACTCGGCTCTGTTGATCGTGTTGGTTGTCATTCAGCTACCGCCGCTCGGTCCCCGCTCCCCACCATATCGATCTTGCGGCTTCCGTATCCGGAACGACCAGCCGCTCTTTCCCCGCGAGGACCGGCATCCTCAGCTCCGCATTGCTGATTCCGCCCCAGCGCGGCCAGCGTAAATTAGTCGGCCATTGGGAGTGTAGTACGCCAGCAAAGGGCCAAAGGAAGATCGCCGCGCGTTTCTCCTTTTTGCACCCATGGGAGAGGTCCAGATAGGAGAGCCCCCTCATGCGGTATTAAGGCAGGGATTGCGAATGGGCCGTCATCAACATGATGCTCCCGAACGAGCCACGCGGCGTCCCAGTGTGGATGACTGGCGCGTTCCCAACGGGATCTTTTGGGTCTTGCGATCAGGAGCCCTGGGGCGCGATCTGCCGGAAAGGCCATGGATCACGTACAACTTGCTCGTGCCGCATGCTCGAACAGTTCAGAGCGCGCGCCACGCCGAGCTCATCGATCCGCAGAGCTGGCTCCTCAAGCAAGGACGGTCAGCCTCGCCATGTCAAAATTGTACACGCGGGCGGTGTTGCCGCCGGCGATCTTGGCCTGTTCGTCCTCCGGCACCCCCTCCAGGATCTTGCGCGATTGGGGAAACGTCGACTCGCTGTGCGGATAGTCCGAGCCCCACATCATGTTGTCGACGCCGATGACGTCGCGCAGGCGAATGCCGATGGCGTCCTCCTGGAAGCTCAGCACGACGTTGCGGCGAAAGAAGTCGCTCGGGAGCATGCCGTCCCTGAACCGGTAGATCGCCTCGCCGTGGCGCTCGCGGTAGGTGTAGTCCATCGTGGAGAGCAGGTGGGGCGCCCACGCCAGCTCGAACTCGACGATGGCCAATGTCAGGCGCGGATGACGCTCGAAGACGCCGGAGAAGATCAGATCGCACATCGACAGCGCCGGATAGAACGCCTTTGTCGCGCGGCTGCTGGCGTCGTGCAGCGTTCCGGGACCGGCCCCGCGGATCTTGCCCTGCCGTCGCGTCGCCGTGTGCAGGCTCAACGGCAGGTCGAGTGCGGCGGCGGCGGCCCAGAACGGCTCGTATTCGGATTGGTCGTAGCGGCGGTCCTCGGCTGGATACTCGGTGATCATCGCACCCGCCAGGCCCAGCCGGGCGGCGCGCTCCAGCTCCTTGATCCCGTCCTCGACGTCGTCGAGGTTGATCATCGCGATGCCCTTCAATCGGGCGGGATCCGTGCGGCAGAATTCGGCGAGCCAGTCGTTGTACGCGCGAAAGGTGGCGGACATCAGCAGCGTGTCCGCCACCTTGAAGTAAAAGAGCCCTTGCGAGGGATAGAGGACTTCACCGGCCACCCCATCGAGCGCCATGTCCTCGAGGTGTTGCGCGGGGTCGTACCCGCCGCGGTGCACGTCTTCGAAGCGCCCCTGGGCGGAGATCGTTTCGGGGGCCTCGAACCGCGCGCCGGCGTTGGAGATGAGGCCGATCCCGGAGAGGATCTGGTCCGCCTCGACGACGACGTGGTCGCCGCCGTTGATCCGCTCTATCCGCGGCGCCCGGTCGCGGAACGCCGCATCGATGCGGGTCTGCCACAAATCGGGCGGTTCGAACACATGAGAGTCAGACGAGAGCATCAGGGGCGAGAGAATCAGGGGCAGCATCGGCATCTCCTTTCTCACCTGATCGCGGCCAGCACCTTTGGCAACCGGCCCGTCGCCGTCAAGGCGCGCGCGGTTAGTCATCCGTGCCCGGCTGCCCTCAAGGTCGGCTCAGGGTCCACCTGCGCCAAGCCTCGTTGTCACGCGAACGGCCACAATCTGGGCCTGACGACGGGTTGGCGAGGTACAGATGGTTCGAATCCATCTCCCTCCAGTGGCGAGTCAGGAAGTTGTCGAACTGGAAGCCGCCGCAGCGATACCCCGATCCTGGTGGCGTACCGGCCGTCGCCCTCAAAGTGACCACCCATTGTCCCAGTCCGCTCTTTGCCGGCTGAATCACCTCCGGCGCCTAGGCGCTTCACGAGCCCGCCCGGCGCCGTCTGGCGGCAGGGAGTAATGTCCTGAAATCCTCGCGAATGGGGGTTCCTACAATGGCAGATTCAGATGCCGTAGTGGCTCTCGCGGATCCCTTCTCAGTTGTTTCTTAGGAAGAGTCACAATGATAAGTTTTCTGAGAACTCCTGTACATTGATCAGCAATCCATCCACTACATCAACCAGATGCGCCAATCGCTCGGCAGTGTCAGCCGCATGGTCAAAAAATAACCAGGAAGTAGCCATAAAGATGACTCTTGGTCGTCGCCTCACTTCAATACGATGACGTGGTCGGCGTGCCGCGCCAGAAAACCGTTTGGTCAGGCAAACCGATGCAGCCTGAGTCCGTCCGGGAGTGTCGCGCGGAATGGCATGGCTATCGCTGATGGGTGGGGCGGTTGCCACGCGGGAATTGGCGCTGCAACTAATGAGGGGAATATGGGCCATGCATGCTGAGCCAGGAGAGCTTACAGGCCAGACAAACAGCAAGGCGCCGATCGTAACGGGAACTCCTTCAATATTTTCCTCAGCGCGTTTGGTCAGCACTGATCTCAAAGAATCGGGGTTATGGTTGTGGCAGGGAGAGGTACTGCCGCCACCAGCGCCGCTTCGGCCCAAATGCCGCGACCAGCCATTTCTTCGTCTCATCGTGCCTGCTGCGGGATGGGCCGGTTGGATAGGGGTGCCTGCTGGCGTGGTTCTGGCATTACTCACGGTCTCAATGATGCTGCGCCCCGATAGGCCAGTATCACCGGATAGACCGGCTGTCACGCTCTCATCAGCTCCGTCGCCCGGGGTTACGCGCCCGATCGTCCCCGTCCCCTCGGCAGAGCGCACGGAGGCTGAATTGGATGAGGTGCAAGTGCCATCGGACCCGCGAGCCGTTGAAATTCCCGCGCAGGAGCCAGAACCGCTAGTAGCGAAAGGGCGTGCACAACACAAATCGGCGCGAACTGCGAGAAAAACCCACGCATCGCACGTTCACAAACGGCCGCTATTCCCGATGCCTGGAATGCTCACGCCACCGCCCATGCCATGGCACGGTGGTGGTTACTGACCGAGGATCCGCGCATAAGCGATTGCCCCAATACTTAGGTGGCATTAGCGCGAACACCGCGAGTGCTCCGGTCAAGCACGTGGAGAGGGAGCGACAACGCCGACAATGGTGTATCGGAATAAGGTTTCATATCGCTCCAAAATCGCTACAGCCGACCACACTTGTCATCAACGACCTTCCTCCAAGCAGTCGGCGCGGTCCGTAGTTGCCCGAGGCGCTCGAGCATCAGGCTCACGTGTTGCTCAGGGCGCAGGACGACGGCGTCCCGGACGTGGCCGTCTTGCTTCGCTCGCACGGGCTTGCTTCCGGGTCAGGCGAAGAAATTCTTGGGTCCGGCAGTTCGCTCGAGCGGACGCTCGTCGCCAAGGCGCGCGACGCGGAAGGCCCGCGCTGGGGCCATACGTTGTCCAACCTGTCGGGTCCGCCGAGCTCCAGTGAGATCACGTGGTCCAATTCGCAGACCTCATTTCCCCGGAATTGTCTGAGGGATGCGGCAGATTGTACCATTCGCAAGTCGTCGCCTTTTTAACTTCCTTCGTGGAGGCGTCGCGCACGCACCTGGTGGTGAAGCTCCGGTCTCTTAGCACCTCAATCGTCAACTTGGGATTGATTGCTCCGGGAGTGAGGTTGGGGTCCGGAATTTGGAAAACCATTGCTGGTGCGGCTCGTGCAGCCATTGTGGAGGCGGAAGAGCGACCGTCTGCAATGGTGCAGATACTTTGCCGGCCATTCGCAACTGGTCGCAGACTGCGGGCCTGAACTCCTCTGGGGTGAGCTGCTGTGAGCCTGCCGGACCCGAGTAATCGGCGAATGCGAAGCACATGCCGCGCGGGCCGTGACCCGCATCTGACGCTTCATTCGGCGACCGGCGCGGCCGCTTGTGTAGCATCGTCGGCCGGCCTATTTCGCCCCTTCTCGGCCACTCAGCCTATTCCTCCCCCGATAAGTAAACTTAGCGAGCATGCCTAAAACGACATGGTCGAGGCAGACTTCGTCAACTCTCCTCGCCCATAAACCGTTATGGATATGTCGCCGCCACCCGCAACGTCTGCAAGGCGCCGCACGTGAGGTCTTCACGAGCTGGCTGGGCGACCGCCTTGTCGAGATGGGCGTGTGGCCATGAAGGCCGGACGTTGCTGCTGACGATCGCAAGTTACGCCTTCTACGCCGTCTGGAACTGGCGCTTCTGCTTTCTGATGCTGTTCGTCACGGCGAACGCGTTCGCCGCCGGCCGATTGTGCGAGCGAGCAGTTGACGGCTGTCGGGCCAATTCAGATGACACTGTCTTGTTCGAGCGCGGCGATCTCGGCGGCTGACAAGCCGAGCCAGTCGCCGTAGATCTCGCGGTTGTGCTGGCCGAGCTTTGGGCTGGGCACGGTCTCGACCGGGTCGGCGCCGTGGATGCGCAACGGCGTCGTCGGCACGACGATGCGGCCGATCTCGTCGTGCTCGATCCATTCGAGCATGCCGCGCTCGTGCATGTGGTGGTCGCGCATGACCTCGTCGACGTCGCGCACCGGCGCCAGCGGGATGCGGTGCCGTTTGGCGATCGCGAACGCCTCCATCTTGCCGAGCGTGCGCGTCCACGCCGCGACCAGCGTATCGGTCGCCTCGCGATTGGCGACGCGTGCCGCGTTGTCGGCGAAGCGCGGGTCGTCGCGCAGATCCTCGCGCCCCATTGCCCGGAGCAGATTGTGCCAATGCTCTTCGACCGCGATGTTCATTGCGACATAGCCGTCCTTGGTCGGGTAGACGTTCAATGGCACGCGGCCGTGGCTGGCGTTGCCGGTCCGCGGCGGCGCCTTGCCGGTCTCGAAATGGGCGTGCAGTTGCGAGGTCAGGGTCGCGTAGGCGGCCTCCTGCATCGCCACCTCGACGAGGCGGCCCTGGCCGGTACGCTCGCGCTCGAAGAGCGCCGTCAGGGTGGCGGCGTAGAGATGGATCCCGGAAATGAAATCGACGACCGCCGGGCCGGCCTTGACCGGCGGCCCCTCCGGGAAGCCGGTCGCCGCGATCAATCCCGACACCGCCTGGATGGTCAAATCCATCGCCAGATTGTCGCGGTCGGGCCCCGTCAGGCCGTAACCCGAGCCCGAGGCATAGACGAGACGCGGGTTGACCCCGTGCACCACATCCCAGCCGACGCCGAGCCGGTCCATGACCCCGGGCGCGAAATTCTCCAGCAATACGTCGCCGCGCTCGACCATCCGGAACAACAGCGCGCGGCCGCGCTCATGTTTCAGGTTTAATGTGATCGCGCGCTTGTTGGAGTTCAGCATCGCGATCGGAAAGGTCGTGCTCTTGCCGGGCGGCGCCCGCCGACGCAACGGCTCGCCCTGCGGCGGCTCGATCTTGATCACGTCGGCCCCGGCCTTGGCCATCAGCAGGGTCGCGTAGGGCCCCTGATAGACCTGGCCGAAATCGAGCACGACGATGCCGGCGAGCGGCCTGTTGTCGCCGGCCGGCATCAGCGGCCGACCCCCGCGGTCCTGTCGCGCGGGGCGCCCGATGCCCTCGCCTGTGCCATGGGGTCAGCTTGCGCGCGCCGCGGCGCGGGTGTCAACGGCGCTTGATGGCTGAGCTGCTCGAGTTCTTTGTCGCGCAGCTACGACCTGGTTTCATCCCGGTATAGGCTCAAGGCCTTCATCACCGGCGCGTCACTGAAGCTGAACAAGAAGGCCGGGCGGTTGCCGCTATTGACGTGCTCGTAGAAAGTCCACATCGGCACCGTGAACACGTCCTTGTCTTCCCAGTCGAGCCGCTGGTCGCCCACCATCGAGCAGCCGGCACCCTCGACCACGTGATAGTTCGTGCGGCAGACACGGCGGCGCGCCTGCGTCTTCTCGCCGGGGCGCAGCAGCTGCATGTGGCAGGCGATCGTCGGCATCACCGGTCCGCCGGTATCCCGGTTGGTGTATTCGAGGACGATCCCCTCGCCAGTGTCGCGGGTATCGGTGGCAGCCAGCCGCTGCAGGGCGGCCCGCATCTCCGAGATCGGGTAGTGCCACTGCGAGGCGTTGACGGCCGCACCAAAGTCTTGCCTCTCCTGGTGGTACTCTTCATAGAACCCGGCCTCGAGCATACGCACCAGCGGAGTATCCAGACCGTCCAGCCAGATCATCGGCGCATCGGTGTCGTTGGCGTGGTCGTGCCATGACCAGTTGGGGGTGAGAACGAGATCACCCGGGTACATGGGCACGCGCTCGCCGTTCACGACCGTGTAGCCGCCCTGGCCCTCGATGATCAGGCGAAGGGCCGCGGCGGAATGGCGATGGGCCCGGGCAATCTCGCCCGGCATCACAACCTGGATGTTGGCGACGAGCGTGTTGCTGGCTACCCCGGGCAGTTTGGGGTTGGTCAGGCGCAGAACCCGGCGTTCGGCCTGCTGGGTACCGACCAGCTCGGCCGCCCGCATCGCCTGCGGCCGCAGATCCCGCCAATGCCACAGATATGGCACCGCCTCGCTGCGCGGCTCGACGCTGATGCCGCCGCCGATCCAGGCCGGCGTCACGTGTTGCGCCTGTAATTGCGCGTAGTAGTCTTCCAGCTCTTCTTGCGAAGATTGGATATCCGAAAGCTCCAGCATTGGAGATCCTCCCCCTGAGGGCATCGCGACGGCGCACGTCGAATACGATCCTGGCATCCTAGCTCCCGGGACCTGCGACGCAAACTCTGAATTGCACTAAACCGCTCCGCGATAGAGATAGCCGCACCTCAGATCCTCACTGTCGATTGGCATCGTATCTGGAATAGTCCGACCACGAGAGCGACGGCCGATCCCCCAACATAAATTGCTGCATCAATTCGGGCATAATCGACATGCCGTTCCGGCCGTTCGTGAGGATGACGATTGCCGACCGATTTCGGCTCGAGTCAATCGCGAGGGCCTTGAACCTCCCGTTATCGCCCCACTGGAAGAATGTTTGGGCACCGGGCACCAAGCCCCACCCCGATCCTGACATCGAGCCGCGCCAGAGCGATGTTATCGTCAAAGTCGAGGGGATCGGCGATTTGTTCGTTGATGTGCTGGCGCGCAGCGGCGATCTGTTCATCGCTCTCCTTGCCGGCGCTCGCGATCCGCTGCCGCAGGTCGTCAACTTTCGCCGTATTGTCCGGGCGCTCGGCGGTGGCCAAGAGCAGCCGGCGAGTATAGGCCAACTCTTCGACCGAACTGATATTGGCCTGAGCGAGCGCGACATAGGCGGGAAAGTAGTTGTGGTCGATAAGACGAGTTGGTCATCAACAGTACGGGTCATGCGCATGCTCAAGAGAGCCACGACGGCCATCAGGATCAGCAACCCGACCGCGATGCCGAATATCTTGACCCCGATGGTGATGCGCATGGCGGGCTCCAATCGGTATAACCCGGCTGATCACTTTCCGCCGGCCGAACCGAAATCAAGCCCATTATACCCGTGCGATGTGATCGCGCGAAAATCGCATCATGGCCATGCCCAACATCAAAGCCAGGGCCGCCTCACTAACGCGGCGGATATGAGGGCGGGCCGTACAAACGGTTCAGCTCCTGTCGGTTCAAGTCGTTGCCGGTTGTGCTGCTCGAATAGCCGGGTGGCGGTCCATAGCTTGGCATTGGAGAATAGCCCGGAGCCTGCGCATAACCCGGCGCCGGTCCGTTATATTGCGGTGGTGGATATCTCCGTGACGCCATGCATTGTGCGTAATAACCATTGTATTGCTGCTGGAGATAACCCGTCGCATTCTGGGCATTGGCAGCGCCGACGCCGGTGCCGACGATTGCACCTGATGCCGCTCCGATGCCGGCGCCGCGGCCGCCGCCCACCGCGGCACCAAGCGCTGCCCCGAGACCAGCGCCAAGAATCGTACTTCCGATAGCCTGGGAGTTGGCCTGGTCGCGCAACGGAGCGATCTGCGCGTCGGCATATTGCCGGCATGCCTGATCATCATAATACGATTGCGCCGTCGCGCCCGTGCTCACCGTGAGCGCCGTCAAAGCGGAACCGACGAACCTTCTAGCGAATAGCCTCATCGAAACATTCTCTTCCATGTCCATAGGATCGAGCCGCCGAGGACTGTCGCCGACGGACGACACCGACGAGGCGGATCGTTAAGCGGTAATCGTTAAAACCATCTATAGATGATCAATTTTCGGGACGTACCCTGCACCCCGAGTGGCGGTCAGCCTGCCACACATTAAACGGGAAGTGTCGCGCTGCCGAGGGTGCATGAAAGATCTGAAAGCCGATTGGCGGAGGTGGACCCGAGCGGAGAAAATCATAGCGGTGTTTATCGCTTTAGGGACGACCGCCCTGCTTCCGGCGCTGTTCCTGCTCGGCCACGCATAATTCAGCCAACGGCTCACCCGTTATCGATCGACGCGCCGTCCATGGGGTTGCTGAACATGAATGTCGTTTCGGACCAGTCCTGAAGTCGCTCTACGACCGCACCGGCGACGAGATCAAGCTCGATGAGGTGGAGCGGATAACGATTTGAGCCCATGGTTGCCGGATTGACCCTAAAACGTCATCAGCTGAAACTATTTTGCGGCTGTACCGATAGTTCCAACCGATGCAGAGGGGAAAACCATGTATAGCAGCGCCGCTCTTCGGGCCGCTCACTGCTCTTTGCTTCTCGCGAGCAGCAGCGTTGTGGCGCTCGCGATGTCGGCCGGCATCGCCCCGGCGAGAGACGACGACGGGCGGTTTTTCGACCGCGACTCGCGGTTTTTCGACCATGACTCCTTGATCATAAGCAGCAGCACCTACGATCCAACAAAGGGCGCTGTCGCCTCTCTGATGGTGGGGACGCCGCTACCTGACACCGCAACGAAAACCGCCCCAGCGATCGCCGACAACAACTATGTTACGGTCTGGAACAATGCGTCGGTCGACGGCAGTTTCGGAGTGACTTCGCCGATCGAGTTGATGGATGTCGACACGTTCAGCGGCCGCGTCAGGCATAGTTTCGCGGTCCCGACCGATGAGGTCGTCACGAGCTTCTCCTCCAAGTCGGAGCTGGGCCTCCATTTCATTAGGGATTGGCGTGGACGCCACTTGGTATTCGTCGCCTATGCCGGGGCCGGGGTCGGCGCGCTCGATGTGTCGAACTCGGACGCCGTTGCAGGACAAGACCCGACGAACCCGGTAACCTTTGCGTTCGGGAATAATTATGCCTTCCATCGCACCATCGTCTCGATGGACGATTACGGGAAGTTGGCCTACACGCCGACCATCGATTATGGCGGCAACAACGGCCGCTCGGCGCTGCTGGGATCGAACGGACTCTATTACTGCAGTCGGCAATGCAAATAACGGCAACGCGGCGACGTTCGGCCCGAGCAACGGCACCAATCCCGACGTCACCCAGACGACGGGACTCGAAGTTGTCAGTCGGATCAATGCGGACACGGCCGAGGTGGCGATCCCCGCCGGCAACTCGGCAGAGGTCGATCCCCTGATGCAGTTTGAGTTCGTCGCCAACCAACCCGACAAGCCTGGCAAGGACAACAATTACCGCGGTGTGACGGAATATCGCGGCGCGCTCTACTTCACTAAAGGTAGCGGCAGCAACGGTATCGACACGGTTTATACTGTCGCTGCGCTGCCGACCTTGGCGAACGCGGCCTCGACCACGATCAATATTGTGCCGGGCTTCCCGACCGATTCCGCCAAGGCGACCGGCGCCGACTTCACGCCTTTCGCCGTGTTTTTCGCGAACCCGACTACGATGTATGTGACGGATGAAGGCACTGGCAACGCAACCGACGCGGCGAGCCACGCGGGTCTCGAGAAATGGAGCCTCATTAACGGGACATGGCAGCTCGACTATGTTCTCACGCAGGGACTTATCGGTACCGTCGACACCAATCTGACCGGCCATGACGGTTCTTACCCCAATGTGACGACGATCGGTCTGCGCAACCTGACCGGGGTCGTAGACGGGAATGGCACGGTGACGCTGTGGGCCACCACTTCGACATCGAGCGCCTCGGGCGACAACGGCGCCGATCCGAATAAGGTGGTGCGGATCACCGACCAAGTGGCGGCCATGACGATGACCGGGCGGGTAATGCGGGAATTCGTTCCAGACGGTCGTAGGACCGACCTACGGCAAGGTTTATCGCGGCGTCGCTTATGTGGATTAGCAGCCTCGATGGCGCGCGCTGACCGGCTAATACGTATTCGCCGATTGCGCCGCGCCGAGTATGCTTCCGGCACTGAGGTCTCGACCCAACATTTTTCGTTACTAGAGGCCATCTGGTCGAGGCTTCATTTGCTGGGATATTCAGGGTGACAAAAGCGAAAAGTAGCGCCCTTGGTGGGGTCTCGGGGGTGACGGCGTCGCTAGTGCGGCGCCGCACCGCCGCGCTATTATGATCGTCCTGGGCCGCAAGCTCATCGGCGCGCGGCGCACTTTGGCGCGGACTAGTCAGGTGTGCATGGCATCACTGGCCGGTCAGCGGTGCTCGCTCGGCACGTACACCGTACTCGGGCTCGTAACAAATGGGCTGCTCGCGCTGCCGCCCGACGGTGGTGCAGAGAACTGGAGCCTCAGATTGCCGGGTAGCCCGAACGTGGTTCCTCCGGATTGCCCGTTCGACATCTTGTCCGCGAGTTCATCCGGGTCGGCCAGGCGGTTGCTTATCGTCCCGGGATTGACCGGCTGGGTCGTAAATGCCGACGCGCTCTGCGCGTCCGACAGAAAGGCGACTACTCCAGCGATCAGAAGAAGCGTTCTACTCATCATCAGCCCCCCTTACCCCCCTTAGAACCAGCTCATTATACGTGCCGGGCGGGCAGTGTCATCCCCCTGCCCCTAGTGTCCTGTCTCTCAATTGCCGTGACGACTTTTGGTCGTCGTCGGCGATCAATGGAATGGGATGCACGCTGCGAACGGCAGCCCTCCCCCTTGATGGGGGAGGGTTGGGTGAGGGTGCCGGTGCCGCAGCAAAAACAGTCGAAAAGAAGAATATCCGATCGCAGGAAGCTGGCTCCTTCCACTAAGGAGATGTTTCATCCTCGTTTCCGATCTGGTTTTATGATCCGAGGCGAACGAGATTCGCCCACCGCGAGCCGCGACGATTGAGCCAGCGTCACCCCCACCCAACCCTCCCCCATCAAGGGGGAGGGCTTTTACGATATCCCGTAGGTCTGCGATTTGATCTTCTCCTGTACTCAGGCAGGTATGTATCGCCAATTGCAATACATGACACTAGCTAGGTACGCCAGCGGTCGCGCAGCGCGTTCGGAGATGAGTTCGCCCGACCTGGGTCGACAGGAGGCGGAGGCATCGGGTAGTCGACTGAGATTGAACCTCGGGAGGGCACCCTTGCGAGGTTGACGCGCACGCAAGCGGCGATCGATGCCGGCTTATCAGGACGGCAACACTAAACAGCGCTGCGCGTTTGTACAACCATTGGCTTCTAAAAATTCCACAATTCTCGAAAAAATTTGGCTCCGGAAATGCATCGCCCGCCGAACACGGCTCGGATAAGGTCAAACAGGCCGTCTATCCCTTCAAGCCTAGGAAATGGGACGTGGCGACGCCACGGCCGGCCTGCGCATCGGACAGTCCCGGCGATTGCGCTGCCTTTGTCCCGGCGATTGCGCTGCCTTTGTCCCTGCTGGTCCTTCCTTTTTCGGTCATAAATAAAACAGCCCGCCGGGAGGAAACGACATTGGCGACGGACTGGCGGCATGGCCGAGCTCGAGATGGCGCGAGAACTCGCCGATAACGTCCGCGGGGGTGTCGTTCCGAATACAGGGCGTTGGGCGCCGGATGAGAACTCTGAGTTTCTCGCTAAATGAGCTCGTCCCCTTACGATCTGCCGCCGGGTTGATCCAGGGATGGTCAGTCCCCGCGGCTTGCCGCCCGTGAGGGCTGCTTCGACTACTTGCTCGCGGCGTCGACGGCGGTCTCGGGCCCGCTGCCCGCCGCGGAGACGCGCCGGGGCCGGCGGACGGCTCTGAGTTTGCCGCTCCTTCCTCCTCCGCAGAAGAACCGGTCGCCGCCATCGGATTCGAGCCCCGACACGCTAACTCCAGGCGGCATCGCGAGCCTCTCCAGCACCTCTCCCGTTCGAGGATCAACTCGTCTCAAATCGCTCTCGTCAGTTTCCCAAGTGCCGTGCCAGAGCTCACCGTCGATCCAGGTGACCCCGGTGACGAAGCGGTTGGACTCGATGGTGCGAAGAACCGCCCCCGTTTGGGGATCGATTTGATGGATCTTTCGACCTCGATACTGCCCCACCCAGAGCGTCCCTTCGGCCCATGCGAGCCCCGAGTTATCGCCGGCTGGCGCCGGGATCGTAGCGAGCACACGGCCGGTCTGCGGATCGATCTTCTGGATGCGATCCCCGGCGAGCTGAAACAGGTGCCGGCCGTCGAAGGCCGTTCCTGCATGCGCGGCGACATCGATCGAGCGCACCGTCTTCCCACTCGCAGGATCGAAGGCGTTCAGCTTGTCCCCCGACGCAATCCAGACGTGCTGACCGTCAAACGTAACCCCATCCACGTGGTCGACACCCGGAAAGGGGCCATACTCACGCAGAATTTCGGCCGCTGACCCAATCATGCTTCCATCCTAGTGCCCTGATCGCGAGGTTGCGGGCATCAAATAATGTGCTTTCCCGGCGAAAGCCGGGACCCATGCCAGCCGTGGATACCGGCTTTCACCGGGTAAAGCGAGGGAACAGGGTCGTAAAATCAAGCACGACGAGTTTCTCGATCGGAACACTGGTCACTCGCCAGTGGCGCGGGATTTCGACCCGCAACCGAGCGCGATGCGACGCGTCGGCGAGCTTCGCTCCGAATGCCCGCGCCACGAGCATGTCGCTCGGCACGTCTGCGGGCCACACCTCGCCCAGCGCACGTGCGAGCGCGAACAAAACCGGACGCCTGGCGAGCGAGACCACCGTGCGCGGGTCACTCACGACACGGCACGCATCCACGACGAGCGCTTTCGACGCCTGCAGTGCCCCCGACCTCCTCGAGTAGGAGGAGGCCCTCCTCGCCACGCGCAATCAGGCGCGCCGCGGGCGTGTTCACGAGAGATCCGCTTTCGGCGTCCGCCATCAGGGGCTGCCAAGCGGGGATTCTCCACCCAAAGGGTCGAAAACTCGTTAGCGCTTGCGACGCCCCGCCCGAAGCGGTGTCAGCGGCTTCTATCCCGGGCTAGTCGGCGACGATCGATTCTTCCCGCCGGGCCGCGATTACATCACGCCGGGCGGCTCGGCCTGCCATCCAACCCGTCCGCGCGGGATCCCCGTTGCGAGGCCGGGCATTCCACAAGGTCCGGCGGCAAGCTCGCAGCCGCACGCCTCGTCCAAAGCGAAATCGCGGAACGCTGCGATGCGCTGGTCCTGTGGACCCGGAATCCCGCCATGCGAGGGCGAATACCTCGGAAGCCTTGGCAAGAAGGCGCTTGCCAAATGGGCGCAGAAGCCTACCAGCAGCGAGTTCGGCATCGACCATTGGGGACCGACCGAGCGCGACCCCATGCCCGTCGATCGCAGCCGATACAGCCACGCCGAAATGGCTAAACCTCAACCGGCGCGTTCCCGACGCTTCGTCGAGCCCGAACCGATCGAGCCGCGCAGACCATCCGAACGCGATGTCTGTTATCGGTGTCACGGGCCGATTGCCCATTTACGCTCGTATGTTACTGTTCTCACCTTCCATGATTAACCATAATTCTCAGCCACCATTCTCGCGAAAGGATTAGGCGGTGCCCAAAGACCAGGAGCTGACCGACGCCGACTGGCGCACGTTGTGCGATACCCTACGGGGCTCGATCACGATGTTCGACATGCTGCTCGCCGAGTGCGCCAACAGCAGCGAGACGGCGCGCGTGGTGGGTGATGCGCGTCGCCGGCGCGAGAAGGTTCTCGAAAAAATCGAGCGGCGCCTACGCCGCTGACGGCGGCGACTTAATTTCGCTTGGTTTGGCTAAACCCACCCTCGGGAGCTTTCCTGGAAAGCACGGGACTGCCGCGGGCGCGAATGCTGCCCCTCGCGGCGTTCTCCCCAAGCAACGACCCGGCAGCGTCCGGTCCGCCAAACTCACCTGCCCGCAAAAGACGCCTGGCTGACGCTAGCCGAGGTACTGTGCCGGCAGCATTTAATTTAAATCCACTGGAGCTGGATTTCTTGGCAGTCACTGCGGAAGCTCACGCTCAACCTCGGTTAGGTCACCAAGCCGAAGTACCAGAGAACTGTGCCTTCCGGGGACACGAGAGTCAAGGAGGGTTGAATGAGTTTCGAAACGATTAGCCTGCTGCTGAACTGGATGCAGATGGGGGCGCTGCTGGCAATCCTGTTCCGCCTTAGTTACACTTTTGAGCTGATTGCCAATACGCAGCGCGAGCTGAGGCGAGCAATCCATCATCTTGGCGAGCGTCGCGCCGCTCAACTGGGCCTAAACAGCGGTTCCGGTGGGCTGGGATTCGCCCGGCTGGCACCTGACCATAGCAAGCGCACGATAGATATCGACGATCTGGCCCGCGAATCGCCTGAAATAGAAGAGCTGAGGGCTACGTAGTCGCCCGCGCTCGCGGGAACCTGCAACGGATTCCCACCTCGGGTGCGCTAACGTCGCACGGTCAACCGATACCGCTGCCGACCCGCCCGATCCATATGACGACCGACATTCCCTCCGATCACCTGCTGGTTGCCTTCAGCAACCCGAGCGCGATCAGGGTCTACCGCGTCAATCCCGACGCAACCCCCGGTGACGAAGTGCGTCAGCCGGGACCGATCGACGCCGGCATCTACGGCCACCAGGTAAGGGTCAGCCCCGACAACCGGCTGGCGATCCTCGTCACGCGCGGTCATGACGCCGCCGCGGACAAGCCGGAAGAGCCGGGGGCGCTCAAGGTGTTCCAATACCGAGACGGGTTGCTGACGGACATGGTGTCGGTGGCGCCAAACGGTGGTTACGGTTTCGGACCGCGCCATCTCGACTTCCACCCGACCAAGCCTTGGGTGTACGTGTCGCTCGAGCGGCAGAACAAGCTCGACATGTTCGCTATTACCGATGGCAGGCTGTCGGCGGCGCCGGTCTTCCACAAGGACACTTTGGCCGAGCCGGGCAACACCCGCGGCCGGCAGGCCGCCGGCACCGTTCACGTCCACCCGAACGGCCGCTTTGTCTACGCCGCCAACCGGGCGTCCTCGACGGTGCAAGTCGACGGCAAGCCCGTTCTCGCCGGTGGCGAGAATACGTTTGCCGTGTACGAAATCGATGCGACGACCGGCGAACCGGTTCCGATCCAGCACGTCGATACACACGGCATCCACTGCCGCACCTTCCACATCGACCCGAGCGGACGCATGCTGGTCGCTGCGCATATCATGGCGCTGCCGGTCAGAGAGGGTGCGGCGATCCGTACCGTGCCGGCGAGCCTCGCGGTATTCCGCATTGATGACGGCGGCAAGCTCGATTTCGTACGCAAGTACGATGTCGATGTAGGCAACAGAACGATGTTCTGGATGGGCATGGTGCCGCGGTAGGGTCAAAAACGACGGATCTGCAGCGGGTAGACCGCGTTCTCTTGCCGGAACTGCTCGGTAGAGGCTGAACGATGCCCGATTTCGCTGATACGCACCGACGTCGAATGCTCGCAGCCGGCATGGTCGGTGCCGGCCTCCTGTTGTCGCCCTTGAGCTTGGCCCCCGCGCCGGCGGCCGAGAAGGGCAAAAAGCCAGGCGAGGAGAAGGAGGTCGGTGCCGTCGAGGACCTGATGCGCGAGCACGGAGTGCTTCGCCGCGCCCTGCTGGTCTACATAGAAACCGTCCCGAAACTGCGCGCCAATCCCGCCGGCCTCGATGCCGGCGCACTCGCCCAAACGGCCAAATTGTTCCGCAGCTTTGGCGAGGACTATCACGAGAAGAAGCTCGAGGAAGCCCATATCTTTCCGGCGCTGCGCAAAGCCGGCGGCCCCGCCGCCGGTTACGTCGACGTGCTGATCGCGCAGCACAATCGCGGGCGCGAGATCACCGACTACATCCTGGCCGTTACCGGCAAGGGCACGATCGGTAGCGGCGATGCCGAGCCGCTCGCCCGGGTCTTCGAGACCTTCGTCCTGATGTATCAGAACCACACAGCGCGCGAAGACACGATCGTCTTCCCGGCTTGGAAGGATGCCCTCTCGGAACGGCAGCTTCGCGAGATGGGCGACAAGTTCGAAGACATCGAGCGTCAGACAATTCGGCAAGGACGGCTTTGAGGATGCCGTCAAACAGATCGGCGCAGATCGAACAAGCGCTCGGCTTTGCCGACCTCGCGCAGTTCACTGCCCCGCCGCCGCCCAAGGCTTGATGCAGAAGGCGGGACGACCAAGTGGCGCAAACCGCCGTCGCGACTGATCCACGCACAACACCGTGGCTCGCCGTTCGAAGTGCTGCGGATCTTTCTGCGCCTGGGGCTGACGTCGTTCGGCGGACCGGTGGCGCATCTCGGCTATTTCCGAGTCCGAGTTTGTCGATCGGCGCCGCTGGCTCGACGAGGCGGCTTACGCCGACATCGTCGCGCTCTGCCAATTCCTGCCGGGGCCGGCGAGCAGCCAGACCGGCATCAGCATCGGCATCTTGCGGGCGGGACTGCCCGGAGGGTTTTTTGCCTGGCTCGGTTTCACCGCGCCCTCCGCCGTGGCGATGATCCTCTTCGGCTACGGTGTGACGGCGTTCGGCAATTTGGCCAATTCGGCTTGGCTGCACGGTCTCAAGATCGTCGCGGTGGCGGTTGTCGCGCAGGCCGTGTGGGGAATGGCGAGGAATTTGTGTCCCGACCGCGAACGCGCCACGATCGCCGTCGGTGCAGCCATGGTCGCGCTCGCGATGCCCTCAGCTCCTGGTCAAATCGGTGCGATCGCGGCTGGCGGGCTGATCGGCTGGGGACTGTTGCGCGGCGGACCGCAACCTCAGGGTCAACATTCGCTCGCGGTTCACCTGCCGCGTGCCTGGTCGGTGATCGCTCTCGTCGGCTTCTTCGCATTGCTGATCGGGCTCCCGCTGCTCGCCGCAGCAGTCCCGTCGCACACGCTCGCGCTCTTCAATTCATTCTACCGCTCCGGCGCTTTGGTGTTCGGCGGCGGCCACGTGGTGCTGCCGCTGCTGCAGTCTTCGGTGGTGCCGCCGGGTTGGGTGACGAACGACGCCTTTCTCGCCGGCTATGGCGCGGCGCAAGCGGTGCCGGGGCCGCTGTTCACCTTCGCCGCCTATCTCGGCACGGTCATGGGTCCGAAGCCCAATGGCTGGCTCGGCGGCCTGATCTGCGTCGTGGCGATATTTCTGCCGTCATTTCTGCTGTTGATCGGGGCGTTGCCGTTCTGGGACACGCTGCGCCGCCGGCCGGGCGTGCAATCGGCGCTGCGCGGCGTCAATGCGGCGGTGGTGGGTCTGTTGCTGGCCGCGCTCTACAAGCCGGTGTGGACGAGCGCGATTTTCGGGCCGGCCGATTTCGCGATCGGCATTCTGGCTTTCCTGCTGCTGGCGTTCTGGGCGGTGCCGCCCTGGCTGGTCGTGATCTTTGGTGCAGCCGCCGCCACCGTCGTCTCCGGTATTCCGATGTCGAATGGCTAAACTGTTTCTTTGCTTGTGTTTTCTGTTGCTGGGCGCTGCCGGTCGCGCATGCAGCGGACACGGTGTTTCTCGAGGAGCTGACCTGGACCGAGTTGCGCGACCAGATCCGCACCGGCAAGACGACGATCATCGTCCCGATCGGCGGCACCGAGCAGAACGGCGCGCATATGGCGCTGGGCAAGCACAATTTCCGGGTGCGCTATCTCTCCGAAAAGATCGCCCGCACGCTGGGCAATGCGCTGGTGGCGCCGGTGATCGCCTATGTGCCGGAGGGGGCCCTCGCCCCGCCGACCGGGCATATGAGGTTTCCCGGCACGATCACCGTGCCGGAAGACGCCTTCGACAAAATCCTCGAATATGCGGCGCGCAGCTTCAAGCTCGCCGGATTCCGCGACATCGTCTTTCTCGGCGATCACGGCTCGTACCAAAAGGACGAGAAAGCGGTCGCGGATCGGCTGAACAAGGAATGGGCCGCCCAACCGGTCCGCGTCCACGGGGTCGAGGAATATTACCGGGCGAGCGAGAGCGAATTCGGCCGGTTGCTGACGAGCAAGGGTTATCGCGAAGAGGAAGTCGGGACCCATGCCGGGCTCGCCGACACCTCGCTGACGCTCGCCGTGGACCCTCGCCTGGTGCGCACCGATCGCCTGCAGCCCGGCGACGGCGCCAACGGAGATCCCCGCCGGTCGAGCGCCGAACTCGGTCAGCTCGGCGTCGATCTGATCGTGACGCGGACCGTTGACGCGATTAGAAAGGCGACCAGCCATCCTTAACATTTCCCTTCGGGAGATTTTCGTGCGCCGGCACATTCTTCTTTGGTTCCGTATGGTCCTGTGGCTCGGCCCGGTGGTCGCGCTGTGCGCCTGGGTCGGCAGCTCCGCCTTGCCGTCTCGTGCGGCAGAAGGCGAGGGTGGATCACTGTGTTCGGCGGGGTCGGCCTCAGTGCGCGCGGCTCAGCCCGCGTCGGTGCTGTTGCGCAAAGTGCGCGCCAATCCGGGCGAGCCGATCCAGACCGTGCCCGGAATGCCGCCCGTACTCGATGCGGGCAATCTCTACAGCGGCGCGGCGCTCGATCATTTGAGCCCGGCGGTGGGCGGAGCTTTGTCGCGTGTTTATGTGCCGAACCGGCGCTCGAACAGTGTGTACGTCATCGACCCGGCGACGCTTGCGATCGTCGACCGTTTTCCGGTCGGTGCCAGCCCGCAGCACGTCGTCCCGTCCTGGGATCTGAAGACGTTGTGGGTCGCCAATAACGGGGCGCGCCGCAGCAGCGGCAGCTTGACCCCGATCGATCCCACCACCGGCAAGCCCGGCAACGCCATTCCCGTGGACGACCCCTACAACCTGTACTTCACTCCGGATGGGCGTGCAGCGATCGTCGTCGCCGAGCGGCACAAGCGCCTCGACTTTCGCGATCCGCAGACGATGACGCTGCAACAATCGATCGAAGCCCCGAACTGCTCCGGCATCAACCATGCCGATTTCTCGATCGACGGGCGGTACGCGATCTTTACCTGCGAGTTCCGCGGCGGCGGGCTGGTGAAGATCGACCTCGTCAACCGCAAGGTGCTGGGCTATCTGCGCTTTCCCAAGCGGGGAATGCCCCAGGACATCCGCATTTCACCAGACGGCAGCCGCTTCTATGTGGCCGATATGCATGCCGACGGAGTGTACGTCGTCGACGGCGACAGCTTCATCCAGACCGACTTCATCCCGACCGGCGTCGGCACGCACGGGCTTTACCCGAGCCGCGACGGCAAGGAATTGTATGTCGCCAACCGCGGCTCGCACTCGACGCGCGGCAAGCCGCACGGCAAGGGCAGCATCGTGGTTCTCGACTTCGCCACCGGCAAGGTCGAGCACACCTGGCCGATCGCCGGCGGCGGCAGCCCCGACATGGGCAATGTCAGCGTCGACGGAAAGCAACTCTGGCTGTCCGGCCGGTTCGACAACGTCGTCTACGACATCAACACGGCGGACGGCTCGGTAAAGAGCGTCGCGGTGGGCCAGGAGCCGCACGGGCTGACGGTATGGCCGCAGCCCGGCCGCTACTCGCTCGGCCACACCGGCAACATGCGCTAATAGGATCCGTCGCCCGCCAAAGCCCCCACCCTAACCCTCCCCCGCTTGCGGGGGAGGGAATGGGAGGGGCCAACCCTAGAGACGGACGTTACGCAGGCGCAGGGCATTGCCGATGACGAGCACCGAGCTTGCGCTCATTGCGGCGCTCGCGATCATCGGGTTGAGCAGGAGGCCGAACGCCGGATAGAGCGCGCCGGCGGCGATCGGGATCGCCAAG
Source organism: uncultured Alphaproteobacteria bacterium (assembly GCA_963700185.1). GTDB lineage: Bacteria > Pseudomonadota > Alphaproteobacteria > ATCC43930 > CGMCC-115725 > AP-15. The sequence goes on from CAVOWP010000042.1 coordinate 22,727, forward strand.
CCGTTGAAGACGAAGGCGAAGAACAGGTTCTCGCGGATGTTCCGCATGACCGCGCGGGAGAGCCGGCGGGCCCGCACGATGCCCTGCAAATCCCCTTTGACCAATGTCATCGCCGCGCTCTGCATCGCGACATCGGTGCCGGTGCCCATCGCGATGCCGATTTGCGCCTGTGCCAAGGCCGGCGCATCGTTGATCCCGTCTCCGGCCATCGCGACAATCCGGCCCTTTTGCTGGAGGTCCCTGACCACCGCGGCCTTCTGATCGGGGAGAACTTCGGCGGCGATGTTGTCGAGGCCGAGCTTACGGCCCACGGCCTCGGCCGTGGTCCGGCTATCGCCGGTCAGCATCACCGTGCGTATCCCATCGCCGCGCAGCGCCGCCAGCGCGCCGACCGCGCTCTCCTTTATCGGATCGGCGACCGCGAGGAGCCCGGCCGCCATGCCGTCGACCGCGATCAGCATGACGCCTTGGCCATCACTTCGGAACTCCTCCGCGCGTGCGGCCAACCCCGCCGGCTCGATGCCGAGGGATGCGAAAAGAGCCAAATTGCCGACGGCGACCCGCCTTCCGTCGACGACCCCGACGACGCCTTTCCCGGTCTCGGAGGTGAATTCCCCTACCGCACCGAACGTCAAACCGCGCTCCTCGGCGCCGCGCACAATCGCGGCCGCCAGCGGGTGCTCGCTGCCCCGTTCGAGGCTGGCGGCCAGGCGCAGCTGTTCGTCCTCGGCGAACGGGCCGATCGCGGTAACTCCGACGAGGCGCGGCTTGCCCTCGGTCAGGGTCCCGGTCTTGTCGACGACAAGGGTATCGACCTTCTCCATCAGTTCGAGCGCCTCGGCGTTCTTGACGAGAACGCCCGCGCGCGCACCCCGCCCCGTGCCGACCATGATCGACATCGGGGTCGCCAAGCCGAGCGCACACGGGCAAGCAATGATCAGCACCGCAACCGCGTTGACCAGCGCGAAGGTCATCGCGGGAGCGGGGCCGAAGAGCGACCATGCGGCGAAGGTCAGCAGGGCGGCAATGATGACACCGGGCACAAACCAGCCGGAAACGGTATCGGCCAGGGCCTGGATCGGCGCGCGCGACCGCTGCGCTTCGGCAACCATACTGACGATCTGCGCAAGTAAGGTGTCGCTGCCGACCCGCTCCGCCCGCATGACGAAGGTGCCGGTGGCGTTGACGGTGGCGCCAGTAACCTTGTCGCCCGCCGCCTTCTCCGACGGCAGGGGTTCTCCCGTGATCATCGACTCGTCGACCGCGCTCTTCCCTTCGAGCACGATGCCGTCGACCGGCACCTTCTCGCCGGGACGAACCCGCAAGCAGTTTCCGGGCTGGACCTCTTCGAGCGGGATGTCGGTTTCGGTGCCGTCGTCGCGCACCATACGGGCGCGCGTGGGCGCGAGATCCAGCAGCGCGCGGATGGCCGTACCGGTTTGTGTGCGGGCGCGCAGCTCGAGGACTTGGCCGAGCAGCACCAGGGTTACGATGACGGCCGCCGGCTCAAAATAGACCGGGACCTCGCCTTCCGGCGTGCGGAACGAAGGCGGGAACATGCCGGGCATCAGCGCCGCAACGAGACTGTACGCATAGGCGACGCCGGTGCCGAGCGCGATCAGGGTGAACATGTTGAGATGCCGGCTGACGATCGACCTCCAGCCGCGCTCGAAGAAGGGCCAGCCGCCCCACAGCACAGCCGGCGTGGCGAGCAGAAACTCCGCCAATATCGCCGCATGCGGCCCGAGCAGCGGCAGATTGCCGAAATCTCCGGCCATCGCCAGAGCGACGAGGGGAACCGACAGCCCCACGCATACCCAGAACCGCCGCGTCATATCGCGCAGCTCGGGATTGGCTGTGTCGCCTGCGGCCGGCGTCATCGGTTCGAGCGCCATGCCGCAGATCGGGCAGCTGCCGGGCCCGGTACGGTGGATTTGCGGGTGCATTGGGCAAGTCCACAACCCCTCGCCGGTCGCCGGCCGCGATGGCCCAGCAGCCGCCGGCGTCAAGTAGTGCGCGGGGTCGGCCTCGAAGCGCTCATGGCACCGGCGGCTGCAAAAGTAATAAGTACTGCCCGCGTGTTCGCTGTGGTGCTTCGCTATGGTGGGGTTGACCACCATGCCGCAAACCGGATCGCGCTCGTCGCCCGGGGCTGCCTGAGCATGGTAACGGTCGCTTTCTCGTCTATTGAGAGGCACAATTGTCGTCACCTCAGCCATCTTTCTGCAATCATAACCTCGCCTAGACCATAGCCCAGCTGGGTAGCTGTTGGTCCAGATCAAGGACGGCCACCCCTCCAGCGACAAAATCGAGAAAATTTAACTCGGCAGCTTTCACTCTTCGACCGGAAGACAATTACCTCATTGTTCCTGGGCTTGGACCGGCTCCGGCCAGGAAGCCTCGGCCACGCTTGGGAATGAGAGAGCATCGCGCACTACATCTCCTCTTTAACGCCGCTCCGGATTAGCCACCAGTTTACCGGGTACGAAGTAATGAATTTGAAGACCATCGCAATCTGCATCATAAACCAGAATTCTACAGTGTCGGTTTTCAGCTGGGTTCCAAACCCCTGTCGAAGACGACGAAATCAGCGAGAGCCATGAAACCATACATGCCGACCTGCCACGCGGTCAGCGACAGCCTGTCGGCCTTGACGGCGGCTGCAATACCCCGACCAAACGACAAATCTCGCATCGGAGCGATCGTGAAGTATTGAAAAAAATTCCAAAGGCGTAGGCGAAGAGGTAGTCGACAATCCACACCGCAAACATTTTCTCGCTGAAGATCCACTGCCAACCGAAGCCGACCGCAATAGCCGGAAAGGCAAACACCAGCCACTCCGCGAGGATGTCGCCGAGCGTGCGGCCGCTTCCACAATGCAATGCCCCATTGGCAACCATGATCGGGAAGGGCGTCAGCTTTTTATTGGACGGCTCTTCGCCCCTCATTCGAGCCCTAGCCTCGGCGTCGTCAGGAGGTTCCGTTCACGGCTTTCGGCCCGGTTCGTTCCCCCCTTTGTGCTCGTGATGCCCGTCATGCGCCATGCTCGCCATGACGAGCCGGGCGTATTCCTCCTGAGTCATTCCGGGGAGCTTCTCGATAAATCCCACAGTCGCCCATAGTTCCTCGTCGCTGTGATCGCCCCAGGAGGGCATGCCGGTCATCTTGACCCCGTGTTTCAAAATCCAGAACAGCTCCGGCAGAGTATAAACGCTGGGTGCATGTGCGAGATCCGGAGGTTGCGGATTGAGGCCTTCGGCGATGTCGCCTTTGGGGACACCCGGCGCACCGTGGCAAACAACGCAATGCGCTGCGAAATGCTCCGTGCCGATCAGAAGCTTGGCGGGATAGTCGAGCCCGGCTGGCACCCGGATGTCGCCGGCGTGAACCTTGATCGAGCGGGTGCGGGCCGTCTCCAAAACCCAGCGCGTGACCGGCCAATGCGGATCGTTTGCAGCCACGTCAAAAAAACCGGAGTAGATGAAGGTGAGCCCGCCAATAACGACGAGAACAATCGCGACGGCGAGCGAGACAAGAAAGCAGCGCATGCTCACCGTCCTTAGAACCAGACCCGGACGCCGAAGGCGAAGCGGAAGTCGCCCGTGCTCTCGCCTAACCGTCGGGCGTAACTGGCGGACTGACCAAACCTGCCTTCGTAGACGACTCCGAGATACGGTGCGAAATTCCGGCTGAATTCATAGCGCAGCCGAAGCCCGGTATCGATGTCGGAGAACCCGGCGCCGACCAATCGCACCGGATCGGCTTTGCTGTAGAGGTTCAGCTCGATTTGCGGCTGCAGGATCAGCCGCTGAGTGATGAGAAGGTCGTAGGAGGCTTCGAGCTTGGCAGCGAGGTGGTCTTGGCCGCTCACATAGCCCGTGAGCTCGAGATCGAAGAAGTAAGGCGCCAAACCCTGGATGCCGAAAGCGGCCCAATTGCGGGTGGGACGCGAATCGATATCACTGCGCAGCCCGCCCTGCAAATCGAAATAAGTCGTAATGGCGCGGTCGTAGAGGAACTGGTGCTGGCCGTCGTCGAGTGTGCCGTTGCCTTGAAGCGTACCCTCCGACTTGATCCACAGCTTGTCGTAATCGGTGCCGACCCATCCCTGTCCTTCCCAGCGGAATTCGCTGTTGGTGCCATTCCACCGGCCTTCGAGCTGACTAAAGACGACGTGGGCTAGAATTGGCTGGTCCATGACGGGCTGTATTGGCTCCACCCCGGGGGCAGGCTCGTCCTTCACGGCAGAGGTCTGTGCGGCAGCGGCAGTAGCAAGGGCGATAAGCACGGCGGCGAGGGTGATGGTACGAGAGGTGCTCATGCGACGTGCACCTCCCGGAACATGCCCATCTCCATGTGGTAGAGAAGATGGCAGTGATAGGCCCAGCGGCCCGGCGTGTCCGCACTGACCAGATAGCTCAGCTTCTCGCCCGGCTTGACGTTGATCGTGTGCTTGTAGGGCCGGTATTCGCCATGCCCGTTTTCGAGCTCGCTCCACAACCCGTGCAGATGGATCGGGTGCTCCATCATCGTGTCGTTGATCAGCACGAAGCGCACCCGGTCGCCGCGCTTGAGCTCGATCGGCCCGGCCTCGGAGAATTTCTTGCCGTCAAAGCCCCAGATGAAGCGCTCCATATTGCCGGTCAGGTGCAGCGTGATTTCGTGCGAAGGCGGCCGAGGATCACTGCCGGGTCTGATCGCGCGCAAATCGGCGTAGGTCAGCACGCGACGACCCGGGGGAAATCCTTCGCCAGGGCTGTTCAGTCGTTCCGTCGGCATCTCTGCGACATTATTGACCTCGACGCTGAGGTCGAGCTTTTGGGCGGATTTGCCGACCTCCATCCCAGCCATCGAGCCGTGCCCCATGGTGCCGTGATCCGCTGGCATGCCCGGCATCGAGCCGTGATCCATGCCGCCCATCCCCATGTCGGTCATCGTGCGTAGCGTCCGCGGGTCCATCGGCGGGATCGGCGCCGTCATGCCGGGACGCGGGGCAAGCGTGCCGCGGGCAAAGCCGCTACGGTCTTCGACCTGTACAAAGATCGTGTAGGCGCGCTCGGCCCTAGGCTGCACGATGACGTCGTAGGTCTCGGCGACGCTGATCCGGAATTCGTCGACGGTCACCGGCTCGACATCGTTGCCGTCGGCCTGGACGACCGTCATCTGCAGGTCGGGGATGCGCACGTCGAAGATGCTCATCGACGAGCCGTTGATGAAGCGCAGCCGTACCCGCTCGCCGGGACGGAACAGCGCCGTCCAGTTGGCGCCCGGCGGCTGTCCGTTGATCAGGTAAGTATAGGTGGCGCCGCTGACGTCGAGGATATCGGTAGGGCTCATCCGCATCTTGCCCCATTCGAGGCGATTGGCGACGGTCTCAGCGAGGCCCTTTCGCTCGGCATCATCGACGAAAGTCCCGACGGTGCGCTGCCCGTAATTGTAGTAGTCGCTCTGGAATTTGAGGTTGCTGACGATCGTGTCGGGGCTCTCGTCACTCCAATCCGAAAGCATCACCACGTAATCGCGATCGAAGGCCTGCGCATAACCGCCCTTCGGCACGATGACAATGGGCCCGTAAACCCCTGTCTGCTCCTGGAACCCCGAATGGCTGTGGTACCAATAAGTGCCGCTCTGATGCACCGGGAACCGATAGATAAAGGTCTCGCCCGGGGCGATCCCGTTGAAGCTCAGCCCGGGCACACCGTCCATCGGCGAGGGTGCGCGGATCCCGTGCCAATGGATCGAGCTCGGCACCGAGAGCCGGTTGAAAACCGCAAGCGTCACGGCGTCGCCTTCGCGCCAGCGCAGGATCGGCGCCGGAACCTGCCCGTTGACCGCCGTCGCAATCCTTGGCTGGCCGGTGACGTTGATCGGTGTCGGGCCGATTTCGAGCTGAAACTCCGTCCCGCTGAGAACCGGCGTACGGCTCGGCGCGGCAAGCGCACGCCCGCGCGGCCAGCGAACGGACGAAAACGCGCCTGCGGCCGCAGCCGCGCCCAACATGAAACGGCGGCGTTTCATTGGCCACCTCCCGCCGGCGCAATCGCTCGGATTTCGTACATGCCGCCCAGGCTCCGCTCGATCGTAAAATTCACCCGCGTGCCGGGCTTCAGCGCGCGGAGATCGACCGAAGGCGCAACCGGGAAATCCATCGTCATCGCCGGCCAGCCGATCTCGGGAATCGGGTTGTGGCTTACGTTGACCTTGTGTTGGGCCGGGTCGACGGAATTGACCGTGCCGGCTCCGTGGGCGTCGTTGCGTCCCGCATCCGCCATCTGCATTTCGCTGTCATTATGTGGGTGGACGGCACGGCTTGATTGGCCGCCTGCCAGGACCGGGCCGGATGAGCCGAGGTCTATGCCGAGCGGCACGGCCGACTTCTGGTCAGGCGAAGTAGATCCCGAGTCCGCGCAGACGGTAAGGGCGATGGGCAGTAGACTCGTCAGCAAAAGACGGCAAATAGCCAAGTTCACTGAATCTCTCCTCGCGAGCTTGAAAAAAAGCTGTGCCCCGAAAACGGCGTGCGCCGGCCTTCGCGCAAACGGGGGCACACCCGGGGCGCCGGCGGCGCCGGGTCAGCTCAGCGTGGAGGATCTAGGAGGGTCGGGCTCGGGCAATAGCGCCCGCCCGGCTAGGGACACAACGAGCCCATCGTAATGGACCCGCGTGGGGAACTCTGCCGAAATTATGTTGAGCTCGGGCGAAAGACAGGCAGTTGAGGCGCAACCCAGACAATCGCAGCAACACGCTAAGCCCTTGTGGAGCTGGTGCTGGTGTTGGGGGGTGCGTCCGTGGTGATTCGCGTGCTCCTTAGGGCAGGGCTCGGGGTGGGCTGCGGCCAAACGAAGCGCTGCATGGGCGTTGCCGTTCGCTAGCGCGAACGCCAGCAGCACTACCAAGCAGCGGACGAGTGGGGACCGCATCACCGGAACGAGCACATAACGCCCAAGGATCTCAAGATCCTACATTCGCCGATAGCACAAACCGGCTTCGAGGTGAAGCTCATGGCGCGCCGCGCCTGAGAACGGCGGTTTTGTAACTAATCACGGTGACCTCAAAATTGCCGTTTTCGTATTGCATCTTTCGGGCTTGCGATGCTTCGCGATGGTGTTGCGGGCTGGATAAACGAGGCACTGACGAGTGATAGGGTCCGCCAAAAGCGCTGCGCAAGGCCGTGCTGGATAATCTGTCGCTACAACTTTTAGGAGAAACTCGCTGTAGACTTGCTGCAGATGCAGCAAGGTAAACGCATATACAATTTAAGATTGCAGATCGCAGCAGCGCGCAAGACTCGGCTAGGACGCCTGTCGACGCGTTGGCTTAACCGGTCGGTCTGAGACGGAGCTGAGCCTGCCGTCTTTCCCGCTCTTCGCAGAGCGAGTAGGGTGTGAAGTCGGCTTCGATTTCGGAGTCGCCGCTACAGCAGAGCAGCCCCGGAAGGGAGTGAACATGCCGAATAACACTCACGAATTCACGACCGAAGATGTCGAGTATCTCCGCCACGGCGACACGCGGCTGATCGCGCGGCTCTACAAGCCGAAGGGCGACGGTGCGTTCCCGGCCGTCATCGACCTCCATGGTGGCGCCTGGACCAGCGGGGACCTGACCGGAACCCAGGGTCTCGACGAAACTTTGGCCAAAAACGGGTTTGTCGTCGCCTCGTTGAATTTCCGCCATGCCGCCGACGGCTATCCGAACTCGCTGATCGACATCAATTATGCGATCCGCTGGGTGAAGGCGCATGCCCGCGAGCTCAAGGTCAATCCCGACCGGATCGGCATCGCGGGTCAGTCGAGCGGCGGCCACCTCGCGATGCTGGCGGCGATGCGGCCCAACGATTCCCGATATGCCTCGGTCCCGTTGCCGGCGGGGTCGCCGCAAGTCGATGCGACGGTGGGCGCCGTCGCGATGTCATGGCCAGTGATCAACCCTCTGTCGCGCTATCGCAATGCCCAGAAGCTGGCTAAGGGACCAAACCCGCCGGCCTTCTCGATCGGCATGAAGGAAAAGCACGACACCTACTGGAAGACCGAAGCCGCGATGACCGAGGGCAACCCGATGCTGCTTCTCGAACGCGGCGAGAAGGTGCCGACGCCGCCGGCGCTGTGGGTGCAGGGCCGCCCCGACATCGTGCACGACTATCACGACGACAATTCGGATTTCCCCGGCAACGAGCCCGAGCGGTTCGTCTCGAACTACCGCAAGGCGGGAGGCGATATCGAGATCGTATATGTCGACAACGAGAAGCGCTCGACAAGCGCCTCCTTCGACCCGGTCGCCGCCTTCTTCAAGAAGCGCCTGGGATAGATCGCCTTACGCAAGCTCCTCCCTCTCCCCGCCCGCGGGGAGAGGGGCCTCCCCCGGGAACCAGTCTCCGAGCACCTGTTCCTCGGTATAGGTAGGCACCGCAAGATTACCCACGTACTCTCCGTATACGTGAAGCACCCGGGTGGTCAGGTGTGCTGCTCGCGGGGCTTCCTCTGTAATGATCCGAGCAACATCTTGCCTGAGGCTCGGACTGTCATTGAGTAATAGCTCGATCTCTGATCGCTGACGCGCGATCGTCTCTATGCATCCGCGCCGCGGGTCGGTAGCCGGTGAGTGTTCAAGCTTCAGCAGATGTTCAAGAATTCCGGCGATACGGTTGTGCAGCTCACGTCTCTGGGATCGGCCCAAGCTCTCGATCTCCTCGGCAAGGTTCTCCCAGTTGAGCGGCAAGTTAGTGCCAACCCCGGCCGCTTTCCGCAACGCATCAGACTGGCGCTCGGTCCAGCGGACGAAGTCCGCCTCATAAAGCTTCACGGCGCTACCGGACATATCAAGGCACCTCATTTAGTTCTCCTCGGGCAGAGCGTTAAGTCAAAAATCAACCGAGGTTTCGGTTCCATGGCCGAAGGAGATAACGTGCGTCTGCATTGCCGACAACAGATTGGGCTCGTTCAGCGGGCGCGGGAAAGCGGGACCGAATGGCACTATTAGCTTCTCGCCCATTTTGTGTTGGATCTTCCGCCTTCAAAGCGATAGATGAGCCGTTGTGATGAAAATAGATAAAAAGATCTCCGGGTGAAAGCTCCTCGAACCTGCGTAGACGCAACGTCGGCTCTATTTTCATAACTACTTCCTTTGAGCGCGCGAGGTGCCGAAGACCGGCGGCGACACGCTGTTTGCCAGCATGTATGCGGCCTATGACGCGCTCTCCGACGGTCTGAAATCGACCCTCGAAGGGTTGAAGGCGCTGCATTCGAGCCGCCGCGTCTTCGGCCTCGCGGCGGCGGGACGACCTCGAGGGCCGCATTCGCAATGCCGAACTGGCGACCCAGGACGCCGTGCACCCGGTCGTCATCCGCCACCCGACACCGGCCGCAAGGCGCTTTACGTCAATCCGGGGTTTACCGTGCGCTTTGACCGCTGGACCGAGGAGGGTCGCATCCGCTGCTCGATTATGTCTACCGACATGCGGTGCGGCCGGAATTCACCTGCTGTTTGCAGCGGCGGGAAGGCCCGCTCGCCTTCTGGGACAACCGCTCGACCCGGCGCTTCGCCGTCAACGATTACCACCGCGAACGCCGCCTGTTGCACCGCGTCACGATCGCTGGCCAGAGGCTCAGCTGAGTTATTGCGCGACGGCTTCCGCTCCAGTGGGCTGACGGCGGCGGCGCCCCAGCAAATTGCCGAGCCGGTCCATATAGATGTAGACCACCGGCGTGGTGAACAACGTCAGCACCTGCGAGACCAACAGACCGCCGACGATCGCGTAGCCGAGCGGCTGGCGAATTTCCGAGCCGATGCCGGTGCCGAGCGCCAGCGGAACGCCGCCGAGCAATGCGCACATCGTCGTCATCAATATCGGGCGGAAGCGCAGGCGGCACGCCTCGTGGATCGCCTCCTCGGTGCTGAGCCCACGCTCGCGCTGCCCGACCAGCGCAAAGTCGACCAGCATGATGCCATTCTTCTTGACAATGCCGATCAGCAGAATGATCCCGATGATGCCGATCACGTCGAGCGGCATGCCGAACAGCATCAAGGTCAGCAATGCGCCGAGCCCAGCCGAGGGCAAGGTCGAGATGATCGTGATCGGGTGGATCGTGCTCTCGTAGAGCATGCCGAGGATGATGTAGACCGCGATCAGCGCGGCGAGGATCAGGATCGGCGTGCTACTGAGCGAATTCTGAAACGCCTGGGCGCTGCCCTGGAAACTTGTGGCAACCGAGCGTGGCAGCTGCAGCTCTCTGGTAACCTGCTGGATCGCCGTCACCGCCGCGCCGATAGAGACATTCGGAGGAAGGTTAAAGCTCAACGTCACCGACGGGAATTGGCCCTGGTGGTTGACCGCAATCGGCGCTACCGTCGAGGTGATCTTGGCGAACTGGCTGAGCGGCACTTCTTTGCCGCTGGACGAGGTCGCGTAGATGCGGCTGAGCGCGTTGGGCCCGAGCTGGAAATCGGGCTCGACTTCGAGGATCACGAAATATTGGTTGAGCCTCGTATAGACGCGCGCCGCAACCCTCTGGCCGAACGCGTCATAGAGGATCGAATCAACCACCGAAGGGTTGATGCCCAGCTGCTGCGCGAGCTGGCGGTCGATTTCGACTTTCAGCACCCGGCCGGTGCTCTGCTGGTCGCTCGCAACGTCGGTCAGCTGCGGCAACGTTTTGAGCTTGTTGAAGAGGATCGGCCCCCAGTGGTCGAGCTCGTCAATGTCGACATCGACGAGCGTGTATTGGTACTGGGTCTTGGAAACCCGCGCGCCAATCGTAATGTCTTGCGCGGCCTGCATGTACAAGGTGATGCCGTAGACCGGCTGCAGCGCCTTATTCAAGCGCGCGATCACCTGGTCGACGCCGACCCTCTGGCTGATTGGTTTCAATGTGATGAACACACGCCCGTCATTCTCGGTCACGGTCGGCCCGCCGGGTCCGATATAGGCATTGGCCGCGGCGATCGCGGGATCCTTCACGACCACCGCCAGAACCGCCCGCATGCGGTCTTGCATCGCCTGCGGCGAGATGTTTTCCGCGCCCTCGGCGATGCCCTGAATCAGGCCGGTGTCTTCCTGCGGGAAAAAGCTCTTGGGGATATCGACGAATAGCACGCCGGTCAAAGCGACGGTCGAGATCATCACCAGCAACGTAATAAAACGATGGCGCAGGGCAACAACCAGCCCACGATCGTAAACGGCGGCCAGCCAATCAAAGAAGCGCTCGAGCGCGCGCGAGATGAGGCCTGGTCGCGTGTCGCCCTCCGCGGTCAAGAGGCGGGCGCACATCATCGGGGTCAATGTCAGCGAGACAATGACGGAGACGACGATCGCCACCGCGACGGTGACCGCGAACTCGCGGAACAACAGGCCGACAATGCCGCTCATCAGAAACAACGGTATGAACACCGCGATCAACGAGATCGAAATGGACATGATCGTAAAACCGACCTCGCCGGCTCCTTGCAGAGCGGCCTGCATCGGGGTTTTCCCCTCCTCGATGTGCCGCACTATGTTCTCGATCATGACGATCGCATCGTCGACGACAAAGCCAACGGCGATCGTCAGCGCCATCAGCGATAGATTGTCGAGGCTGTAGCCCAGCACATACATGACCGTGAAGGTGCCGATCAGCGACATCGGCACCGATACCGCCGGGATCACAGTCCCCCAAAGCTTGCGCAGGAAGAGGAGAATGACCCCGACGACCAGCCCTACCGTCAATAGCAGTGTATTTTGGACATCGGTGACGCTGGCCCGGATCGTCTGGGTGCGGTCCGACACGATATGGATCTTGAGCGATGGCGGCAGTGAGGCTTCGAGCTGCGGCAGCGCCTTTTTGATTGCGTCGACAGTGGCGATGACATTGGCCCCCGACTGGCGCTGGACTGCTATGATGATGGCCGGCTCGGTGTTCATCCAGCCCGCCAGGTTCACATCTTGCGGCCCGACAATGGCGCGGCCGACATCGCGCACGCGTACCGGCCCGCTCACGCCGACGACACCGGGGTTGGGGTTGACGGTCGTGGAGCTGGTGAGCACGTCGTTGGATCCCTGCGCCGTCGTGGCGAAGGTACCGCTGCGGTTGGCGAGGATATAGTCGTTGAACCCCTGCGCCGTCATCAACTGATCGTTGGTCTGCAGCGCGAAAGCCTGAGTGTTGCCATACAGTGTGCCTTTGGGCTGGTCGACCGTGGCCGTGGCCAGCGCCGTTCGCACTGCTTCGAGGTCTAGGCCCACTCCAGCCAGCTGCGCCGGGTTGACCTGCACCCGGATCGCCGGGTTCTGCTCGCCGCCGATGCCGACGAGGCCAACACCCGGCATTTGCGAAATCTTCTGCGCCAGGATGCTGTTGGCGTAATCGCTGACCGTCGTGAGCGGCAATGTCTCCGAGGTCAGCGCCAGCATCAGCACCGGCGTATCTGCCGGATTGGTCAGCCGATAGATCGGCGGGCTTGGCATCGGCGGCAGGAAGCCAGACGCCGCATTGATCGCCGCCTGCACGGCCTGCGCCGCCGTATCGACAGAGACGCTGCGATCGAATTGCAATGTAATCTCGGAACTTTCGTTGCCGCTGCTCGAAGTCATTTGCGTCAGGCCGGGTATTTGGCCGAATTGCCGTTCGAGCGGCGTCGTGACGGTGCCGGCAACAGTCTGCGCATCGGCGCCTGGCAATTGCGCGGTGACCAGGACCGTCGGCGTGTCGATATTCGGCAAGGCCGCCACCGGCAACAGCTCGTAGCTGATCAGGCCGAGCAGCAGGATCGCCGCCATCAGCAGCGAGGTGGCGATCGGCTTGCGGATGAATGTCGCCGAGATGTTCATTTCAGCCTCGGTGCCCCCTCCCTAACCCTCCCCGGCTTGCGGGGGAGGGAAGGGTGGGGGCCAATAGTGCCGACCCACATAGTCATGGCAGAAGCCCTGCGCTTGCCGGGGTGGGGTTTGGCACCGCGGCCGGGTCGTTCGGATTGGCGAGCGACACCACGGTACCTGGCGTCAGCCGGTATTGGCCGCGCACGACAACGGTCTCCCCGGCGCTCAAGCCTTTGTCGATCAGCGCCTCGCCGTTGAGCGTTTCGCGCACCGACACCGGTTGCATTGCCACCTTGTGATCGGAGTCGACAACGAAAACAAATTGGCCTTGCGGGCCCTGCTGGACGGCGTCGAGCGGGACCGTCAGACCATTGTCCTGCACTTGCGTTACGACCCGGACATTGACGAACATGCCGGGCCACAGCTTGCGATCCGGATTGGGGAAGATCGCCTTGAGAGTTATCGTTCCGGAGGTGGTATTCGCTTGGTTGTCGATCGCGGCGAGCGTGCCGGTATCGAGCTCGGTTTTACCGTCCGCGCTCAATGCGATGGCCTTGACCGGACCCTTTGCGAGCGCCTCCTGCACCTCCGGGATGTCGGCTGCCGCCAATGTGAACATCACGCTGATCGGCTGGACCTGGTTGATCACGACCAAGGCATTTGGCTCGGTCGGGGAGCCCCGTGTCGAGCTCGAGTGAATGATGTTGCCGACATCGAGCAGACGAATTCCGGCGACCCCGTCGAACGGCGCCACCAGTTTCGTATAGCTCAGCTCAGTCTTGGCGTATTCGATCGCCGCCTGATCGGCTTTGATAACGGCCTCTTCTTGAGCGATCTTCGCTTGTTGCGTGGCGACCTGCTGCTGCGGGCGCAAATCCTTGTTTTTGCAGCGGGATGTACCGGCCGAGATTGATCCGCCCATTTTCGAGATGGGCCTCGTCGCGGGCGAGATTGGCCTCCGCCTGATCGAGCTGCGCCTGATAGGTGCTCGGATCGAGCTGGGCCAGGAGCTGGCCCTTTTTGACGTACTGACCGTCCTTGAAGTCGATGCTGATGATCTGTTCCGTGACCATGCTGCGGACCGTCGCCGAGTTCAGCGCCGCCACATTGCCAATCCCGGTCAGCACGATCGGGAAATTTTGCTGCTTGACCGTCGTTGCGATGACCGGAACAGGGGGTGTCGGCTCCTGCTTCGCGGCGGGACTGTGCGCAAGATGTTGCCAGCCTAGGTAGCCTCCCGAGACTACCGCTATCATCGCCAATCCGACGAGCAGAGGCGGGTGCCGCCGGTGTTTTGCAGCCGGCCGATCGGTTGTGACGGGTGAGGCAGTCATCCGAGTTCAGACCTCTAGGCTCTTGCGGAGCGGCATATGCTCTCGATCAGCAGGCCCAGACACCCGAAAAGTAGGAGCGCACCGCCGATAAGCGAGTTAAAATCGGTAAAATCGACCAAGGATCCGGCCACCGCGACGATCGCCAGAACCGCCACCGTCAGCCGTTTCTCGCCGACAAACATCCCGATCAATTCGGCGACGATATCCTTGAGGATCGCCATTACGCGAACTCCACGCGCAGCTTGCGGGCGAGCGAAGCACCGATCAGCCCCGCGCCGAGGAACAGGGCGGCAAACAAGAGCAAAGCCACATCTTGCCCGGGCCAAGCGATGCCGAGCCCTTCGCCGGTCCAGAACACGCCGAAGGCCGACAACATGACGCCAACGCCGAATTTGAGAAGATTCTCCGGCACGCGCGACAGCGGCCGGTGGACGACAGCTCCTATAGCGAGAACCAGGCCACAGGCGGCGAGCGCACCGAGGCTGGCGGGCACCAGCAGCCCGCGCCCGGCCCCTACCGCGATCACGATGAAGACGACTTCGAGGCCTTCGAGCAGCACGGCCTTGAGCGCGGTTATGCCGGCGGCCCAGCCGAGGCTTTGTTGCCGCCGACGCGCTTCGTCACTGAGCGCAGCAGCCTCGGTCGCGAAGATCGCGTCTTCATCATGCAACGGGATGATACCGGCCGCCCGCAACGATGCTTTCCGGAGCCAGCCCATGCCGAAGAGCAGCAGCAGGATCCCGATTGCCAGCTGCAGCGAGGTGATCGGGATGCGGTCGAGAAGCGGCCCCAGCAGCAGGACGATGCCGGCCAGCACCGCGAGGCCGGCGGTTGTGCCGAGCGCGGCCGGACGCCAGCCGCGCAGTGTGGCAACGGCGAGCACGATCGTGAAGGCCTCGACCACCTCGACGAGAGAGGCCAGAAACGCGGCCGTTACAGCAGGTGCTGCAGTGGACCAGGTCATGATGTTTCCCTATTCAGCGATTCTCGTCATGCGCGTCGAACACGCGCTGCGCATAGGCATCGAGCAGACTTTCGCAGCCCTTCAACCGCTCCGCGGCCTCGACGGCAAGTCCGCCACCGTAGAAGTCGAGTTTCCTTATCTTTTCGAGCCAGCCTTTCAGCTTTTTCAGCTCGACGTCGTTTTCTTCGAGCTCGTTGTAGGTAAAGTGCTGCGCGGTCGTTTCCTTGGCGATCTCGGTTTCAAAATCGTCGCACTTGTCGATAAACTCGCGATAAGCATCGTCCCGGTCGGCCTTGAAGCGGGAGACAACTTTGTCCTCCTGCCGGTGATCGAGCGCGGCCGTTTCCAGAATAACCGCCTCGCCACCCATTTCGGCGATGTCGTTCGCCAGCATCTTCAGCCGCCGCGCATGGTCATCGGTTTTGGGCAACAGGCATACGCCGTTCTGCAAGTAGACGGCGCCCATGCTCTTCAGCCGCCGCCACAGCGCGACCCGCTTGGATGCCGGCTCAGGAGGCACCTTGTACGTAAGCAGTAACCACGGGTACGTCGCCATCGCCCCATTAAATATGTTACTACAGTAACATTAAAAGAGGTACCGGCGAAACGTCCTACACAGTATCACCAGGCCAAATCGTCGCACCATTATCCCGGCGAAGTGGCTCCCGACCTCAATTTCGCCGTTCTGACCCTCACGGGATCAGCACGGCAGCGCCCTGCAATGCGCCGTTGCGCAGATCGGCGAGCGCCTGGTTCGCGCCTGCGAGCGGGTAGGTGACCGTCTCCGTCCTGATACCCGCCTCCGGCGCCAGCGCGAGGAATTCTTCGGCGTCGCGGCGGGTGAGGTTGGCGACCGAGCGCAGCACACGTTCCTCCCACAAGATGCGGTACGGGAAGGACGGGATATCGCTCATATGGATGCCGCCGCTGACGACGGTGCCGCCCTTCTTTGTGGCGGCAAGGGCGGCCGGCATCAGCGCGCCGACCGGGGCGAAAATCAATGCCGCATCGAGCGGCTCGGGCGGCGGCTGGTCCGAGCCCCCGGCCCATTCCGCGCCGAGCGAGCGGGCGAAATCCTGCGCCGCGAGGTCACCGGGGCGGGTGAACGCGAAGAGCCGGCGGCCCTGGTGACGGATCACCTGCGCCACGATATGCGCGGCAGCGCCAAAGCCGTAGATCCCGATCAGCCGCGCGTCGCCCGCCATACGCAGAGTGCGGTAGCCGATGAGGCCCGCGCACATCAGCGGCGCCGCCTCGACGTCGCCGTAGCGCGGGTCAATCGAAAAGCAATAGCGCTGGTCGGCAACGGTCAGCTCGGCATAGCCGCCATCAATCTGGTAGCCGGTGAAGCGGGCACGGTCGCATAAATTCTCGCGGCCCGAACGGCAGTACTCGCAGACGCCACAGGTCCAGCCGAGCCACGGCAGGCCGACCCGGTCGCCGATCGCGAAACGGTCGACCAATTCCCCCCTTTCGACCACGGTGCCTATGATCTCGTGCCCGGGCACCAATGGCAATTTCGGGTTGGGAAGCTCGCCGTCGACGACGTGCAGATCGGTCCGGCACACCGCGCAGGCGCGCACTGCAATCAGGACCTGCTGCGAGCCGGGCCGCGGCGCCGGCAGCTCGGCCGCGGTGAGCGGGCGCCCTGCAGCGGTCAGCACTTGTGCACGCATGAGCCGCTCCTTTAGTAGTGCTCGGCGTGAAGCAACAAGATGATAACGCCTACCTGGAGGCGGCGCTCTATTCGCCGGTAAAGCATTTCCTCGAACGGCAGGGCTACGACGTCAAAGGCGAGGTCAGAGGTTGCGATCTCGTCGCCCGGCGCGGCGACGAGCCGCCAGTCATCGTCGAGCTCAAACTACGCTTCAACCTGCCGCTGGTACTGCAAGGCGTCGACCGGCTCGCGTTGACGGACCGGGTCTACCTCGCGGTTCCGCGACCCGAGCGGCGCGCCCGCGGCGGGCCTCTCGCGCCGGAGAGGCCCGAGATCCGCAAGCTCTGCCGCCGGCTCGGATTGGGCCTGATGCTCGTCGGCCTTACAAGGAAGACCGTCGAGATTTTGGAGGAGCCGGTGCCCTATCGGCCGCGCCAGGCGAAATCGCGGGCCCTGCGGCTGTTGGATGAATTTTCCCGCCGCGTCGGGGATGCGAATATCGGCGGGGCGGTCGGCGTGCCGCTCGTTACCGCCTATCGCCAGGACGCTTTGCGCTGCGCCCGTGTCCTGTCCCTTTATGGGCCGATGCGCCTCGCTGCGCTACGGGCCATGGCCGGTGTGCCGAGGGCCGCCGGGATCCTGCAGCGCAATGTCTACGGCTGGTTCGATCGGATCGAGCGGGGCATTTACCGCCTGAAACCCGAAGGGGATCAGGCGTTGAGCCGTTTCGCCGAGGCGATCCCGGCTATCCCGCCATGATTACCGATTATGGCGAAGAGCGGCAGCGCAGCCTGGTTCTCGATTATTTCGGGAACGACGCGCGGATCCGGGTGCTGCGCCGGGCCGAGATCTTCGGCGCTGCAATATTCGTTGTCGATTTCGACCGGGGACCGCGCAATTTCCGGACCCTGGGCTCATTCGGGGCCGGAGCGCAGGTCACCGAGCAATCGAGCATGGATCTGCTCTATCCCTCCCGCCTCGTCTTTCACTACGAGCGGCTGATGTCGCTGGCCTTCGCGATGAGTGCGCGATCGATCAATGCGCTACTGCTCGGGGTAGGCGGCGCGGCGATGTGGCGGTTTATGCGCGCCTATCTGCCGGATTGCGCGCCGACCCTCGTCGACTCGGACGAGACCATCATCGCGACTGCCCGCCGGTGGTTCTACCTCAAGCATCCGGTCGTGCTCGACACGGCGCAGCGCTTTCTCGCCGGGTCGAGCGCCCGTTATGACGTGATCCTCGTCGATCTGTACGGTCCCGGCGGCCCCGCGGAGAGCGAGGAGGCTTTTTGGACGCGGTGCCTCGACGCCCTGGCACCCGGCGGCTGTCTCGCCAACAACTGGGCCGACTTCGCCGTCAACCCTCAGGTCCGGCCGATGTCCGACTCGCTCTCCGCTGTCGCGCGGGCCCGCGGTTTCGAGGAGATATACGTGACCCGCCGCGGCTTCCGCGACAATCTCGTCCAGTACGTAGCGACCGAACCCGGCATCGGCGCTGAGGCCATGACCGATGTTCTCGAACGCCTCGTCCGAGAGCGCCACATCCCCGATCGCGGCCGCGGCATCCTCGAAAACTGTATAATCGGCACTCGCTTCCCGATCGCCTAAACCGGCTCTACCCTCACCCACCAAGCCCTTCGGGCTTGGTCCCCCCTCTCCCGCGATGCGGGAGAGGAGCTTTCAGCTGAATGCGTTGTAGCCCCTCTCCCGCACCGCGGGAGAGGGTGCCGAGCGCAGCGAGGCGGGTGAGGGTCTCGCCGCGTCTCGCCCGAAATACCGCTACAAAAAGCTGTAGGGGTCGATGTCGATTTGGATGCGGGCCGAGCCGGCGGTGCGGACGCGGGAGAGCCAATCGCGCAGTACCGTTTGGAGCCGCACGTCACGGCCCGCCTTGACGAGAAAGCGGCGGCGATGACGGCCGCGCAGCACGGCGAGCGGGGCGGGAGCCGGGCCGAGCACGGTTACGCCGGGCAGCTGCGGCGCGGCGCGCGACAGAGCGCGGGCCGTGAAATCGGCGGTTTCCGCGTCGCCAGCGCTGACGATCAGCGCCGCCAACCGACCGAAAGGCGGCAACCCGGCATGGCGGCGCGCCGCCGCCTCGGCTTCGAGAAACCGGTCGCGGTCGCCGGCGGCGAGTGCTTTCATGACGGGCTGGTCTGGCATCCAGGTCTGGATCAATACCCGGCCCTTGTGCTCGGCGCGGCCGGCCCGGCCGCCGACCTGGTGCAACAGCTGGTAGGTCCGCTCGGCAGCGCGCAGATCGCCGCCAGCCAGCCCGAGATCGGCGTCGACGACGCCGACCAGTGTCAGCATCGGAAAATGGTGTCCCTTGGCGACGATTTGGGTCCCGATCAGCAGATCGTAGCGCCGCTCGGTCATCGCCTGGGCGAGGTCGGCTGCGGCGCGCGGGCCGGGCAGCAAATCGCTGACCATCAGAGCCGCTCGTGCCGCCGGAAAGCGCTCCTTCACCTCCTCGAGCAGGCGTTCGACCCCCGGCCCGCACGGCACGAGGGCGCCGGCCGCGAGGCATTCCGGGCAGCAGGCCGGCACCGCCTCGGCGTGGCCGCAATGATGGCACAGGAGGCGCCCGGTAAAGCGGTGCTCGACCAACCAGGCGGTGCAGCTCGGACACTGGAAGCGATGGCCGCAGGCGCGGCACAGGGTCAAGGGTGCGTAACCGCGGCGATTGAGAAACAACAGCGCCTGCTCGCCGGCCTCGAAGGTCGCGGCGAGCTCGGCGACCAGCGGCGGCGAGAGAAAATGCCCGCGCTCGATGCGCTCGCGCCGCATATCGACGAGCCGCACGACGGGAAGCTCGGCCGCCGCGTGGCGGCGCGGCAGCGCGACCCGTTGGTAGCGGCCGCGCGCGAGATTGACCACGGTTTCGAGCGACGGGGTGGCCGAGACCAGGATGATCGGAATGTCGGCCAGAGAGGCGCGCAGTACCGCCATGTCGCGGGCCTGGTAGATGACCCCGTCCTCCTGCTTGTAGGAGGGGTCGTGCTCCTCGTCCACGATGATCAGCCCAAGCTCGGGGAAGGGCAGAAACAGCGCGGAACGGGCGCCGACGACTACGCGCGCCCGGCCCGCCGCGACGGCTCGCCAGGTATCCCGCCGCTCGGCTGCCGTCATATCGGAATGCCACGGCTCCGGGAGCGCCCCGAAGCGCTGGCGGAACCGCTCCAGCCACTGTGCGCCGAGCGCGATCTCGGGCAATAGCACGAGCGCCTGCCGTCCGGCGGCCAGCGCGGCGGCGAGCGCGGCAAAATAGGTCTCGGTCTTGCCGGAGCCGGTGACGCCGTCGAGCACGGTCACGCGAAAAGCGCCCGCCTCGACACTGCTGACGAGCCGCTGCGCCGCAATCGCCTGATCGGGCGAGAGTGCCGGACCGGATAGGCGCCAATCCGGCGACGGCGATTCGGGCGCTCCCGTCGAGGCGAATCGCTCCTCGACGAGCCCTGCGGTGACAAGGTCCCGGACGACGCCGGCGCCGCAAGCGGCGAGCCTCGCCACTTCGGCGGCGGGCATTGGCGGGCCGGCGCACAAGATCTCGAGCACCCGCCGTCGCGCGGGGGTCAGGCGCGTCTCCGGTGCCGCACCGACGAGTGCCGCCACTCCGGTTGGAGATGCCGCGCAAAGGCGCCTCGGCCGCGGTGACAGCAACGCCTCGGGGACGCTCATTGTCATGCGCAGTACCGAACCGGGCGGCGCCATCGTGTAGGCGGCGACGCGCTCGACAAAGCGGCGCAATTCCGGCTGCAGCCGGGGAGTCGGCAACGTCTCGATGATCGGCTTCAGCCGCTCCTCGGGAAGCTCGTCGCCCACCCCGTCCCAGACGACGCCCGTCAAGCTGCGCTGCCCGAGCGGTACGTTCACGAAGCTGCCGGGCTCCGGTGACGATGTGCCTTCCGGGGCGAGGTAGTCGAGCGCCTCCGGGAGAGGCAACGGCAGCAGAACCCGAACCCGGCGAGCGACTTCCTCCTGCTCGCCGACGCCGATCGGCAATGGCTCGCGGGAACTGGCGTGATCGTCGGGCATCGGCTAAACTCGCTCCCGGAACGACGCGCGGCAAGCATCCCGCCTCGCGTCTGTTCCGAGCGTTAGTTCAAGGTGGCTTCCGAATGATTGCGCACTGCTCCGCCGCTGTATTCTTGTTGGGCCGACGCTTCGGCGCCGCGCCGCGGAAATAGGCGTGGCCGATCGTCCGCAAGATCAGCCGAAGCCGCTGCGCAGCGGTCTGCCGGCGCCTGTGCGGCCGGCCGAGATCGGCGCCCGCGAGGTCGTCGCCTATCTGCGCGAGCATCCCGATTTCCTCGACCGCCACCCGGATGCGTTGCGGCTGTTGCGCGCCCCCAGCCGGCTCGCCGGCGACGGCGTCCTCGATTTCCAGCATTTCATGCTGGAGCGATTGCGCGGCGATCTCACCCGGCTGCAGGACGAGCAGAAGAGCCTGATCGCGACGAGCCGCGGCAATCTCGCGAGCCAGTGCCGCGTGCACAAGGCGGTGCTGGCGATGCTGCGGGCTTCGAGTTTCGAGCACCTGCTGCAAATCGTCACCACCGATCTCGCCGTGCTGATCGACGTCGACATCATCACTCTCGGTGTCGAGAGTTCGGCATCGCGCACGTCGCGCCTCCCGGTGCACGGCATTCATCTTTTGCCCTCGGGAACCGTCGACCGGCTGCTCGGCCCCAACCGCGACACCCTGTTGTGCACCGATGTCCAAGGCGACCCGGCGCTGTTTGGCGAGGCCGCGGGTCTCGTCCGCTCGCAGGCGCTGCTGCGACTGTCCTTCAGCCGTTCGGCGCCGATCGGGCTGATGTGCATCGGGACCCGCACGGCCGACACTTTTCAGCCCGGCCTCGGCACCGAGCTCCTGACCTTTCTCGCCCGTACGCTCGAGATCACGATCGCGCAGTGGCTCGATCGCGCCCGGTGACGCAGGAGAAGGCCAATTTTCCCGGCGCTGCCGGAACCGGTGCCGCTCGCCCGGTTTTCGGCGGCCGACGATTTGCGCGCAGCGATCGGATTATGGGCCGGCTGGCTCACCGGGGAGCGCCGCGCCTCGGCGCATACCGTTGCCGCATACGGCCGCGATCTCGCCTTCTTTCTCGATTTCCTGACCGAGCATCTGGGTGAGCTGCCGAGCTTGACGGCAATCAATGTGCTGCGGCCCGGCGATTTCCGCGCCTATCTGGCCCGCCGCGCCCAGGACGGGATCGAGCGCGGCTCCCTCGCCCGAGGACTGTCGGTGCTGCGCGGGTTTGTCCGTTTTCTGCAGCGTCGCGGGCTTGCCGAAACAACGGCGCTCGCCGCGCTTCGCTCCCCAAAGCTGCCGCACAGCGTTCCGAAGCCGTTGACGATCGAGGATGCCGCAGGCTCGCTCGACAGCGCAGTCGAGGTCGCAACCAAGCAATGGGAAGGCAAGCGCGACACCGCGATCTTGACGCTTCTCTACGGCTGCGGCTTGCGGCTCTCCGAAGCGCTCGGGCTGAGCCGGGGCGAAGCACCGCTCGGTGAGATGCTGGCAATCACCGGCAAGGGTGGCAAACACCGCCTGTTGCCGGTTTTGCCGGCCGTACGCGAAGCGGTTGCCGATTACCTCGCGGCGTGCCCGTTCATGCTGACCAAGGACGGTCCGCTCTTTGTCGGCAGCCGCGGCGGGCCGCTCAACCCGCGGATCGTGCAACGCCAAATGGCTGCGCTGCGCGGTTTTCTCGACCTCCCTGATACGGCGACCCCGCACGCCTTGCGGCACAGCTTTGCCACCCATCTCCTCGGTGCCGGCGGCGATCTGCGTGCAATTCAGGAGCTGTTGGGTCACGCGAGCCTGTCGACAACCCAACGCTACACGTCGGTCGAGACCGAGCGTCTCCTCGCTATCTACGACGCCGCGCATCCCCGCGCTCATCTCGACCGGGGGCATCTCGACCGGGGGCATCTCGGTCGGCAGAGTGATTCCGTCATTCCCGCGAAAGCGGGAATCCAGAAGCCGGAGAGTGCTGGCGCTGCGATCCCTGGACCCCCGCTTGCGCGGGGGTGACGAACCGGAGGATGACAGGACATGGCTATGAAGCGCATGGTGCTGCAGATCGGCATGGGAACCGACATCCGCGGCGCGGATTACACGAAAGCCGCGGTACGTGCTCTGCGAGACGCGCTCTGGCACAATTCGTTGAGCGTCGCCGATGCGGTCGGGTTGCCCGTAGAACTCGATGCGGGTCGAAGTGACGATCGGCGTTCCGCGGCCTGATCAAGTGGACAAGGGGGCGGTCTTGGCCGTGCTGCCTCATGGCACCGGAACGGTGAGCGTCGTCGAAGGCGGCCTTGAGATCCCCAACGATGCTGGGACCAATACAACCGTCATTGCTAATGCCGCCGCGGTCGTGCGGCTCGAGATCGACTGAGGGATAACCTATGGCGGCAAAGCGTGTGATTCTGGAGATGGGGACCGGCAACGACTTGCATGGCGGCGACTACACCAAGGCCGCGGTCCGGGCCGTGCAGGATGCGATCCATCACAGCTCGCTCATGTTGATCCGAACGCTTGGGCTCGATTCGCGCAAAATGCAGGTCGAGGTCACGATCGGCGTGCAACATCCCGAAAAGGTCGATGCCGCGATCGTAAAGAATACTCTGCCGCACGGCGAGGTCTCGGTGAGAGTGGTTAAAGGGGGTCTGGACGTGCCCGATGCGGAATCGGGTGATATTGCAGTGATCGCCAGCGCCGCCGTTGCGGTGAGGCTCGACCTGCCCAAGGCGCAATAAACCGGCAAAGGAGGACGACATGCCCGAAGAACCTGGCGTTTTCGAGGTCATCCATTCCCTGCGTGCGATGCGGCGGTTGAAGCCCGATCCGGTGCCCGATGATCTGATCCGTCAGATCCTCTTGGCGGGGCAAGCGGCGGCGAGCGGCGGGAATACGCAGCGCTGGAGGTTTCTGGTGCTGAAAGACCCGGAGATCAAAAAGCAGGTGCAGGTCTATTACAAGAAGGCCTTCGACGAGGTGGTCGGGCCGCGTTATGCGAGCAGCGCACCGCCGCCGGGCTCGGACCCTGGGAAGTACAGCCGTCAGCACAGGGCTGTCGAGTACTTGACGGACCACTATCACGAGGCGCCGGTGTGGATCGTGGCCTGCCTCGAGGACGGTCCCAACCCGACACGCTCCGCCGGCTCCTCGATCTACCCCGCGGTGCAGAACATGCTGCTGGCGGCGCGCGCGCTCGGGCTCGGTTCGACCTTGACGACGCGGCACATCAATTACGAGAAGGAAGTGGACGCCGCGATGGGCATCCCGCCCGGCTTCCACTCCTATGCCATCCTGCCGATCGGCTACCCGATGGGGCGGTTCGGGCCGGTTGGCCGCGGGCCGCTCTCGGACGTCGTCTATCTCGACGGTTGGGGTAAGCCCTATCCCAATCTGCAATAAAGGGAGGAAACTATGCCGAGAATTGCCCCAGTCACTGGGAAGGCCGATGTACCCGCTGAGCACCACGCCGTTGTCGACGATGTCGTCAAAGTTTTCGGAGGTGTACGCGGTCCATTCAGCATCCTTCTGCACAGCCCGAAGCTGGCCGAGCGGCTGCTGCCGTTGGTCTCCTTCAACCGTGAGAACAATGTCGTCGAGCCGAAACTGCGCTCGGTTGCAATCCTTTCCGCGGTGCGCGAGCGCGAGGCGGCCTATGTTTGGGCGGCCCAGGTCGGCGCCGCCCGCCGCGCCGGCCTACGCGAGGAGGTCATCGACCTGATCCGCGCCAAGGGCGATCCAGCCGCGCTCTCCGACGAAGAGCGCGACATCGTCACCTATGTTCGCCAGCTGATGCGCACCAACCGTGTCGACCAGGCGGTCTTCGATAGGCTGAAAAACCGCCACGACGCGCAGTGGATGGTCGAACTGACGGAAGTCGCGAACTACTTCGCCTTCCTCTCCGGGATGGTCAATCCCTTCGAGGTGCCCGCGCCGCCCGACGGCGACAAGTTGCCGAGCTGATTCAAATGTGAATGGCGCGCCCGTCGACCGCGAGCGCAGCCTCTTTGAGGGCTTCGCTCAAGGTCGGGTGGGCATGGCAGGTGCGCGCGATGTCCTCGGCCGAGGCGCCAAATTCCTTGGCCAGCACCGCTTCGGCGATCATCGTGCCGGCATCGGGGCCGATGATGTGGACGCCGAGTACCCGGTCGGTCTCGCTCTCTGCGAGGATCTTGACGAAGCCCTCGGTATAGCCGTTGGTGCGGGCGCGCGGATTGGCGGTAAACGGGAACTTGCCGGTGCGGTAGGGGATCCCCGCCGCTTTGAGCTCCTCCTCGGTCTTGCCGACGGAGGCAACCTCGGGCCAAGTGTAGATGACGGCCGGGATCGCGTCGTAATCGACGCGTGATTTCTGCCCGGCGAGCCGTTCGGCGAGCGCAATGCCCTCCTCTGCCGCCTTGTGCTCGAGCATCGGCCCGCGGATCACATCGCCGATCGCGTAAATGCCCGAGACGTTCGTCGCAAAGCCGTCATCCACGACGACACGGCCTTGCTGGTCGAGCGCGACACCGACGCTTTCGAGGCCTAGTCCCTCCGTATAGGGACGCCGGCCGATCGACACCAGCACGACATCCGCCGTGAGGGTCTGCCGCCCCGCGCCGTCGAGCTCCAGACGCAGCCCGTCATTTGCGTCGCGGATCGCCCGCCACCTTGGTGCCGAGCTTGAAGTCGAGCCCCGAGCGTGTGAGGACTCGCTGTAAGGCCGCGCCGAGCTCCCGATCCATGTTCGGCACGATATGGTCGAGAACCTCGACGACGGTCACCTTGGCGCCCAGCCGCTGCCACACAGAGCCGAGCTCGAGGCCGATATAACCGCCGCCGATGACGGTGAGCCGCTCCGGCACGCGGTCGAGAGACAATGCGCCGGTCGACGAGACGATGCGCTTCTCATCAATGTCGATCCCGGACAGCCAGCTACTTTCCGAGCCGGTCGATATGATGATCGAAGTCGCCTCGACCTCGCGGCCGGCGCTATCCGCATCAGTGACGGCGATCCGCCCCGGAGCGACGATGCGCCCCTTGCCCTTGAGCCACTCGACCTTGTTCTTGCGGAATAGGAACTCGACGCCGCGCGTCAGCGTGGTTACGACTTTGTCTTTGCGGCCCATCATCGCCCCGAGGTCGAGCCCGACCTCGGCGACCTTGATTCCGTGCTCGGCAAGCGCGTGCCCGGCCTCGGCGAATTTCTCCGATGATTGCAGCAACGCCTTCGACGGAATGCAGCCGATGTTGAGACAGGTCCCGCCGAGGCTGGCGCGGCTTTCGATGCACGCCGTCTTCAGCCCCAGCTGCGCCGCCCGGATCGCCGCAACATAACCGCCCGGCCCCGCCCCGATTATAACGACATCATAACGATCAGGCATCGCGCGGAGGCTCACATGTCAAACAGGATGCGCGAGGGATCTTCGACGCATTCCTTGATACGCACGAGGAACGTCACGGCTTCGCGGCCGTCGACGATGCGGTGGTCGTAGGAGAGCGCGACATACATCATCGGGCGGATCTCGATCTTGTCGCCAAGGGCGACCGGCCGCCTTTCGATCTTGTGCATGCCGAGAATGCCGGATTGCGGTGGATTGAGGATCGGTGTTGACATCAGCGAGCCGTAGATCCCGCCATTCGAAATCGTGAAGGTGCCGCCTGAGAGCTCCTCGATCGTCAATTTGCCGTCGCGTGCCTTGCGCCCGTATTCGGCGATCGTCTTCTCGATGTCGGCAAAGCTCATTCGGTCGGCGTCGCGCACGACCGGCACGACAAGGCCCTGCTCGGTCCCGACGGCGACGCCGATGTCGTAATGGTTCTTGTAGACGACCTCCTCCCCGTCGATCTCGGCGTTGGCCCCCGGAAGCTCTTTCAGCGCCACAATTGCCGCTTTGACAAAGATCGACATGAACCCGAGGCGGACCCCGTGCTTTTTCTCGAACGCATCCCGATAACGCTCGCGCAGCGCGATCGACGCGCTCATATCGATCTCGTTGAAGGTGGTCAGCATCGCGGCGGTGTTCTGCGCCGCCTTCAGCCGCTCGGCGATGCGCCGCCTGAGGCGGCTCATGCGCACCCGCACCTCGCGCTCGCCCACGGCGGGAGCCGGTGTCGGCAGTTCAGGGGCCGGTGTCCGCGCGGCAATTACATCCGCCTTGGTAATCCGCCCACCCGGTCCGCTCGGCGCAACCCTCGCCGCGTCCAGCCCGGTCTCTTCGATCAGCTTGCGCACAGCAGGTCCGGAACGTTCGAGCGCGGCGATACCCTCACCCCCCTCGCTTCGCTCGGGACCCTCTCCCGCAGTGCGGGAGAGGGGGGACCCCGGCGCGTCGTGAGGCTGCAACCCACGGACTTGTTCGGTGGGGACGGGGTGCGTCAGGGTGCCCGCCAGTCCGTCAGTGATCCTGCCAAGAACTGCGCCGACCGGGACGTTGGCGCCCTCCTCGGCGAGAATCTCGGAGAGCGTGCCGGAGGCCGGTGCGGGAACCTCGAGGGTCACCTTGTCGGTTTCGAGCTCGGCGATCGGCTCGTCGGCGGCGACCGCTTCGCCAGGATGCTTGAGCCATTTCGCGACTGTGGCCTCGGTGATCGATTCACCGAGGCTCGGGACCTTGATCTCGGTCGCCATCGCGTCTTACGCCGCGAGCGCCTCGGCGACGAGGTGCGCCTGCTCCTCGACGTGCCGCTTGAAGAGGCCGGTCGCCGGGGAAGCCGCCTCGGCCCGGCCGGCAAAGCGTGGGCGCTTCGCCGCCACATCGAGGCCCCCGAGGACCTGCTCGATCCGCCGGTCGACGAAGTTCCAGGCACCCATATTCTGCGGCTCCTCCTGGCACCAGACAATCTCGGCGTTGCGGTAGCGCTGCAAGACCTTCGCGAGCGCGTCGAACGGAAACGGATAGGGCTGCTCGATCCTGACCAGCGCGACCCGGTTGTCGCCGTCCTTGGCGCGTGCCTTCGCGAGATCGAAATAGACCTTGCCCGCGCACAGGACGACCCGGCGCACCGCATTGTCCGCCGCAATCGCTCCGGTTTCGCCGATGACGCGGTGAAACGAACTCCCCGTTTCCATCTCGTCGAGGCGTGATACGACTTCCTTCGCGCGCAGCAGCGATTTCGGAGTGAAGATGACGAGCGGCTTGCGGAAATTGCGGTGGATCTGGCGCCGCAGGGCGTGGAAGTAGTTCGCCGCGCTGGTCAGGTTGCACACTTGGATATTGTCTTCGGCGCAGAGCTGCAGATACCGCTCAATGCGGGCCGAGGAATGCTCGGGGCCCTGACCCTCGTAGCCGTGCGGCAGCAGCATGACGAGGCCGCTCATGCGCAGCCATTTGGCTTCGCCGGAGCTCAGAAACTGGTCGATGATGACCTGCGCACCATTGGCGAAGTCCCCGAATTGCGCCTCCCACAAGACGAGAGAGGAGGGGTCGGCGAGGCTGTAGCCGTATTCGAAGCCGACGACGGCAGCTTCCGAGAGAGGGCTGTCGATGATCTCGAACGGCGCCTGTCCGGGGCTGACATGGTTGATCGGGACATAGCGTTCCTCGGTCTCCTGATCGACCAGCACGGCGTGGCGTTGCGAGAAGGTGCCGCGCCCGCTGTCCTGACCGGACATGCGCACGTGGGTGCCCTCGGCGCATAGAGAGGCGACCGCCAACGCCTCGGCGGTCGTCCAGTCGATGCCTTCGCCGGCCTCGATCGTAGCGCGCTTTGCCTCGAGCTGGCGGGCGATTTTGGGGTTGAGGCGAAAGCCTTCCGGCACCGTCACGAGGCCGCGCCCGATCTGCCGCAGCGTGTCGCCGGCAACGCCGGTATCTCCGCGGCGATCGTCGTCGGGAGCCTGTTCGAGACCAGCCCAAGCGCCTTCGAGCCAATCCGCCTTGTTTGCGCGATAGCTCTTCGCCGATTCGAACTGAGTTTCGAGCTCCGCAATGAAGCGAGTTGCCATCGCATCGGCCTCGCCTTCGCGCAGCACGCCCGACTCGGCGAGACGCTTGGCATAGATCTGCCGCGTTGTCGAATGGCGCGCGATCGTGCGGTACATCAGCGGCTGAGTGAATGCCGGCTCATCGGTTTCGTTGTGGCCGTGACGCCGGTAGCAAAACAGGTCGATGACCACGTCCTTTTTGAATTCATGGCGGAATTCGGCGGCGACGCGGGCGACTTCGACGACCGCCTCCGGATCGTCGCCGTTGACGTGAAAGATCGGCGCCTGCACACCTTTCGCCACATCCGATGGATAGGGGCTGGAGCGAGCGGCGGAAGGAGCGGTGGTAAACCCGATCTGGTTGTTGACGATGATGTGGATCGTGCCGCCGGTGCAGAAGCCGATCAGATCCGACAATTCGAGCGATTCGGCGACGAGCCCTTGTCCGGCGAAGGCGGCGTCGCCATGCATCAGAATGCCGGCCACCTGCGATCGCTCGGTGTCGCCGCGCTGCAATTGCTTTGCGCGGACCTTGCCGAGCACGACGGGATCGACGGCCTCCAGGTGCGAGGGATTGGCGGCCAAGGACAGGTGGATTGTTTGCCCACCGACTTCTCGGTCGCCCGAAGTGCCGAGATGGTATTTGACGTCGCCCGAGCCGTGGACGTGCTCGGGATTGGTCGAATTGCCCTGGAACTCGGAGAAAACCGCGGCAAACGGTTTCCCGACGAAGTTTGCGAGCACGTTGAGCCGGCCGCGGTGCGGCATGCCGATCACGAATTCACGGACGCCGAACTCGCGGCCGCGGTAGAGGATCGCCTCCAGCGCCGGCATAAGGGATTCGGCCCCTTCGATGCCAAACCGCTTGGTGCCGGTGTAACGCCGGTCGAGAAACCGCTCGAACGTCTCCGCCTGGGTCAGTGTCCGCAAAATCTCTTTTCTTATTCCGGCAGACAGGACCGGGCGGCTCTGACGCTTCTCGAATTTTTCCTGGATCCAGGCCCGCTCGCCGGGGCTCTGAATGTGCATGTACTCGACGCCGATCCTGCCGCAATAGGTCTCGCGCAAAATCGTGATGATCTCGCGTAGGCTGGCGCGCTCGCGGCCGAACAAATTGGCGATGAAGATCTCGCGGTCGAGATCGGCATCGCTGAAGCCGTAGCCGCGAAAGTCGAGCTCCGGATAAGGCCCCCGCTTCTCCAGGCCGAGCGGGTCGAGGTCGGCTTCGAGATGGCCCCGCACCCGATAGGCGCGGATGAGCTGCAACGCCCGGATCGAGTCGGTGGTGGCCCGCTGCAGCGCCGCTTCATCAATTCCCGCCGCCGATGTTGCCCCGTTGCCGATGATTGGCGGTTCGCGCTTGGCCCAAGAAGGTCCGCGCACCTCTGTGAGCAGCGTCGAAACATCATCGTTTATTTCCGAGAAGAACCGACGCCAGCTCTCGTCAACCGTCTGGGGATCTTCGAGGAATCTTGTGTAAAGCCCCGCGATAAACTCAGCATTCGCGCCGGTTAGAAAAGTCGTATTGTCCAAATCAGCCATCACCGGACCTTGGAGTCGCCGACGCGACACTTCTTACACCCGTCATGGCCGGGTCAAGCCCGGCCATGACGGGTATTAATTCGTCATTGGCGGTCCGTCGTGCAACGACCGAAGCGTTCAACCCCTGAGCACGTCTCGCATTGTCGTGCCGATTGCGGCCGGCAACTCGGCGACGACGACCCCGGCGCTGCGCAATGCCTCCATCTTGTCGCCGGCGCCGCCCTTGCCGCCGGCGATGATCGCGCCGGCATGGCCCATCCGCCGGCCCGGCGGTGCGGTGCTGCCGGCGATGAACCCGACGACCGGCTTCTTGCGCCGCGCCGACTTCAGAAAATCGGCGCCATCTTCCTCCGCCGTCCCGCCGATCTCGCCGATCATGACGATCGCCTCGGTCTCGTCGTCGGCGAGAAACATTTCGAGGACCTCGACAAAATTGGTGCCGTTGACTGGATCGCCGCCGATCCCGACGCAGCTCGACTGGCCCAGCCCGACCGCTGTCGTCTGCGCCACCGCTTCATAGGTCAAGGTGCCCGAGCGCGAGACGATGCCGATCTTACCGCGGCGATGGATATGGCCCGGCATGATGCCGATCTTGCACTCGTCCGGGGTGATGACACCCGGACAATTCGGCCCGATCAACCGCGAATGGCCGCCGCACAGACTCCGCTTGACACTGACCATGTCGAGCACCGGGATGCCCTCGGTGATGCAAATGATCAGCGGGATTTCGGCGTCGGCGGCTTCGAGGATCGCATCGGCGGCGAACGGCGGCGGGACATAGATCACGGTCGCGTCGCATCCGGTCGCCGCGCGCGCTTCATGAACCGTGTTGAACACCGGGAGATCGAGGTGGCGGGTTCCGCCTTTTCCAGGGGTCACACCGCCGACCATCTTGGTGCCGTAGGCGATCGCCTGCTCGGAGTGGAAGGTGCCCTGGGCACCGGTGAACCCCTGGCACAGCACCTTGGTCGACGCATCGACGAGGATCGACATCAGGCGGCCTCCTTGACGGCCGTGACCACCTTCCGGGCGGCATCGGCGAGGTTCTCGGCGGCGAGGATCGGCAGGCCCGATTGCTGCAGGATCTTTTTGCCGAGGTCGACATTGGTGCCCTCCAGGCGCACGACCAGGGGCACGTGCAGATTGACCTCGCGCGCCGCTGCGACGACGCCTTCGGCGATGACGTCGCAGCGCATGATCCCGCCAAAGATGTTGACCAGCATCCCCTCGACGTTCGGGTCGCTGAGGATCAGCTTGAAGGCGGCCGCCACCCGGTCGCGTGTCGCCCCGCCGCCGACGTCGAGAAAGTTGGCCGGGTTGCCGCCATGCAATTTGATGATGTCCATCGTCGCCATCGCCAGGCCGGCGCCGTTGACCATGCAGCCGATATTGCCGTCGAGCTTGACATAGTTGAGCGCGTGCTTGCCGGCTTCGAGCTCGGTCGGATCTTCCTCGCCCTCATCCCGCAACGCCTCGACATCGGGATGTCGGAACAGCGCGTTATCGTCGAACCCGATCTTGGCGTCGAGCGCCAGCAGCTGGCCCGCACCCGTGACCACCAGCGGATTGATTTCGGCGACCGACGCGTCGAGTTCGCAAAACGCGTTGTAGAGGGCAGTGATGAATTTGACCGCAATACCGATTTGCGCCCCTTGGAGCCCGAGCCCGTAGGCCATCTTGCGTGCATGAAAGGGCTCGATCCCGCTCGCCGGGTCGATCGCAACTTTGAGGATCTTCTCGGGCGACCGCGCCGCAACCTCCTCGATCTCGACGCCGCCTTCGGTCGAGCCGATCAAAGTCACCCGACCCGTGTCGCGATCAATCAACAAGCCGAGATACAGCTCGCGCGCAATATCGCAGCCTTCCTCGACATAGACCCGTTTGACCTCGCGGCCCGCGGGTCCGGTCTGATGCGTCACGAGGTTCTTGCCCAACAAGGAGCGCGCCGCCGCCGCGACTTCTTCTTCCGAACGGCAGAGCTTGACCCCGCCGGCTTTGCCGCGGCCGCCGGCATGGATCTGCGCCTTGACGACCCAAACCGATCCGTCGAGCCGGCGCGCGGCCTCGACCGCTTCCGCGGCAGTGTACGCCACATGCCCGCGCGGAATCGCGACGCCAAATTTCGCCAGCAGCTCTTTCGCCTGATATTCGTGGATATTCATCTCATCCCGCCCTGCTGAGGGGGTATTAGATTAACATCGAAAACGTCAGTGTTCATAGATTCTGGGCCCGCCCGATGGGCGTTCCGGGATGACAACCCGGTCGTTCCGGGGCGCGGCTTGGCCGCGAGCCCGGAACCTATGAACACCGCCCTCGCCGGGCTCAGCTCCGCATGTTCTTGACGACTTCGATCAACTCGTGGACCGCAGCGACCGATTTGTCGAAAGCCGCCTTCTCCTCGCTGTTCAGCGAGATCTCGACGATGCGCTCGACGCCGCCTGCGCCGATCACGACCGGGACGCCGACGTAGAGATCCTTGACCCCGTATTGACCATCGAGCCATGCCGCGCAGGGCAGCACGCGTTTCTTGTCGCGCAGATACGCCTCGGCCATCTGGATCGCCGAGCTGGCGGGCGCATAGAAAGCCGAGCCGGTTTTCAACAGCCCGACAATCTCGCCGCCGCCGTCCCGCGTCCGCTGGACGATTTTGTCGAGCCGCTCCTTCGTCGTCCATCCCATCTTGACGAGGTCAGGCAGCGGGATCCCGGCGACCGCGGAATAGCGCACCAGCGGTACCATCGTGTCGCCATGGCCGCCGAGCACGAAGGCGGTGACGTCCTCGACCGAAATCTCGAACTCCTGGGCGAGGAAATAGCGAAAGCGCGCGCTGTCGAGGATGCCGGCCATGCCGACGACGCGCTGCGGCGGCAACCCGCAAGCCTCGCGCATGACCCACACCATGACGTCGAGGGGATTGGTGATCGTGATGACGAAAGCGTGCGGGCAGTGCTTTTTGATTGCCGCACCGACGGTTTGGACGATCCCGGCATTGACTCCGATCAGATCGTCGCGGCTCATCCCGGGCTTGCGCGGAATGCCGGCCGTAACGATGACAACGTCTGCGCCCTCGATGTCGGCGTAGTCGTTGGAGCCGCCGATAACGGCATCGTAGCCCTCGATTGCCGAACCCTGGACGATGTCGAGCGCCTTGCCCTGCGGCACACCTTCGACGACATCGACGAGGAGGACGTCGCCGAGCTCTTTGAGCCCGGCGAGCAGCGCCAACGTACCGCCGATCTGTCCCGCGCCGATCAGCGCGATCTTGTTGCGTGCCATGCGCATGCCTTTCGTGTGCGAGCGCTCAACCGAGTAGATCTATGATTTCAGATGCTTCTCGAAGAACGCCACGACGTCCTGCCACAGTTCGGCCGCCGGACCCTCGCGATAGCTCGGGCGATAGTCAGCGAGGAAGGCGTGACCGGCATTTTTGTATACCTTGATCGTGACGTCTTTGCCGGCGCGCTGCGCCCGGCTGCGCAGCTCTTCCGCTAGCGCCACCGTCGGATTCTGATCCTCCTCCCCAAACACGGCGAAGAGCGGACAATGCAGGCGGTCTACCATGTCGAGGATCGGCGTCGGGCGCTCAGGCGTCGTCTCGGCGTCCGGCGTCGCGCGGTGGATGAACCCGCCCCAGCAATCGACCGCCGCATCGGCTTTGCTGCTGCTGCACGCGAACAGAAGGGTCTGGCGGCCACCCGAGCAGAACCCGATGGCGCCGACCTTGCCGGTCGCGCCGGGAAGCCTGTGCAAATGATCGGCCGCCGCATCGAGATCCTGCACTGACCTCGGCGTCCGACTTACCAAACATGACCGGGAAGACGGTGTTGATGTCGTTCGGATCGGATGGCCCGCCCTTCCGGGAATAAAGGTCAGGCGCCAGGGCATTGTAGCCGATGTTGGCAAAGCGCCTGGCGATGTCGCGGATGTGTTCGACCAGCCCGAAGGCTTCATGGATCACAATGATCCCGGGATACTGCCCCGACTGGCTCGGCTGGGCGAGGTAGCCCTTTATCGTGTCGACGCCGCTCTTGAATTCGATGTTTTCGCCCCGCACACGGCTGGGATCGGTCACCGCACCCGGTATATTCGCCATGCGACCCTCCTTGAAACGAGATCCGCAGGTTAACACCAATCTTCGGGCAGGGTGAAGGCGGCCCTCGCTGCTTGGCATTAGATGCTGTTATGATGGCCCATTATCTTCGGGAGGAGGTTCGAGCATGACTATCGAGCAGACCGCGTTGAAGGAAAAGCCAGCCCAGGCACAGCCGGAAATGAAGCTCGCGGTGGCGAGCGCAAAGAGCCCGCAGTTCGTCAAGGGCCGGCGCGACTTCTTCAGGTACCGCGACCTTGGCGTCACCAAGGCGACCGAGGGGTGGATGCGGGCGCAAGTGACATCTGCCCTCACCGGAATGACCCAGCCGACCGGCTGGCACTACCACGTGTGCGAGGGACAGTTCGTCTACATGCTCAAAGGCTGGGTCGAGCTGGAATTCGAGGACGGAACGAACTGCCGGCTGGAAGCCGGTGACTTCGGTTTTCATCCCCGGCGGTATGCTCCACCAGGAAAACCGCACCTCGGACGACCTCGAAATACTCGAAGTGTCGGTGCCAGCGGACATGGGCACCGTTGCGGTCGACCCACCAGCAAGACGGACGAACGGCGCCTAATACCCGCAAACCGCTTGCAGGAGGCCGCGGATCGCTTATCATCCGCGGCCAAGCGGGTGTAGCTCAATGGCAGAGCAGGAGCTTCCCAAGCTTCTGACGAGGGTTCGATTCCCTTCACCCGCTCCAATCCTTTCAACGGGTTAGGGGAACCTATTATGAATTTTTGGGCCCGGGTTGGGCCAATTTGGGCCACGACTCCGTTTCGGCGAGCATTGCAAGGTAGGAAACGTCTCCGTCTTTCCTAATTCATCGTAAGTTTGGAAATCACGGTTGTTGAAAGCCTCGTGCTTGCGTTTCTCAAGATCGTCGTGAATTGACAACTTATCCGGATGCAAAGTGTATGGAATGACATATAAGGGAATTCGATGCGCGAGCGAGTGTCTAAAGCCTTCGAGGTGTGAAAACCAGTCGTCTCGGCTCGCCAAATACCGCTGAAGGGCAATTGAGAACGACTGACGAACGATTTTGTATTCGGACCTTAATCCAATCTGCTGACCTTGTAACGGACGCCTTTTCTTATCTTGTATTTGCTTTTCTTTGACCCAAATCCATGCAAAATTGTCGATGCTTCCAAAAACATTGAATATGAAACTTTGCAGATTGATGGCGAGGTCGAGGCATTCCTCGCTTGAGGGTTTATCCGACCTAGTGGGCGGGTAGATCGAATAGACGTTTTCGATGCAGCGTTTCAGGGTACCAAGGCGGTGGACAAAACCATGCCGAGCATATTGTGTAGGCCGGATTGACGCTGGAGTAGCCGTTTTCCAATTCGGTCAACTGATGAGGTTTGTAGTAGGGCGAATCGGGCATATTCCCTCGGGCTGGGAAGCAAGTTTGGCGACTGACGCCCTCGGCGTACCATAGAGAGCTTACTGATCCTTATGGGCCGGGATGGCTCACGCGAATGCGCAGGAAAACTCTCTCAATCTCATCGAAGCTGTTGATCCAAATGGGCTGAACTCCGAGAGACCGGAGTTCGGCGTTGCGAGCAAGCTGGAGGTCGTGGGCTGCTTTCTCTGCCTCCTCCTCCAGCCCCGCAACCGGCGAGAGCATAATCGTGTAGTGCATGTGCGAGATGGGCAGCGCAACGCAGGTGTCGAGCAGGCGGCGGATGCTCGGGTCTGTGAGAGACACTCCGACGAAAAGGCAGGTTTGCGACAGGAGCAGCGAAAGCTGGACAACGTTCGCCCAAGAATATGGATTACCGTACAGGCTGTGATAATCTTGCTCGCTTAGCACGATCTGCGTGTTGGCGCATTCGTCGGCGGTCATGGACGCAGTTAGGAATCCGTGAGGGTGGTAGACCGTTGTGCCGATGAAGTCGGCATTGATTGGATCACCGGGCGTCAGTGAGCGGAAAGGAAGCCCCTGGGTGCCGAGGGCTTCCTCGATGAGGTCATCGAAATTGTAGGTACAGATTTGCCGCGCACCGGCGGTCACGATTGCACTGAGTGCGGGGGAGAGTTCATACCGAGATGCGTATAGCGCGTCGGCGACGGCTTTGTTGAAGCGGTCTCTCAGGCGCGTTTTCAGGATCCGCCCCTGTACGACCGTATTGAAGCTGGCCATAGCCTTACGGACGCTCGCTTTCCCGCCCTGATATGCGGCGACCGCCAGCGTCTCAACGAGGGCGTCCCATCCGGGCAAGCCGCAGCCGTGGGAAATGCCAGCGCCCACGAAAAGGGCGAGTTGGCCCCGCTGATTAAGGCGTTTCAGGTGGGCGTATTGCTGGGTTTTCCACGATGGCTCGTTTTCCCGGCCGTTTGCTCGCGTCACAGGAGTTTGTGTTCGTAGTCGAAGCAGCGGGCCATATAGCACATTTCAGGAACGCTCGGCAGAGCGGACGTGCTGTACTATCCTGTCTCCGTCGCAATTGATCGATGATGCCGGGTTATGCTGCCGCGAACTCTCTCGGAGCAGTGGGAAGCTTTCCGACCGCGCCTCCACCATCTTCGCTCTTGGCTCGGAACGCCGGAGCGCTCGCATAGTCTGCTCCTTCTGCTCTGGCCGCTGGTCGCTCTTGTCATCGCCGTTCTGGTCATTCGCTTGGTATCCACGGCCAAGGAATTGGCGGACCTGATCTCGGCATTCGCGTCTTTGACGTGGCCGCTTGTGGCCCTCGCCATCGTAAGCTGGTTCAGGCCGGAGATTCGCGCGATCCTCTCGCGGATCAGGAAGGGGAAATTTCTCGGGCAAGAGATTGAGTTGGACGAACTGCAAGCCAGGACCGAAGCAGCGGAAGTGACCTTGTCAACGATCATCTCGGCGACTGGTTCGGCGGTGGGGACTAGTTCAGCGACCGCAGAGGGCGCTCGTGTGGAAGGCGCTGGAGCGGAAGCCGTACAGGACGCCATAGAGGAAGTGCTGCGCGAAGCGAGTCGGTCGCCGCGACTCGGGCTCATGCTGTTGTCCGCGAAGATAGAACGGGCGGCACGCGAACTGGCCGCTGATGTCGGCTTGAATGTGTCACGCAGGCCGGTTCCGCTAGGCACGATGATTCGAATGCTCGTGCAGGCAGAACAGATTTCGTTCGAAGATGCGGAAGCTCTGAACTTGTTCAATCAGATTCGAAATTGGATCGTGCATGGGCATGATGCCGACGATGACGAAATCGCAAGGGCCATCGAACTCCGGAACCCGATTGCTCAGGTTGCTCCTATCGAGGCCGCGTCCACCGCAAGAGACAACGGAGCCGACCGGTGGCCGCTAAGACTGGAATCGAGGGGGCTTCCGTGGGCCAATTTGGGCCACGGATCACGAAAATCGGGGAACCCTCACGAACCACCACGAACTTCCAAGACACTGAAACTAAAGTCGCTTCTCCCTAACCCATTGGAATGTCTGCTGTCTGATTTAGCTTCCCAAGCTTCTGACGAGGGTTCGATTCCCTTCACCCGCTCCAGGCTAACGCGCTAATGCCGTGTCCACCGGCCGCCGAGCAGCCCGTAATGAGCGGCCTCGGCATCTTTGAAGTCTTTGCCGCCGAAGCTGCGGACCGTGCAGGTCACAGCGGTGGCATCGACGCGGAGCAGGTTGTACGAATTCGGTTCACCGCGGAGCCGGGTCGAGATTGCGGTTCCGGCATGGACGAACAGGATCGAGCCGTCGCTTACGAGGTCGCTGCCCGGCAGGTCGCCGCTGAAGGCGCGGTGGTAATGGCCTGAGAGCACGAGCCGGACTCCGGCCTCGGTCATCGCTTTGCGCGCCATCGCGGCCCGGCCGACCGGAGCGAGATCACCGGCCGCTACGGGCACCGCCAACGGATGATAAATCGCCAAAATCCGGAGCCGGCTCGCCGGCACTTCCGCGAACACGGATTTGATCGTGGCTGCCTGCGTGTATGAAATGCGTCCGTTCGAAAAGGCTGCCGAACGGGCCGTGTTGAGGCCCAACAGCGCGATCTCGTCATCGGCGAAAAAGGGTTGCAGCTCGGCGCAGATATAGCGGCGGTAGCGGGCGAGCCGTCCGACAAGGCGCTCGACGATGTCGTAAAGCGGAACATCGTGGTTCCCGGGGATGACGATGACCGGCCGGGGCAATCTCTGGAGAAACTCGCGGGCGGCGGCGAACTGCCGATGGCGGGCGCGCTGTGTCAGATCGCCGGTGACGACGACGATGTTCGGCTTGGTCTCCAACATCTCGGCCAGCAAGCGGTCAGCGACGGTCTCGTCGTGCCGCCCGAAGTGCAGATCCGAGATATGGGCAATCGTTCTCACGCTATTGCGGCAGGGCGTACCCGATCGCGCTTTCGATTTCGAGCGTCCGCTGCACGGCCGGTCGCGCCATCATGCGTTCGTAGTGAGCGGACAAACCGGGGAAGTCGCCGAGGTTCGGCTTCAGCGAATTCACAAAGCGCCAATAGAGCCGAAAGAGGTGGATATCGGCGATCGAATAGCGCCCGACGGTCCATTGGCTGCCGGCCAATCGGCGCTCGGCGATGCCGAACACCTCCCGCCAGCGCTCGGGCCCGATCCGCCGGGCGGGGTGGATCGTCGACGCGATGAACGACATCCACGATATCGCCTGCGCTTCGGCCTCGAGGCCCGCTCCGGGCCAGAGCCCGGCTTCGGGAAAGCGTTTAGCGAGATAATAGAGGATCCCCGCGACTTCGGTCAGCGTCACGCCGTCGATCAGTAGAGTCGGCACTTTGGCTTCCGGATTGACGGCTAGGTATTCGGGTTTGTGCTGCTCACCTTTGGCGAGCGACACCAATCGGCGCTCGAAATGGGCGCCGATTTCGTTTAGCGCAATGTGCACGGCCATCGAACTCGACCCCGGTGAGAAATACAGCGTCAGCATCGGATTCCCCTGGTGGTAACTCAGCTGCCGAAAGGCTTGGTTGAGTGACAAACATACACAGCGGTCGCCGAAGCCGCAGCGCGAAAGCGTGAGCGCCTCGATGACGATCTTCTATTTGCCGTATTCACATCGTAAATTCCCTTCGCGGTCTCGACGGTCGCCGCTCAGATCGAGGAGCAAAACGATGCGCCCAGCGCCGGGGCGGACGCGGTCAGTGCCAGGTGGATAGATACAACCATAACACGATATCTTGCTGCAGATCCGCTGCAGATGCAGCAGAGCGTAATATTCGAAACAACCATTGATTGCCGATATTTTGAACCGATCAGGACACGACGGCCGCCATGGTGAGCTTCGTGAAACCGTCCATTGCAGCCGGGTCCGTCCAGCGCAATACCGCCACGATATCGTTTCCCGGATCGATCCAGGTCAGATTGCCGCCGGCGCCGCGGGCGTAGTAGCTCTGCGCCGAGGCGCTCGGATAAAGCGCGCGCCCGGTATTGAGCCACCACAGGTAACCGTAGTTGGCGTAGAGCGGGCAGGGATCGAGCATCCGTTCGATCCAGGCTTCCGACAGGATACGGCGGCTGTCCCAAACGCCGCGGCGCAGCAACATCTGCCCGATCCGCGCCTGGTCGCGGGCGCTGATGAACACCCCGCCGCCCCAATGTCCGCCGCCCGACACCGATTGCACTCGCCGACCGTCGATATCGACATAGGAATTGCCGTAGCCGTGCCATTCCCATTCCAGCGAAGCCCCGATCGGATCCATCACGAGGTCGCGGAACACGTCGGGCAGCGGCCGGCGCCACAGCCGGAGCAGGGCGAGGCTGAGCCGGTTAACCCGGACGTCGTTGTATTCCCAGAATTCACCGGGAGCCCGGAGATCGCGATGACTCCCCTTCGGCGCGGTGCTCGGGCGGCCCCCGACGGCCCGGTTACGGTCGATCATATCCGGCTTGTCCCACAGAACGCCGTCCCATTCCGAGGTCTGCTGCAGCAGGTGGTGCCAGGTGATCGCCTCGTTGTGCGGTGGATCGAAACCGCCGTCGCCGACAGTGAGACGGAGCTTTTCGTGCGGGTCTTTGATCAGACCGCGGTCCCAGGCGAGACCGGCGAGGATCGAGAGATAGCTCTTGGCGACGCTGAAGGTCATGTCGACGCGTGTCGTGTCGCCCCACTCGGCCACGACGAGCCCGTTGCGCAGCACGAGACCATTCGGCCCGCCGCGCGGACGCACGGGTCCGAGCGTCTCGTTCCATGGCGGGCGTTCTGCGAAGTCGCTGGCGACCATCCGGGCGAGATCTCGGCTCCACGGCGTTTCGTGCTCGCTGGCGTGTCGCGCGGCGGCGGCGACGGCGTTTGGGTCGAGTCCGGTCTCACCGGGGGTCGCGCGCTGCCAGGGCGCGGGGTGGGGCGATGGAAAATAAGTCATGAACACTCGTTCTCAGTGGGTGGGGTTGATTTTCGGGGTATCGGTACGACCTCGTAGAAGGATGCGGCGGCGCCGCTATGCACTGGCAATTTGGCGGAAAAGCTTGCTAGACTAAATTTTCCGTCACGCTTCGAGGTCGTTCCGATGGGTTCCTTCAGCTTGATGCATTGGATCGTGGTCTTGGCCATTATCCTCATTCTATTCGGCGCCGGAAAGCTGCCGCGCGTAATGGGCGATTTCGCGAAAGGCATCAAGGCATTCAAGGCCGGAATGAAAGAAGAGGACGAGGAAGCCGAAGCGACGGCCGCGCCGGCCCAAGTGCCGCCTCCCGCTGCGAAGGCCACGGCAGCGCCAGGCGCAACCGTTGTGGACCATACGCGCGAGCCTGCCAAGACCGCTTAAGGCCCGCTCTTCTTGCGCGATGCGGAGGCCAGCGGGCACATTCGGCCGGTCCCGAACTATCGCGTCGAAATCCGGATGAGCCCAGGGCGTGGCCGCGGGGTATTCGCCCGCGAACCGATTGCGCCTGGAACCGTGATCGAGGCGGCGCCGGTAATCGTCCTGCCGGCGGCGGTCTGTCCGGTCCTCGATAGAACGATCATCTACGACTACTACTTTCATTGGGACGGGGACCCCGACGGAGAAGGCCGGGGTGCAGTTGCGCTCGGCCTTGTCACGTTGTGCAACCACTCGAGCCGCCCGCGCGCCCGGGTGGAGCGAAACTACGACCGGCTCACCCTCGATCTGCTTGCCACCGTCCAAATCGACCCCGGTGAGGAGGTGACGATCGACTACGGCTGCGCGTTGTGGTTCCAGCCTCGCGACTAACTCAGTCGGAGCGGTCGAAGGCGGCGACAAAGCTCGGCAGGAAGCTCTCCATTCCCTTAGAGGGCGTCTCTCGCGGCGGGACAAGGCCGGCGATGTATCCCGACGCGATAAAGGGCGCGACGAGATCGGGATCGCGCGACAATACGTGGATCGGAACAGTCCATTGCTGAAGCTCGCCGCCAACGACCGCCGGTGGCTGATGATCCCCGAGCAGAATGACGAGCCCGTTTCCTGCCAGATGCTTAGCGAGCCAGTCTCCGAGAACGGCGAAATCATATTTGAGGCTTTTCAGATATCCGGGCGCGAGCACCGACCAGTCGGGGGGCCGGAAGATCTCGTCCCATTCGGCGGCAGGGACGGTTGCAAACGCCCCAACATCGCGCCAATCGGCAAGGTAGGGCGGCACCGGCGAAAACGGGATGTGGCTCGACACGAGCACGATCTGCGCGAAAACCGGTGTTTCGGAGCCAAGCGCTTGGCGGATTTCCGTCGTGCGTTCGAGCGTAAACTGGTCGGGAATCGCAAACCAACCGAAGGATGGGCCGCGATAGCCGAGTTCGGACGCGTAGACCTCACGGTCGAAACCCCAGGCTTGGGCTTCCGGAGCCGGCGTTTTAGTGCCGGGCATCACGTCCACGGCGCGCCAACCCGCGTCCTTGAGATAACGGGGCAGCAGTTTGCGGCCGGAGCGCAGCATCTGGGAGTAAAGTACCGGATCGTCGAGACGTACTCCGCTGGCGAGGGTCGCGTGGGCGAGCCATGATCCGCCGCCGAACGTCGGCGAGACAAGGCGGCTCGAAGCAGTCGTGTACCCCGACCCCCGCAATTCCGCTTCGAACTGCATCAGCGACCCACGCAAGGCGGAGCGGAACTCGGGCGTGTCGAACACAGTAGTGCCATAGGAACTCGATATAGACGAGGTAGACGTCGCGTTTTTTCAAACCGGCCAGATCGCTGCGGGGCGGGCCTGAGGATGCGAGCGCCGCCGGCAGCGGGGTTCCGGCCTCGGCTTGCATGCGCCAAACACGCTCGAAAGCGGCTGCATGCCGGGCGATGTCGGTGCCCAATCCGGTCGCGAGCGGGCGCTGCTCGGCCGGCAAAAAGGCTGTGACGTCCAGTGCTATCCCGAGCAAAACCGCGGCGGCGATGGCAATTCGCCGATCGGCCAAGACAGCCAGCACCTTGCGCCATACCCAATACGCGGCACCGGCCAGCAGCAAGATTGCGACAACGATCAGCGCGGCTGCAACCGAGGTGCTCCACAGCCCCGCCAACTCCCGCGCCAGACCGAAAAGCGATGGAAGATGCTGGATGTCCCAATAAAGATTGAGGTCGCGGCCGAGCAGGCTCGGAGTGGCGACGTCGGCAAAGTTGAGGAGGGTTGCCGCGACCACGAGCAATGCCAGCACGAGCGCGAAGCTGCGCGCCGCAACAAAACGCGGACTGGCCAAGGTGACCATCGCAATCAGAAAAAGGAGGCCTCCCAGTTCGGCGGAGGGGCGCCACTCGACGGCCAAACTATGAGTTGCGGGATCGCGCGCCGGCACAAAAAGCGCAGCGAGCACCAGCACCCCCAGAATAGCCGAAAGGCTTCC
Source organism: uncultured Alphaproteobacteria bacterium (assembly GCA_963700185.1). Taxonomy (GTDB): domain Bacteria; phylum Pseudomonadota; class Alphaproteobacteria; order ATCC43930; family CGMCC-115725; genus AP-15. The sequence goes on from CAVOWP010000042.1 coordinate 65,768, forward strand.
CCGCCTCCGCGTGCGGAGTGCTACAGGCTGCGGAGGGGCTGGCGTCATCGTGAACCTCAGGCTATGTCATCGTGAGCACAAGAGGGCATCAAGGCGTGGGGGATATGGCGGCGATTCAGCGTTTCGAGGGCACCGACAGCTATGTCGCGACGCAAGATCTGCGGGTCGCCGTCAACGCCGCGATCGCACTCGAGCGCCCGCTGCTCGTCAAAGGGGAGCCTGGAACCGGCAAAACCATCCTCGCCCATGAGATCGCGCGCGGCATCGGCAAAGACTTGATCACTTGGCACATCAAATCGACGACAAAGGCGCAACAAGGTCTCTACGAATACGACGCGGTCTCGCGTTTGCGCGACGGCCAGCTCGGGGACGAACGGGTCCACGACATCGCCAACTATATCGTGCCCGGCAAGTTGTGGGAGGCGTTCGAGGCCGCCGAGGCGCCGGTTCTTTTGATCGACGAAATCGACAAGGCAGATATCGAATTCCCCAACGATCTGCTCCTCGAACTCGACCGCATGGAATTCTATGTCTACGAGACGCGGCGTACCATCCATGCCCGAAATCGCCCAATCGTCGTCATCACTTCCAACAACGAGAAGGAGCTGCCGGACGCCTTTCTCCGCCGCTGCTTCTTCCATTACATTCGCTTTCCTGACCGTGAGACGATGCAGCAGATTATCGACGTTCATTTTCCCGATTTGAAATACGAACTGCTGCGCGAAGCTTTGACGACCTTTTATGATATCCGCGAGGTGCCGGGATTAAAGAAAAAACCCTCGACTTCCGAGCTCCTCGATTGGATCAAGCTGCTGCTGGTCGAAGACGTCTCGCCCGACGTGCTGCGTACGCGCGACCCGGCCAAGCTAATTCCGCCTTTGCACGGGGCTCTGTTAAAGAACGAACAGGACGTTCACCTCTTCGAGCGCCTCGCCTTCCTGCACCGCCGCGAGCGCGGTTGACCCGCGGTTGTGATGCGGGAATTAAAAGATGTCGTCATGCCCGGGCTTGACCCGGGCATCTACGTGGATTGCCGGGTCAAGCCCGGCAATGACGGTCTCTACGCCCGAGGGTGACGGGTGTTCTTCTCGTTTTTCGCGGAGCTGCGCGACGCCAAGGTGCCGGTCTCGCTGCGCGAGTACCTGACCTTGCTGGAAGCAATGCACACCCGCATCGCCGCGTTCGACATCGAGGAATTCTACTTTCTCGCGCGCACCTCGTTGGTCAAGGACGAGCGGCATCTCGATCGCTTCGATCGGGTGTTCGGGCATTGCTTCAAAGGCATCGAGACGTTGGGCGACCCGAAGGCCGAGCTCCCCGAGGCTTGGTTGAAGAATCTCGCGGAGCGATTTCTGACCGAGGAGGAGAAGAAGCTGATCGAGGCGCTCGGCGGCTGGGAAAGGCTGATGGAGACATTGCGCCAGAGATTGGCCGAACAAAAGGCGCGACACCAGGGCGGCAGCAAATGGATTGGGACTGCTGGCACCTCGCCGTTCGGCGCTTATGGGTACAACCCCGAAGGGGTGCGCATCGGCCAGGAGGAGGGCCGCAACCGCAGCGCGGTCAAGGTGTGGGACCGGCGCGAGTTCCGCAATCTCGACGACACGGTCGAACTCGGCACCCGCAATATCAAGCTGGCGTTACGCCGATTGCGGCAATTTGCCCGTGAGGGGGCGGCCGAAGAGCTCGATCTCGACGGCACGATAAAATCGACCGCGCACAACGCCGGCTGGCTCGATCTGAAGCTGGTGCCGGAGCGGCATAACACCGTCAAACTGCTGCTGTTCGTCGATGTGGGCGGGTCGATGGAGGATCACGTGCGCGTCTGCGAGGAGCTGTTCTCGGCGGCGCGCTCCGAGTTCAAGCACATGATCCACTTCTACTTCCACAATTGCATCTATGATTCGGTGTGGCGTGACTCGCGGCGGCGCCAGATCGAACAGACGCCGGTCTTGGAGCTGACCCGCACCTATGATGCAAGCTGGCGGGTCGTGCTCGCCGGGGACGCCAGCATGAGCCCCTATGAAATCGAAAAAGAAGGCGGCAGCGTCGAGCGCTGGAATGACGAGCCCGGCGAAACCTGGCTGCGCCGCCTGCTCGACGCTTATCCGAAGGCGGTCTGGCTCAACCCGGTGCCGGAGAAATATTGGACCGGCACTGCCAGCATCGAGATGATCCGGCGGATCGTCGAGGACCGGATGTTCCCGCTGACCCTCGACGGCCTCGACCGCGCAATGCGCCGCCTCACCCGTTGAGGGTGCCTTTATGCGGCCTGTTTTTCCTCTTTTGGCCGCACATAAGCGAGCGCGGCATGGGCCGCGCAATAGGGCTTGCCGGGCAATGGGTGGCCTCCGCAGAAATGGAATTGCGGATCGTCCGGGTGGCCGTGTGGCCACAGGCAGCCCGGCCCGCTGAACTCGAAGAAATTCCGTTGCGGCACGAATTTTGGCCCGGTCTCGCGCCAACTCATTCCGTTGCGGTGCAGCCTACCGATTATCGTGTTTTTCGTCAGCCCCATGCGGCGGCCGATCTCGGAGGTCGGCAACCCCTCCTCAAACAGACGATTCAACATCTCGACGCGCTCGGGCGTCCAGGTCATTTCCATCGATTTCCCCCGTATACTGTGGACCCCCCAGTCCACGCCCACAAAATACGGTACCACACTTGTGGTCCGCTGGCAAGCAATATCTATATCTGGGTCAAGAAATATCTCCGTGGCGGCGATAGCTCACCACCTTCGAGAAATAGGCCGGAATGCGTTCACCCGGTGTGAACCCCGGGCTCCACAACCGGTCGAGGTCCTCGCGCAGATAACTCTCGTAATAGGGCTCGTGAAAGGCGACGGGAAAAAGCTCCAACGTGCCGTCGTAATCGGGTTCGTCGCCGGTTTGCAGCGAATCCACGAAGATCAGTATGCCACCCGGCCGCAACACCCGCCGGATCTCGGCCACAGCCGCGCGGCGGATGTGCGGCGGCAACTCGTGAAACAGGTAGATGCAGGTGACGATGTCGAATTCCGCATCGGCAAAGGGCATCGCCTCGGCCGTGCCCTCGACTAGCCGAGTACGAGACCACGGCGCGAGTTCGCGGCGTGTCACGGAGAGGTAATGCGGCGACAAATCGAGACCGGTCACATGAAGGCGTGGGTAATTCGCCTTTACCTCGCGGAGAAATCGCCCGGTTCCGCAGCCGACGTCGAGCAATCGCGCCTCGCCTCGCCGGACGACCGAGCCCCCGGGGGCGGAGTTTCCCGCGAGAGCACGCTTGAGCGGGACGAGCGCCTGACGCCGCATCGCTGCTGCGCCGCCGCCGAACAACACCTCGACCTGATGGTCGTAGCGCTCGGCGGAAGCATCGCTCAGATACCCATCGGTCTGAAAATGGAACTTCTGCAGATAATACGGCGGATATCGACCAGCCGGCGCGTCTGTCAGAAAGCGCTCCTTCTTGCCGCCATGCCGCCTCTGCTCGACCGCACTCAGATCGGCAAAGAAGTCGATTGCGCGGCGGATCTCCTTCAGCGGCTTGCCGAGCCCGTCGGCCGGGGGTGCATAGTACCCGGCCTCTATATTGCGCCAATCCTGCTCCAACAGCGAGCGCAGGTCCGCGAGGAGACGTTGCCGGTCCGGCATAGGCCGCCCGCGCAGGGCTTCAGGCAATCGCACCGGACGGCCCATTCGTGCAGCCAGCAGCTTTTGACCGAAAAACCAGCCGATGCGTGCGGTCTGCGCTGCGTTGAAAGCCATCCTGTCCAGTGGGGATACCATAGCGAACGGGGAGTTAACGCTGAGGCGCGGCTTTGCAAGGGGCCAGCGAGCGATGTTGCCCCGCATCGGGGTACTGGTATTATCGATAATCGGACGGAGCGATAGATCGACCGAGATGGCGCTGAGTGATCATTCCAGATCGCTGGCCGGAAATTGTCCAAATGGCCATGGTTGGAGCCCATCGCCGGCCGGGGGAAGGCGCGATGTCGGACGATAGCCCTTTTCGCGGCCCGTCAGTCCGCGGGATCCCCGAAGGGGACAACCGCGAGCGCATGATCTGCGCCGAATGCGGCTATATTCTCTATGACAATCCGAAAATCGTCGTGGGCTCGGTCGCCCGTTGGGACGACCGCATTCTGCTGGTGCGCCGTTCGATCGAACCACGCTATGGCTATTGGACATTGCCCGCCGGCTATCTCGAACTCAATGAAGCGGCCAGCGCAGGGGCCGAGCGTGAGGCCTGGGAAGAAGCCCGCGCGCGGATCGAGATCGAGGGTTTGCTCGCAATCTACGACATTCCGCGGATTAGCCAAGTACAGCTGATCTACCGCGCCCGGCTTCTCGACGACGCCATCCAGGCAGGCTTGGAAAGCCTCGAAGTCAAGCTCTTCAGGTGGGAAGAAATTCCGTGGAAAGAGCTCGCGTTCCCCTCCATAGGCTGGGCGCTCCAGCATGATCGCGAAGCTCGCGCGACACGCGATTTCACTGCTCGGATAAACCCGCCCGGTTCTTGAGGGTTCGACCTAGAACACGCGAGCGGCGTTCGAACGATCCTTGACCCAGACTTGGGCCTCGCGACCCGACTGCGACGCGTCGCGCGCCGCATCCACAGCGTCGAGAAGCGCCTGCTCCTTATCGAGATAGGCGCCATAGACGAAATCGCCGAGCATAACGACCCATTTGGTTGTCCGCCCCCGCCGACAAACTCGAAATTCCATCATTCGCGTTTGCTCCGGCGAATAAGCTTCGTTCCCAATCCGTCAAATATGCTCGGTCTCACCGCTTAAATAAAGATGATTTTGTTACGGTATGATACAGTGCGAGGGTATTCCCGACACAATCTCGCCGCATTGTAGGGACGGGTAGGGTGGTTTCGCCTCGGGGCGGAACGCATTTACCAGCAGTCGTGATCATCTTCCCAAGAGCCTAAAATTCCGAGCGCATCGGGGATCGAAAGGGCGATGGTGAGCACTATCGAGACTAAGAAGGCGACACTCGTCCACAAGGCGGCGGCGCTCGCCGGTCAGTTGTTCGACCCAGCGGATCAGGCGACAGCCGATCGGTTCATTGCGCAATTTTACGAGCACGTTCCGCCCTCGGATGTCGCCGAACGCACGCCGCGCAATCTCTACGGCGCCGCCCTGTCGCTGTGGCGCTTTGGAGAGCGTCGGCGTCCCGGCCAAGCCAAGATCCGGGTACACAACCCGGACCAGGCAGTGGATGGATGGTCGTCGCCGCACACTATCGTCGAGATCGTCAACGACGACATGCCGTTCCTCGTCAACTCGGTTACGGGAGCGATCAATGCGAGCAGCCGCGTCGTCCATCTGATCATCCATCCGATATTGACGGTGGCCCACGATCCGGACGGGCGGCTCTGCGACGTACTGGAGCCGGGCGCTGCCGGGACGCGCGAATCTTGGATGCAAATCGAGATCACATCCGAAGCGGATCCGGCGGACCTCGCTCGGTTGACGCAAGCATTGTCGGGTGTCCTCGCCGACGTCCGCGCGGCGGTGACCGACTGGCGGCTAATGCGGCAGGTCTTGCGAGAGGTCGCAACCGAATTGTCGGCGCAGCCACCGTCGGTTCCCGCTGCCGAACTGTCCGAAGCTCAGGATTTCCTCAAGTGGCTCGATGACGACAACTTCACTTTTCTCGGCTACCGCGAGTACTTTTTCGACGGCGCGGTCAAACCCGAACACGGGCCGCTCGGGATTCTGCGTGACGAGGGGCACTCCGTATTCGGGGGGTTGAGAGACCTCTCCTCTTTACCTTCCGACGTTCAGGATTTCGTCCGCCGCCGCGAATTGCTTGTCATCACTAAATCAAACCGCCGCGGGACGGTTCACCGGACCGCTCACATGGATGTCATCGGAGTGCGGCGGTTCGGCGCAAACGGCGACGTCACCGGCGTACGCGTCTTCCTCGGCTTCTTTACGTCCCTAGCCTACAGCCGCAGTTCTCGCTCGATTCCGCTGCTGCGGCTCAAGGTCCGCAGGATCGTCGAGCGCTCCGGAGTGTCGCCGGCGAGCCACGATGGCAAGGCTCTGTTGCACATCCTCGACACGTTTCCACGCGACGAGCTGTTCCAGGCCGACGAAGACCAGCTGTTCGCCACGGTAACCGGCATCCTCAACCTGCAGGAGCGCCAGCGCATTGCCGTATTTGTCCGCCGCGACCCGCTGGAGCGCTACGTTTCCTGCTTCGTCTACATGCCGCGCGAGCGCTACGACAGCCAATTGCGCAGCCGCTTCGGGTCAATCCTCGAAGAGGCGTTTGCCGGGCAGATCTCGACCGTTCAACACTCACCTCGACGACGAATCGGCGCTGGCGCGCATCCATTTCATCATTCGCACGACTCGCGGCGCGGTCCCGGCGGTCGACACCGCAACTCTAGGAGAGCGGCTCGCCGAGGCGGGACGCAGTTGGACGGACCGGCTAAATGAGGCGGCGGGAGGCTTTCGGCGACTGAGGAGGCACATGTCCGGCTGCGTCGCTTTCAATCCTTCCCGATTGCCTATCAGGCAAAAACTGATGCTGCCCAGGCCGTCGCGGATCTACGAACGGGTCGAGGCAGTGTTGACGGGTTCCCCGCTCGAAGTCTCGCTTCATCCTGCTCCCGATGCTCAGCTGCCCGGGTTGCGGCTGTATCGCGCGAAAGAGCCGGTCGCGCTGTCCGACGTTCTGCCGATGCTTGAGAACCTGGGTCTGCGCGTGGTGGCCGAAGAACCGTTCCGGATCGACAGTGCGGACGGCACGGCAGTGTGGATTCATGAGTTTCAGCTGTCCGGGATCGCTTTGCTGACCTCGGTATCCCCGGCAATCAGGGCGCGCTTTGAAGCGGCGCTCGTCGAAGTGTGGACCGGGCGGGTCGAGAATGACGGGTTCAACCGTCTCGTCTTGGCGGCCGGACTATCGGCGCGCCAGGTAACGGTACTGCGGCTTTACGCCAAATTCTTGCGGCAGGCGGGAACCACCTTCAGCCAAGCCTATATGGAAGACGCGGTGAGCAGCCAGCCGGAGATCGCCCGCCGGCTCGTTCAGTTGTTCGAGACGCGGTTCGATCCCGAACGTACCGGTTCCTCGCTCGCGAGCCGTAGCCGAGATTCACGCGATCGATCATGCGCTCGACGCGGTCAGCAGCCTCGACGAAGACCGCATCCTGCGCACGTTCCTGACCCTCATTCTCAGGACCGTGCGCACGAATTATTACCAAAAATCGCCGTCGGGCGAGGCAAAGCCCTATCTGGCCGTCAAGCTCGCCAGCAGCGAGATCGATCTGCTGCCGCAGCCGCGGCCGCTTTTTGAGATCTATGTCTACAGTCCCCGGGTCGAGGCCGTGCACATGCGCGCCGGCAAAGTCGCCCGCGGCGGCATCCGCTGGTCCGACCGGAAGGAGGATTTCCGCACCGAGATCCTCGGCCTGATGAAGGCGCAGACGGTCAAGAATGCGGTGATCGTCCCGGTCGGGTCGAAAGGCGGCTTCGTCGTCAAGCAACCGCCCGATTCACGCGATAAGCCCGATTCACGCGACAAGCTGGGGGCCGAGGCGGTCGAATGTTACAAGACGCTGATCCGCGGCCTGCTCGACCTCACCGACAACATCGTCTCGGAAGGGCCGGGACGACATCGCGTCGTTCCGCCGCCGCACGTCGTCCGGCACGACGACGACGATCCCTACCTGGTGGTTGCGGCCGACAAGGGCACTGCCACCTTCTCCGATTTTGCCAACGCGATCTCCGAAGAATACGGGTTCTGGCTCGGCGACGCTTTTGCCTCGGGCGGGTCGGCCGGCTACGACCACAAGGAGATGGGCATCACCGCCCGCGGCGCCTGGGAACTCGTCAAGCGCCATTTCCGCGAGCTCGGGCGCAACATCGAGAGCAGCGAGATCACCGTCATCGGCGTCGGCGACATGTCGGGCGACGTGTTCGGCAACGGCATGCTGATGTCGCGACACCTCAGACTGCTCGCCGCCTTCGATCACCGGCATGTCTTTGTCGACCCCGAGCCGGATGCCGAGCGAAGCTTTGCCGAGCGGCTGCGGCTGTTCCGGCTGCCGCGCTCGAGCTGGGCCGACTATGACCGCGCGCTGATTTCGCCGGGCGGCGGCGTTTTCGAGCGCAGCGCCAAATCCGTCCCGATCAGCCCCGAGATGAAGCGCGCCTTCGACATCGAGGCGGACCACCTCACGCCGGCCGAGCTGATCCGTACAATTGTTGACCGCGCCGGTCGACCTCTTGTGGTTCGGCGGGATCGGAACTTACGTCAAGGCCGCGAACGAGACCCATGCCGAGGTCGGCGACCGCGCCAACGATGCGCTTCGTGTCAATGGCGACGAGATCCGGGCAAAGGTCATCGGAGAAGGGGCCAACCTCGCAGTGACCCAGCGCGGACGCATCGCGTTCGCACTCGCCGGCGGGCGCATCGACACCGACGCGATCGACAACTCGGCCGGGGTCGACACCTCGGATCACGAGGTCAACATCAAGATCCTGCTCGATCAGGCGATTGCTTCGGGCGCGCTCGCGCCCGAGGACCGCCAGCCGCTGCTCGCCGAGATGTCAGATGAGGTCGCTTCCCTGGTGCTGCGCGACAATTACCTGCAGGGCGAGGCGCTGTCGGCCGCGGAGGCGCGCGGCGTCGTCTCGCTCGATCGGCAGCTGCGCATGATCCGCGATCTCGAACGCTCGGGCCGGCTGGACCGGGCGCTCGAGTTCCTGCCCGATGACGAGACCCTCGCCGCACGATCGGCGCAAGGCCGAGGGCTCGTCCGCCCGGAATTGGCGGTGCTGCTCGCCTACGCGAAGATGACATTGTACGAGGCGCTGCTCGCCTCCGCTCTACCGGACGCTCCGGAACTGGCCGACGAGCTGCGCAGCTATTTTCCGCAGGCCGTGCGGCACCGGCTCGCCGCACAGATCGCAACCCACCCGCTGCACCGGGAGATCATTGCGACGGTTCTCACCAACGAGATCGTCAACCGGGCGCGCATCACCTTTGTCCACGACATGCGCGCGCGCACCGGCCGGTCGGCGGCCGAGGTGGCGCAAGCCTACATAATCGTGCGCGAAGTGTTCGAGCTGAGGCATCTGTGGACTGAAATCGAGGCGCTCGACAACAAAGTGGCGGCTCAGATGCAGATCGAAATGCTGCTCGAGATCGCGGATCTGGTCGAACGCGCAGCTGCTTGGCTGCTTTATCGCAAGCGTCTCGCGATCGGCCCCGAGATCGGCAGGTTTGCGCCGAGCGTGCGCAGCATCGCTGCCTCTCTCTTCGATCTGCTGCCGCCAAGCGATCGCAATCTGGTCTCCGAGCGCAGCCTCCGTTTCGCCGAAGCAGGCGTGCCCGAAGCGCTCGCAACCCGCGTCGGCGGGACAATGTTTCTCGCTGCCGCGCTCGACATCGCCGATCTGGCGGAACGCTCGGGACAAGAGCTCGACCGAGCCGCCCGGGTGTATTACGCGGTCGGCGCCCAGTTCGCGCTCGACGAGATGCGAATAGCTGCGCGCCGGCTGCGGGCCGAGACCCCTTGGCAGAAGCAGGCGGTCGAAGCGACAATCGATGATCTCTTTGCGCTGCAGACCGATCTCGCAGCTCGCATACTGGCGAGCAGCAGCTCAACCCAACCAGAAGATCCGATTGCCGCTTGGTCTGCTGCGCACGCGGCAGCCCTTGCGCCTGCCGAGCCGTTGATCAGAGAGCTGCGTGTTACCGCCACTCCCGACCTTGCAATGCTCGTTGTCGCCAGCCGCCAGCTCCGCCACGCGCTGGGGTAGGCTGAAGGTTACGATGCCCGGTTCACGCGGTTGTCGACGAGTTCGTCGACGACTGTGGGGTCGGCCAAGGTTGTGACATCGCCGAGGGCATCGTGCTCGTTGGCGGCGATCTTGCGCAGAATACGCCGCATGATCTTGCCGGAGCGTGTCTTGGGCAGACCCGGCGCCCATTGCAGCAGGTCGGGAGCGGCAATCGGGCTGATCTCCTGCCGCACCCAGGCGACGAGCTCGCGCCGCAGTTCCTCGCTCGGGGTCTCGGTTACCTTTAGGGTCACGTAGGCATAGATGCCTTGGCCCTTGATGTCGTGCGGAAATCCGACGACGGCAGCTTCCGCGACCCGCGGATGGGCGACCAGCGCGCTCTCGATCTCGGCGGTGCCGAGGCGATGGCCGGCGACGTTGATGACGTCGTCGACTCGCCCGGTCAGCCAGTAGAACCCGTCCTCGTCCCGCCGGGCGCCGTCGCCGGTGAAATAGAGCCCCGGAAAAGTCGAGAAATAAGTCTGCACGAAACGCTGGTGATCGCCGAAAACCGTACGCATCATCCCCGGCCACGCGCGGGCGATACACAGATTTCCTTCGCCAGGACCGTTGATCACATTGTGGTCGTTGTCGACGATTACCGGTTCGATGCCGAAGAAAGGCCGCGTCGCCGATCCCGGCTTCAATGGTGTCGCGCCCGGGATCGGGGTGATCAGGATGCCGCCGGTTTCGGTCTGCCACCAGGTATCGACGATCGGGCAGCGCTGCTCGCCGACATGATCGTAGTACCAGAGCCACGCCTCGGGGTTGATCGGCTCGCCGACGGTGCCGAGGATCCGCAGTGAGCGCCGGCTGGTGCGCCGGACATACTCTTCGCCTTCGCGCATCAGCGCGCGGATTGCGGTCGGCGCGGTATAGAAGATCCGCACGTTGTGCTTGTCGACGACCTGCCAGAACCGCGAGGGGTCCGGGTAGTTGGGCACTCCCTCGAAGATCAACGTGGTCGCGCCGTTGGCGAGCGGTCCGTACACGATGTAGCTGTGCCCGGTGACCCAGCCGACATCGGCCGTGCACCAATAAACTTCGCCCTCGCGATAGTCGAAGACGTATTCGTGGGTCATCGACGTATAGACGAGGTAGCCGCCAGTCGTGTGCAAAACCCCTTTCGGCTGTCCGGTCGAGCCCGAAGTGTAGAGGATGAAAAGCGGATCCTCGGCAGACATTTCCTCTGCCGGGCAGTCGGGAGAGGCGGCGGCGCAGACTTCGTGGTACCAGAGGTCGCGGCCCTCTACCCAGTCGATGGCGCCGCCGGTGTGGCGGACGACGACGACGTCCCGTACCTCGGGGCAATGCCGCAGCGCATTGTCGGCATTGCGCTTGAGCGGGATCGCCCGGCCGCCGCGGTGGCCCTCATCAGCGGTGATCAGCACGGTCGACCGGCAATCCTGAATCCGGCCGACTAGGCTGTCGGGTGAAAAACCACCGAAAACGACGGAATGGATCGCACCGATGCGGGCGCAGGCAAGCATTGCGATAGCGGCCTCGGGGATCATCGGGAGATAGATCGTGACCCGGTCGCCCTTGCGGACACCTCGTGCCTTCAGGACATTGGCGAGCCGGCACACGGCCTCGTGCAACTCGCGGTAGGTGACCCGCCGTTCCTCGCCCGGATCGTCACCCTCCCATAGGATTGCGGTTTGCTCGGCACGTTTCGGCAAATGGCGATCGATGCAGTTGTACGATGCGTTGAGCGTCCCGTCCTCGAACCAGGCGATGTGCACCTCGCCCTCGAACGCGGCGTTCCCTACCTTGGTGAACGGCTTGATCCAATCGATGCGCTTGCCGTGCTCGGCCCAAAATCCGTCCGGGTCGGCGAGCGATTGCTCGAAGAGCCGGAAATATTCGGCCTCGCTGATCTTGCCCACCTGCGGATGGGCAGAGATGGGGATGTCGGTCCGCCCGGACATGGCGTGTTTCCTCCTCGGCTGCCGGCGCTGGCCTCGCACCGGGCTGTTCGTCGAGGATATTCCGCCCCGCTAACCCCTTACAATACCCGTCGAGCGGCTTGGCCCCTCAATGCCCGGCGCCGGCTCGGGTCGCGAGCAGCGCCGCCTGCGTACGGTTGGCGACATTGAGGCGGCGTATGATCTGCTTGACATGCGCCTTGACCGTGCTTTCGGACATGTCGAGCGCTTCCGCAATCAGCTTATTTGCTTTGCCTTTGGCGATCAGCGCGAGGACATCGCACTGGCGGCGCGTCAGCGCGCGCCATGGGCCGCGCTCGGCGGTCGAGGCCGCCTCGGTCAATGAGAGCGGCACATAGGTGCCGCCATTGCGGACGCGCTCGAGCGCGCCGATCAAAACCTTGAGACTATGGCTCGCCGGCAAGAAGCCTCGCGCGCCGGCGCGCAGAATCCCGTACGCCCGCTCCGGGTCGTCGCAATCTGCGGCGACGAGGATCGGCGTGTGGGGGACCGCTGCGGCCAGAGAGGAAATGTCGGCGAGGTCGATCTGCGAGCAGGTCGACCCGCCGAGCAGGATCACATCGAACTCCTCGCCCTCCAGCACTTGCTGCATCAGCTCGGAAACCGTCGCGACGTCCGCTACACGCCAGCGCCTGGGCTGCATGCCGAGCGCCAGTTTGAGGCAGTCGGACCGCAATCGGCTTTGGTCGATAATGGCGAGGTGTCGGCGAATGGCGCCGGGAAATCCGGCAACTAGGCTGCGCGAGAGGCTTGCCGCAGGTTCGGCGTAATAATCCAGCATATCAGCGATCTCCGCGAATGCTCGCTTTCCGGGACTTGATTGCTGGAGAATGGCGTCCCTTTTAAAGTAATAGAGGTAAATTTTTGTAAATTTAATGTAACATATCGTAAATAGGACGGAAATTTGACGATCAGTCGCTTTTGCCGCTTCCAGGATCAGGGGAAATGCCCGTCATTTCGCACAGGACAGACCATTCTTCTTCTGTAATGGGACAGACCGACAGTCGCGATTGCTTGAGAAGGGAGAGGTTAGACAGCTCGGGATTGGCCCTCATCGCCTTTAGGCCGACCGGGAGCGCTGCCGGCGTTACAGGCTTGATGTCGACCATGCCGAGCTTGCCGCTCTTATCGGCGGGATCGGGGTAGAATGTTCTGACTACCTCTGAGACCCCGACGATCTCCTTGCCCTCGTTCGAATGATAGAAGAAGGCGCGGTCGCCGAGCTTCATCGCCCGCAAATTGTTCAGCGCCTGCGCATTGCGCACGCCGTCCCAATGGGTGCGGCCATCCGCCACCAGCCGTTCCCACGAATAACTCGATGGTTCCGATTTGAGCAGCCAATAAGCCATGCGTATCCCCTTCCCGCCGTTCAGTGGAGCAGAGGGTAATCAGCCTGGTCTTCGTAAACCGAGCCGGCCTTGGTCTGGAAGCTCGCGATCAAGCTGAAGCCTTCGACCCGGAGGGGATCGGCGCGGAACTGCGCGTGGGCCACGAGAAAGTCGCGCAGCTTGTCGAGCGGGGGGTCGCGCAGCCGCGCCAGAGTAACGTGAGGCGAAAATTTGCGCGGCTCCGGCGGCAAGCGGGTACGGATCAGCGCCTGCTCGATCTTGTCGCGCAACCCGGCGAGCTCGGCACTGCGCTCCACTCCTGCCCACAGACTGCGCGGCCTTTCCCCGCCGAATAGGCCCGTCCCGGCGATCTGCAACGTGAAGCGGCGCGCACGCAGCCGGGACAGCGCGTCATCGATATCGGCCGCAATATTTTCGCCGATTTCGCCGATGAAGCGCAGGGTCAAATGGAAGTTGCCCGGGTCGACCCATTTCGCCCCCGGCAACCCCGAGCACAGCAGCGACAACCGCAGCTTGAGTTCCGGCGGAAAGCCGATTCCGACAAAGAGACGCTGCATGCCAACTGCCCGCCGCTCGGGTCAGCGCGTCTCACGTAAAGAGCGTGAGAACACCGGTATGGCCGTAGAGGCGATCGCGCGAAATCTCGCCATTGGCAAAAAAGCCGATCAACGGAAAGTCGCCCAGACCTTCGCGGATAAGCGTGGTCTCCACTCCGGGTTCACCGAACAACGCGGCTCCTCGCGCGACACAACTGACATAGATTCCCGCCTTTGGAGGGCCGCTCAGCCGCCCGGCGAGTTGGCTCACCATACGGACCATGTCGCGGCGCGCGCTCTCGGGGTCGCGGCGGCAGAACACGATCGGATCGCCCGCGGCAATCTCCGCACCGAGCACCAGCCAGCCGCGGCCCGGATCGATCGCCATCAGATTGCGGACGAGATAATCCCCGGTGTCCGAACCGGGCACGGGCAGCCCGGCGAAGATCAGCCCGCCAACGCGCCGCAGATCGCCGGCGAGCCTGGGCCCGATGTCCTCGGTGAACACAGCCACAGCCGGACGTCCGTCAATGACCATGACCACGTTGTCGCGCGCCTCGTCGATCCGGTGCACCGGCCCGATCGGCATGCAGCCCTGCGTCAGCCCGGTGGCGACGGCAATTCCGGGGGCCAGCATCAAACCGGCGAACCCATTGCCGCCGAGGCCGTCTTCCTCATCGGAGGTGCGGCCCAACAGCGGGCTGGCACAGCGATGCGATACGAGACCGCCGACCAGAAAGGCGCCGCTCACCGTCGCCACATCGATTGCCGCCTTCGCCAAATCGGGACAGCGCGGATCGGCGTGGACGAGCGCCAACGCCGGCTGCGATGTCTCGATCCAGTCGGCGTGCCGGCGCGGCAGCTCCGAACCCGGATCATCGGTCGCCGAAAAGACGCGAAAACTGTCCGGCGGCAAAACGGCCGTCATTGCAACCGCCGCCGGCTCGTCGAAAATTTCATCCTCTGCCGAGCAGACACCCAACCCTACACCACCGACCCAGGAATGGATCCCGGTGCGCTCTGCAAGAGCGCGAACGAGCTCGGGAAAAGCCGGGGCAGCCGGCTCGCTCAGATAGAGTATCCCCAAATTGGCTCCGTCGATCGCGGGGATGCCGGCGACGCATCGCGTTACGAGGCTGACCGGATCCCCGATCGCCACGGCCGCAGCAAATTGCTTGCTCACGAAGCGCCTCCAATCAGGCCGGCGACGACCGGTGCGATTCTATCCACGAGCACGGCGACACCCTTTTCGTTCGGATGGAGGCCATCGGGTTGGTTGAGTTCCGGATTCATCGCCACACCCTCGAGAAAAAACGGATAGAGCGGCAGATGGTGGAGATGTGCAAGCTCGGGAAAGATTTGGTCGAACGCGCGCTTGTACTCCTCTCCCCAATTCGGCGGCGCAAGCATGCCGAGAAGCAGCAGTTTTGCGCCGGTAGCCTGGATCTTGGCGATCATTTTATCGAGATTGTCCCGCACGGTCGAAGGCTCGATGCCGCGCAGCGCGTCGTTGGCGCCGAGCGCCAGGATGACGAGGTCGGGCTTGTCGGCGAGCGCCCAGTCGAGGCGCGCCAAGCCCCCCGCCGTAGTATCGCCGGACACCCCGGCATTGACCACGCGCGCGGCGATCCCGCGCGCGTGAAGCCACGCCTCGAGCCGCGCCGGAAAGGCTTGTCCAGCCGGCACACCGTAACCGGCAGTAAGGCTGTCGCCAAAACCGAGGATGACCGGAACGCGCGCCATCACCGGTGAAGCAATAGTCATTAACCCCAGCAGGAATGCAGCAATAACGAGACCGGCGCCGCGCCCCTCCGCTCGGCAGTCGCCCCCACCCTGACCATCCCCCGCTCGCGGGGGAGGGGAGGGTGGGGGCAAATGCGGCGAGGGAGAAAGCGCCTCGCTCCGCGACAGCGGGGAGGGGCGAGGGCCCCTCGCTTCATTGACGGAAGGGTGAGAGGCACACCGCCGCTGTCGCAGCGCGTTGAAAGCATGGGTGAGCGCGCCATATGGTCGGAGGTTTTGGCGGGCGGCCGCCCTTCCTGGTTCGGACGGAGTATGACCACCTCGTTTCATCCCGGCGGCCCGCTCGTGATGCTGGACGACATCCACCTAACACTGGGGAGCGCCGCCGGTCCCGTCAACATTCTCCGCGGGATCTCGCTCGAGATCGGGGCGGGCGAGACGGTGAGCATCGTTGGCCCGTCCGGCTCCGGGAAATCCACATTGATGATGGTGCTCGGCGGGTTGGAGCGACCCAGCTCCGGACGAGTACGCATTGATGGGGTCGACCTCGGCGGTCTCGACGAGAATGCCCTCGCCCGGCTCCGCCGCGCTCGGATTGGCATCGTCTTTCAGTCCTTTCACCTGTTGCCCACAATGACAGCCCTGGAAAATGTCGCGATCCCGCTCGAGCTCGGCGGCCGCGCCGATGCATTTGCCGCTGCGGCGGAAGCCCTGGCGACGGTAGGCCTCGGGCACCGCCTGACGCATTATCCCGGCCAGCTCTCGGGCGGCGAGCAGCAGCGCGTGGCGATCGCCCGCGCCTTTATCGCCGAACCGAAGCTGTTGCTGGCCGACGAGCCCACCGGGAATCTCGACGGCACTACCGGTCAGCTCGTCATCGATTGCCTGTTCGAGCAGCAGGCGCGGCACGGGACGACCCTGCTGTTGGTCACTCACGATCCCGCAATAGCCGAACGGTGCGAGCGCCAAGTTCGACTGATGGACGGCAGGATCGTCGAAGATCGGCGCATCGCCCGAGCCCGGGTCGCCGCCGTCCGGCAGGCACGTTGACCTCGGCCTCGCCCTTTTACGCCGTCCGGCTCGCCCGGCGCGAGCTGCGTGGCGGTATGAGCGGCCTCGGCATCTTTGTTGGCTGCCTCGTTCTCGGTGTGACCGCGATTGCCGCCATCGGCTCGATTGTCGCGTCGGTCACTGCGGCGATAAAGGCGGATGCCCGAGACCTTCTCGGCGGCGACGCCGAGGCGCGAGTGGCTTATCGTCCGGCCGACGCCGACGAACGGGAATTTCTGGCAAACAGCGGCGCGGTATCCGAAGTCGCAACGCTGCGGGCAATGGCACGCACCGAGGACGGCGCCCGGCGCAGCCTCATCGAGTTGAAGGCCGTCGACGCAGCGTACCCGCTTTACGGTACAGTCGTCCTCTCGCCGGCCCAGAGCCTCGACACCGCGCTCGAGGCGCGCGACGGGAGTTACGGAGCGGCGGTCGACCCCACAATCCTCGGACGGCTCGGTCTGACGATCGGCGAGCGGTTGAAAATCGGCGAGGCGGTCTTGCAGATCCGCGCCACGATTGTGCGCGAGCCCGATGCCGCAACCGGGGGCCTGATCTTTGGGCCCCGCGTGCTGATCTCCGCCAAGGCGCTCGCCGCAACCGGGCTGATACAGCCCGGCGCGCTGGTGACATATCGCTACCGGCTACGGCTCCCTCCGGGGGTCGATGCGGCGGCCTGGGCCAATTCGGCGCGAGCCACCTTTCCCGAGGGGGGCTGGCAGATACGCACCTTTGGCGAGGCCTCGCCATCATTGCAGCGGTTGATCGATCGCGTCGGTCTGTTTCTGAGCCTGGTCGGGTTGACCTCTCTGCTCGTCGGCGGGGTGGGGATCGGAAATGCGATCGGCAATTACATCGCCGGGAAGACCGCGACGATCGCGACCCTCAAATGTCTGGGAGCCTCGAACCGGCTGGTCTTCGCCGCCTATCTCTTCGAAGTCTTGGGGCTCGCTGTCCTCGGCATCGCCGTGGCGCTCCTCCTCGGCGCTCTGGCGCCGCTCGCCGCCGCGCCTCTGTTGACCGGGGTGCTCCCGGTCTCCATCCGGTTTGCGATCCATCCGGCGCCACTGGCCCTGGCGGCGCTGTTCGGTCTTCTGACGACGCTGGCTTTCTCGCTCTGGCCGCTCGCCGGAATTGGCCGAATTTCCGCCGGCGCGCTGTTCCGCGATACTGTCGATCGGGCGCGGCGTCGGATCCCTTCCGGAATAATCGGGACGACGGCGGCTCTGGTGCTTGCGCTCGCAGCTCTCGCGGTCGTTACCGCGCAGGACCGGAATGTCGCGCTGTGGTTCGTTGTAGGGGCGATCGCCGCCTTTGCGCTGTTCCGGGCGGCGGGGGCGGCGATTCTCTGGGTCGCGAAGCGGCTCGGCCGGCCCCGCCAGCCTGTGCTGCGCCTGGCGCTCGCCAATTTGCATCGCCCGGGAGCCCCGACCGCGCAAATCGTGCTGTCGCTCGGGATCGGGCTCACCGTGCTGGTCGCGGTCGCGCTCGTCGAGGCCAATCTTTCCCATGAGGTCGAAACGAAAGTGCCGGCCGAGGCCCCGGCCTTTTTCTTCATCGACATCCAGCCCGATCAGCTCGCCGGCTTCGATGCGCTGGTGCGCGCCAGCCCCGGGGCGCGGTTCGATCAGGTGCCGATGATGCGCGGCCGCATCACCCGCCTGAACGGCGTGGCAGTCGAAGATGCGGCGGTCGCGCCGGAAGCGCAATGGGCGCTGCGGAGCGACCGCGGCCTCACTTACGCCGCGAGCTTGCCGCAAGGCTCGCGCCTCGCGGCCGGCACTTGGTGGCCGTCTGATTATCAGGGCCCGCCGCTGGTATCGTTTGACGAGGCCCTGGCCCGCGGCATGGGGCTCAAGGTCGGCGACACGCTGACGGTAAACCTGCTCGGCCGCGAGATCACAGCCACGATCGCCAATTTGCGCTCGATCGACTGGGAGCGGCTCGGCATCAACTTTGTCATGGTGTTTGCGCCGGGAACGCTCGAGCACGCGCCGCAAACCCATCTCGCCGCCGTCTACCTGCCGCCGGCCGAGGAGGAAGACCTGGCGCGCGCGGTGACCGAGCGCTTTCCCAACATCTCGGCGATTCATGTCGGGGAGGCGCTCGCCGCGGTAGGCCGCATCATCGGCATGATCGGGAGTGCGGTTCGGCTGACAGCGCTGGTGACGGTCGGCGCTGGAGCGCTCGTCCTTGGCGGAGCAGTCGCAGCCGGGCATCGACGCAGGGTTTACGATGCAGTCGTGCTCAAGGTGTTGGGCGCACCGCGAGGCGTGATCACGCGGGCTTTTCTGATCGAGAACGGGATTACCGGCGCGCTCGCCGCCCTGGTGGCCGGCGCCCTCGGCACTATTGCCGCTTATTTCCTGGTGACCCGGCTGATGAAGCTCGATTGGATGTTCCTGCCAGCCCCGCTGTTGTCGACGGTGGCTCTCGCCGCGCTGCTGACCGCGGCGCTGGGCTTTGCCGGAACCTGGCGTGCGCTCGGCGCCAAGCCGGCCTCCTACCTACGGAACGACTAGCCTTCCCGTAAAGGACCTTGCTCAGGTACGCCGCTGTGGGTGCGTATTGAAAAGATCCCGTTTTGTGCCAATATCGCAGCCACGAGGAATCTCCCTCGCTCTCGCTTCTCTCCTTGGAGGGGGTTTATGGCTTTAGGTTCGCAGCCCCGCTGGACGGTGCGGTCGGCGGACGCCCGGGTCGGCATCGATGTCGGCCTACGGGACTACATGCTCCGCGTCTACAACTACATGGCGTCGGGACTCGCGCTCACCGGCATCGTGGCCTATGTCGCAGCCTATTCGGGCTTTTACGAGTCGATCGCGCGAACACCGCTGATTTGGCTTGTCATTCTGGCGCCGCTCGGCCTGGTGATGCTGATGAGTTTTGGCGTGCAGCGGATGCAGGCGAGCACACTGCAGCTCGTCTTCTGGCTCTATGCCGGGCTGATGGGTTTGTCGCTCGCCATGGTGTTCCTGGTGTTCACCGGGGCAAGCGTCGCGCGCGTGTTCTTCATCACGGCCGGCACCTTTGCTGCGATGAGCCTCTACGGCTACACGACGCAGCGCGACTTGTCGCAGTTCGGCTCATTTTTGTTCATGGGGCTGATCGGCATCATCATCGCCTCGCTCGTCAACATGTTCATCGGCTCCACGGCGCTGCAATTCGCGATCTCGGTGATCGGCGTCCTCGTCTTCACCGGCCTGACCGCGTATGACACGCAGCAGATCAAGGAGATGTATTACGAGGGCGACGGTTCGGAGATCGTCGGCAAAAAGGCGATCATGGGCGCGTTGCGTCTCTATCTCGACTTCATCAACCTCTTCATGATGCTGATGCAGTTGCTCGGCACACGCCGCGACTGACCGTAAGCCGAAAAGGGAGTGACCCTCGATCGGCCGGGCCTCGTGCCCGGCCGATTTTCTATGCGTCTGGCGAGGATTGAGGGGGAAGTCATGAGGGAATTGGGTGGGAAACGTCTCTGCACAGCTTTTGTCGCGCTCGCGATGCTAATGACGGGAGGCTTCGCCGGCACGGCCTCAGCGGGCGTACTCGATCGGATCGGCCAGGAGAAGGCGATCCGGATCGCCTATCGTGAAGATGCGCCGCCATTTTCCTACAAGGACAAAATCGGCGAGCCGGTCGGCTTTATGGTCGATCTCTGCCGGGAGGTCGCCAAGAAGCTCGCGGACCAGCTTCGGCTTGACTCGCTGAACGTGGTCTACGTTCCGGTCACCGCCGCGGACCGCTTCGAGGCCATCCAGCAACAGAAAGCGGATCTTTTATGCGAGCCGACGAGCGCCACCTTATCCCGGCGCGAGATCGTCGATTTTTCGATTCCGACCTTCGTCGACGGCGCCAGCCTGATGATCCGAGCCGACGGGCCCCACGATCTGAAAGCAATGGCCGGCAAGAAGATCGGCGTACTCGCCGGCACCACGACCGAGCAGTCGCTGCGGAATTCGCTCAAGGCGGCGGGAATTACCAGCGACGTCATCCCCGCCAAAACCCACGCCGAGGGCGTCGCGATGCTCGATGACGGCAAGATCTCGGCCTATTTCGCGGACCGGTCTATTCTGGTGTCGCTGATCAAGGACAGCAAGGCGCCGGGCAAGCTGATGTTGGCCGAGAACTATCTCTCGGTTGAGCCCTACGCGCTTGCGCTGCCCCGCGGCGACGAGGAGTTTCGCCTCGCCGTCGACCGGGCGCTCAGCCACATCTATCGCGGCGGCGAGATCGGCCCCCTCTTCAAGCGCACCTTCGGCGACGCCAAGCCGGGCCAGGTCCTCGGAACGCTGTATCTCATTGCGGGCTGCCGGATTAGAAGGTACCGACAGTCGGGGTTCGAGGGCGGGCAACGTCTCAAAATTGGCATAATGGTATGCTAAGCATTTGCCGATTATCGATAATGCGTAGAAACCTTGTCGATGTCTTATTGTACCGATAATTTGAGAACACGCGCCGGTGCCGGCATAGCCCCAATGCCAATGCAGTAAGCAGCAATTTGCTGTTTCTCGTAGTATCCTGGCTGTTATCGCTGGCTGTTTCCCGCTGTTATTCTACCGTTCCCGTCGTCAAAAAGTCAGAGTTTCCGCCATCAAAGATCGTCTGGTTGCTGTTTTTTCACTGCATTTATCAGCGATAACAGCCACCGCCAGGAAGCGCCCGCAAGCCAATTGAGAGCGCGCCGGCCCTAGTGAGCCTCGTCCCAGCTTCCGGCCCAGCCGGTCTCGACGACCAGCGGCAGCGAGAGCTCGCAATGCGGCGCGCAGGCGCCTTCCATGACTGCCTTGACGATCTGCGCGGTTGTCTCGACTTCGCCCTCCGGGGTCTCGAACAACAGCTCGTCATGAACTTGCAAGAGCATGCGAGCGCGCAGCCCCGCCCCGTTGAGGGCAGCAGGGATGCGGGCCATGGCGCGCTTGATGATGTCGGCGGCCGAGCCCTGGAGCGGCGCGTTGATCGCCTGCCGCTCGGCGCCGGCTCGGCGGGCCGGGTTGGCGTCGCGGATCCCGGGGATGAAGCATTTGCGGCCGAAGATCGTTTCGACAAAGCCGGTGCGGCGGCAATCGGTTTTGATGCGCTCCATATAGGCGCGGATCGCCGGGAAGCGGTCGAAATAGGCGCGGATATAGGCCCCCGCCTCGCTTTGCGGCACGCCGATTTGCGCCCCGAGGCCAAAGGCGCTGATGCCGTAGATGATGCCGAAATTGATCGCCTTCGCGCGGCGCCGCGTATTGGCGTCCATCGCGGCGAGCGGGACGCCGAACACCTGGCTCGCCGTCAGCGCATGAATGTCCACCCCGTCGCGGAAGGCCTGCTTCAGCTCGGGCACCTCGGCGACATGGGCGGCGAGCCGCAATTCGATCTGGCTATAGTCGGCCGACAGCAGCAGATGGCCGGGCTCGGCGACAAAGGCATGGCGAATGCGGCGGCCTTCCTCGGTGCGGATCGGGATGTTCTGTAGGTTGGGATTATTCGACGAGAACCGTCCCGTGGCCGCCACCGCGAGCGCGTACGAGGTGTGCACCCGTCCGCTGTCGCGGTCGATTTCCTCGGCCAACGCGTCGGCATAGGTCGATTTGAGCTTGGTCAGCTGACGCCATTCGAGGACATGCCCCGGCACCTCGTGCAGTGGCGCGAGCTCCTCGAGGATCGAGGCGTCGGTGCCGTAGGCGCCGGTCTTGCCCTTCTTGCCGCCGGGCAGCTGCAGTTTCTCGAACAACACGTCGCCGAGCTGCTTGGTCGACCCAATGTTGAAGTCGTTGCCGACGGCGCGGAAGATGGCCTGCTCGAGATCGGCGATGCGGCGCGTGAAATCGCGCGACAGCTCGGCGAGCGCCACGCAGTCGACCTTGATCCCCTCTCGCTCCATCGCCGCGACAACCGGCACGAGCGGCCGTTCGATCGTCTCGTAGAATGCGGTCATCCTATCGCGAACGAGGCGCGCCTTGAAGAGCATATGCAGGCGCAGCGCCGCGTCCGCGCGCTCGGCCGCGAAGTCGCGCGCTCTCTCAGGCGGGACTTCGGCAAAGGCGATTAGGCTCTTGCCGGTACCGACCAGCTCCTTCAGCGGGGTCAGCTCGTGCTCGAAGCAGCGCCGGACGAGGCTCTCGATCGTGTGCTCGAACTGACCGCCGTCGAGGACGTACGACATCAGCATCGTGCAATCATAGGGCGCGAGCGTGACGCCATAGCGCGACAGCAGATGGGCCGCAGTTTTGAGGTCGTGGCCGATCTTGAGAACGCCGGGATCCTCGAGGAGCGGCCGCAGGCGCTCGATGGCGAGCTCCAGGGTCAGCTCGCCAGCATCGCCCCCACCCCGGCCCTCCCCCGTGTCCACGGGGGAGGGAGGGACCCGCGTCAGCGGGAGGGTGGGGGCCCGCTCTGCCTCCGGCGTACGGTGGCCGACCGGAACATAGGCGGCCAGACCGGGGGCCAGAGCCAGCGCAATCCCGCACAGCGCCGGGCGGGTGCCGGCGACGCTGCTCCCCTCCGCCCAGATGGCGACCGTGCCCGCCTGCCGCGCCGCTTCGATCCAATGGTCGAGACCCTCGACCGTGTCGACCAGCGCATAGGTGCGCGGCGCGGTAAAGGGCGGGATCTCCGCGATAACTGGCTCCATCGGCCCTGTTGGGACGGGTGCAGTTATGTCGAGACGCCGCGCGATGCGCGATTTGAGAGAGCGCAACTCCATTTCATCCAGAAATGGAAAAAGCTTTTCTGAGTCGTACGGCTTAACCTTGAGTGCCGATAATGGGCACGGCAGCGGCACTTTGTTGTCTAGCTTGACTAGCTCCTTCGATAACCGTGCCTTGGCTTCGTTTTCGATCAACGCCTCGCGGCGCTTCGGCTGTTTGATCTCCCCGGCATGGGCGAGCAACGTCTCGAGGTCGCCATAAGCATTGATCAGCTCAGCCGCGGTCTTGACCCCGATGCCGGGTACCCCCGGCACGTTGTCGGTGCTGTCGCCGCACAGCGCCTGCACGTCGATTACCTTGTCTGGCCCGACCCCAAATTTCTCGCGCACCTCGGTTTCGCCGATGGGCCGGTCCGTCATCGGATCGCGCATCATCACCCGGTCATCCGAGACCAGCTGCATCATGTCCTTGTCGGATGACAGGATGGTCACCTTGGCGCCCGCCTCTATGGCGTGGCGCGCGTAGGTCGCAATCAAATCGTCGGCCTCGAATCCCTCCATCTCGATCCGGCAGACGCCGAAGGCGTCGGCCGCCTGCCGCACATGCGCGAGTTGCGGCGCGAGATCATCGGGCATCTCCCGGCGGTTCGCCTTGTACTGATAGTAGATCTCATTGCGGAAGCTGCGCCCGGAAGCGTCGAAGATCACGGCTATGTGGTCGGCATCGGTATCCCGCAAGTATTTGTCCAGCATGTTGCTGAAGTGCATGACGACTTCCGTCGCCATGCCATCGGATTGCCGCTGGAACCGCTCTGCCTTGGGATCCTTGGCGCGCGCAAAATAGGCTCGGAAGATGAAGCCCGAGCCGTCGATCAGATATACGTGGTGCGGCGCTGCCGAAGGGACACGCGCAGCGGCGGTCGGGCGTGGCTCGGAAATGACCGGTTCAATGATCTGGTCCACGGTTCCTTCACTCAAGCATTGCGCCCTTCGGATACCTTCGGCGGCGTAGTCGCCTCACTCGGAGCGGGTTCTTGCATCGCGCGGTTGACAAAGAGACGGGAGCAATAGGGGCATTCGACCTTACCGTCGCGCCCGAGATTGAGAAAGACTCTAGGGTGGCCGAGCGCCCCCCCGCCGCCATTGCAAGCAGCGACGGTCTCATTAATGTAGATGGTTTCGAAAGGGCCCATATGCGACTGGGAAATGGTGTGGGTACTGGTCCGTGCGGCTGACCGTTTGACGAGCACGATGATACCCTTTGCCGCTCCACAATCAACGATCCTCTCCAGGAAGCAGATTCGCGCTTGCGGCATCGACGAGAACGCGTGAGCCGCCGGCGACGGATAGTTTCCGGCCTCTGCTGGGGTTGGGTGGCTGCCGCGTTGCTGCTGTCGGCCGGCTGCGCACCTACGATCGACGAGGACGCCCGGCTCGCTGGGATCGGCACTGCGCGCGCGGCGACGGAGCCGCACCCGATACCGCGCTTTACCGGAACGGGCTTTGTCGCCGCAGACGGACAGGTACTGCCGCTGCGCAAATGGCTGCCGGCAGAGGGTATTGGCGGGGGACAGGTCAACGCGGTGATCCTCGCCCTGCACGGGTTCAATGATTACAGCAACGCGTTCGAGGGTCCGGGCGAAGCGTGGGCCAAGCGCGGGATCGCGACTTACGCCTATGACCAGCGCGGCTTTGGCGCCGCCCCCGAGCGCGGGTTTTGGCCGGGGCGGGTGGCACTCGCCGCCGATGCCGCGACGGCGTCTCAAATACTGCGCCGCCTTTATCCGGGGGTGCCACTATACCTGCTGGGGGACAGCATGGGCGGCGCAGTCGCGGTCGTGGCGATGACGGGCGAGAGCGGTACACCAGTTCCCGATGTCGACGGCGTCATTCTGACTGCGCCGGCGGTGTGGGGCCGCGCCACGATGGACCTCTTGCCCCGGGTAGCCCTGTGGGCGGGGGTGCGCCTGATGCCGGGGCTCACCGTCACCGGCCGCGGCCTCGAGATAAAGCCATCCGACAACATTGCGATGCTCCGCGCCTTGTCGCGCGACCCGCTGGTCATCAAAGATACCCGCGTCGATACGATCTACGGCTTGGTCGATCTGATGGATGCCACGCTCGATTCGGCACCGTTGCTCGACGTGCCGCTGCTGGTGATGTACGGGGCAAAGGACGAAATCGTACCGAAAACGCCGATCCGGCGCTTTGTTGGCAGCTTGCCGCCGGAATGCCGTCACCACGCAAAGCTCGCCTGGTACAAAGACGGCTACCACATGCTGTTGCGCGATCTCGAAGGACCGATGGTGGCCGCCGATGTCGCAAGCTGGGTGTTCGCACCGGCCGCACCGCTGCCCTCCGGCGCCGATCGCGTAGCGGTGGATGCCTTCTCGCCCGGCACGAGCCAAGTCTCGCTGGACGCACGCTGACAGATGCACCCGGTCGTCGTCCTCCAATTGTTGATCTTGCTGATGCTGGCTAACGGCACGCCGGTCATCGGCAAGAAAATTCTCGGCGGCCGTTATTCCTATCCCCTCGACGGCAATCTCACATTTGCCGATGGCCGACCACTGTTCGGCCGCTCGAAAACGATACGCGGCGTCACGCTGGCCGTTCTGGTAGCCACGGGCGCCGCGCCTATCATCGGTCTGGGTTGGAAGACCGGTCTTTTGGTCGGCAGCTTCGCGATGGCCGGCGACCTCTTTTCGAGCTTTTGCAAACGCCGACTCGGTCTGCCTTCGAGCAGCCGGGCGAGCGGTCTCGACCAGATCCCGGAATCCCTTCTGCCGTTGCTCGCGTGCCGCGATCTGTTGGCATTGACGGCCGCCGACATTGCGGTCTGTGTCCTGATGTTTGTTATCGGGGAAGTAGTGCTGTCGCGCCTGCTCTATGCGTTCCGCCTGCGCGACCGCCCCTATTGAGGCGTGCTGCGATCGCGCAGCAGACGATGCAAGGTGATTTCCGGAGGGCAGTTGAGCCGCACCGGGAGGATGCAGGAGCCGACCCCGACCGAGGTGTACCCGATCATGTCGCGATGGGTCCAGGTCCCGGCCCCCATACGCCTCGGCAGAACCGAATCGAGGATGATCGGAATGGCGCCGGGCAGACAGATCTGGCCCCCGTGGGTATGCCCGCTCAGCAGCAGCTTGAAGCCTGCATGCGCGGCCTGCCGGTAGATCTCAGGGGTATGAGACAGCAAGATTGAAAACTCCCCGGCGGGCACGTTCGATGCCGCCTTTTCGATATTGTCGACCCGGTAATAATGGGCATCGTCGATGCCGACGAGGTGGATGTGCTCCGCGCCCCGCTCGATTGCCTCCGACTCGTTGAGCAGCATCCGAATCCCAATCTGCTCCAACGCCGGGACCATGCGGATCGTGTCATGGTTGCCCAAGACGCCGTAGACCGGACCCTGGAGGTGCGCTCGGACCCGCGCCAGGCCCTCTATTGCTGCTTGATACGGGCCGTAGGTCTTCCCGCGATAATCGCCGGTGAGGACGCAGACATCATAGGAAAGTGTCGGAAGCAGCTCGATCAGGCGGCGCATCGCCCCGTCGTTTATATCGGCATGCAAGTCACTTAGATGGAGGATCGTGAGCCCGTCGAACGAGGCCGGCAGTTCGGGCGAGCGGAAGTCATGGCGCCGAATTTTAATATCTTCCGCGTTTTTACGGGCGCGCCAGTAAAGCCCGGTCGCCATCAACGCCGTCCGGATAACCGCAGCGCTGAGATACCATTTCTCGGGCCCGAGTAACCGGCCTTCGCGCTCGTCCTCAATGCCGAGCCGCTGCCGCGCGTGCAGCCGCCCGAGGCGCTCTTCCAATTTCTCTAACACGCCGCAATCGATCGAAACGCCGGGGCGATGCCGCGGCTTTTCGGCTAGCTGAAGATCCATTTACCCCCCTGGACGCGTCTGCCGCGCGCCCCTCGGGCTCGGTCCGGCGCCGACTAGCCGCGAAAATTGCGGCGAATGCATGGCGACACCGTCGATCGACCCGCCGACTACAACCCGAGTTTACATTGCCAATCATGCGTTGCTGCATCTGCAGCTAGTCTGCAGCAAAATCTCTTCTAAAAGTTGAAGCGCTTGCTCGGCCAACCGCCGGCCCAATCCGCCCCTGGACTCGCACTATGCAATACGAACTTGGCGATTTTTGGGTCGCGGCGTAGGGAACGAAGATCTCTCCTTGCCCTCGCGGCTTTCGGGCTGTATCCCGTTCTGCCTGGGTCGTACGAGACGATGCGCGGCACCCGTAGCTCAGCTGGATAGAGCGCTGCCCTCCGAAGGCAGAGGTCGTGAGTTCGAATCTCGCCGGGTGCGCCATTTCTATAAGTGATCTGAGGCAGTTGGGTGAGGATTCTGTTTCACGCAGTCATTCCTCATGATTTCGGAAGCCCCCGGCGGAAGCCCGGCGACCCTTCTTGTCGCGATTCGATTGCCTCCGATCCCGCCTCGATCGGCGCCGGCGGCCGGATCGCAAGGCCCAGCGCCGGTTTCTGGTCCTCCGGCGTGCCCGGCCCGGACCAGGGGCGGCGAGCGAGGGCGACGGGTATGCCCGTTATGGCGACGTAAAAGGCGAAAACCCGCCATTCGACAGCAGCCCATGCCACGCACATGTGCCCCAGTTCCGCGGCGATCTCCGGGGCATTCTCAAGATCCATGCGTACATGGCTTTTATCGTTATCGGGCGATATGATCCGACCACTAGGCATTGTCGCGTCCTGAGTTTCAAACTGATGGACAGGAAGTCGCAAAACGATCCGACTTTAGTGGATGAGCCGGGCATGGAAGAGCGCTTCCAGCGCGCACTACGGAAGGCGCTCAACACGCCGCCGAAGCATCGATCTACGTCAACGTCAAAGACAAAGGAGCGACCCGCCTCGAAAAGGCGGGTTCATAAGGGGAAGACGCGGAGCTAACGGTCCCTAGGGTTTACTTATTCTGTGGGATCCGACAAATACCCGCCTAGAAGTTTGGCCAACTCATTGTCATGCTGAATGCCCCTTTTGGAATCAATCCAGTCCCAAATGTATTTAGGTTGCCACCCAAAACGCTCGTTCATATTTAGCTCCGCTATTAAAACATATTCATAAACTGCGATGTGTGGCTTGACGATCAGATACCATTCGGCCGCCGTTTTTTCAGTCCAGACGATCCATGATCCTGCTGAATACCTTACCCAATCATCGCCGCTGGCGTAGAATACAGGTTCCAAATCCTTCATGCGGGGCGGTCCCGCGAAAGTGAAACCAATATGAAGGAATTTAGCTGTCATCGATGAGCGCACCCGGTGGCGGGAGTTTCTTATCAGAAGCTGGATCAATCGTCCCCTGGCTGGGAGGCAGCGTGATTATGCCTCTGACGGCTGCTTGATTCTGCGACCATGCGAGCCATTCCATATCGCCGAGCATGGCGCGATCTGGATGTTTAACGGCAAATCAATGGGTTGCAAACATATAAGTCAAATAAACGATTGCGATCAAACCGAGTGCGGCCAGTGCGATTATCGGAGATTCCCGCAGTGCATAGACGACCCCGACAGCAGCTACGCAAGCCGCCCATAGCGCATAGGTCGTATTACCCACGACGCCGCGTCCCAAGCGGAACCGGGCAATCCCCTCGGGGTTTGCCCGGAATAATCTGCCAATGTCGAAGTCTCCCCACACGGCGTAGCACGTCTTTCTTTTGGTGACAGCCATCTCGCTTCCCGCTACATTGCTCAGCGGGATTGGAAGCTTTCCATCAATGCGACAGCGGCAGGGATTGCGTTCCTGCCCGTCGTCTTAACCTATACTATAAAATCAAAGTCTAACTGTACCGGCTCGCGATACGGCGAGTCGTCCGGCCAGAACGGCTTAGGCGGCTCCGGTTTCTTCGGCTTGGCTACGAGTCCGCCGATAGGTTAGGCGCTTCCCGCCAGCTCCCTTGATCGCGCGGCGGGTCCGCTCGGTATCGTCAACCCCGAGCTTGATGCGGTTCGAATAGCGGAAATCGAACTCGGCGAGGTAGCGATGCAAGTGCTGCTCGCCGCAGTGCTGATAGATGCCCGTCATGCCGCGCTTGAAGATGCTGAAGAAGCCTTCGGCGCTGTTCACGTGTACGTCGCCGCGAACATACTCGTCCTTTGAATGGTTCACGCTCTCGTGACTCGTGAAGCGCTTGCCGATGTCGTATAGGCATTGGCCTCATCGGTCATTAGTGCGCTCTTGGTGTCGGCATTCTGGAGGACGATTCGGCGTATCTCTCGCGCCGTAACGTTCTCGGCTTTCACTGAGCGGGATTTTCCGCCGCGCTCAGCGAGGGTAATGACTGGGATCTTCTGACTCCACGCCACCCTCTTTTTGCGCCAGCCGCGCTCGTTGTCGAAGTACCACGGATCTTCCGCATCCGGCTTGCGCCCATAGAAAGTTTCGTCGCTCGTGACTGTCTTGCCTTCGCCGCCGAGGGGCGTCGGGTCGGTATCGGTCATCGATTCACGGATGCGGTGCATCAGGAACCACGCCGATTTGTAGGTGATCCCGAGCGTGCGATGGATCTGATGAGCTGAGACGCCTTTTTTGCTCGACGCCATTAGCCGGAAGGCCAGCAACCATTTGTGAAGCGGAATGTGCGAGCGTTCGAAGATCGAGCCTACGCGGACGGTGCACTTGTCCTGACACGCCGCGCAGTAGTACCAGCCCGGCCCCATCGAAGGGCCGCCCAGCGGCTTTACCGTTTCGAGCGATCCGCAGAACGGACAGCAGGGGCCATCCGGCCAGCGCACCTCTTCCAAATAGGCCCGAGCGGCGTCCTCATCGTGGTAGGCGGGATCGGAAAGCAGCTCGGGGGTGCGCATGGCCTATCTCCTTGATATGTAAGATAGGCGACTCGCTGGCGTCAGTCAAGTATATAATCGCCAAATTCCGAGTACCTCGCGGAAATGTCGCAGGGGAACTTTAAGGATGGAAATGACCATCCTCAGCGTCGAAACGGGGCCTGTTCAGCCAGGAACGCGGAGAATTCGTCCTTGTAGTCCGGATGCCAGCGCGATAGCGCCGGACGGTTGCGGATGATGTCTTCCGCGGCCCATAAGATGCGCCGGTTGTGGATATCTCGGGTCACGTCGTTGTCGGGACAGATGATGTAGAAGTCGCCCGCCGCCATCCCGGCGACCAACGTGTCGATGACTTGCTCCGGGACCCAGGACCCGGGCGGCTTGGTGGTTCTGCCCCGTCGCGTCATGCCGGTAAAAGTCGACCCCGGCACCAACAGGTGCGCACTGACCTGGCAACCATCGACATTGCGCAGCGCGTGGGCGAGCCCTTCGGTGAGCACCTTTATGCCCGCTTTCGATATGTTGTAGGCCGTGTCGCCCGGCGGGCAAGTGATCCCTCGTTTGGAGCCGGTATTGACGATCGCGCATGGCGAGTGCTGGTCGATCATCGCCTGGGTGAAACTCTGTACGCCGTTGATAACGCCCCAGAGATTGACGTTCAGCACGCGCTGCCAGCGCTCATAATGGTCCCACGGCCCGCCACCCGGCGAAGTGCCGGCGTTGTTCATCAGCACGGCAACTTCGCCGAAGGCCTCATAGACCCGATCTTTGAGGCGCTGGACCTCCTCAAGTTTGCTGACATCCGTCGGCACCATCAGCACGCCGGCGGCGCCCTGGTTTGCGACGGAGGCAACTTCCGCCGCAGCTTGTTCGAGGACGTTGCCGCCGAGATCGGCGAGGCAAACCCGCAATCCCATCGAGGCGAACTGTTTGGCCGCCGCAAGGCCGATCCCACTCGCGGCGCCGGTCACGACTGCGACCCGCCCCTCCGCTAGCGCCGGATGCTCTGCCATCTTAGTTTCCTTCCGAAGTTAGCGGGGGGTGTTGAGGTTTACAGTGACATTCTGGCGTTGCGTAAAGCTGTCCAGCATGCCCTCCAGTGAAAACTCGTATCCGATGCCGCTCTGTTTGTAGCCGCCATAGGAATGGCCGGGCTGTTGGCCGAGACCCTGGTTCACCTGCACCCAGCCGGACTTGATGGCGTGCGCGGTGCGCAACGCGCTACCGATATCGTGCGTCCAGACATAAGCAGCGAGACCATAATGGCTGTCATTGGCCATACGGATCGCGTCGGCCTCTTCGCGCCACGGGATCGCTACAAGAACCGGGCCGAAGATCTCCTCGCGCGCCTGTCGCCAGTCATTGGCGGCATCAGCGAATACGGTCGGGATCGCGAAATATCGTTGATGATGGCGCCGATGTCGGTGGCCTCGTCCAATGGGTCGCCGAGCTTCAGCAACGCTGTGCGGTGCCGCAATTTGTCGAGAAAACTCTCGAAGATATCGGCATGCAGGAACAAGCGCGATCCCGCTGTGCAGGATTGGCTTTGCCTCGTAAAGCGCATGGCCGCGATGACCCCGTCCACCACCCAGTCCTCGTTGGCGTCTGGATAGACGATAGACGGGCTCTTGCCGCCGAGCTCGAGCGAAACCGGCACGATCCGCTCCGGCGCCGCGCGCATGATGATCTTGCCTACCTCGGTCGAGCCGGTGAAGGAGAGTTTCCGGACCAACGGGTGCTCCGCCAGTTCTCCGCCGCACTCTTCACCTAAACCAGTCAGGACGTTGAGCACGCCGCGCGGCAGGAACTCCTGACAGATTTCCGCGACCATAAGGACACCGAGCGGCGCATCCTCCGCGGCTTTGAGCACGATCGTGTTGCCGGCGCATAGGGCGGGCGCGATTTTCAGCGCGCCCAGCAAGACCGGCGCATTCCACGGGATAATGGCGCCTACCACGCCGATCGGCTCCCGCCGCGTGTAGCTGAGCATATGGTCGCCGAGCGGGATCGTCTCGCCTTTCAACTCGCCAGCCAACCCTCCGAAGTAGCAGAAAATATCGGCCGTGAGCCGCGCCTCGGGCCGCGCTTGCGTTCGGAGGGCGTTGCCGGTCTCCAGAGCAATCGTGCGGGCGAGTTCCTCGCTTTTCGTCTCGAGGGCTTCGGCAACGCGCAGCCCGGTGGTTTGCGCGCAACCGTTCGAGGTGGACGATCTCGACCGGATCGCCCAGCAGGCCAACGACACGATCTATGGCCTCGCCGCCAGCGTCTGGACCCGCAATGGCGGCACCGCCCACAAGCTCGCCAGCCGCATCCGCTCCGGCACGGTGTGGATCAACTGCCACAACGTGTTCGACGCGTCGTTGCCGTTTGGCGGCTACAAGCAGTCGGGCTGGGGTCGCGAAATGGGCGAGGAGGTGCTCCACAATTATACCGAGATCAAAGCCGTCACCGCTGCGCTGTGACCGGCCGGGGGCGGACGGGACGTCCCCGTCCGCTCCCTCTGGACGCGACGTGAGCTTTCCTGTCATCGTTCTGCATGATCGAAAAACCGTCTGAAGCCGAATCTGAGCTCCGTCAGGGCGAAGTGGCGGTCGCGTTGCCGCTGCAAAACGATGCCGGAATCTACTTCATCGGCACGATCCATACGCCCTGGCGCACCCGGCAGGAATGCCCGAAGCGCGGCAGCCCCGACGGACCGATCTGTTCGATTGTCGTCGACGAACGCTGGCGGATGGCATTGACCGATCTCGCCGGTCACCCACGCATCCAGGTCCTCTATTGGATGCATCATGCGCGGCGCGATCTGGTGCTGCAGACGCCATTCAGCTCCATGCAGACCACCGGCACCTTTGCCCTTCGCTCACCGGTGCGTCCGAACCCGATCGCTTCCTCGATCGTCCGATTGATCGCGATCGACGGTACGACCCTTCAAGTGCATGGGCTTGACTGCCTCGACGGCACGCCGCTCATCGACCTGAAGCCGGAACGCGGAGCGGTAAGCGACTAGCGGGGTCAGCGCCTCTCCAATTCGGCCGCCGATGATTGGCTACGATTTACGGGGGCTTCCGGCGTGATGGTGATCCGGCATCTTCAGTATCTGACGGCATTGGCCCGCGAGCGGCACTTTGCGCGCGCGGCGGCAATGTGCAACGTGACCCAACCGACGCTTACCGCGGGCATCAAGCAGCTGGAGGAAAGCCTCGGCGTGCTGATAGTCGAACGCGGGCAAAGATTTCTCGGTTTGACCGCAGAAGGTGAACGAGTGCTCGCCTGGGCGCAGCGCGTCCTGGTTGACTACAGCGGCCTCCAACAAGAGCTCAGCGAAATGCGCGAGGGGCTAGTCGGTCAGCTGCGGATTGGCGCCATCCCGGTGACGCTCCCGATCGTCCCGCTTTTGACCACGCCGTTTGTCCGCCGGCACGGGCGCACCGACATCCAAGTCGTTTCGCTAACCTCGATCTCGATCCAGCGCAGCCTCGATGATTTCAGCCTTGATGCGGGTATCACATATCTGGACAACGAACCCCTCGCGCGGGTCCGGTGCCTACCGCTCTACCGCGAGCGCTACCTGTTGCTGACACAGCGCGACGGAGCGCTGGGCGACCGGAGCGTCGTCACGTGGTCGGAGGCGGCGAGCCAGCCGTTGTGCTTCTAACGCCGGATATGCAAAATCGGCGGATTCTCGACATGCATTTTCGCGAAGCCGGCGCGGAAGTCCATGCCACGGTCGAGACCAATTCGCTGGTCACATTATGGTCCCATCTACGCTTCGGGCCTTGGTCAAGCGTGGTGCCGCACACTTTTCTGCTTCTGTTGGCGGAAAGGGACGAGCTCGCCGCGATTCCGCTGACTGAGCCCGACGTCTCCCATCTGATCGGCGTTGTGGCATCCGATCGCGACCCGCTGCCGCCGGTTGCGCATGCGTTGCTGAACGTCGCTCGCGACGTCGACATCGCGGCCATAATCGAGGGTCTCGTCGTCGGCCTGCAGACAGGAAACCGCAGAAGCTGATCGAAATCTTCGATCACCCGATCCATAACTTTGATTTGATCGCCAGCCGGCTCCTCGCGATATTTCTTACGTGGCCGAATTCGAAGAAGACATGGCAAAGATTTTGTGTGTGTTGTACGACGATCCGGTAACCGGATATCCTCAATCATACGCTCGTGATGCCGTACCCAAAGTTGAACATTACCCAGGCGGACAGAGAACGCCGACACCGAAGGCGATCGATTTCACGCCAGGCACTCTTCTCGGGAGCGTTTCGGGCGGCCTCGGGCTGCGAAAATTCCTCGAAGATCTGGGTCATACCTTTGTCGTTACTTCAGACAAGGAGGGAGAGAATTCCCGCTTCGAGCGCGAGCTGCCCGATGCTGACATTGTCATCTCGCAACCCTTCTGGCCGGCCTACCTGACCGCCGAGCGGATCGCCAATGCGCCGAAGCTGAAGCTCGCCATCACCGCGGGTATCGGCTCGGATCACGTCGACCTGCAAGCTGCGATAAAGCAGGGGATTACCGTAACCGAGGTCACCTACAGCAATAGCATCAGTGTTTCCGAGCATGTGGTGATGATGATCCTTGCGCTCGTGCGCAACTATATTCCGTCCTACAAATGGCTAATCGACGGCGGCTGGAACATCGCCGATTGCGTCGCGCGATCCTACGACCTGGAAGCGATGGAGGTCGGCACCGTAGCCGCCGGCCGCATTGGACTGGCCGTGCTGCGCCGACTAAAGCCGTTTGACGTCAAATTGCATTACACCGATCGGCATCGGCTTGCGCCAGCCGTCGAGCAGGAACTCAATGTCGCTTACCATCCAACGGTCGAGTCTCTGGTGCAGGTGTGTGACGTCGTCACGATCAACGCTCCGTTGCACCCGGAGACCGAACATCTCTTCAACGACGCCTTGATCGGCAAGATGAAGCGAGGCGCTTACCTCGTGAACACAGCCCGCGGCCGGATTTGCGATCGCGACGCCGTCGTCCGGGCTTTGCAGAGCGGGCAATTGGCTGGTTATGCCGGTGATG
Source organism: uncultured Alphaproteobacteria bacterium (assembly GCA_963700185.1). Lineage (GTDB taxonomy): Bacteria > Pseudomonadota > Alphaproteobacteria > ATCC43930 > CGMCC-115725 > AP-15. The sequence continues at coordinate 100,667 of CAVOWP010000042.1, forward strand.
TGTGGTATCCGCAACCCGCACCGCCCGATCATCCCTGGCGTACAATGCCCCATCACGGAATGACACCGCACACCTCAGGGACTTCATTATCGGCGCAGGCGCGCTATGCGGCCGGAACGCGCGAAATCCTCGAATGCTGGTTCGAGGGCCGCCCGATCCGCGACGAATATTTGATCGTCGATCACGGGCGCTTGGCTGGCGCTGGCGCACATTCTTACAGCGTCGGCACGACCGCCTAACCTCGGGCCTCTGCAAGCGGCGGCGCCGGTCAGCTCCGTGGTGCTGCCGCCGCGACCAGCACCGGGGTCGCGCGATAAAGGTCGGGGAACAAGCGCTTCAGATTTTCAATCTTTGGCAAATCATTGATGACGATGTACGGGTAGCGAGGGTTACGCGTCAGAAAATCCTGGTGGTAATCCTCGGCCGGATAGAAGTCGTGGCCGGGTTCGATCTTCGTGACGATCGGAGCATTAAACACATGCTCTTGGCTGAGCTGGGCGGTATAGGCCTCGGCAATCTGCGTCTGTTCCGGATTGGTCGGAAAGATCGCCGAGCGATATTGGGTGCCGACATCAGGGCCCTGGCGGTTGAGCTCAGTCGGATCATGGGCGACCGAAATATAGATTTGCAGGATGCGGCCATAGCTGATGCGGCGGGGGTCAAAAATGACGCGGACCGATTCCGCGTGCCCAGTCGTGTTGGTGCCAACCATTTCGTAATGCGCCGTCTCAGCTGCGCCGCCCGCGTAACCGGATACGGCGCTCGTGACCCCCTCGACATGCTGAAACACGCCCTGGACGCCCCAGAAGCAGCCGCCGGCGAGGATCGCGACCTCGGATGTCGCCTGCGGGTTCGCCGGCTCGTCGAGCACCGGCGGCGGGATCGAGCGCGCCCCCTCCGCCGCCGACGGGAGTACGCGCAGCGCGAGGCCGGCGCCCAGCAGGAGCGCCGCAAAAATCAACAACGAACGGAAGAAAGGGCATGCTCGCGGCATCTATCACCTCCTGGAAGCGGGCTCAAACGAAACCGACGACCGCATGCGGCACGTATGGCTCTTCCAGAGAGATAATCTCGTCGGCGGAAAGTTTCACGTTCACGGATGCGAGAGCGTCGTCGAGATGGTGCAGCTTGGTGGCGCCGACGATCGGCGCCGTAAGGACCGGCTTCGAGAGCAGCCACGCCAACGCAACCTGCGCCCGCGGTATGCCGCGTGCTGCGGCAACCTCGGCGACGCGATCGACGACCTTGCGGTCCTCTTCGGCAGTTTTTGCGAACAGCCTTTGGTGAGCGTCATCGGTCTCGGTCCGGATGCTGGTATAGTCCCAATCCCGCGTCAGTCGCCCGCGAGCCTGCGGGCTCCACGGAATGACGCCGATCCCTTCGACCGCGCAAAGTGGCAGCATCTCGCGCTCCTCCTCGCGATAGAGCAGGTTCACCAGGTTCTGCATACTTACAAAGCGAGTCCAGCCGTGGCGCTCTGAAATACCAAGAGCCCGGGCGAATTGCCATGCATGCATCGAGGACGCGCCGATATAACGGGCCTTCCCGGCTTTGACGATGTCGTGCAGCGCTTCGAGCGTCTCTTCGATCGGTGTGCCGTAATCCCAGCGGTGGATCTGGTACAAGTCGACGTAGTCGGTGCCGAGGCGCCGCAGGCTGTCGTCGATCTCGCGCATAATCGCCTTGCGTGACAGGCCACCGCCGTTGGGTCCCGGCCTCATTTGCCCATAGACCTTGGTCGCGATCACGACCTCGTCGCGGCGGGCGAAATCCTTGATCGCGCGGCCTAGGATCTCCTCGCTGCTGCCGAGCGAATATCGGTTCGCCGTGTCGAAGAAATTGATGCCGCCCTCAAGAGCGCGCTTGATGAAAGGGCGGCTCTCCTCCTCACCGATGCTCCACGCATGATTGCCCCGATCGGAGACACCATAGCTCATACAGCCAAGGCAGATCCGCGACACCTCCAGACCCGTACGACCGAGCTTTACATACTCCATGGTCCGATCTCCCTTCTTATCAGGCCTCTGGCGAGGGAATTAGTGCTCGTTTCCGTGCTGGGCCCGCACCAATGAGCGTAACGCCTTGGGCAGCCGTTCGAAATCCCTCCTACCGGCGACTGGCGGGCTGATCGGCGTTGGCCCTGCCGCTGTCTGCAACGCCATTCCCTGAGCGCTGAACAAAAGTTGCAGGAACTTGATGGCATTGCCGGAGTTGGCGGCGCCCTTCAAGATGGTCAAACCCCAGACCACGCGCGTCCCCGGGATGGTTACGGTCGTATCGGTGTTGGGCAGGCCCAAACCAGGTATCGTAATAGCCGCTTCCCGATAGCGGCCGTTCAGCTTCGGATCCGACAGACTGAGTTCGTTGGGAAGCAGAGCATAGCGGTAGGACTTTGTCGCATCTGCATTGTAAGCCGCCAGGGCGCTGTGTTGATAAATGAGCTGATAGTCATAGGTCGTGCCCAGCGCGTCATTGGCCTTTATGACTGCGTAGTGTTCCAGCAGCAAGTCATAAAGATTGAGCACTTGGTACAGCCGGTTCGCCAACCGGAAGATCAGGTCGGCGCGATAGCCGCTCGGATCGACAAAAGGGTGGGAACCGCCGATCGTAACGCCTGCCTGCATACCAGTCGTCGGCGACCGCCGGTGGTATAAGCCAGGACCATGCCGCCCTGACCGAACAGGATGTCGTAATCCGCGAAGCCCGCTGGCTTTAGCAGCAGGTCGATATCTTCGAAATCAGCACTGGCGAAAATGTCGCAGGGCTCTTGGCCTGTAGTAATGCGCCGAGCGGCGTCGACACTGCCTGCAGCGACATCGGTCACGCAGACGCCGGTCTGTTGCGTGAACAAGGTCTCGACCGCTGAGAATGCGGCGGTCAGGGTGCCGGCGTGATATATGATCAGTTGCGGGGTGCCCGGCGCGCAGGCGGCATTGGCGAACGCGCCCAGCGATGATAGTCCAGCGGCTAATACGGCAATCATCAATCGGCGGTTTAACTTCGACATCAGGCTTCGACTCCCACTGATGGTTTAATCCGATACCCGTCACCAGCCGTTCCGACGGTGTTCGTACAGCCGCTGACTTTTCCACCCAAAACCCGAGGCGGAGGTTGCCGTTGGGCAGAGAGAAGTGATATATTTACTCATCGGAATTATGCACTTTACAAAGTAGAGCAAGGTTCCGATCTCATGGGTTGAAAAAAACCTAAGTGGGGTTGGGATCAGTGCCCTTCTTGCGTTTCGGCGGCAGCTTGTCCTGCGGCGGCGGTCGTCCAGTCCGCGCCGCAGCTCGTAGCGCGTCCTCCATCGAGAGCCCGTAGAGCGAGAGCTTGCCGCCTTGCTTCGGCGACGATCGTCGCTCAGGTTCCTTTGTTGGGATCGCTTGCGTCTTTTTTCTCAAAGGGAAGCCCCGGTTCGACCAGTTGCGGAAGCTCAATGATCAACGGCGGCGAGCCGAGATGGTTACTGTGCTTACACAGCTCGCGGTCAAAAGTGTCGAGGAGCGTTAATCGCGCATCTAGTGCCGTCGCCACATGGATGGCGTCCTTAGGCGCGACGCCGTGATCCCAGACCATAGAACGCGCTGCCTCCGCAACGCGACGGGTGAGGTTCCGAATAATGATGTACTCGTTTCGGAAAAAGCCCTCGACAAGCGCACGTTTGTCATTACCGACGCGCGGGCGCCCTCGTATCGCAAGCACTTCGGCGATCGTCAAAGCCGATGAGACGATGATCACCTTGCCCTGTTCCGCCGCATCAAGGACCGCGCGACACTGCTCCTCCTTATCAGGCTCGGCAAGCAGCCAACCCAGAAAGCAATCGGAGTCCCAATACCGCCGATCCGTCACGGCGGCGCGTCTCGGAGAATGCCGTGAACCGCACGGTATCCGGGGATATCCTCGGGTGTCGGGAAGGGTACGATTTCATCGACATCGATGCTCACTGGCGTTCCGTCGCCGCGGTATCGAACGAGGCCCGTAACCTCTACTCGCCTGCCGAAGTTTTGAAGGGCGATTTCCGCCTGTTCATCACTCAGATGACAGCGAACCGACTTATCCCAAAGCGGCTCATAGACAACGACGTGCAGCCCACGCCGCTCGGAAACGACTTGTAGTCTGCCCTCAATTGAGCCGTGATCCGCGTAAGCGGCCGTCAATAGCTCGGCTGTATGAGCGACGGATCGATGGGTTAGCTCGCGGGCATCCTTTCGTACCCAGACCTTAATTTCTGTGTCGTCCTCATCGTCGGTTCCGACGATCACGGCCAAATCATGCAGGTGCCGAAGCGCGCGCGCAGAAAAGTACGCCGGCTCCGATGGAGCTTCTTCGAGGCTGTTGATTCCATTGCCGACAGAGTCGGCGATGAGGGCGACTACGGGTGGCGGGAAACCCGGCTCCGGCGTGATCCCAACGAGGTTACTTCCTGCCTTGACCTGGACCCGCCAAATTACCCTCGGACGATCCTCGCATACAGATTTTGTAACCTCCTCAACAATCCCGAAGAACGCCTTGACGCCATTGAGGAACTTCTGCGGCGTCACTTTGCGACCCACAAGTTCCAACGTAACGAGAGCGTCAATATCCGCAGCGGTTGCCATACCCGAGCGATCCTGTACTTCGGAGGATCTTACCCGACAGCCGAGTCCCGGTATAGCAATCGTTTCCCGTTCGCCTGCCGAATTGCGATTTCGGTGCGGTCGGAGTCCGTCAAGCTGCGGTGATCCCAACGGAACGAGAACTCATCGCAATCGCGATGCAGGTGCTCCGGCGATACATGATGAAACGAGCCGACGATGCCGCGCTTCAGCAGCGCAAAGAACGACTCGGCTGTGTTGACGTGCGCATCGCCCCGAGCGTATTCGCCGGCTCCGTGATCAACCCGCTCGTGACCGCCCGCGAATTCCCGACCAACCATGATGTAGCCGCGCCATGAGTTGGTCATCAATCTCGCGCTCCGGTCGATATTCGCCCGCATGATAGGCGACAGAGTTTGCGAGGTCGCGTCAATTGTTGGCTTAGCGACAGACCGGCCACCTTCACGCTCGACCAATGCCACAACCGGCGTCCGATGGCGCGTGCTTCGGCCGCCGCCGCGCCTTTTTGCTTTCGGCTCTCCCGTTCCGCGTGACGGGCCGGCAGGCCTGCGCGGCTTGCCGCCGACGTAAGTTTCGTCCCCCTCAACCGTTCCCTTGAGTAGCCCAGCTAGAGGCTCTTTGGTCATAGCGTGACGGATGCGGTGCGCCATGTGCCACGCTGTACGGTAGGAGCCGAATTCGAGCTCACGCTGCAACTGGAGTGCCGAAATACCCTTCTTCGCCGAACAAAGCAGCGCGAAAGCCATCAGCCATTTGCGCAGCGGAATATGGCTGTCTTCAAAAATCGTTCCGACCGTGACGGTGAATTGCTCATGGCAATTGTTGCACTGAAAGACGCCCGGCCGATGCGCCTTACCCTGGAGCCGGGTTACATTCTCCGTCGCGTCACAGTGCGGGCAAATTGGGCCGTCCAGCCACAGGATGCCCTCGATCGTTTCGCGAGCTTCATCCTCGGTAAGAGCAGAGACTTGATTGAGGGTTAACATCGCGCTTGCCCATTGCTTTTCTACCTACAAGCTAGGCACCTAGCGCGACTTTGTCAAGTGCATAATTCTGTTACTCATATACAGCGTAGCTCAGGAGGAAGCCATGGATATCGCGACAGTTCATGCGCGGTTGGGTTCGGCCGCTTCGGTCTTTCTCGCCGGTAAACACCAGCTGATGATCGACGGCAAATGGGTCGACGCCAAATCGGGCAAGAGGTTCGATGTTTTCGATCCGGCGACAGGACAGAGGTCGCGGCGTCGCCGAGGCCGATGCTGAGGATATCGATGCGGCCGTCAAGGCGGCGCGGGGCGCTTTCGAAAGCGGGCCGTGGGCGAAGATCTCGCCCGCCGATCGCTGCAAGCTGAATTTGGAAGGATGTCGACGAGGTCATCCGCCGCGGCAATGCCACGACCTTTGGGCTCGGCAGCGGCGTGTGGACGCGCGATGTCAGCAAGGCGCATCGCCTCGCCAAGGGGCTTCGTGCCGGCTCGGTGTGGATTAACTGCTACCAGGCGATGGATCCGGCCGTCCCGTTCGGCGGCTACAAGATGAGCGGCTATGGCCGCGAATCCGGCATCCAGCAGATGGAAGAGTATTTGAATGTTAAGGCAGTCTGGATCAGAACCGCATAAGGCGGCATAACGGCAAGCGAGGGTGGTGCCGCGGCACCGCCCTACGCCGCCTTGGGCCAGACCGGGAGTAATCCTGATGAAATTCGGCATTCACAACCCGTCTTGGTTATTTGGTCGCGATCCGGCCGAAGCGTTCGAGGCGGTAAAGGCGAAAGCGCAATGGGCCGAAAACCATGGCTTCGTCTGGTTCTCGGTGATGGATCATCTGATCCAGATTGCCGGGGTGGGCGCGCCCGACGAGCCCTTCATGGAAGGCTGGACCGTCTTGTCGGCGCTCGCCGCGGTGACCAATCGCATCCGCCTCGCCACGCTCGCCACGTCGGTCGGCTACCGCAATCCCGCACATCTGGCCAAGATCGCGGCCGGTGTCGATCTGATCAGCCGGGGGCGGCTGACGCTCGGCATCGGCGCCGGCTATTTCGAGACAGAGTACCGCCAGTATGGCTGGGAATTTCCGGAGCGGCCGGCGGTGCGCATCCGGCAGATGGAGGAGGCAGTCCGGCTGATCCTCGCGATGTGGACGGAGAAGCGAACGACCTTTCACGGCAGGTATTTCCATGTCGAGGACGCGATCGTCGAGCCGAAGCCGGTCCAGAAGCCACGCCCGCCGGTGATGATCGCCGGCGGCGGCGAGCAGCTCACCTTGCGCGCCGTCGCTCGCCTGGCCGATGCCTGCAATGTCGGCGGCGATCCCGAAATGGTGAGACACAAGCTTTCGGTGCTTCGCGGCCATTGCGACACTGCGCAACGCGATTACGATGCGATCGAGAAGACACATAATAACAGCTGGTTGCTCGCGCGTGACGAGGCGGCAGTGGCGGCGAAGCGTCAACGGCTGGCGGATCGCGGACCATTGCGCGGCTTCGTCGGCACGGTGTCCGAGGCGATCGATCTTATCGGCCAATACCAGGATGCCGGCGTGCAATTGTTGATCAACAGCGACTACAGGAACGACGCGGAGACCAACGAACTGCTCGCGTCGGAAATCATGCCACACTTCGCCTGAGCGCTGAAGAAAACGGAGATTGCGCCTCCCGCTTCACCCAAAGGTGAAGGCATAGGCCTCTGCGCCGGGATCGAGGAACCTGATCTCGAACGTGTGATCGGCGATGGCACCATTCTGCCTAACAAGCTGGTAAAGGCGCTGGCCGGTTACGACGCCTTGGCCGTCGGCATCGACATCGGCGCCGTGGCTGTCGCCGGGCGGTGCGCCATCTATTGTGACGCGGAAGCGAACGGGATTGCCCGCGCGCGCGGAGCCGAGAACGAGGTGGAGATCGCGAGCATGGAACCGGTAGACAATGCCGCCCTCTTTCTTATTGAGGACAGCGCGTTCTTCGCCGAGAGTCCAATCCCCTGACAGACCCCATTCGTTGATTTGCGGCTTGCCTGCGGCGTAAACGTGCGCGACGCCTTTGACAATCCCGTCCGGTGAGACGAATTTCTCTGCCCGGGCATACCCGATATAGGTCTCGGGCGATCGATCGTTGTCGCTGTCCGATGCCGCTTCGGCCCCGGAGGCGTTTACCGCCACCAAACCACCGGACACCTTGGTTCTGCCGGCTTTGGCGAGAAGTTGCTGGATTACATGCTCGGAGGCGGCGTAGTCGCCTTCGCCGAATGCATGATCCCGGATGCGGCCCTGCCCATCGATGAAGTAGTCGGCCGGCCAATAGTGGTTCTTGAAGGCGCGCCAAATCGCGTAGTCATTGTCGATCGCTACCGGAAAGCCAATTTTGAGATCAGAGACGGCCTTTTTCACATTATCGATGTTTTTCTCGAACGCAAATTCCGGGGTATGCACGCCGATCACTACCAGGCCCTGGTCTTTGTATTTTTCGGCCCAGGCGCGGACATAGGGGATCGAGCGCAGACAATTGATGCAGGAATAGGTCCAGAAATCGACGACGACGACCTTGCCTCTGAGCGCTTCCGGGGTCAGCGGCGGCGAGTTTAGCCACTGGACGGCTCCAGACAAGGAAGGCATCTCGCCTTCGATCGGCAAATCCTCAACCTGAGTTTCCGGCTGACCCTGCGTCATCGTCGGAGCATTGCCGGTAATTGCTGCAGGGATGCCTTCCGCTGAAGGCCGAGCCTGCACATCCGCAGGCCGTTGGATCATCACCGGAGGATTGGCGGTCGAGGCGATGGAGCCGCCTCGTGACGGCTGCTCGCGTACGTCGGGATGCAGCTTGTCGACCAGGCCTTGTTCGAGAGGGGCGGTGCTCGCCAACGAAACTTGGGTAAGAAACTTCGTGTCAAAGCCGAGCGCGATGACCACCACGCCGGCGAGTACCGCAGCACCCAGACCGCGCCGGATCCATTCGCCGGCTCCGAGCGAGCGCTTCATCGCCGCTAAGACGCGGCCGCCGATTGCGAGGGCGAGCGCGAGCGATGTCGCCGCGCCCGCCGCATAAGCCGCCAGCAGCAGCGAGGTCTGGGCATTTGCCCCCTCGAGAGCCGCGCCCGTCAAGATCAGACCCAATACCGGCCCGGCACAGGGCGCCCAAAGGAGGCCCGTGGCGACGCCGAGCAAGAGCGACGGCAGAACCGCCGAACCGCCCGTCCCGGCGCTCCGGTCGGCGGTCTCCGACAGGCGCGAGCCCAGCGCAACTAGGGGTCGCGTCAATCGGTCGGACAGCGCAGGAAACAACAGGGCGAGTCCGAACACGGCCAACAGGGCCAACGCCGCAAGGCGGCCATACTCGTTCGCCTGGACAGCCCACCCGCCGCCGATTGCAGCAAGCGTCGCAACGGCCGCAAAGGTAGCGGCCATCCCGGCGAGCAAAGGCAGCCCGCTGCTGACGAATGGTTTATCGGACCGTGCGAACACAAACGGCAGCACGGGCAGGATACAGGGACTGATGATGGTCAGGACGCCGCCGAGATAGGCCAGCACAAAGAGGGTCATGGCGATGAGCTTCCGGTGTCAGGCGGCAGCCGGCTTGAAGGTCATGGCAACCCCATTCATGCAATAGCGCAAACCGGTCACCTTGGGGCCATCGTCGAAGACGTGACCGAGATGCCCGCCGCAACGGCTGCAATGGATCTCTACGCGGATCATGCCGAGCGTAGTGTCCCGGGTCGTGCCGACTGCCCCGTCGTCGAGCGGCGCCCAGAAACTCGGCCAGCCGGTGCCGCTTTCGAACTTGGTCTCCGACGAAAACAGGCCCCGATCGCAGGCGGCGCAGGCGAAGACGCCTGGGCGATGCTCGTTGAGGAGCGGGCTCGTAAACGGGCGTTCGGTCGCGCTCTGCCGCAACACCGCGTATTGATCCGGCTTCAACAGCTCGCGCCATTCGTCATCGGTATGTGTCACCGTGAACGGTTCGGCATCTGAAGAGGCGGACCAAGACGAGCCGAGCCATGTCGCCAGCCCGACCGCACTCGTGGCCAGTAAGAAACGTCTTGTCATCATCGGTCGAGCGTCCTCTACGCACGTACGTTCCAACGCATCATTAGGAGATGCGCTCCTGTACGCTATATTTGAATAGGAGGAGCGAACGTCACGCAATTGTGACCGTCAGCAGGCATCCTTGGCCTGCGAAGCTCGAATGACTCCCCTACGAAGCCGTTTCCTGCCCGAGCCAATCGAGATACGACTGGTGTCCGGCCGCGATTGGCCACGCCACGATGCATGGGCAGTCGTAAGGGTGCAATTCTATGATGCGCTTTTCGATCTCTTCGAACAGGGAGGCGCGAACTCTTGGCAATCAGCACGGCTTCAGTGGCCGTCTCTATCTTGCGTTGCCAGCGGTAGATCGAGTGCATGCCGGGAATGATGTTGACGCAGGCAGCGAGCCGTTCCTCGACCAGGGCGCGTCCAATCTTGTGGGCTACATCGAACGACGGGGCGGTGACATAGACGGACAGGTACTCGCTCATGAGGGAAGATAGCATTAAAGAAAGGCATTCGCACCTTAAGAGTCGTCATTGAGATTGTGCGACTCCGAAGGCCAGACATCGTTGGGCTAGTTCGTGCTGGTAACGCGATGTCCGATGGGATAAACCCCGCGACCCCTGCGGCGAATGCCGATCAGTCGTCCATCCTGGAGGAGAGTAACATGAAGCTCAGTGCCCGCATCAGCTCAAGGGCAAGATCGTTGCGGTCACCAAAGGTCAGACGACGGCGCATGTCCGCATCGACATCGGCGGCGGGGTGATCGTCACCTCGTCGATCACCAACGAGGCGGTCGACGACCTCGCTCTCAAAGTGGGCGAGGATGCGTTTGCGGTGATCAAGGCGTCGGATGTGATGGTCGCCAAGTGAGGCGACGCGATCTTCTTGGTCTAAGCGCCGGAGCGATCGCCGGGCTCGCATTCGCTCCGCCGATAGCACAGGCGAAGCCGTTCACCGACTCGGCCCGGCGGCGGGTCGATGTGCCGGATGAGATCCGGCGGGTCTTTCCCGCCGGGCCGCCGGCTTCGGTCACTCTCTTCACTCTAGCACCCGAGAAGATGGTCGGCTGGACCCGAGCCCCTACCCCGGACGCGCGGCCTTTCCTGCCCACGCGATATGCCGAGCTCCCCGAAATCGGGCGGCTCACCGGGAGGGGCAACACTGTCAATCTCGAAAGTGTCGTGCAGCTGGCGCCGGATCTTGTACTCGACGTCGGCAGCACAACCGCCACCTATGTATCGCTCGCCGATCAGGTGCAGGAGCAGACGCATATCCCCGCGGTGCTGATCGGCGGCCGTCTCGCTGAAACCGCTGCGACATTGCGCACGGTCGGCGGTTTGCTCGGAGTTCCCGAGCGGGCGGAGGCGCTCGCCCGTTATGCCGAGACCGTGTTGGGCGCAGTCCAAGAGGCGGTCGCCAAGGTCCCGTCGGCAAAGCGTCCGAGCGTCTATGTCGCCCGTGGACCGCGCGGCCTGGAGACGGCGGTTGCCGGCTCGATCGGCAGCGAAGTGGTCGACCTCGTCGGCGCGCGCAACGTCGTCGGCAAGGATACCGGCCCCCGCGCAATCGTCGATGTCTCGCCGGAGCAGATCCTCGCCTGGCAACCCGACGTGATCCTGACCGTGGACCGACCCTTTTATGCTGCGGTCCGCACCGACCCGGTGTGGCGCGAGGTCAAGGCAGTGCAAGCGGCGCACATCCACTTTGTGCCTGATCTGCCATTTTCATGGCTCGACAACCCGCCTGCAGCTAATCGGCTGATCGGGCTCCTATGGCTCGGCAAGCTGCTCTATCCTGCCTCCTTCCCGCAGGACATCCGCGCCGAGGCGCGCCGCTTTTATGCCCTTTTCTATCAGCAGGAACCGAGCGACGCGCAACTCGATGGGCTTCTCGCCAGTCCCCCGGCGTGAGCCTTCCGCGGCTTTCGGTTACCGCGCGCTTATTGTCGGCGCAGCCTTGACCTTGCTGCTGCTGGTCGCGGCTGCCACGGCGCTCGGACCTTATCGCGTGGCTCCTGGCGAGCTCCTGGCCTTCTTGGTAGCAAAGGTTACGGGCGCGGCCTCGCCGCTGTCAGCGCCCGCCGAAGCTGTCATTCTGCAAATTCGGTTGCCTCGGGTGTTCGCCGCGACGGCTGTTGGTGCGGCGCTCGCCGCCGCCGGAGCGGCCTACCAGTCGCTGTTCCGCAACCCGCTGGTCTCGCCCGATATCCTCGGGGTTTCCTCCGGCGCCGCCTTTGGCGCAGTCATCGGGATCTACCTGTCATTACCCGTTCTCGCAATCGAGGCCGCGTCTTTTGCCGGGGGGCTCGCCGCAGTGATCATCGTCTACGCGATTGCTGCAGCAATGCGCGGCCGTGACGCGGTGCTGGTATTGGTTCTGGCTGGGGGTTGTCATTGGGGCATTGTTCGCCGCCGGGGTCGGACTGCTGAAATATCTCGCCGATCCCTACAATCAGCTCCCGGCCATTACCTTCTGGCTGCTCGGCAGCCTGGCGGCGGCAAACCTGCACGACCTGACGAGCTTATTGCCGGCAGTCGCAGTCGGATTGGTGCCGCTTGCTTTGCTGCGCTGGCGCATCGACGTTATGACGTTGGGCGATGAGGAGGCGACCGCCCTTGGGGTAAATACCCGCATGCTGCGCGTCATTGTGATCGCCGCGGCGACCTTGATGACCTCGGCGGCAGTCGCGGCAAGCGGCATCATCGGCTGGGTGGGGCTCGTCGTGCCCCATCTGGCGCGGCTTGTGGTCGGGCCCGCATTTACACGGCTGCTTCCCGTCAGCGTTTTGTTCGGCGCCGGCTATCTCCTTGCCGTGGATACAGTGGCGCGCACAATCGGCACGGTGGAGTTGCCGCTTGGAGTCCTGACAGCGGCGCTCGGCACACCCGTGTTCTTGTGGCTGCTGGCCTTCAGCCGACGCCCGGCATGGTCGTGACTTCGCCACGGCTGACTGTGGAGGATTTGAGCTACGGTTATGCCGGACACGTCGTCGGCCGCCATGTCACCTTGGACATCGGCGTCGGCGAAGTGCTGTGCGTGCTGGGGCGCAACGGCGAGGGCAAGTCCACATTGTTCAAGACGATCCTCGGTCTGCTGCCGCCTCAGGCCGGCGCGGTCCGCGTCGATGGCCGGCTCACCGAAAATTGGAGCGCGCGACAGCGGGCGCTGACTTTCGGATATGTGCCGCAGAGCGGCGGTGGCGCCTTTCCGTTTACGGTTGCCGAACTGGTCCTGATGGGGCGCACTGCTCATCGGGGACCCTTCAGCGCTCCGTCAGCCGTCGATCGCGAGGTAGCGGCCGAGGCCCTTGCGACACTGGGGATCGAACCTCTTGCCCCACGCGAATGGGTGCGGATCAGCGGCGGCGAGCGACAGCTCGCCTTGGTTGCTCGCGCGCTGGCTCAGGAACCCCGGATCCTGGTTCTCGACGAGCCGACCGCGAGCCTCGATTTTGGCAATCAGGTGCGAGTTCTCGACGCCGTTCGCAGCCTTTCCGAGAGCTCACGGGCTGACCGTGCTGCTGTCGACCCATCACCCCGAGCAGGCGTTCGCCTGCGCCGACCGGGTTGCGGTGCTGGCAGGCGGCGAATTGCTACGGATCGGCCCACCAGTCGAGGTCGTCACGGCCGAAACGCTTCGTGCGTGCTACGGCGTCGAGGTCGCCGTTTTGCCGGTAGCGGACAGCCGGTACCGCGCCTGCGTGCCGCGGAGTTATCTTTCCTGACGGCCTACTCGGCGGCGAGACGTCTTGGCTCCTCGGCGTCGATCTCGGCGAGGATCTTTGGCGGCGACATCGGCAGGTCGCGCAGACGCATCCCGATCGCAGCGTGGATCGCATTGGCGACTGCCGCCATCGGCGGCACAATCGGCACCTCGCCGACACCGCGGACGCCGAAGGGATGCCGCGGGTTCGGTACCTCGACGATGACCGGGTCGATCATCGGCAAGTCGGACGCGACCGGCACGCGATAGTCGAGAAACCCCGGGTTATCCAGGCGCCCCTGCTTGTCGTAGATGTACTCCTCGTTCAGCGCCCAGCCGATCCCTTGCGCGACACCGCCCTGGATCTGGCCTTCGACATAGCTCGGATGGATGGCTCGGCCGACATCCTGCGCCGCCGTATACCGCAGGATCGTCACATGCCCAGTCTCGGGATCGACTTCGACATCGCAAACATGGGTCGCAAAGGCCGGCCCCGCCCCTTGGGCATTGACCGATACCTCGGCGCCGATCGGACCGCCGGTGCGGGCCGCCTTGATCGCGATTTCGGCCAATGGCAGCGGATCGAAGCTGCCGGCATTCGGTCCAGCCGGATAGGCGCAGCCATCCCGCCAATCGACGGCTTCGGGGCTGATATCCCAGATCATCCCGGCGCGCTGCTTCAGCTGGTCGATGACCTTTTCGGTCGCCTGCACAGTCGCCATGCCGGTCGCAAACGTGACCCGGCTGCCGCCCGTCACATGCGTAAAGCCGATCGAGGCGGTGTCGGCGACGATCGGTTTCACGCGATTGACCGGAATTCCGAGCGTTTCCGCCGCCATCATCGCCATTGAGGCGCGCGAGCCGCCGATATCCGGACTGCCCGACGCGACGCTGACGGAGCCGTCTTCGTTGACGTGCACCTGCGCGCTCGATTCACCGCCGACATTGAACCAGAAGCCGCAGGCAACGCCGCGGCCTTGATTGGGACCGAGAGGGATCCGGTAGTTCGGATGGGCCTTTGCTGCCGCCAACGTGTCGAGGTATCCGATATTGGTCCAGGTCGGCCCATGGACCGCCTTGGTGCCTTCCTTCGCTGCGTTTTTCTCCCGCAGCGCCAGTGGATCTATACCGAGTTCGCGGGCGAGTTCGTCGAGGCAGCTCTCGACCCCGAAGGACGAGATCGGCGCACCCGGAGCACGGTAAGCCGCCACCTTCGGCCGGTTCGAGACGACATCGTAGCCGGTGATATGCACATTCGGCAGGTCATACATCGCAAAGGCGCACATGCAGCCGGGTTGCACTGGTGAGCCGGGAAAGGCGCCCGCCTGATATTTGAGCACGAGGTCGGCGGCGACGATCGTACCGTCCCGTTTGGCGCCGAGCTTGACCTCGATGACGCCGCCCGAGGTCGGGCCAGTCGCCCGGAAGACCTCTTCACGCGTCATAACGATCTTCACCGGCCGCCCGGTCTTGCGTGACAGGACCAATGCCACGGGTTCCAGATAGATCAGCGTCTTGCCGCCGAACCCGCCGCCGATCTCGGCCGGCGTGACCCGGATATTGGCCATGTCGATGTCGAGCAATTTGGCGCAATAGGCGCGGATCATGAACTGACCCTGACTGCTGGCCCAGATCTGCACCTGCCCGTCAGGCATCGTTGGCGGGTTGAATGGAGGGAGGACAAACGCAGCCGCGGCGGCGCACTCGGGCCGCAAAAGAACTGGCAGGCGTCAGTGACGGTCAGCGTCAACCCGCCGACTGACGACGCCACGATCCTGGTGAACACCACCGGCCTCTATGTAGAGGCCTTCGACTGGACGCAGCGCCAGTGATTCTCGCGGAGCAACCAATGAAGACGGCAATCGGAACTGTCCTTCTAATCGGCCTGCCGGCACTGGCGCAGGCACAAACCCAAACCCAGGTACCGGCGATCGTGCAAGGAAGCGCCGCCGCGGAAGCTTCCGTTGTGACCGGCTCCACCGAAGACGGGCCCGCTCCGTCGAAGGGCGCAGCTCCTCCGTACACTGGGCCGCCGGCATGAGCCCGACTGATGCAACTAAGGTGGGGGCTAGCCCGCCATCACAGATGCCGCCGCAGGTCCAGTTGGTGTCGCCTTCCGCGCCATTGGACGCAAAGGAACAACAGGCCGTGAATTTGGCCCGCCGCTGACGCAATCGGCGGGATGCCGCAGCCCGGTGAGGACGGGGTCGTCCGGTATCTGTTTGGCGCGAGTTTGCCGACAATCGTCTGCGCACCCCTCCAAGTATTCAATCTGGCGCTGCAGCCCGGCGAGGCCGTGCCCGCTCCCTGTAACGCCGGCGCCGCCGCAATTGCTCGCTTCGTTGGCAGGTCATCTGGCCTGGAAAACCATGGAGGGGCGCCGCGTCTAGTCGGAGGATGCACGCATTCCCGCCAGTTCCGCTTCGCCGCGGCAGGCGTAGCGGCCTGCTCCCGCATGGCCATATGACGGACTCGTGTTGAGATGATACCCGCCGCTTTGAGGATCCACCCACACGACAGTATCGTTTGGGCAATGTTCTTGCGCCTGTTTTTCGGTCCGGAAAGCCACCAGGACCTCAGGCGCATGCGCGCAAGCTGCGAACGCGAGCGGAAGAGCCACCAGGAGCAGTCGCGAAGGGATCCGAGAGAGCACCGGCAAGTTTGACAGCCTTACCTAGCCTTTGGCGCGCTGAAGAATTGATAAATGGCTGAGTAACGCATGCGCGCCTGGTCTGAGACATGGCTGGCGTCACAGCCGGTTGTCGGCGCGACTCCGCCCTTGGTGTCGATCCGGCGAATAAAGGCTGCCTCACTAAGGATACCCTGCCCTTGATGGGATGTGGCGCGTAACAGGAGCCACTGAATTGCATCTTTCTCCGGCGCATCGGCCTTCGCAAGAACCTCGCCTACGATCTCGGAATCATCGGCCATCTTCCAGGTCGGACCGGCGAAGTGAGCGCCGATCTGCCGGCCTTGCTTGTCGAAGAGATTTGCCTCCGGCGCCTTGAACGACCATTCGAAGAGAGTTCCTTTAGCCTCGCAAGTATAGATCTGAACGCCGTCTGCCGATGTTTCAAGCAACAGCGTGGAGCCCTGAGGCGGCGCTACCCCGGTTTGGTCGGCATTGACTGCAAAAGTGCCCATGCCGATCAAAAATCCCGCCGCGACAGCAAATGCCGAAACGCCCCTGAACTGCTGCATAAGCTTAAACATTAGGCCTAGCTCTGATATCCTCGGGCACCTTGCGGAACAGAAATTGGCCGTCTTTGAGGTTGCCGGTGAAGGCGCCGCCGTCGACGACGATCTTGCCGCGCAGCATGGTCATTGAGGGCCAGGCGGCGAGGTCGCGGCCTTCCCAAGGGCTATAATCGGCTTCGTGCAGTTCGGTGGCGCGCACGGTGTGGCGCCGGCGCGGGTCGAGGAGCACGATGTCAGCGTCCGAGCCGACGGCCAGCGCTCCTTTGCGCGGGTAAAGGCCCATGATCTTGGCGGCGTTGGCCGAGACGAGGCCGACGAAATCGGACAACCCATAGCCGCGCTTTTCGACGGTCTCGGTGTAGATCAAGGATAATCGCGGCTCGACCCCGGCGTTGCCGCCGGTCGTGTCGTCGATCCGCCGCCCCTGCAGTTTGATGCGCAATGGGCAGCAGATCTCGTCGGTGGCGACGGTCTGGATCGCGCCGTGATCGGTCGCCTTCCACAATGCCTCCTGGTCCGCCTTGAATTTGAGCGAAGGGTAAGTGTGATAGATCTGGCCGTTGGGCTTTTTGTAGTCCTCGGCGGTGTACATAAGGTACTGGTGCAGGGTCTCGCCGTAAATCGGCACCCCTTTGGCGCGCGCCGCCGCGATCGCAGCGACCCCGGTCGCCGCCGAGGTGTGCATCATGTAGAGCGCTGATCCCTCGATGTTGGCGGCCAATCGGATGACCCGGTTGAACGACAGGTCCTCCGACAACGTGTTGTGCACCTCGGCCATGTTCTCGAAGCCGGTCCGGTCCTCGCGGAACAGCTTCTCGTACATGTGCATGACGATGTCGTTGTCCTCGGCGTGGATCGCCGCAATCCCACCGGCCTGCGCCAAAACCTTCAGCACCTCCCAGATGTCACCGAAATCGACCATGCGGCCCTTGCGGCTCGGCGTGATGTCGGTCGTGAAGATCTTGACCGAGGGATGCCCGGCCTCGACCGCTTCGGCGAGCTGCGGCAGGATCTCCGGAGTGATCTTGCCCTGCACCATCGTGTGAAAGGCATAGTCGCAATGGCAGGCGCCGGCCCATTCCTTCTGCCGCCGCTCGATCGCACCCTGGACGCGGTCGCCGGCCTCGACGAGCGCGAAGTCGATCATCGTCGTGGTCCCGCCGAAAAGGGCAGCGCGGCTGACTACCGACGCCGGGTCGGTCAGCTGGTGCTTGGTCGTGCCCGGCACGACGATCGGCCAGCGGCAATGGACATGCGGGTCGATGCCGCCCGGGATCACGACCTGTCCCGCGGCGTCGACAACCCGCCCCTCGCCGAGGGCGGCAAGGCTGCCCGTCGCGCCGATCGCGGCGATTTTTTCGCCGGAGATGCCGATGTCAACCGGCCGGGGACCAAAGGGAAGGACGGCAAGACCGCCCGATACGACGGTGTCGAGCATATGAACCTCCTACGATGGCGAGCGCCAAACCCTCGGTTCGGCAAAGGCGAAATGCGCGAGGATTTCGCAGCGCGGGATATCGTGGACGATGAAGACGAGGCGGCTGCGCCGATCCTGGTCGGGCCAGTCGTCGAGCCATTCCGGTGCGAACATCGCATGCTGGGCGGCTTGCACCACGGCCGGCCGCTCCGGGCGATCGGAGAAGCGCACAATCCCTTTGACCCGCAGCAGGTCGGCGCCGCGCTCGCGGGCGAGGCCCCCCAGGGCGCGGGCGAAGTCCAGCCGACTCAACGCCCCTTCGAGGATCACGCCGAAAGCATCGATGCCGTGGGTGTGGATGGCGACCGGCTCGGCAGGCCTTACCGGGGCGGTCGACGGTTTGCCGCCGCCGAACAGCACCAGGCCGGCATCATCGGTCTCGACCGCGAGAATGCGGTCGGCGCGGTCGTTGAGCGCATCGAGCCGCCGGACGAGATCCGGACCGAGCGGCGCGAGGTCGGTCTTGGTGATTACCAAAGTGTCGGCGAGGGCAGCTTGCCGCCCCGCTTCGGCAAAGCGATCGAGACTGTCGGCGCCGTTGACCGCATCGACGAGAGTGACGACCCGCGCCAAGTGCAATGAGTGATCGAGCATTGGATCGGCGCCGAGCGTATAGAGGATCGGGGCCGGGTCGGCGAGCCCGGTGGTTTCGATCACGACCCTGCGAAACCGCCTGATTTCGCCGGCATCGCGGCGCTCGAGGAGGCTGCGCAAGGTGCGTGCGAGGTCCTCGCGCACCGCGCAGCATAAGCATCCCCCCGGCAGTTCCAGGACGCTGCCCTCGACGAAATCGACGAGGTGATGGTCGATCGCGATCTCGCCGAGCTCGTTGATGATGACAGCCGTATCGGCGAGAGCGGGCGAGACGAGCGCGCGCCGCAACAGCGTTGTTTTGCCACTGCCGAGAAACCCGGTCAGCACGGTCGTAGGCAGAGTCTCCGATGGGCCCACGCTTAACCATTCTCCGCGGCGAAGATCCGGCACCGATCGTTTCACGTCGCGGCCGGCGCGACAAGCCGGGCAGCAAAAGTAAAGCGCGGCAGTGACATAGGCCATTGCCTTCTGCCACCTGCGTCTGCATCATGCCTGCCATAATTCGCGCGCATGTGCGCGTCGGCGGAAGGGCAGGAAATGCGGGCGGCATCGTGTCCGGTGATGTGAACAGTGGCGACGTCTCTCCTGTAGAGGCGCAGCTCGTCATCTCGGGCGTGTCGAAGCACTTTGGCGGCGTGCGGGCGGTGGAGGCGGTGACGCTCTCGGTTCGCTCCGGTGAGCTGATCTCGGTTATCGGCCCGAACGGCGCCGGCAAGACCTCGCTCCTGAACATGATCAGCGGCTTCTACCGGCCTGACACCGGTACGATCGTTTTTGCGGGCAAGGACATCACCGGCGCCCGTCCTTCGCATGTCGCCGCGCTCGGGATCGCGCGCACGTTCCAGAATATCGCGCTGTTCGCCGGCATGACGGTGCTCGACAACATCATGCTCGGGCGTCACGTGCACATGAAGGCCGGAGTGCTGTCCTCCTTTATTTATTGGGGCCTGGCGCAGAAGGAGGAGATCGCGCATCGGGCGCGGGCTGAGGAGCTGATCGAGCTTCTCGAGCTCGAAGATTTGCGCAAGCAGCCGACGAGCGGGCTCGCCTATGGCTTGAGAAAACGCGTCGAGCTGGCGCGCGCCCTGGCGCTCGACCCCAAATTGCTGCTGCTCGACGAGCCGATGGGCGGCATGAACCAGGAAGAAAAAGAGGACATGGCCCGCTTCATTCTCGACGTGAACCAGCAATGGGGCACGACGGTCATCCTGATCGAACACGACATGGCGGTGGTGATGGATATCTCGGACCGCGTCGCCGTGCTCGACCGCGGCCGCAAGATTGCCGAAGGCAGCCCCGGCGAGGTGCAGCGTCACCCGGACGTGATCCGTGCCTATCTCGGCACCGCGAAGGAACGCCAGGAGGTGGTCGCCGCATGACGCAGTCGACACTGCCGCGTCTGCTGCGGCGCAACGCCGAGCTAATGGCGGCGCGGCCGGCGATCCGCGAAAAGAACCACGGCATCTGGCAGACCTTCAGCTGGGAGCGGTATTGGGAGGAGGTGCGCGATTTCGCGCTGGGCCTGGCCGCGCACGGCTTTGGCCGCGGCGACAAGCTCGCGGTCATCGGCGACAACCGGCCCAGCCTCTACTGGGCGCAGGTGGCGGCCCAATGCCTCGGCGGCACCGCGGTGCCGATGTACCAGGACTCGATCGCCAGCGAGCTGGTCTTTGTGCTGAACCACGCCGAGGTTTCGGTCGTCGTCGCCGAAGACCAGGAACAGGTCGACAAAATCCTGTCGTTGAGGGCAGAGCTGCCGCATCTCAAACTCGTCATCTATGACGATCCGAAGGGTCTGCGGCACTATTCCGGCAGCGGCCTTAAGTCATTCGCCGAGATGCAGGCGGCCGGCCGCGAGTTCGGCGCGGCGAACCCCGGATGTGTCGAGGCCGAGATCGATAACGGCGATCCGGATGATCTGGCGCTCCTCACCTACACTTCAGGGACGACCGGCCACCCAAAAGGGGTGATGCTGTCGCACGCCAATCTGCTGAGCTCTGCGCAGGGCTTTATTGCAGCTGAGGACATCCGCGCCACTGACGAGCTCTTGTGCTACTTGCCGATGGCGTGGATCGGCGAATCGCTGTTCTCGCTGGTGCTGACCCTGCTTGTCGGGTTCACCTGCAACTGTCCGGAGCGGCCGCAGACCGTGCAGCGCGATCTGCGCGAGCTCGGCCCGACGATCGCCATCGCGCCGCCGCGGATCTGGGAGAACATGCTCACCCAGCTGCGGGTCCGAGCGGCGGATTCGACACCGCTGAAGCATCGCCTCTTCGAGTTCTTCCGCGCGCTCGCCGTGCGGGCGGAGCAGCGTAACGGGGAAGGCAAACCCGCCTCGCTGCTCTCTAGACTGAGCCTTGCGCTCGGCGAGGTGCTGGTCTACGGGCCGGTGCGCGACCAGCTGGGCTTGCGGCGGGCCCGCTGGGTCTATACCGGCGGCGCACCGCTCGGCCCCGATACCTTCCGCTTCTTTCGCGCGTTCGGGGTCAACATCAAGCAGGTTTGGGGCTCGACCGAGCTCGCCGGTCTCGCCTCGTTGCAGCCCGATGGCGAGGCAGACCCGGACACGGTCGGGCGTGTCATACCGGGTTCCGAAGCGCGGATTGCCGAGGACGGCGAGGTGCTGATCCGCTCCGCCGCGGTGTTCAAGGGATACTACAAGCAGCCGGACGCCACCCGCGACACGATGACCGGCGACGGGTGGCTGCGCAGCGGCGATTCCGGCTTTGTCGACCACCGCGGCCATATCGTCATCGTCGACCGCGCCAAGGATGTCGGCAAACTTGCCGACGGCACGCCGTTTGCCCCGCAATTTGTCGAGAACAAGCTCAAATTCAGCCCGTTCATCGCCGAAGCGGTGGCTTTTGGCGATCGCCGGCCGTTTGTCGCGGCGATCGTCGCGATCGATCTGACCACGGTCGGGAACTGGGCCGAGCGGCGCAACCTCGCCTATACCTCGTTCCAGGATTTGAGCGCCAAGCCCGAGGTGCGGCGCCTGATCGCCGCGGAGATCGCCGAGGTCAACGCCTCTTTGCCCGCAGCCGCCCGCATCCACCGTTTCCTGTTGCTCAACAAGGAGTTCGACGCCGACGACAACGAGATCACGCGCACCCGCAAGATCCGGCGCCGCTTTGTCGCCGAGAAATACGCCGCCGTCACCGACGCGTTCTACAGCGGTGAGGCGGAGGTCGAGCTCACCACCGAGATCACTTATGAGGACGGCCGGAAGGCGACCCTGACCTCGACGATCGTGATCGAGGACATCCTCGAACCCGCGGAGCCGGCCCGGGAACCGGCCTATGCCTGAAGGAGGTAAGGCTTGCACTGATGTCGTGCGTGCTTCGAGACGCGCCCTAGGGCGCTCCTCAGCATGACGGATTTTTCAGATGGCACTAAGAACGACCTCATCCTGAGGAGGCCGCAAAGCGGCCGTCTCGAAGGACGCGCCCGGCTGGTCCCATTACTTGAAGCTGCCGATGCCTGAGTTCGAATGGCAATTTACGCTGGTCCTGCTGACCAACGGCGTGATGATCGGTCTGATGTATGCGCTGATCGCGCTCGGCTTTGTGCTGATCTACAAGGCGACCGACGCAATCAATTTCGCGCAGGGCGAGTTCGTCATGTTCGCCGGGTTCATCGCCGCGGGAGCCGCCGACCTCGCCGGCGCGCCATTCTGGGTCTCGGCGTTGCTCTCCGTCAGCGGCATGGTGCTGCTCGGCTTCGGTCTCGAACGCGTCGTGTTGCGCCCGCTGATCGGCCGGCCGGTCATCGCCGTCGTGATGGCGACGATCGGCCTCGCCGCGGTGTTGCGGGGCACGGCGACATTGGCCTTTGGCGCCGGGACGCGCGCCATCGTGATGCCGATCGGCGACGAGCCGATCGAATTGGGCCCGGTCATGCTGCCGCCGGTCCAGGTGGTCGGAGCGGTGGTCAGCATCGTCTTCCTCGCCGCCTTCAGCTGGTTTTTCCTCAAGAGCCGCATCGGCATCGCGATGCGCGCCGTCGCCGACAGCCAACAGGTGGCGATGGCGATGGGCATCGACGTGCGGCGCTATTTCGCGCTCGCCTGGGCGATGGCAGGCGTGGTTTCGGCGCTCGGCGGCATCGTTTGGGGAACAATGCTCGGGGTCGACAACCAACTCGCCCTCGTCGGCCTCAAAGTCTTTCCGGTGGTGATCCTGGGCGGCCTTGATTCGATCATCGGCGCGGTCGTCGGCGGGCTGATCGTCGGCATCGTCGAAAATCTCGCCGCCGGCTATCTCGACCCTTATGTCGGCGGCGGCACGAAGGATTTTGCTCCCTACGTCCTGATGATCGTGGTGCTGATGGTTCGCCCCGAGGGCATCTTCGGCCGCCGCCGGATCGAGCGCGTGTGATGGAGTTCGTGGCTCGGCATCCTCGCCCGCCCAGCCCCCACCCTAACCCTCCCCCGCAAGCGGGGGAGGGAATGGGAGGGGGCGGGGTCCGAGCGCAGCGAGGCGGGTGAGGGGCCATGTTCCATCGCGAATCCGGGGTGTTCAAAACCAGCTATGCGGCGGATATGGCGCTCTACCCGCTGCCGATCGCCAAATGGGCGGTGGCGGCGTTCGCCGGCCTTTTCATCGTCATCGTTCCGCTGACCCTCGGCGAGTATTACGTCTCGATTTTGAATCTGATCCTGATCGCAATCGTCGGTGCGCTCGGCCTCAACATCTTGGTGGGATACACCGGGCAGATCTCGATCGGGCACGGCGCCTTCATGTCGGTCGGCGCTTATACCGCCGCCAACCTCGTCGTCCGCCTCGGCGCGCCATTCTGGGTGACGATACCGGCGGGTGGGCTGATGGCGGCGCTGATCGGCGCAGTCGTCGGCATCCCGTCATTGCGCATCAAGGGGATCTACCTCGCGATCGCGACGCTTGCCGCCCAGCTGATCATCGAATGGACAATCAACCACGTGCCGGCAATCTCGGGCGGGGTGCAGGCCTCGATCCAGGTGCCGCGGCCGAGCTTTTTCGGCGTCCAGCTCAAAAGTCAGACCCAGCTCTATTTGTTCTTGATGGGGTTCGCGGTGCTGGCGATCGTCGGCACTTCGAACCTGGTGCGCAGCCGGATCGGCCGCGCCTTCGTCGCGGTTCGCGACCAGGACATTGCCGCCGAGATCATCGGCATCAGCACCTTCCGCTACAAGCTCATCGCCTTTGCGATCTCGTCCTTTTACGCCGGGGTCACCGGCGTGCTCTATACTTATTATTTGGGGATCGCCAATTACGAACAGTTCCAGCTGACCGTCTCTATCGACTATCTGGCGATGATCATCATCGGCGGGCTCGGCTCGATCCTCGGTTCGATCTTCGGCGCCGCTTTTGTGACTTTGCTGCCGATCGTGACGCGCTGGTTCCTCGAATCATTCGGAGGGCTGATCTTTTCGGCGGCCGATCTCGCCAACATTATCCCCAATCTGCGGCTGATCCTGTTTGGCGGGCTGATAATATTTTTCCTGGTGGTCGAGCCGGAGGGTCTGAACCGCCTGTGGCGCAACATCCGAAATTATTTCCGGGTATGGCCATTCTCGTATTGAAGGAATGACAATGGGAGGAGCGCAATGAACAGGTCATCGCAGTTCGTGGCGGTTACTGCAGCGGCAGCTGCGGCGTTGGGCTTTGCTGGCCCTGCTCCGGCGCAGCAGAAGGAGGTGATGATCGGTGCGCAATGCGATCGCACCGGACCGACGCAGATCGTGGGAGTGGCGATTTGCCCCGCGCAACAAGACTACATCGACCTCGTCAATTCGAAGGGCGGGATCGACGGCTATAAGATCAAATACAACGAGCTCGACAATGAGTACAAGGTGCCGCCAGCCGTCGAGGAGTATGAGCGCCAGAAGGGCGAAGGCGTCGTCTCGATGATGATATACGGCACGCCGCAGGCCCAGGCGCTCAACCAAAAGCTCCAAGAAGACAAAATCCCCGGTACGTCGCCAGGCTTCGGCATCTCCGCTTCGGCGGACGGCAGCCGGTTCCCGTATCTGTTCCCGGTCGCGGCGACTTACTGGTCCCAAAGCGCGGCGGCTATTCAGTTCATCAAGGACAAATTCGACGGAAGCCTCAAAGGCAAGAAGATAGCCTACGTCTATTACGACAATCCGGCGGGTCACGAGCCGCTGCCGATCCTGGAGGATCTGCAAAAGACCGAGGGGTTCGAGTTGCGATCCTTTGCGGTGCCGCCGCCCGGGGTCGAGATGGGAGCGCAGGTGCTCGACATCACCCAGCGATACCGCCCCGACTTCGTGATTGACCATTTGTTCGGCCGTTCACCATCCGTGGCGATCAAGGAATACAAGCGGGCCGGTTTTCCGCTTTCGAAAGTGATCGGCCTAGTCTGGGCTTCGGCCGAATCCGACATTCTGGCGGCGGGCGGCTGGCAGGTGGCGGAGGGCTATCACACCTTGCAATTCGCCGGCGCCGGCGACGATTACCCGATACGCCAGGACATCAAGGCGATGTACAAGGCGCAGGGCAAGGAGCCGCCAAAGGTGATGGACGACACCGTGATCTACAACCGAGGTATTCTCAACGCGGCGATTCACGTCGAGGCGATCCGCAACGCCATCAAGGCTAATGGCGGCCAGAAGCCGACCGGCACGGATGTGAAGAAGGGCTTCGAGCAGATCCACGACTTCAGGTTGGACGGCCTCTTACCGCCGCTGAAGATCACCGCGGCCGACCATGAAGGCGGCGGCTGGGTGCAAATTTTTCAGGTGCATGACGGCAAGTTCGTCAAAGAGACAGACTGGTTCCGCGGCTACCCGGAAGTGGTTGCCGCCGCGGTCAAAAAAGCCGAGTAGAAGGAGTCGCAATGAGCAACGCAAAGACAGCAATACTGGCAGTCGTACTGGGCGCGACAGCCGGTCTGGGGGGGCCGGCTGCGGCGCAGCAGAAGGAGGTGCTGATCGGCATGCAATGCGATCGCACCGGCGCAACGCAGATCACCGGCGTCGTGCTGTGCCCGGCGATGCACGACTATTACAACCTGATCAACGCCGGGGGCGGGATCGAGGGATATACGATCAAGGCCGACGAGATCGACAACGAATACAAGGTCCCGCAGGCGGTCGAGGCCTATCAGCGCCATAAGCAGGAAGGCGCCGTCTTGATGACGCTCTACGGCACGCCAATGACCGTGGCGCTCAACCAGCGGCTCGAGGAGGACAAGATCGCGACGACCTCGCCCGGTTTCGGGATCGCCGCTGCCGCGGACGGGACCCGCTATCCTTACTTGTTCCCGATCGCCGCCACCTATTGGTCGCAGGGCGCCGCGGCCGTCGAGTTCGTCAAGAACAAATTGGGCGGCAACCTCAAGGGCAAGAAGATCGCCTACATCTTTTACGACAACCCGGCGGGTAAGGAACCGCTGCCGATCGTCGAGGAGCTGCAAAAGCAAGAGGGGTTCGAATTACGCACCTTCGCCGTACCGCCGCCCGGCGTCGAGGTCGGAGCGCAGGTGCTCGACATAACCCAGCGCTACCGGCCGGATTTCGTGATTGCCCATCTCTTCGGCCGCTCGCCGGCAGCGGCGATCAAAGCCTTCAAATCGAACGGCTATCCTCTGTCGAAAGTGGTCGGCCTGGTGTGGGCCTCGTCCGAGGCGGACATCGACGCGGCGGGCGGTTTTGGCGCCGCCGAAGGGTACCATGCGATGCAGTTCGCCGGCGCCGGTGACGACTACCCGGTTCGTCAGCAGATCAAGGCGATGTACAAGAAGGCGGGCAAGGAGCCGCTCGATTTGATGGACAAGAACACGGTCTATTACAACCGTGGCCTCCTGCAGGCCGCCATTCACGTCGAGGGAATCCGTAACGCGCTGAAAGCGAACGGCGGCAAGGCGCCGACGGGGACCGATATCAAGAACGGCCTCGAACAGATCCGCGACTTTACGCTCGGCGGCCTCGTCCCGCCGCTGGAGATCACGCCGACCGACCACGAAGGCGGCGGCTGGGTGCAGGTCTTCCAGGTGAAAGGCGGCAAGTTCGTCAAGGAAACCGACTGGTTCCGCGCCTACCGCGACGTCGTCGAGCACGCGCTGAAGACCGCGGAGTAGCGGATGAAGTTGCGCCTCATCTCCCCGCCGAATGCCCCCTCCCTTCCCTCCCCCGCTTGCGGGGGAGGGAAGGGTGGGGGCGAATTCGATGACGCGAGCGTGTGATGCTCGCGCTGAACAACATCGAGGTCGTCTATGACGGCGTGATCCTCGTCCTGAAGGGCGTCTCGCTGTTCGCCGAGGAGGGCCGCATCACGACCCTGCTCGGCGCCAACGGAGCCGGCAAGACCACGACCCTGAAGGCAATATCGGGCCTTTTGCACAGTGAGCGCGGGCAGGTAACCAAAGGCACGGTCGAACTCGACGGCGAGCGGCTCGACCGGCTTCCTGCCCCCGACGTCGTCAAGCATGGAGTGACCCAGGTCTTCGAGGGAAGGCGGGTTTTCGAAAACCTGACCGTCGAGGAGAATCTGGTGGCCGGCGCGCACACGCGGCGCGATTTCGCCTCAGTCCGGGACGGCATCGACCGGGTCTACGACGCTTTCCCGGTGCTCAAGGAACGACGGCACAATCAGTCGGGCTACCTCTCGGGCGGCGAGCAGCAAATGCTGGTGATCGGACGGGCATTGATGTCCGACCCGAAGGTAATCCTGCTCGACGAACCGTCCCTCGGCCTCGCGCCGCTGCTCGTCGAGGAGATCTTCGGTATCGTCCGCCGCTTGCGCGACGAGCGCAACCTGACCGTGCTGCTGGTCGAGCAGAACGCTGCACTGGCGCTCGATATCGCCGACCACGGCTATGTCATGGAGAACGGCCGCATTGTGCTCGAAGGGCCGGCCGATACCTTGCGCCAGAATTCCGATATCAAGGAGTTCTACCTCGGGCTCAACGAGGTCGGCGCCCGCAAATCCTACCGCGACGTCAAACATTACAAGCGGCGCAAGCGCTGGCTGTCGTGAGCTGATGATGGAGTATCCCTAATGCCGACGGCGGCTCTTCCGCGCATTGCCGTCATCTGCACCGGCGGCACGATTTCCTCGCTCGGAGCGTCGAGCCTCGACGTGCTCGATTACCCCGATTTCGGGCAGAAGCTCACTTGCGAGGCCTTGCTCGACCGTTTTCCGGAGACCCGCCTCGTCGCCGACCCGATGCCGGTGACTTTCCGCCAGGTAGGCAGCACCGACATTGGCCCCAAAGATTGGGTCGAGATCAGGTCGCTAATCCATCGCATTGCGCGCGACGAGCCGGCGATTGCCGGCTTCGTCATTCCGCACGGTACCGCGACCCTTGAGGAAACCGCCTTTTTCCTGAACCTGACCCTCGCCACGGCGCAACCCGTAGTGCTCGTCGGAGCGCAGCGCCCGGCCAGCGCGCTAGGCACGGATGCCGGAATGAACTTGGTCAACGCCTTGCGCGTCGCCGGCGCATCCGATGCGCAAGGCAAAGGTATTCTGGTGGTGCTTAACGACGAGATCCATGCGGCCCGCGACGTCGTCAAGACCTCGACCTACCGGGTGCAGACCTTCCGCTCGGTCGATTTCGGCGCGCTCGGCCATGTCGACGGCGATGGGGTGCATTTCTATCGCACCCCGTCGCGCGCCCACATGCCCGATACCCCCTTTGCAGGCCTCGATCTGACCGTGCTGCCGCGGGTCGACATAGTCTATTCTTATGCCGGCGCCGATGGCGCGCTGGTCGACGCCGCGGTCGCGGCCGGCGCGCGCGGTCTCGTCTCGGCCGGCTTTGCTCCGGGGAGCCCGACCCCCGAGCAGCGCGCCGCATTCGAGCGCGCCGCCAAATCCGGGGTCGTTGTCGTGCAGTGCAGCCGTGCGACGGGCCGTGTCGCGCCGCGCCGCCGGCTTCGCGAAAGCGGCATCGTCGCCGGCGAGGACTTCACTCCACAGAAGGCCCGCATATTGCTGATGCTCGCTCTGTTGTCGACCAACGACGTGGTTGCGGTCCAACGCGCGTTCCAAACCTATTAGAAACTTGATCGGCTTCCAGGTGCTGGCGCGCGACGGCGCGGCGCGGCGCGGGCGGCTGACGACCGCTCACGGTGCCGTCGAAACGCCGGTTTTCATGCCGGTCGGCACTGCCGGCACGGTCAAGGCGATGACCCCCGAGGGGGTGGCGGCGACCGGCGCGCGGATCGTCCTCGGCAACACCTATCACCTGATGCTGCGTCCGAGCGCGGAGCGCATCGCGGCGCTCGGCGGGTTGCACCGCTTTATGAATTGGCCCTACGCAATTCTGACCGATTCCGGCGGTTTTCAGATCATGTCATTGGCCGGGCGCCGGACCATCGCCGAGACCGGCGTCACGTTCCGCTCGCATCTCGACGGCAGTTTCCACGAACTGACGCCGGAACGGTCGATCGCGATCCAGCATCTGCTCTGCGCCGACATAACGATGGCGTTGGACGAGTGCACGCCCTATCCCGCCCCGCACGAGGCGGTCGAAAGCTCGATGGAATTGTCGATGCGTTGGGCCGAACGCTCACGTCTCGCGTTTGTCGAGCGGCCGGGCAACGGCATCTTCGGGATCGTTCAGGGTGGGGTCCACCCGGATCTGCGCCTGCGTTCGGCGGCGAAACTGATCGGCATCGGCTTTGATGGCTATGCGGTCGGGGGGCTGGCGATCGGCGAGGGGCAGGAGACGACGTTCGCGGTGCTCGCCGCCACCGTTCCGGCACTACCCGAGGACTGCCCGCGCTACCTGATGGGGGTCGGGAAACCCGCCGATCTGGTCGGCGCCGTGGCGCGCGGCATCGACATGTTCGATTGCGTATTGCCGACGCGCTCGGGACGTACTGCGCAAGCCTTTACCCGGCGAGGCGTTGTGAATTTACGCAACGCCCGCCACGCCGACGACCCGGCGCCGCTCGACCCGGAATGCCCGTGCCCCGCTTGCACCGGTTACAGCCGCGCCTATCTCCACCATCTCAGCCGCGCCGGCGAGATCCTCGGGAGCATGCTGCTGACCGCGCATAACTTGCAGTACTATGGCGATCTGATGGCGGCGATGCGGGCGGCGATCGAGGCGGGAACATTCGCTGCGTTTGTCGCCGCTTTCGAGAACGAAGGATGAGTCTAACGCACCTCGGACACCGCTCGGCACTGCCGAAATCGCCGGACATGGCGGTGCTCGAGACGGTGCCCAACCCGCATCCAGGGCTCCTATATGCGGTGCGCTTCACCTGCCCCGAATTCACCTCGCTGTGCCCGGTCACCGGTCAGCCCGATTTCGCCCACCTCGTCATCGATTATGTCCCAGGGGCGACAATCCTCGAGAGCAAGTCGCTGAAGCTCTATCTCGGCGCGTTTCGCAACCACGGCGCCTTTCACGAAGACTGTACCTTGACGATCGCGCGCCGGCTGGTCGACACCCTGACCCCGGCGTGGCTGCGGATCGGTGGCTATTGGTACCCCCGCGGCGGCATCCCGATCGACATATTCTACCAGACCGGCGAGCCGCCCCCCGGGCTCTGGCTTCCCGATACCGGCGTCGCTCCCTATCGCGGACGGGGCTGAAGGACGGGATGGCGGATCCGATCCGTGAGGCGATCCGCGATCGGGCGCTTGCCTCTGGTTTCGATGCCGTGGGATTTGCCGAGGCACATCTCGACGCCGAGGCGCGCGCCGGGCTCGGCGAATTCATTGCGCGTGGCTATCACGGCGACATGGGCTGGCTCGCCGGCACCGCGGCGCGGCGCGGCGATCCGCGGGCGCTGTGGCCCGAAGCGCGCAGCGTTGTCGTGCTCGGCGTTAATTATGCCCCCGAGGACGACCCGCTGGCGCTGGCGGAAAGGCGCGATCGCGGCGTCGTTTCGGTCTATGCGCGCGGCCGCGATTATCACGACACTCTGAAGCGCCGGTTGAGCGCGCTCGCGCATTGGATCGAGGAGCGCTGGCCGGGTGCGCTCAGGCTGTTCGTCGATACGGCGCCGGTGATGGAAAAGCCGCTTGCCGAGCGGGCCGGGCTCGGCTGGCAGGGCAAGCACACCAATTTGGTCTCGCGGGAGTTCGGTTCCTGGCTGTTTCTCGGCGAGATCTATTTGAGCCTCGAGCTCGAGCCCGATGCCGCGCAATCCGACCACTGCGGCTCGTGCCATCGCTGCCTCGATGTCTGTCCGACAGCGGCGTTTCCGGCGCCCCACCGGCTCGATGCGCGGCGCTGCATCTCGTATCTGACGATCGAGCACAAGGGGATGATCCCCCTGGAGCTGCGCCCGCTGATCGGCAATCGCATCTATGGTTGCGACGATTGCCTCGCGGTCTGCCCGTGGAACAAATTCGCGCGGGCGGCGCGCGAGCCCGACTTTCTGCCGCGCGCGGAGCTGACCGCGCCGCGATTGGCCGAGCTTGCCGCGCTCGACGATGCAGCATTCCGCAAGATGTTCGCCGGGTCCGCGGTAAAGCGCACCGGCCGCAACCGGTTCGTCCGCAATGTGCTGATCGCGATCGGCAACGCGCTCCCTGGAGAGCCTGAATTGACAGAAGCGGCACGGCGCTGCCTCGATGACCATTCCCCCCTCGTTCGCGCCGCTGCGGTCTGGGCACTCACTCAGCTGGCGTCCGCGGCCCAATGCGCGGCCGAGCGGTCGGTCCGGCTGACTCGGGAGGAAGATCATCTGGTGCGAGAGGAGTGGGAGCGGGTCGCGCCGCTACACACCGCGGGTGGTTTCGGCGATTAGCCAATCGACGACGGCGGCGAGAGCCTCGGGGCGCGTAGCACCCGCGGAAAGCGCCTGCCCAAACGTTGTGAGCTGGCGATCGGCGCTGGTTCCGCGGTTGAGGATTTCGCGCGCGTGCGACACCTCGACGACGCACCCGAAATGCCGCGCATCCGGCTCGACGAGAGCAAGGATCTCTTCGAGCAATTCAGTATAGGGAAGGATCGCGCCTCGGCCAAAATCGACGAGCCCCTGGTCGAACCCGTAGCGCTGCGCGCGCCAGCGGTTCTCGTCGATCAGCATGCGCGAATAGAGCCGCCAGCGCTGGTTCTCGCGCTTCAAGCGCCAAAGCATGCGCATCAGGCAGCGGAACAGGGCGGCGATCGACAGCGTATCCTCGAGCGTCGTGCAGCAATCGGTGATGCGCATTTCGAGGGTCGGAAAGCGGTCGCTCGGCCGCAAATCCCACCACAATCTAGTGGCGTCCTCGATCAGCCCGGCGCCGACCAGAATGTCGACATGGCGCCGGTATTCGCCCCAGCTGGCAAACCGCTCAGGGGTGCCGGTGCGCGGCATCTCGTCGAAGAGCGCGAGCCGGTAGGATTTGAGCCCGGTGTTCTCGCCTTGCCAGAACGGCGACGAGGTCGACAGCGCCAGCAGGTGCGGCAGGAAATACGAGGCCTGGTTCAACAAGTCGATGCGAAGCTCGTCGTCCGGGATGCCGATATGGACGTGCATCCCACAAATCGCGAGGCGCCGCCCGACGCCCTGCAGATCGCTCTCGAGGCTCTGATAGCGGACGCGCTCGGTGGTCTTCTGCGCCTCCCATCGCGCAAACGGATGGGTCGCCGCGGCGATTGGGGCCATGCCGTGGCGCGCTGCCACCGCCGCGATCCCGCCCCGCAGCCGCCGCAGCTCGGCCCGCGCCTCGTCGAGGGTGGCGCAGACCCGCGTCCCGATCTCGATTTGCGAGCGCAGAAATTCGGGGCTGACCTGGGCGCCGAGCAGCGCCTCGAATTCGGCCAGCATGCCATCGGGCGGGTCGCCAACGACATCGCGCGTCGCCCGGTCGACGAGGAAATACTCCTCCTCGATGCCTAAAGTGAATGCCG
This sequence comes from uncultured Alphaproteobacteria bacterium, assembly GCA_963700185.1. Lineage (GTDB taxonomy): Bacteria > Pseudomonadota > Alphaproteobacteria > ATCC43930 > CGMCC-115725 > AP-15. The sequence goes on from CAVOWP010000042.1 coordinate 133,055, forward strand.
GTTCGGCAGTCACCTTACGCCGAGGATCGAGCCGGTCACCGACCGCGGGTCGCGGCGCGGCCAGCGGCCGCTCTCGACCTGGTGGAAGAAATCGGCGCAGGTTCGGTTGAACAGGCTCGGCTCCTCGAGGTTCACCGCGTGCCCGGTATTCGGAAAGACGACGAGCGCGGCGGTCGGGATCGTGCGCTTCATCAAGAGCCCCGGTTCGAGGCATGGGTCGTCCTCGTCACCCGTCGTGACCAGGGTCGGCACCTCGAGTTGGCGCATGCGATCGGTCAAATCCCACAGCGAAGGCCGGCGCGCCTGGACGCCGCGCATCGTCAGCGCCGAGCCCAAGGTCGAATGCTCGGCGAGATTGGCGGCAAATTCGGCCCAGCCGCGCGGGTCCTTGTTCTGGAATTGCACGCGCGAAGGGCCGATCGCATAGGTCTGCGCAGCGACCTGCATGCCCGCATTCGCGATCAGCACCGCGGTCTTTGCCGTTTCGTCATGGAACTGCTGGCGTTTTCCCGGCTCGGCGCCGTAGCCGCAGCCGGCGACGACCAGCGACAAGGCGCGCTCGGGGTACGCCAAGCCGAAATGGAGGGTCGCAAAGCCGCCCATCGAAATGCCGACGATATGGGCTTTGTTGATGGCGAGCGCGTCGAGCACGGCGCGAATATCGTCGCGCGCGCGGTCCTGCGAATAGCGCTCCGGGTCCTCCGGAACATCAGAGGGCGGGTATCCTCGGGCGTTGTAGGCGATGCACCGATAGCGCCGCCCGAAATACCGCATCTGCCCCTCGTAACCGCGATGGTCGTCGGCGAATTCGTGGACAAACACGATCGGGGCGCCACTGCCCGTCTCCTCGTAATAAAGGCGGATTCCGTCGTCGGTCGTCAGGTGCGGCATCGCGATTCCCCTTTTCGAACAGGCCGATTCGCCATCCTACGAGCGCCGGAGCTTGGCCGGCAAGCCGCGCTCCCGAAGGCGCCAGCGCGTATTTTGCGCGCGAACCGGCGGAGCTTAGGTTACGCGCGGGGAAGTCGGGGAGTTTCTGATGGATTTGGAGAAGCAAAAGCGAATCGAGCAGCGCGCGTATTTGTTTTGGGAAGCCGAAGGGCAACCGCACGGCAGGCACGAGGAGCATTGGCGCCGCGCGGCGCGACAGGTCGAGACCGAAGAAGAAGTGCATATTGCCGAGAAGCCCAGGAAGGGGAAGGCCCCGGAGCGAGCCGCCGCGAAGTCGGGACGCAAAAAATCGAAGAAGTAGCGCTGCATCCCGCCGTCGCGAGCTGGCACGGTTCTTGTAGCGAAGATCGTCAGGTCCGGGCCTTCGCGGAGTCCGCGGGGCCGATCCGGGCCGGGATCGCCGGATCGCATCCGGACCTCATTCCCGGACCAGCCCTTCTTTGCTGCTCAGCCGCTGAGCAGATGTGCGAAATCCGAGCATCCCCGAGATCATCGCCCGCGGTCGACGTAGCCGATACTCAGCGCCGGGTCTAGGATCGTCGATATCGGCAGCGTCGCTCATCGCAGGAGGAGGGTCGGAATATTTGATCTGCTGATCCGCGGTGCCACCTTGAAGAGCGCCTACCCGTTTTACGCCCACGCGGCCTTTGACCCAATCAAGGCGATTTCGCCCGACGCGCTGAAGGAGGTATTCGTCGACCCCGGCTTCCGCGACCGCTTTCCGCAAGATTTTCGTCCGCCCAAACCGGGCACGGTATTCCAGAGAAACTGGGACCGCATCGTCGTCGCGGCTCCAGCGTTGCCGAAGAATGCCGGGCTGATGAACCGGAACATCGCCGATATCGCCCGCGAACGAGGGCGGGACGCGCTCGACGCCTTCCTCGACCTTCGGCTCGAGGAGGATGTGGAGACCAGGTTCATCGGCCGGTTCTTCAACGCCCCCGACGAGGGCGTTGCGCCGCTCTTAAAGCACCGGCCGGCGTCGTCGCGTTGTCGGATGCCGGCGCCCGTCTGATCTATCAGCGGACTTCGACCAGGTTTTTCCGGACGAGGAGCTTTAGGCGGCCATGGCTGTAGCATCTGCTTGAGGGCGCCGAGCTCAACCATGCCAACGTCATCGTGGTCGACCCGCGCCTGACGCGCACAGCCGCTCATGCCACCGAATATGTGCGGTTGCGCCCGGTACCGACATTCCAGTGCTGTACGGCATGATGTGGCACATCCTCCAGAACGGCTGGGAGGACAAGGAGTTTATCGCGCAGCGCGTTTACGGCTTCGACGACGTACGTAAGGAAATCCAGAAGTGGACGCCCGAGGAGGTCGAGCGCGTCTCAGGCGTGCCCGGTGAGCAATTGAAGCGTATCGCCGAGATGTTCGCGACGCAAAAGCCCACGACCTTGATCTGGTGCATTGGCCAGACTCGGCATACCGTCGGCACCGCCAATGTGCGGGCGAGCTGCATTGCGCTGTTGTTGACCGGCAATGTCGGTAAGCCCGGTGCTGGCGCGTCTGGGAGGTCGATTACGATTATTTGCAGTCGCGCTTCGACTCCCAGAAGATCATGCAGACGCCGGGCAATTCCGCTGACCCATTGGTTTGATGCGGTCCTATTGCTGAAAGACCAGGTGGATCAGTAGGACAATGTGCGGGGGATGTTTGTGCAGGGCCACGCCAGCAACAGCATCACGCGCATTCCGGAATCGCTGAAGGCGCTCGCAAACTCGATCTGCTGGTCGTCGTTGATCCGCATCGAACGACCTGGGCCTCGTTGGCCGTGCAAGCGGGGCGCAAGGAGGCGATGTATCTGCTGCCCGCCTGTACCCAGTTCGAGGCGTCCGGCTCGCGCATGGCGTCGAACCGATCGCTGCAATGGCGCGAGCAGATCGTCAAGCCGATCTTCGAATCGAAGAACGACCTCGAAGTTATCAATTTGATGACCAAGAAGCTCGGCTGATGGGGCAGGCGGAATGTGGTCTTTCGGTCCTTTGGACCAATTCCGACAGGCGTCCGAAGAAACTGAAGACTGGAGAAGGGCATCGTGCCTGGGAGGAAGTAGAGATCGATGCCTTCCGGCATTGGGCTGTCGGAACGCTCGATGCCGGCACAAAAAGAGAATCCTGGGATAGCAATGGTGAAAACCGCAGCCGATCCGAGTGAGGACTACTCCTATCGGAAAGATCATAACTACTCGAAATAGTTGGTGGGTGCAGTAGGACTTCGAACCTACGGCCCGCTGATTAAGAGTCAGCTGCTCTACCAACTGAGCTATGCACCCGCCGCGGGGTGCGCTCTATAGCAAGGCACGCCTCGCTTGTCGATACCCGAGTGCCTCTAGATAGTGAAGGCGCGCCTCTTCGAGCGGGATTGTGGCTTGCTTTAGGTCAGTTGGACCTGCTTTCGAGCGGAGGGCCGTGCGCAGCCCCGGTCGAGGATGTCGCCGCAAATTCCTTTAAAGAGAGAACGGTATTGGGGCTGAACGGGTGGGGGTCACGCAACACCGCGCAATGCCTCAATTTTATGGTCTGGCACTGGAGTTGGGAAACCTTATGATTTGGCTCCAAACGGGAATGTCGCAATCAACTTGTTGCGTGGCGCGTAGCGCAGGCCCTAACCTTCATTACTCGGCGGACGAACGGCCGATCATCGGCAAGCCGGGCCCGCTCGGCCCTAGCACAAAAAACGGCCGGCGTTCCGAAGCAATGGAGCCAACCATGATCCAGGACGCCCAGGGGCATTACCTTTCCGGCGCGACGGAAGCGGCCGTCACCATATACGATGAGGCAGTACGGGCGTTCAATCTCGTCCACGGCGACGCCATCGGCCTGTTCGACGCAGCACGCGAGGCCGCACCCGACTTTGCCATGGCTTGTATGGGAAAAGCGTGGGTGTTCGCGGTGGCCAATGACCCCGGCTTGCTGACCCACGCCAGGACGTTGGTCGAAGCCACCCGGCGCTTGAGGTTGAACGAGCGCGAGCAAGCCCATCTCGCCGCGCTCTCCCATTTGGTCCAAGGTGCCCGGGCCGCCGCCGTCGCGGTGCTGGACCGCCACCTGATGCACTACCCGTTCGACCTTGTGGCGCACCAGGGCGCGGCATTGATCGACGGGTTCCTCGGACGCTTCCCTTGGGTCCGCGATCGGTCGGCGAGGGCCCTGCCATTCTGGTCCAAGGACCAACCGGGCTACGGCACCTTGCTGGCCTTTCACGCCTTCGGGCTGGAGGAAGCCGGCGATTACACAAGGGCCGAGGATGAATCCCGCGCCGCCGCCGAACTCGAACCGTTGAGCTTCTGGCCGCATCACACCATCGCGCATGTGATGGAAATGACCGGGCGCCCAGAAGACGGGTTGGGGTGGATGGCGGCGCGCGAGGCGCTGTGGTCGAGCCCCGGCCATATGAACCAGGTCCACATCTGGTGGCACAAGGCGCTGTTCCACCTCGAACTCGGGCAATACGAGGCGGCGCTCGCGCTCTATGACGGGCCGATGCGCGCCACGCAACGCCCGGTCGCCCTCAGTCTCACCAACGCCACGGCTCTTTTGTGGCGCCTCGACGCACTTGGCTGCGACATCGGCGACCGCTGGCGGGATTTAGCCGCATTGTGGCAAGGCCACGCCGATGGGAAATGCCTCGTGTTCACTGATATTCACGCCGCGATGGCCGAGTTGCGCTCGGGTGAGGCAAGCGCTGTCGAGCGGCGCCTCGAGGCGATGCGGGTGACGGCGGCGAGCGACGTCGAAGCGGCCGGCCTCTATCGCACCGTCGGCATTCCGGTGGTCGAAGGCCTCGCGGCGTTCCACCGCGGCGCCTGGGCCGAAGCGGTCGAGTTGTTGCTGCCAGTCCGTTTCGATCTATGGCAGATCGGCGGCAGCCACGCGCAACGCGACGTCGTGGACTGGACCCTGACCGAGGCTGCCGTGCGCGCGAATCAGCGCGACGTTGCCTTGTCGCTGGCGCACGAACGTCTCGCTACCCGCCCCCGCAGTGCCCCAAACCGGCGCTTTCTCCGCCATGCCGAGGCCATTCCAGGCTGATCGCCTCCGACTTCGCTTGGCCTGATGGGGACTGCGGCGTTCGATCGAGTCGCTCGGCGACGCGGACGATCAACTTCCTCCGCTGATGTCACCGGATGATCGTAGCCCAAGACTCGGTTTTGCTGGAAACTGCGCCGGGCCTCGGAGATGATGCGGCAGTTCTATCGGGACGCGACCCGGGTGCGGAGAGGGGCTGTTTCCGGAGCTGATCAGCGGGCCTCCGCCTGCATGTGTTGCCGGCGCAACGCGCGGCCCGGGCGTTCCCCGGTGGGCTTGCCTTCGGTCCACACCAGACGGCCGTTGACGAAGACATGCTCGATGCCGGCGGCGCGGGTCATCGGCGCCTCGAAGGTCGCGCGATCGGCGATGCTTGCCGGGTCGAAGACGGTAATATCGGCGTAAGCTCCGGCGGCTAGGATGCCCCGACCCGTGAGGCCGAACCGGGCGGCGGAAAGACCGGTCATCCGCCGTACCGCTTCTTCGAGCGGAAAGAGGCCGAGGTCGCGGCTGTAGTGGCCGAGAACGCGCGGGAAGGCGCCCCACAGCCGCGGGTGCGGGTGGGAATCGTGTGGCAACCCGTCGGAGCCGATCATCGTGTGCTCGAAGCGCAGCACCCGCTGCACATCGGCCTCGTCCATCGTCCAATAGACAGCCCCCGCCGGTTGCAGCCGATCGACCGCCTCCTTCTCGCTGACCCCCCAATCGGCGGCGATCGCCGAAAGCTCGCGGCCGGCCTGTTCGGGCGCGCTCTTCGACCAGGTGACGAGCACCTTCAGCGCCCTTTCGGCCTGCGCCGCGCTGAGCACGGTCGAGGAGGCGATGTAGGGATAGGCGTCGAGCCCGACTTCCTGGCGGGCAATCGCCGCAGCGATCACCGGCAAGGTCTCGGCGGTGCGTCCGAAATTTTCCCGTCCGATCGTCTTGTGGTGTGAGATCACGACCGGCACGCCGGCCGCGCACCCGGCGGCAAAGCTCTCTTCGAGGCTGTCGAGGACGGCGGCGCCCTCGTTGCGCATATGCGTCGTATAGAGCGCCCTGGCGGGGCGCAGCAATCGGGCCAAGGCCTCGATCTCGGCGGGCGGTGCGCCCGCGGCAGGGGCGTAGGCGAGGCCGCTCGACATGCCGATCGCGCCGGCGTCGAGCGCTTCCTGCAGCCGCTCGCACATCTGCACCAGTTCGGCGTCCTCGGCGGCCCGGTCGAGCGTGCTCATCGCTCCGACCCGCAAGGTCGAATGGCCGACGAGGCAAGCCGCGTTGAGCGCCGGCGGCGACTCGTCGAGGGCGGCGAGATACTCGGCGAAACGGCCGTAACGGTAATCGGCGCTGTCGCCGATCAGATCGAGAGGCGGCGGTGGAGTCTCCGCGAGCAGCAGCGGCGCGAGGCTGATCCCGCAATTGCCGGTCACCACCGTCGTGACGCCCTGGCTCGCCTTGGCCGCCATCTCCGGGGTGGCAAAGAGCGCACGATCGTCATGGGTGTGCACGTCGATAAAGCCGGGCGCGACGATCTTGCCGCTGACATCCACCTCGCGCGCGCCGACGACCCTGCCGACCGGCCCGATGGCGGCTACGCGGTCACCGGCGATCGCCACATCGGCGCGCCGGCGCGGGCGCCCGCTGCCGTCGATCACCTCGCCACCGCGCAAAATCCAATCGGTCATTCGAGCCCTCGCTGCGTCGGTCCGCCGTCACCCTTAATCGGGAGGCCAAGGCGGTTTGCCCGAGATGCTCACCCACCGCAAAAGTCTCTCCGCGCCAGACACCAGGCGAATAGCTCCGCCAGCGAGGCAGAGGTGAAATCGGGCTCGTGCCCGTCGTGAAAACGTCGCGCGATATCTCGAATTTTCACCGCGAAAATGCCCGCCAAACCGTCGTGGTCGCCAATCATCAATTCCTCCTCGAGGCACCGCAATTCGGGCGTGCCGGCGATATCGGTCATGCAGGCCGCCATCCTACCGAGCTGCAGGGCAGTTGCGTTTTCCGGGTCAATGCCCGCTCGCACCAAGCCGTCGCGGACCAGATCGCAAACGGTGTTCCAGGCCCTCAGCGTGCAACGATCGAGGCCTGGAGTCGAATCGAAGCGCGTCCTTTCTGCCGCCAGGCGGGCCAGCCGGCCGTCAAACACGCGCCGCATATGCTTCTTCCAATTCCCGCAGCCGCCTTTCGAAATCGCTGGTCTCGACCGCCCGGACGAAGATCTCGACAACCCGGGCCAGTTCCGCCGCCTGCCCGGGCGTGATCGTCCCCTCAGTAGCCGCCGTAGTGATCGCCGCCATCGTGCCGGCGAGATCGGCGGCGCCGCGAACCGACGGCACGGCGAGTTTGACCGGCCGCTCGCGGCGCGGCGGAATAATGCGCTCGAGACAAAGCCGCAGCGCCGACGCCTCGCCTTCGAGCGCGAGCTCGACCGCCTTCCTGGTCAGCGCCTCGGCTTCGCCGTCGAGCACCAGCTCGGCGGCTTCCGTCGCCTTGTTGCGCGTTCCCATGGGCCGCCTTTTGGGATTCCCCGACCGGCCCTTGCGGAACCGGCCGTCGGCGTCGCGGCTCACCTGTTCTTGCACGGAATCTACAGGCATCGACTTTTCCCTCGCAATGATGGCGCCTACTCCGAACGCCGGTTTGGGCCGCAAAGTAGGATGCGAATGTGGCAATTTTAGCGTTGTTGTGGTGGCGGCAATTAGCGCCGAAGAGCGGTCTTAGCGATAGCTTCTGGTCCCCGCGCAAGAGCGGTACTCGGCAAGCGCTGCGACCTTGCTGTCCCTGGATTGGCGCCTACGCGCGGGTTGTCTGGAAAAGTTGGAAGCTCAGTCTTGAAAAAAGTTTGCCGCCAAGTCTCGTCGTCCAACGACGCTCACTTTACCCTCTTCCACCTGAAGGGCTTTGCACAGGTTGATAAATTCGGTCCCAATTTGTGCAAGCCACGATTCTGCACGGCAACTCGGAATTCGGCCGGAGCAGCTTTTCCGCGGTCTATCGTAATGGGTAATAACTATGAAGTCTTTTTCGCTTTTTGGCGCATCGGAATTTTCCTTGACACCCTGTTAGCCTCTTCATCGTGAACATAAATCGCAGCTTGAATTCCTTCCATTACATCTAACGCGATGTTCAAATCTTCTTTTGTCGGCCGAAAATCGTCTCTATGTGTTACTGCATGTCTCGCATCCAAAATCTTTTGTATGGTGTCGTGTTGTTTGACAGAAATGTAACCAGCGTCTGCGAATGAAGTGAGATTTTTAGAAAAATTGCCGTTATCACCAACCTTGATAATCATCATCTGTTCGAAGACTGCCCGTATTCCCATCAAGGATAATCTTGGGAGACCGTTCTGTGTTGCCGCGTAAATTTCTTCGAGCAGGTCTTCAAAGCGTCTAGTTTCCTCAGAATATATAAAGCTCATTAGCTGCGACCACATTGGGCGCCGTCGTGAGATGGGGGGTGGATAATACTGGATCGTGGGTTCCATGTTTTCATACTCTTGAGTTTCCTTGAATGAGATCCTGTCACATCCCCTGCATTGTAAGGTTTCATATTTGTGGGAGTCGCTGGGTGCGACTGTATGGACAATTAGATGTCTGGTATCTCGCGTACAATCATTGCACGGCGCCACAACGAGATTTGACACTGTATCATCTCCTAAAGACTTGGCCCCGTTCACTGATCGTCACTGCGCTCCTTCAACAGCTCTTTTAGCCCGAGAGAATACTCGGAGGGTAATAATATCGGGTCAATGATTTGATGGATGCTCTTTCCAGGCATGGAGCCAACGGTTTCTATGTCATCGAGGATCGGAGCTAATACTTCTATCGCTCTGTTAATATGAGGGCAAGATAAAGCCGCCTCCAATTCCCACCACATATAAAGTTTTAGCTGACTAGAGTCGGCTCTACTATCCAGAATTTTATCAACCGATTTCCGGTCGTGGCTCACCGAGTTCTCCGTAAAGGCAATGTTGTGCATCGTCATATAAACTTCTGGAGCCAGGAGGCCAATAATGTTAAACTCGTCTAAAGCCTTATGCCTTTGCTTCCGGTGAGATCAACATATTGTAAGGGAGAGGCTGGTGCGCAGCGGCGATGCCGAGGAGGGATCGGAATGCGGCATGCCGGGTGCGCCGGCGGTTGAAGCGGAAGACGAATTCATCGAGGTAGGATTGGAGGTGTTTGCGACGCAGCCCGTGGTAGACGCCCAAGGCCCACACCTTGAGGTTGGAGAAGATCCGGTGAACCCAGGGCAGGACGATATGGGCGGCCATCTTGCCGACGACGTGGGGATCGTGGATGACGCCGGCGGTGCCGGGATATCCGGACCAGCCATCGGTCTTGGCAGTAGCGCCGGGGCCGAGGTTGGCGGCGAGGAAGGCGTGGAGGCTGGCAGCCGAGTAATCGGCGACCTTGCTCAGGCGGATGCGGCCGGGGCCGAGGCCGCCGTCCTCTACCTCGACGGCACCGACCACCAGCATTTTGCCCTGATGGCTGCGCCCGCCGCCGCCGGTGACCGGATCGTTTTTGCTGCGGCAAGCGATTTCGGTTTCATCAACCTCGACGAGGCCGGCAAGAGGGCTGCGGCCCGGGGCGAGCATGCTGCTGCGCAGCTTGGCGCAGATCAGCCACGCCGTCTTGTAGGAGCCGAAGGCGAGCTGGCGCTGCAGTTGCAGAGCCGAGATGCCGTTGGAGTGGGTGGCCATCAGATAAGCCGCCCAGAACCAGGCGGTGAGCGGCAGCTTGGAGTGATGCATGATGGTTCCGGCGGTGACCGAGGTCTGGCGACCACAGCCGGCGCACTCATATGTCCAGGCCTTGGTTTCCAGCCGCCAGGCTTTGCCACCGCCGCAGACCGGGCAGACGAAACCGTCGGGCCAGCGCATCGCTGCAAGATATTGAGCGCAGGCGGCCTCATCGCCGAAGCGCTGTTGGAACTCGATCAAGGAGCGTGGAAAGTCGGTCATCGTGGCTACCGGAAGCGGTTATGTTCGTGATTTGTTCTAACACGAACTCACCTCCGCGGCTACAACATTTTGTGGTCCCGGACGCAGAGGGATAAGCCTTCTCGTCTAATGGGTGAGAAATCGCCGTGATTACACGATCATTCTGATCGCTTACTTCTACTATATTTTCCCCAAGTACTCTCCATATTACTGCCTGTATCGCTTCATGCAATCCTATGTCTGAATTTGAGTCGACCGCATTTACCGCATCCGTCAGTTCGCGCCCATCACCATTCATTGTTTTTTATCACCCGCTCCTCGGTTTTCATTCGCCGAATATCGGGCTATCGGCTGGTCATGGTTGCGCTCAACGGTTAATGAACCCTTTTCGAGGGGTGCAGTTTGTTAATTTTTTGTCCAGACGGAAGTTATTGTGCAAAACCCCTCTGAAGAGGGCTCGCCTAGGCTCTAGTGCTTTTGATGAGGTTGCGCAGGACCACGCTAGGCACAGCGCAGGCAACAACGCCGAATATCGATGGCGACTGGTACTGATCGGCCGCAGCCTCGACCGTCAGCGGCTCCGAGACCAGCTCGATTCGAGTCTTGCGGATTGTGAATGAACACCAGCCAGTCCGTCACCTTTCCGCTGCGGCAAGCGGGTGCTTGCGCAGGAAGTTGAAGTCGCAGCCGCGGTCGGCCTGCAGGATTTCGCGGCGGTAGAGAAGGGCGTAGCCGCGCTCGGGAACTGGCGGCGGGGCGACCAGGCGCCGCGCCAGCTCCTCCGGAGCAATCAAGAGGTCGAGGCGGCGCTCGGCGACCGACAGCCGGATCCGGTCGCCGTTGCGGACCTTGGCGAGCGGACCGCCGCTCGCAGCGTCGGGGGTCACGTGCAACACGATCGAGCCGTAGGCCGTGCCGCTCATCCGCGCGTCGGAGATGCGCACCATGTCCTTGATTCCGGCCCGCGCCAGCTTGCCCGGGATCGGCAGGTAGCCGGCCTCGGGCATGCCCGAGGCGCTGAGCGGCCCGGCATTCTGCAACACGAGGAAGTCATCTGGCGTCACATCGAGCGCGGGATCGTCGATGCGCGCCGAGAGGTCCTCGAGCGAGGTGAAGACGACGGCGCGCCCCTCCTTCTCGAACAGTTTCGGGTCCGCTGCCGAGCGCTTGAAGATCGCGCCTTTCGGCGCCAGCGAGCCAAAAAGGGCAACGAGCCCGCCCTTGGGCTGCAGAGGATCATTCAAAGGTTTGACAACGGATCGGTCGACAGGACCGTCCGGCGCGGCAAGCCGTTCCGCGAGGGTTTCGCCGGCGACCGTCATGCAATCGAGGTGCAGCAGCGGCTTCAGCTCGCGCAGCACCGCGCCGATGCCGCCGGCCGCGAACAAATCCTCCATGTAGTGCGGGCCGGTCGGTTTGAGATCGACCAGAACCGGCGTCGTCTCGCTGATCTCGTTGAGCCGGCTGAGGTCGAGGTCGACGCCGGCCCGTCCCGCGATCGCGGTCAGGTGCAGCACCGCATTGGTCGAGCCGCCGACCGCCATCAGCACGCGTAGCGCATTCTCGACTGCATCAGGCGTCACGATCCGATCGGGCGTCAGCCTGGAACCGGCGAGCCGCATCGCGGCGCGGCCGGTCGCCTCGGCGGCGCGCAGCCGGTCGGCGTGGACCGCCGGAATCGCCGCGCTGCCAGGCAGGATCATGCCGAGCGCCTCGGCGATCGACGCCATCGTGCTCGCGGTCCCCATCACCGCACAGGTTCCGGCGGTCGTCGCGAGGTTGCCTTCAACCTCGCCGATTTCGTCGCGGTCGATCTCGCCGGCCCGGTACCTGGCCCAGAACCGGCGGCAATCGGTGCAGGCGCCGAGCCGCTCGCCGTGCCAGCGCGCGGTCAGCATCGGACCGGCAACGAGCCCAATGGCCGGCCGGTTGGCCGAGATCGCGCCCATCAGCTGAGCCGGCACGGTCTTGTCGCAGCCGCCGACCAGCACTACCGCATCCATCGGCTGGGCGCGGATCATCTCCTCGGTGTCGATCGCCATCAGGTTGCGGAACATCAGGCTGGTGGGGCTGAGAAACACTTCGCCTAGGGATATCGTCGGAAATGTCAGCGGCAGGCCACCCATCGCAAGCACGCCGCGCTTGACCGCCTCGATGAGCTCGGGGAAGTGCCGGTGGCAGTTGTTGAAGCCGGAAAAGGTGTCGGCGATTCCTACCACCGGCCGCGCCAGAAGGTCGGTCGAATACCCCATCGAGCGCGCAAAGGAGCGCCGCAGGTAGAGGGCAAAATCGGGGTCGCCGTAATTGGTGAGGCCGCGGGCCAGGCCGACCGGTTCGGTCATGGTATCCTCTCAAAGTGCCGGATCCGCTACCTTGCCGCCGTGGGGGCAAGGGAGGCAAGCGCCGCAGCGCTTGCCGTCACCCGGGCTCGGGTATGGCCGCCGAGCAGCACGCGAGTGCGCCGGCCAGGATGACCGGAAACCAGATTGCCGCTTCGCCGACCCACCCGTAGGCGAGGGTCCCGAGTGTCGCACCGGCAATGAGTTCCGACCCACGGCGTGGCCTGCAACAACCAAATAAAGCCGGTTACCCGCCCAGTCAGGAAATCGCCTAGACCCTGCCCGAAGCGTACCAGCACCCCGGTGACAAAAGTCAGGCTGATCGGGATGTTTCCGGCGCGGCGCAACGAGGCATTGAGGGCGCCCATCGCCACCACCATCGGCTCGGGGGCCGTTGCCAGCAAGGCTGCAAGCACCAACAATAATGCCACCGCGATGAGCACCCAGGCGAGGTGTCGTGCTCCTGCAAAGCCGGCAAGGACTTGGCCGGCGGCAGCGCCGAGCACGAACAACACGATCAGTTTGGCAATCATGCCAGCCTCGGCCAGGTCGCCTTGGCCGAGGGCCGCGGCGAGTTGCGTGCTGTTGCCGCTCATAAAGGAGATGAAGAGCCCGCCGAGGTGCAGATAGCCGAGGGCATCGACCATGCCGGCAAGCGTCGCCAAGAACCCGGCAAGTACGAGCGCGCGGGCTTCGACCGCCACATCGCCGCGGCAGTTCGGACTCCCCGTGACGCCGGCCGGTTCAGTCACAATGTCTTCTCGAATTCGCCGGAACGGTTGAGACAGCAAGGACCTGAGACACTGCCGTTGCTATCGTGTTAGCCGTACGGGGCAATCGAGAGGTCGGGTGAATGCGGGTTTCCGAGCTGATGCTGCGGGAGGTGACGCTCGTCCCGTCGGAGGACACCGTGCAGAGCGCCGCGCGGGCAATCGCCGACATCGATAGTCGGGTCATCCTCGTCGGGGTCGAGGACCGCGTCGTCGGTGTGTTGACCATTCGGGACATCCTGATCCGGTTGGTGGCTGCCGGTCTCGATCCTACAGCCACCCCCGTGTCGCAGGTGATGTCCTCTTCGCTCTTCACATGCACCGAGGAGGACACTGGAGAGAGCGTCGCCGAACGCATGGCCGAGCACCGCATCGAGCAGATGCCGGTACTCGATGCGGGCGGACTACTTGTGGGAATCATAACCCGGCGGGCAGCCGAGACGCTGATAGCTCCCGGCACGGCACAGTGAGTCGCGACCAGATCATAACCCTTGCCGTCTTGGGCGGAATGATCGTCCTGTTCCTGTGGGACAGGCTGCGTTACGACCTCGTCGCATTGCTGGCGCTGCTCGCCGCCGTTCTCGGCGGCATCGTCAAGCCCGACCACGCCTTTTCCGGCTTCTCTAACCCGGTCGTGCCGCTGATCGCCGGTGCGCTGATCGTCAGCGCAGCGATCGGCCGCTCGGGGGCGGTCGAGGTCCTCGTCCGCTGGTTGACCCCGCTATTGCGGTCATCCTCTCTGCAGGTCGGGGTGCTGGTGGCTTGTGTTGCCGCTCTTTCGGGGTTTGTGAAGAATGTCGGGGCGTTGGCGATTTTTATGCCGGTGGCCTTTCAGGTGGCGCGACGAAACGAGCGGTCGCCTTCGGAGTTTCTGATGCCGCTCGCCTTTGCGTCTCTGCTGGGCGGCTCCATGACGTTGATCGGCACCTCGCCGAACATGTTGACCGCGACCGTGCGGCAGGAGATCGAAGGCGCGCCGTTTCACATGTTCGATTTTTTCCCGGTTGCTTTCGGCACCGCGCTCTGCGGGGTTGTGTTCCTGAGTTTCGGCTGGCGTCTGATACCCCGTGGCCGGCGCTCCGCGGCAGCCGACACCGCGTTCAAGATCGAGGATTACACGAGCGAGCTCAGGGTCGGGTCGGGCTCTTCGTTTGCCGGCCGAAGGGTGGCCGAGCTCGAGGATGCGGCCGGCGGCGCCGTGACTGTTGTTGCCATCGTTCGCGACGAATATCGGCGGTATGTCCCCGGCGGAAGCTGGGCTGTACTTCCGAATGATCTGCTCGTCGTCGAGGCAGACCCGCAGGCGCTCGAGCAGTTCATCAGCGACGGCAAGCTCGAGGTCATCGGCAGCGAGGAGCTGCCCGAGGTGGCCGAAGGTGCCGAGCCCCAGGGTGCGGAAGCCAAGCACGATGCCGCTCTCGTGCCGGCCGAATTGGATCCGAACCGGCTCGCCACGGTCGAGGCGGTGGTCACCGCCGACTTCGGAGCTGATCGGCCGTTCAGTCGCGGATCTGCATCTGCGCGAGCGATACGGCGTCAACGTCCTGGCAATCAGCCGGCGTGGGCGGCAAACGGCGGTTCGGCTGCGCCGCTTGAAATTCCAGCTCGGCGATGCGATTGTGTTCCAGGGCCGTCGGGCAGCGATTTTTGAAACGCTGGCGACGCTCGGCTGCCTGCCGCTGGCCGAGCGTCAATTGCGGCTCGGGCGCCGCCGCCAGCTGCTGATGCCGGTCGCGATCCTGGCGCTGGCGATGGCCGCGGCTGCGTTCAGAGTGGTTCCAGCGGAGATCGCCTTCGTTGCAGCGGCGCTGGCGATTGCTCTTCTCGGCTTGCTCAGCTTGAGCGAGCTTTACGCCGCGGTCGAGTGGCCGATCCTGATCATGATCGGCGCGCTGATCCCGATCGGCGAGGCGGTCAAGAGCACCGGCACGACGGATCTGCTCGCCGGCCTGATCTCGGGATTTGCGGCGCATTTGCCCGCCTATGGCATCCTCACGGTAATTCTGGCGGTGACGATGCTGGTGACGCCGATCCTCCATCACGCCGCCGCCGTTCTGGTCATGGGCCCGATCGCGGCCGAGCTAGCCCAAAACTTGGGGTACAAAATCGATCCATTCTTGATTGCCGTGGCGCTCGGGGCAGGATCCGATTTTCTGTCGCCGATCGGCCATCAGTCGAACACTCTTGTTATGGGACCCGGAGGATACCACTTCGCGGATTACTGGAAGTTGGGACTGCCGCTCTCGTTGATCGTTGTCGGGATCGGCGTTCCTCTGATCCTTCTATTCTGGCCGCTGCGTTGAAGAGCCGGAATTAACCGGAGCTTATCGCGTTAATGGAATAGGAAGCAGGCGACGATCAGCACGTTGGGGGAATACTTACACGGGTGAGCACGATGGCCAAACCGAAGAGAGGGCGGTCGACCGCCACGATCGATGATCATGTCGGAAGCCGGATCCGCGAGCGCCGAATCATGCTGGGCCTGACCCAGCAGCAGCTCGCCGAGATGATCGGCGTGACGTATCAACAGGCACATAAATACGAGCGCGGCATCAATCGCGTTTCCGCTGGAAGGCTGTTCGAGATTGCACGCGCATTGAGCGCACCGATCACCTATTTTTACGAGGGCATCGGTGAAGAGGGGCCGAAGCAAATCACGCCCCATCAGCGTATGCTGCTGGAGATCGCCCGCAACTTTGCCGAAATCAGAAACGAGAAGCATCAGGAGGCGGTAAGCCAGCTCGCCCGCGCCTTGGCAAGCCGCTGACGCGAAGGCTACCCCAGCGTCGCGTAGAGCGCCTTCTCGAAATCATCGAGCAGCGACAGCGCTTTGGGGTCGGCGAAAGGGATGAGCTGCATCAGGATCACGCCGGCGACGCCCTTCGCGGGGTCGACCCAGAAATAGGTGTTGCCCAATCCGGCCCAGGCGAGGCTGCCGGGGCTGCGCCCGCCCGGCGCCGCTTCGGTCGAGATCATGAAGCCGAGCCCCCATTTCTTCACCATCCCCGGGAAGAACTCGGCGTCGTTAGAGTAGGCGGGAACCGCCGTCCTCAGCATCTGCACATCGAGACCGCCGATGGCGTTCTCCGACATCAGCCGCACCGTATCGGGTTGCAACACCTGTAGCCCACCGGCGCGGCCCTGGTTCAGGAACACCTGCTCGAACGCCAGATAGTCCGCCGCGGTACCGTAAAGCCCACCGCCGCCCATTTGGAATTCAGGTTCCTGGGGGACCTCGAAAGAGATCGGCGCCAACGCGCCGTCCTCACCGCGCGCATGCATCCCGACCAGTCGGGCTCGGCGATCCGGGGTCAGCTCGAACCCGGTGTCTTTCATGCCGATGGGGGCCAACAGATGCTCGGCAAAATAGTCGCCAAGCTTCTGCCCGCTGGCCCTTTCTACCGCCTTGCCGACCCAATCGATGTTAATGCCATAGGCCCACTTGTCGCCTGGATCGAAAGTAAGCGGCAGCATCAGGGCCGCGTTCTGACAGGAGAAGATATCCGGTGTACCCGTCTTCTCCACGTAGCGGCCTATGTCGACGTTGAAGATGCCGTATCCGAAGCCAGCCGTGTGGGTAATCAGGTGTCGCAATGTGATCGGTCGCCTCGCCGGGCGCAGCTTCGGCTCGCCCGCCGTGTCGAAGCCTTCGAGCACCTGCGGCGAGCCAAGCTCCGGCAACACCTCCGCAATCGGCCGGTCGAGCGACAGCTTTCCTTGTTCGACGAGTTGCATCGCCGCGGTCGAGGTAATCGCCTTTGTCATGGAGGCGATCCAGAACACGGAATCGACAGTCATCGCCGGCCCATCGGGCAAGGCGCGCCTGCCGAAGGCGCCCTGATAGACGGGGCCGTCGTGCGTCGCCGCCATCGCGACTACGCCCGGTACATCGCCGCGGTCAATGGCGCCCTTCAGCCCCTGGTCGACTTGCGGCAATGAGCGCATCGCATTTCTCCCCAAATCTTAGGGCTTGGGTAGCGGGAACTCGTCGAGGTAGGGAAGGTAATCCTCCTCGACGTCGACTTGCATCGTCTCGAGCAAGCGTACCAGGCCATTGTAATAGGAAATCGTGACCATCAGGTCGGTGAGCCGCTCCTCATCCAGCTCCTGGCGCAACGCCGCAAAGGTCTTGTCGGAGACGGATAACTCGGTCGTCATCTCGCGGGCCGCGCGCAAGACCGTCTTTGCAAGTGCGTCGAGCCCGGTCGCTCGCCCGGCGGTTTCGTCGGCGACAGCCCGGATGTCGTCGTCGGAAAGACCGACCTCCCGCCCAATCCTGATGTGGTGAGAGTACCCCCAGGCCGAGCGCGTCAGATAGCTGACCTGTAGAATGGCGAGTTCGCGTAGCCGGGGGTCGAGGCGGCTGCCATCGCGGATGTATCGTGCCAGAGTATTGAGGCTGCGCGCGGCACGCGGACTGTGCGCGAGTACCCGGTACAAATTGAGGTTTCGCGCCAGAAGATCCTGGTGCTCGGGCAGCAGATCGGATTTGTCGAGATACGGCAGGCGCGCCATCCTTTGATGTCCTCCCGGCTTTTTCTCACTCGGGCGCCCGGGCCGGTCCGACGAGAGTGGCGCCGCCGTCGACGACCAGGGTCTGTCCGGTAATGTAGCGCGCCGAGGCCGACAGAAGAAAGCGGACTGCGTGGCCGATGTCCCAACCCGTTCCCTCGATACCGAGCACCGAGGCCCGGCGCCGCGCTTCGCGGCCAGCGGGGCTCATCTGCCGCGAGTAGACCATCGGCGTATAGACCGGCCCAGGCGCAACGCAATTGACGCGGATACCCTCCGGCCCGTGGTCGACCGCCATCGCGCGGGTCAGTGCGATGACCGCGCCCTTCGACGTCGAATAAGCGGTAAGGCCGCGCGGCCGCAGGGCGGAAATCGACGAAACGTTGACGATGGCGCCGCCGCCCGCCGTCTCCTTCATCGCCGGGATGGCGTGCCGCGACGCCATGAACATGCTGTCGACATTAACCTGCATGACCCGGCGCCAATCCTGCGGGGATATCTCGACGACGCTGCCGCGCCCACCGATCCCGACATTGTTGTCGAGGCAGTCGAGTCGGCCGAACTGCCCGATCACGGCGTCGACCACGGCGCGGGCTTGCAGTTCGTCGGTGACGTCCGCGACGAAGAGAGCGGCCGTGCCGCCTTCCTCCCGGATGATCGCGACGGTGCGTGCGGCTCGCTCATGATCGAGATCGACGACGAGCACATTGGCCCCAGCCCGAGCGAGCAGGATCGCTGCCGCGCGGCCATTGCCGATGCCGTCATCCGCCGCCCGTGACGATCGCCACCTTGCCAGAGAGGCCGAGCCCGTCCTCGCGCTTCCCTATATCCGTCATCTGCGACCTCCCCAGAACCCTCACCCACCAAGCCCTTCGGGCTTGGTCCCCCCTCTCCCGCGGTGCTGGAGAGGAGCTATAAGTTGTGTGTCGTAGCCCCTCTCCCGCAGTGCGGGAGAGGGTGCCGAGCGGAGCGAGGCGGGTGAGGGTGCGCCGATAAGTGCCTCAGGCGTTGCCGCGCTGCTCACGCCACAAGCCGAGCTTCTCCTGTACCGGACGGTCGGAGTAGCTGAACAGCACCGCCTCGTCCTCGGCATGGTGGCTCACGGGCATCCAACTCGGCGCGACGAAGATGTCGCGCGGACGCCAGCGGAAAACCTGGTCCCCGACGCGGCTCTCGCCCGAACCCTCGACTGCGACATACACCGTCCCATCTGTCGAGCGGTAGGGGCCGGTCGAGAACCCTTTCGGCAACAGCTGGATGAAGGTGCCGATTGTCGGCATCGCATAATCGCCGCTCGCCGGATTGACATAGCGCATCTTGTGACCGTGATAGGGATCGGGGTCGCCGTTGCGGCTCAGGGTTTCGAGCGACTCGCGGGTGCGCGCATAGGGGTAGTTGAACACCGGCGAAGTCTTGACCTCGGGCCGCCAATCGACCGGCACCAGGTTGTTGGCGAACCGCGCGGCGCTGTCGCCTTCCGGCCGCGTCACCGCCTGCACGTCGGCGGGCGCCTGTTCGGCAAAGCTCGCGCTCAGCAATTTGACGATCTGAATGTCGAGCCCGTCGAGCCAGACCATCGGCTCCTCAGTCTCGTTGCCGTGATCGTGCCAGGTCCAGGAGGGAGTGATGACAAAGTCGCCCGGCTGCATCGCGGTGCGCTCACCGTCGACCGCGGTGTAGGCACCGTGACCCTCGATGATGAAGCGCAACGCCGACTGCGTATGGCGATGGGCCGGCGCGACTTCGCCGGGCAGGATGAGTTGCAGGCCGGCAAACAGCGAGCCGGTGATCGTCGCCTGCCCCTTCAATCCGGGATTTTCCAAAATCAAGACGCGACGTTGCGCCTCCTGGGCGGTTATCAGGTCGCCAGCCTGCATCAGATGAGGGCGGACCTCCTCATAGCGCCACAGCGCCGGCACACATGACGTGGTCGGCTCGGATGTCACGAGCGAATGCAGCTGTTCCCAGAGCGGCGCCAGGTTGGCCGGAGCGATCCGGTCGTAAAAGGCCTGGCGTTCGGTCGCGGCCATGGCTACGCCGCCATCGAGCGCGATCGCTCGCCGAGCGTGAAGCCGAGCTTGGCGAGGTCGGCGAGCAGCGCCGCGGACTGCGCCTGGTCGAGCGGCACGAGCGGCGGGCGCACCGCGGCCCAGTCCGGATCATTATGGAAATGCGCGACGATGCGTTTCAGGGCGGGGACCATCGGATAGGCCTGCAACGCCTTGCGCAAGGTCGTGATTTCGGCCTGCAACGCGTCGGCCTGCCCGCGCCAATTTTCGTAGACTTTCCGGATGCCCGGGACGTTGACATTGCCCGAGGCCGTAATGCAGCCGGCGCCGCCCTTGCGCAGCGCGTCGAGCAGGAAGACCTCGGAGCCCGGAAACACCGCGAAACCCGGGAAACGCTCGAGCAGCGCCGCCGTGTTGCTCCAATCGCCGGAGCTGTCCTTCAGCCCGACGACCGTGTCCGGATAGGCCGCGATCAAACGGCCGACCAGGTCGAGCGAATAACCGACCTGAGCGACCGGCGGGATATGATAGAGGTAGACCCTGAGCGCGGGCGAGGCGACCTTCTCGATCACGCGCGAGACGAAAGCGAAAATACCGTCGTCGCTGACCCCCTTGTAATAGAAGGGCGGCAGCATCAGCACGCCGCCGCAGCCATGGCCGGCGGCGTGGCGAACGAGGTTGGCCGCCTCGCTTATCGAGCACGCGCCGGCCCCGGGCATCAGCTTTTCGGCCGGAATCCCCGCCTCGATCAGCGCATCGAGGAGTGCCATGCGCTCCGGCCCGGACATCGAGTTCGCCTCGCTCGTCGTGCCAAAGACCGAGAGGCCGCCGGCGCCCTGGTCGAGCAGCCAGCGGCAGAAGGCGATAAATCGCCCGGAATCGGGTTCGCCGCTCGACGTGAAGGGGGTCAGAACGGGAACGAGCACTCCGTGGAACGGCTGCGAGGTCATGTGGCGGCATCCTCTGCCCGATCACCGATGATGGCGGCAATAAACGGCCCGGCCGCACCCGGCGTCAACTCTCGTTTGCGGGCGCGGGCGCCGGCCTCACAATACCGTCAGCATGTCGGCGACCAGCGGATGGCGGACGATGTCACGGTCGCCGAGCCGGATCACCGCGATGTCGGGTATCGGCTCGAGCCGACGGGCGATGTCGGCCAGACCGGAGAGGCCGTCGAGGAGATCGCTTTGATCGGGGTCGCCGGTCACCACCATCGTCGAATGCCAGCCGAGCCGCGTCAGCAGCATCTTGATCTGGCCGTAGGTACAGTTCTGGGCCTCGTCGATCACGATAAAGGCATTGTTCAACGTGCGCCCGCGCATATAGGCGATCGGGGCGATCTCTATGGCGCCTTCGGTCATTAGCTGCTTCACGCGCTTGCCGCCGAGCCGTTCGTTCAGCGCATCGTCGAGCGGACGCAGATATGGCGCGAGCTTGTCGTTTATGTCGCCGGGCAAGTAGCCCAGGCTCTCGCCGGCCTCGACAGCTGGTCGCGTCAGCACGATGCGCCCGACCTCTCCCCCCTCAAGCGCCGCCACTGCGGCGCTGACCGCGAGATATGTCTTTCCGGTGCCGGCCGGACCCAGCGCAATCGTCAGGTTATGGCGCTCGATCGCCGCCATCAGCCGCTGCTGACCATCGCCTTGCGGGCGGACGCGACGGCGGTAGCTCTGCTCGCGCTCCAATTCCACCGCCCCCTGATCGCCCGCCGCAGTCCCGGCGTGCCCTATTTCGGCTAGACGGATTGCCAAAGCGGCATGCGACGAGCGCTTTCCCATCAGAACCTCCATTCCGACGCCCCATGGGGACCGTAATTATTGTACCATTAATTGAGTTTCATGACAGTCTCGCTACACCATGTCCGGATGCCGGTCATCAGGGGCGCTGCTGGCCCGCCCCTCTCGCTCCCGCTGCGCGGGCCCTCCCTCGCCCCGCTTGCCCCGCTTGGCCCACCCTTCTCCGCCCCTGCGAGCGGGGGAGGGTCAGGGTGAAGGGAGAGGGTCGGGGGTGAGGGGGAGCCCTAGGGTCAGGACTCATTGATTGAGCCAGAAGATGACGGTTGCGGCGATGCAGATGGCGGACATGAAGGCATGGGCGCATCGGTCGTAACGTGTGTGGATGCGTCTCCAGTCCTTGAGTTTTCCGAACATGTTCTCGATCCTGTGACGCTGGCGGTAGAGCGCTGTGTCGTGGGGGATCGGAATCTTGCGATTGGCCTTTGACGGGATGCAGGCGGTGATGCCGCGCTCGGCCAGGGCAGCGCGGAACCAGTCGGCATCGCAGCCTCGGTCGCCCAGGAGCGACTTGGCGCTGGGCAATGCGTTGATCATCAGCGCAGCGCCCTTGTAGTCGCTCATCTGCCCTTCGCTGAGCAGCATGATCAGTGGTCGGCCTTTGCCATCGCAGACGGCATGGAGCTTGGAGTTCAGACCGCCTTCGGTGCGTCCGATACGTCGGGGTACAGCCCCCTTTTGATCAGGCTGGCTGCCGTGCGGTGCGCCTTTAGACCCGGCAATCATCAACTCGTGGCACCCCGTGTGACAATGGGAAATATGGCTCAATCCGGCGCATCTGCGCCTCCGACAACCAGATCAGATCACTCATGGCAACGCCTCCTTGCGCCGCCATTGAGTCAACCCGGGACCATTGCCGTAAGCGATTTAGTTTGCCAAATGGAACACTTTTGTTGATAGTTCTCCACATGGAGGACTATCAATCATCTCTTGATGCAGCCTTCCATGCCCTCGCCGATCCCACAAGACGGGCAGTCGTCACCCGCCTCACGAAGGGCCCCGCATCAGTCAAGGAACTGGCGAAGCCCTTCGATATGGGACTGCCGTCCTTCATGAAACACCTCCGGGTCCTTGAGAAGGACGGTCTGATCAGTTCCGAAAAGGTCGGCCGCGTCCGTACATGCCGGGTCAATACCGAGCGGCTGGTGGCAGCCGAAGCCTGGCTCTCCGAGCAACGTGAGCTTTGGCAGGCCAAAACGGATCGGCTTGCTGACTATGTCGAAACCCAAATGTCTAGGAGCATTGAAGATGCCGGCTGAAGAATCTGAACTCACCATTGCGCGGATGATCAACGCGACGCCGGCCGTCCTATGGAAAGCATGGAGCACGCCGGAGCACTTGGCGAAATGGTGGATACCCGACCCCATCGAATGCAAAGTAATCAAGCTGGACCTCCGCCCGGGCGGCGGATTTGAGACGCGAATGCGTGGGGACGGCGGCGAATTTCAACCACATGTCGAAGGCTGTTTTCTGGAGATCGTTCCTGAAGCTCGCCTAGTCTTCACGACGGTCCTTACGGAGGGTTGGCAGCCGGCCGAACCCTGGCTGGCATTGACCGCGATCATAGCATTTGAGGCAGAGGGAAGCGGCACCCGATACTCGGCCCCGCGTCCTGCACAAAAACGCTGCGGACTCCCGAAAGCATGAAGAAATGGGATTCCAAGATGGCTGGGGGACCACGATCGACCAACTCGCGGTATTCGCCGAGCGATTGAAGTGAACCGGCGACCGGTTCGCGTACAGCACGTCAGGCTGCAAAATGACCCCTTGGGCTCAAATCGGTCATCCCCACTCTGCTGATTTAATGGGTCCTGAGGCTAGTTGAGGCGGACGTATTCGTAGGCAAAGCCGAGATTGTTGATGCCGCCGTCGGGGGCCGCGATCCAGCCGGCGAACTTGCCGGGTTCGGTCACGCGTTGCATCAGGCTTCCGACAAAAGCCCGATCCTGCTCGGAAGGCAGCCAATCGTGCTGCCGCGCCCGCCACTCTTCGGCGGTGATGGGGTTGCCCTGAGGATCGGTATGGATGCCCGCCCAGGCGCCGACCGACCGCCGGAAGCGCAGGCTCGGCAGAACGAGCCGGAAATCGTGCCTGGCTTCCTGGATCAGCCGGTTCCAGCGCTGGACGCCAATCTCGCAATCTTTGACGTAGGCCGCGCGCGACACCTCGTTCATCGCGCTGCGCATCGGCACCTCTTCGGGAATTACTCCACCTTTTCCATCGGGCAAATCGATCTGCAGGCGGCCCGCGCCGAGGTGATCCGGAAAGCGCGCCTCGTCCGGCCGTCCTTTGATCCCCGTCGCAAAATAACTCGCCGCATTAGATGAAATTTCGGCGCCGAACAGGTCGACCGAGGAACTGAACCAGAAATTGACGTAACGCTGCAGGGTCGGCAGGTCGATGGCGCCGGCGTTGCGCACGGCCGTGGGATCGGCCGTCGCAAGCTCATTCATCACCTGGAGCGTCCGCTTGATGATTCGGGTGATCCCACTGGCGCCGACGAACATGTGGAAGGCCTCTTCGGCCAGCATGAACCGGCAGCTGCGCGACAGCGGGTCGAATGCGCTCTCGGCCAAGCTCTTCAGCTGAAACCGGCCGTCACGGTCGGTGAAATAGGTGAACATGAAAAAGCTGAGCCAATCCGTGATCGGCTCGTTGAAGGTGCCGAGAATCCGCGGCTTGTCATCGTCTCCCGAATGCCGCGTCAGCAACTCTTCGGCTTCTTCGCGGCCGTCTCGGCCAAAATAGGCGTGCAGCAGATACACCATCGCCCACAGATGGCGGCCCTCTTCCACATTGACCTGGAAGAGGTTGCGCAAATCGTAGAGCGAGGGACAGGTGTTGCCCAGCCGGCGCTGTTGCTCGACCGAGGCGGGCTCGGTGTCGCCTTGGGTCACGATCAGCCGGCGCAAGCTCGACCGATGCTCGCCCGGCACCTGCTGCCACACCGGCTCGCCCATTGCATCGCCAAAACCGATGCGCCTATCCGGCACCGGATCGGCGAGAAAGATCCCCCACCGGTATTCCGGCATGGCGATGTGGCCATAGCTCGCCCAACCGTTCTCGTCGGCGGTCGTGGCGGTGCGTAGATACACCTCCGCGCCGCGAAACGAACTCGGCCCCATTTCCCGCCACCAGCCGAGAAACCGGGGCTGCCACTGTTCGAGAGCACGTTGCAGCGCCCGGTTGTCGGCGAGGCCGACGTTGTTCGGGATCCGCTCGTAATAGTCGATCGCCATTCCCTTCCCCCTATATCCGCTCGAAGTCGAACCGCGCCCGCGCACCGCTGCCGTAGCGCTTCAGCGCGCCCTGCTCGCCGGTCGCGTTGGGGCGCGTAAAGATCCAGTTCTGCCAAGCCGAAAGCCGGCCGAATATTTTTGTCGCGACCGTCTCGCGGCCGGCAAAGCGCAAGTTTGCCTCCATTCCGGTCAGCGCGTCGGGCGATAGGCTCGCGCGTTCTTCAATGGCAAGGCGAATTTCGTCCTGCCAGTCGAGCTCGTCCGGCGCGAAGGTGACGAGCCCCTGATCGAGCGCGGCCTCGGCATCCAGCGGTTGGGCGGCAAGCCGCTCGAGCGCCGCGGACCGGGTATCATCATTGAACCGAGTTCGCCAGCCGGGTGCGGCCATTTACCATTTCGAAGCCGGCGAAATTGAGCCCGGTCAACTCTATCTGAGGGCCTTCGGCCAGCATGTAACTACGATCGGCGGCGAGGCTCAGCTCCAAGAGGCTGCCGGCAAAGCAGGAGCCCTGGTCGATGACCGCAAAGAGGCTGCGCGAGGAGACATCGAGCCGCTGGAGGGTGCGGCGCAGGAACCCGATCGTCTCGCGCACGAACCAGTGGCCCATGTTGGCGATCATCGTCCGGTCGACGGCCAGCACGGCATCGATGGCACCGCCGGTCTTCAGCACCAGGGTCCCGATTTCGCGGTGGTTCGTGCGCAGCATCAGCAGCGCGTCGTCCAGCTCGCGCGCCATCGCCAGCGGCCACCAGCTGGCGCCGGACTTGACGATCTGCTCGAGATCGCCGGGAATCTCGTCTTTGTGGGGAGCCGTTACGATCATTGTCGCGACGCGCTCGTTCGGCTCGATGTGGACCTCGACCCAGCGGTAACGATAGCTGCCCTCGCCGATCACACGTTCGAGCGGAGCGAGCGGAATACCCAAGGCGTCGGTAGGCCGGTCGCTGAACTCCGCGAGCGCTCGGGCGCGCTCCACTACGAGCTGATGGAACTGGGCGGGTGGCGCGGTGCGGTCGACCAGCCCCCAGGCCTTTGCGCGGTCGGCGCGCACCCCTTCGGCGGTGGTGCAGAAGACGTCGGCGAGATCGCGCCGCACCTTGCGCTTGTCGACCAGGCGCGTGAGGCCGCCAGTGCCGGGCAGCACACCCAGAAGGGGCACTTCGGGCAGGCTTACCGTGCTCGATCGGTCGTCGATCATGACGATCTCGTCACATGCGAGCGCCAGCTCGTAGCCGCCGCCGGCGCACGCGCCATTCACTGCGGCGATGAATTTGAGCCCGGAATGCGCGCTCGAATCCTCGATGCCGTTGCGGGTCTCATTGGTGAATTTGCAGAAGTTGACCTTTTCGGCGTGGCTGGCCTGACCCAGCATGTAGATGTTTGCGCCGGAGCAGAACACGCGCTCTTTGCCGCTCGTCAGAACCACAACCCGCACTTCGGGATGCTCGAAGCGGATTCGGTTGAGGGCGTCGTAGAGCTCGATATCGACCCCGAGATCGTAAGAGTTAAGCTTGAGCCGGTAGCCGGGCGAAGATCCGGCTTCCTCAGTGACATCCAGGGTCAAGGTGGCCACCTTGCCGGCACAGGCGAGGCGCCAGTGGCGATAGAGTGGGGGCGCGATGTCGAAGCTGGTCATAGGAAATTTAATTCATGTTCCTAACGCTGGCCTCAGCTCTTCGTCAAGCTTCTATGCACGATCTTTCATGCCGAGGCTGCCTCCTTCCGGTTTGGATGAAGGGGTGTTAAAGCTCGGCCCGCGATCGACGCCTATCGGAGGAGATCATGAACGGCGCGGAGAGTCTGGTGCGCACTTTGGTCGGGGGCGGCGTGAACGTCTGTTTTGCTAATCCCGGGACCTCCGAGATGCATTTTGTCGCCGCGCTCGACAGGGTCGAGGGGATGCGCTGCGTCCTCGGCCTCTTCGAAGGCGTCGTCACCGGCGCCGCCGACGGCTACGCCCGGATGACCGAAAATCCGGCGGCAACTCTGTTGCATCTCGGCCCCGGCATGGCCAACGGGCTCGCCAACATCCACAACGCCAACAAGGCCATGACCCCGATGGTCAACATCGTCGGCGATCACGCCACCTACCATCGCCGCTACGATGCGCCGCTGACCACCGATATCGAGACCGCCGCAAAGCCATTTTCGGGCTGGGTAAAGACCTCGCCCGATGCGCGCTCGGTCGCAGCCGATGGTGCTGCCGCGATCGCCGCGGCGCGCACGCCGCCAGGCCAGATCGCGATGCTGATCCTGCCGGCCGACACGGCGTGGAACGAGGGTTCGGGCCCGGTCGAGGTGCCGACCGCCGCACCGCCGGCGCGGGTATCGCCAGAGGCGGTCGCGGAGGCGGCGCGGGCACTGCGCTCGGGCGAGCCGTGCCTCTTGCTCGTGACAGGCCGCGCTTTGCGCCAGGAGGGGCTCGACCTCGCCGGCCGCATCGCAGCGAAAACCGGAGCGAGGTTGATTGCGCAGGGTTCCAATGCCCGCACCCAGCGCGGGCGCGGGCGGGTGTTCGTCGAACGAGTGCCTTACGTCGTCGACCAGGCGGTCAAGGTCCTGGCCGGGCTCAAGCACATCATCCTGGTCGGGTCCAAAATGCCGGTGGCGTTCTTCGCCTATCCCGACAAGCCGAGCCTGCTGTCACCGCCGGATGCCGTAGGTCACCTCCTCGCCCGGCCGGAAGAGGATCTGATCGGTGCGCTCGCGGCTTTGGCCGACGAGCTCGGGGCGCATTCGACCCCGGCGCCGGTGACCAACGATCCTCCGCCCGCGCCGGCAACGGGAGCGATCAATTCGGAGGCGATCGGCAGGTCGTTGGCGGCGCTGCTTCCCGAGAATGCGATTGTCGTCGACGAGGCGGTCACCACCGGCCGCGGTTTTTTTGCCCCGACCCGTTCCGCGCAGCCGCATGACTGGCTGTCGAATATGGGCGGGTCGATCGGCATGGGCATGCCGGTGGCTACGGGCGCGGCGGTGGCGTGCCCGGACCGCAAGGTGATCTGCCTCGAAGGCGACGGCAGCGGCATGTACACATTGCAGGCGCTGTGGACGCAGGCGCGCGAGGGCCTCGATGTAACGACTCTTTTGTTTTCGAACCGCAGCTACGCGATCCTGCGCGGCGAACTCGCCAATGTCGGCGCCGGCAACCCCGGCCGCAAAGCGCTCGACATGCTCGATCTCGGCCATCCCGACCTCGACTGGGTGGGTCTGGCGCGCTCGATGGGCGTGCCCGGCGCGCGGGTCACGACAATGGACGCGTTCAACGACCGCTTCGCCGAGGCGATCGCCACCCCCGGTCCGTTCCTCGTCGAGGTCGTGCTGTGAAAATTGGCGCATCAGCATTATTTCCGTTGCATGAAACGGGACGAAATCATAGCCACTCTTCGGGCATACGAGCCGGAGCTTAGGGCCGCGGGTGTACCCAACTCGCCCTTTTCGGCTCTGTGGCGCGAAACGAGGCACAAGCAGGCTCCGATATCGATCTGCTTGCGGCGTTTGATGCTGGGCGCGAGTTCTCGTTGCTGGACATTATTGGCATCGAGAATAGGCTTACAGACCTGATCGGCCATCCGGTCGACCTAGTCGAGGAAGGAACGCTTGGGCCGCGCGTTGGAGAAAACGTGAACCGCGAGGTTGTGCGTGCCTTCTAGCGATCCCATTCAGACAATTCATTGGGCGACGCAGGACCAATGCTACCCCGAAAAAACTCCACCACACCGGCGAAGGCCGGTGCCCATCGCGGAAATGGATCCCGGCCTTCGCCGGGAAGACGAAGGAGGGAGGCGCGACATTGAAATCATCTGAATGTGTCCGAGCAATAGCGATCCCATTCAGCGGTTTAGTGATCAATCGAGATGATCCGGTGCTTGGCTTTGCAGCGCGGGTTGCTGCTGGTCTGCGCTGTCGTCTTTGCCGCTATTAGCGGACAGACGGCGCCGGCGGCGTGCACCGGAGTAGTTGCCGGGGGGCTGCTGCGTCTTGCGGGCGCCCCTGCAGAGGAAGCGGTTTCGATCACTTTTCTCGGCCACGCAAGCTTTCTAATCGAAAGCCCGGGTGGAGTTCGCATCGTCACCGATTACAACGACGCGATACGGGCGCCCGTGACCCCCGACATCGTCACGATGAACAATGCGCATCCGACGCATTACAGCGACTCGGTAGAGCCGGGCGTCAAATACATCCTGCGCGGCTGGGATCCCGCGGGCGGGGTCGCGACCCACCGGCTCGAATACCGCGATGTGCGGATCCATAATGTGCCGACGAATGTGCGGGAGCTCGGCGGCACCCGCTACAACGGCAACTCGATCTTTGTATTCGATATCGCCGATCTGTGCATCGCCCATCTCGGCCATTTGCACCACACTCTGACACCATCCCATCTCGCCGATCTCGGTGCGATCGATGTCGTGATGGTGCCGATCGATGGCGTGTGGACGTTGAATCAGGACGAGATGATCGAGGTCCTCCGGCAGATCAAACCGAAAATCATCATCCCGATGCACATTTTCACGCAGGCAACTTTGGACAAATTTCTGACAAGGGTCGGGGATTTTTACGCGGTGCGGCACGCGGAGGCGCGCACAGTCGTTCTTACCCGGTCAGAGTTGCCAGCCGAACCGGAGATTATGGTTCTTCCGGGCCAGTGAACGGCCGCTTGCCGGCGCGAGTGGAACTTCACGCAACGGAAGGCTATTACTAGGTCAGGATGGCGGGGATTGGGGGCAATCTGGACAACTCAGGTCTGTCGCAAATGAGCGAAGGGCTCCGCATTTACAATCTCTTTCCGACATTGGCAGGCACCACCCGGAAATGGGCGGCGCATCTGCCGCGGATCGCGGCAATGGGGTTCAATGCCGTCTACGTGAACCCGTTTCATTACCCGGGTTTTTCCGGGAGCCTCTACGCGGTCAAGGATTATTACCGGCTAAATCCACGCTTTCGCGGCGGTGAGCCCGGCGACGACGACCAGCTGTTGTGCGCCTTTACCGAGGCGGCGCGAGGGCACGGGCTGCGCGTCATCATGGATCTGGTCGTCAATCATACGTCAAAAGATAGCGAGCTCGTCGCCAGCAATCCCGACTGGTTCACCCGTGATGCGCACGGCAATGTCGTCTCGCCCTTCGCCACCGATCCTGCCGACCCCACCCAAAAGACGGTTTGGGGCGACCTCGCCGAACTCGATTATCGGCCGCCGCAGCAGCGTCAGATCCTTAGCTATTTCCAACAGCTGGTGCGTCATTACATCGGCTTGGGCTTTAGCGGCTTTCGTTGCGACGCGGCCTATAAGGTGCCCGCCGAAGTCTGGCGCGGCCTGATCAGCGACGCCAAGGCCGCAGATCCCGACGTGGTGTTCTGCGCCGAAAACCTCGGGGCGCCGAAAGAAGCGGTCCTCGCGCTCGACGGCACCGGTTTCGATTATCTCTTCAACAGCGTGAAGTGGTGGGATTTCGAAAGCCCTTGGCTGCTGGAACAGTACGAAGACTTTCGCCACATCGCGCCGTCGATCGGCTTTCCGGAGAGCCACGATACCGACCGGCTGGTCAACGAGCTGAGCGCTGCCGGAATTCCGGAACCCCAGATCGAGCCGCGCTATCGGCAGGCTTACGCCTTTGCCGCGGCCTACTCGACCGGTGTGATGATGCCGATGGGTTTCGAATACGGCTGGTCGCGGCGGCTCGATGTCGTCGCCAACCCTGACGAGAACGCGGAGCCCGAGCGCTTTGATCTCAGCGAATTTGTCGCCGAGGTTAACGCAATGAAGAAATCGATTCCGGCCCTCAACGAAGAGGGTCCGCTGCGGCGGCTGAGCAACCAAGCCGACCCGCTGCTAGTGCTGGAGCGGCGGACCGAAAGCGGCGACGACCGCGCCTTCATCCTCGTCAACACGCACGAGCAACAAACCAGTCAGATCGAAATCGAAGGCTCTTCCATCGCCGTGGCGCCGTGTGACGTGCAGGTCCTGCGAGCGGGTTCGGTCCAGTCCGAGCGTCCGGTCCCGCAGCATCCGCAGTGGCGACCCGAGAACCGGATACAGATCGAAGAGGTGTATCCCGAGCTCGATGGCGGACGTTATCCCGTCAAGCGGATCGTCGGCGAGCTGTTCGAAGTGTGGGCCGACCTGTTTCGCGACGGGCACGACAAGCTGCGCGCCGTCGTAAGATACCGGCGCGAAGACGAGGCATGGCGTGAGGTGCCGCTCGTCTTTTTCGACAACGATCGCTGGGTCGGCCGCTTCCGGCTGGATGCGGTCGGCCTTTGGCGGTACACGATCGAGGCCTGGACCGATCATTTCGAAAGCTGGCGCGACGAGGTGGAAAAGAAGCTGGCGGCAGGCCAGAACGTCGATCTCGAACTCTTCGAGGGGCGGGACATCGCCGAGACTGCGCTGGCGCTGGCGCGCGGCGGCGATGGGGCATGTATCCAGCAGATGTTGCACGATTTCGAGCTGCACGACAGCGCCGGCCGCACCGAGCTGCTTCTCTCATCCGAAGTTCGCGACGCAATGGCGCGCTGTTCGATGCGCAGTGATGTCGTGCGTTATCCACGCGAACTGGAGGTGGTCGTCGACCGCAAGGCGGCGAGCTTTGCCGCCTGGTATGAAATGTTCCCGCGCAGCCAAGGGGTAGAGCCCGGCAAAGGCGCCACGTTTGATGATTGTATCGCGCGCCTTCCTGAAATCGCGCGGCTCGGCTTCGACGTCGCCTATCTCGTTCCGATCCATCCGATCGGCCGCGTCAACCGCAAGGGCAGAGACAACAGCACGGTTGCCGAGCCGGGTGATCCGGGTAGCCCTTATGCGATCGGGTCGGAAGAAGGCGGTCATCGGGCAGTCAACCCCGAGCTCGGCACACTTGCCGACTTCCGCCGATTCGTCCATGCCGCCGCGCAGCTCGGGATGGAGGTGGCGCTCGATTTTGCGATCCAAACCGCGCCCGACCATCCCTGGGTGCGCGAGCATCCGGAGTGGTTCCGTTTCCGGCCCGACGGAACGATCAAATACGCCGAGAATCCTCCCAAGAAGTACGAAGACATCGTCAATGTCGATTTCGACAATCCGGACCGCGAAGGGTTGTGGGCGGAATTGCGCGACACGATACTCTTCTGGATCGGCGAAGGCGTGCGCACATTCCGCGTCGACAACCCCCACACCAAGCCGCTGCCGTTTTGGGAGTGGCTGATCCGCGAGGTCAAGGCGCGCTGCCCGGAGGCGATTTTCCTGTCCGAGGCATTCACCCGGCCCAAGATGATGCGAGCCTTGGCGAAATCCGGGTTCATCCAGTCCTATACGTATTTTACCTGGCGCAATACCAAATCGGAGTTGATCGAGTACTTGACTGAGCTGACGGCGTATCCGGCCAAGGAATATTTTCGACCGAACTTCTTCACCAACACGCCAGATATTCTGCCGGTGTTCCTGCAGGAGGGCGGTCGCCCGGCATTTCGCATTCGTCTCGTATTGGCCGCGACCTTGTCGCCGGTCTACGGCATCTATAACGGATTTGAGCTGTGCGAGAACGCTCCGATACCGGGGCGCGAGGAATATCTCCACTCCGAGAAATACGAATACAAAGTGTGGGACTGGGACCGCTCGGGTAATATCAAGGACGACATCGCTGTTCTCAACCGCTTCCGGCGCGATAATCCGGCGCTGCAGGAGTTTCTTAACCTGCGCTTTCTGAATTGCAATGACCCGAACATTCTGGCTTATGCGAAGATCTCCTCGAATCGGTCCAACGTCGTGATCATCGTCGTCAATCTCGATCCGGACGGCGCGCACGAGGATGCCGTCGAGCTGCCGCTTGCCGAGTTCGGAATTGCGGCCGATGCCGCATACTCGCTGGAGGAGGCGTTTACCGGCCGCGCTGTCGCTTGCCGCGGCCTCCATCAGCGCTTTCATCTCGATCCCGCGATCAATCCCGCGTCGGTTTTCTGTCTTCGGCGGCCGCATAAAATTGGCGAATAAATCGCGCGGCGCGGTAAACTTTTCGGCAGGCCCGATTTCGGCCCTTTTTCAGGATTAGAGACTCTAGTTAATGGATGCACTTTTGTGATCAGCCTAGCGACATGACACTGGTAAACGATTTGATCCGTCCGGTGCCCGACAGCGGCGCAATCGCGCGCACGGTGGGATCCGACTCGCTGTGGTACAAGGACGCGATCATCTATCAGCTGCACGTGAAGGCCTTTTTCGATGCCGACAATGACGGAATTGGCGATTTCGAAGGATTGCGCCGCAAGCTGGATTATCTGCAGGATCTCGGCGTCACCACATTATGGCTGCTGCCGTTTTATCCCTCGCCCTTGCGCGATGACGGCTATGACATCTCCGATTACAAAAACATCAATCCGTCATACGGCAAGATGGCCGATTTCAAGGCCTTCATACGAGAGGCGCACCGGCGCGATATCCGGGTCATCACAGAATTGATCATCAACCATACCTCTGATCAGCATCCCTGGTTCCAGCGCGCGCGGCGGGCAAAGCCTGGCTCGAAACTGCGCGATTTTTATCGTCTGGAGCGATACCGACCAGAAGTTTCCGGAAACCCGCATCATTTTTGTCGATACGGAGAAATCCAACTGGGCCTGGGACCCGGTGGCTCAGGCGTATTACTGGCACCGCTTCTACTCGCACCAGCCAGACCTTAATTTCGACAATCCGCGCGTGTTCCGAGCGGTTGTGGATGTGATGCGGTTCTGGCTCGATCTCGGGGTCGACGGCATGCGTCTCGACGCGGTGCCGTACCTGATCGAGCGCGAAGGGACGATCAACGAGAACCTCCCCGAGACCCATGAGGTGCTGCGCCGACTGCGGCGCGAACTCGACATGCACTATGGCGACCGCCTGCTGCTGGCCGAGGCGAACCAATGGCCGGAGGACGTGCTGCAATATTTCGGCGCGGGCGACGAATGCCACATGGCGTTCCATTTCCCGCTGATGCCACGAATATACATGGCGGTCGCAACCGAAGACCGCCATCCGATAGCCGACATCATGCGGCAGACGCCAGATATTCCAGAGGCCTGCCAGTGGGCGGTTTTTCTGCGCAACCACGACGAGCTGACGCTCGAGATGGTGACCGATCGCGAGCGCGATTACCTATGGAATTACTACGCCGCCGACCGTCGCGCGCGGCTGAACCTCGGGATTCGCCGTCGCCTCGCGCCGCTGATGGAAAACGACCGGCGCAAGATCGAACTGTTGAATGCGCTGTTGATTTCGATGCCGGGAACTCCGGTGTTCTATTACGGCGACGAAATCGGTATGGGCGACAACGTTTTCCTCGGCGATCGCGATGGCGTGCGGACGCCGATGCAATGGTCGTTCGATCGCAATGGCGGATTTTCCCGCGCCGACCCGGCGCGCCTTTATCTGCCGCCGATAATGGATCCGGTATATGGTTTCGAGGCGGTCAATGTCGAGGCGCAGACCCGCTCGCCTTCGTCACTGCTGAATTGGGTCAAACGGCTCATTGCGGCGCGTCGCTCTCGCCGCGCTTTCGGCCGGGGTACCCTGCGGTTCCTCTATCCGTCGAACCGCAAGGTTATCGCCTATGTGCGCGGCTATGGCGACGAAATCGTCCTGTGCGTCGCCAATTTGTCCCGCACTCCGCAAGCGGTCGAACTCGATTTATCCGAGTGGCGCGGCCGCCAACCAGTCGAACTGCTTGGGCGCAGCGTCTTTCCGCCGATTGGCGAATTGCCGTACCTCCTTACATTGCAGGGCTACAGCTTTTACTGGTTCGAGCTCCTGCTCACCGCCGCCGAGACCGCGAACCTGCGAACGGCGCCGCCAGAATTTCTCACGCTGGTGATGCCGCATGGCTGGCCTGATCTGTTTCGTCAGCACAATCTGCCGCAGCTCGAAGGTGATGCAATCCCTGCTTTCTTGCCGCGGCAACGCTGGTTCGGGGCCAAGGACCAGAAGGTCAAGGCGGCTTCTGTGCTGGCGCGCTGCGAAATTACCCGACCACCCGAAGACGGGCAGGGGGCCGAGACGTTCGTGGCCGGGGTCGTGGAGGCGCAACTGGCACGCGGCGAGCGGCAACGTTATTTCCTGCCGCTGGCCGCCATCTGGTCGTCCGCAGATACCGAGGCGCGCCAATCTCTGGCCCCGGTAACACTCGCCGAATTGAGGCAATTCCGGCGAGAGGGAGCGCTGGTCGATGCCCTGTCGCAGGACGGCTTTGCGCTGGCATTGATGGAAGCGATCCGGCAGTGCGCGACAATGCGGCTCGAAGGGGCAGGCGAGATCGGGTGTCGCAAAACGCCGCTGTTCGATCAGGTCGCGTTGCCGGAGCGGTTGGCAGCTCGCCGCATCGGGGCGGAGCAGTCAAACAGCTCGATCGTCTTCGACGATTACGGCGTGCTGAAGATCTATCGGCGTCTGCAACCCGGCCCGCATCCCGAAATCGAAATGTCGCGTTTTCTGGTCGAGCGGGCCGGGTTTGCAAACACACCGCCGCTGCTGGCGTTCATGGAACTCGATCTCGATGGCGATGGACAGCAAACGCATGCACTCGGCGTGTTGTTCGGCTTTGTTCGCAATCAAGGAGACGGCTGGACCCAAGCCCTCGATTATCTCACACGATATCTCGACGATGCGTTGTCGACCGGCACTCACGCGTCGGACCTGCCCGATCCCGATGTGTTTTTCCTTTCCTTGGCACGCCAGCTCGGGATTCGCACTGCCGAGATGCATCGAGCTTTAGCCGAGGGGGGACGTGATGATCCCGACTTTGCTCCCGAACCGATAACCGCCGAGGATATCGGCCAATGGCGCCGCGAGCTCGAGGCGGCTGCCGCCGACATGCTGGCCAAATTGGAACGCGAGCGAGCCAAATTGCCGGCTTCGACGCAGGAACTCGTGGAGCGCCTCATCGCCGACCGCGACAAGCTTTTCCACGTGATCCGCACGTTGATTCCGCACGAGGCCGAGGCCCAAAAGACCCGTTACCATGGAGATTTTCATCTCGGCCAAGTTCTCGCCGTGAAGAACGACTTCTTCATCATCGATTTCGAGGGCGAGCCGGCACGGCCGCTCGCCGACCGGCGGCGCAAGAGTTCGCCGCTGCGCGATGTGGCCGGCATGATCCGCTCGTTCGACTACGCCAGCTTTACCGCCGTGCGGCAGCTCGCCGAGGCGCGACCGGCAGCCGAACAGAGAATGTTGGAATTGGCGGAGGCTTGGCGGCAAAGGGCGGTCGACGGCTTCCGCGCCGCCTATCGCAAGGCGATGCGTGGTTGCGCTGCCTACCCGACGAACAAGAATCAGGGGCGCAGGATGATGGCGTTCTTTACACTCGAGAAGGCGATCTACGAAGTCTCCTACGAGCTGGCGAACCGGCCCGGCTGGGTCGACATTCCGCTGAATGGCGTCCTCGGCATCTTGGCGCGGATGGAGGGGGCTGAGCGTGCTGCGGCGGCCTGATCCGCAAGTCGCGGCAGTGCTCGAGGCGCGCCACAGCGACCCATTCTCATTTCTCGGAATGCACGAGACGCCGATGGTGGAATATCCGTCCGAGCGATGCTGCCGGGCGCACAGGATGTGTGGGTGGTCGAAGCCGCGACTGGCGAAGTTGCGGCCAAGGCTGTCCAAATCCACCGCGACGGTTTCTTTGTCGCAACAATTCCCGACCGCAAGGAGGCGTTCCGCTATCGGTTGCGAGTGTCGAGCGGCGGCGCCCAACACGAATTCTACGACGTCTATTCTTTTCCGCCAGTGCTTGGCGAGATCGACATTCATCTGCTCGCCGAGGGCAACCACCTGGCGAGCTACCGCAAGCTTGGAGCGCATCCGCTGGTGCATGAAGGCGTCGAGGGCGTCGCCTTCGCGGTATGGGCGCCGAACGCGCACCGGGTCAGCGTCGTTGGCGACTTCAACGGATGGGACGGCCGGCGGATGCCGATGCGAAATGTCGGCGGGTTCTGGGAGCTGTTCGTCCCGGGCCTGCGCCCCGGTCATCTCTACAAGTACGAGATCCTCGGGGCCGACGGTCAGCTCCTGCCGCTCAAGGCGGACCCGCAGGCCGAGCGGGCCGAGCGGCCGCCCAACACTGCATCGATCATTGCCGAGCCGTCGCGGCATCTGTGGCAGGATGGGCGGTGGATGGCCGAGCGCTGGGACGCACAACGATCGTCAAGCGCCGATCTCGATCTACGAAGTCCATCTCGGCTCGTGGCGCCGCAACTTGGCCGAGAATGGGCGGTATTTGACCTATCGCGAGCTCGCCGAGCCAGCTCGTCCCCTACGCTGCCGAAATGGGTTTCACGCATCTCGAGCTGATGCCGGTTACGGAGTATCCGTTCGACGGCTCTTGGGGATACCAGCCGATCTCGCTGTTCGCGCCGACCAGCCGTTACGGGACGCCGGACGATTTCCGCGCCTTTGTCGACGCCTGCCATGGCGCAGGGCTGGGATTGCTGTTGGATTGGGTACCGGGGCATTTCCCGACCGATCCGCACGGGCTCGGCCGCTTTGACGGTACCGCGCTTTACGAGCACGCCGACCCGCGGCAGGGCTACCATCCCGACTGGAACACGCTGATCTACAATTACGGCCGCCGGGAGGTCGCGAATTTCCTGCTGTCGAGCGCGCTCTATTGGCTGCGCGAATTCCACATCGACGGCATCCGGGTCGATGCGGTCGCCTCGATGCTTTACCTCGACTACAGCCGCAACCCGGGACAATGGATCCCGAACGCTTTTGGCGGGCGCGAAAATCTCGAAGCGATCGCGTTCTTGCGCAGAATGAACGAGCTGGTGTTCGGGGAGGCTGGCGCGACCTCGGTGGCCGAGGAGTCGACCGCCTGGCCGATGGTGTCGCGCCCGATTTATGTCGGCGGGCTCGGCTTTGGCTTCAAATGGAACATGGGGTGGATGCACGACACGTTGCGGTACATGTCGTTAGACCCGATCCACCGCAAGTACCACCATAACGACCTCAGCTTCGGCCTGCTTTACGCCTTTCACGAGAACTTTATCCTGCCGCTCAGCCATGACGAGATGGTGCACGGCAAAGGCTCGCTGATCGGCAAGATGTCGGGCGACCGCTGGCAGCGCTTCGCTAATCTGCGAGCTTATTTCACTTTCATGTGGACCCATCCGGGCAAGAAGCTGCTGTTCATGGGCGGCGAGTTCGCCCAGGAGCGCGAGTGGAACCACGATATCGGGCTCGACTGGCAGCTACTCGGCGAACCGTTGCACGAGGGGGTCCGGCGTCTGGTGCGCGATCTCAATCATCTCTACCGCAGCACGCCGGCGTTGCACCGGCTGGATTGCGAGCCCGAAGGATTCCACTGGATCGACGTGGCGAACGCGGCAGAAAGCATCATATCCTATTTGCGGCGCGGCCGGGATCCGCACGAACTCGCAGTCATCATCTGCAACTTCACCCCAGTCCCGCGCGAGAACTATCGGATAGGGGTGCCACAGCCGGGGCGATATCGCGAGCGCATAAACACCGACGCGGTGGAGTATGGCGGCAGCGGCATCGGCAACGCGGGAGAGGTTCATGCCGACCCTGAGCCGATGCATGGCCACCCCCACTCGATCCGCTTGAACCTGCCACCGCTCGGCGCATTGGTCTTTACCCCGGATTAATCAAACCGAATTCCGATAACCCCCCGAATGCCCGTCGCCTGCTGCTCCGGCCAGGACAAGAGCCCCTCTCCGCCCTTCAGAGGGGAGAGGGAGGGCCCCGTCGCGCGTGAGCCTTCGGCCCACGGACTTGATCCGTGGGGATGGGAGGGTAAGGTGGGCCAGGCCGCGAACCGGCCCCGCGGCCCCCCTCACCCTACCCTCTCCCCCCGGCCAGCGGGGGGAGAGGGAAAAGGAACCGTTGCAGCCAAACTTCGGCGACAAACCTTCGCAAAGATTGTCCGTCGCTGATGGCTTCGCAATGGAAGGTTTGGCCGGGTCGCCCGAACCCGCTTGGGGCCACTTGGGACGGTGAGGGTGTTAACTTTGCGATTTTTTCGGCGCATGCCGAGAAGATCGAGCTGTGCCTATTCGACCGCTCCGGCGGCCAGGAGGAGGCGCGCATCGTGCTTCCAGAATATACCGACGAGGTTTGGCACGCCTACTTACCGGATGCTCGCCCGAACCTGCTTTACGGCTACCGTGTTTACGGGCCCTTCGATCCGTCGAACGGGCATCGGTTCAATCCGAACAAGCTGCTGATCGACCCCTACGCCAAGGCCCTGCAGGGACGGCTTCGCTGGGCCGACGCGGTCTTCGGCTACCGACTCGGGAGTCCGCGTGAGGACCTGTCGTTTGACCGGCGCGACAATTCGCGCAACATCCCCAAGTGCCGGGTGGTCGAGCCCGCCTTCACCTGGGGTGAGGATCGCCGCCCCCAAACCCCATGGGAAGAAACAATCATAATCGAACTGCAGGTACGCGGCATCACCATCAAGCACCCCGATGTCGAGCCCCTGCACCGCGGCACCTTCGCCGGGCTCGTTTCACCGGCCATGATCGATTACCTCGTTGGGCTGGGCATCACCGCAGTCGAGCTGCTCCCGATCCACGCGTCGATCGACGATCGCCATTTGCTCGAACGCGGGCTGGTGAATTACTGGGGCTACAATACGATCGGGTTTTTCGCGCCGGATCCGCGTTTTCTATCGACGCCGTCGATCGCCGGCTTCAAGACGGCGGTAAAGCGGCTGCACGATGCCGGGATCGAGGTCATTCTCGATGTCGTTTACAACCACACCGGCGAAGGCAATCATGTAGGCCCGACACTTTCGTTTCGCGGGATCGACAACGCTTCCTATTACCGTCTGCAAGCCGACCGCCGGTTTTATTACGACGTGACCGGCACCGGTAATACGATGAACCTCGATCATCCGCGGGTGTTGCAGCTGGTCATGGACTCGCTGCGCTACTGGGCGTTGGAGATGCATGTCGACGGTTTCCGCTTCGATCTGTGCCCGAGTCTCGCCCGTGAAAACGGCGATTATAGCCAGAGCAGCGCGTTCTTCGATGCGATAAGACAGGACCCGGCGATGGCCGGGCTCAAACTGATTGCCGAACCTTGGGATCTCGGCCCTTACGGATATCAGCTCGGCAACTTCCCGCCCGGCTGGGCCGAATGGAACGGGCAGTATCGGGACGTCGTCAGGCGCTTCTGGCGAGGTGACAAGGGTCTCGTCGCCGATCTCGCCTCAAGGGTGGCCGGCTCCTCGGATATCTTCGGTTATCGCGGCCGTCGGCCTTGGGCGAGCATAAATTTCATTACTGTTCATGACGGCTTTACATTGCAGGATCTCGTTAGCTACAGCCAAAAGCACAACGAGGCAAATGGCGAGGACAATCGTGACGGGACTGACGCCAACTATAGCTGCAATTACGGTGTGGAGGGGGCGTCCGATGATCCGAAGATTATCGCCCTGCGCGACCGCCAGAAGCGCAATTTGCTGGCCACCCTTCTGTTGTCGCTCGGCGTGCCGATGTTGCTGGCCGGCGATGAGATCGGGCGGACCCAGCGCGGCAACAACAATGCCTATTGTCAAGACAACGAGATCTCCTGGTTCGACTGGGAAAACACCGATCCGGCAGACGAGGAATTGGCCTGGTTCGTCCGCTATCCTGATCCATCTCCGCCGCCGTCACCGCGTCTTTTCCCGCCCACGATTTTTGCGCGGTGAGGTGCTTTCCGAGGCTGGGGTCAAAGACATTACCTGGATCACGCCTTTGGGCAAGGAGGCGACGACCGAGGACTGGAAAAATCCGGAAGGGCTGGCCCTCGGCTATGTCCTCAGCGGCGCAGCCGGCGAGTTCTTCACTCCAGGCGGCCAGCGCGATATCGACGAGAGCTTTCTCGTAATGATGAATGCGCACAGCGAGGAGCTCGACTTTCGCTTTCCAATCCTTGCTTCGCCCATGTCCTGGGAGCCGCTGGTCGATACGGCAGAGCCGACCGGGCGCGTGGCCGAGGCGGCACGTTACGAGCCGGGAGAAATTTATCGGCTGCAGGCTCACTCGTTTGCGCTGTTCATCGATCGAGCACCGCGGCCGATCCCACCGCGCCGCGTCACAGTCGTACATGGCGCATTATTGCTCGACGGCGAGCGTGAGCCCGGGTCCTCGACCGCTACAGTGCAGGAGGCGGACAGATTCCATTGACATGAGCAGACGCGCCGCCCTCCTTCAGCTCGCTGAACTGATCGGCGTCGAGGCGCGTTACACCGACGCGCTTGGGCAAACCCGAGAGGTGTCGGATGATACATTACTGGCGCTGACAGCTGTCTTCGGCCTGCCATCGGACCCGGTGCGCGCCCGACGTCAGCTCGAGGAGGAACATCGAGTTTTGCCGCTTGGGCTCGAGGCAGCGCATCTGGTGCATGCCGAGGACCAGCGCCCCGAGCTCTTGCTACGCCTGCCGCCAGGCTGCCGCACCGTTTTCTGGAGCTGCCGTCTCGCAGATGGCGACGAGCGCTCAGGCCGGGCAACGCTGGATGCCAATACGAGTTTGGAGCGGTTCGCAATGACCCTGCCGAGTGGATTGCCGCTCGGCTATCACCGCCTTGAAGTCGATGCTGACGGCATTAACGCCCGCGTCGATCTGATCGTCGCGCCGGATCGTTGCTACCTTCCCGCCGAGCTCGGGCCGGGCTCGCGCAGCTGGGGGCTGAGTTGTCAGCTTTACGGTCTGCGCAGCGAGCGGAATTGGGGAATCGGAGATTTCACCGATCTCGCGACGCTCGCTCGAATTGCGGGCAGCTGCAACGCCTCGGTTGTCGGCATCAACCCGCTGCACGCTCTGTTCGCCGCCGAGCCGCGGCATGTCAGCCCCTATTCGCCTTCGAGCCGCAGCCAGCTCGACTATCTTTACATCGACGTGACGGCAGTTCCCGGCTTTGCCGAGGACGAGGCGATACGCGAGTTGATGGGCGGCCAGTGGTTCGGGGCGACTCATTGGGCGGCCCGCTCGGCCGAGCTCATCGACTATGGTGCCGTCGCGGCTTGTAAGCGATCGGTACTGGAAGCGTTGTTTCGTCGGTTTCGATCATTCGAGCTCGGCGTGAACGGGACGGCGACCAGCACAGCCGGACGGGCTTTCCGAGACTTTCAGCAGAGCGCGGGGCAGTCGCTCGCTGATTTTGCCGTGTTCGAAGCCTTGCACGAGCACCACTTTCGCGAGAAGCGGCATTTCTCATGGCACAGCTGGCCGGCGCCGATGCGGGATCCGCGATCGCCGCAGGTAGCCGCCTTCGCGGCCGCGCATCGCGATCGCGTCGAGTTCTTTCAGTTTCTGCAATGGGAAGCAGATCGGCAGCTTGCAGCTGCGTGGCGAGCTGGCCGGGAAGCGCGGCTTTCGATTGGACTCTATCGGGACCTGGCGGTCGGCGCCGATCCGAATGGGGCGGAAGCCTGGGCCGATCAGGAGCTGGTCGCGCCGGGAGCATCAATCGGCGCGCCGCCCGACGCGCTGAGCCGCGGCGGACAGAATTGGGGCTTGGCGCCGGTCAATCCATTGGTACTTCGGCGTCAGGGCTTTGCACCGTTCATTGAGTCGCTGCGCGCCAATATGCGCCATGCCGGGATTTTGCGGATCGATCATGTGATGTCGCTCAACCGGCTCTATTGGATTCCGAGCGGAATGGAGGCGAAAGCCGGCGCTTACGTAAATTATCCGTTCAAGGAGTTGATCAGGCTGGTCGCACTCGAGAGCTCGCGCCACACCTGCGCCGTTGTCGGCGAAGATCTCGGCACTGTGCCCGATGGATTTCGCGACACCATGCGTTCGGCCAACATATTGTCGTACCGAATTTTCGTTTTTGAGCGCAAACGTGACGGGACATTCGTGCCGCCGCCCCAATACCCGGCGTTGGCCGCAGCTTCGCCGGCAACTCACGATATCGCGACTTTGAAGGGGTTCTGGCTGGGCACCGATATCATTTGGCGGCGACGTCTCGGTCTGTATCCCGACCGGCACGCACAGGAAGCCGAGGCAGCCGAGCGCCACCGCGATCGCAGTCTCTTGCTCGCCGCGCTCGTTCGGGAAGAATTGATCGCACCCGCCCGGATAGGTGAGTTTCTCCCCGAAGGCGGCGAGCCCGTCTATACGACCGAGCTCGCGGACGCCATCCTCGCATATCTCGGCCGCTCGCGCGCTCGCTTGATGCTGGTTCAGCTCGAGGATGTGTTCTCCGAGGTCGAGCAGGCGAATTTGCCCGGCACCACCGACGCGCACCCAAATTGGCGCCGGCGTTTGTCCCGGAGCGTCGAGGAGATCGACCGCGGCATCGAGCTGCGCCGCGTGGCGGCACTGATCGAGGAGGCGCGCCTTGGCTCGGCGACGGAAGAATGAGCCGAGCGTGATGACCCGCATGTCTTCGAAGAAAACGATTATATTAGCGTCGATACGAGCTTGGGTATGAGCCGCGGGATCCCGGGTTACCCTGGCGGTCTACCCAGGGGGTCGGCGGGGGAGGCGGGGCCCGTGCCTCCCCGCCCGCTCCCCTCTCGGGATTTGCACAAAACCGGCGGCTGTTGTAACTGAAGCGAAGTTATTGGGGTGGGCCGGCGCCGGGGGGGCCAGCATGGCCAAATCGACAGTTCGTTCGGCAGGCGGAGAAGCGCTCGCGGTTGTGAAGAACCGGCTTGCGGAGGCGCTCGGCTTCGCCCTGTTGCTGGCGTGCCTTCTGCTTTTTCTGTCGTTGCTCACCTATGACCCGCGTGATGGATCACTGAACACGGCGGTCGACGCGGCGCCCCACAATTTTCTCGGCCAAGATGGAGCAGTGCTGGCCGACCTCTTGTGGCAGAGTCTTGGGCTCGCATGCTTCTTGATCCCCATTCTGCTGCTTGCCTGGTCTTTTCGCCTTATGCTGCACCGCCCCGTTCGGTCAGCCTGGACCCGATTGGCGCTTCTTCCGGCGGTCCTGACCCTGGGGACGGTAGCGCTTTCGATCCTCGATCTCGGAGCGCTCTCTCCGCCGGCGGGCCCCGGCGGCGCCATTGGCTGGGTTATGGAGGGGCTTCTGGTGCGCTCCGGCCTCGGCACCGTGGCGTTGCCTATTTCAATGGCGGCTGCAGCCGTTGCCGGCCTCCTGTTGCTGGCTACCATGGGGCTGTCTTTGCGAGATTGGCGTGCGATCGGTGCGGGCGCTGGGCGGGGTGCTATACGGCTCGCTGAGCTTTCGGGAGGCAGTTCGGCCGAGGCGGGCTCGCTCCTTGGTCGGGTTTGGCGCCGTTCGCAGAAATCGCGTTCCGCGCGCACCCCGGGATCCGATCGCTACTCGGTTGGCCCCGAGGTGCGCCGGCCGCCGGTCGTCACTCCATTGCCCAGCCGGCGCGAACCCCGGTTGAGCGAAGCGCAAAGCGGCGCACCAGCCGGCGCGCGGGACCGAGGCGGGCTAGTTCGTTTCATTGCGCCAAAGGCGAGGCCGCCTGCGCCAGGAAAACGTGCCGAAGGGGAGCGCCAGCCGACGCTCGATCTCGAACCCGAGCAACAGCCGATACTGCCCTCACTCGAGCTCTTGGTAAAGCCGCCGGCGGCCAAGGCCGAGGCTATCAACGAGGAGGCGCTCGAAAAAAACGCCCGGTTGCTCGAGACGGTGCTCGAGGATTTTGGCGTCCGCGGTCAGATCGTGCAGGTTCGCCCGGGGCCGGTCGTCACTCTATACGAGTTCGAGCCGGCTCCCGGGATCAAGGCGTCGCGGATCATTGGTCTTGCCGACGACATCGCTCGCTCGATGAGCGCCATTTCGGTTCGCGTCGCGGTCGTTTCGGGCCGAAACGTGATCGGCATCGAGCTCCCCAACCGCAAGGCGGAGACGGTGTTTCTGCGCGAACTGCTCGATTCACCGGTTTACGAGAGCCATCCCGGACGTCTGGCGTTGATTCTGGGTAAGGACATTTCCGGTGAGCCGGTGCTGGCCGATCTCGCGAAGATGCCGCATCTGTTGATCGCGGGCACCACCGGGTCCGGCAAATCGGTCGGCATCAACACGATGATTTTGTCGATCCTGTATCGAATGCCGCCCGACCGCTGCAAGTTCATCATG
Organism: uncultured Alphaproteobacteria bacterium; assembly: GCA_963700185.1. Classification (GTDB taxonomy): domain Bacteria; phylum Pseudomonadota; class Alphaproteobacteria; order ATCC43930; family CGMCC-115725; genus AP-15. The sequence continues at coordinate 177,648 of CAVOWP010000042.1, forward strand.
ATAGACCCAAAGATGCTCGAACTCTCCGTCTATGACGGCATCCCGCACCTTCTCGCGCCAGTCGTGACAGATCCGCGGAAAGCGGTGCTGGCGCTGAAATGGACGGTCCGCGAGATGGAAAACCGTTACCGCAAGATGTCGAAGCTCGGCGTGCGCAATATCGACGGGTTCAACGCCCGCTTGGCCGATGCCGAGGCCAAGGGCGAGAGCGTGATCCGCGAGGTGCAGACGGGGTTCGATCCGGAAACGGGTCAGCCGATTTTCGAGCCGCAGCCATTCGATACCAGCGAATTGCCGCTGATCGTCGTCGTGGTCGACGAAATGGCGGATCTGATGATGGTCGCGGGCAAGGAAATCGAGGCGGCTATCCAGCGTCTGGCACAGATGGCCCGCGCCGCCGGGATTCACCTGATCATGGCGACGCAACGCCCGTCCGTCGACGTCATCACCGGGACGATCAAGGCAAATTTTCCGACCCGCATCAGCTTTCAGGTGACCTCGAAAATCGACAGCCGCACGATCCTCGGCGAGGGCGGCGCCGAGCAGCTCCTCGGCCGGGGGGACCTGCTCTATATGGCGGGCGGCGGGCGCATCACCCGTGTCCACGGCCCGTTCGTCTCGGACGAAGAGGTCGAGCGCGTCGTCTCGTTCCTGAAAACGCGCGGGATACCGGACTACATCGACGAGATCACCGAGGACGACGATGCTCCGTTTGATCCGCTGAATGAGAGCGAGGAGAGCCAATCGGCCGACAACCTGTACGCCCAGGCGGTGGCCGTAGTGTGTCGCGAGCGCAAGGCGTCCACGAGCTTTGTCCAACGTCATCTCCAGATCGGCTACAATCGCGCAGCGCGAATCATCGAGCGAATGGAAACGGAAGGCATTGTTACTCCCGCCAATCATGTCGGAAAACGCGAGGTTCTGGCGCGCGGCGGCGATTGACCGCAATTGAAGCGCCGGGTAGCCGGGGTCATCTTCCTCGCTTTATTACGCAGCAGAGAGGCAAAGATGACCGATATCGAGGAGCGCCGGGAACCGTGGCGATTCCTCGGTAAGTTCATCTTGATGAACCGCCGGGCCGTGCTCGTGGCTTTTGTTGGATTTGCCGCGGCGGGGCTCCCCGCGGCAGCCGCCGCTGCACCGCCCGCCGCTGTCGTGCTGACGCCGCAGGATAACGCTGATCTGCAGCGAATTGCTGCTTATTTGGGCAGCATTCGTACCATGTACGCCAAGTTTCGGCAGGTTGCCCCGGGCGGCGGTATCGCCACCGGGCAGCTCTGGATGGCGCGACCCGGGCGGATGCGCTTTGAATATGATCCGCCCACGCAGATTCTGCTCCTCGCCGACATGTTTTACGTCTACTACGTCGACAAGGAGTTGATCCAGATGTCCAAAGTCGGGCTGAAGTCGACGCCCGCTTGGCTCCTTCTGCGCGATCCGATCACGTTTAGCGATCTTATCGTGACCCGCTTCGAGCGCGGGCCGAGCACCATAACGCTGACCGTTGTCGAGAAGGCGGAACCGGACAATGGCAGTTTGACAATGGTGTTCAGCGACAACCCGTTCGCATTGCGGCAGTGGTCGATCGTGGATCAACAGCGTAAAACCACTACGATTTCACTCTATGATGAGCGATTCGGTATGGCGCTCGACCCCAAGCTGTTTGTATACCAGGATCCCTATGCCGCCTCGCGCCGCGAATACCACCCTTGAGCTGGGCCCAATGCCCGCCGGTCATTTGCCGATTATCGGTATTCCCACCTGCATGCGTACGGTCAACGAGCGGGTCTTCCATGGAGTCAACGAGAGATATCCGAATGCGGTCATCGATGCGACCGGTTGTCTGCCGATTTTGATCCCTGCGATAGGTTCGAAGGTCGATGTCTGCGTGATCCTCGACAGGCTCGACGGGCTGCTGCTGACCGGAAGTCCCTCGAACGTCCATCCGAGCCAGTATGGCGGCGAGCCGAGTCACCCGGAAACCCTGCACGATCCGGAGCGCGACGCGACGAGTTTGCCGCTGATTCGCGAAGCGATTCGCCGTGACCTGCCGATTCTGGCAATCTGCCGAGGTATCCAGGAGTTGAATGTCGCGGTCGGCGGCACTTTGCACCAGCGAGTGCACGAGCTCCCCGGCCGGCTGAACCATCGTTCGCGGAAGGATTCCCCGGATGGCCCTTACGGCCCAGCGCATAGTGTGACTCTGAGTCCCGGTGGGCTTTTGGCATCGCTTGCCGGCACAACCGAAGTGATGGTGAATTCACTGCACTCGCAAGGGATCGATCGCCCCGGGCCCACGCTTCGCATCGAAGCGGTTGCGCCCGACGGTCAAATTGAAGCGGTGAGCCTGCCCGAGGCCCGGTTCGTCGTCGGCGTGCAATGGCACCCCGAGTACAAAGTGCTCGAGAACCCGCTGTCGAGGGCAATGTTTGCGACGTTCGCCCAGGCGTGCCTTCGCACATCCTACGCGAGAGTCGCCGTCGTGACACGAGCGGCGTGAGGGAATTCAGTTTAGTTCCCCTATTCGCATGCATTTTAGCCTCTTCCGATATGCAGAAATGCAAGTTTGTTTTTATTCGGCTGCACCCCATCTGCATCACTCGGAAGCGGAGAGAGTGACCAAACTCTCTTTAGAACGGTCCCGTCTCCCCTGCGGGGCCGATTTCCCCCAAACGCTTCTGACATGCAGGCGCCCGGTCTCCCCCCCCGACCGGGCGCCGTTGTTTTTGCGGGTTCGCCCAGGCCGCGAGCGCCGACAGGCGACGAAGCCGTAATGCTGCGCCTGGTCAGTTGGAACATCAACTCGATCCGGCTGCGCGTCGACAACGTCCGGCAGCTCGTCGCGGAATGGGGACCCGACGTTTTATGCTTCCAGGAAACCAAAACTCCCGACGAACGCTTTCCGCGCGAGATGTTCGAGGCGCTCGGCTATCGTCATATGCTGGTTCACGGGATGAAGGGGTATAACGGCGTGGCAATCCTGTCACGCACGCCGTTCGCATCTGCTGGAACCAAAGCCTGGTGCAACCGCGCCGACTGCCGGCATGCTGTCGTCGAGCTGCCAGGCCGCATCGAGCTCCATAACATCTATGTTCCGGCGGGCGGCGATGTGCCGGATCCAGAGGCGAATCCCAAATTCGCCCACAAGCTGCAATTTCTTGACGAGATTACCGATTGGTTCAGGGCGGAACGGCAGAGCGGCGGTGCCATGATCGCGGTCGGCGATCTTAATATTGCACCGCTAGAGACGGACGTGTGGTCGCACAAGCAACTCCTGACGGTTGTCAGCCACACCCCCGTTGAGGTGGACCGGCTCGGACGATTGCAACAAGCGGGCGCTTTCGTTGACGCGGTGCGTCACTTCGTGCCGCCGCAGGAGCGTCTGTACACTTGGTGGAGCTACCGCGCCCGCGACTGGTCAGCTTCAAATCGCGGGCGCCGCCTCGATCACATCTGGGTGAGCCCGTCTCTCGTCGCCGCGCTCAGCGAAGCGCGGGTGCACCGTGACAGTCGCGGTTGGAGCACGGCGTCCGACCATGTGCCGGTCATGGTGACGATTGGTGGCTGACACGCCGGTATAGGTTATATCGGCCGGGCTCGACCGCGCCCGGCAGCGGAAGAGCGCTCAATTGGTCAGCAGTTATGGCTGGTTCGCTGACCAGCACTCCGTTCAGCCGCAGAAGTGGGACGATCAGCGGGGTGAGGTGGTGGGCAAGCGCCTTACTTGCCGCGGTCTCTCCGTTTCCGGGGTCAAGATGAGCAAGCACCACTCGGTCGGCAAGTCGGGCGCGGACGGCTGGCAGAGTTTCGCGCATATCGCCGAGCAAGAGGAATTGGGACGGCGGAACGCAATCGGGATGGGCTGCAACGGTGCGCTCGCAGACATAGATCTTGCGATGGGGGAAGAGCTCCCGAAGATGATCGTAGGTCCGGCCGTTGCCGAGACCGAGCTCCAGCACTTCACCGTCTAGACCGCCAACCAGATCGGCGGCCGCTTCGAGGCAGGCGCGCTGCGCCTGGAGCCGACGAATGAAGCTGTCCAGCCGGCTCACCGACACTCACGCGGCAGCGCCGGTGGTTTCGCGCAATTTTTTCAACTCGGCGGCAGCGGTGCGCAGCTGATTGTTCATCGATTCAACCCGGTGCGCCAGCTCCTGCATGATCGAGACCGCCATGTTCGGGAACTCGCGCACCATCCGCATGAACGGCTCCTTCGAGATGCGCAACGCGATGACGCGGTCTTTGGCGCGGACCGTCGCGGCACGGGGCACATTACCCAATATGCCCATTTCTCCGACGATCTCATTCGCGCCCAGCGTGGCTACGACTACCGGTCCGGCCGGTGTTTCGAGAACGACCTCCGCCCGCCCGTCGATAATCAGATACGCCGCGTCGGCCTGGTCGCCTTGCCGCATCAGATTCTTGCCGGGGTCGAACCCGACCCGCTCGCTCATGAACGCCAACAGCTTCAGCTTCGAGGGCTCGATCTCCGCAAAGAACGGGACACGCCGAAGCAGTTCGAATTCCTGTTTGAGGCTCATTTCCTCCCTCCTCGGGTTTGTCTTGCCATTGGTTCCGTCATTCGGCCGCGACCAGCAAGGACATCAGCGAACCGTTACCCTGCAACTCAGAGACACTACCTTGCTCTTGCAACTTGCCGCCGCTCAGGATGAGAGCGCGATCGAAATTCCGGGCGAGGCTCGCCCGGTGCGGCACCCAGATGATCCCTCGGCCGGCAAATTCCTCCCTCAACCCCTTGGTGATCTTGGTCTGGTCTTGACCGTCCAGGGCAGAGGTCGCCTCGTTGAGAATCAGGAGGTCGGGACTTTTGAGCACGGCGCGGGCGATTGCCGCCTTCTGCCGTTGCGCCATGGATAAGCGCGATCCTCCCGTGCCAACGTTGTAGTCGAGACCAACATCGATGATGATCTGGCGGAGCGACAACCTGTCGATCACTTCGCCGAGAACCTTCGGGATCCGGGCCGGGGCATCCGCTTCGCCATAAGCAATCTTACCAAACAGAATATTGTCCTGGACAGAGGCGGCCGCGTTGTAGCGCCCGGGATCGAAGAATTCGATCTGCTGCCGGGCTTTTTGTGGAAGATTAGCGCGAAGTACCTTGCGTGCTTCGAGCAGCCGGCGTTGCATGGGGTCGTCGACAACGTCAAGCCGGTGTCGTGCCGCGACCAGTTTGAAGGGCAGCGAGAGAAGCTTCGCCCGATCCTGCTTGGCGAGGGCCGCGGTTCCCCCTTCACCGATCCGGCCGAGGATTGCTACGAACTCGGGAAGATCATTTGCACTGATGAAGCTGAATTGCTCGAAGAATTCATGATCAGCCGGCAAGTCGGCGAACATTTCAATCATCGTTTCGGCCACCTGCCTGCCGACGGCGACCAGATCTTCGATTAGTCCGACCTGAGTCAAAACCTGCAGCACGTAGGCGTTTTCGGCGAGTGCTTCGAAATCGAAGACAGGGCCGATCGGCGTGCCAAACAACAAGTTCTCCGCCATCGACGCGTTGAGATTGAACCGCTCGGGATCGTAAGTCTCGACGAGGTTGGTAATTCCGTCCTCCGCAAGCCGGCGAGCGAGTGCCTTCCGGGCCTCAAGCAACTGCATGGCCGCTTCGGGGTCAACCTCCGGATCCAGTCGCCAACGCAACCCCAAGGAATAGATCGCCTCGTCGAGATCGAGACGGACCAGCACCTCAGTGATGCGCCGCGACAGCGCGTTCAAATCCTCAACCCCCGCAGCTTCGTAATCGATCCAGTCGGCATGAATATCGAAATCGATATTCCCCGAACGTTGAGCTTCGTAGGTTTGCCGAACTCGGCGTTTGAGCGCTACCCCGGTGTGATCGGCCGGTCGCACGGGAATGTGACGAAGACCGAACAAAAGATTGTCGCGCAGAGTCCCGGCGAACAGGTACGGCGCCGCGCCGACATATCCAATCCGGCGCCCGATCACCGCCGTCGGAAGCTTCGCCAAGTCGAGGCCGCCAATTGTGATCCGCCCACCGGTAGGCGCGATCAACCGGGCGACCAGCAAGGCGAGTTCGTTCTTGCCGCTGCCCCCTTGTCCGACGACAGCGATGTGCTCGGCGAGCGAAACCGTGAAGCTGATCCCATCGAGAACGCGGCTGCCGTCCTCCTCGGCAAAAGACAAGTTGACGACCGAGAGTTCGCCAGTGAGGGGTGTCGAAGTTTGCGGCTCCGCCATCTGCAAACGGGCGTCGATCATTCCGGCTGGCTGGAACTGTTCTACGATTTGCTCGTATTTGATGCGCGAATCCTCTTTGATCTGATAAAAATCCAACAGTTCCTTCCAAGGCGAGGCCAAATCCTTGTATGCCGCCAGCACCGCAACTAGGGCCCCAAAAGAAAGATTCCCGCGGATAACCAAATACCCGCCGATAGCATAGAAGAAGAAAGGCGTAAGCTGAGCAATGAAATTGTTGAGGAACTTTACGAAAAACTTGCGTTGGTAAATCTCGAATCGTATGTCGTAGATCGTGCCCAGAAGATGGGCAAAGGCTGCCAGCTGCCGTTTCACCGCATCGTTGGCATGGATGTCGACAATGCCGGCCGCCGACTCGTGAACCCGGTCGGCGACTTCGCGCACCGTGCGGACGCGGCGTTTCCCGAGCTGATTGACTTTGCGTTGCAGTTTCGGGATCGCATAACCCTGTAACGGATAAAGTGCGACTGCCGCTGCACCGAGCACCGGGTCCTGCATGAACATGAAAGCGATGATCGTCAGTAGTGTTCCCCCCTGGAACACTGGCGTGACAAAGGCATCGCCGATAAAACCCCCAAGCGATTCGCACTCCGAGGTGATCATCGGGATAATTTGCGCCGATGAAGTTTTGCTAAACTGAGATAGAGGAAAGCGCAGCATCCGGTGATAAAGTTGGTATCGGAGCCGTCGAAGCATACGCTCGCCAAGACGTCCCTTAAAGGTATTTATGTAATATTTGAATCCGCCATTTAGAAAGACAAGGGCCAAGAATATTCCGCATAATATCAGGAGATAGGTCACCTGACTAAAGTCAAATCCGAATAGGTGTTGTGGAAATTGCTTGCCGCCGATTGCTCGATTGATGATCGTCTTTGGCAAATCCAGCGAGAAGTAGAGGAAAGGGAAGGAAATCAGCGTGAATAAGATTAATATTAGCTGCTGCGACGAGCTGTGTCTAAGGATAAAACGGTAGATCGTTGGCTCGAGCGAGTTTGGATCACTGACTTCTGCTTCCGGCGGTTGCGCGGCCGGTGAACCAGCCTGGTTCTTTGGTTGTACCACCGCTCGAGGCACATTCCGCGAAGCGGGCAACACGCCATCCAACGGGGTGAGGGCCGTCGCCACTCCCTTCGCCATCATCACCTTCATGAAAAGATCATTTCGCGATGAGGCCGCTTATGCAATAGTCGGATGGTCGAACATGAGAGAGACCCCTGTGTGACCGCTCGCCGTCATCACAAACGGGTGCTTATCTACAGCCACGACAGCTTCGGACTAGGCCATTTAAGGCGTTGTCGGGCCATCGCAAACTCGCTGGTCGACGCCGACCCCGCGGTGTCGATCTTGATTCTCTCTGGGTCGCCGATCATAGGCAGCTTCGATTTCCGCTCCCGGGTCGACTTTGTGCGCGTGCCGGGTGTCATCAAGCTCCGAAATGGCGAATACGTCTCGCTCAATCTGCACATTGACATCGATGACACGCTGGCGATGCGCTCGTCGATAATTCGCCATACGGCGGACATCTTCGATCCCGACCTGCTGATCGTCGACAAGGAACCCCTGGGATTGCGCGGCGAAGTGCGCGACACCCTCGATCTGCTGCAGAGGCGCGGAACTGCCCTGATCTTGGGGCTGCGCGACGTCATGGACGATCCTGAAGCGCTCGAGAGCGAGTGGGAGCGCAAGCAGGTGGTTCCGGCCTTGGAAGAGTATTATGACGAGATCTGGGTTTATGGGCTGCCGCAGATCTGCGACCCGCTCGCGGGCCTGCCGGTACCGACAAGCGTTCACGAGCGGATGATTTATACCGGGTATTTGAGGCGCACCGCCGGCGAGCTGCAGCTCACACCGGAGATCGCGGGCATCATCGACAATTTCCTGCTGGTCACCCCGGGCGGCGGCGGGGATGGCGAGGCGTTGATCGATTTGGTCCTGTCGGCCTACGAATACGATCGGGCTATTCCTCACCCTGCCCTGCTCGTTTTTGGTCCTTTCATGCTGCCGGAACAGCGAGCGGTTTTCGCCAGCCGAGCGGCCAAGCTCGACAATGTGCGGGCGATCACCTTCAACGCGCGGCTCGAAAGTCTGATGGCGCGTGCGGCCGGCATCGTTGCGATGGGCGGCTACAACACCTTTTGCGAGATCCTGTCTTTCGACAAGCGTGCGCTGATCATCCCGAGGACGGCGCCGCGCTTGGAGCAGTTCATCAGGACCAAGCGTGCCGCCGAACTCGGCCTGTTGGCGATGCTGTCCGAGGATCAAGGGCGCGATCCTCGTGCGATGGCGGCCGCCCTTCGCCGTCTTCCGCACCAGCCGCCCCCTTCGAAGGTTCATATTCCCGGCCTGCTAGACGGCATGCCCAAGGTGAACCGGATGGCCCGGTGGTGGCTCGACCAGGGGCGGGCTGGTCTCTTTGCAGCACGAGCGCGTTACGGAACCTGAGTGTGGCGGCATCCCCGGGGGCAGCAGGACGCGTCGCCTTTGTCCTCAAAGGGTATCCGCGGCTTTCGGAAACCTTCATCGCTCAGGAGATTTTGGCTCTGGAGCGCCTCGGGCTCGAGATCCTGATCGTTTCTCTGCGTCATCCTACCGACCGCGCGATCCATCCGATCCATCGCCAGATCAGTGCGGCGCTGCTTTATCTCCCTGAATACCTGCATCGGGAGCTGGCCCGGATGTGGCGCGGCTGGCGGCGGTCTCGGCGGCAGCCGGGATACTCCGCGGCGCTGGCTGCCTGGCTCTCCGACCTCAGACGCGATCCGACCCCGAACCGCATCCGCCGCTTTGGCCAGGCATTGGTGCTGGCGGCCGAGCTGCCGCACGACATCGGCCATATTCACGCGCATTTTCTGCATACCCCAGCCTCTGTCGCCCGTTATACCGCGCTATTGACCAGGCTCGACTGGACAGTTTCGGCACACGCCCGGGATATCTGGACTTTGCCGGAATGGGAGAAGCGCACAAAACTCGCGGAAGCAAAATGGATCGTGACCTGTACCGGGGTCGCGCGCAGTCATCTCGCAGGCCTGATATCGCGGCCGGACGCCGTATCGCTCTGCTACCATGGGCTCGACCTTGAACGTTTCGAGGCGCCGCCGCGGCATGCGAACTGGCGCAACGGCAGCGACCCGCACCAGCCGGTCCTCATCCTCTCAGTCGGTCGGGCGGTCGCAAAAAAAGGGTACGACGATCTGCTCGAAGCGCTCGCGCTTCTTCCTGCCCACCTCGAATGGCGCTTTGTTCATATCGGCGGCGGTGCACTCGCTGGGGCGCTGAGGCTTCAGGCGCAGCGGCTGGGTCTATCGCACCGGATAGAGTGGCGGGGCGCCAACGCCCAACCGGAGGTGCTCGCCGCCTATCGCGAGACTGACCTCTTCGTGCTCGCCTCCAAGGTTGCGAGGGACGGCGACCGGGATGGCCTCCCCAACGTGCTGATCGAGGCGCAAAGCCAGCGGCTCGCCTGCGTTTCAACCGACGTTTCCGCGATCCCGGAATTGATCGAGCAAGATGTGACGGGCCTGCTGGTTCCATCGGGTAGCCCAATTGCACTCGCCGAAGCGCTAGAACGCCTGATCCGCGATCCCGAGGAGCGGGCTCGGCTTGGCGCGGCCGGCGAACACCGTGTGCGCTGCCTTTTTTCGATGGAGGCCGGCATTGATTTGCTGGCAAGGCGCTTCGGGCTGGCTTCCGCTTCCCCGTGGGGAAGCGATCCCGGTGAACCTGTCCTCCCATTCCCGGGGGAACTTTCTGGCAGGCAGCGGAACGCGGCTCAAATGGAAGAATGCGTATCGCCTTTTATGCGCCGCTGAAACCTCCCGATCATCCAGTTCCCTCGGGGGACCGGAGGGTCGCGCAGCTGTTCCTCACGGCCTTGCGGCTGGCTGGCCATAACGCCCTGATAGCCTCTCGATTTCGCAGCTATGACGGGCGCGGCGATCCGCTGCGCCAGGCGCGGGTGGCGTCTGTCGGCGCACGGCTTGCCGCCCGCTTTATCCGCCGCTGCCACGAGGCGCCGCAAACTGCTCCAGAGCTTTGGTTTACCTACCACCTCTATCATAAGGCGCCGGATTGGCTGGGCCCGCAGATTGCAGATGTTCTCCGCATTCCCTATATCGTCGCCGAGGCTTCCGATGCGCCAAAGCAGGCCTCGCGCGGTTGGGCGGCCGGTCGCCAGGCAGCTGAGCGCGCGATTAGGCGCGCCGACGCGGTGATCGGGCTGAACCCGGCCGATCGGGAGTGCGTCCTGCCGCTGTTGCGGGACGGAGGGCGTTGGGTAGCCTTCAAGCCCTTTATCGATGCTGCGTTTTATGGCGGGCAAGCATGCACAAGGGCCGGGCAGCCGCGCCTGATCGCGGTCGCGATGATGCGCTACGGCGACAAGCTCGCGTCGTACCAAATTCTCGGGAATGCCCTTTCGCATCTCCTGGATCTGCCATGGTCATTGGAGGTGATCGGTGACGGGCCGGCGCGGCGCGATGTCGAGGACGCGCTCCACCCGCTCGGCGAGCGGGTGACCTGGGCGGGAGAAGTTGGCCCCACGGAAATGGCACGGCGGTTGGCCTCGGTCGATCTCTGCGTGTGGCCGGCTCTCAACGAAGCTTTCGGCATGGCGCTGCTGGAGGCGCAAGCAAGTGGGGTGCCGGTGGTGGCAGGCGCCACGGGCGGCGTCGGCGAGATCGTCGTGCATGGGGTAACCGGTCTTCTCGTCCCACCGACCGATACGCCGGCCTTTGCCCGGGCGGTGCGCAGGCTGCTGGTCGATCGCCCCCGGCGCGCCGCGTTTGCCGAAGCCGCGCGGCAACGTGTCAGGGCAGAGCACGATATAGCCTCCGCCGCTCGTCGCCTGAATGCAGTGTTCGATGCGGTATCGCCGGGAAGCTGGGCGTAACTGGGAGCCGACGCAACGATGACCGGCTCCGTCCTGTTCTATGTACAACACCTGCTCGGGATCGGGCATTTGCGCCGTTCATTGCGAATTGTCGAAGCGCTGGTGCGAGAAGGTATCAGGGTCACTCTGATCTCGGGGGGAGAGCCGTTCTCCTCTCTGGCGTGCACCTCGGCCGAACGCGTCGTCCAACTGCCCCCGGTCAGGGCCCTCGACGCGGAGTTCAAGGTGCTTGTCGACGGGATGGGTCGTCCGATTGACGACGAGTTGCGAACAGAGCGTCGGTCGACGCTTTTGGACGCCTTTGGGGACGAGCAACCTGATGCCGTGTTGATCGAAGCGTTTCCGTTTGGCCGCCGGGCGTTTCGCTTTGAGCTTGATGGGCTGATCGAGGCCGCCCGGGCGCGGCGTCCCCGGCCGCTCATTCTTTGTTCGCTGCGCGACATCGTGGTTTTGCCGAGCGACCCGCGGCGTCCCAGGGAGATCGTCGATCGGGTTCGCAATGATTTCGATTTCGTGCTGGTTCATGGCGATCCCGCATTCATCCCGCTCGAAGACAGCTTCCCGCTTGCATCGGAAATCAGCGAAGGGCTGATCTATACCGGCTACGTAGCCGAGCCGCCCGAGGCCGATGGTGCGGCTGCCTCGGACGAGACCGCTGGCGCCGACGAGGTTGTGGTCTCTATTGGCGGAGGTGCTGTCGGCGGTGCATTGCTGCGGACTGCTATCGAGACCCGCCGACAGGGATGCTTGGCGAACCTCAGATGGCGCCTGCTTGCCGGCCCCAACCTGCCCGAACCGGAATTCGCGGCACTCGCCGTCGGTCTGCCCGAGGGCGTCGTCCTCGAGCGGTATCGGCCAGACTTTCCGCAGATGTTGGGGCGCTGCCGTGTCTCGGTGAGCCAAGGCGGGTACAATACGGTGCTCGATATTCTCGCGGCCCGAGCAGCCGCTGTCGTCGTGCCGTTCGCATCCGGGCGTGAAACCGAGCAGAGCTTACGCGCGGAACGGCTCGCGGCCTGCGGCGTCCTCGAGCTTCTTCCCGAGAACCAGCTGTCGCCCGACCGACTCGCTTCTGCCATGGATCGTGCGATGTTTGCTCGCCCGGCAACGATTCCGATCGACACCGGGGGAGCTCGACGAAGTGCTAGGCTGATAGCGGACATGATCCGGTCTTCCGACCGAGAATTTGGCGTTCGGTCGGGACTATCGATATGATCCGGCTATAACCGGGTTGTTGCCGGGCCGATGATGGTGAAATGGCCGGATCTAATGGCCGAGTTTGATCGCTGGGAGGAGGCGGGGAAGGTCGCGACGCTATGGTGGCGCGACGACGACGCGGTGGCACCGACCGCACGACTCGGCCGCTTGCTGTCGATCGCGTCGGGAGTGCCGGTCTCACTCGCGGTGATCCCTGCTGATGCTGAGCAGGGGCTTGCTCAGTGGCTCGCCGACTACCTGCACTCAGCGCCGAGGGGGTCTGTTGCGGTTCTCCAGCATGGTTGGCGGCATTTGAACCACTCGGGCGTTGGGAAAAAAAGCGAATTCCCAGCGGAACGCCTAACATCCGAGATGGCCTCCGAGCTGGCCGCCGGCCGGGCGCGCCTGAGCGATTTGTTCGGAACCCGAGCGCAACCGGTCCTGGTCCCACCGTGGAACCGGTTCGATGACTCGCACTTGGGTTTGCTCGCTCGTTGCGGCCTCGTCGGGATTTCGCGAGCGCGACCGCGCCGCGCTGCCCGACCGGCATCGGGTATCATCGAGGTGAATATCCATGTCGACCTCGTTGCCTGGACCGGCGGTCGCGGGTTTATCGGAGAAGACGCGGCTTTAGACGGTTTGGTGGGACACCTACGGGCGCGGCGTCTCCGCGCCGTTTGTGCAGACGAGCCGACAGGGATTTTGACCCACCATCTTATTCAGGACGAGGCGACGGACGCTTTCCTCGACCAGCTGATCGCGGTGAGCATCGCCTATCCCGCGGTGCGCTGGCTCGATGCAGGCGAAATCTTCGCTCCTGCGATGCGGGCAGCGGCATGACCCGCCACGCCTATCCGCCTTCGGCTCTTTTCGGGGATTATCTTCGGGCCGCAGCCGGATTTTTTCCGACAGTCGCGGTACTCGCGATCGTGCCGGTCGGAATTGTCGGCGGAACGATCCTGGGTGGATTTGCAGCCCTTTTTGCGGTGTTTGGTATCAGGACCGCGCTGCGCCATTGCACCTCCATCGAAGTGACCGAGGCATTTTTGCAATCTTCGGGTCTGCTGCAGACCTCGATCTGGTGGAGCAAGCTCGACCAAATGAAACTTTCTTATTATTCCACTCGGCGGGACGGGCGCGGGGGGTGGATGCAGCTCAAGCTCGGCGCCGGCTGGTCGACTTTGCGAGTCGACAGCCGGGTTGAGGGGTTTTCCGAGTTGGCGACCGCGTCGGCCAATGCTGCCGAGATGCGCGGCCTGTCGTTGGATCCACCCACATTGGCTAACCTGCAGGCTCTCGGCATCGAGCTACGGCCCATGGAACCGCGATTTGGAAACGCGACCGGAGTCGTTGTATGACCGATCTCCTGCAGGTTCGCGATCTCCACGTCCGGTTCGCGGCACCCGGTGGCTTTATCCGCGCGGTCACGGGCGTCTCGTTGCGGGTGCGCCCGCAATCGATCGTGGCTCTGGTCGGCGAGTTCGGGCTCAGGAAAGTCGGTCGTCAGCCAAACGATCCTCCGGATTCTTCCGCGCAGCGGTGTCATCACTCGCGGCGAGGTCTTGTTTGCCGACCCCCGGCTCGACGGCCAGGTTGTCGATATCGCGAAATTACCGAGTGACAGCGCGGAAATGCGGGCGATCCGCGGCGGCAGGATCTCGATCATCTTTCAGGAGCCGATGACCTCACTGTCGCCTCTGCATACGGTAGGCAATCAGGTTGGAGAGGCACTGCGGCTTCATCGGCCGGTAACCGGCGCGCAAGCGGCCGAGCTGACCGAGGAGATGCTGCGCCTCGTCGGGTTTCCCGACCCCAAGCGCGCATCCCGCAGTTACCCTTTCGAGCTGTCTGGCGGATTGCGCCAGCGGGCGATGATTGCGATGGCGCTGGTCTGCCGTCCGGCGCTCCTGATCGCGGACGAGCCGACGACCGCGCTCGACGTAACGATCCAGGCGCAGATCCTGAGGTTGATGATCGATCTGCGGTGCGAACTCGGCATGGCGGTGCTGCTGATCACCCACGATCTCGGTGTCGTCGCCAACTTTGCCGAGGAAATTGTTGTCATGTACCGGGGTGAGGTGATGGAGAGCGGGACGCTCGAAGACATCTTCCGCCGGGCGGAACATCCTTACCTGAAGGCGCTGCTTCGCGCGGTGCCGCGCTTCGATATGAAGCCCGGCGAGCGCCTAGTCCCGATACGCGAGATACCGGCCGGAGATGCCCCGCACTTGATGGCGGAGAAAAGGAAATGGCCGGCCGATGCGGTCGGACCGCTGCTCGAATGTGTTGACGTGAGAAAGACTTATACGATCCGCAAGAGCGGGTTGTTCGGCAGCGCCAAATCGGGTCCGCGCGTGGTTGCAGTCGACGCAATCAGCCTCAAGATCGAACGTGGCGAGTGCCTTGGACTGGTCGGAGAGAGCGGTTGCGGCAAAACGACCCTCAGTAAGGTCCTGTTGCGCGCCGTCAATCCGGATTCCGGCTCCATCGTTTTTAACGATCACGGGCGATTGATCGATGTCCTCTCGCTCGAGGGCGAGGATCTGAAGCAGTTTCGTCGACAAGTGCAGTTTGTTTTTCAGGATCCGTTCGGATCTCTAAATCCGCGCATGACCGTCTACGACATAATCGAAGAACCCCTGATCATCCACGGCATCGGCGATCAGCGCTCGCGCCGTGAAATGGTGCACGAACTCGTGACGCTCGTCGGACTGGATTTGCGGCATGTGAAGCGTTATCCGCACAGCTTTTCCGGAGGCCAGCGGCAACGCATCGGCATCGCCCGCGCTCTTGCACTGCGGCCGGGCCTTGTTATCTGCGACGAACCAACCTCGGCTCTCGACGTTTCGATCCAGGCGCAGATCCTCAATCTATTGATGGATCTGAAGCAGAAATTAGCTCTCACCTATCTTTTCATTTCACATAATCTCGCCGTCGTCGATTACATCGCCGACCGCATCGCCGTGATGTGCGCCGGGCGCATAGTCGAAATCGCTGACCGTGCGATGCTGTTTCGCAACCCGCTTCATCCTTACACGCAGGCCCTGCTTGCTGCCGTGCCAAAGCCGGACCCGGCGCAACGGTTGGACTTCAATCAGCTGCTCGCCGACAAGGCGTCGGATCCGGCGGCCTGGCCGGAGCCGTTTCGTCGCGATCCCTTGAACCCGCCGCACCTGATTGAGATAGCGGAAGGTCATTGCGTCGAGGCGAGTGCGCCTCCGGTCATGTTGCCCGGCTGGGCGGCCAGCCGCGTCCGGGCGTAAATCCGCCGGCGCGGATGATCGAGACCCGTCCCAACCGCCGCGAGGTGATGCGACTGGGAGTTGCGGCGGCTGCCGCGCTTGCTATGGCAGATAAAGCACGAGCCGAATTGCGCGAAACGCCAGCTCTCGAGAATGATGTAAGAATTGGAAACCTTCCCAAGGTCGAGGAGCGCGTGCCGGAGGAGCCGGCTGTCGCAGAGCTGGAAACCATCGGCACCCCGGGGGGCGAGTTGCGGATGCTCATGGGTGGCCCCAAGGACACCCGCATGATGGTGGTATACGGCTATGCGAGGCTGGTCGGGTATACTCCCTCGCTTAAAATTGTGGCGGATATCCTGAAGTCGATCGAAACCGAAGACAATCGGATCTTCACGCTCCACTTACGCAAAGGACATAAATGGTCGGATGGACAACCGTTTACTACAGAAGACTTTCGGTACTGGTTTGAGGATGTCGCACAGAATAAACACTTGTCCCCATCGGGACTGCCAATTTCGATGCTGCCGCAAGGCGAGGGACCTCGCTTCGAGGTGTTGAGTGAAACGGCGGTTCGCTATACCTGGGCACGACCAAACCCACTCTTTTTGCCGGATCTAGCGGGGCCGAGCCCGCTCTTCATCTACCGGCCATCTCATTATCTGAAGCAATTCCACGAAAAATATGCCGACAAGGCGGAGCTAGATGCTTTGGTGAAACAGGCAAAGCAACGCAATTGGGCGGCGTACCATAATAAATTAGATGCGATGTATCGGGATGACAACCCTGACTTGCCGTCTTTGGAGCCTTGGATACTGAAAACGAGACCACCTGCCGACCGTTTCATATTCGAAAGGAACCCATATTATTATAGGATAGACAAGCAAGGAAATCAACTCCCGTATATTGATCAAGTAACATTGTCAATAGCCGACAGCAAGATCATTCCGGCCAAGACCGGTGCCGGGGAGAGCGATCTCCAGGCGCGTTATCTGCGCTTCGACAACTATACTTTTCTAAAAGCGAGCGAAGATCGCAACCACTACAAGGTACGGCTTTGGCGAACTGGTCCCGGCAGCCAGCTGGCGCTTTATCCAAATCTAAATGTCAATGACGATGTCTGGCGTGGTCTCGTCCGGGATTTGCGTTTTCGACGCGCCTTGTCGCTCGCAGTCAATCGCCACGAGATCAACCAGGTCATTTATTTCGGGTTGGCCATAGAAGGGCAGAACACTTTGCTGCCGCAGAGCTCCCTCTATGATCCCCGGTATCGTTCGGTTTGGGCACAATTCGACACGCGTGAGTTTAACCGCCTCCTCGACTTGGTCGGGCTCGTTAAGGGGAGCGACGGCATAAGGCAGCTTCCGGACGGAAGGCCGGTAGAAATCGTCGTCGAGAATTCGGGAGAGTTGACCGAACAATCGGACGTGCTCGAGCTGATCAGGGATTCCTGGCGTCGCGTTGGGATTAAACTCTTCGCCAAACCGTCGCAGTTAACCTTGTTCCGGCGACGTGTCTTTTCCGGCGAGGCGTTGATGTCGATCGATAAGGGGATCGAAAACGGCTTGGCGACCCCCGCCATGTCGCCCTGGGAGTTCGCGCCGACTACTCAGCAGCAACTCGAATGGCCCAAATGGGGTCAGTATTATGAAACAAAGGGCGCGGCCGGTGAACCTCCGGGTTTACCCTCTGCCGTCCGGCTGCTGCAGCTTTACGAAGAGTGGCTTGCCGCAGCGACTGAGGAAGAACACACGCGCGTCTGGCATGACATGCTTCAGATCTGGGCCGACGAGGTATTCTCGATCGGAACCGTCGCGGGCGTGTTACAACCCGTTGTGGTTAACGACAAACTTCGCAATGTTCCCGAACAGGGGAGCTACAATTGGGATCCCGGCGCCTATTTCGGGATTTACAAGCCGGACGGGTTTTGGTTTGACCTATCGGAGACGTCGGCGAAATCGGCCTCTACAACGATCTCGCCGCCAACGCCCCGATAGGAAGCCAGGCGAGATGCTCAGCTATATTGTGCACCGCATTCTGATCATGATCCCGACACTGATCGCGATCAGTATCGTGATCTTCACGATTATCAACCTGCCGCCAGGCGATTATTTTACCACCTACATCGCCGAACTGCAGAGCTCGGGCGAGGCGGCGGACCTCGCGAAAATCAATTTCTTAAAAGCGGAGTATGGTTTCGATCGCCCGCTTTGGGAGCAATATATATTCTGGGCCGGTGGTCTCCTCCATGGCGACATGGGCTATTCTTTTGCGTATAACCTGCCGGTGAACCAGGTGGTCGGCGACCGGCTTTTAATGACTTTTATCGTGTCCTTGTCGACGATCTTGTTCACCTACATTGTGGCGTTCCCGATTGGAGTCTATTCGGCAACTCATCAATACAGCTGGTCGGACCACCTATTGACCCTGCTGGGATTTTTAGGGTTGGCGACTCCGAGCTTTCTGCTGGCGCTCGTTCTGCTCTATTTGGCCAATGTGTATTTCGGCATCTCGATTGGGGGATTAATGGATCCGAAATACGTCGATCAGCCTTGGAGTTTCGGTAAGGTCTTATCGGTGGCGGCGCATCTCTGGATCCCAGTTGTCGTTATCGGCACGGCTGGAACAGCGAGCATGATCCGGCGGCTGCGCGCCAATCTGCTCGATGAGTTGCAGAAGCAGTACGTCGTAACGGCCCGCGCGAAGGGCCTCCACCCTCTCAAAATATTATTCAAGTATCCTTTACGGATGGCCCTCAATCCGTTTATCTCCGATATCGGCTCACTCTTGCCGCACGTCATCTCCGGCGCGGCGATCGTCTCCGTAGTGATGTCTTTGCCTACGACCGGACCGATGTTACTCGACGCGTTGCGCAGTCAAGACATGTATCTGGCCGGCTCGTTTTTGATGTTCATGGCATTCCTCACCGTCATCGGCGTCTTCATATCGGACCTCGCGCTCGCAGTGCTCGACCCGCGTATTCGACTGCAGGCGGGCCGGCGCGAATGAGCGAGATGACTTTCGCAGGCGGCGTCCCACGGGACCGGGCGGGCGCCCCGGCTGCGCCGATTGCCGACCGGTTGCCGCACTATATTTCCGACGCGCCGTTCGACCCTTATTCCGTCGAGAGAATGACGCCGGCGCAAGAGCGCTTTTATATGGCGTCGGAGTGGCGAATGGTGTGGTGGAAGCTACGCCGCCACCGCATCGCCGTTTTGTCCGGCGTGATTCTCCTGGTTATGTACGCGTCGATCCTGATTTGCGAGTTTCTTGCTCCCTATAGCCTGGATGCCCGCAACACCGATTTCATCTACGCTCCGCCACAGCGGATCCGGATCTTCGACAACGGCCGATTGGTTGCCCCGTTTGTTTATGGCTTCGACTATCGGCTCGACATGAATACCCTGGAACGCGTCTATACGAGCAACGATAAGCGCCAGCCGCTTCGCTTTTTTTGCCGGGGCAGCGGATATTACTTCTGGGGACTTTTCCCGGGAGATCTGCACCTGGTTTGCCCGGCCGACGGGGGGCAGCTTTTTCTGGCCGGGACTGATCGGCTGGGCCGCGATCTCTTGTCTCGAATGATCTACGGCGCGCGCATATCGCTGACCGTCGGGCTCCTCGGCGTGGCTGTGAGCTTTACGCTCGGTATTCTGATCGGCGGGATTGCCGGCTATTACGGCGGGTGGACCGACATCCTGATCCAACGTGGAATTGAAGTCATCCAATCGTTTCCGCACCTGCCGCTGTGGATGGCGTTATCGGCAATCCTGCCGGTGAGCTGGAGCCCGATCCTCGTCTATATCGGCATTACCCTGATCCTCGGTACGATCGAATGGACCCATCTCGCCCGTGCAGTTAGATCGAAGCTCCTGGCATTGCGCGAGGAGGACTTTTGTACCGCCGCAGTGCTGATGGGCGCGAAGCCCGCGCGAATCATCGGCCGGCATCTGCTGCCGAGCTTTATGAGCCACCTGATCGCCTCGGCTACCCTGATGGTCCCCGGCATGATCCTCGGCGAGACCGCACTCTCCTTCCTCGGCCTTGGGTTGCGGCCGCCGATGACGAGTTGGGGAGTGCTGCTCAACGAAGCTCAGAACATCAACGTCGTAGCGCTCTATCCATGGCTGATGCTTCCCGTCGCCTGTGTCATCATCACCGTTCTGGCCTTCAATTTCTTCGGAGACGGACTGCGCGACGCGGCCGACCCCTACCATTGAGCGGAGCGCGCGCCCGCGGGAAGAAGCGTGGCGAACTGGTTCGATAGATTGAGGCCGCTAAAGCGACGCGCCCGGCTCGACTTGATGTCAACTGCAGCCCTGCTGCTACTTCTCTCGGGAGCCCAAGCCTTGGCCGAAGACGAGCCGGCCGCGAGGGCTCCGCTCCCGCCGCTGCTGCGGGACGCCCCAGCGGAAGCCGGCGATCGGCACATGTCCGACCCAGCGCCGAGTCGCAATCAGTCTGACCCTGGCACATCGGCGACCAGGTTCGATCGACCAAGGTTCCAATTATCGCAAAAGAAGCATCGCCTCCACTCCGCGTCGTATCTCGGTACCTCGACGGCCAAGAAGCGAGAAACGCCTGCGCGGCTCGGAAACCATTCGATCGACGCCGCCTCTCATAGGCAAGGCCACCGCACGGTCGCCTCCGAAAAAAAGCAAAGCCGGGACCGATCGCCGACCGAGCCTGAGATAGGCTCGCTTTCCCCCCCAAGCGACTATCCCGATCCGCCGATCGGGAGCACCATCGTGCCCCCAGCGGACCCGCGGCAAGCTCCGCCGCTCTACAATCCCAATTACTTTGCCGGTCCGCCCGCATATGGTTACGCCCCGAGCTATCCCTATGCATGGGCACCGCCCGGACCTGGGGCCTTTCGGTAAAGGCTATGCCTCTCCAAAATGCCGAACCCCGCTGCAAGGGAATGCAGCGGGGCCTGCTTTCAAGTTGATGGAGGTCAACCAACTCGATGATCAAACGATTTCATGCACTCTATGTCGGCCAGATCGAACTGGACAACATCGGCCTTCAAGGCACGCCGGCAAACGACCGTCGGTATCCGAACGAGCGGCTCAGCGAGGTATTCTGGACGGCACGCGATGTGGCCCGGGAGATGGACGAGCTGGGCTATTACGCTTTCTGGACGGCCGAGCATCATTTCCAGCGTGAGGGTTATGAGTGCCTGCCCAATCTCATTCAGCTCGGGCTGTGGCTGGCCACCCAAACGCGCCGGCTGAAATTTGGCTGCGCCTTCAATATCCTCCCGATGTGGCACCCGATCCGCTTGGCTGAAGACTACGCCATGGCGGATATCGTTACCGATGGCCGAATAATAATGGGCGTTGGACGCGGGTATCACACGCGCGAGGTTGAAACGTTTGGAGCGCCGCTCCTCGACGCCGAAGCCAATCGTGAGTTGTTTGAAGAGCAACTCCAGCTTCTCATAAAATGCCTCAACGAGGAGGCGTTTCATCACAAGGGCAAATATTACGAATGCCCGCCGTCAGTCCCCTATCGCGGCTACAAGCTCGAGGAAATTACGGTAGTTCCACGACCGAAACACTTGCCCGTTGAGATATGGATGCCGATAGCCAGCGGCAGGACCATCGACATGATGGCGAAATACGGCCTGAAGGCGATGGTCACCTTGAACGGCGAAAAAATCCTGGATGATGTGGTTCGTGCGTTCCACGCTGCGTGCGTCCGGCACGGCCGGCCTTCACAACTCGGCCAAGATATGATTTGGGGGGCAGGTATTTATCTTGCCGACACCCGTGAAGAGGCGATCCGTCGCGTCGAGCCTTCACACGACGAGCGCTACAAATGGTTCGCTCCGTTTGGCTTTGTGCGCTATGCCGATGAGCAAGGCCGGACTTGGGGTACCCCTGGAGCACCGGCGCGGGTGCCATCGCTGCGCGATGGCGTTGAGCAGAAGGCTTGGTTCTGTGGGCCGCCATCGCAGATCATCGAGGGGATCAAATCGGTCGAGGCGAACTATCCGGGCCTGGAGGATTTCATGATCCACTGGGCCGAGGGATTGCCCCCCGAGGAGTTCAAAGAGCAGCTCAGGTGGTTCGCCAAGGATGTCATGCCGGCGTTCAACCGTGGTTGAGCAATGACACCGATGAGGCCGTTTCGGGCTAATTCGAGGTAGTGTCGGCGACGGCGAAAGCCGGGATGGACGGTGGGCGTGGCTGATCATCGGCCCGGCGCTGCAACACCTCTTGTGGCGTTTATCGCGAGCTAACATCTTCTCGCGGATCACTGGAGATTTGCGCATGCGTCCCTTGCAGCCGGTCCGCGGCACCCAAGACCTTCTTCCGGAGGCGGCGCGACGCCATCGGCAAGTGAGCGAGACTGCGCGCGCCGCGGCCGAGCTATATGGCTTTGTCGAGATGGCAACGCCGATCTTCGAGTTTACGGAAGTTTTCGCACGGCCGATCGGCGAGCACACCGACATCGTCGCCAAGGAAATGTACACGTTTACCGATCGCGGCGGCGAAGAGGTGACTCTGCGGCCGGAGAATACTGCCGGTGTAGTCCGCGCGGTGCTATCGAACAGCCTCGTCCAAAGCGTGCCGCTCAAATTCTTCTACAGCGGCCCAATGTTCCGTTACGAACGGCCCCAAAAGGGCCGATTTCGTCAGTTTCACCAAATCGGCGTTGAATTGATCGGCGTTGCGCAGCCGCAAGCCGATATTGAGGTCATCGCCTTGGGCCGCCGCATTCTCGACGCGCTCGGCGTAGGTGACCGGGTCATACTCGAACTCAATACGCTCGGTGACATCGAGAGTCGCGCCGGCTACCGCGAGGCGCTTGTCTCCTACTTTTCGGCGCGCGCCTCCGAGCTGTCGGAGGACAGCCGGAGGCGCCTCGAGCGCAACCCGCTGCGCATTTTCGATTCGAAAGAGGAAACCGACCAGCGAGTCGCTCGCGATGCTCCCGCCTTTGCCGATTACCAGAACGCCGAGTCGCGCCGCTTCTTCGATCGGGTCCGCGCCGGGCTCGATCAGCTCGGCATAAGCTACCGGCTGAACCCACGGCTCGTGCGCGGACTCGATTATTACACCCATACCGCATTCGAGTTCGTGACGGCCGACCTCGGCGCGCAGGGCACGGTCATGGGGGGCGGTCGATATGACGGGTTGGTCGAGATGATGGGCGGGCCGGCGCTGCCGGGTATCGGCTGGGCGGCCGGTATCGAGCGACTAGCAATGCTGATAGCGGAACCGCCCCCGCCGCCGCGCCCGATCGCCGTGGTGCCGATTGGGGAAGCTGCGGAAGGAGAGGCGCTGACCTTCGCAGAGGTGTTGAGAAACCATGGATGCGCTGTGGATCTTGGCTATTCCGGGAACGTGGCCCGCCGGATGCGGCGGGCGAACAATGTGAACGCGCGTGTAGCGGTGCTGATCGGCGAGGAGGAAATTGCGCGTAACGTAGTCGCCCTGCGCGATCTCGATAGCGGCGAACAGACCGAGGTGCCGATGGACCAATCCTTGAGTGAATTGCGGGCCCGTCTGCAGGCGTTCTACGGCTGAGCGCGGTTATGGGAGCATCTCTCGAGGAGCATCTGGATCAACTCCTCCGTCGCCATGCGGAGTTGCGCGACGCGCTCGCCGGCACGGGTCTCGCGGGCGCCGATTTCGGAAAATCGTCGAAAGAATATAGCGAGCTGACCCCGATCGTCGACGGGATCGAGAAATTGCGCCGCGCCCGTGACGAGTTATCCTCGCTCGCAGATATCGCGAGATCTGGCGAGGATAGCGACCTACGGCAGCTTGCCGAAAAAGAATTGCAGGCGCTGCGAGAGCGTCTGCCAGATCTGGAGCAGCAGGTCCGGTTGGCGCTCCTTCCGAAAGATGCCGACGATCAGCGAAACGCGATACTTGAGGTCCGCGCGGGTACTGGAGGCGACGAGGCGGCGTTGTTCGCGGCGGAACTCTTTCGCATGTACCAAAGATATGCCCCATTGCGAGGGTGGCGTTTCGAGATCCTCGATCTTTCGGAAACCGGCCTCGGTGGATTTAAAGAGGCGACTGCCTCGATCAGCGGTCGGGACGTTTTCGCCAGGCTCAAATTCGAGTCGGGGGTACACCGCGTCCAACGTGTACCTGAAACCGAGGCGGCCGGTCGTATCCACACCTCGGCCGCAACAGTCGCCGTGCTCCCCGAGGCAGAAGACGTCGATATCCGCATCGACGAGAGGGAGTTGCGCATCGACGTGTTCCGCGCCAGCGGACCTGGTGGTCAATCGGTGAACACGACAGACAGCGCGGTGCGGATCACCCATATCCCGACGGGACTGGTAGTGATTCAGCAGGACGAGAAATCGCAGCACAAGAACAAGGCGAAGGCGCTGAAGGTACTTCGCTCGCGCCTTTACGACATGGAACGGCGGGCGCGCGACAGCGCACGCGCTGCCGAGCGGAAGAGCCAAGTCGGTAGCGGCGATCGGTCCGAGCGGATCCGCACCTATAATTTCCCGCAAGGGCGAGTTACCGACCACCGCATAAACCTCACCCTTTACAAAATAGACAAGGTGATGAGCGGGGAGGCGTTGGACGAGATCATCGACGCAATTCTGGCCGAGGATCAGGCTGCAAGGTTGGCCGCTGTTGAAACAGGCTGACGGGACGTGTGGCTCGCTTGTTGACGAAGCTGCGGCAGCACTATCGGCGGCCGGTGTCGCGGATCCGCGGCGGCAGGCCCGGCGATTGGTTTCCGAAGCTCTCGCGATACCGCGGCCTGACCTTTTCGGTCACCCCGACCGCGCAGTCGACGAACAGAAGATCAGGCGGGTGCGGGCGCTATTGCCTCGTATGGTCGCCGGCGAGCCTTTAAGCCGCATCTTAGAAAGGCGCGAGTTCTGGGGGCTGGAATTTAGTCTGTCGGCCGACACTCTCGACCCCCGGCCTGAGACGGAGACGGTCATCGAGGCCGTGCTCAGGCGAGAGCCTGATCGAAGCGCGCCTCGCCGGTTGCTCGATCTCGGCACCGGCACGGGCTGCCTCCTGCTTGCGCTCCTTGCCGAGTTTCCGGCAGCGAGCGGAGTTGGCATCGATATCGCCGAGGGTGCGGTTAGGACCGCAGCCCGCAATGCCGTCAACCTGGGCCTTGCCGATCGGGCCCGCTTCGTGGTCGGCGATTGGGCAGCTGCAGTGTCGGGGAAGTTTGATGCAATTCTCGCAAATCCGCCCTACATCGCGAGCGAAGCGCTCGCGCTATTGCCTCGTGAGGTCGCCTGCCACGACCCATGGCGGGCTCTCGATGGTGGTGAGGATGGTTTGCGGTCGCACCGGGCAATAGCCGAGGCTACATCGCGGCTGCTTTCCCCCCGCGGGATCTTTGTTACCGAAATCGGGGTCGGCCAGGGGGACGCGGTCGCCGCCATTATGAAAGAGAACAGTCTGACCGTGAAGGGCATCGAGAAGGATCTTGCCGGTATCGCTCGATGCGTGATCGCAGGTCCCGCGCCGCTCGGCAGGCGAAGACAGAAAAAGGTTGGAATGCGCTTCCGTCCCGTCTAGGCTGGCGTCGCTCGGGGGCTGGGTGTCCGCGATAATAGCGGCAATCACCCACCTGAAACTACCCGAGAGGGGCTAGGGGAATGCTCCTGCCGGACAAAGGTCCGATAATTGTCCACCGCGATTAGACAGGTGTCATGAGACCAGGACCAAACAAACGCTCGCGCGGTCGCAACAACGGGAACAACCAACACCACAACCGTCCGCGAATGCCGCATCGGATTCAGACTTTTGACAGCAACGGTCCGAACATAAAGATCCGTGGCAATGCCTACCAAGTCTTCGAACGCTATGTCGCGCTCGCACGTGAGGCGGCGGCAAGCGGAGACCGGATCTCAGCGGAAAATCTGTATCAGCACGCGGAGCACTATTTCCGCGTTATGAATGCGAACGGCGAGGGCAATTCCCAGGGCGGGACACCGCCACGCCCGACCACTCCGGCCGATCTCGAGTTGGGCGGCGCCGAGGGAGAACGCCAAGAGGCAGAAGAAAGTCTGGCCCAGTCCCGGCCTCAGCCGCTGCCGGATGATCAGCCGCCCGGGTTCTGAGCAGGCCGAGAACGGTTTCAGGCGACGCTCGCGAACCATTGGGGCGCAGGAAGCCGACTACCCGGTTCTTCATCCTTCCTGATCGGAGCCGACGACGAGATGGCATTCTCGGACCTCGTCGCGCGGAACTTTCAGTGTGGCCGGAGGGTTCAACTGGCGCAGTACAAGCGCGTCCCCTTCCCAGCCCACGAACTGCTTTATCAAAACCGCCTGTCCCTCCTTATATACGACCACGTCCCGACCGCGGAATGGTGGTTTGAACGGGTTCACGTGCAATAGCCAACCCGGTTCATAGCGTGGTTCCATGCTGTCACCGACCATGTAGATGGCGTAAGCCGAGCGCACGCCGCTCAAGTTTGCTGGCCGCGGCGTGTATCCGATCGGGCCATCTTCGAGGAACATTTCCTGGTCGGTCCCCCCCCGTGCACCACTGCGGATAGGTATCCGATCCGACTCGTGGAGCGGTCGCGACGGCGAAGCGCCGGGTGTAGCGGACCCCGCAGACGGCGGGCGGCCTCGCCCAGGCCGTGGGGCGTCGCCTGCCGGTGGGCTGGCAGTGGTATCGACTGCATGCCGTAAGACCTCGTCCTCTGGCACACGGAGGAAAGCCGCTAGATGCACCACCTCCAGCGGCTTCATCTGACGATCTCCCTTGAGCATGCGAGACACGGCTGACGGGGCGAGACGGAGATGGCGAGCGAGATCCGCTTGGGATGCACCGACGCGCGCCAGGGCTTGGCTAAACCAGGAACCGTCCATAATGCGTCCTTCACAATTTGCAGTTGTTGACATCCTCACAATGAATGCTTAACATACCGGTGCATTACTGACAAGCTAATTGATGAACAATCGCATGAAAACGACAAGGCTCCCTTTGTACCTCGCGATCGAGGATTTAGAGAAGGATATCGGTTGCGCCTATATAATCGACGAATCGGGCGGTCGGCGTGCTTGCGGTGCCGCGCGTCGCCTGTCCTCGTCTTATTGTCCGCACCATCATTCTCTTTGCCACATAGTTTGCGGCAGCAAGGCCGAAACCGACCGCCTGCGAGAAGTCGAAGTCCTTGCAAGCGCTGTCGGAGGCCGACGAGCGCGACAGCGTACGGAACCTACCCGACATTTCCTGAAACGGCTGGAGCAGGCCGTGCGCGAACTTTTTTGATTATAATGTTCATGGTTTGTTCGGAGGACGAATGACGCAGAAGCGTTTTCGGCATCGACCGCCAGTCCAGGAGATTGCCGATGTGGTCCCCACGCCGGAGCGGAGCACCCACGGCATCGTCGAGCGCTTAGATCGGACGATCAGCGATGCCTCCGGCCGTCCTGCCCGACCCTATCGTTTTATCGACACGCTCGCCGTTATGGAAAGACGGGGCTCGATCACCGCGGGAATGCGGCAAGCCGGAGAGGATTTTCGAGATTGTTTTGCCGTCGCGCAACTTGAGCCGCTGAGCGCCTTCGACATATCGCGCCCGAGACTCGGCCGCCGGAGCGGCTTTAGATCCATGGAAGAGCCCGGGTCGCGGATCGAGAACGCGCGCAAGGTAGTTTGGCGTGCCACCCTTGCAGTTGGCGGCCTCGGCTCAGCCGGCGGTTCCTGCATATGGCACGTGGTGGGATGGCAGCAATCTCTAAAGGAATGGGCACTTGAGCAGGGCTGGAACGGGCGCCGCGTGAGCCAGGAGGCGGCCTCCGGCATTCTGATTGCCTCATTGGGTACGCTTGAGGGCCATTTTGCCCAATCTACGATTGCTAGAACGACATTTACCGATTGACAATTCCGGATTGAGATGATATAGTTGTCATACGCTGGCAAAAGTGGGCAAGGGGATCACGTCGGCTTGGACGAGGACAGCGCCGCGCCCCCGGTGGGTCGGTGAGCTAGGCGCTACCCGGAACCGCGTATCCCGCGCCCAGAGCCGGGGGTGTCCTGTAAAAGAGCTACATAAGAGATCAGTCCTCGGTGCAATCGCCGGCATCCCGGCGTTCGCCACCGAGCGCGATGCCGTAAAGACAAAATACCAAAGGATTCTTAAAGGATGCGCGCGAGGAGCTTGCACGCAACTTCGCTTGGCTCGGGAGCGGAGTTGCCCAGGAACGAGCTCATCGCCGCTCTGACACCCGCAGAAGCGCGGGCGCTGCTTTACGAGTGGGCATTCTGGGCCCGGCCCAATCAGTTGCCGCCCAATGGAGAGTGGCGGGTATGGCTCGTGCTTGCGGGCCGTGGCTTTGGCAAGACGCGAACCGGCGCAGAAATGATCCGCGCTCGGGTCACTGCACGAACTGCACATCGACTTGCGCTCGTAGCGCCGACAGCCGGCGATGCCCGCGATGTCATGGTCGAAGGAGAAAGCGGCATCCTGGCCATCTCGCCACCTTGGGAGCGGCCGCGATATGAGCCGTCGAAGCGGCGTCTGACTTGGCCGAACGGAGCCATCGCCACGCTATTCAGCGCCGACGAACCCGAGCGCCTTCGCGGACCACAGCACGACGCGGCTTGGTGTGACGAGCTTTCAAGCTGGCGCCATCCGGAGGCTTGGGACATGCTTATGTTCGGCCTGCGCTTAGGAACTGATCCGCGCGTTGTGGTGACGACGACGCCCCGGACGACATCGCTCATTCGTGAGCTGATCGCCGATCCAACGGTCATTATGACGCGAGGGACCACTTACGAGAACCGCGCCAATCTCGCCTCGGCGTTCTTTGGACAGATAATTCGGAAATATCAGGGAACGCGTCTCGGCCGCCAGGAGCTCGAAGCAGAGCTCCTTGAAGATGTTCCCGGTGCCTTGTGGAACCGCGGCATGCTGGAAGGATCGCGAGTTCGCGCGGCCCCGCCGCTAACAAGAGTGGTTGTCGCCATCGATCCAGCGGCAAGCTCAACTGAGCGGGCTGATGAAACCGGCATTATTGTCGCTGGCAAAGATGCTGGCGGACGCGGTTGGGTACTCGCCGACGCCTCGGGTCGCTATCAGCCAACGGAATGGGCAAAGACTGCTGTTTCGGTTTATCGCGCGCACAGGGCCGATCGGATCGTAGCCGAGGTGAACAATGGCGGCGACATGGTCGAGGCGACGCTGCGAGTGATCGAGCCAAACGCGCCCTTCTCTGCCGTGCGTGCTTCCCGGGGGAAGATAACTCGCGCAGAACCGATTGCGGCGCTCTACGAGCAAGGCCGGGTGCACCACCTGGGGGTGTTCCCGGAACTCGAGGATCAAATGTGCGCCTTTACCGCCGACGCGCATGGCAACGTCATGACCCGTTTGGCCGGCTACTCTCCGGATCGGGTCGATGCGCTGGTTTGGGCACTCACCGATCTCCTGGTCGAATCGATGCCCGCAGAGGGGATTTACGAAATGTATCGCCAGCTTAGTGGTCAACTGGCTGGTAGTCGGAAACGCGACACTTAAAAGCGCTTCGCCAATCATTCCCGGGAAGGAGCCGATCATTGACCCTGCTCGTCAAGGACGCCAATACTACGACACAACCCATTTCGACGCAGCCTGATGTCGCGGGCAACCTCGTCCCGGTTCATGTGCCGGCAGCAATCGCAGGCGGCGTAGCGACTCCGGTCGGCCCGACCGCCCCTCTTCCGGTTATCAATGCTGCTGGCTCTGCGGCGATCGACGGCAGCGGCACGGTCGTGACCGGCGGCACGGCACAGGCGCTGTTTGCCGGCGTAGTTCCGGTCAACGGCTTCCTCGTCGCAAACAACTCTTCGGCGAGCCTTTATGTTTCCGATGTCGGGGCGGCAAGTGCCGGCGGGGGCTCGATCCCGATCGCGCCGGGTGCAGTGTTCGTCACGCCGTCCGGTTATAAGCCGGCGGGCGCTGTCAGCCTCTTTGCCAGTTCGACCGGTCAGTCCTTTGCGGCTCGGAGATGGTGATGTCTCTGCCGGTATCAGCATCTGTGCCGGACCTGGCCATGACCGTATCGACGGGCTTTGCCGCCGCTCTCGGAATTTGGTTCGCCACGACGACCGCTATACTACTCGCTGAGGCCGGGCTGGCGCACCGCATCGCTAAGTTCCGGTTATTCAGCGCGTGGCGAGAGCTGCGCGTCTCTGAGGTTGGGGCTGCGCTACGGGAGCAACAGTCCGAGACTACCAGACAGAGAAGCGGCGTCCGCCCGGCTCACCGCCAGCCAGCTAGCGGATCGGATATCACCCGAACTCTCCTGCGGATTGCGGCGTTTGCTTTTGGGCTGGGCGTGGCACTCCCCACCCTGGCACAGACGATCAGCGGCTCCTCACTCAACATTACCGGCCAGTCGACCCTGCAAGGTGACGTGGTCACGTGCTCGGGACACCCGTGGATCGATGTTCGCTGCAATGGCGCGATGGCCGATGATAATCATGACGATACGAACGCGATAAACAGCACAATTTCAACTGCCATCGCGAATAACTGGCCGGTGCGCTTAACAGCGGGAACCTACAAGGTCACATCACAGATAATCATCGACTACGCCACTCAAGCGAGCCGGGGATTTCGCCTGATCTCGGACGGCGCCGTCATCGACGGTCGAACAATCGCGTCCGGCCCGGTGCTGCAGATCCAATGCGGCGGCGGTACCACCAGCAGTCCGACCGGGTGTTTCTATTTTAAAGAAGAGGGCACCCTATTCGTCAATGGCAATACTCCGGCCTATGTGGTCGTGCTCGGCAAAACTGACTTCTCCGATGCTCATAATTCGGCAAAATTCGATCACCTAATCGTCAACAATGCCAATACTGCAGCAGCGGGAGGCGGTTGCCAACTCAATTATCTATTGGACAGTGACGTTTACGCAGTTTGCGTGGCGGCCGGCGGGGCAGCCGGCCTCGCATTCGAGCAGGTCCAATTTTCCCGGATATCCGGTGCGGGCACGGCGGAGGGTACAGGAGGCCGCGGCGTAGTCCTGGAGAACGGTTACAACTTCAGCAACACCTTCTTCGCTCTCGATCTCGAAGTGTCCCCGACCTGCCTGTCGATAACTTTCAGTCACAATGGTCTTAACACTTTTGTATCCCCTTATTTCAACTGTGTCACGGCAGTGAATGCAACGGCGAGCGACGGCAATGTGCTGATCAACCCCAACTATGGCGGCGCAACGGTCAATTTCGGACCGCTGTCGACGGGAATATCGGTAATCGGCTCGGGATCGCGGGACAATTGGCTGTTTCCGGCAGCCGGGTCTTATGTAGTAAAGCCGATCGATGATGGGCTCAGCGTCTCGAACTATAATACTCCGGGCGCATCAATGGCAGTGACCCTGCCCGCGCTTTCCAGCGTCAATGCAGGGTGGAGCATGGGATTTGCTTCGGATAACGGCAAGGGCATGACGATTACGACGAGCAGTGGTTCGATCATCTCCGGTGGCAAGAGCGTCGGATCGATCACAATGGGCGCCGGAAATTATGAATATGTTCGATTGCAATCGGATGGGAACAACTTCCGTATTGTCTCGTCAACCCGAAACACCCGCTTGGCGAATGGCTTCGAACCGCCGCCTTGGCCGAGTAACTGGCTGTTCCCCGCCAGTTCCGGTTATGCCGCGAACCTCAGCGACAACGGCAACGTGCTATCGAGCTACAATAGCGCCGCAGGGCTGACCGTTACGCTACCCCCGACAAACGGGCTTCCCGACGGCTGGTCCATAGGCTTCGCTACCGACAACGACAAGAGTCTGACGGTACAGGTGAACAACACCACCGGTGGTCACATGGTATGGCCAGGTTCTGGTGGATCGCAGACATCATTAACGATGGCGAACACCGGCCAGGGTGCTTACGAGTTCATGGTTCTGCAGTACGACGGCAATGGCAATTTCCGGGTGCTCGAAGCGACACCAGCAACCGCGCAGGCGATCGGCATGGTCGGCGCCGCCGGGATCAACCGCTGGAGTTTCCCTACCGTCAGTTCTTACGCTGCGACAGTTGCCGACAATGGCAATGTAATATCGAGTCTCAACAGCTCGGCTTCCTATTTGGCGGTAACGTTGCCGTCGACGACGGCCGTGCCGATGGGATGGACGATCGCGATAGCGACCGACGGCAACAAGACCGCCGCGGTGCAAACCAACTCCACCTCCGGTGGGCGAATTCTCTATCCGGGCAGCGGCGCAACCACTACATCCGCCTCGCTCGCCGGAACAAATTACGAACTTCTCGTTCTGCAATTCGACGGCGGAAATTTCCGAGTTATCCAGGCGACACCAGCAACGGCCACATTGATGGGAATAAGCGGCAACGCTCCGGGGATCAATCGTTGGAGCTTTCCGGCGGTCGGTACATATGCCGCCTCGCAAAGCGACATCGGCAACGCGTTGTCCAGTTACAACGCCCCGACCAGCTCCCTAACGGTGACCTTGCCGCCGACGACTGCGATAGGTGCCGGCTGGACAATGGGCTTCGCGACCGACAACGGCAAGACGATGACTGTTCAAGTCAACGGCGCCTCTGGCGGACACATCCTTTATCCGGCCGGGGCAACCGGCTCTGCCGGCAACTCGGTGACACTCGCGCCGGTCAACTACGAATTTATAGCGCTGCAATTCGATGGCGGCAATTTCCGAATAGTGTCGATTACACCACGCAGCGCCTCGGCCCTTGGCATGCTCGGGCATCAGATTACGACGGGGGCAACCCCGGCGCTCGGCTCGGGGGCCAGCGATTGTGGCACTTCGCCCTCCATCGGCGGCAATGACAGTGCCGGCCGGGTTACCGTCGGGTCTGCCAATGGCGGCAGTTGTACGATCACATTCGTATCGCCTTGGCCGAACCCGCCGGTTTGCTCGGTTTTCGACGAAACCAGGGGGACTCTCGTACGTCCGACAGCCGCCTCGACTGCCAGTATCGTGCTTACCGGGTCCTTAACTGCCGGCGACGTTCTTGCATACAGCTGTATTGGGTTTCAATGATCAGGATCCTCACAACCGAGGGAGTGGGGGTGAAGCAGAGACGTCCCTGCCGCCCGCCATTTGTGACATCATGGAGGTGCTCTGATGCCTGCTCCTGACGGCAAGCGGACCTCGCTAGCGTCATACACTTGGGGCGGCTGGGGCAGTCAGAACGACGTCACTCGATTTCGCGATATCTTCCAGCCCGACGGAGGAAGCTTCTCGCCCAGCTATCCGCTGGTTCCGCCGGAGCGCGAGCAGGTACGCCTCTGGGATTATCCAGTTGGCTACAATGCGATCTACACGCCGCGTTCTTACGAAGCGATCGGTTTCGACGAACTGAGGGCGCTGGCCGAGAGTCACGATATCACTCGGCTCGCGATTGAAACTCGGAAGGACCAGATCGAAAAACTCGACTGGACGATCAAGTCTCGCAACGAGAAAACGCCTGACAAAGACGCCGCCTCGCGGATTGATCAGCTGACCGAGTTCTGGCGAAGCCCCGACGGCGAACAACCCTTCGCAACCTGGCTCCGCAAGGCGCTCGAAGACGTCCTTGTGCTCGACGCGGCGGCGTTCGAATTACGCCGTAACCGCGGCGGCAAAATCATCGGGCTCGACATCGTCGACGGCTCGACGATCAAAGTCTTGCTCGATGATACCGGTCGGCGGCCACGGCCACCGGCCCCGGCCTACGAACAGATCATCCACGGGCGACCTTGGCGTCTTCTGACCGGCGACGAGCTGATGTACCTGCTGCGGAACCCACGCCCGCACAAGGCGTACGGTTTCAGCCCTGTCGAGCAGATCGTCACGACGGTCAATATCGCGCTACGTCGCCAAGCGATGCAGCTGCAACATTTCACCGAGGGCAATGTTCCGCCCGGTCTGCTTAATGCGCCGGACGGGTGGAGCCCCGAGCAAATCCGCCAGTTCCAGGAGTGGTTCGACTCGATTCTAGCGGGAAATACGGCTAATCGCACTCGCCTCGTCTGGGGTCCCAGCGGCGCCAAATACCAGGCATTCAAGGAGGCGCCATATAAGGACGACTTCGACGAGTGGCTGGCGCGGATCGTCTGTTATGCGTTCTCATTGCCGCCTACCGCCTTTACCCCGCAGGTCAATCGAGCCACGGCGCAGACCGCGCAGGACGCAGCCCTGGAAGAAGGGCTGGCGCCCTTGCTCGGGTGGGTCAAGCGGTTGGTCGACGGCGTCATCCAGACCAGGATGGGACATGTCGATCTCGAATTCGCCTGGTCGAATAATCGGCCGACAGATCCAAAGGACCAGGCAGCGATCCTCAGCGGTTATGTGAGGGACGGGATATATACGCTCAATGAGGCGCGCGACGTTCTTGGAATGCCTCCAGTCTCAGGCGGGGACGAATCGATGTTTTTGACCGCGCAAGGACCCGTGCTGCTGAGCGATGACAATAAAGAAAATCGAAGCCGGTCAGCAGTTACTTAGATTCGCCCGCCGCATACGTAGTCGAAATCTATTCCCAAACGAAGCTGCCGGCTCGTACCACATTAGTAGCGGGCGACGGCATCGCGCATGCTTCGCTCCGCCTAGATCCTGTAGCCGCAGTGATTTCACTCGCTGGTGGCCAACGCAGCGGCAGCTCTCACGACCTGCGCCGATAGATTAGTTGCTCGAGCACAATAATAGGCACGCTAGGAGCCCTTAATGAGCGTTCTGCCCTCCGACATCGTCGTGTATGGTTCGGCCAATATGCCTGAGGCGGATGGTACGATCAATGGCGGCGCTGTTGATTTTAGCCGTCGTGTCGCATTCTACGACATTGCCCCAGCGGGCAGCGTAGACGTGATATCGACGTCACCCAGCGACACGGCCACCAAGATTACCTTCTACGGTCGTGACACAACCGGCGTGATACAAAGCCAGACCTTGAGCTTGAATGGACAGACCTGGGTGACTGGTTCTCAGCTGCTGGAGAGGTTGCTATACGCCGCTTCGTCGGGAGCCACCGCAAACGGTCCCGCCGCCAATCCGGGGGGCACGCCTGCGGTTGGTGACGTGACGCTCGCAGCGCACAGCTGTATATTGCCGACCGGTTCAGTCACCACTGACGCAACGGTTCGGACCGCGCAGAGCGGATCGGCCAATCACGCCGGGACGACCCCGCCCTTATTAAAGTTGCAGTCGGGTGACGGAGCCAGTGTCTCCCCCGGACAGGTGATCTGGATCAAGAGCGGCACTGGTACGAACCAGCTGCGTCAAATCATCGCCACGTCAGGTTATGGCACCGATGTGGTGGCCGTCAGCCGCGATTGGGCCACGATCCCGGACACTACGACCACTTACAAAATTCTCCAGGGAATGCTCTTTGAGATTTCGCCAAATCCCGTGACGGCCGTGATCCGAATGTTCTCGAGCACAGCAGCTGACGGACCAACCGGCACTCAACGCACCTACTACGAGAAGGTCTTCGTCGTCAATAACAACACTGGGACGGCACTTACCGGAGCACAGGTCGAGGTCGCTAGCGAGACACCGAGCGTGCCGTCGGGCGCGTTACTGGATTTGGCGCTGACGACTAATTTGAATGACACGGGCACCATTGCCAACAGACAGACCGCTCCTTCTTCGGGGGTCGGCTCGTTCTCAACACAGCCCATTTTTGTCGCTGTGCCGGGCTCTGGCAATCTGCCATCTGGCACAGCCCCCAATGCAGCGGGCGCGCAAGGCATTTGGTTACGCTTGACCTTATCGCCCGGCGCTGCGAGCTACAAAGGCTCGGCCGATATCAGAGTACAGGGTACCACGACTTGACTTATCGCGGCGTTCTCCACTTGTGACGGCGTCAGGGCATTGCTCTACCGATATATTCGAATGGACGGCATATTATTTGATGCTTGGTCTCCCGCGGCGGCATGATCTCAATAAGATCCTCAGCACAACCAGGTCGGACTACGCCATGACCGTTGCCAACGGGGTCGTCGTCATCTACGCGACAGGCAGCAAGATTTTGCGCCGCAAGATCATCCTAGACGATGAGTTTCAGCTTGACCGGCACCAGCCGGGTCCGGGAGAGAGCCTGCTGCTCCTGCCATTGTCGTCGCCCGTCGACGATGCGTCCTGCCGGGCTGCGATTGCCGCTGCTACGGGAACGGAACCGCCCGCCGGGCGCTGTTGCATCATTGATGCCGGCGGCAATGTCGTTGGCGTGTGCAATGCGGATCCGGCGCTCGACACGCATCCGGCGGGTCGGCTGATAGCGCACGACACCGCCGGTCTTGGAGACCGATACGAGGGCGGCATGTTTAAGCGAAAAGATACAATCGCCGACAATGCGACCCGCAAGGGCTCGAGACTGACGCCTCTGCCGCTCGATAACCCGGTGGCCTTCGAGGCGACCTCTCTTGCCCCGGCAGGCCGATATGAGATCGGCGATACCGTTGGCCAGAAGGACGGCGCCTCGGCTCGGCCATGACCCAAATCTTCATTGTCTCCGGCACCGGTTGGACGGTGCCCGGCGATTGGTCGAACAGCAACACTATCGAGACGATCGGCGGCGGCGGCGGCGGCGCCACAGCCAATAGCATAGGTTCCGGCACGGGCGGCGGCGGCGGCGGATACTCGAAGATCACCAACCTCTCGGTGCTCAGCGGCTCGATCACTTTGTCGGTCGGTAGCGGCGGCTCGGCCGGCGCAGCGGGCGCTGATACCTGGTTCAACGGGGTCAGTATTGGCGGCTCATCGGTCGGTGCCAAGGGCGGCGGTGGCGGCGCTGTCGGCCCCGGTAACTTCGGACCAGGGGGCGCATCTGCCGGCGGCATCGGGACGACCAAATATGCCGGCGGCAATGGCGGCGATTACGGCGCAGGGGGCTGGCAGGGTTCCGGCGGCGGCGGTGCGGCTGGTCCCAATGGCGTCGGGGGAGCCGGGGCAGGCGGCGTTGGCGGCAGCGACAGTGCTGGCGGCGGCGGCGGCGGCGGCGGGAGCGGCGGAACCGCTGGCTTCGCTGGCGGGGCGAGTTTTGGCGGAAATGGTGGAAACACTTTCAGCGGCAGCGGGGGCGGCGCTGGATCCGCTAACCCCGGCACGGCCGGTACGGCGGGCACGAATGGCGGCGGTGGCGGCGGCGGTGATGGCGCCGGAGCCGGCGGAGCCACGGGCGGCAGCGGCGGTCACGGCGGGGATGGTGTAGAATGGGACAGCACGCACGGCTCTGGCGGTGGCGGTGGCGGCTGCGGAAATGGCTCGAATAGCGGCGGGGCTGGTGGCGCTGGTGGCGCCTACGGTGGCGGCGGCGGTGGTGGCGGCAGTGCCGATGCCGTTCCCGGCAGTATAGGGCCCGGCGGCCTCGGCAGTCAGGGCCTGATCGTCGTCAGCTACACGCCGGCAACGGGCGCCACGATTAGCGCCGAAGCCAGCGGGGCCCTGGAGATTCTGGAGGTTGGGGGCAGGGCCGAACGCGCGTCGATCGCGTTCGGCGGCGCCGTTTCGACCGACGGCCGGCCACCGGCCGAAGCGCTCGGTGGCGTAGGACGGAGCACTGCCAGTCGGATCAATTTCGCTGCTCTCGTCGCGAGAGATGTTTGGGCGACGGCCGAATGGGCGGGGGCCGCCGCGATCATCGCCGACACCCCGGTGCGGCTCGAAGCGACGACCTCATTACGCACTGATACAGCGGGTTACGCGGAATACGGCCGACGGCTCGCCAGTGATGCGCAATTCGGCCTCGACTTATCAAGCATCCTCGCTGGCGATGCGGGCGCACGCAATGAATTCCAAGCCGTGTCGAGTGAAGACAAGCTGGCGATCCTGGAATGGCTGTCAGCCGGAGCACGAATCGCATCGGAGGGTTTGCTTACTCTCGAATGGCAGGATCCGCCGGCCCTGCTGCTGGTTTCGCCGGGCCGGCTGCTGCGGGCTCCTGGAAGAATCCGGATCCTTGCCGGTCCTGGCAGCAGACATCCCTTCAGAGGCGGGTAAGGTTTAAGAAATGCGCGTCGCAACGCCCTTCGACCCGATCGAAGTCGATGAAGTCGATTATTTCGCCTTCGATTTCACGCCGGACATGGGTGCGGCTACGATTGTGTCAACGAGTTGGACTTGCGCATTGGGTCCTTACGAGACAGCAATCGATCCAACACCGCAGTCACGGGTTTTGTCAGCTTCCCCACAAACTGCTCTCCAGGTGCGTTCACCGATGGACGGCTCGCTGCAGACGCGCACGGGATCGTTTTCCGTCGGCTGGATCGGGGGTATGCCAGTCTCGGCGGCTGGCGGTACGTACATTCTCGAGGCCACTGCTAATCTCAGCGATGGGCGCGTGCTGAAGCTCAATGCGACGGTGCAGTGCAAGCTGCCGGGCTCGTGACGTCAGTCACAGCACGGCCGCTCTCGACCGGTTGTAACTAATTCCGACATCTGACTGGGGTTCGAATTATGCGGCTTTACGGCGCAATCCAGAAGATTGAGCCTCAGAACGACGGGACCGTGCGAGTATACGGGATCGCCACATCCGAGGCTTTGGACGAACAGGGAGAGATTGTGCGGGCAGACGCCATTCGCGCAGCGATCCCGGACTACATGCGGTTCCCTGCTCTCAGAGAAATGCACCAGCTTTCCGCCGCCGGATCGACCCTTGAAGCCGAAGTCTGCGAGGACGGCACTACCCGCATTGTCGCCCATGTAGTCGACCCGGTCGCGGTGGCCAAGGTGAGAAATCAGGTCTATCGAGGCTTCTCCATTGGCGGGCACGTCACGCAGCGAGAGGCCGGCAACCCGAAAACTATCACCGGTCTCGTATTGAACGAAATTTCTTTGGTTGACCGACCAGCCAATCCGGAAGCCATTTTCGACTGCTGGAAAGCGACAATGCCGCCGGATGCTCCGCCTGCTGTCGCAGAGCCGGTTGTAGCGCAAGGCGGATCCACCGACACAGAGCAGGCCCCGTCGGGACCACAACCGTTCAATGTTCCAATTCAGATTTGGGCATGTGCTGTTCCTGATCACCGTCATATGGCCAAAGCGGATGCGCTAAAATGCCTCGAGGGCTACTCCGCACCAGCAGCAGACCGACGCGCGACCGCTCCCGCAAGGGCTGGAATGGCAAATAATGAAAAAAACAAGGTATCCCGGGCTCCTATAACGAAAGCTCTACGTGATGTCGGTCAGATCGCCCGTGTGATTGCTGAGCTCGACTGGGTGAGGGATGCTCTGGAAGTGGAAGCGGCCGTCGAGAACGATCAGTCCCCGCAGCCAGCGCGACTCCAGGCGATCATCACTGAACTTTGTGATTTCCTCAGCCGTTTGGCCAACGAGGAAATAGGTGAAACCCCGGGCGATGCGGAAAGCGACGGCTCGCCACTTGCATCGGCAATGCCTGAGATGCTCGGTATGGCCGCTGCAACCGACCTTGAACGCGTCGCTTCTCTTCGCCCGAAAGACCGTCCCGACATGCCGCAGCCCGCCGGCGGCGCCATTGCGAAGTCCAAGCACTCGCGGGGCGACCAGGCGCTGCTGGATACGGCCCATTTTGCGTGCGACCAATGTCTGACATCTGGAGGGCTATCGGTCAATGATCAGGCGAACATGGAGCGGGCACGCGATTATCTGCGGAAAGCTGGTGCCGTGCCTGCCCCGCTCGAGACCGCCGCAAGAATGGAAGATGACGACCCTTCGCCAGCTAGGCTAGCATCTCCTGTGGATGACAGCCCCGAGGTCGACATTGTGAAAGTGCTCGGCGTCATCGCCAAGGTGCTGTTCAAACGGGAGCGTGCCCATCAGTGCCTGATGGATCTGGCTCATGGGTGCCTCCAGGCGTTGACAGACGGGCGTGTCTGCGAAGAAGCCGCGAAGCTGGGAGCGCGCCATTCGAAGGAGACGATGGGGCTTCTCAAAGCGTCGCATCGTCATCTGATTGCGGCCGGAGCCAGATGCGACGCGACAGGCGTCGACGATCCGCAAACACCGGCCCAGCTCACGCCCGAGACGGACACGCGCGCCGCAGACCTGGCGAACCCGCTCCCCGATGAATC
Organism: uncultured Alphaproteobacteria bacterium; assembly: GCA_963700185.1. Lineage (GTDB taxonomy): Bacteria > Pseudomonadota > Alphaproteobacteria > ATCC43930 > CGMCC-115725 > AP-15. The sequence continues at coordinate 217,167 of CAVOWP010000042.1, forward strand.
GGCGGAAAAGACAGCACTGGCGAAGGTTCTGCGAGAGGTCGTTCCAATGATCGAGCGGCTGACAAAGCGGGTCGATGAGATTGCACGGACACCGCTACCGCCCTTGACCATGGCCAAGGGCACCGTTTCGATATCGAAGCAGCAGGACCGCGAAAGAATAGTTGGCGGTGGCCATCCGGAGCTGTCGCCGGAAACGATCGCCGCCGCGCTCGCCAAGATGAGCAAGGAGGAACAAACGCTGACGCTGATAAAGGCCAGCTACGCGACTCCTATTCGAATTGCCGGCTCAGCTGCCGATCAATCTTGAGATCTGCAATCGACCGACGCCGGGGAGCAGCTCGCTCGAGGCGTTGAGGGTCATGCACACAGCACCATCGGCCCAACGGCCGTCGCCGAGCCCGGTGCCTTGCCGGGCTTTTTATTGCCCCCCTTTTCTGGGAGGAGTTTGATGAACTCAATCACTCAAGAATTGCTGGAGCTCATGAAAGGGGCTCTGGCACAGCCGGACTTTCGATTGGCCAAATCGATTTCGACTGCGACCGGCTTATTGGCCTTTGACCTTCAGGCGCCAGCGAAGAACCTCTACCCATTTGTCACTCCACTCAGGAACATCGTTCCACGCGTCGGCGGTGGCGTCGGCTCCGCAACAAATTGGCGGCAAGTGAACGCGATCATCGGTTCCGGTTTCGATTCGATGGGGTGGGTGCCGGAGGGCCAACGCTCGGGCCAGATGTCGTATTCGACCTCCAACAAAACCTCCGCCTTTGTCACAATCGGGGAGGAAGACGCGGCAACTTTCGAAGCAATCTCCGCCGGCCGGACCTTCGAAGACATCCAGGCCATGATGGCTTTCCGCCTTCTGCAAAAGATGATGCTGAAGGAGGAGATGGCGATCCTCGCCGGCAACGCCTCACTAACCCTGGGTACGCCCCCTACGCCGACCTTATCGGCATCCGGCACCGGTGCAACGCTGCCGGCTGCTACTTATTTCGTCAAGGTTGTAGCGCTGACCCTCGAAGGCTACCAGAACACAAGCGCGTTGGGCGGTGTCGCGACCTCGAAGACCGTGACCGGAGCCGACGGCAAGATCTTCACGCTCTCTGGCGGCTCGTCGAACATCAGCGCCGAGACAAGCCAGGCGGTGACGCTCGGTCAGACGCTGTTCTGCTCAGTCAGCCCGGTCCAGGGCGCCATCGCTTATGCTTGGTATGTGTCGACCACGAGCGGCAGCGAAGTGTTGCAGGCCATAATGACAATCAACAGTCTGGCCATATCTGCGCCGCTCAGCACTGGTACCCAGCCGCAGAGCGCCATTACTGCCGACAACTCCGCCAACCCAAGTTACGCCTATGACGGACTTTTGACGACGGCGTTAAAACCGGGGTCGAACGCCTACGTCAATGTCATGCCGACCGGCACGGCAGGGACGGGCACGCCTTTGACCGCATCGGGCCGCGGCTCGGTCGTCGAGATCGACACGATGTTCCAGAAGATGTGGGACAATTTTCAAGTGTCGCCGACTGTTCTCTTTGTCAACTCGCAGGAGTTGAAGAACATAACGGCAAAGGTGCTGTCGAATGCCTCGGGTCCGCTGTTGCGCTACGATAGTCCCGCTGACGGCAGCGACGGTGAATATCAGCTGACCGCGTCCGGAGTCGTTCAGTTTTATTACAATCCCTTCGCCCTAAATGGGGGCCTTCGCATTCCGATCCGAATCCACCCAAAGGTGCCGCCGGGTACGGTCATCGGTTGGGCGGAAAACCTGCCCATTCAGTACCAGTCCAACGAGGTGCCGAACGTCGCCGAGATCAAGACGCGGCAAGACTATTATCAAATCGATTGGCCGATCGTCACGCGCCAGCGCCAGGTCGGCGTTTATGCCGAGGAAGTACTGGCCGTCTATGCTCCCTTTGCGATGGGCGTCATCAGCAACATCGCAAACGGATGACGCGAATGCTTGAGATTCTGGCGCCTTCTTTGAAAGCGTCTGTCGTGCCAGCCCCCGGGTCTAACCCGGGGGTCTCGCTCGGCGGGGACCTGATACCGCTGCGCGCCGCTTTTAGCCAAGACGAGGCCAATCACGGGGCAGTGCGGTATTTGGTCGATAACGACGGCCTGATCCAAGTGCCTTTGGAGGCGGTCGGCCCTCTGACGACAATCGGGGGGTTCGTATTGGCGAGGGACAGTGACAATGCGATTTCCGCCGGCGTGCTCACGCTGCACCATGACGATGCTTCGGGGTGTTCCTATGCCGGCCGCCAATTTCTCAGCGATTCGAACGGGGACGTGCACGTGCCGGCGGAAGCCGCTTCCGAGCTGTTGGCGCACGGCTTCGTCCCCGTTTTTGAGGAGACGATGATAGCGTTGGGTCGAGCGAAATCGTCGCCGAGCAATCGTTCCAAAAAGGGCTGATTCGGTGGCCTTCGGGGATCTTACGACGCTCGCCGACGTCAAGGCGTGGCTGCAAACCGGGCAGGCCGCCTTTCCGGCAACCGACGACGCGCTGCTTACCCGCCTCGTTACGGCGGCAAGTCAATATATTCAGACCTGGCTCAACCGCCAAATCGCGTCGGCCGATTACCTCGAAATCCGCGACGGAACTGGAGGCCACAGGCTGCAATTCACATGTTTTCCGGTCACCGCCGTGCTGTCGTTGACGATCGATGGTCAGGCTGTTCCTGCGGCAGCCTCGTTTAACGCAGCCGGATACCGGTTCAGTTCCACACAGCTTTCGGTTCGCGGCTATAAGTTCGAACGCGGGGCCCAAAACGTTGTCATCGCGTATACTGCCGGGTATTCGACTACTCCGCCCGAAGTCGCACAGGCATGCATCGAGCTCGTCGCGCTGCGCTACCGGGAGCGTACGCGCATCGGCGAAGTCTCGAGATCATTGGGCGGTGCAGAGACCGTCGCGTATGCGCAAAAAGATATGAGCGATGCGATCAAAACGCTGCTGCAACAATATCGTCTGGTTGCGCCGATCGCCCCAATTCAACAAGCACCGGCGGCAAGCGGCACCGATCCCACGATAATATCCGGCGTCCTATGATTCTAGCCCGTCTCGTTGGCGACGACGCAGTGCTGGCTTGGCTGCGCGCCACTCCGGATCTGGCCGCTTCGGGGCTCGCCCGTGCGATGACCACGCTAGGGATCGAACTTCAGCGCAAGATCCAGGAGAATGAGCTCACTGGCCAAACCCTCGCTGCCCGCTCGGGGTCGCTCGGATCCAGCACAAGTCTGCAACTCGATCAGAGCGACGACAGGATTGCAGCAACGGTTTCCAGCGACAGCGAATATGCCCACGCTCACGGATATGGCGCGCTTGGCGTCGGAGCGAAGCTGCGCCGTATCACAAGGGCGTTCGGACGCCCGATGCGTAGGACGGCGATCAATGTGCGGTCAGATCGCCGCCGGATAGACGTTCCGAAGCCTTCTTTTTTGAGCTCGGCACTGGAAGATATGGACCCTGCGATACGCGATGAAGTGGAATCGGCATTGCGCGAGGCACTAACGCGATGATCGCTCGGCATATAATCTTTACTTCAATATTAGAAGCGACAGGTGTCGCTTTATCAACAGGCATCGCAGCAGTGGATCGCCGCGGCTTGGCATTCGAAATCGATCGATGATAGTTCGTGAAACGATATACGCCGCATTATGGGAGCTCGGCGCGAGTGCGGCCCAGTTCACCAGTACAAATCGGCGACTACGACATTGGGCAGACGTTGCTGCGGCGGAGCAGCCGGCGTTGTTCATGAGCGAAAAAGGGGGCCAAGCCGTAATAAAAAAGCTTGGCGCACCGATCGTGTGGACACTCTACGCCGAATTTTACGTCTACGCCCATTCAAGCGACCCCTATCTGGCGCCCGCAGCGATTTTGAACCCGCTGCTCGACGCGCTCGAAGCCGCGCTCGCACCGTCACCGACGACTGGGATCCAGAACCTTGGGCTGCCCCAAATGGTTCAGCACGCCTATATAGCCGGCAAGCTTCAGACTGACGAGGGCGTACTCGGCGATCAGGCCATCGCGATTGTGCCCGTCGAGATCCTGTGTTTCTGAAGATCGGCTGCTATTCTAAGGAGTGACCAATGGCCGAGGAAGATTACAGCACCAACCAAACCGCCGCGCCTCCTTCGATCGAGCAGCTGATTGAAGGTTGGTGGGCCGACCATTTCCCGGGCTCGGCAGTCGCCCGCGACACTCAGGCCTGGAATATCGCCCACGCCGCCAAGGAGAGGCTGAAGCGGCTCTTGAACGGGAGTAAATGACATGCAATTAAGCTTCGGCTCCGGCGCGATATGGGGTGAACGCACCGATGTGATCGGGTCGGGCATCGGTCCGCGACAATTCGGCGTGCTGCAGGACATACAGATCGATTTCGATTGGAGTGATAAAGAGCTCTACGGCCAGCTTCAGTTCCCCGTGGCCATAGCGCGTGGACAGGGCAAGATAACCGGGAAAGCCAAATTCGCGCAGATCCTCGGTTTGCTGTATTCGGACATTTTTTTCGGTGTGACGCCAGCTACGGGGCAGTTCGCCGTCTCGCAGTTGGAGGCCGCGACAGTTCCGGCGACGACGCCGTACACCGTCATCCCCGCCAATGCGGCAAGCTATAATGATGATCTCGGCATCAGCTACGCCGCAACCGGCAAGCGTTTCAACCGGGTGACCACGCCTTCGACCGCCGGCCAGTACTCGGTCAACTTCGCTACTGGCGCGTATGTTTTCTCGTCTGCCGACGCTAGTGCCGCGATTTTGATCTCGTACACATACAACGTCGCAACGAGCGGCAACAAAGTGACCCTCGCGAACCAGCCGATGGGTATCACTCCTACGTTCAAGGCGACGTTTTACACTGCCTACAACGGCAGCGGCACCGCTCTGCGTCTGAACGCGTGCACGGCAAATAAATTGTCGCTGCCGACTAAGCTCGATACCTGGACGATTAGCGAACTCGATTTCATGGCTTTTGCCGACGCTTCGGGAACGATCGGCTATCTGAGTACGGTGGAGTGATGATCCCCGGTGTGGCGGTCGCAATGGGCGGCCAAGATTGGATAGTTCCGCCACTTACCCTCGGCCAGCTCCGCCGGTTGATGCCGCAGGTAAGGCAACTGACCGAAATCGGCGCGTCGATGGGCGAAGCGCAGATCAACGTGCTGATCGATATCGTCACTGCGGCGCTGCAGCGCAATTATCCCGAGACGACGCCAGACAAAGTGGAAACGTTGCTCGATCTCGGGAATGCTAGTGCCGTCCTGAATGCCGTCCTGACCGGCTCCGGCCTGAAGCCAAGCGGAGCCGTTATGGGGGAAGCACAGCCCCCGGGACCAGCCCGGGGGCAGCCAACGCGAGCGCCAGGTCAGTTTCGGACATGACTTCGGGGACGGTGACCGCTGGCGAGAGATCTATGGCCTCCTCGCGACCGCCTGTGGATACAGCTACCCCATAATTGACGAGATGACGCTCTTCCAGATCGAAGAGCTGACATCCTACTGGGCACAACACCCGCCAGTGCACTTACTGGTCGCGGCCTATCTTGGTGGCGGCAAAAATAAAGACGCACGGCTGCCGCCGACGTCGATGGGTCGACGACAGCAACCGAGTTCGGATTCCAGCTCATTGCTCACTCAGCTGGGGCCTGGGTTTGGTGTCGGAGACGTCAATGCGGGGCTCTCGCCCGTAGTCCTAGATTTTGCCCAACTCCGCCTTCGGGCGGAAATTCCCGACCAGGCATCCACAGAAATCAGAGCAATTCGTAGCTAGCGGCAAAGGCAGTTGTTAGGAAGAGGCTATTTATGGCCGATCTTGAAACCAGCGTCATTATCAGCGCTCAAATTGACGGGCTCCGATCCGGAATGGAGGCCGCGTCAAGCTCTGTTCAAGCGGCGACCGATGCGATGCGGACTCAACTTGCGGGGCTCGGCGACATTGCCCAGCAGGCGCAGTCCCAGCTTAACGCTGCTACCGGCCAAATCGGAACCGGCATTGGCGCGTTGCAGACCAAAGCTGCCGACCTCGCGGGGTCGATAGGCGCCGGCATGACGCCGAGCAACGGGTTCGGAGACGCCTCCAGCGTTGTCCAACCCAGTCCTGCATCCGGCAACGGAAACAATGCTGCCGCCGATGAAAAGCTGTGGGGAGAAGAGCTGCTTGCCTACCAGAAGTTTCAGAGCGACAAGGAAAAGCTCGATCTTCAGGCAGCGCAGTCCAGCCAAAGAACTTGGCAGAGCCTGATGCAGCCGATCCAGCGTGCGTTCGATACTTCGATCACGGGCATGATATTGGGTACGACGACATTGCAGAAGGCGGTGGCGAATATCGCGCAGTCGATACTTGCCGAATTCGTCAACCTAGGCGTCAAGATGGCGACCAATTGGCTCGCCAATGAGCTCGCCATGACAACCGCAACCGAGGCCGGCGCTGCGGCTCGCACCGCGGCCGATGGCGAGGGAATGGCGGCTGGACTGGCGATCAAGGCGGCCAATGCGATCAAAAGCATCGCAACCGATTCAGCGCAGGCGTTCTCGGGCATCTTTGCATTCTTGGCTCCGATAATGGGGCCGGCTGCGGCTGGGCCTGCCGCAGCCGGAGAAGCCACCGTAATGGCAGCCGCCGGCGGGATCGCCTCTGCGGCGGGGGGCTGGATGGTCCCGTCTGATCAGCTCGCTATGGTGCACCAAAACGAAATGATCTTGCCGGCGAATATCAGCCAAGGCCTCCAGAATATGATCTCTGCAAATGGCGGAGCTGGGTCCGGTGCGGTCGTGGTCAACGTGTCGGCGATCGACAGTCAGGACGTGAAGCGGTTTTTCCAGAGCAATGGCAGCCTTCTCGTCAATGCCCTTAACAAGGCAATGCGCAACGGTTCGACGCTGCGGACGGCGTGATGGCTTTGATTTTTCCGGCGTTGCCTGGGCTTGCCTGGAGCGTCACCAAAACTCCGACCTTTCAGACGCGCATCCAGCGTGCGATATCCGGGCGCGAATTGCGGGCGATCGACTATCCTTATCCATTGTGGCAATTTGCACTGGTCTATGACTTCCTGCGCGACAATCCGGGAGCTGGCTACGACGAGCTGCGGACCCTGCTCGGATTCTTCATGCTCTGCCAGGGAGCGTTCGGCACATTCCTGTTTCAAGACCCTAGCGACTGGCAAGTCGGCGGGCAGCAGATCGGCATCGGAGATGCAAGCACGTTCTCTTTCCAGCTACAGCGTACAATGGGTGCAACCCTGCCTGGCGGCGGCTTTTTGGAACCGATCGTCGCGCCGAATATCGTACGCGCGATCTACTTCAATGGGATTACGCAAGATCCGGCGACCTACAGTGTCGACCCGACCACCGGGTTGGTGACATTCGGAACTGCTCCCAGTAGCGAGCTGATCATCACCGCTGATTTCACTTATTACTTCCGCTGTAGATTCATTGACGACAAATACGATTTCGAGAATTTCATGCATCGGCTGTGGCAGGTAAAAAAATTGACTTTTATATCGATCCGATCATGAAAGCGGCCAGTCCCGCCCTGATCGCACTTCTCTCGAGCGCCAACCAGTTCATCATGGCGGACCTCTACACAATCACTCTAGTAGGCGGGTCGGTACTGCGCTATTCGGCAGCGTCGACTACGATCTTCGCAAACGGCTACAGCTTTGCGCTTGGGCCTAAATTCGAGCGCTCCAAAACGAAGGTCGTCATCGGCACCCAGGTCGACGAACTGGACGTCAGGATCTATACCGACCCCACTGATCTGATCGGCGGGGTGCCATTTCTGCAAGCGGCCTGGCAGGGACAGCTCGACGGCGCGCTCCTGCAACTCGAACGGGCGTTCATGCCGACCTACGGCGACACGAGCCCGGGAACCGTGGTGCTCTTCGCCGGCCGCATTTCGGATATTGACTGTACCCGTACGGGCATCGACCTCAAATGCCGCTCCCATCTCGAGCTTCTGAATATCCAGATGCCGCGCCGGCTGTGGCAGTCGTCTTGCACTCATACCTTCGGCGACGCGATGTGCCAGTTCGACCGGTCCAGCATGCAGTTAACGTTTGCGGCCGAGCCCGGCTCTACTCAGGCGCAAGTCGCCAGCTCAGTTGGCCCGACCCCAGCGAACCTGTACGTCCAAGGGACGATCATCGGCGTGACCGGAGCCAATGCCGGATCGAGCCGCACCATCGCGGACATGGGTTCCGGCTGGATTTCCGTGAAGCTTCCATTTCTCTCGCCGGTTATGACCGGCGACCAATTTCAGGTGCTGCCCGGCTGTAACCGCACGCTCGCTACCTGTACAAACGTGTTCAATAACGCCACCCACTTCGGGGGCTTTGTCTTCATCCCGACGCCGGAGACGGCGGTATGAACCGGAGGGAAATGGTTCTTGCCGAGGCGCAAACCTGGCTCTGCACACCCTACCATCATATGGGCCGGGTCAAGGGCGGCGGCACCGATTGCCTGATGCTGCTTGCCGAAGTCTACCGAAATGCGGGGGTGATCTCGCACATCGACGTCCCGTTCTATCCGCCTGATTGGCACTTGCATCGCGACGCCGAGCGATACCTCGAGGGGCTTATGTATTACGCACGGGAGATTGAGACCCCGCCTCGAGAAGGCGACGTCGCAGTGTTCAAATTCGGGCGCTGCTTCTCACACGGGGCTGTCGTTGTCTCTTGGCCGAGGCTCATCCACGCATGGTGGGATGCCGGAGTTGTCTGCGGTGCTGCCGATCAGCCGCCGCTGAGCGGCCGCCCGGTGCGATTTTTCGACCCGTTTCCCATTCTCGAACTCTGACAGTCGAACATGGGTGGCATCGTCGGCAGCAGGTCTAATGCCAAGCAGCAAAAGGCGGTCGGCTCGCTGCAATTCCAAACCTCGCAACGCGGCGGGGTTATCCCACTCGTCTACGGTACAACCCGCGTCACGCCAAATTTGATCGACTACGATGATTTTAAGGGGGCGCCGTCATCGCCACAAGGCGGTATCGGAAAAGGTGGCGGCGGCGGTAAAGGGGGTGGACAGCAATATAAATATAGTGCCTCGGTTATCATGGGAGTGTGCCAAGGCCGGATTTCCGGCATCGGCACGGTGTGGTGGGACAAGAATATCGGAATGCTGTCCTCGTTGCCGGCCGCGGTTTACCTCGGGAGCGACGGACAGGCAGCAGATCCGTATTGGGAAACACGTCATGCCGCCAAAGCCCTCGGCTATTCCGGGACCGCGACTATCGTGGCCAACAATTTCGCGATGGGTAACACTGCCACCCTTCCGAACTTCTCCTTCGAGGTGGAGGGTTTACTGTCGCCGAGCGGTACCAACGGGTTCGATGCAAATCCCGCGGCTATCGTCGCCGATTTTCTTACCAATCCGCGTTACGGAGCCGGCTTCCCGGAGACTAGTCTGGGTGACCTCAGTCTCTATTCAGCGTATTGTCAGGCGCTTGGCCTGGTGTTATCGCCAATGCTCGATACTCAGCAAGAAGCGCAACAACACCTGGCAGATATCATCAAAATCACCAACAGTGCCATTGTGTGGTCGGGCGGACTGTTGAAGATCATCCCCTATGGCGATCAGTCCGTCACCGGCAATGGTTCCAACTACGCGCCAGATACGACCCCGCTTTACAGTCTCGGAGAGGATGATTTCATCGTCCAGGAATCGAGTGTCGGGACGAATTCCGGGGTAACGCCGGGCGGGCCGGCGCTGCGATCGGGATCGGGGCCGATCACCGGCGGTTTCAGCGATGATCCAATCCATATTACACGGGCGACTCCAGCCGACGCCGCCAATTCAATTCAACTTGAGTGTCTCGACCGATCGAATAACTACAACACCGCGATCGTCGAGGCTTTCGATCAAGGGGCAATCGACCTTTACGGCATACGCCGCGACAGCTCGCTGAAGGCACGGGCTATCGTCGATCCGGTTAACGTCGCCCCAATAGTCGCCCAACTTCTGTTGCAGCGAGCATTGCTATTTCGCAACACCTATACCTTCAAGCTCGGCTGGAAATATTGTCTGCTCGAGCCGATGGATCTCGTAGAAATCACTGATCTCCGGCTCGGTGCTTCGGCGTTGATGGTGCGGATTACCGCAGTGGAGGAGGATGAAGAAGGCACGCTATCGATCACGGCAGAAGATTTCTTCGGCGGCTACTCGACGGCGACTCTGTATCCCAGTCAGTTGAATTCCGGCTACGTCCCGAATTGGAGCTCGCCTCCAGGGGATATCAACGCGCCGATCATTTTCGAGCCTCCTGCTGCACTGCTGACAGGCCAGCTTGAAATCTGGGTTGCGCTTTCTGGCGGCGCCAATTGGGGTGGAGCCCAGGTCTGGATCTCCAGTGATGGGAGCTCCTATGCCCTCGCCGGGACGGTGAACTCATTGGCGGTGCAAGGGGTATTGACGGCGGATCTGCCGCCGCATTCTTCGCCCGATGCCACCAACACCCTGTCAGTAGATCTAACGGAAAGCCAAGGTCAGCTTGCCTCGGTCTCCACCACCGATGTCGCCAATCTCGTCACTCTTTGCTATGTCGGTGGCGAGCTTCTCGCCTACCAAACTGCGACGCTCACCGCGGCCAGTAAGTATGCGCTGACGACCCTTTATCGCGGTGCTTACGGCACCACGATCAGCGATCATCCGCCGGGAACGTTATTCGCAAGGCTCGACGGATCGATCGACCGGTTTCCTTATCAGAATAGTCTCATCGGTCAAACGATCTATTTCAAATTCGCGTCGATTAATATCGTCGGCGGCGGATTGCAGAGCCTAAACTCTCTTCCTGTATACACATACACCGTCAGAGGAACTGGGCAAGCCTCGTCGACTATTGTGAGTGGCTCGTTCAGCGGTAGGCCGACGGCAAACCTCGTACTCCAAAGTTATGTATTCGCCGCCCCGGCAACTGTGCCGCTCGGGCTTTCCGGCAGTCGCGGCACAGCTGCGACAGCTGCAACCGCGACAACGACATTCAACATCCAGAAGAACGGCACGAATGTCGGAGCCATGGTTTTCGCCCCATTGGCCACCGCCGCTACATTCACGATGAACTCAGCGACTTTGTTCAATGCCGGCGACGTGCTGACCGTGGTCGCGCCCGCTACGCCTGACGCGACGCTGGCAAATCTCGCATGGACCATCACGGGAATTCCGCAATGAAGCTCGAATCCTGGCACAGCACCGAAGACAAACGGCGTTGGAAAATCGTACGTACCGACGACTATACCGACGTGGCGGGGGAAATCATAACGGCTGATGAGGCTACCGGCGAATGCTGCATTCAAGTCGGCGGCGAAACCAAAACGCTGAGCTTCGGTCCTCGCGGGATCAGAATTGTCGGGCGAAGAAGATGATTCGCGCAACAAGCTACGAGCGGATTGCCGCGAGAGAAGCTCATTGGAACACTCGGAGTTTTGAGGTGTCGCGTGACGCCCGCGATTAATAGGGAGGTGGCGTACCCTATGGAGACTCAACTCGCCCTGATTCGTCGGGATATCGAGGAGATCCATCATGCGCTTCATGGTGACGGCAAGGGCCGCAGAGGGCTCGTCGATCAGGTTGAAGATCTCGTGATGGTTGCTGATCGCGGTCGCTTCAGTCTGCGCGTCGCCCTCTGGCTCGGTGGCGGCATCGTCGCAGCGGCCACGGCGTTGGCGCAGTTCAAGCAAGCAATTCTAGGACTTTTCCAACAATGACCACCTCCTGCTTTGCCGGTGAACGGTTAGGATTGCCGTCATTGGATTCCGCGCCCTACATGCCCTATATCCCAACGATCACGTCCGATGTCGTGGTCGATCTCAGTCATTGGCAAGCGCCGGTCGATTTTGCGCGGGCCAAAGCGGCGGGAATCGCCGCGGTAATTCTGAAGGCTACGCAGGGTTCGGACTGGATCGACGTGGCGTTCGCCCAACGGTATGCGGCGGCGATTGCATCCGGGCTGCTGGTTGGCGCCTATCATTTCCTCGATGACTCGCCGCCGGAGCTACAGGTCGAGAACTTTTTGTCGGTAGCGGAAGGCTGTTCTGTATTGGCGCTCGATGCCGAACCGAACGCGATCGGCGGCACGGTAACAGTTGCGCAGACCGCCGAAGCCGCAGGGCGGCTCAATATGGCGACCGGCTCTATGCCCTTGATATATATCAACCGCTATGGGCCCGACCGACGAGGCACCGGTCTTCCCAATAACGTCCTGTCGCGCTGTCCGCTCTGGTTGCCCGCCTACAACTCGCGCCCGGTTTGTCCACCTGGCTGGTCAAAATGGGCGCTGTGGCAGCACACCGATGGAAACGTCGGTTCTGATGCGGTGCCGGTGGCAGGGATCGGCCGATGTGATCGCAGCCAATTCGCCAGCACAATCGCCGATCTGGTCACTTGGTGGAAACAACCGCAGCTCTGATAATAGCCGGTGGGCTTCCGACTGGAATGTTAATCGAGAAGGAATCACAGTGCCGATCAGGACAGCGCAGGGGTTGTTGCTCGTGCTATCGGATAAGTCATGTTGATATTGTTGAAGCTGGGGATTCGCGATGCGGCGATTGGCGTCGCTCTCGTATTGACCGGCTGTACCGTCGCGCGAGATACTTCCTGCAAATGTCCCAAACCAGTAGCTTACGATGAGGCGACACTCAAAGAAATCTCGCAAGCGTTGCGCGCTTTGCCGTCCGACAACGTCCTCCATCGCGCTATGGAGGACTATGAGAACGAGCGCGACGACCTCCGGTTTTGTCCGTGACAACCTATTTTCTCGATCGGACGTGACGTTGATCAGTTTCTACAACCGCACGGGTGTCGGACGCCGACGGGCGGAGCAAATCGTCGCGTTTTAGTATAGCACTCGTCAAATCAGGCTTGCAGGCTTAAAAAGGGCCGTTCATCCGTGGCCGAGACGCTATGCCTGAGGATTTTTATCGCATCAAGCGCCTTCCGCCGTATGTCTTCAGCGAGGTCAACGCGCTGAAGGCCCAAGCGCGAGCGGCCGGGAGGGACGTCATCGATCTCGGCATGGGAAATCCCGACGGTGCGACCCCGCCTCATATCGTGGCCAAGCTCGTCGAAGCGATCCAGAATCCCAAGACCCACGGATATTCCGTTTCGCGCGGCATTGCCGGGCTGCGACGCGCTTGCGCGGGCTATTACGCGCGGCGTTTCGGGATCGAACTCGATCCCGAACGCGAGGTGATCGTCACGCTCGGATCGAAAGAGGGCCTCGCCAACCTCGCGCAAGCGATCACCGCCCCCGGCGATATCGTCCTTGTCCCAAACCCCTGCTATCCGATCCACGCCTTCGGCTTCATCATGGCTGGCGCCTCGATACGCCATGTTCCGATGGGTCCCGAATTCGATTTCGTCGGCGAGCTGAAAAAGGCGGTGCGTCACAGCGTGCCGGCGCCGCTTGCAATCGTTCTCAACTTTCCCGCCAATCCGACGGCACAGACCGTCGACCTCGGTTTCTATGAAGAGATCATAACGTTCTGCCGGCGACACGACATCGTCGTGCTGTCCGACATCGCCTATGCCGAGATCTATTTCGACGGGAAGCCGCCGCCCTCGATCCTTGAGGTGCCGGGGGCCCGGGATGTCGCGGTCGAATTTTCTTCGCTGAGCAAGACCTATTCGATGGCGGGGTGGCGTATCGGGTTTGCAGTTGGCAATGCGCGGTTGATCACAGCGTTGACGCGGGTCAAGTCTTACCTGGACTACGGCGCCTTCACACCCATCCAGGTCGCGGCGACTGCGGCGCTCAATGGTCCGCAGGACTGTATCACTGAAATCCGCGAGCGTTATCGCGCCCGCCGCGATGTCTTAATCGATGGGCTGCGGCAAGCCGGGTGGGAAGTACCGACACCCGACGCGACGATGTTCGCTTGGGCGCCGATCCCGGCCGCCTTCCGCGCGATCGGCAGCCTTGCGTTCTCCAAGCTATTGCTCGAACAGGCCAATGTGGCGGTATCGCCGGGCATCGGCTTTGGCGAATACGGCGAAGGGTTCGTCCGTATCGCCCTGGTCGAGAACCGGCAACGCCTGCGTCAGGCGGCACGCAACATCAAATCCTTCCTCTCCGGCCGCAACGATTTGGTCAAGCGCTCCCGTGACCGAGATCTTGCGGCGGCTTCGGGCTAGCAGGATAGCCACTGGACTTGCAACGAGCGGGGGTACCCTGCCCGTTTCCAGGGTTTGACTTATCCCGGGCTGCTCCCTATGTTCCGACCCTTGTAGGGGCTTCGGATATGAAGATCGTCAATTCGCTGAAGACATTAAAGAAGCGCGACAAGGGCTGCCGGATCGTCCGCCGTAAGGGGCGGGTCTACGTAATCAACAAGGCCAATCCGCGATACAAGGCGCGCCAGGGCTGAGCCGGCAACCCACGCAGCTTTGAGGTTACCGCGATGAGAATGCCGATGCCGGACGCCGCGCTCATCGAGCGCCGCGCCGACATCGTGGAGGCGCTCCGCCGCATTGTTCCGGGTGAAGGCGTCATCGTTTCCGAGGCCGAGCGGCGGGTTTATGAGAGCGACGGGCTGACCGCCTATCGGCAGCTCCCGCTGGTCGTCGTGCTGCCTTCGACCGTCGAACAGGTTGCCGCGGTCCTGCGCTCTTGCAAGGAAATCGGTGCCAAAGTCGTCCCGCGCGGCGCCGGCACCTCGCTATCCGGAGGCGCACTGCCGTTGGCTGACGGCGTCCTCCTCGGCATGGCCAAATTCAATCGCATTCTCGAAATCGATTACGAGAACCGTTGCGCTGTCGTTCAGCCCGGCGTCACCAATCTGGCGATCAGCAAAGCCGTCGAGCAGGCCGGTTTTTACTATGCTCCAGATCCGTCGAGCCAGATTGCCTGCACCATAGGCGGCAATGTCGCGGAGAATTCCGGCGGGGTGCATTGCCTGAAGTATGGGCTTACCACAAACAACATACTCGGCATCGAAATGGTGCTGATCGACGGAGAGATCATCCGGCTTGGCGGCAAGCATCTCGACGCCGGGACATATGATGTACTCGGCGTTATGACCGGATCCGAGGGGTTGCTCGGGGTCGTTACCGAGGTCACCGTGCGCATCCTTCCCAAGCCCACCGCGGCACGAGCATTGCTGGTCGGCTTTCCGACGACCGAGGATGCCGCCAATTGCGTCGCCGCCGTGATCGCCGCCGGGATAATCCCGGCCGGCATGGAGATGATGGATCGGCCGGCGATCCACGCAGCTGAGGACTTCGTCAAGGTCGGCTATCCCCTCGATGTCGAGGCATTGCTTATCGTCGAACTGGACGGCGCGCCTGCGGAGATCGATTATCTGATCGGCAAGGTTGAAGCGATCGCCCGCAATCATAACGCCACTACGATCCGGCCCAGTCGTGACGAGCCCGAGCGGTTAGCCTTTTGGTCCGGGCGCAAAGCTGCCTTTCCCGCTGTCGGGCGGATCTCGCCCGACTATTACTGCATGGACGGAACTATCCCGCGCGCCCGCCTCGCGGAGGTGCTCACGCAAATGCGGACGCTATCGGAGCAGTATCGGCTTGCGGTCGCGAATGTCTTCCATGCCGGCGACGGCAATCTCCACCCGCTTATTCTCTATGACGCCAACAAGCCCGACGAGGTCGAGCGTGCCGAGGCGTTTGGTGCCGATATCCTCAAGCTTTGCGTCGAAGTCGGTGGAGTGCTGACCGGTGAGCACGGGGTAGGCGTCGAAAAGCGCGACCTCATGGGAACCATGTTCGACGAGTGCGACCTGGCACATCAGCAGCGCCTCAAATGCGCGTTCGATCCGGATGGCTTGCTCAACCCGGGGAAGGTCTTTCCACAGCTGCATCGCTGCGCCGAGCTCGGCCGTCTTCATGTCCATGCTGGTCGGCTTCCGTTCCCGGATCTGCCGCGTTTTTGAAGCAATTGGGGCAATGAGCCGCTTCGCCCCCGCCGATCTCGACGAGTTGCGCGATGCCATCGGCGGGGCGCTGGCCGTCGAAGAGCCGCTTGAAGTAGTTGCCGGCGGGTCAAAGCGTGGGCTCGGACGCCCCCTCCAGCTGCCACGCATGTTGGATTTGTCGCGTCTTGCAGGAATTCGGGACTACCAACCAAGCGAACTGGTCCTGACCGCCGGTGCGGCAACCCCGATCGAGGAAATCGACGCCGCGCTTGCCGAGGCCGGGCAGATGCTCGCTTTCGAACCACCAGATTTGGGGACGCTGTTCGGCCTGCCAGCTTCTGTCAGCTCTCGGCGCACCCTGGGCGGCGCGTTAGCCTGCAATCTTTCGGGGCCCCGCCGTATCAAATCGGGCGCTGCACGGGATCATTTCCTCGGCTTTCGCGGCGTGAGCGGACGTGGCGAAGTTTTTAAGGCAGGCGGAAAAGTCGTCAAAAACGTCACCGGCTATGATCTTTGCAAGCTGATGGCCGGTTCCTTCGGAACGCTCGCCGCGCTCGAGGAAGTCACCGTAAAAGTGCTGCCTCGACCGGAAACTCTCTCGACGGTGATGCTCTGGGGGCTTGATGCCCTGGCCGCGATCCGAACCCTGAGCCGAGCGCTCGCCTCGCCGCATGAGGTTTCGGGCGCTGTCTACCTACCGGCCCCCTCGACAGCCGGTTTGATGTCGCCATCTGGGCCGACCGCCGTCGCCGCGCTTCGCCTCGAAGGTCCTTACCCTTCGGTTGCATTCCGCCGCGAGCGGCTCTTGGTCGAATTGGGATCGGATTGTGAAGCCAGCTCGCTGGACGACGAAGCATCCATCGAATTCTGGCGAGCAATTCGCGACGTCCTCCCGCTCGCCGGGTCTGGAGACCGCGCTGTCTGGCGCGTCTCCGTCGCACCCAGCCGGGGGGGCGAGCTGGGCGAAGCGATCGCGCATCGTCTCGATGCCAGTTGGTATTTGGATTGGGCAGGCGGGCTTGTTTGGGCGGCGATCGCGGGAGCCGAGGACGGTGGCGCAGCGGTGATCCGAGACGCGATCCGCGGAGCGGACGGGCGCGGCACCGGGCACGCCACTTTGATTAAGGGTTCGCCCGAATTGCGCCGTTCGGTCCCGGTGTTCGAAGCGCAGCCCCTGCCTCTGGCAGCGCTCGCCGGTCGGATCAAGGAGGGCTTCGATCCGCGCCGGATCCTAAATCCCGGGCGCATGGTCGACGGGTGTTGAAGCGGTGCAGACCGATTTCACGCCCGAACAGCTTGCCGATCCCGACCTGGCGCAATCCGAAAAGGTGCTGCGGACCTGCACCCATTGCGGGTTTTGCACCGCGACCTGTCCGACATATGTCCTCCTCGGGGATGAGCTCGATAGCCCGCGCGGGCGCATTTACCTCATAAAGGACATGCTCGCCACCGGCAAAGTCACCGCCGATACGGTGAAGCACATCGACCGATGTCTCTCCTGCTTAGCCTGCATGACAACTTGCCCGTCAGGCGTGCACTACATGCACCTGATCGACCATGCTCGACGATGGATCGAACGCCATTATCGTCGTCCGTGGCTAGAGAGGGGGCTTAGGCGGGTGCTTGGCACGGTCCTCTCACGGCCGCGGCTGTTCCGGCCGGCCCTGCGGTGCGCCGCTGCCGTCAAGCCTTTGGAAAGATATCTGCCGGAGCGGCTGGCGGCTTTGTTTGCACTAACGCCCGCTTCGGTATCTGCCGCCTCTCCAATGGACCGGTTACAGGGATTTCCCGCGAAAGGCGATCGGCGGATGCGTGCCGCGCTGCTCCCCGGTTGCGCGCAAAGGGTTCTGGCACCTGAGATCAACGAAGCGACGATCCGGCTACTGACCCGACATGGCTGCGAAGTGGTCGTGGCTAAAGGCAGCGGCTGTTGTGGGGCCCTCGTCCACCATCTCGGGCAGGGAGCCGCCGCTCTCGATCTCGCGCGTGCGAACATCGATGCTTGGGAGCGCGAGCGCTTGGCGTCCGGGCTCGACGCCATCGCGATCAACACCTCGGGCTGCGGCACGACGGTCAAAGATTACGGTTTTATGCTGCGCGAGGATCCTGCATATGCGGAGAAGGCCGCGCGCATCGCGGCGCTCGCCCGCGATGTCACCGAGATCGTCGAGCCCCTCGGCATTAACCCAAGTTCAGGCATCTTAAATGCGCGAAACCGGCGTGTTGCCTATCATTCTGCCTGCTCGATGCAGCACGGGCAGGGGATACACGCGGGGCCAAAGAGACTCCTTGCAATGGCCGGGTTCGAACCGCTAGAGGTGCCGGAAGGGCATCTCTGCTGCGGCTCGGCAGGAACCTACAACATCCTGCAGCCGAATATCGCTGCCGCGCTGCGGGCTCGCAAGTTGGCCAACATAATAGCCACCCAGTCCGATCTGGTCGCGACCGGCAACATCGGCTGCATCACCCAGCTCGCGGCCGGTTGCCCCGTCCCGATCGTTCATACAGTCGAACTGCTCGACTGGGCTACTGGCGGTCCGGAGCCGAAGGCGTTGCGGAGCGGTCATCGGGAACGTCGACGGAAATACGCGGAGAACAGAAACGACAGCGAAAGAGCGACGAAACCGATCAATGTCGGCTCGATCCAGCCGGTACCGCCAGTCAGCAACCGTTCCCCTGCCGCCCCGAGCTCGACATAGGCGATCGTTAGAGGCAATTGGCCGATCAGCGACCCGAAGGCGTAGGCGCCGAGCGGCAGGGCGGTCAGACCTAGCCCGTAATTGGCAATGCTATGCGGCATGATCGGGATCAGCCGCAATAATGCCACGGTACGCCAGCCGCCCCGCTCGACCCACCCCGACAGCGAACTCACGCGCGAGCCTTGTTGGAAGTCGATCAATCCCGAGCTGACATAGCGTGCAACCAGAAAGCCCGCCGCCGCCCCGGCTACGCTACCCAATTCGGCCCAGACAATTCCCCATCCGGTGCCGAAGAGCAGTCCGGCGACAATTGCGAGCAGAGTGCGCGGGATGAATACCAGGCTCGCCGCGATATGGGCGGCTAAAAACCCCAACGGGGCTGCAGGATAGTGGCCGATCGCGGTGGTGATCCCGACCGGATCGAAAATCGTCCTCCAGCGCCAGGCTGCCACGGCTGCAATTGCGATGAGGCCGAGGACCATGAGGCGGGTTGCGCGGCGTAAGCCGATTAAAGGAACCGCCGCCGCCGCTCCTCCGATCTTCGGGGTCATTGCACCACCGAGATACCAGCGGAGGTCGAAGTAGTTTTCGAATCGGGCAACACCTCGTTGAGGAGGTGCGGCCGAGCGGCTCGGCGCTTCAGCCAAATCACACCAAAAAGATCGACGACGCCGACCCCCAGTCGGTCAAAAATGCCGTATTTCGAGGCACCCCTACGCCGCGGACGATGGTTGACCCGGATCGACCGCACGATCCCCCCTTCGCGCAATACGAGAGCCGGAAGGAATCGGTGCATATGGTCGAAATACGGCAGGTCCAGGAAAAGCGCGCGCGGAAACAGCTTTAAACCGCACCCAGTATCCGGCGTGTCGTCTCCGAGCATCCGGCGCCGTACCCGGTTAGCGACTTGGGATGCGAGGCGCTTGCTCCAGCTGTCCTGCCGGCTTTCGCGATAGCCGGCAATCAATACCGACGGTGGCTCCAGAGCCGTCAGCCCGATGCGCCACAGTTTCGGGATGTCGGCGGGATCGTTCTGACCATCTCCATCGAGCGTTGCGATCCAGGCCGCGCGCGCTTCCCTCACCCCGCTCCGGATGGCGGCACTCTGCCCGTAGTTACGCATGTGCCGCAGCAAGCGCAAATGCGGCGCCTCGGCTTGAAGCCGGGCGACTTCAGCGGCCGTCCCATCCGCGCTGCCGTCATCCACATACAGGATCTCATAATCCAGCAAGCCGTCGAGCGCCGCGCGAAGCTCGGCGACGAGCGGCGCCACGTTGGCCGCCTCGTCCTTTACCGGGATGACGACTGAGAGATCCATCAAGCTCCGCGCCCGATTCGGTCGATCTTGAGGATTAGCTGCATTGGGTCGCCCAATCGCTCATCAGCGTACTAGGGATCAGCGGTCGACCCAAGCGATCCTGAGGATGTTGGTTGCGCCGGGGGTGCCGAACGGCACGCCTGCTGTGATGACCACCCGTTGACCGGGTTCGGCAATCTTCTCGCGACGAGCAATTCGCACGGCTTGCTGCACCATATCACCGAAATTTTTGACATCTCTGGTGTGTACGCAATGCGCGCCCCACAAGACCGCGAGCCGCCGGGCGGTTCCGAGGTTTGAGGTCAGCACCAGAATCGGGGCCTCGGGGCGCTCCCGAGCGGCGCGCAAGGCAGTCGCACCGGAAGTCGTATACGAAACAATCGCCGCCGCGCCCACTAGAGCTGCGACTTGACAGGCGGCGGCGCTGATCGCGTCCGGAGCGGTGTGCTCGTGCTCGATGCGCGTGCTCTCCATGATCGAGTGATAAAGCGGGTCTCTTTGCACGCGGCAAGCGATGCGGTCCATGATCGCGACCGACTCGACAGGGTAGCGCCCAGCTGCCGTCTCGGCCGACAGCATTACCGCGTCGGCCCCCTCATAGACAGCGGTCGCCACGTCGGAGGCCTCGGCGCGAAGTCGGCGCCGGCGAACCAATCATCGATTCCAGCATTTGTGTCGCCACGATTACGGGCTTCCCGGCCAGTCGGCAGGCGTGGATTACCTCCTTCTGCACGCTCGGCACGTCTTCCGGCGGCATCTCGACACCCAAATCGCCGCGCGCGACCATCAAACCATCGGCAAGCTCTATGATCTCGGGCAGGCGCTGGATCGCCGACGGTTTTTCGAGTTTGACCATGACGCCGGCACGCCCGGCTACCAGCTTTCGCCCCTCGGCCACATCATCGGGACGCTGCACAAAGGAGAAAGCGATCCAATCGGCCCCTTGCTCGAGCGCAAACGCGAGATCGGCGCGGTCCTTCTCCGTGATTGCGGACAACGGCAACACGGCATTCGGAACATTCACCCCCTTTCGGTCAGAAAGCGTTCCCCCGACCAGGCACAATGTGTCGGCGAACTCCGCGCCGCAGGTTTCAACGCGAAGCCGAACCTTGCCGTCATCGACGAGCAACTCGGTCCCCTGCTGCAGCGCATCGAAGATTTCGGGGTGCGGTAGTGGCGCACGGCTTCTGTCGCCGCGCTGTTGGTCGAGATCGAGGCGAAAGCAATCGCCGGCCCCGAGCTCGATCCGACCCTCGGCGAAGGTACCCAGCCGGAGCTTTGGACCCTGCAAATCGGCAAGAATGCCGATCGGGCGCGCCGTCGCGCTTTCGATCGAGCGGATCGCCGCGAACCGGGCTTGGTGATCCTCGTGCGTCCCGTGGCTGAAATTGAGCCGGAATACGTCTACACCGGCTTCAAACAGATCGCGAATTCTTTGGGGCGTCGAACTCGATGGGCCGAGTGTCGCGACGATCTTGGCGCTGCGGAGGCGCCTTGCGTTCATCTCCATACCAAACCGCTTCAATAAAGGACCGCGATCGCGTCGGAGATCGCTGGCACGGGTGATTTAGGCGTGCTCGACTTCTCGATGAGTGCAGCTTTTCGAGGCGATCCTACCGGCAGCGAGATCTCTTGCAGATGCGAACATAGAAGACCGCTGGCCGATTGTCTGTGTCGATATTGACCCCCGAAGGGGCCGGCTGGGTCATCATGGCTCACCTTGCTGTTCCGTCTTGCCAAGCAGCCGGCGGCGATTGCATATCCCTCCACGACAAGCCGTCCCGGAATTCCCGCGCATCAGACGCGGACGAGTGGAAGGGCGCTCGTCAGAAAAGGAGTTATGTCTTGGCGTTTTTCGGCGCCCGGGGCGCTTTTCCTGCCGTGTTGCTTACGCTGCTGTTGAGCGCGCCGCTGCCGAGCGGGGCCGAGGCGCCGGAAACCCCCTTCGCGGAAGTCTTCTCGCAGCTCGCGGCGCGGCTGGTTGGTGTGGTCGTCAACATTTCAACGACCCAGGCGACCACAGCTGCGCCGGCTAAGACGACGCCCGACGCACAAGTGCCGCCAGGATCACCGCTAGACGAATTCTTTCATGATTTCTTCGGCGAGAAGGGAGCACCAGGCGGGCCGAATCCTTCTGCGCCTCGGGCCTCATCACTCGGTTCTGGGTTCATCATCGATCCGTCGGGGATCGTTGTCACCAACAACCATGTGATCGCCAATGCCGAGCAAATTACCGTGACGTTCGCCGATGATACGACGTCACAGGCCGAAGTTATCGGGCGGGACACGGTGACCGATCTCGCCCTTCTCAAAGTCGAGCCGAAAACACCGTTGCCGGCGGCCACCTGGGGCGATTCTACAAAGGCGAAAGTCGGCGACTGGGTGCTGGCGATCGGCAACCCGTTCGGTCTGGGCGGCTCGGTAACCGCCGGCATCATCTCCGCCACGGCGCGAGACATCCATTCCGGACCTTACGATGACTTTTTGCAGACGGACGCCTCGATCAACCGCGGCAATTCCGGCGGCCCCATGTTCAATCTCGCCGGCGAGGTCATCGGCATCAACACGGCGATCTTTTCGCCTTCCGGTGGTTCGATCGGTATCGGATTTGCCATTCCCTCGGCATTGGCCCGGCCGATCGTCGAACAGCTGAAAGCGACCGGTAAAGTAGAACGCGGCTGGATCGGCGCGCGTATTCAGCCAGTCACGGATGAGATTGCCGAAGCGGTCGGGCTCGACAAGGGCCGCGGCGCGATGATCGCGGCAGTCGATCCATCAAGCCCGGCGGCCCAAGCAAAGCTGCAGCCCGGAGACGTTATCCTCTCTTATGACGGCAAGCAGATCGATCGCAGCCGACAGTTGCCTCGGCTGGTCGCCGATACGCCGCCCGACACCCCTGTCAAGCTGACGATGTGGCGCGACGGCAAGGAACAGGAGGTCGATCTCAAGATTGCGGCGTTGAGCCTGAACCGCCCGGCGCCACCTCAGCCGGAACCGGAAAAACCGAAGCTGCCGCCGAGCGTCGACGCTCTCGGCCTCAAGCTCAGCAAGCTGTCCCCCGAACTGCGCAAACAGTTTTCACTGCCCGATACGGCGAAAGGGGTCGTCATCACCGAGGTCCCGCAGAACAGTCCGGCGGCCACGCAGGCGTTGCGCCCGGGAGACCTCGTGATCGCCGTGGGACATGAGGCAGTAGCGGCCCCCGAGGAGGTGCAACAGAAAGCCGCCGCCGCCAAAAAGAACGGACGAAAGAACATACTGGTGCGCGTCGAGCGCGAGGGAAACTCCCGCTTTGTCGCGCTCCCGCTGGAGACTGGCTGAGAGAGCGGCGACGGCTGCCGATCACTCCGCCGCCATCACGTGAGCAGGCAGTGGCGAGCGGAAGCGGGTCAACGACGCGGCTTCTTTTGCTTTCGCCCGGTTCAAATTGGCCTGTTTGACATGGCCGAACCCGCGGATTTCGAGGGGCAATGCGGCGAGCTCGACTGCCGTTGGATAGTTGGCCGGGGACAAACGGCCGATGATTTCCTCGAGCACCGCCTCGTATTCGCCGATCAGGCGGCGCTCGGTTCGACGTTCTTCACTGCGGCCAAATATGTCGAGCGGTGTGCCGCGCAACCACCGGAGCTTTGCCAAAATACGGAAAACGGAAATCATCCAGGGCCCATAGATCCGTTTGCGCAGATGCCCGTTTTCGGAATCGCGGTCGGCAAGCAGCGGCGGAGCCAGATGGAAGTGCAGCTCGTAGGGTCCCTCGAAACGGTCAGCGACCCGCTTGAGGAAATCAGTCTGCGTGTACAGGCGAGCTACCTCATACTCGTCTTTGTACGCCATCAGCTTGAACAGGGCGCGCGCGACCGTGTCTGTCAGAACCGTCTCACCCGTGCAATTGGCCTCCGTTTCGCGGATGCGCCTGACAATTGAGGCATAGCGGGCCGCATAGGCGGCGTTCTGGTAGTCGGTCAGGAACGCCACGCGGCGATCAATCACTTGATCGAGGGTTTCGGAAAGACGGTGAGTTTCCGGCACCGCGCCGCGCGGTGTCGCACGCGCCTCGACAAGGGCTGGATCAACCGCGGCGCGCCGTCCCCAGCGGAAGGCGCGTTGGTTGAATTCGACGGCAACTGCATTTAGTTCGATCGCCCGCTCAAGAGCGTCAGCAGATAACGGGACCGCTCCGCGTTGGTAGGCAAAGCCGAGCATGAAAAGATTGCTCGCGATCGAATCTCCGAACAGGCTGGCGGCAACGTGGGTGGCGTCGATGAATTCGGTATTATCCGCTCCGGTCGCCACGGCGATGCTGCGTTGCAGCTCCCGGCTGGGGAAATTGAGATCGGGGTTCCGAGTGAAATCGCCGGTGATGGTCTCGTGGCTGTTGACGATCGCTCGGCTGTGGCCGGGCTGTAGCTTTGACAACGCATCGGCGCTTGCCGCGACGACAAGATCGCACCCCAGAAGCAGGCGCGCGCCGCCGGCGGCGATGCGGACTGCATGGATCTCGTCCGACTTGCGGGCGATCCGCACATGACTGTATACGGCGCCGCCCTTCTGGGCGAGGCCGGTCATGTCGAGGATCGTGCAGCCCTTTTGTTCGAGATGAGCGGCCATCCCGAGGAGCGCACCAATCGTGACGACGCCGGTTCCACCAACGCCTGTAACCAGAATGCCGTAGGGTTCTTGGAGATCCGGCTGAGCCGGCTCGGGCAGCGGCGCCAACGCGTCTTCCCCGAGATCGCCAGCTTTGCGTTGCTTCAGCGCACCGCCGTGCACCGTGACGAAGCTCGGACAGAAACCTTTGACGCAGGAATAGTCCTTGTTGCAGCTCGACTGATCGATTCCGCGTTTGCGGCCGAACTCGGTCTCGACGGGAACCACCGACAGACAGTTCGACTCATTTGAGCAATCCCCGCAACCCTCGCAGACGAGATCGTTAATAAAGACGCGCTTGGCGGGGTCGGGAAAGCGGCCGCGCTTGCGGCGCCGGCGTTTCTCGGCCGCGCAGGTCTGATCGTAGACAATGGCAGTCACGCCCTCGATTTCGCGCAGCTCACGCTGAACCGCGTCGAGATCGTCGCGATGGCGCACGGCCGCACCCGGTGCAAAATCGACGCCCGGCGCATATTTGTCGGGCTCGTCGGTGACGACCACGATCCGGCGCACTCCCTCCGCGGCAAGCTGGCGGGTCAGCACCGGCACGGTCAAACCGCCGTCGAGCGGTTGCCCGCCGGTCATCGCCACGGCGTCGTTGAACAGCAGTTTGTAGGTGATGTTGACCTTGGCGGCGACGGCCGCGCGCACCGCCAGCACACCTGAATGGGCGTAAGTGCCGTCCCCGAGATTCGCGAAAATATGGTGCGTTTCGGTGAACGGCGCCTGACCTATCCAGGGCGCCCCTTCCCCACCCATCTGGGTAAAAGTCGCGGTCGACCGGTCCATGAATTGGGAGAGGTAATGGCAACCGATGCCCGCCAGCGCGCGGCTGCCCTCCGGGACTTTGGTAGAGGTATTATGTGGGCAGCCCGAGCAGAAATAGGGGGTACGGCTGAACGGCACGATATTGCCGCCCAATTGCCGCTCCTTCGCCTCGAGAAAGGCGAGCCGTTCGGCAATCCGCGGCGAAGTATGAAAGCGGGCAATGCGCTGGGCTATGACGCGGGCGATCTGAGCCGGTGTCAGCTCGCCGTTCGATGGCAATATCCAGTTGCGGTTTTCGTCGAACTTGCCGATGACGCGCGGGCGAACGTCTTCACGCCAATTATACAGTTGCTCCTTGAACTGATTCTCGATTACGGCGCGTTTCTCCTCGATGACGAGGATTTCCTCGAGCCCCTCAGCAAAATGCCGGATGCCCTCGCGTTCGAGGGGCCAGGACATCGCAACCTTGTATAGTCGGAAGCCGATCTCCGCGGCATGCGCGTCGTCAATCCCGAGATCGTCGAGCGCTTGGCGCACATCAAGGTAGGATTTGCCGGTTGTGATGATGCCAAAGCGAGGCCGGGGGCTGTCGATTACGATGCGGTCCAGCCGATTGGCGCGCGCGAAAGCCAATGCCGCGTAGAGCTTGTGTTTATGCAGCCTGAATTCCTGATCGAGAGGCTGATCGGGCCAGCGGATATTCAGTCCGCCGGGCGGCATCTCGAAATCGTCGGGGAGGACTATTTGGGTGCGTTCCGGTCCGATCTCGACCGAGGCCGAACTGTCGACAGTCTCGGCGATCGTCTTGAAGGCTACCCAACACCCGGAGTAGCGCGACATCGCCCAGCCATGGAGGCCAAGATCGAGGATTTCCTGCACTCCCGACGGGTTTAGTACCGGAATGCAGGCGTCCATAAAGGCGTATTCGGACTGATGCGGCAGAGTCGACGATTTGCAGGTGTGGTCGTCGCCGGCAAGAAGAAGCACCCCGCCATGCGGTGCCGAACCGGCGGCATTCCCATGCTTTAAGGCGTCCCCACTGCGGTCGACCCCGGGTCCCTTGCCGTACCACAGGGCAAAGACGCCGTCATATTTGGCTCCCGGGAATAAACCGATCTGCTGACTGCCCCAAACCGCCGTCGCGCCTAGCTCTTCGTTGATGGCCGGCTGAAAGCGTATGTGGTTGCGCTCGAGAAACCGCCGGGCGCCCCACAGGCCCTGGTCAAAACCGCCCAAAGGCGAACCGCGATACCCGGAGATGAAACAGGCCGTGTTGAGACCGGCCGCGGCGTCGCGCTGACGCTGCATGATAGGCAAGCGCACCAGCGCCTGGGTACCGGTCAGATAGACTCGTCCCCTCTCCAGCGCGTACTTGTCGTCGAGGGTGACCGCCGCCAGCGCCATCACGACCTCCGAGCCTTGCCCTTGTGAGGCCCTGGAACTTAGTGCTTCCCCGGAATTTGCTCAATGAGCGCTGCGCTCTTTGGGGAGGAAGGAAACAAATGGCCGCCATTGCCCGATCACACGTTCCGAGAATGATCACGAACCAAGCATCCGCGAAATCACTAGTCCTCGGCGGTGCCGAGGTCGGCACCCTATTATCGCGCCGCAGGCAGCCTAAGGATGCTCGTTGCGGCGGCACCCCCCTCGGGAGTAATTGAGCATCGAAACCAACTGATCGAGATCGGTTGCCGGCATGACTGCATCCGCCGCCCTTCGCCATTCCCCGCTAGATGCATCGCTACTCGCCTCTTTACGCAAGCTGCTCGGTGCTCGGCTTTCCACATCGGCAGCGGTCTGCGCCCAGCACGGCAAAGACGAATCCTATCATATACCGCACTCCCCCGACGCTGTCGCATTCGCCCACAGCACCGATGAGGTGTCGGCAATCGTCAGGCTCTGCGCCGAATATAAGACGCCTGTCATTGCATTCGGCGCCGGGACATCCCTCGAGGGACACGTAGCCGCACTGGAGGGCGGCATATGCATCGACATGTCTGAGATGAACCGTATCTTGCGCGTCAACGCGGAAGACCTTGACGCCACTGTCGAGGCAGGCGTCACGCGCAAGCAGCTGAACGAGCACTTACGCGATACGGGGCTTTTTTTTCCGATTGACCCCGGTGCCGATGCCTCGCTCGGCGGGATGGCTGCGACGCGTGCCTCAGGTACCAATGCGGTCCGATATGGAACTATGCGCGAGAATGTACTGGCGATGACCGTGGTGCTCGCCGATGGCAGGGTCATTCGGACCGCGCGGCGAGCTCGCAAGTCGGCAGCCGGATATGATTTGACCCGCCTGTTTGTTGGATCAGAGGGCACGCTCGGGATCATCACCGAGCTGACGGTTCGGCTCTACGGAATTCCCGAAGCTATTTCGGCCGCGGTTTGTGCATTTCCGAATATTGAAGACGCGGTCAACACCGTGATCTTGACGATCCAGAGCGGGGTACCCGTTGCACGGATCGAGCTGCTCGATGAAATTCAAATGGCCGCGATCAACAAATATTCGAAGCTCGATCATAAGGTGGCGCCCACGCTCTTCTTCGAATTCCACGGCACGCCGAGCGGAGTGGCGGAGCAGGCGGAGACCGTAAAGGCGATTGCCGGCGACTATGGCGGCGATGATTTCCGCTGGGCGACGACACCCGAACAACGTTCCAAGCTGTGGCAGGCGCGGCATGACGCTTATTACGCGGCATTGGCGCTTCGCCCCGGGTCCAAGGGCCTCGCGACCGATGTGTGTGTTCCAATCTCGCGGCTTGCAGAATGCATTGGCGAGACCAAGCAAGACCTCGCGCAATCGCCAATTCCCTATGCTTTGGTGGGGCATGTCGGGGATGGTAATTTTCACCTCGTCTTTATGCTCGACCCGAATTGCCCGGACGAGTTGGCTGAAGCCAACCGGCTCAACGAGCGCATGGTCAATCGCGCCCTAGCGATGGAGGGGACCAGCACGGGTGAACATGGGGTCGGTTATGGCAAAATGGATTTCCTGATCGCCGAGCATGGCGAAGCGGTCAGCGTCATGCGTACGATAAAAATGGCGCTCGATCCCGACGGCATTCTGAACCCCGGCAAGATCATTCGAATCTGATCAGGCCACCAAGACGCTGAATGTGGATAGGGCGGCTGCAAGAAGAGCTCCGGAACCAAGAATTCCTCTTTCCCGTTAGCCACATAAGCGATAATCTAAAGGTTCCGAATCAAGGGCTCGGGTTTCGGTGCTCCCGCGCAGTCTGAGCGCGCGCCGCTCAGCTGCGATCGTCACTCTGGCCGTCGATTTAATAGCTCGTGGGATCAACGGTGTCGATTTGACACCGCTCGTAGCTTCACGAGACGCTAACCAACAACATACAACAAGCGCTGTAGAAAAAGGTTCGTGATATGGAGAGATCAAGTAAAAGAGGGAAAATCCCCCAACAGGACTGGCCCTCGATCATCAAGAGATATGAAGCCGGTGAAACTTTGACGAGCATAGCTCGTACCTATGACTGCTCGCCGCCAGCAATCAGCTACATCTTGACCCGAAGCCGCGCGCGCGACGCGACTGTGGGCGGTACAAATGGGACGCCGGAAAGCGGCGAAGCGGCGGCGCTCCCATCCGCGGCGGAGGCCTCCGATCCAATAGATGGCTCGATTCCGGAAATGGTGTCCGCCGGACCGGGTTCCCCGTCGAATGCGACGGCAGGGGTGTCGGAAATAGGAGCGGAAGTCGCCATGACGGAAATTTTGAGCCGTCCAGCCGACCGCGATCTCGAACTCCCGGCGCATGCCGCTCTGTCAGAAACCGGGAATATGCCAGACGCGCTCGGCACAGCCGCTCCGCAGCCCCAACTTGTGGAGGCTCGTCGCACGCTTCACCTCTCGCTGTCGCAAAACAATCCTCAACCAATGGAAACCCCGCACCATGACGGACACGTCGCCGATATGAGCGACGCTTCGGCGGTTACGACCGTGGGGGACCAACAAAAAGGGTTCGCCCAACACCCGACCCAGCATCACCCCGCTCCCAATCCGGCGGCCAATAACGGCGGAGCTGCTCGCTCAGCGGCCGAGTCGCACAAAAGAGATGGCGGCGCCTTCATCGATCGAGCGTTGCGCGAACGAGTTCGATAGCGACATCTCGGCGTTCCTCGCTGCATTCGATGCCGCGTTAGCGGAGGATACGATGGAGAGCCGTGCCGAGCTTCGAGAGGCGACGGATCGCTTGCTGCGCGCGGGCGCCCGCACACGTATCGAACTGGAGCGTCTCGAGGCTCGCCTGCCGTTATCGGCACGGGACCGCAGTGGGTACGGGTACTCGCCTCCCACTTGGCGTGCGCGCTGAACCGGTCGACCGCTCTAGTCCGATCGTGGATTATCGCCCCGCCCCCTCCTCTGGAGCGAAACCGTTCAGAGGAGGGGCTGCAGGACGAGTGCGTAACGGTTCAGCCCTGATTTGTGCTCAGGTTAATACCGACATACTGCGTCACCCCGCGGCGATTGAGCAGTAGGAGCGCGCTCTTTTTTGGCGAGGCAGCGGCTTCCTTCAGTTTCGCTGCTGCTTCTTGTGGAGTCTCGACCGGCTGCTGGTTGATCGCAACTACGACGTCCCCGTCGCTCAACCCCACATCGGCGGCAACGCTACCGGGGTCGACCCGGGTGATCACCACCCCCTGCACTTCTTTTCCAGTGTGCAGCTCGCGCCGGAGCTGGCTGTCTAGCGGCGCGAGATGCATCCCCAACGCGTCCGCGCGAGCTGAATCGTCCTGCTCCCGGCCACCTGTAGCCGAGGCCACCTGCTCGTTGTTGGTGGGGAGTTCACCCAGGGTCGCCTGAAGCTCGACCGTCTGGCCGTTGCGCCAAACTTTCATCTTCGCAGCAGTGTCGGGTGCGGTCTCGGCCACCAGCCGCGGCAGATCGCGAAGGTGACTCACTTCGTTGCCGTTGAACATCAAGATCACGTCGCCCTGCTTCAGGCCGGCCTTTGCTCCGGGGCTGTCCGAAGTGACGACAGCAACCAGCGCTCCGTGCTCGCCCTGCAATCCTAAGCTCGCGGCTATCGCCGGCGTCACTTCCTGGATTTGCACACCGAGCCAGCCGCGGCTCACCTTGCCATGCTCCTCCAGTTGGGCGACCACGGTTTTTGCCAGGTTGGACGGTACGGCGAAACCGATCCCGACACTGCCGCCATTGGGCGAATAGATCGCGGTATTGATGCCGATTACCTGGCCGTCCAGATTGAACGTCGGACCGCCCGAATTCCCGCGGTTTATTGGCGCATCGATCTGCAAGAAATCGTCGAACGGGCCGGAATGGATATCCCGTCCCCGCGCCGAAATGATGCCGGTGGTTACAGTCCCGCCGAGCCCAAAGGGATTGCCGACCGCCATGACCCAGTCGCCGACCTGAGCCTTGCTGCTGTCGCCGAACGTCACATAGGGCAGCGGCTTGTCGGCTTTGATCTTTAGAAGCGCGATATCGGTCTTGGAATCGCGGCCAATGATTTTCGCCGGGTACTTGCTGTCATCCTGCAAAGTTACTTCGACCTTGCTGGCGTCGCCGACGACATGGCTGTTCGTCACCACATAGCCGGAGGGATCGATGATGAACCCGGAACCGAGGGCGATCCGGTGAGCCTGTCCACCCGGCATTTGCGGAAAGACGTGCCGCTGACCATTTGGGTTCTGTTGATCGAAAAAGCGGCGCAGGTACTCGTCGAATGGCGAGTTGCGGAAGTCGGGTGATGTTCCCTCATCAGGCTCTTCGCCCGTTGCATCGGACGCGGCGCTCTGCGTCACCGATATGTTCACCACTGCCGGGGATACCTTTTTGACCAGCGGTGCGAAGCTCTGATGCTGCATCAGCGCCATCGGAGAGGTCATCGTCTCTGCGGCGGCGTTTCCAGCTGGAGGCGGGTTGTTCGCATCCGCCGGGTTTTCGGCCCATACCAAGGGCGAGAGCGCGAGGGTTGCGCCCAGTCCGAACCCGAGCGCCGTCGCGCGGCTCTTGTGCAGCCAGGGCCGGCGCCCATTGTCTTCTCTGACTTCCACCAATTGGTCCTCCTGTTCTCCGGGAGATGCCCGGCGGGCCGCGAACTGCAACCAGCGAGGGCGGATCGCCGGAGAATTGGGTGTGCCGGGTGACAGGCGGCTTTCAGGGGAATTAATTCGCTGTAACCTCGCTACGAAACCGATTTGCCACAGCCCTCTACGGCTCGGCGACAGCCAGGAACGGGTAGTGTGAAATTTCCGCTTGTGCAAGAGTGGGCGGAATAATCAGAACGTAAAACGTATCACGACTAAAGTCCCGCCCCGTTTCTACCCAGCTCCGCAGCGATAAAATCTTCACATAGGCTTGCTGTCTCGGGACGAGCGCCATGTCTCGGAATTGAAAGAGGTCGTGGCCGTAACTCTCGACCGAGACTTGGTAAAGCCCGGCGGGAACATCGCGGTAGAACGCGTAGCCTTGGTCGGAAATACCGACGATCACGCCGTTCATGTAAATGTATGGTCGCCCCTTGCTTTCAGTCGGGTCGTAAATCCGGTAAAACCAGACACGCGCACTTCCCGGCGGAATCGGGGGCAAATCGACGGCCGAGACCGGCGGGAGCCCAGAGCAACTGGCCAAGAGGGCCAAGAGAAGCAGTACAACCCCGGTGTATCCTCTGAGCCACATGGATGCGGCAGCAGCGCGTTTTCTGGACATGAAAACTCTACCCTCCCTCCAACCCTGAGGATAGATTGGCTTCCAACCCGCTCTTGGCTCTGCCGACCTTCATTCTTCTCGGCGGTAGGAGGAAAAATGGCCCAGTACCGCGATATTACGCCTGCGGAGATGACGCCTGCCCAGCGTCGGGTTCACGATTTGATTGTCTCTGGGCGGCGTGGCCGGTTCGGCGGGCCGTTCTAATTATTGATCCGCGCTCCTAAAATCTGTGAGCACGCGGCAAAGCTCGGTGAGCATTTACGCTGGGGAACCTCGCTGCCGGACCGACTTTCCGAGCTTGCGATTATCACCACCGCACAGTTCTGGCGCGCGCAGTACGAGTGGTACGCGCACGCGCCTCTCGCCGAGAAGGCCGGTGTCCCTGTTGCGGCGGTCGAAGCCATCCGCCGCGGCGACACGCCAAATTTCGAACAGAAGGACGAAGCGCTCGTCTACAGGGTCTGCAGCGAATTGTTCAAAACTCGGCGCCTTGCCGACGCGACCTTCAACGAGGCGGTCGCGACACTGGGCGAAACCGGCTTGACCGAGGTCATCGCGATCATCGACTATTACACGCTGATCGGGAATACCCTCAACGTTTTCCAAGTCGCGGTACCCGAGGGGGCAACTCCGCCGTTTCCCGAATAACGGTTCTGCCTGCGCTCAGGCCGCTTGCGGCAAGCCGCGTTCGAGTAAGGTGGCGAGACGGCGGGCGAAAGCCGGAGGATCCGGAAGCTGCTCGCCCTCGACGATGCGCGCCTGGTCCAACATCAGCCACGCGAACTCGGATAGTTGGTCGGAGGCGCCCGGTTCGCCGACGCTCGCCGCCAGTCGCTCAATCAGCTTGTGCCGCGGATTAAGCTCGAGGATGCGTCGGGAGGCGGTATCGAGCTGCCGATGCTGCTTCAACAGCCGCTCCAGGTGCATGTCCATGTCGCCCTCGTCGGCCACGAGGCATACGGCACTGTCAGTGAGGCGCTCGGAACTGCGTACATCCTTGACCGCCTCGCCGAGCGCCAGCTTGAAAATGGCAATCAAGCTGGCAAGTTTCGCCGGGGGCTCGGGACGCTTCTCCTCGGGGACTTCGGATAGTGGTATCTTGTCGAGATCCGCGCCGCCGCGGGTCGCCGATTTGAATGGTTTCTCTTTGTATCGACCGATTGACGGCACCCAGAATTCGTCGATCGGGTCGGTCAGCAGCAGCACCTCGATCCCGCGTGCCCGAAAACCCTCGAGTTGCGGACTTTTCTTGATAACGTCGAGGTTGTCGCCGTGGATCGTATAGATGGCGTCCTGGCCGGGTTTCATCGCTGCGATGTAATCGTCGAGTGAAACCAGTTCGTCCCGGGTTGTCGAACAGAACCGAGCAAGGCCTAGCAGCTCGTCGCGGTGATCGCGATCCTCGTAGAGACCTTCCTTGAGCACGGCCCCGAAATTATCCCAGAATTTGGCGTATTCGTCGGCCGCCTCGCCGGCCTTTTTCGCGAGCTCGCTCAAAATTCTCCTGGTCAATTGCTGGCGAATTCGCGCGACCATCGGGTTGGATTGCAGCATCTCCCGGCTGATGTTGAGCGGCAGGTCCTCGCTGTCGACAATGCCGCGCAGGAACCGCAGGTAGGCCGGCAAGAGGTCCGTCGCCTCGTCGGTAATGAACACCCGCCTGACATAAAGCTTGACTCGGCTTTTCCGCTCCGGGTCGAATAAATCGAACGGTTTGGTCGACGGTACGAACAGAAGGCTCGTGTATTCGAGAACACCCTCTGCCTTGTTGTGCAAAGTCAGCCACGGGTCGTCAAAGCTGTGGCCGACGTGATGATAGAATTCCTTGTATTGTTCGGCGGTGATTTCCGACCGAGGACGGGTCCACAAGGCGGAGGCGGTATTGATCGTCTCTTCGTTGCCGCCCTCGTTGAGGATGATCGGCAATCCGATATGGTCCGAATAGGTCTTGACGATCCGCCGCAGCCTTGCCGGGTCGAGATACTCATCCTCGCCCTCGCGCAAATGCACGATGATCTTGGCGCCTCGTGCGGCATCGGGGAGCGGCTCGACGGTGAACTCGCCCCTGCCGTCCGACACCCAGCGCCAACCTTGGCTTTCGCTCGCCTTGCGGCTCAGGACCTCGACTTTTTCGGCGACCATGAAAGCCGAATAGAAGCCTACCCCGAATTGTCCGATAAGGCTCATGTCCTTGCGCGCGTCGCCCGATAGCTGGTTCACAAAAGCGGCGGTGCCGGAGCGGGCGATCGTGCCGAGGTTGTCGATCAGCTCCTCCCGGTTCATGCCGATGCCGTTATCGGCGATCGTCAGGGTGCGGGCGGGTTTATCGGGGGTAAGCGTGACGCGGTATTCGGTATCGCCTTCGGCCAGAGCCGACTCGGTCAGCGCGGCGTAACGCAGCCGGTCGCAAGCATCGGAAGCGTTAGAGATCAGCTCGCGTAAGAAAATCTCTTTCTCGCTATAGAGCGAGTGCGCGACGATTTCGAGCAGGCGGCTAACTTCCGCCTGGAAGCTTCTTGTTTCCTGGGTCATCGCTGCCGTCGAGGTTGCCGGGAACGCGCCGAGGATATGTGGCGAAATTCTTTGCTCTACAAGACCGTCAGCAAGGTGATGAGTCCAGCTATCGCATGCCGCGCCGCCAACGCTCGACCGTGCGCTCTACAACCGAGCCGTCTACCTCCTTCGACCATCCACTCGCGAAGCATGCGGTGGCGCTCTCCGGCCGGCACTCGTCGGGCGGAGGTGTAAAACATACCCGCATCGGCATCGACACGCCCTCACCGACCGCGATCGCCTCCCCGTTGCGCAGGGCCGGCAAGAAGTTCATCAGACCATGCGAGGCTTCGGGAAGAGCGCGTCGGACGATCTCCTGATCCTCCTGAGCGGTCATCCGAAAGGCGAAGATGGTATTGCATTCCGAGAGCAGACCGGGGGCCAGATCAGACGGCCGCTGAGTGACTACGCATAAGGACACCCCGTATTTCCGGCCCTCCTTTGCGATCCGGAACAGCGCGCGTTTCGCCGCCTCGAAACCCAGCTGCTTATCACGCGAGGCATAACGGTGAGCCTCTTCGCAAACGATCGTCAGCGGAACCGGCGTTTCGTTCCAGACTGCGAAGTCAAAGGTGAGCCGACAGAGCACGGAGACGACCACATTGACCACCTCCGATGGGATGCCGGAAAGGTCGAGGATAGTAACCGGCTGGCCGGCTACCGGGATTCGAAAAAGCTGGCCAAGAATTTCAGTAAGTTCGTCACGCAACGTCAATCGACTGCCAAACACGAATCCGTAACGAGCATCATTCTGAAGGGCGAGGATCCTTGCCTTGACGGTTTGATAGGAGGGAATGCCGTCGGGCCGGTTGAGACTGCCCATCGCTATGTCTAATGCACGAAGCACGTCCGACATACGATAGGGAGCCGGGGTGTCCACTGTTCCGAATTTGTCCAGGCCGGCCTTGGTGGAATAAGAATGCTTAGCAGCCAGTATTGCTTCTCCAAGTACTTTAGTTTGTTCAGCGTTGCGATCTGGCCCGATTACGATTTCTGTTAATTCTTCAAAATTGAATAACCAATACGGTAGATGTAAGCCATCTCCTGGGCTGAGTACTATGGCACGATCGCCAAAGGCTCGAGCGTATTCATTATGGGGATCCAGCAATACGACATGAGCGTTCGGGCTTTGATCGATGACCGCCCTGAGGATGGTTGCAAGCCCACAGGATTTTCCCGATCCAGTGGTGCCGACAATGCCGAAATGCTTGCCGAACAGCTCATCGACCAGGATATAGGCCGGTACCGCGCCATTCTGGTGAATTGTGCCGACCGGGGTCACAACCACCTTGGGGCGGGCATAAACCTGGGCGACATCCTGTGCCGAGGCGAGATAGACCGGCTCGTCCAGCGCCGGATAGGCGGAGAGTCCGCGCTGAAAGTCGGCGACAGCGTCGGTATCTCGAATCTCGCCGACAAGCTCGAGCTCGACGAGCCTCAGATCCTTATCGGAAGCCTCCAAGCTCGGCAGCGGTACCCTGAGGCCCGTCACCATGCCGTAAGCGATCGAGACGCGCGTCCGCATCTTGACCAGGGTACCCATCTCGAGTGGCAGATCGCGATCTGAGGCTGCGCCATGCGATCTTTCGAGTAATGCGACCGCTTGACAGGCCGACACCGCAATAACGCGCCCTAAATGCAGGGCATCACATAGCGCGGGAGTGCAGCCGTCCATGCTTGCAAACCTGCTAAGGTTGGTATCGGGGATGGCCTTGTCCTCGTTCAGCTGGTGGGAGAGCCGTCGGTATTTACGCGCCGGCAGAGGCTGCAGCACTTCGCACTCGGTCGCCGGGCAGCCGAAGTCTCGCGGTCGTCCCCGCACCGGGTTGGCTGGTCAGAACCAGCTCGCCACCGTGTAGTTCGATCAAGGCCTTCGCGATTGGCAATCCGAGACCGGTACCCTCGTGTTCGCGGGTCAGGTGATCTGCGACTTGCTCGAAGGGTTGGAAAATTCTTTCGATCTGCTCGGGGGGGATGCCGATCCCCGTATCTCTGATCGAGAGCACCAGATCTCCGCTCTTGTGGAGCACTGAGTCGACCTGAATACGACCTCGCGGTTCTGTGAACTTAACGGAATTGGATAACAGATTTAGCGTTACTTGCTTAAATTTAGTCGAATCGACATAAATCATGGTCGACGGCTTTTGGATATCGCAATCAATTTCTATAGATTTCCGTTGGGCAATCGGGCTTATCGTGTTGATCGAGGACTTGAGTAGCCCGCCAATCGCAACAAATTCCTCCTGAAGCAGCGACATGACCCGCTTCAATTCGCGCGAGATCGAGAATGCCGTTGATGATATCAAGTAGGATTGTGCCTGCATCATGAATATATCCGGCATATTCTGGATAGTTCTCCCGCATCCGGATTTGATCAAGCTTGATGACTTCCGAAAAGCCGATAATCGCGTTGAGTGGGGTGCGCAGCTCATGGGCCATATTAGCAAGGAAGTTGCTTTTGGCGTGGTCGGCTGCCTTCGCCTTCAACATCGCCTCATGTGCAACAGAGGCGGCCTTTTCGGCCTGCTGTTTCGCCTCCAGGAGGGCGAGGCTGGAGTAGCGGTGTTCCGCCAAGTTCCCCAGTCGGGAACAGTAGCTCTCAAGCAGCATCCCATCGTCTCCCTGGAGAGCTCTCACTCCGCCGCAAAATTCTGTCGTAATATGCAGAGTTGAGCAGAGTCTCCCTAACCGGCGGTTAATCGGGGCCCGCGGAAGCTTAGTCGAACCCTCATGCGCAGCATCGCACCCCCGATTTTGGTCGGTTTGCCCTTGCCCTGGCGGCGGTTCCACCCGATACCTTTAGGGCATGGCCATGTTCCGACCCGCTCCGCGGCTCGTCGCGGTCCTTGGGCCGACCAATACCGGCAAGACCCATCTTGCCATCGAGCGAATGCTCGGCCATCGCAGCGGCATGATCGGGTTCCCGCTGCGGCTGCTCGCCCGCGAGAATTACGACCGGATCGTCAAGCTGAGGGGTGCCCGTTCGGTTGCGCTGATCACCGGCGAAGAGAAGATACTACCGACTAACCCGTCGTATTTTGTCTGCACCGTCGAATCGATGCCGCTCGATCGGCAGGTCGATTTTCTTGCGGTGGATGAAATCCAGCTGTGCGCCGATCCCGAGCGCGGCCATGTCTTTACCGCGCGGCTCTTGCATGCCCGAGGGATGCAAGAAACGATGTTCCTCGGCGCCGCCACGATAAAGCCGCTGATGCGGCGGCTGGTTCCCGAGGTCGAGTATGTGCGCCGGCCACGCTTCTCGACACTGTCCTATACGGGCTACAAAAAGGTGACGCGGTTGCCGCCGCGCAGCGCGGTCGTCGCCTTCGCCATTGCGGACGTGTTCTCTCTTGCCGAGCTGATCCGCCGGCAGCGGGGGGGCACTGCGGTCGTTCTCGGTGCGCTGAGCCCGCGAGCGCGCAACGCGCAGGTCGGGATGTTCCAAGCCGGGGAGGTTGACTATCTCGTCGCGACTGATGCGATCGGCATGGGTCTCAACATGGATCTCGACCATGTCGCCTTCGCCCGGATCGGCAAATTCGACGGGCGCGGCCCGCGGCGGCTGACCGCGGCCGAGATTGCTCAGATCGCCGGCCGCGCCGGGCGGCACATGAATGACGGCACCTTCGGCACTACCGCCGAACAGGGGACGCTCGACGCGGAAATCGTCGAAGCGATCGAAACGCACAGCTTTGAGCCTCTCACTCGACTGAATTGGCGCAACAACCGGCTGCAATTCGGATCGATTGCGGCGCTGTTGAAGAGCCTCGACGAACGGCCCTCGGTACCTGGTCTCGTACAGGCCCGCGAAGCGGACGACCACCGGGCCTTGCATGCCCTCGCGCGCAACCCGGATATCGGCGCACTAGCCACTCATCCAGGTGCAGTCCGGCTGCTTTGGGAGGTCTGCCAGATCCCCGATTTTCGCAAGGTCATGAGCGAGAGCCATACTCGGCTGCTCGCCCATTGCTTCCTTCACCTCGCCGGACCGGAGGAGCGGCTTCCCATCGCTTGGGTTGCCGGGCAAATGGCGAGCCTCGAAAGTGTGGACGGCGACATCGACACTTTGATGGCCCGCATCGCGCACATCCGCACCTGGACCTACATCACCCATCGCGGCGACTGGGTGGAGGATTCAGCGGAGTGGCAGGAGCGCGCCCGCGGCATCGAAGATCGGCTTTCGGACGCGCTGCACGAGAGCATCACTCAGCGCTTTGTCGACCGGCGATCGGCATTCCTGGTCCGCCAGTTGGCTTCCGAGGGAGAGCTGATCGCCGCGGTGTCCAAGGCAGGTGAGGTTCTCGTCGAGGGCGCTTATGTAGGCCGCATCGACGGTTTGCGCTTTGTTCCCGATTCGGTCGATGGTGTCGAGATGCGGATGCTGATCGCGGCCGCCAGCCGCGTTCTCCGCGGCGAGATCGCCGCCCGCACACGGCTTCTAGCCGCGGATGCCGACGAAGCCTTCGCAATCGGCACCGACGGGGAGCTGCGTTGGCGCGGCGCAGTGGTCGGGCGAATGGTGGCCGGAGAGAAGCTGGTGGCGCCGAGGGCGGAACCGCTTGCCGCCAACTTCCTCGAGGGGGAGGGCCGCGAAAAGGTGCGCCGGCGCCTTCAGGAGTTTCTGCGCAACGACATCGAGTGCCGGCTTGCGTCGCTCTTTGCCGCGCAAAAATTGCTGCTGGGTGGTGTTGGGCGAGGGCTTGTCTATCAGCTCGTCGACGCGCTCGGATGCCTGCCCGTGACCGACGTTGCGGGCCAAGTCGCCGCGCTGGCACCAGCGGACAGAAAGGCGCTGAGTCGGCTTGGCCTTCGCTTTGGCACCGAAAGCATTTATTTCGAGCCGCTTTTGCGCACTGATCCGATGCGCTTTCAGGCGTTGCTCTGGGGGGTATGGCAAGGCCGACCGACGCCGAGATTGCCGTCGGCGCGTCGTCTTGCCAAGCCGATCGAAGTCGATCCGGCGCTGCCGCTTTCATTTTATGCAGCTATCGGGCTGCGCATATTGGACGGGATCGCGCTGCGCCCCGATCGATTGGAACGGCTGGCCGCCGCGGCTAGGCGGTTGGCGCGCCGCGGACCCTTCACGCCGGAGCCGGAGCTCGCAGCGATAGCCGGTGTCGAACAATCGAAACTGCGTGGGCTGGTCGCGACCCTCGGCTATCGTGCTGTAATCTGTGACGGCAAAGAGACTTTTGTTGCCAGGTCGCAGCGCCAGCGAGATGCCAAAAGGACCGGCCGCCGGCGTGGACCGGTTGGAGACGGTCACCCGTTTGCCAAGCTGCGGGAGCTGAAGCTCGCGTGAAGAGTGACCGCGGGATATCCGCGGCGGAAAGCCGGCGGCTGGATCAGTGGCTGTGGTTCGCCCGCTTGGTCAAGAGCCGCTCCCTCGCCGCGCGCCTCTGCACCGCAGGGGCAATCACGGTCAACGAGGTTACGATAAGAAAGGCCAATCACATCGTTAGGATTGGCGACACAATTGCCGTGCCGCAGGGCGTTTTCCGCCGAAGTGTGCAGCTGCTCGGCCTGGGCGGGCGCCGCGGGCCCGCCGCCGAAGCGCGGCATTTGTATGAGGAAATCGCTGCTCCGGTTCATCGGTCAGAGCTGACTCCCGCTTGGACGCCACTGCTCGCGGAGGAGGACGGCGCTGTGACCCGCAGTATGAGGAATCTTTCAGGCAAACAATCCCGCTATTGAGCCAGACGTAGAGCTATCATGGACTTCGCAAT
This sequence comes from uncultured Alphaproteobacteria bacterium, assembly GCA_963700185.1. GTDB lineage: Bacteria > Pseudomonadota > Alphaproteobacteria > ATCC43930 > CGMCC-115725 > AP-15. The sequence goes on from CAVOWP010000042.1 coordinate 257,422, forward strand.
ATTGTTAAACACCGATGTTAGATTACTCGGGGTGGCGGCCTCGTAAAACCCGCCATTTGCCGCACAGTTCTGCAGAGCGGTGTTGCTGGACCCCCCAGTTCCGAGGCCGATGGTATAAATGATGATATTATCTGACGCCATGTTGCTACAGACGCTCGACAACCGGGTTCCCAAATTAGTCACGGCTGTGGAGGTGTTGGTTGTACCGATCTTGCCGTCGGCGATCTGGCCGAGCCCGGTCATATTGTCTGTTGCCGGCCATTCCTCTTCGCCGTCGGTCATCAGCACGACAACCTTCTTCCAGCCGGTGGTGGTGGCGTCAGTGTAGCTCAGCGGATGACCGTCGACGGCAGTGAATGGGCCAGTCGTCGACAAGGTGCGCCAGCCCCAGGTCATCCCGATATGGACCTGGGTGCCGCCGGCATCGCGCGGCCACATGCTGCTGATCTTGTTCAGGACTGCAGTCTTGCCGGTCGAACCGGTCACATCGGTCAGCGGCAATAAGGAAACCGGGCAGCCCTGGTTGGGCCCGTCCTGACGCGAGCCAATCCGCGATCTCGTGGCCCTGAATCTCGGTTGTGGTGTCCTGCCGATCGACACGGTCCCACTCGCCCAGCTGTTCGCCGAATCCTTCACCCAGTAGTAGGGATACCAGCTCGTCCCACTCGTGGGCTCGGACGTGTCCGGGTTGCCCGACACGCTGAGCACACCGGTGCCAGAGGCATTCTCGCCCGAGCTGGTCGGTTCGATCACGCAGCCGCCCCAGTTGGTCGTGGTAGAGGAACCCGCTGGGCTCGCCGTGTTGTATGCCGAATCATAGGTGAGCGGCGCGAACGCAACCAGCGTGGTGTTGCAACACGTGCCCGTTGCACTGGAGAAATTGCTAGGTGTCGTGGCATTTTGTGAGATCGTAAGCGAGCCCGTTCCGGCCGCGTATTGAGCTGCCGTGCTGGGCGCAGCGGTTATCGTCGTGTTCGCGGGGATGCCGTTGCCGACGATCACCTGCCCGACGGTCGGGGGGGTCGAGAAGGAAGCATTGGAGACCGTCGTCGACCCAGTCGTTGTAGTCGCGCCGAGATTGGTAAGCGTTACGATGTCGGCGGTATTCGTGGACGTCGCGTTGGCTGACATCGTGAGCTGGAGTGTGGAGGTGTTGATCGAGGTTACATAGGTAGTGGGAGGGGTACCACTAGCAATGCTAGCGCAGGTGGGTCCGGGTATTCCGGTCCCGCAAATTCCCATACCGACGACGATGCTGGTGAGGCTAGCGCTGGTTCCCTTGAGGTTGGTGATCGTCGCGGAGCCGTTCGTCGTGTTGCCGGCCAGGCTGAAGGTCAGCGGCGCGCCAGAATGTGCCACGGTCGGGGTGGCCGACAGCTTGATCTGCGTAGCTGTACACGCAGGACACGACGCAACCGTGGTGGCGGGCGAGGTGGGGATCCCGCTGCTCGTGCTGGTGACAACCATCCCAGCCACTACGCAGGTGTTGGCGGCGTTGCCAACCGCGTTGACCGTGGTGCTGCTGGTTGTCCAGGTTCCCGTGGTCGTGCACGTCGTCGGGTCAGTGTATTGGGTGCTCGTGTTGCCGCCGTTGGGTCCGACCGCCAGCGAGTTGCCGGTGAAGGTCAAGGTTGCATTCGAGGAAATCGTGATCGACGAACTACTGACGCTGTTGACCGTCGCGCCGTTCGGAATGCCGTGTCCGTATATGTACATCCCCGACTGAATGGCGGCAATATTTGCCGCCGAGATGGTGGAAATCGTGCCGCTGCCGCTAGTCGTATTTCCCGTGATCGGGGTCACCGGCATGATGTTGCCGCGCAGGTCGGTAAAATTGCTGCCAGTCGCTGCGATGTGGCTGCAGCTCGTCGCGCTCGTGCAGAAGCTGTCTCCGAGATTGACGGTCGTAACGTAAGGGACGATGCTCAGATAGAGCTGCTGCGAACTGCTGATCGCGCTCGTCAGCGTGTTAACGAAGGACGTCGCAGCGTTGATCAGGGTACAGATGCGACTATTGTTGTTCGAATTCGTGCAGCTCGTGTCCAAAGCCACCACATCGGGGCTGCAGGCCGAGTCGCTACCGTCGTTGGCGCCACACAGCATCGAGCCGGTATTGTCGAGAACGACTGCCACTTCCAGACCAACGGTCTTCTTGGTTTGGGCGGAGACCGAGATCGTGATGCTGCTAACCCCAACGAGCTGCATGAAGGTCATCGGTACGCTTGCCTGCGCTTGGAAGTTTACAGTCGATGCAGTCATATCCGCATTCGCCGGCACTGGCGCGACTGTTACATTGGTGCCAAGCGCTGTTGACGGGAAGTTGGCCGTGAAATAATTGTTCAGCGCTGTCGTCAACTGGTTCGAAGTCAGGTTGGTTTCCGACCCGACCGCCAATGCTGCGGCATCGAGCGCAGCGCCCAGCCGCACTTTCACCATGTAAACGCGTCCGACGTCGATTGCCATGCCGGCAGCGACGACGGCGGGAATGGCACAGAGGGCGAATATGATTGCAATGGCCCCTTCGCGTCTCTCGGCGAGTTGACGCAAGGCGGTGATGACGGCAGTAATCATAAGAGGCCTCGTTTCTTCTTGATCATCCCTCTGGCTCCTACGGGCATACGCTGCCGGTGTTCAAGTAAGTCGGCACACAGTTCATGTAACGGGGACGGTTGAAAGCCGATTCGGTCAACGTGTAAGACGAGCTCAGCACGTAGGTGAACGGCGAGCTGTAGCTGTATGTCAGTGTCACGATGATTACACTGTCCGTTGAGCCGTTTGTCTGATTGCCAAGATTTGCGAGACTAACATTGTTCGGTATGGTCGCCGTCGTGATGGGAGTTGCACTGTTTACCTCGGTGTGCCAGTCGATAACCGCGCTGCCGGTGTTGTAAGTCGCGCTCGCAAAGGCGATCTTCAGCAGAGCCCCGCTCGTCGGAAGAGGGGTTAGAACCTGCTGGGCTGCATTTGTGACGCTGGTGAAATCCGCGCTCTGCAGAACCGTGTTCACTCTGGTCTGGGCAACCAGATCTGCTGCCGTCTCTGCCGACGCCTCGAGTTTCATATAGGCGAGGACTAGGTTGGTAGTCTCGAAACTGCCGAGGAACAGGAGCAGCATAATCGGAAGAATGAGTGCGAACTCTACTGCTGCAAGGCCAGACTGTTCATGCTGGAGGTTCCTGCTCCGCATTATCCAACCTGGCCGATTCACGAGAACGGTTCGTTCTGAAAGATAACAGTGCTTGTCAAGGTGATACTACCAGTGCCGGGGTTGTTCCCATTGGCGGTGCCTAGGCCGGCCCAGCAAGTGCCGCCGCTCATGCAGGCTCCGACCCAAGGAATTATAAAGGGGCGCGGATAGCGGGCTTGAACGCCGACAATATTACTGCCCGTCCCCGGCGAGAAAGAGCAAGCCGTTCCGCTCCCGGTCTGGCTGGCGGTCTGGGTGCAAGGCGTGAAGCTGACGGTGCCGAAACCGGAAAAAACCTGCACCTCAAAGATGATGTTGTTGGCACAATCCGACGAGCTAATAAGAGGGCTCACCTCTGAGCAGAGGAGATTCTGGAAGACGGTGATCGGGCTGCTCTGCGACTGAACCTGGCCCGTGCGGATGAGCCGGGCCGCGTCACGTGCCGCGCCATCCAGTAGCGACTGAGTGGTGAGAGTCAGGCCGAGTTCAAAAATCGCCGCCAACAGCAGCAGGAAGGGCGGTCCGACAAACGCAAATTCGATGGCAGTGACGCCCTCTTGATTGCGTAGGACAGGTCGGACGAATTTCATGGAAATACCCTCGCTTTTACCAGAAACTGTGCATAGGGTTGGGGACGTATTTGTTGTCCAAGCTAAAGCGACGCTCTGCGAGTGACAAAGTCAAACGGTTGACGTATCGTAAGAAGCAATGATTACCGATGAGTAAAAGACCGGTAGCGTGGTGAAATTAGGCTGGCTTCCTTGATCTGACCATGGCAATGACGGGTCATATCCGAGACACAAGTGACATTGTGCCGATTCACGATTCGAACCGGCGATTCTGCTGGCGCCCCGTCCCTGAGGGTACAAACATGCTGTAGGTGCTTGGCATTCGCCTCGGTGAAAGCCGGCGCAGTGGTAGAATTGCCACATTCGTATTTTATGCTGTGGTTCGTTGCGCTCATTTACGGCGTGCGCGTACCGGAGGAAATAGACGTGCCTGTAAATCCCTTACAAAAACAGGTGGATCGGAATTCACTTAGGCATTTGGAATAGCCGACAAGCGGGCGGCGTTATCGTAGATTGCCGAGGCCGTGCGGTATCGAACTGGTTCGCCGAGGGTACGCTAGGCGTGGGATCCGTTGACGTCCGAGCGAGGAAAAGTGGGTCGGAGCACTGATCCGCGCCTGGATGCCTATGCCGGCGCCCGCGCGATGATCACCGGCGGATTGGGCTTGATCGGCTCCGCGATCGCTCGGCGTCTGGTCTCCTTTGGGGCCGAGGTCCTGCTCGTCGACAGCATGATCCCGGATTATGGCGGTAATCTCGCCAATATCGCCGACATCCGCAGTCGGGTGACGGTCAACATTGCCGATATCCGCGGCGGGTTTGCCTTGCCACATCTGCTCGCCGGGCAGAATTTTTTGTTCAACTTGGCGGCGCAGACCAGTCATCTCGATTCGATGTCGTCGCCGGAAGACGACCTCGCGATCAACTGCACGGCGCAACTGCAGCTCTTGGAAGCATGCCGGGCGGTCAATCCCGGGATCGCGATCGTGCATGCCGGGACGCGGCAGATCTATGGCCGGCCCGAATATCTCCCGGTCGACGAGCGCCATCCGCTGCGCCCGGTCGACGTGAACGGGGTCAACAAGATGGCGGGCGAGGCCTATCACCTATTGTATCGCGATGTTTACGGCATCAAGACTCGCTCCCTGCGGCTGACCAATGTCTACGGGCCCGGAATGCGCATCAAGGATGCCCGCCAGACCTTCCTCGGCATTTGGTTGCGCCGGGTCATCGAAAGCGAGCCGTTCGAGGTATGGGGCGGCGAGCAGCGCCGCGACCTTCTCTATGTCGATGACGCGGCTGACGCGTTCCTCGCCGCCGCGCTCACGACGGAGGCCGAGGGGTTGGCGCTCAATGTCGGTGGCGGCGACCCGGTCAGCCTGACGGCCCTGGCAGAAGCGATGATTGAGGCGAATGGGGGCGGCAAGTACGACATCCGGGAGTTTCCGCCGGAGCGCAAGCGCATCGATGTTGGAGATTTCCTGATCGACGACCAACGTTTCCGGGCTTTGTCCGGCTGGCGACCCCGCGTCGGTATCGCCCAAGGGCTGCGCCGTTCCCTCGAATATTATCGCAGTCATCTCGCGAGCTATATCTGAGAGCCCATGACGATCAACCGCCCGAGCCTCGCCATCCCTCAGACCGACCCCCGCGCTGGATACCTCGCTCAGCAGACCGCTATCGACGCCGCTATCGCCCGCGTTCTCGATGGTGGTGCCTATATTCTCGGCACGGAGGTGGAGGTTTTCGAAGCCGCATTTGCGGATTTCGTCGGGGTGGCGCACGCGATCGGCGTTGCCAGCGGGACGGATGCCATCGAGATCGCATTGCGTGCATGCGGGATCGGCTCGGGGGACCTCGTCTTCAGCGTGTCCCACACTGCGGTTGCGACTATTGCAGCGATCGAACGGGCCGGCGCGACGCCAGTGCTGGTCGACGTGGAGCCGGGGACCTACACGATGGCTCCCCGCGAGCTCTTGCGTGCCTTGCAGTCGCCGCCGGCCGGCCGGCCGGCGGCCGTCCTGCCGGTGCACATTTATGGCCAGCCGGCCGAATTGTCTGCCCTCACCGAGATCGCCCGGAAATCAGGCTTGCGGCTGATAGAGGATTGCGCGCAGAGCCATGGCGCACTCTATCGCGGCAGGGCGGTAGGATCGTTTGGTGATATCGCTTGCTTCAGCTTTTATCCGACAAAGAACCTCGGCGCGCTCGGCGACGGCGGCATGGTCGTGACGAACGATCCCGTGCTCGCGGTGGCGCTACGCGAAATTCGAGAGTACGGCTGGCGCGAGCGTTCTGTCAGTGCGCGCACCGGCATCAATTCGCGTCTCGACCCGATCCAGGCCGCCATTCTCGGCGTCAAGCTCAGGTCGTTGGACGCTGACAATGCTCGTCGGCAAGCCGTCGCGGACCGTTATGATACGGGTCTCACCGGGCTCCCGCTGGCGCTTCCGGCGCGCCGGCTACAAACGACACACGTTTTCCATCAGTACGTAATCCGGCTGGCCGAGCGCGATCGGTTGCGGGAGGCGTTGCAGGCTGCCGGGATCGGCAGCGCAATTCATTATCCGGTCCCGGTGCACCAACAGCCGGCCTATAGCGGCCGTCTCGCCTGCGGTCCATCAGGTTTGGGTGTGACCGAGCGCGCCGCAACCCAAATTCTGAGCCTGCCGATTTATCCGCAAATTTCAGACGAGGCGGTAGATCGGGTTATCGCCGAGATTCGCAGTTTTTTCGCCTGAGCCCAACTTCAGTGCTGATAAATCAGCAACACGCCGCTGCCGATCAATGCGATCCCCGCCAGCTGAGGCCAGCCTAGCGGCTCGTTCCACAATATATGCGCGAGCACCGCGACCACCGCGTAGCTCGCCGCAACCGAAGGGAAGGCGATCGATACAGGGATTTTCTTGAGAGCCAGAATGTAGCAAAGCGCAGCCATGATATAGATCGCAAGGCCAATTATCGTCAGCGGATTGAGAAATTGAGCAGTGATCGTCGCCGATTTTTCGGCAGCCGATTTCAGTGCGATTTGTCCGCCAATCCCAAACAATATCGCCGCCACGAGACTTGTGTAATAGATCGACATCATCTTCCTGCGGTCTCGCGTAGCCAAACCGGCGGACGTGCCTCGGCGGCGCGCGAGAATTGGCTACGCCGCACCTCCCTGATCACAGATTGAGGCTTTCCGTTGGCCGTGAGATAGAGTCGGCCGAGATATTCGCCGACGATGCCGAGTATCACCAGCTGTACGCCGGAAAGCAGCAGCACCGCCGCCATCAGCGAAGCCCAGCCGGCCGGCGGGGATGAAGTCAGCGCCTCGGCAATGACCATCGCGCCGGCCAAAGCCCCCATTCCGCTCAGGACGAACCCGGTTATTGTGCTGACCCGCAGCGGCATCACAGAAAAATTGACGAACATGCTCGCCCACAGCCGCATGAGTCGGCGCAAGGTATAATTGCTGCGCCCTACGGCGCGCGGCAGATGCCGCACCGTCAGTCGATCGATATCGTGGGTCACCTGCAGGATCAGCCCATCGACATAGGGGAAGGGCCCCTCATATCGGGTGATCTCGCGAACGACAAAAGCGCTCATACAACGGAAGCTGGAGAGATAGAGACCCCTCGGTTTTTCGAGCACGAAATCGGCGACCCGGTTGGTAAAGCGGCTCCCGAGGTTCCGCCAGATCGGATGCTGCTTATCGTCGTAGAAGGTATAGATAACCTCCTTTCCGCTGCCTTGAGCAAAGGCGAGCAGTCGCTCGACCTCTTCCGGAGGGTTCTGCAGGTCGTCGTCCATCGTAATCACATGCGCCCCGCTCGCATGGCGCAGCCCCGCCACGACGGCGTTGTGCTCTCCAAAGTTTCTTGCGAGTTTGATCAATGTGATGGGCACACTGGCGCCGTCGACAAGAGCGCAGCATACATCGAGGCTGTCGTCCGGACTGCCGTCATTGACGAGGATGATCTCGTGTCCGCCCTCGATCCGCAGCTCCTCCAGTGCGTGAACCAGCTCGGCGATGCTGGCGGCCCCGTTGTAGACCGGGATCACGATCGAGAGCGCCAGACCGGACGTGGCGGGTTTCGGAATCGTTTGCTCTTTTTCAGTCACGATCACCGCCTCCCTTTACAGCGATGGCGAGAATTGACCCGCCAAAGGGCAATCTGACCCCACGTCGCAGTAATGCGCCTTCGAGCGTCGTAGCGGCTCGGCAAAGCGTCTCCACCGAACGAGGGTACAATTTGACGTCGCTAACCACGCCACGATCTTGGGAAACAAGCTTGCGCGCCATGACCATCAGCGGAAGCAGCAGGGCGTTCCAATAGGAGATGTACACCGGACGGAACCCGACCGCCTTCAGCAAACGGCGAAGCCCCGGCGCGGTATAGCGCCGCACATTGCTCACTGCCGCGTCGTGCCGCGACAGCATCCAGCGATAGGCCGGCAGATTGAGGATAAGCCAGCCGTCCTGACACAGGCAGCGATGAAATTGCCGCAGTGCACGAGACTCGTCGACCCCTTCGTGACATAAGACATCCGCGCTGAAAATGGCAGCAACAGCATTATTGGCGAACGGCAGGTCGTTGATCGAGCCCACGCACACCGGCCGTGTGCTCTTGACAGCCGCACGCGTACAGGCCCTGAGGTCGAGATCCAGTCCAATTACGGTATTCCCGCAATATTTAGCCGCCAACCGAGAAAGAAACCCCCCGGTCCCGCAACCGGCGTCCAGAATGGGGAGATGGAGTTTATCGATCGCTGATCGCTGCGCTGCCGCGAGCAGGTTCGCGTGCATGGCGGCGAACCACCACATCCGGTCTTCGATCCGGTCGAGCTTGTCGTACTCGGAAGGTTTCACTCGAGATCTATTCTACGGCGATGGGGGCGAATGCAACGGCGGCGATCCGGGGATCGGCCTCGAAGGGAATGCCGCCGAGGCGTGCTTCGCGGCCCGTCGCTCCGCAACAAGTTCGCGCCGATCAAGCACCAAAGACAGGAGCGCACCCATCCTCTCGACGCGATAAATCGGCCGGCCGGGCAGCGATCGTTCGCAGTTGTCCTTGGTGAAGGCGATAAAAAAATCAGCCTGGGCACGGTCGCGAACAAATCGAAAATTCGGAGGGAAATAATAACCCGCTGAGATCGGCGGCCCACAAACAGCGACGGTAAATTCGCGCTCTTCGAAATCCGCACCATACTCGGCGCGCAAATAATCTTCGAGCCCCTTCACCGCCTCGGCATAGGAGTTGGCCCAATAATCGAGCTTGAACTTGTGCTGGGCGCCCTCGACGCCGCCGACGAAGGCGTTGTAGTAAACATATTGGTCGGGGTGCAGCATGGCCATAATCGAAATATGCGCGCAGCCATAAAGAGCGAGCACGACCCAGATCGGCCGTCGGTACGGGAACCGCGACAACCAATCGAGACCCCGATCTGCGACAACTGCCGCCGCAACTGCGATCAGTGGCAAAATAAAGATGAAGTGGCGCATGCCGTCGAACAATACGGCCCTAATGGCTATGGCGTACGCGACTGGGAAGACGATCCCGATGCCGAGGACGAAGCTCGCGAGCGCTTGTTCTCGGCTCAAGCGGAAATTGCCGCGCCAGAGCGCGACCCCGACTGCAACCGGAACAGAGAACAACAGGACGAGAACGAGCTCCGGCAGCGCGAGGGCGATATAAGTCGGGAGGTACGTCAATGGCAGGTCGCTCGCCGGCACAAACTGGCCGTCGAACAGCGTATAAAACGGGAAGGTTTGGTGTGAGAAAAAAGCAAGGGCGCGCAGCGGATTCTCTATCGGGTCGGTCTGCGCCCACGGCCAGAACAACAACATGACCGGATAGGCAACGCCTACGACCGGGAGGAGAACTCGCCACAAGCCGACCCAAGCGGTGCCGGCCAGCACGCCGATCTGTTTGGCGGAAATGGCGCGCCAAATCCTGTCCAGGGCCAAGAGGAGGATCAAATAGCATATCAGCAACAGGCCACCGATCCTCACACCCATCGTCATACCGATTGCCACACCGAGTTTGGCCAGCGTCCCCAAGGGAGGCCGGGACAGCGTCGGCACGATCCGGATCAAGTAATAGGTGCTCCATACAATGCCGACTGCAAACGGTATGTCCTTTGGATTATTGAACATTTGCCCATAATAATTGGGCGTCGAAATCAGTATCAGAGATGAAATAAATCCGGCGCGGGGGCCGGCAACCGCGCGGCCGAGCTTCCAGCAGCCGATCAATCCGAGGATTCCCACCAGGCCGTTCAGCAGATGCCGGGTCTCGTAGACGCCGATCGGGGAGACGCGGTTCAGCGCCGCCGCCACCATGTCGAACACGGCGCCGTAGTTATAGAGGTCCCGCCAGTGTAGCGCAGTCTTGTCACCAAACAGAGACAAGTAATAGTCGAGGACGAAATTCCCGTACCAATTGTGGACATCCTCGTCCCACGTGACGCCGTAGTCGCGGAAAGTGGACAATACAAGAGCGATGCCAACCAACACGATAACAAGCGACAGCTGGTCCCACCATGATTTCGCATTGAACTGGTGGAACCGTGCCGCTTTGTCGGCGAGGCCCGTCGCGGTAACGGGCTTGGCAGCGATCCTGGCTGTCAAAACGCCCATGTCGTGGTTCCTGGGGCGATGTCGCTGTCGAGATTGATCCGAACGGAATTAATTAATGCCTTGTCAGACCCGCGCTTGGCGTAAGGAGAAGCGATTCCGCTAGGCTCGCCACGCGCTGGCTACTCCTTTGCCGTTGCACCGAGCATGAGAACGTCAGCAACCCCAGCTGTCAAGGCGAGGGCGTGGTTGGCTCACAACCCGCAATCCGCCATTAGCGCCCCAAGAACGCGATCCGATGCGAAATATTCCCTGGCCAATTCGCGCGCCGCGCGGCTGCTTTTGGAGTAATCCGCGGCAACTGCGTCGATGGCGGCTAGTGCCTCCTCATGATTGGAATACTCAAACCAGCCGACCCCGGCCGGGCAAAATTTGCTGAAGCCCGTGCGCATGGTTATCACCGGCCGGCCAGCTGCGAGATAGCAGACGCTGCGATCACTGAACCATCCGCTGTTGGGCCGAACATAAATATCCTTCGCCACGGTGAGCTCGCCGCGCGAACGGGCGATGAAGTTGCGGTAGGACCGCATGTCGGCCGAAATCGGGCGCGGATCGACGAGGCCCCAGCCGCCAGCGGCGACCGCGGCGCGTACCCCATCATCCGGCGGCAGCATGGCCATGCGAAAGCAGCTGTCCGGCCGGTGCCTAGGCAAGTCGAGAAATCGGAGAAAATTGACGTGCTTCGACCAAACATAGCTCGAGCCGCCGTACTCGATATTCTTGCCTTTGTTCTCCCAGGTCGCGATGGTCGTGAAGCAGCACGGCGCATCGTGCGGT
>CAVOWP010000043.1:0-13727 GCA_963700185.1 uncultured Alphaproteobacteria bacterium
GATCGGGCAGGTCTTCGCCGTCAGCGCGGTGAAATCGACGCTATCCAATAGGGCGTCCCGTAGAGGATTCTGGCCGAGGGGGTTGAACTCGTACGGCAAGAACAACCGGGTCATCAGTTCGGAAAAGACGAACCCGCGCGATTGCCCCATCGAGTGATGGCCGAAAAGACGGTCCAACAAGGTCGGCTGCAGCGGGCTCGTCGATGTCGCCTGGCTGATCCGACGCCAGAACTTGGCGAGCGCCTTCTTCGCGCCTTCGCGGCCACCCGCGGCCATGCCCGACGCGAACACAGTCGCGTTCATTGCGCCGGCGCTCGTTGCGCTGATGCCGTCAAACCCGATGCGGTCGTCCTCGAGCAGGCGGTCGAGGACGCCCCAAGTGAAGGCGCCGTGCGCGCCGCCGCCCTGTAGGGCGAGGTTGATCAGCTTGGTCTCGCCCCGCGAAGTCGGTGCCTCCTCGGGGCTCGCCGCCGGCTCGCTCGCCACGCTGGCGTCCATCGTGTCCGCTCCTTGTCGAGGCGCCGACGGTTTCAAAAGCCGCGCCTGTCATCCGTCGCGAATGTACGGAGCCGTATGGGCTGCCGGAAATGCCGAAAGGGTATTATGCGGATGCGCGCCGGTTATCGCGCTTGTGGCGGCACAGAAATCTTTACTGCCGGTTGGAGACGGTCCGCTCGGTCCCGATGTCCCAGATCTTCTCGAACAACTCAGTGCCATGCCCGCCGTGTGATCGACATAGCTAATCGGGGCGTGCCGGCATCCTGGAGGGCGTCCTGGAACGGCGCCTTGCGGCTGATCACCTCTTCGGCTCGGGGCGGCACACCGCGTCGAGCATGCACAATCTTATCTGCGTCAGCGAATAATCAAGCGCGTCAAGCGCACGCCAGAAGAGGCATATCAAGGGTCGGTCAGCCATTGCCACGGCAGACGACTGTCGGCAGCAGGCTCAAGAACCGGACGACGGGCGTGGCAGTTAGTCGCTTACGACCTGAGTGTTTGCATGTTGTGAGCAGATTTGTGTCAGGCCAGAGCAGGAATGATGGTGTGTTCGGTGAGGCGGCGGCCGGCAGCGATGGCGGCGCGGCCAGCGCGGGTGAGATAGTAGCGGTAGGTGCCGAGGACGCGTTTGATGACGCCGAGATGGCGCAGACGGACGAGTTGTCGGGATAGGGTGGCGGGAGAGGATTGGCCGAGGAGCGGCAGTAGGTCGGCGCGGCGGAGACCAGCGATATTGAAGCCGGGACGCTGGAGGGCGGCAAGCAGGGTCTGTTCGGCGCGGCTGAAAAAGTTGAGGCCCTTGAGGTTTCGGCCTTTGACCGGACGGGGTTGGGTGAGACGGTCGAGCGCCCGGATGCCAGCCGAGAAGTCATCCAGACTGGAGAGGTATTCGAGGTAACGGCGATTGCAGCTCAGCAAGATCTCACGCAAGTCTTTGAGGCTGTAGATGGTCTTTCTGACGGGGGCCAGGGCACGAGTTGCCGGGCCATGGCGATGTTCCACCTTGCGGTAGTGCTTGAAAGCGGAGACGTCGTTGGTGGTGGTCTCGATACGCAGGACGAGGCCGAATTTGTCGTAGATCTTGATCGAGGACTTACTGAAACGATGCTTGACGCAGGTGCCCTCGATCCGCGTGGTGAATTGACTGCCGATCTCTTGGGCGAGTTGGGCAGTGATCTTGTGGCCGAGGAAGGTGGCGACGTGTTCGGCTTTGACGGTGAGGATGGCTTGCCGGGACAGCTGTTCATAGAGGGGTTTGAGGATGGCTTGCGAGCGGAACACCAGATCCGTGGCGTACTCGATCTGCATGAAACTCCAGTGGTAGGACTGAGCGAACACGTCGAGCACCGGACAGCACTGCTGGGCATAGCGATCGAGGATGCGATGCAGCTCGTCGGGCGAGAGGCGATTGGCGAGGGTCTGCGCGCGCTGCCAGTCGTCGATGTGCAGGAAGGCGTTGTCGGCAAGGGTGAAACCGATCCCGGCAGCGGCGAGTTGCCGGGCCAGCCAGCTATGCCCATTGCAATAGAACTGCAGACGGAACGGGCACCAGGTCGGTACGCGCAGATAGATCAGGCCCAACTCGGCGTCGATGAAGTAGAAGTAGTAGTGCAGGCGTTTGCCAGTATCCGGCCGCAGGAAGGTGCGATGCGTGTGCTTGTCATGCCAGGGCTTGTAGGTGTCGCAGGCTTCCATCGCCGAGATGATATGCACCAGGCCGGGACGGTCGCCACGGACGACAAGCACCCTGGCGACGACGTCCTCCTTGCGGATGTGCTTCTTGGCAATGTGTTCGATGGTAATGCCAGCGGCACTCGCCAACTCAGCGGCGCGCTCGCGCACTCGATCGCGAAGCGGTTCGGCAAATCGCGGATAGTCGAAGATCCGGATCTGCCGCGCAGAAAGAAATCCCGTCATTCCCTTCGCGTAACAGGCTCCCGGCAGCGTGCCGGTGACGATGATCCGGTCATAGCAGGAGAGCACCCCGGCGAGGCGCTCGCGGTAACGCTCCGTCAGCGGCTGCCTCAACCTCCCCTCCTGCTCCCCGCGTCTCGTGCGTCTATTTTAGCCTGTTTGGTTCCGGCTTCGCCGGCTTAGGGTGCTAGCCGGGCTGCGACGCTTCTACGAAGGCGCGCCGGTCGTCAGCATTAGCACGTGAGGCTGGTCCACGGGCTGCACATGCTGAATTTTCGCCATCGGGTTGTCCACGGGATCGGGTCTCGGCGCTATCTTACTCGACGCCCCAACTTAAGGGGATTTTGCCCACCAAGGCGAGCCACCGAAGGAGCGGTGCCTCGTCGACACCTTAGACAAATTCGTCTTCGCAAATCACCGCTAAGCGGCCGTCAACGATGCAATAGAAACATCGCGATGATAACCAAAAGACATTTCCGCCGGCCTCTCGCCATCCTGATACTGCACCAAGGAAGAACATCAACCCGCAGGAGGTCTCGAATGAAGACCCTATTGCTGGACGCCACGGCTCTAGGGCCGGCGGCCGCCATGAACCTCTCAATTCGATGCATCGTACCTATCCTGCCTCGACGTAGCTCTGATCAATTGACCGAAGGATCCCAACCGCAGCTGGCGCATTTCTCGAGCGCGATTCTCGTGACGCGCTCGAAGTCGGGCCAATGCGGGGAAGGGCCCCGGCGTGCGACTGCCGCCGGCCGGTTGATCGACGCGCGCCGAACACGGCTTGAGACTCGGCTGGAGGAAAAAGGCTCGTTCACTGTGCCAAAATCAACAATGAAAGAGGGAACGCCAATGGCCTGGTACGTATCGGACCGGCGGCTCCATCGTAATGCACATATTCAAGGGAAAGGAGCTTGCCATCGATGCCGCATGCGGGCTGCTCAATCGTGGATCTAGTGATCGGCTCGAAGTCGGGCCGATGCGGGGAACCCGAAAAGGAAATCTGCTCAAAGAGCCGGACCTCCAGCGGATCTGGATGACGCGCCAGGAGCATCCACCCCGGAATCGGCCGCTCGGACCGTTCCGAGAAGAAGCTTAACAACCTGACGCAAGGCGACCAACGTGTCGGATATCCCAGTATGAAAGCAGGTAAAACTAGGAGGTTAGCCCTATGCATTTGTTTCGATACATTCCCTCCAGAGCGGCAAAAGTGACTACCGGCCGCGACCTTCGCGCCCAGCGTTATGGCTCTCGCGTGTGCGGCCATCGCATCGTTTGGCTTCTCGGCCGGAACACTGAAAGCGCGGGAAGTCTCGAACCAATCTGAATTGCGGGAGATCCTTGCCGATTTGGCCGCCGGCGGCAACGTATCAGCGCGCGTCAGCTTGCCTTTGCAGATCGGGTTCTTTAACGGTCAAACCGCACTTTACATTACACCGGAAGTCGGCGTCGACCCTAGTGCGGGGACAAGTATCGTTGCCGCCGCCCAACAGGTCGCGGTGGGATTCAACGCTAATTTCATTCCGCTGAACTTCGCGTCACTCCCTCGCTCTGGCGCGGTAGATGACATCTTTGTCTTTACCAACTCCAACCAGGGCAATGTGCTGGCATCTGCCCCAGAATCCTGCTGGTCCGGGCAACACCGATACGGACTATTCGCCATTATGGCAAGTGAACTTGGTTTCCTGGATCAAAGGACGCCCAACTGTGCTGACCTCACAGGCCGACATAAGCACCGCAGAGCAGAACGGTTTCGTCAGCGTTCAGAAAACACCTATCATCGTCGAGTGCTCGGTCGTTTTCACACCACGCGGCGGACTGTTGCCATTGGCGACGGTCAGGGAAGACCGCGCTGAGGAGGCGGACCGCAGATAAGTCGGATCGCCTAAGCTGCGCGGCGTGATCGACGATAATCTCAAGAAATGGTAACCGGAGCGGCCCGCCTACACCATGACGACCTGTCGACGTCCAGCCAATGCCGGTGGAGGTATATTTCGGCAGCTCGTCGCGATCCGATCGGCCGAATGTGGCCGAGACCTTTCAGTTTCAGATGCGGGCCTGGCTTCAGGAGCAGGCAGAGCTGCTCGACGAAACCCAAAAGATAATGGCGGCATGGACGAAGCGGCGCCAGGAGGCGATGGAGGCGAGCTCCCGCACGTTCCACGCGATATGTGGCTGCAAAGACGCCGGCGCAATGACCACCGCCTATGCTGAGTGGTTGACGAACAGCATGAACCGGATCTTTGCCGATGTGAACGACGCTCGTGACGAAGCTCTCCGATTAGCGGAGATCGGGCGGAAATCGGTGGCGGCTCTTTTCCGACCTACCGCGGATTTGGCGGCGTCGACGAAAAACACAGTGTCGTCCGCCGCTGCGGGCACGGAAGTGGGCGAACCAAGGTGCCCCGCCGACCACGGCTGTTCACGAGGCTCGCGAGCGCACGGCGGCGGTAAATAGACCACGCGCTGCAGCGCCGGTTGAGGAATGTCAGATAAATAGGCGTCTTCGGCAGTCGACAGTGCCGCGCAGAAGAGAACTGCCGTGCAGGACAAGGTTCGCTGATACGGCGAGGCTGACCGATCTTCCGCCAGCGCAGGCGAAGCGTTATGCCGAGCTCGAGTGCCCAGCTTTGCGACGACGCCATCGGTCAACGGGCCGCCGTTGGCCGAGTGTAGCGTCGCGATCGTTTCGTCCGCAGGCCTGGTCGTTGAGAGAATGGCCGTTCCGTGCGCGCGACGGGTCGGAAATCGAAAAGCTCGGGCCCGAGCGTAGCTCACTCCGCAACCAAGGAAGGGAGCAGGCCATCGCTGCCTCGGTACGGGTTTCTCAATCGCGGCTACCGTGATGCGCTCGAAGTCGGGCCGATGCTGGTAGATGGATGGAAAAGTGCTCGACGAGCGAGACTCAGCCAGCGCTGGGAAGAATTGTGGGCGCGAGCCTTTGGGCGGCTTCGGCTCAGCATCCCTGTGGCCTTCGGTCGGCTGCATCGCCCGCGCATGCCGCGTTTCCTCGAATTGAACCCCGAAGTTCAGGTCGAGCTGGTGATGAGCGATAATTTTGTCGATCTCGTCGGGGAGGGCATCGATCTGGCGGTACGTATCGGTGATATTGCCGATCCTGCGCTGATCGCACGGCGCATCGGCACCACTCGCCGCGTCACCGCCGCCTCTCGACGCTATCTCGAGCGGCGGGGAGAGCCCGTCCATCCCGCCGATCTCGCAGCCCATGACTGCATCGTCTACACCCGGCTCGCTACCGGCAACGAATGGCATTTCGCCGGTCCCGACGGGGAGATCGTGATCCCGGTGCAAGGCCGATATCACGCCGACAATTCCGAGGGGGTGCGCGAAGGCGTGCTGGGCGGGGTCGGCGTCGGCGTCATCCCGATCTGGCTGTTCAAGGACGAGGAAATCAGGCGCGGCGAGGTCAAAATCATCCTGAAGGAATTTCGAGCCCGACAAGCTTCCCGATCCATGCCGTTTACCCGTCGCGGCGGCTAGTGCCGACAAAGGTCCGCGCGATGATCGAATTTCTCGCCTCGGAGTTCGGGCGCGACCCGCTGTTGTCCGACCGGGACTTCGGTCACGCCGCGTTGAGCAACTCCCGCACCTTGGCCCACGGATCGGGCTGAAGATTTTTGAAGGGCGCAGCGTCTGCGTCGGTCATGCGCTGGAAGATCGCCTGCTCGTAGACGACCGCCGACGGACGCGCTCCCACCAAGAAGCGACACCCGGGTGGCCGTCCTGAGACCGGAGACGGGCCACGGGAGGTTCTTGCTCCGACGCACCGACGTAAGGCGAAATTGCCCGCCGGGGTGAAGCGAAGCAGAAGCGGCGGACCGCCCGCGACCTAGACAAACTCGTCTCTGCGAGTCTCCGAGCCGCCTGGATGCCAAGCGGCCCGCGGATCCGCTGTGCGTCGGGCGGACCCGTCGGCAATGCAGCGGGGACATTGCGATGATAGCCAACGGGCATTTCCGGCGACCTCCGGCAATGCCGACATTGCATCGCCGGAGGCCACGCCGCCGCCCGACCCAGGGAGGCAGAGCCCCATGCCGAGAACCGAGGCGGTATCGACCGTTACGCCGACCGCCCCGTCTGCCGACCGGGTCGAGCGACTGGCGATCACCTCTGGTCGCCGGATCGTCGGAGCCGGGCTGACCGGCTCGAACCTACGCCCACGTTCATGCAACGGAGGTCCGAAATGAAAGCTTCATGGTGCCGCGCTGCAATTGTGGCCTTCGTCTTCACCGTGAGCCTCTCGCCCGCGATGGCACTGGGGCCGAAACTCTCGGGTGGGAACACCTGGCCCGGCATATCGCAGCGCGTCGACCACGGTACTTCGACCATTGCGGCATCTCCCACGAGGGCACGGGGCCGAAACTCTCGGGTGGGAACACCTGGCCCGGCATATCGCAGCGCGTCGACCACGGCACTTCGACCGTTGCGGCATCGCCGGCGGTGCCGGGGCCCCGAGCCAACGGAAGGAATATCGCACCCGGCAGCCTCGACCTGCCTGCTGACCCGGGTGCCGCCGCGGTAGTATCGCATTACGAGTGGCAGTACCACTACGCGGGTCGCCATGCCCATTGGGAAGGGCAATGGGTTCTCGTCATGTAACAGATGGCTGATCTGACGGATTCAATAGCCCACGCCGGTGCCGGCCGGCGACGGCTTGGCTCGTTAGGATAAACCTTGATGATCCAGCCAGATCTTTCTGCCAATGGAGAAGTAAGATGTTTGCAAGCGAAAGCTGCTCGAAAGTCGGTTGTTTCTTGGAAGCTACGCTGCCGGTGATAGGGCCAGCAGTCGCACTGGTCTGGATGCTTTCGATCGCCGCCTTCTCGTCTTGGGCGATGTGAGATCGTTGCGGCGAACCCAAACTCGTTCTTGCACGACATCGATGCTCTCCGCGCGACAGTTGGTCCCGCTCGGCCTCCTCGTCGTTGCCGGGATCGCGTTCATTGGCGCCGGCGGGCATAAATATCTGAGCTTCACCACCCTTGCCGAGAACCGCGATTGGCTGTGCAGCCTTGTCGAGCGCTGGGGGGTCATCGCTGCGTTGCTCTATATCGCGGTGTACTGTCTGCTGGTCGCGCTCTCGGTCCCAGGTGCTGTGGTATTGACGATCGCTGGCGGATTTTTGTTCGGCATTTGGCTCGGAACGCTGTGTGCCGTAATTGGCGCGACCCTGGGGGCAACCGCAATTTTTCTCGCCGCCCGTGCTGGCCTAGGGGGCCTCGCGCAACGCGCTGGGGGGTTCGTCGGGAAGCTCGAGGCCGGCTTTCGCGCCGATGCGTTCAACTATCTGCTGGTTCTGCGGCTGGTGCCGGTCTTTCCGTTCTGGCTCGTCAACCTCGTTCCGGCACTGGTCGGCGTCAGATTGCCGGCGTATGTGCTCGCCACCTTTCTTGGCATCATTCCCGGCACGTTCGTCTACGCCAGCCTCGGCAATGGGCTCGGCAACGTGGTCGACGAGCCCGATCTGGCGATCCTGTTCAAGCCGGGCGTGCTCGTTCCGATCGCCGGGTTGGCGCTCCTTGCGCTGATCCCGGTGGGATACAAGCGCTGGCGCGCCAAGAAAGCTGCATGACACGGCCGCTCACTCCGGATCTCTGCATTATCGGAGCCGGATCCCGCGTTTGTCGGTCGCCTCAGACGCTGGCCCAGATGGGCGCGGCGGTCGTATTGATCGAACGCGGACTGATAATGGGCAAATCGGAGCCGTTCCGCTTCAGGCCGACTTCGTCAACAACATCGTGTTGCCGCACTTCTACCTGTTCGCGCCAATCGTCTACCTCCTCGAAGTGCTGACGGCAGTTTCGCTGATCCTCGGCATCTTCGTGGGCCTGTGGGCAATGATCGGAGCCTTTCAGATAGTCAATCTGTGGCTCGGCCTCTACAGCGCGCCGGGCGAGTGGCCTTGGACATATTTGTTCCTTCTTGTGCTGATGCTCATTTTCGCGCTGCACCGTTACGGTCGCAGCCTCGGCTTCGACGCGGTCGTCACTGTGCGATTGAGACCGGAGACGGCCCTTGGCAGGATTTTGCTCGACGCGGCGACGTAAAGCGAAATTGCCCGCCGGGGTGAACCGCAGGACGAGCGGCGGACCGCTCGCGACCTAGACCTAGACAAACTCGTCTCTGCGAGTCACCGAGCCGCCTGGATGCCGAGCGGCCCGCGGATCCGATGTGCGTCGGGGGACCCGGCGGCGATGCAGCGGAAACATCGCGATAATAGCCAACGGGCATTTCCGCTGGCCTCCGTCAATTCCGACATTGCATCGCGGGAGGCCACGCCGCCGCCCGACCCAGGGAGGCAGAGCTCCATGCTGAGAACCGGGGCGGTATCGACCGGTACGCCGACCGCCCCGTCTGCCGAGCGGGTCGGGCGAGTGGCGCCCACCTCTGGTCGCCAGATCGTCGGAGCCGGGCTGACCAGCTCGAAGCTACGCTCACGTTCATCCAACGGAGGTCCGAAATGAAAGCTTTATGGTGCGGCGCCACAGCTCTGACCCTAGTCGCCGCCGTCAGCCTCTCGCCCGCGATGGCCCAAGGGCCGAAACCCTCGGGTGGGAACACCTGGCCCGGCATCAGCCAGCGCGTCGTCCCCAGTTCGTCGACTGCCGAGGAGTGCGGGTCCGGCCGGCTCTGGGTTTCGCCCGGCTACGCATCGCGGGGCAAGTGGCAGCCTGCTCACTGTGCCTCGGACACACAGATCTCAGCGGAAACCGGGCCTAAGTCCAGTTATGGCTATACTAAAAGCGCCGGTTTCGCCGGGTTCTCGGGACCGCCGCCCTCGGGGGGTCAACGGTGAAAGCCGAGCGCCGCCACGACAAACACCCATTACGAGTGGCGGTCCGGATACGATCACCACGCAAACTGGAGGGGTCACTGGGTCCCGGTAGTCGAGGAATAGGCAATTGAACTGGAGAATTTCAATGGGCCCCGCCAGGTGCTGAGTGGCGTCAGGCAGGCTCGTTGGGGAAAACCCCTACAACAGGGAATTTCCCGCTGTCGCCCACGACGCCTGGCGTCAGGTCGCGGCCCAGCGGCGTCGGGCGTCTGGGTCGCCGGCGGGATCATCCCGCCAATGGAGAACGAAGATGTTTGCAAGCGAAAGCTGCTCGAAAATCGGTTGCTTCTTGGAAGCCGCGATGCCGGCCATTGCACCGGCCGTCGCGCTGATCTGGATGCTTTCGATCGCCGCCTTCTCGTGTTGGGCGATGTGAGATCGTTGCGGCGGACCAGAACTCGTTCTTGTTTGGCTTGCTACCGAAGGTGCTGTCATGATTGGTTTCTCGCTCACGTCGTTCCGGCAGATCTTCGCCATCTGCCTGCTCTCGCTGTTCGTCACTGGCACCGCATTGGCCGATCCGCCGATCGCGGCGGTGAACACCGAACACGGTCTGGCCATAAAAGGCTATGATCCGGTTTCTTACTTCACCACCGGCAAGCCGACCCCCGGTTTGGCCCAGTATTCCACGACCTACAAGGGGGCAACCTATCGGTTCGCGTCGGCCGCGAATCGTGACCAGTTCATCGCCTCGCCGGAGAAATTTGTGCCGCAGTATGGCGGCTACTGCGCCTACGCGATCTCATTGAACAAGATCGCGGACATCGATCCGGACGAGTGGGCGATTGTCAACGACAAGCTCTATCTGAACAACGGCTTCCTTGCGCAATCGCTGTGGTCCCTCGACAAGTCCGGCAACATTGTGCGCGGCGACCAGAATTGGCCGTTGGTCCCCAAGCTCGGCAACCCGTGAGCTGACACTAACTGCAGCCGCCACGTCAGCAGGGGGAAGGCCGCCATGGCCCGACCGGTCGACCAGCAGATCTGCTTTCGGCTCGCCGACGCGGTTCCTGCCGCGCCACTCCCCGGACCGCTCCGGCTCGGGGATGCGCAGGCCGAGGCGCTCTCCGAGCTGCTGCAGGTTTTCGCCTGCGGCGAGGAATCGGCGTCGCTCGCCTTCGCCCGTCTCGGAGGTTCGCCCCTCGAGGACGCCGCTCGCCGTGCATTTGCACGCGTCGCAGAAGAGGAGCTCATTCATGAAGGGCTGTTGCGGGGACTGCGCGGCGCATTGCCCACACCCGCGCCGGACAGGGAGCTGCGCCGTGCCCTGCTCCGTTTTTATCATCGGCATCGCGCAAGCCGACATCGGGTTGCACCTTGCCTCGATCGCGGCCCTCGATTCCGCCGTTTGCCTGATCCTTGCCGCGCTGCTCGAGCCCGATCGTGTCCTGGCGCAAGAGCCGGCCGCCAACGCGATCTTCCGTCGCATCCACAGGGACGAGGCCGGACACGTCCGGCTGTCGCGCCGTATCGCCGCCGAGCTCGCTCAAGGAGATGTGATTGGCGCCGTCGCCGAGAATGCCCGCCTCGGCCTCGTCGGCATCCTTGCTCGGCGTGGCGCTGCCTTTGACAGCTTGGGCATAGATGCCGAGCGGCTGTTCGCGCGTATCGTCCGCGTGCCGAACGGGCTCTTCCAGTGACCGCCCCTTTCTCACCACCATTCTGGTCGGACCCGGCGCCAATCCTGGTGCGCGGCACCGGTGTGGCGCTTCCGGGCGAGCCGATCTCGTCTGAGGAATTATTGACGGCCGTAGAGGGTCGCTTTGGGCTGTCGCTGCACCGCCGCGGCATGGCCATCGCTCACAAGCTCGGGATCCGCACCCGGTACCTTTGCCGCAACATGAGAACCCGCTTGGAAGCTCCGCGCAAAGGGCATCGCAATCCCGAACTCGCTGCAGCTGCCGTGCGGGGCGCGCTCGGCGAAGCCGGCCTTGCGGCGCATGATCTCTCGTACCTGATCGGTCATACCGCGACACCGGCGCGCCTGATGCCGCCGAACATCGGCCAGGTCGCAGAGGTGCTCGACTACGGCGGCCCCTTTGTCGAGTTCCGTCAAGCCTGCACCGGCTTCGCCAATGCCCTGGTGTTCGCTCAGGGCCTGCTGCGCGCCGGCGCGGGGCCGATCGCGATCGTCGGGTCGGAAACGGGCTCTGTCTTCTTCGACCCGCATCGGGCGGCGGAGGATGCGGGACAGCTCGTCAATATGGTCCAGATGGGCGACGGCGCCGCCGCGATAATCCTCGCGCGCGACAACGATCGCGCGGGCCCGCGCCTTTCGCATGTCTATTACGGCCAAATGGGTCGCGGGCGCGCGCCGGGTCTCGCAGTGGCAGACGGCGGATCGGACATTCCGGGCTGCAGTGTCGGATTTCCCGAGTTCCGACACGATTTCGCCGCGATCCACCGCTCGGGCCTTGAACTGCTTCTGCACTGCGCGGCGGCGGCGGAGCGCACAGGAAGCGGGCCAGCCGACTATGTTCTGCCTCATCAGGCCAATGGCCGAATGGACGCGATTCTGGCCGGGCCGCTTGGCGTCGCGCCCGAGCGGATCGTCGTCACCGCCGATCGGCTGGGAAATACGGGATCGGCTGCAATTTGGCTCGCCCTCGCGCAATTGAGGCCGACCCTGAAACCCGGCGAGACTGTGCTCGCACTCGGTGCCGAGGCCACCGACTTCATGTTCGGCGGGTTCCGGTATCACCATGCCTGATCACGCCCGCATGTGCTCGGCGGTGGCCGCCGCCCCGCCCAACGGCCGAGAGCTGCTGGTGGCTGTCTATAACATTTCGAAACGCTATTGGCCGCACCACCGCGGTCGCAGGCGGGACGCTGACCCTGTGGTCGGGCGAGATCTGCGGCTTCATCGGCGCCAATGGCGCGGGCAAGACCACCACCCTTCGCATGCTTGCGGGGATCCTGAAGCCTGACGGCGGGGGTGGGCATGTACTCGGGTTCGACGTTCGGCGCGATGCCGCAAAGATCCGCGAGCGGGTTGGCTACATGTCGCAGCGGCTGTCGCTCTACGCCGAGCTCTCGGTGTTCGAAAACCTCCGCTTTCGCGCTGAGGTCTACGGGCTGCGAAATCCGCACGCGGCGGTCGAGGCCGCGATCCGCGAGTTCGGTCTCGTGCCGTGGGCCCATAGGCGGGCGGGATCGCTCTCCGGGGGCTGGGCGCGCCGGCTTCAGCTCGCTGCGTCGCTGCTGCATTCGCCACGTCTCGTGCTCCTCGATGAACCGACCGCGGGTCTCGATGCGGCGGCGCGCCAGGAGGTATGGCGGCGCGTGGAAGGGCTGGCGGCAGCCGGTGCAGGCGTGATCGTGTGCACCCACGACCTCGCGGAGGCAGAGCGGTGCTCTCGCGCCGCCTTTTTTGCGAACGGGCAGGTCGTGGCCACGGGTGCGCCCGCGGAGATCGCGGCCGGCTCGCCAGCGGTCGCATTCCTATTGTCCGGCACCGATGTGCGGCGGCTCGCCAACGACGTCACCGCGGTCGCCGGCGTCGTGACCAGCTACCCGCAGGGTGAGAGCCTGCGCGTCGTCGCCGATCCGCTTGCGGAGCTCGACCTGCGCCGCTTCGCGGCGATGCACGCCGCGAGCCTCGCCCGAGCAGGGGCGCGGCTCGAGGACGCTATCCTCGCGTGGTCGCTCCCGATGGGCTTGCGTCAGACATGAAGCTCCGCATCCCGGCGTGGGCGACAGTACGGCGCCTCAGACGCATAATGGCCGTCGCCCGAATTGAAACACTGCGGCTGATGCGAGACCGCGTCGCCATTTCCCTGATCGCCCTGGTGCCGGCCGTGCAGATCGTTCTGTTCGGCTATGCGGTCAATCTCGATCCGAAGAATGTCCCGATCGCCATTGCCGGAGCCGACGTCTCTTCTGTCGAGCGCGCCGCTCGCATTGTCGGCGAAACCGGCTATTTCAAAATCCTTGGCGAGGCCCTGCCGCCCGGCGCGGCGGAGCAGATGGTCGTCGCCGGTCAGGCATTGGTCGGGATCGAGCTGCCGCCACCTCCTGACGAGGAGGAGTCTGGCGGCGCGCCGGCGCGAGCGCGGGTCGTCGTCGATGCGACTGACCCCACCGCCGTGCGCCCCGCGCTGGCCGCGCTGGAGACGGCTTATTGGCGAAAGCGGGCAACGACGTTTTCTCTGGATGATGGCCCGGCCATCGATGTCGACTGGCTTTACAATCCGGAGAGACGCACCGCGTGGACGATCGTCCCGGGGCTGGTCGGCGTCATCGTCATGATCAGCATGTTGATGCTGGGGGCACTTACCCTTGTCCGCGAACGCGAGCGCGGCAGCTGGGAAGCGCTGCTGGCGACGCCGGTAGACGCATTGGATGCGCTGGTGGGCAAGCTGTCGCCCTATGTCGTCATCGGGGCGGCACAGGGGGCGATGGTCGTCGGGCTCGCCCAACTGCTCTTCGGCTTGCCAGTGAGCGGCGGCATCTGGGCATT